>NZ_LNYK01000001.1:0-61984 GCF_001467825.1 Legionella londiniensis
CCGTTGTGACTCCATTTTTATCTCGTCCATTGCTCTCGCTGCCATTGCTATTTGGGCATAATTAAATGGTGATTGAACCTAGATTCTCGCTAGCTCGTCAGTTGTGTTAAGTTCATAATAACATATGACGTGTAAATGTAAACACGAAATGTGTTTTATGTTTTAAGCATATATTGCCACGCCTCGATGATCATCACCATAGCCAAGGTATCCAGCTCACAATACCGCAATAGACCGTTTCTTAATTCCAATCGTTCAAAATCACTCATATCCGTGAACTGTAATTTTGCATAGGCAATCGTTGCAGCACCACCTTCTTTTAAATCCTTACTTTCAAACAACAAGGGAGCATCTTCATCAGAGATATCTTTATTGATGGGCGGTAATAGATGATATGGGTCTTTGATTTTCTGATTTTCTTCGACTATCCAGATTTGATTAACAAAATTTTGGCTCGGAATGCCATTAACAGCTCCATAAATAGGTTGACTGTATTTTTCTTGAAGGTATTTTGAGCGGTTAAGAATTGCAGGAAATACCTCCTTTATGGAATTGGAACCATTGGTCAGTGGATCATAATAAAATCGTTTGATCAACTCTAAAATATCCACCATACAACGTGGGCCTTCCCATTTCTCTTTGCTTTCAGAAGGTGATTTTGTGATTGAACGGATAAAAGAACAGAGCATTTCTTTATCATTGGGTGGAACAGGCATTTTTTCCAGTTGATTACGAATAAAGTTGAGGTAAGTGTTTTCATGATTGCTGTATCGAAAAATTGTCCCCTCATCATTTTCCAATTCTCTTTTTAAATGTCGAATAAAATCGATTGTAGGATTAACGCCTGGCTCAGAATTAAGATATTCACCAACATGAGCAACATCGCCATTTTTATCCAATGTATGATGCGAATACTGGAAGGCAATGCCTTGATAAGGGTGAGCACCTTTATTGAAAGGAATGGGTAACATTGCTGTTTCAAAATCGATGAAGTGAAGCGGGTATTCCCATGAATTCATTTCAGCGTGCAGGTTATCTTTGTCAATCCAGACGCTATTATTCTGATTTTTAACTTTTTCTATTTGCAGCCATTGCCGTTGTGTTCTGGAAAGCCCTGCTTCATCCGGCTCTTTGATTTTTAAATCAGACTCATCGATATCTTTTAATTTAATTAGCCCATTACTAAAATATTTAGGTTTGTCTCGGCAGTCCCATAAATCAAATACAGTGGGGTCATTAAAGTCAGATTCTTTATATGCAAGCGCCTCTCGCCAGCATTCCTTAAAGCCAGAGAGCAAATTATTATCTGAACCAGTGGTTTTAAACTGGCAAGAACCGCACTCTTTTTTCGCTTTAGGTGGAAATTTCTGATCATTGAAATAAAGTTGGCTGAATTGAAGAAATTGGTCTTTTACCGTTTGCCCTTCATCATTCTTCTCTTGCCAGAGTAATTCAATATGGTAATCAACATTGATTTGTTTAAGAATTTTTACCGATAAATCCTCTTCAGTAACAGGCGCTGTGAGTATAACTTTAGCTTTTCCTTGTTTATCTTTTTGTACCAGGAATTTTTGATTCAAGCCATCAGTAGGGCATAAAGAATCCTTATCAACGAGCATTAAATAGCTGCTAATAGTGAAAGAGGGAAATAATTGTTTTAGAACCCATTTTTGAAAAGCGATATCAGCAATATAAGGGCGCCATTCTGAACTAACAGCACCTTTTTTCGTTGCCATTTTTGATTCATCTTTCTTACTGATTGACTTGGCTTTGACTTCAATTAATTTGATATGCCCAGGTCTTTTTTGCAGGATATCAGCACGTAGAAAATAACCCTGGTATTGAAACGACGCTTCAAATAAAGTCACTGCCTCTGTTTGAAACAAGTGCTGGGTCGTGGCAATGGCCTCTTTATTACTTGAGGCCGTTATTGGTATTCCATCAGGATAATAACATCTGGCCAATGCTTCGACTTGTGCGCCGCCTTCAGCTAATGCTTTTAAAAAAGAGTCTTCATCCTGCTTATTGGCATATTCATCTGGGCGATCGTAATACCAAAGCTTTGTTGGACATTCCAAGGCCAGTTTAAATTTTGATTTGGTTAAAAACTTTGCCATTTCCGTCCTTGTAATCGCCAGTTAGAATTGCTCCACTGTTAAGTGTAGCAAATTGATTTGTCAGAATAGTTTCGTAGCGCTATAAGCGTTTATTATCCTAGATAGAGCCTGGTGATCGAGATTCGCGAATGCCCAAGCAGGGTACTGAGTATTTCTCTCGCTGTCCTATCAATGATTTTTTCTTCTGAAGAAAGATCTTTGTAAGGTTTACCACCTTGAATGGGACACAATAATGGTGTTTTGGTAGGTGATAGATGGGCGGTTAATTCATGATATCGATTTTGAGCATAAGCATGGCGTAGACCATGAAGTTTATTAACCCCAAGTAGTTCAATTTGCTTTTGATAATGACTTAGATGGCTTTTGTAGGTCCTGTTCTCGGGTATCAATGAATGATGGGGCTTGATCGTTTTGGATGCTCTGTATAACCAGTCCTGTTGTGCTCGATTGGTGATTGGCAGCGTTCTGCCAATGCCCCCTTTCGTCCAGCTGGACTTAATGACCAGGGCATTTCCTTGCCAGGCTTCTGATACCACCAATTTCATTGATTCTTCTCGTCTGAGTCCAAATAAAGCCTGAGCTTCAAGTGATAAGCGTATATGTGGATCAGTGCATTTGTTTAAGTCGATATTAAATATAGCCTTGTTATGGGTAGGGATATAAGTTCGGCGGGGAATGTTGTAGTTGTCATTGTTTGCTTTAACCAGATTGGATTTACCAAGAATATTGGCCGTTTTACGCAGTTTGGCCATATAATTTTTAATGGTAGCTGGTTTTTTGCCTTGTGTTTTCCAGTGCTCTACCAATACATGAATATGTTTTGGCTTTAAGCCGTTCATATGTCCTATTTTATATCCCAGTTCATGCAAATCTTTCATGCAACGGTGCAGCATATGGCGCATATCTGCAAGACTTGCATGGGAATAATTGTCAATTTGATTGACGAACTTATTAACTGAGAAGTGAGCACTGCGGAGTTTATTGCTCATTGAGGTATCTCCACAAGCTGGTTCTGGATTTAAGTCCCATTTCATCCATGATTACCCAGTTTAATTTATATTGGCTCAGGGTTGATGATAGCTCCTGATTTAGCCACTTGGCGTAAAGGTAGCGCCAGGATTTTGATTGAGGAATTTTGGACTGGTTAAGGATTTTTCGTAAGTGAGATTTGATGCTTTGTTCACCATATATTTGCAATAGACTAGATGGTCCCTGCGTTAGTTCTTTTAGCGAATCAATAATGCTGGTCTGTACGTCATTACGATAAGGTATTATTCTGTCCTGACTGTTAAAGGTGATTTCTCGTGTCAGCCATAGATTGCTTTGTTGGGTGTGAATATTGGGTTTGATTCGTATGGCTTCGCTGTAAGTTAGGCCAAAATTAACTTGTAAAGCCAGAATAACGCGAATCAAAGGCTCTTCTATTTGCAGCCAAAAATCTTGAGTAATTTTTACTTTCTTTTTTTTCTTGAAATTGCGCACAATGCCTAATTGTCGATTGGTGAGAGTGGTTTGTTTATTGCCCATATCATTTAAAAATTTTCTGATGACGGTAAGATGATTCAGCATGGTCGCTGGTTTGATTTTTTGCTTGTGCCAATGATTGGCTAATTGTTTTAAATGATCATTATTGAATGATAACCAATCATTGGGGGTATTTTTGATGGTATAGATATCATGGGTGAGTTTTGAGATGACATGATTACGAAAACGGCGGGCTTTTAACCCACCATGGCGATTATTTTTGATATATTGCCTTGCTTCCTTTCTTAATGAATATTGCTGCATAATCTCACCTGAAAAAATTATTTGCCCTGACTTTGGTTTAGTGTTGGTCGAGCGGTTCACTCAAAGGCGACACCCAGCAAATGCTGCAAGGCTCGAAAAGCTGGCAAATCAGCTATTGAACGTCAAATCAATTTGCCGTTCGGTTTTTTCTGGTTTTTTCCTCCTTATTTATAAAAAAGTGACAGACACGACAAAGTCTAAGGCTTTATCCCGAATCCATAGATCAGATGAAATGATCGGTTACCGAATGGTAACGACTCCAGAACAGCTATTTCCCGACTGAACGTCCAGCCACAGGTTAGGGAAGGGGTGTGGCTTGAGTACTAGACCTTAAAGGTTTCGCCTGTTGTACAGGCTCATCAGTAGTACTTAGTTAAAAATTATCAAACTGGTGCAAGTTGGGCAAGGATTTTGGGGTATGGATTTGTTCCATCCCGCGGTGCGGGTTGGAACAAAAGGGCATAATGTGTTGATTTTACTGGGTAAAATCAAGGATGGTTTTCTGCGTCACTGCATATGATTTGCAGTGACGCAGGATATTAGAGTTAATGTCTATAATAAAGATAAACATTATTTATATGGTGAAATACATGGAAGTGTCTCAGAAAGATAGAAATCCGTTTGAATTAGTTATTGGGCTGGTTGGCGGTCTAGGAACAAATTTTGATAAAGTATATAAAGAATTAGAATCTGCATTCAAATCGGCTAATTGCTTAGTAAAAAAAATTAAGGTTACAAAATATCTGACCCTCCAAGAACAAGATAATGTTGATTTTTTAGATAATTTAGAACAAAAAATTAAAAAAATGAATGAGGCAAGAGAACAACTTCCTTACGGGATTGCATCTTACCTAGCCATTTTATTTATCCACAATGATAGAATTAAAAGAAGCGAAATAAAAAGTGACATTAAGAAGCCGGTTGTATACATAGTTGATTCCCTTAAGCACCCTGATGAATATCAAATATTTAGAGATGTTTATAGAAGAAATTTTGTACTTTTATCAGTATATGAATCAAAAGAATCACGAAAGGAAAATCTATTAAACCAGCAATTATATTCTATAACCAATAATCTATCCGAACTTCATCACGAACAAATCGAAGAACTTATGAATACTGATGAAAGTGAAGGAATTACGCATGGAAGAGATACTTTAAAAACTTATCATAAAGCACATTATTTTATCCATTCTGATTATTTAAACCAAGATATCGAAAGATTTGTAAATTTACTTTTTAATATCCCTTTTACAACTCCGTCTAAAGATGAAGTAGCCATGATGTATGCTTATGTTTCTTCTTTAAGATCTAGTGATATTTCACGACAAGTTGGAGCTGTCATTATTGATGATGATGGTAATATTATCGCAAGTGGCTGTAATGAGGTTCCAAAGTTTGGCGGAGGATTATATTGGGATAATATTAATCCTGATCTGAGGGATTGGAAAACTGTTGATTGTAATCGAGTACCTATTGGAGAGAAATTAAAACTCAAATCTTTCAAAAATTATTTGGTTAAAACGACTAAAAATCCTGAAAAATTGTCCAATAAAGAATTAAAACTGTTTGGTAAAAGCAACAGAACATATATTTTATACAATAACAAAATTTATTATGTAGATAAAAACGCTAATTTAATGTCTCTTATTATAAATAAACCATTAAATAACGATGAATTAGAAAAAATATTTCCCAAAGAAACAGATAAATTAAAGTTAGTATCGCTTGATGAATTTCGTAAATTTGAAGAATTTACAGGATATAATTTTATTAGCAATTACAACGATGATTCTCTAGAGTATATTAGGGCTGTACACGCTGAAGAAGCAGCGATTTGTGATGCTGCTAAAAGAGGAGTCTCAATTAAAAATACCACATTATATACAACAACTTTTCCTTGTCACTTATGCACTAAACATATAATAGCTGCTGGAATCCATACAGTTGTTTATATTGAACCTTACCCTAAAAGTATGGCTGAAGATTTATTCGAAAATATGGTTAAAGATAAAGCTTCTATTGATGATTTAAATATGGTTAAATTTTATCCTTTTCGTGGGGTTTCACCGAAAAGGTATAAGTATATTTTTTCAAAATCTAAACTTGATAGACGCGACAGGGTACATACCGAGAGAATTATAAGTTGGAATTTAAGTGATTCAGAACCTATTTATTTATCACATTCAACCCCTTTAGCTTATTTTTGGGTTGAAAAGGTATATATTGATTTCATTTTGGATAAGTTAAGGAAAGTTTTTGATATTGATAATCTTTTATGTCAAATGTCAACGAAAAAACTTCAAAAGCTATTTGATAATTATATTGAGATTTATGGTTCATTTGAATGTCCTGATTCAAAAAAAAAATGATAAATATCGAGACTCATGATTTGTTTATTGGCAAAGGGATTCTGATTTTATACAAATCTCCACCATTTACCAAAATAAAAGCCTGTCCTTTTGGCAAAGAAACAATATCCTCGACCCCAATAATAGGTACAGATAACGTTTGAACACGATCCTCATTAGTTGTATTAAAATAAACTCCATCATCCCCATGAGGGGTATCATTAACCATGGAGACCTGGGTATGACCAATCACGCCAACTTGGGGCAGTACTTTTACCAGTAAATTAGCCGTCTCCTCATTTTTCACTCGAAGCATGATCAACGTATTAAAATTTCCTTCTGACACATCAGCTTTGGCGCGTGATCCAAGTGCAACTTCCATATCCTGAATAGTCTGTGCGTAAGCCGTGACCTGAAATCCAGCGCCACCAGATTTATTAAGGATTTTAACGAAAGAATCCTGGATGATTTCTGATAGCTCATCGCAATGCAGATTTAGGGTGTATTTGGCATTTTCTTCTTTATAGATTTTCCCTGCTGTTGAGACCAGATCAGATAAAAAAGCTTTGCCGACTGCTTGAGCAATATTAGGATTGGTTAGACTATCAAGGCCAATGTAGAGGATTTTTTTATTTTTAATTATGTCCATTAGCTCTATGTCTTGTGGTTTTGATTTGGATGATAGGATTTTTGAGGCGTTACTTTTGTTAATTTCTGATAACACAGGTCCCACGCTGGCGGTGATTTTGTCGTAGTAGTTTTTATCCATAACTGCCGCGTCAAATAGGTCTATTAGGATTTGGTCGTGCAGACTTTCTGTATTGCCGTTTTTAATTGTTTTATTGATGTGGTTTTTGACGTACTGGATAACAGCTTGGTGGCGTTCCATTGGTGCTTTGGTTTTGTTGTTTTTACCGATTTTGCTGTTGTGTTCTTCGATGATTTGTTCGATTTGTTGGTCATAATCTGGGTAATGGTTAGGAAGAATATTATCGGCGTAGGTCATGAGTAACTGGTCTAGCCGGCTGATATAGAAAGCTATGGATTGATAGGTGATTTCCTGCTGCATTTCTTCAAGACAAATGGCAACGATGTTGACGTATTTCCAGGCAAATGCTGCGAACTGTTTGCCTTCGCCTTCCGCTGCAATGGCATCAGTGATTCTGGTAGCCACTTCTGAGACTTGGTGGTAGTTTTTCAGTGGGTTGTAATGGGCCGACTGTTCTGGAAAACCTAGATGAACCATGTGAAAATCATCGCTTCTACCTGAGACAAGGGCAGCTGCTTTCATATCTCTTACCAAGTCTTGATCACCTTTTGGATCAACTGCAATAACGGCATCGCCATTGCGGATGTCCTGGTTAATTAGAATGCTGGCAAGTCTGGTCTTACCTACCCTGGTTGTTCCGACAACGAAGGTATGGCCTACTCGAACATCCTGTGGAATGTATACAGGTTTATCTTCTTCACCAACGCCATGCAGGAAAGGGCTACCGCCAACCGGTGGATCAGGGCGAAATGGATTGAGTTTTGAGCGGCTGTTTAGCCACTTTGCCAGCTTGGTTTGCTCATGGTTTCGACAAAAACCTCTGATGGTTTGATAAACCTTTCCTCGTTGCATGAATTGCTCATTTTTGACTTGTTTGATTTGGTGTAGCTTTTGGGTATGGCTTGGTTTCCAGCGAAAGCCTTTGCCGATGAATAACCAGTTTTTTGATAATGGTATTTCTGTGGTTGATAAGGCATAGGTGGGCATGGCAAGTAATCTCCGGTGATAGCGTTTGACTTTGATGGCCTGCCATGCCCGATACAACCCTGGAACTAATAAGGTGATGGCTGCATAGGTTGCCATATGTTCGGTGAGCAAGAAGAAATGCGGCTGGTTGTAAGCTAATATTGCCAGAGTAAAACACGTTAATGCAGACCAGGCTTCTGTGGGTTCACGTAACAAATTATTAATGGGATAGTCTTTCATGGTTAACTCCATAACATCAAAACATCGATTAAGATGAAGGTAAAGATTAGATACCATCGGGATTGGCTGATTTTTTTAATCTGAGCGTCAGTGAGTTGATGATGTTGAGATATTTTTTTTATTAGAATAGGCCAGATAAAAAATAGCCCAAGATAAAACAGGCCATGCCAAATTAAAAACCACGGTTGATTGGCTTTTAAATAATCCTGTAAATAATTAAATGTTTGAGAATTGATAAACCATGGGGTGATTATTAATAGTGCAATGATTGGTAATATGGTTTGTATGAGTACTATAATGGACGAACGTATATAATTTTTTTTCATAAGGATAACTCCAAATGCGAAAGGTATTTCGATTGTTGGGTGTGGTTCTTGATGCCATAACTGACATCATGGATGAAAAGCCAAAACGTCAATATATTCCGGTTTATGAGGCCAGAGAAAAGTTTGAGAAGGGCATGATTAGTATGCGTGAGTACAATGAAACCTTTGAAAATAACAATGGTATTTAATTGACTCATCGAATCATTCCCGAAGCAACTTTAATCCCTGTTTTTGCTGTAGTCATACCTGACTGGCTAAGTTGATCACTCTGTTTTTCAGAGCCGCTGACCATATCCATTAAACCTGCGCCAGCATCACTGCCAAAGTGACTGGATAATCTTAGTAAAAGCACAGGGGCAACAAAATAAAACATCACCGCCATATTTTTCATGGCTGAAATCGCTTCATTCTCACCAAGTGGATCCAAGACCGACCGCTCAACAAAGCCAACCAGGTGCCAGAGGTATTGCAGAAAAATACTCATCACAAATAGACCACAAAGGCTGCCAAGTGCTCTGGGGCTATAGCTGCTCAGTGAAAGGATGATTGGGGTTAAGATAATTAGAAAGAACATGAAAAATGCCTGCATGACCGGCAGGGTCTGCATAATGGATTCCCGCTTCAGTGGTGTTAAAGTCCACGACTTAGCCCATTGACCGACATTGACCAGGCTATTGGTGATGGCACTGCCGACATGGCCATTGTTGTTGTCCATTACGTTTCTGACGGAGTTGAGCTGCATATCTTTGCTGTCGTTAATCAACATTTTTGCGATGTAATCTTCTGCAGAAATATCTGCCTTCCAGGCTTTCGGATGTTTGAGCTTGTATTGCCGGACTCTTTCAATCATTGCGTAATAGTTCAAATGCTTATTAAAGAAGCTGGCTTTGTTGGCAACATCAACCAGATCCGTTTTGATTTTATTCCACCATTGCTGGCAACTGGGATAGCCTTCTTCAGGTAATTGCTCTTGCGATAGGTCGCCGCGATTGGCTGCTTTTTGCAGGTTAGGATTCGGAGCCTGATTAAAGGTAAATCCTTTGACTGGATGACGGGCATGGATTTTGGCGTAATACAATTGCTGCAGGATTTTCGACCCCATCCATTTGAGATCATCTTCACCACCATAGCGTTTTAATAAAGCATTTAATTCGCTTTGTTCATGCTTATCACTATTAAATTGCGTTCTGGCTTCAATAAAGCATTGTCTGTGAAAATCTAAAGCTTGTTCACGCACATCATGAGGTAAATAGGTAGATACCAAATCGCCTTCAATGGATTGCAGGCTATCAGTACAGCCTGTGACTTTCATAAGACTGTAGGTAAAGCTCGACATAAAATTCTGAATGATGGCAAAACCGATGGGGATTTTGACCTGGTGGGTTAAAACATCTGCAAATGCTTCATCATAGGTTGTGCCAGTATCGCCGAAGGTGGCTGTTGATTGTGATTTCAGACCGCATAACGGTTTAAACTGCAGTGCTTTGGTTTCCAGTGGAACGCAGGGGTAGACAAATATCCCGCAGATTAAAACGGTAATAGCTAATTCATAGAGGAAATGATTTAGGGCATGCTCCACCGCAAAAAATGCACCAGCTGGCACCAGTACATTTTTTAAAAAGCGATAGCCGACTGCCAGAAATCCAAGATATAACAATCCTGTTTGCCACAAAGCATTGAAGATGATTTCATATTGCTGCCAGCCAAGGTAGGTGGTGTATAACGAAAGTGGATTGAAGACGATCATATCAGGCCCCTTTTTGTTCTTTTACATAGACTGCACCATTTTTCACAGCGGGTTGCTCATGGTCCTGGCCAGGCATGCTTGCGCCTTGGGCTTGATGACGGATGTCCATGATCATAGTCAGAGTGTCAGTCATCATTTTTTTGCGCACTTCATTTTCAAATGCCAATGAATGGATATCATCATCGAGTTTTTTTAAGGCAAAACGCACCATGTTCAAGGCGGGTTTTAAGTTTTGCACTTCCTGGACCTGAAGGCCGGCTTGTAGGATTCGTCTCATCATTAAGGCTTTATCCAGCATATTTTGAACGGCAATTTCTTCGGCTAGCTTGGATACGGTGAGCAGTTGTTCTTCTCTGGGTAAGTGTTGGATGGTTAGGATGATTTCATCGGTGATCAGCAAATTGGAAGCACTGACTTTATGAAGATTTTCTTCGGTTAATGCCCAGCTGCCATTGACCAGATTCCAGAGTGCTTTGGCAATATTTTGACTGCAGGTGTTGGCATTAGCGCAGCTTTGCAGTAAGGCTGATAAACCCATACCGGCTTTGGCGTCATGGTTTTCTTTGGTGTCACTGCTGCTGACGTGAATATCGCCTAATACTTTAACTGCCCAATTCGCCGCATCATTAGGAGTAGCCCAGGTCTTTGTCATGGGTGTTTTCTCATACGGCTTGGTTGTTGAATCAAGTGGTTTGCGTTCCAATAAGATGTTATATCCGGCAATTACCACATCGTTGATTACTTTAATTGGCCGTTGAAATTTACCGCCGGCATTACCTTTATCACTGCCTATCCAGGGCAGACCGTATTCATCCCTTTTTTGGGCAATACTTTTTGAGGTTTCGGTGACATCAACATTTTCCTTTTTGGCTCGCTTGGCTGCATCAAGCCAGCCCTGGCTGTCGGACACCGAAAGCATACTTTCAACAGGAGACTGATTTTGCTCTAAAGCCTCTTTAACCTGCTGGCAGTCTTTGACTTTGAGGGAAAACTCGTTCTGAGCACTGGATGCTGTATTTTGCAGAACATTGTATAAGGCAGGCATGGCTTGTTGCAGTTTATACAGAGGGTAGCCTGCAACAGAGCCTTTTAAGTTGCTAATCACACCAGCTGGGATATTGAGCGAGGATTTTTTTAAATCCTGCATGGTATTGGTAATCGATACCACGGGATTAAATCCACTACAGGAAAAGCCCATGCGCCCATCGATGTCTGCACCAATTTTTAGAGTTTGGTCTTTGTTGATGGGAGGTACAAACAAGTTGGATGCACCGCCTAATTGATAATAGTAATCGGATTGGCTGGGCATAAAGCCACTGGCAAAAAGGCTTGTTGGAATTAGTGTGGTTAACAGGATTATTTTTTTCATATGATACCCCTAGCGTTTTTGTGGTTGCCCCACTTTAGGAAAGGTTAGAAAGCGAATCAGTTTGCCATGGTGTTGCACGCATCCTCTGTATTTGCGCCAGACAACAAAGACATAATTGCCGTTGCCGTTCTTGTCATCTTCAATCCCGAAGTCATTTGGATCACCTGGATGGAAGGTGCGATTGTTTGGGTAGACTTCCTGCCAGATGACTTTCTTGTTATTTGGATCAAAGATGCCATTGGCGACAACACAGTTTTGACCGCAACTGTTGCTGGTAGATTTGGTGACATGAAGCGGGTTTTGATTAGTCACGATATCAACCGCGTGCATGGCAGCGACAACTGAAGCGCGGAAGTTATAAGGCTGAGTCACTCGCATGAGTCTTGGAATTTCAGTACCCCAGATATGTGTTGCAGTGCCGATATCATGGCTGATCAACAGTTGTGGATGAGATGCTATATACACCAACTCGGCTGCTTCGGTTCTATCCATCACTGCATCAAGCTCAGATAGATAATATGGCATACCAAAGCTGGTTTCCGATTTCAGGGATAAAAATGGGAAGCGGTAAAAGGCAGCGGGGCTGCCAATCACATCAACGACTCGGGTGCGCTCATCATTACCATGCAAACTGGTTGTTTGGCTGCTGTCATTGCCAAAACCTAAATCCATACCGGTAGCAAGTTTGTAGGCTTGTTGGTAAGCGTGCCTATTGGCTTTGTTTTCATACAAAGCTCGTGCCTCAATCCAGGGATTTTCTTCCGGTTTATTACTCACAGTGACAATGAGGTCAGGCAAGAATTGTTCAACTGCAGCGGTAACTGATATTTTGGGTGGATAATGACCATGACGCCAGGCACAAGAACCAATGATTTTATAATGTGAATTATGGAATATCTTTGATATGACTCTGCCGGCAATGGTAAAGGTGTTCACTGGATGAGGTGGCATGGTGCTTTCAATCGCATGTGCTGTATTAATCATAAAAATAAGCCCCAGGATCATCATTAACTTTGGGCTGTTCCAGTTTTTCTGCCATAATCTCAGCGGCTTTGAGTACGTCATAATCTTTCTCCAACTGGCCTCTCATTACTTTTTCGCTTTTTTCATTCATTAACAGGGCAAGGAGATAACGAGGCGGTATGACTCGGAATAAACCTTGATAACGGGAGCCTAAAAGTACCGCTTCTGCATAGAGTCCTTTCTGTGAATCAATGTCTCGAATCAAGGCTTCCTGCTGTGGTGTCAGGTGCTTAAATTGTTTGATGTCTTTAAGTTCATTTTCATCAAGGCCCAAGACAATCCAGGTTTCCATTAAGGACAAAATCTTGGTTGCCTTGGCAGACCGCATGTCGGCCACGTTCTGGGTGACAGGAATTAGCCATAAGCCAAGCTTTCTCGCCACTTTGGCAATAAGCAGGGCGCAGGACACAATGACATCAATTTCAAATTGGATATGTGCCTCATCGATGATTAAAAACATGGGTCGGTCATCGTTTTGCGTGCGTTCTGCCATGGCGAGAATTCGGGGCAGGAGTGACACCATTACCAGGGCAAGCTTGCCCTTATCATCCTTGATGGCTGAAATATCGATATGGAAAATATCAAAGTCATCGAGAGGCTCTGTCGGCACATTAAAAAAGCGCGATTTGGAATTGTTGATGACATAGCTTTTTAACCTATCTGCCATATCCTGCAGACGTTCTTTTTTCTTTGAAACGGTTTCCTTTTTGATGCGCTGTTCAAAAGAGGCAAGCACATGTTCAGTGAGCATTTGCGGGATATTTTCTTTAGCACAGGTAACGATGGCATCGCTTAAAATTTCAATGAGCAGCGTTTCATCAGCAAGCGTGAAGCCTTGTTCTTCTTTTTCATTGGCCTCAGTAATCATGGTTCTTAAGGCCAATGTCAACTCAGCCAGATAAGAGCGGGACTCATCTTCACAGCTAAGCTCTGCCTGGCTGGCCGGAAGGGAGCGTTCTTTTTTCAACTGCTCTAATAACTCTAATGCATGGTTGGATTGCTCGCTGATTTCAGGTATTGCTTTGTAGGCATCGCAAAAGGGATTTAAGGGAACCGCTTTGTCTTTTTGATTGGACAGCATGAGCTGTTTGGTTTTTAGCCCATGCTTTTGGCAATGGGTTAAGATGCGGTCAAAGGAATTACCCATTTCAAATAAGACAATACGGGCGTTTTTCATCGCCAGTAACGATTGCACCATCCAGCCGGTTAATACCGATTTACCGCCACCGGAATTGGCAAAGATGGCGCAATGGGAGTTTTGCGATACAAAATCATGATGCAATAAGTCAAAAAAGACAGGCTCGCCTAAGCGGTTAAAAAAGGTGAAGCATGGCAGGTGCCTTGCGCCCTGGTTGCGGCCATAAACCGGTAAAAGGGATGCCAGTTCTGAGGCATACATCAGGCGGTCATAACACAGATACTGCCTGGCATAATGCGGTATAAAATTAAAAGGCAGGGCGTTGAGATAGGAATTTAAGGGATGTATATCAAAACGGGATTCAATCAAAGGCATTTTGGCTTCAATGAAGATATCCTGCAGCCGTTTTTCAATCTCTGCAGCTTCTTCATCATCCTTTGCCCGATAAAAGACTGCCTGGTTAACCCAGAATAAACGGTTTCCCATGGCCAACTCATTGCGCGCCGTTTTAATATCTTCTCGGACCTGCGTTGGCTTCAAACTGGTGCCGACAATGCCTTTTTCCAATCGGGTTAAATGGGCATCCAGTGAGGCATCATGCGAGAATACGACTTGTATGGTATAGATGCTGCCTTCGGGCAAGGTATCTAATAAGGCATAGCGGTGCTTGGGATTGGATTGCGCTCTTTCGCGTGAAATAAGGCCAATTTCTGGTGCTTCTTTTAAGCCATCAACATATAAAATACGGTGTTTCTGGCCGTTAAAAATAAAGCCTTTGTCATCGCTTTCAGGTAGTGAGAAAAAAATATTTTGCGCCAGATTAAAACCTGCGGGTTTTGTTGCAGGATAGGGAAACTGCTTTAACAGTGTTTCCGCATCAAGAGGATTAAACCAGCGCACCCACCACTGATAATAGTCTTTGCCAGATAGGCGTTTTAATTGTAATCCTGGTGAGCGAAGTTTCGATTCAATCTGCGCGATTACCTCCTGGTGTTCCTTGAAAGCGGTTTGCCGGTCTGGGGTAGATTCATGCAGCAGCCGATAAAATAAAACCCGAATACGCCTTCTTCTGCCGCGGTAGGGTTGGCCTGTTTTGGGGTCAACAAATAACCCTTGTGGCCGACTCATCTTTTTAAATAAATCCTGCAGCCTTTGTAGGTAATCTTGAGTTATTTGAGTGTTAATGAGTTTGTCATCAACATGACTTTTAATATGGTCAATCACAGGCTCAAGGCTGTAATCATCCTGAACAAACATTTGCATTACCCAGGGATCGGTTTGATGAAGTGGCACGACTGAGGCAAAAGTATCCCGCACTTTATTAAAAACCGCTTGCAAATATTCAGGTGCTGCGGCTTCTGCTGGAATATCGCCTAATTCAAAACCGGAGCCCAGGCTTTTGCCATCGGCAAATAAAAAGATATTATGCTCATCATTAAAGTCAGCGATGGCGAGTTTGTCGGCAAAAGAGGGCAGAGGATTGGCAAAACGTTTTTTGACATCCTTTTTAAATTCAGACTTGGGATTTTGTTCCCCTAACAGCCAGCTAACAATCTTTTTCATGGTCCACCTCAATACAGTTCTGAGACAAGCGCATACTGGTTTTGCTTATAGAGAAAAAAGCGTGTGTCATAATCAGGCTTTATGATTTGCTCATCACCGATTTGGGCGACATGGGCAAAGACATGAATCGGCACTTCTGGATTAGGTAATGCTTTAAACTGCTGCTCCTGATGGTTCAGTGAAACTGGTTTTGCTATTCGCCTGGGCAGCGGTTGTGATTGATTAAGCTGATACAGCTGACTAACCGTTAAGCCTTGTTCTGGAATGGTGCCATGCTGAACCTTAGCGGTTGAACAGGCGCATAACCCCAGGCTAACGCAAAGCGTTATCCATGTGTTTTTGAGTTTGATGACCATAATCTAATACCCTCCCGTTGTGTTCTTTATCGATAGCGATGGTTTGATTAAAGTGCAGACTTAATTGATTGGGAATAAACCGGTTTTGTACTTTGAGACTCGCGGGTACGAAGACCATATCAAAGCTGCCTTGGATGCGTTTTTCCATCCAATCGGTAATTTTCTGGCTGCCTTCGTTTAAGGCGCCACCTGCAGCAAAATGCCCAAGCTCGCCAGTTGGGGTGGCAATGGCATTGCTACCTTCAGCCTGATAGGTTAACTGCCATTTGGATAAGGCATTGCCGGCACCTTGAATCCCGCCGGCTGCCATAAAGGACGTTAAAACTTGCGGTGCATTAGTGATGTACTGGCCTTTAATGCATGGATTGCCATATTGGGTGGTCAGATAGCCGATGCTGTCATTGTTAATCATCTCGGCAGAATTTTTCATTTGTTCCTGGCCTACGGTGACAAAATGGCCATCATCAAAAACAAATAAGGCAGAAGTGACATAAGCACGTACACAGCTGATGTTATCGAGGAATGAGCCGACACCAATGCTAAACCCCATCACTTTCATGCCAATGATTTCATCGGGTAATTGCATGCCGTTGGCAGTCATTAAATCACCACGAGAGACCATGGCAGAGAAAGGAAACAAGGGTTGCATGAGCTTGCCTTCAACGGGTACTTCACCTATTAAGGCCGATAGCAAAGTGACTTTACTGAAATCACTGCCGGCAGGGATGGTATAAAATGGCGTTGCTTTGGGAGCTTCTTCTTTTTCTTTTTGCCCATCCCATAAAGTGAGTTCTTTATGTTCAACAACCGGCTTGTCTAATAACCCATCCAGGTCTTTGATTTGCGTTGTTTCAACTTTTCCTTCCAGTGGATAAGCATTGGTTTTGCTTTCGGCAATGGAGGCAATTTGTTCTTTTAGAGCCAGAAGTTCTTCTTTGAGTTTATGGCTGACATCCTCTTTCGGCTGTTGAAGCTTATTGTGCAGTGTTTTATTTTCCTGTTGCATGTGTTCCAGACGCTTTTCTGTTTCCTGAAGGCGGGCTGAAACATCGCGGATATTGTCATTAAACTGGCTGGCAATGGCTTCGTTAAAATTGTTGGTGTTTTTTTCTGGCTCTATGGCAGGCGGGCGGCTTTTGCTGTTAAAGAGAATCAGGATGGCTACCAGGGCAACAGCGCCCGCCAGAATTTTAATGCCGCGGTTTTTATTCATCGGCTATACCTCGCATGCTGATTTAAGGCTTCATGAAATGGCTTATCGGAGACTAAAAAAACGGTGGTGCTTTCATGCCTGTTTCTGGCGGGTAGGCGATTAGCCGGATAAAAGCTTGCTGTTTGCCAGTGACCAATCAGGTTTTCGGGTTTCAATCTGATGGGTTTATTAAGCAGGTTTTTCAACTCAACGGCTGTGACATGCAATGAACCGCCCCGCCAGGAAGCAATGGGATGCGCTTCAATGCTGGCACCATAAAATAAAGGAATGGTTTGATGCGTTTGCATCGGTGTGCGGTAAACGCCGTTTGGAATCTGTTGTACTCGCTCAGGGGCATATAAAGCCTGAATAGCAAAACGGGTCAGCTGGATGGCGTTATATTCATAATGACTGTTGCTAGTTTTTCCTTCTCGCTTAGGGTCGTCAGTCAGGATTTCGATGGGTGTGGTGTTATTGAATTGCATATCTGCTTTCAGATTTAAAATGATGACTTCACCATCTGGAATCAACTGCACAATAATCCTGGCGTTTTTGAAATTGTCTTGCGCTTTGAGATAGAGGCTGCCTTTGACTTTGAGAATATCCAGTGCAGGGCTTAGGTTTTGGTCAATAATTTTAATAGCTTTAGGGAATTGAATCAGGCGTTCCTGCATCAACGGTAATTCAATATTCAAAGGGACTTTTTCCCACACCATATGTTCGCTTTGCAGGGCATAGCTTAAATTGATAAAGCAAAGCCACATACTTAATATTTTAATCATTCGCATGGACATCCTCCGCTTGAACCAGTAAATCTTTGACTAGTGTTTCAGGCTGGGTGTAGCCATCAAGTGCCAGCTGGAATGGGTTATGCAGTCGGGATAAGTTGAGCTTGACCACGCGCAGATGGTAGACCACGACTTTATCGGCAATGACCATGGGCGAGTTGTCTTTTAGCCGTTGGGTGATTCTTAAAACCAGCTTCACTTCCCAGCTGTTGGGGCCAATTCGTTTGATATCATCGGCTTCCATAAAGCGATAAAGACTTGCCACTTGTGCACGGTTAAAGAGTTGTGCGTTCTTATAGGCTGATAAAGTTTGTTCGAGCAATTGCTCATGGCGAGAAGTGAAATAATAATGAAAGGCTTTCAGGTTGCGGTTAAATTCATCTTTGCCATTGGCTTGCCAGCTATATAAAGTTGGCATAAGCGATGTGACAAACCCCTGTACATATTCATTAGGGATATCATGGGCCTTCATTAAGCCGCCATTGGCCGCCATGCTTGGACTGAGCCAGAATTCATAACGCTTGGGCATGGAAAATAAAGTCATAATTAAGGCCAAAACGATGGTGGTTAATACACCGATAAAAGCCAGCAATAAGCGGTTATGGTGGTGCAGGCTGTCGATTTTCTTCCAGTAGTTAAACATGACTTCCTCCTACTGATTTGTTCTTGTTCCACTGTCCTTGGTAATGAATCCAGGGAGAGCGTTTGAGCCTTAATCGCACCAATAACTGGATAGCCTTTTTAGTGACATAGCCATAAGGCTTGTCCGCTTTGATGCGAGCAATGCTTTTGGGCCATACGCTAATTGCCAGAATGAATCCAACAATAAAGCCCACACAGCCGCTGGCTATAGGGAAGTCAATTAGGCATCCCAGTATGATAAACACCATGGTAGCCAGTGGTGTTGTAGTCACGACAATCCAAAATAACTCCCGCAGACTTAAACCTTTCCAGGCAGGGAAGTCATGGGATAAATGGCGCGATGAAGGCTGACTCATAACTTCACCTCCTTAGATTTTGAATTTAGTAATCATCGAATAACCGACATAGCCAGAAGCGATACTGATGGCGAGATAAGTAATGCCCATGACAGCAAAAGTACCGAAGGCAACCATCGAACCTTCGTTTTTTTTCGATTCCTCAATGCCATGCTGAACCGTGGTAATGAATTTAATGAAAGTGACTACAGCGGTGATAAAAAGTAATAATCCCAAGCCCTGTTTGACGTAATTTCCTGTTACTGACATCATATTTTTTGATCCATCGCCAATGTTGTCGGCATCGGAAATCTTGGGAAACCAGGCATCGGCTGCAAACATCGCGGGTGCGTAAAACAGACTGATTAAGCTTAAATAGACTGAGCGTGTGATCGTTTTCATAGTTATCCCCTGACATAAAGCAATAAAATAAACACCATCAGGCCAATGATCAGCCTGATGAGACGAGAGCCCAGACGCACTAAAAATCCATCCTTTTCTTTTTCTTCTGAGCCTAAGAAGTGGTTCACAGACCACATGACCGCAAGTATCACCATTGAGATAGCAATAAAGCGGATACTGCTGGAAAAGACATTTACCGAAACTCCCTGGCTTGACTGCTGAAAACTGGCAGCAAACAGTTTTGCGATTTCGTCTTTACTCATTAGGGCTTTCTCACAAAATCGTTGTTTAAAGGCTTAATCTTGCGAGGCGCAATGACAGGTTGGTTGATATAATCAATCAAGCCATTGCGAATCATTAATAAATCTTCTCGAACGCCGGCATGCTGTTGGCCTTCGTTATCCGTAAAGCTTTTGAGATGCAGCTGAATACGGGCATTGGGATTGAGTTCAGTTTGCGCTTCATCCAGTAAAGGCATAATGGCATTAATCTGATTTATGATGCGGACCAGCGTTTCATTGAGGTTTGCATCGTTTGCATGAGCTGTGATACTTATAAAAACCAGTACTGCTAATAAGATTCGTTTCATAACTTCCCCTTATAAATATTTCTTAAATCGACTGGCGGTCATTGCTACCATTAGTGCCAGCATTAGGCTGACGGGTATAAATACATAAGCCGGTGTAATGCTGATGGGCACGGCAAGCCAGACCATCAACACGATCACCAGCCCTTTTTTGAAGTAATGGTTTAAACGGTGAAAAACATAGGATGACTCACGCCCGAGGCAGGCTGTGCGGATGGCCCTTTGATTTAAACCATCAACTAATCCCGCAATCATTGCCAAAGTGAATAAGGGCATGGCTGCAAAGAGAATCATAAGTTTGATTAACATGCATTGACTGGCGAGCCACATCAGTTTTATAAATTGTTGTGCTTTTATGACCAAATCAGCGGTTATTTCGTTAAAGGAAAGTTTGGTTAGATAGGGATGATCCAGTGATAACTGAAAACGGGGTTCCAAAGGCAGGGCTGATAATAATGATCCTCGATATACTGGATTGATTGCTTGTCTTTGATGGTTTACCAGTGAGCTTACATTATTGAAAGCCATGTCATAGCCATGCAATGCCCATTGACCAATGGCCCATATGAGCAAACATAGCCAGCCCAAAAAGACCACCAGGGCAAGGTGCAAGGTCAGTCTTCTGGAATATTGTTTTACTACTGCCATATTTCCCCCTCAGCAATGACAATGGGGTAATGACTGACACCGATTAATTGCATCAAAGGATCAACATTGACTGGCAATAGGGGTAACTGGCATTGTTCCTGTAATTGAATGATGGCCTCAAAATCATCTACGTTGGTGATAAACCCAATAGCCTGCATGTCCTGTAATTGTTTTTGATGTTGAGCCAACCACTGTTTTGAAAGACGGTCAGCACCAATCACAAATAAAGCGTTATGAAATACAGTGGTATCAACTTTCTTGGCATCTACCTTACCGAAGGTGGCTTTGCTTTTAGCTGGCACACCAATGGGACTGGATAAGTCCAGCTGACTGGATGTTTCAGAGTGGCCAAGCGTTAAAGGAATCACCTGCAGGCTAAAGGCTTTAAACGCAATCAGCATCAGAAACAAAACACGCATCGTTAAAACCTCCCCATATCGACAAAGTGCGAGGCTTTGCCATTGGATAACAGCAGGAGTGGTGTTTGTTTTTTAGGAATGGTTAATGCTTCATATTGCTGTTTGCCATCGTGCAATGTAATTTGCTGAGAATTGACTAAAGCTCGTGGAAGCTGCTGGCGGTTAGCCCAAAGCTGGATGGCATCTGAATCCATATCAACAAAAAGCAGGTTTAATTGGGTATTGGGTGTGCGGCTAACGCTATCTATGAGCTGCATTAAAATGGTTTTTACGGCATCTTCGGCCTTGATAAACAGATACAGCCGTTCGCCTGATTTCAACTGAATCGGCTGGTGGGCATAAGGCGAATAGGGGGATGGGTCAAAATCGCCAACCACCGGCACATCTTTAAAAAGCCTGTTATACGCCTGATAAAAAGCATTATTCCAAGTGATATTCTGCGCCACTTTCTGCGCTTCTTGAATGGCAGCAAGTTCTGCAAAATGTTCCCGTTCTGCATCATTGCGGGCATTCAGTCCCAAAATATCAATGGGACTCATGCGAAGCCCCTGGTAATACAAGCCGCTTCGGCTTTGCATTAACTGGACGTAACGTTTTTCTTCAGCTTCGGTTAATTGCCAGACCTTGGCTTCATGTTTCTGGGCATCAGAGAGTTCAAAGTCTTTCTCATCAACCACTTCATCCTGAATTTCAGTTACGCCCGCTCTGGCCAGTGCGTTATCTGCAGTTTTAAGAGAGGAAGTAGTAATGCCTGGAATGGAAAGACCGGCAAAGGCAGTGGAGCTAAGGAACAATCCTAAAGTCAAAGGCATTAAGTTAGCCATGCGCCACCTCATTGGATTTCAGTGTAAGGGTGACATGAGCCTTGTCTGCATTCTCAAATTCAATAAACTGGCTCGCAAAATCAATTTGGATGACCGTCCAGCCAGCTAAAGAATCGCCTTTTTCAAGAGCCTTTGTTTTATAGTCATAAAGAACGGAGGCAACACTGACATCCTGAATACTGTCAATGCTCAACACTTGAAAGGGCAGACTGCTTGCAGGCAAGGTTTTGATGGGATGCTTTTGATCATCTAATCGAGTCAGTAGTTCTGCAATACAGTCCAGCTGCTTTTTAATCTCAACTTGTCCTGTTGAAAAAAGTTCACCTAACTGATGATCATCTTTGTTTTGCAGCTGTTGAATGAATTGACCCAACTGTTTAAGGTTATGGTTAATCGGCGTTAAATCGGGTTCTTTCACAGGTTGTCTTAATTTAGACTCAATAGCTGACAATCGATTTTCTAAAAAAGATAAATCCTGAACCTGAGTCTTCACCGCTTGGCTTTTAAAACAAACAACTAAAACCACCAGTGCATTGAGTAAAACCAGAAATAACCATTTGCTATCCAGATAAGCTCTCATCCTTTCCTCCTTCCAGTCAGAGTGAAATTCACTTCGCGTAATAAGTCATCGTGTTTAAGGGAAAACAGATTTTGTCCAACCAACACGGTTAAGCCATCTTCAATAGATAAAGGTCCAAGGTTACGATCCACTTGAGGCAGAGGTTGTTTGAGTATTTGCTTCAAGTGAGGACTTTGTTTTTCAGCTGGCACTAAGTGATAGCCTGAGTAGGAAATCCAATGATTAACAGCATCACCTATCGTTTGAATTGACGATGGGAAATGGATTTGCTGTATGGATTTCAGTGGATTAACTTGGGCTGGCAGCGGCTTATTGTTGACGGTTGCGTAACGACTTACTTGAGTGACATTGACTGCCAGTGCTTGAAAATGAATTAATGATAAAGCTAAACAAAATAAAATTTTACACATACACACCTCCGCCGGCGTGAGCCGGCATTATTTATTTGATGGATTCTGCTAGACCTTTGGAGTTCGTTGGTTTACCCTGATTTCTGTAAAATATTTCTTCTCGAACAATGTCAATTTGCTTAGAAGCGGTAAAGCCTAAGTGCACTTGGCCTCCTTGGACTTTGATGACTTTGATTTGTATCTGTCCTTTATCGATAAAAATGCTTTGGTCTTTGGTTCTGCTTAATATCAGCATGGTTGAACTCCTTGTTTTATAAATGGGTTAATGCAGCTTTCATCATGTTGATGTGATGCTTTGCCACTTCTGGTGATGGTTTTTTTATGGGTTCAGACACCATTGTTGTGAGTTGCTTGCGTGCTACTTTTTCCTTACAGCAAGCAATATACTCAGGAATGCTGGGGGGAAATCGATGTTTTTCACGAAATTGGAGTAATGCTTCTTTGACAATGGCATTATTGAAAGGCTTTAAACCTTCCGACCATTCTTTTTTTGCAAAATAAATGGTTCGTTCATCATTGAAATTATTGACCCATAAATGACCATAAATGGCAGCAAAGCGGATAAAAAGCGTATCAATCCGCTTGTCATAGCTTGCGTTTTCGTCCGAATTGGATGACGTTTTCTGATCTTGGGGATTCTTCTTCAAAGTCGAAGCTTGCTTCTCCACAGGATTCGCTGAGAATGTCTGCTGAAGTTTTGCGCTGACGATTTGATCGGCTCTTTGCATTTTGGCGCTCCTTTGTATCTAGGGTTTCAATTTCTTCTAACCAGCATTGCTGCAATAGCCAGTTGGCAGGGTATTTCCATTTGGGTACCCAATGACCTGCAGCAACAAATTCGTGGTGGTTTTTGATCTGTGCCTGAAGGGCTGTAATAATTTGCTTGAATAAATCTTCAGAGGGATTGAGTTTTACAAACACATCAAATGCTTGCCCTCGGTTTTTTCTCTGTGGATAAAGATTCCAAAATTTTTCAAATTGGTCGCGCACATACACACAATTATTTTTTGAGTTATGAGGTATGTCGGCTTTTGCATTGAGACCTATGTCGCTTTTTTGATAAGAGTTACCATAACTATAAGATTTTTTTTTATTTTTGAATGCCGGCTTTGTGTCGGCTTGAGATGTCGGGATAGTGTCGGGTTTATTTTGGATAGAAGAATGCCCTTCCGCTAAAAGGCATTTTAAAACAAGATGTTTACTGTCTGAATGAATCTCAATTAAACCTACTCGTTCAAGGCTTTTAATGACACGGCGAAGTTGTTGTTTTGACGGCGAGCCAGATTGAATACCAGGATGTGGTTCAATATATAGAGCTTCAGCAAGTGATTGATAGCTAATTCGTCTCTTGATACCCACAAAGCCAGTTTTACGGTCCATGAAAGGGCGGACACCAATTAAGTAGGTGGATTGTTGGATATAAGGCAATCCGATCAAGGCAGATAACTCCCGTGTATTTACAAATAAAAAGTCCATCTAAAACAAACACCTTAATAAATTATTTACACGACTCGATAATTGAGATAGCATTATTCCAATTCGAATCATTGAATAAAAAACACAAAACGTTGTTTTAAGATTTGATAATAAATCATATCGTGTTTATGTCAATGGTTTTTTGAAAATGAATGGACGAATGATATGAACATCAAAGAAAAAATTGGCAATCGCATTAAAGAATCCAGAAAAGCAGCTGGATTAACCATTAAAGAACTAGCAGAAAAAACCAATGATCTTTCCCCCGCAAGAATTGGAAACTGGGAGCAAGGTACAAGAAGCCCTGGCCCTGTTGAGGCAAAGATTTTAGCTGATCATTTGAATGTCTCAGCATCCTATCTTCTTTGTTTAACCAATAATCCACAGGGTGAGTTAACTCGGAATGCTAACTTTGGTATGCGCCATATCCCTGTTTTGAGCATGAAGGATGCACATCATTATAAAGAAATACTGGATGCGTCTGATTATAGTCATGAAAGAACGATTGTTATCGACAGTTTTAACAAGGCTTTAAATGCTGAGAAATTATTTGCTTTGGTAGTTGAGGACAATAGTATGGAACCCAAAATTCCTGCTGGTTCAATTGTCGTGATTAATGGTGGACAATCTCCTAATCCTGGTGATTATGTGTTGGCATATCTAGGTTCTAAAAGGCAAACTGTTCTTCGAAAGTATGGTGAATCTGATGGTTGCTTGTTTCAGTTGTTGGCTGAAAATGATTTATGGGCTGCGGTATCGGTGAAAGAAGAGGGCGACGTTACTATTTTCGGTGTTGTATCAGAAATAAGACAGTATTCATAGAAATTGAAATATCATTTTCTTTATAAAAAGCTATATATTTAGAAATTGTCCACCGCTATCCCGATAGTCATTACCATGACAGGTTAATAGTATAATTTGATGTTTCTTAGATGCTCGGTGCAGAATTTGTTTCATTTTCTCGCGCCGGAGATCATCGGAATTAACCAAAGCATCATCAAGGATTAATGGAACAGAAGCGCCTTTTTCAGCCAGTAAGTCTGCGTAGGCTAATCGAAGTAAGATGGCTAGCTGTTCACGAGTACCAATGCTTAGATTTTCAAAAGGCTCTCTTACTCCATCTCGCAATATATATTGAAGTGAAAATTCTTCATCTATCACTGGCTCTGAATCAGGGAATAAAATTTTTAAATAAGGCGCCATTGATTCGGTGATTGGTTTGACCAGCATTTCTTTGACAGACTGAATATTATCTTTTATCAGCTGGCATAACAAATTTAAGGAACCAACATGCATGCTTAGTCGTTCAACTTCCTTGCTAATATCCTTTAGCTCTTGTTCGGCTTGTTCCTTTTCTTCTGCCAGCCCTCGATGACCACTGGTTTGTAACTCAATCGATAAATCTCTAACTTGCTGCTTTAAATCAGCCATTCTTTGTCGGGTTGAATCTAAAACACCCTGACGTCGCTCGACTTCAGATGTGGCACCCTCATAATCAAGATCTTTCAACGTACTTTCAAAAGACTCAAGTTTAATCTGTAATTGTTGTTTTTCTTCAGTGAGGTCTTGTGTGGTCTTTTTAAGCTCATCATCAGAATGTTCTTTGCGTGCTGATTCCAGTTTAGATTTAACTGAAGCCAAATCTTCTTTTGATTTCGATAATGCTGACTTTGCGTGTTTCAGCGCTTCTTCTTTCGCTAACAATTGATCATGCTCATGGCGCTCATTATCGCGGCACTTGTTCAGTTCGTTAGAAGATAGCTCTTCCTGCTCTTCGGCTTTTTCAATTGAAATCGGCTTTGTTTCACCAAGTAGACTTTTTAATCTTGTTTCTTCGAACTGGTTTTCAGCTAGTTCTTGTTCTAATGATTCAATTCCGTTAGGAGCAATTACATCGATTTGAGTATTGAGTGAGTTGATTTCATTAGAAAGGGTATTTTTCTTTTCTACCTGATCCTCTGCTTGAGATATTGAACTAATATTGTACTGTTCAAATGTTGCTGAGAGCTGGTCCTTTGCTGCTTCTAAATTTTCTTGTACTGTACTTAATTCTTCTCCACCAGGTGTAATGAAGATATGACTATTGCCAAAAGATATGGTCGACTTATCTGAAATAAGTAGTTCTCCATTGCCATTAACAGATTGATCGTTAATTTTCACAGAGTCATCTGTAATGGAATATTCAATTCTGGTTGCGATGGCATCAAATCGCAGCTGCAGGTTTTTAACCTGGTCATCAAGATTTTTGAGGTTCTTTAAGTTCGCTGTATCCAGTCGTATTTGAGATATGCTATTACGTTTCTTCTTTATATCTGCATTCAGTGCATGTGTTTTTTTAAGCTGCTCTTCAATGTGTTTAATATTGCTTTGAACACTGACTAACTTTTGATAGTTCCTTGCTTTCTTTATTGCTAACTGGCTTTGTTCATGATTTTCTTTAGCAGCAGCCAGTTCTTTTTTTGCACGGTCCCAGTTTTTCTTGAGCTGATTAGCCTCGGCCTCTAGCGCTTCGATTTTTGAGAGAAGGGCATCATAGTTTTCGGTTTCTTGGCGAAGGTTGTCAATCAATGTCTTTCGATCACCCAAGGCATTTTCAGCAGTATGGTGCTTAAGCTCAGCCAGCTTTAGATCTCGGTTACATTGTTCATATTGATGGTTAACTTTTTCTACATGCTTTAAATGCCTTTGGGCTTGTTCAAGTTGTTCCTTGTCTTTTTCCTCAACCTTACCCTCAACAAGGGAAGCAAGTTCTTGTTGGTAGTCAGATAGTTGATCCACTTTTTTCTGGTAGTTATTTAATTCATTACTCAGAGTTTCTAGCTTTTGTTCAGCAGATTCTTTGGCATCCAATTTTTCTTTATATTTACATCTGGGCTTCCCGCTTTTTTCTGTTTGATATTCATTGAGTTCATCAGCAAATTTTTTCAAAAGGCTTTCACCTTTGCCTTGACTTAACATATCAGTTAACTCATGATTAAGAACGTTTTGAATGGTTTGACTGGCTTTGGGGTTGTTTGAGATGGAGACTTGCTGCCAAGCATTACCTTGTTCAACCCACAATACGCCATAAATCCCTTGTTGCTCCGATTTAGCCAACCCTCGGTCTACACTTTCAAATTTCAATAATTCAGCAAGTTGTATTTCAGCTTCAGAACCGATCCATTGAATACCTTTTCCATCAGTTAGTACGGCGCGTCCGTCTTTCTTCTTAGAAAATATTTTTTCAAGCGAATAACTATTTCCATTCAGTTCAAATGTGATCTTAACTTCAGGACTACCGCCTTTGTAACCTGCAAAATCATCAGCACCTTTACCATTAAAACGATCAAACAATATAGCCCGTAATGCACGTAAAAGGGTGGATTTCCCAGCTTCATTATCGCCATATATGACATTGATACCGGAAGAAAGACCTGTTAGTTGAAAGGGCTTTTCATATTGTTGAAAATTTTCAATTGCAATCGACTTTAACAACATGTTAACCAACCCCTTTATTTGATTGCAGCTCTTGCCAAAGCATTTGGATGGCTCTATCCGCATAGACATGCTGTTCGTGTGACTCATTCTCTCTGATGGCAAGAAGTTCTTTCATTGTGTTATTCAGAAAGCCCATAGATTGTAATTCTTGTAAATCCTGCTCAGTGGGGTTTAGTTTAAGATTTGAGTCGTTTATTTCCAGCATTGCAAATTTGGCTTTCCAGCTGTCTAGTAGCTGGTCCAGTTGCTGGCGATTATCCAAAGACAAATTACCTTTGAGGCTTAGAGATATTATTTTGTTTTCAGCAGGTTGATATTTTGAAAAATGATCATTTAAACCTTCAATATCTTTTGTTTCATATAAGTCAAATTGAATCCGGTGCCACTGATATTTTCCTGTATCTAATGATTCAACCCTTGGTTCTTTATCTTTTTCGTTTAGAGTTACTAATAAAGCTTTACCTGGCTCATTTTCATGAAACCGATCTTGTTCAGGCGTTCCTGCATACCATGCCTTAGCTGATACCTTCAATTGACCATGCCAATCTCCTAAAGCTAAGTAATCTAAATTAGCTGTCTCAGTGCGTTGATAAGAAATCATGTTATGATTTTCAGCAGACTCTGGCAAAAAACCTTCAATTGAGCCATGCGCTAGTCCAACTTTAAAGGCCGAATCAGGAGCTTGAAATGCATCATACCATTCAGTTAAATCTCTATATTCATGGCGTAATCTTAATGGTGCAGGTAATAACAGAAGCTTATCGTTAGCAATTGATATAGGCTCAGGCTCTAAAGCTAAAATAATGTTGTCAGTTCTTTCAGGTAAATCTTTCATTCGAGTCCAAACACTTTGTGCTAATGCTGGATCATGGTTACCTGGCAATAATATCCACGGTCCTTTATATTCTTGCATCGCGTTTAGTGTTTTTCTGATAGTGGTATCACTGACTTCATTCGCATCAAACACATCACCAGCAACCAAAATAGCATCTGCTTTATGTTGACTCGCAAGGCTGGCAATGGTCTTAACAACATCGAATCTTGCTTCACGAAGGAAGGCTGCAATGTCACCTTTGATGTTGGCGAATTGTTTTCCTATTTGCCAGTCGGCTGTGTGGATGAATTTCATAAATTGAAGCCCTTATTTCTCCAGTACCAATATTTCACTGTATAGGTCAATTAAATGTTCAATGGTTAAATCTAAAATAGGCTCGTACATAAATGAGTTCAGATGAATATTTGAGCTCACAGTTATACTTACTTTTTCAAGAATCTTAATTGTTGCGTCATCTGTTGCAAGCTTAGAGAATTCTTTAATTAATGCACCAAATTGATTGCTACTTTCACACCAATATGATTCATCATTTTTAATATTTCGAAGTTTAAGCGTTAAATATTTTTCAGCTTGAAGTCGTATTGCTATGGATAATAAAACTTTATCTTCTAAATTCAAGCCTTCATGCTTTTTCTTTTTGCAAATTTGATCAGCCAAAGAAAAAAGCAATTCTATTATTGGCTTATCACTTTCAGAGCTATGATTCGTACCAAAAAGATTGTTATATATACAAATGTATTCTTTGACTGTGATAGATTGAGTTTCTTTTTTCCAATGCAGAAGGCTGGTTAGTTTTTTATATTCTTCAGCGTCTTCTCCCCTGATGTATTCAATAAGATTTCTTACAAAGGGTATTGTCGCACAAAGTATACAATCATCTTCGGTAATTTTATTTTTCCATTTATTTATAAAATAATTTTTTATTCCTTCAGCCTGTATTAGTTCTATTGACTCTTCATTTCTACAGGACATTAAGCAACGATCATAAGGAACAAAGTTAATGGCAAGCGAGCGGAAAAAATCAAAATTATGAGTCAGGATTATTTGATAGAAAAAATCAATTTCACATAAGTCTTCTAGGTATTGAAGAATCGCATGCTTGTTTTTGTAATCAAAAGAGTCTGCAATATCATCAAGAACATAAATTGTAGTTTGTTTTGATAATTTACGAGCCTCCACTTCAAAGATAAAATTCAGAAGATATAGCGCTCTCTTTTCACCCTGGCTTAAGGTTTTAATTTCAGCTCTTGACCATTCAACGCTATCGTTGCCATCTTGAAAGATAAAACTTAATCTGGCCTGTTCTTTACCAAGCACTGCTTGTGCGTGGTTAGGTATCGCAAGACTAAAAGGCATATCAATAAATCGTGAATTAAATAGATCCACTGCTTTTTCCCACTGCGGCACAGTTTTTGCTGCCGCTTTCTCAATGGTAATAATTTCTTCTTCGCAGCTGCCGGCAGAATTAAGATAGCTCTGTACATTAGAAGAATCCTGAATATAGTAGATCCAGAAATCTTTACGAAATTGGTTTTGATTTTCTGGTTTTAATTTTTCAAGAAGAAATTCAATTTGCGTGGATGGCATATTTTCAATTAACAGGGTAAATGCTTGAGTTTGGGCATTTTTAGCAAGAGATTTTTGTATTTTTTTTAGTTGATCATCTCCATTAATACGGGAGTTTATTTCTTCAACTCTTTTTTCGAGCTCTTTTTTATCAATAGAGCTTTCATCTCCTTTTAAGTGAACACGATGTCCTCCTTTGAAATATCCTTGGGCATCCAGAGTTGAAAATGACTTATCTGCACTTGTTGGATTAAAAACTCCTTTCTCATATATTGTTCCAGGGCTCGTGAACAATTCTTGATATCGGTCGTGGAACTCCTTAGCTTTTGCTAGAAACTCATCGTTCTTCAGAATATCTAAAACTTTTGGGTCAAATATGGTTCCATATTTGAGTTGAAATAGGTCGTCATTTAAACTGGAATTAATTATTTTTCTGATACATTTCAGGAAGTCTGATTCACCCCAATCTTTCAAAATGGCTTCTTCAATTTCGCCTTTTTTTAGACCAGATACTTCTTGAAGTGAGTTAATAAACTCTGTTTTCGATTTTTCTACTTCAAGCAACAATTCATCATAGCGAGCTTTGCTCTTAGGATTAACAAGAATATCTGTCATTGCAGGGTTATCAGAATTAATATCAAGTTCTGATTTCAGGACGCAAATTGATTCCTTGCCTATGTCTTGCCCGTCTGCTTGTATTAAGCAACTTGATTTTCTATTGTAGCGTTCCTCTTTGGGAGAGTCCCCATTAGAGATTACATCAAAGGTTCTTGCAAAAGATGACTTCATCAATCCATTGGGTGCATAAATGGCATATACTTTATTCTTAGGCTTCCTTTTATTGGGGCTGAAATCAAAATTATTCACTAATGATTTAATACCGTAGCAATTTTTTAATTCAACTTTTAGATTTTTCATATACTACATTTCCGAATTCAATTATATCCAACATCTACTTCATTGAGGCTCAGAAGATTTAAGCACCAAATCGTTATTATTTTTATCATTCTACTTTTGTTCTGACTGATTTTGGCTCTCAGACTGATAAGTCGCCCCAAAAATATTATCCCCCAACCACTTTTTAAATGATGGGTTATCACTGAACTGCTTATATAGCTCGGTATGATCAGCAATCAGTTCAACCATAACTCGTGCAAGTGCGCGATCGTGTTCTACTCGGGCATTGTGTTTGTCTGAGTTTTTCATGGCGTTTTGATAAGCAGTATCAGCAGCAACTTTGCCAGGGATTTCTTCGGCTATCATTTTCCGGATTTTATCCTTATCTTTCCATTCGATGTTGCCAAACATATCATTAAAGGTTTTGATGATGTTGCTAAGTTGATCCATTTCTGGCTCAGGCTTTCTTCCGCCAGCTGAAGTAGGCACTGCATCGAGTTCAGCATCTTCATCTGCCAATCTGATACTGATACTGGCTTGTACTTCTGCCCGATAGCTGTCCATATCAATTGTTTCTAGTATCCCTAATGAGTGGTCATCTTCTTTAGGGGTAGGTAATTTAGGTGTCAGGAAATTCAAAAAGAGTGATAGCTTTTCCCATTCAGTATTATTATAAGGAAGTATCGAAGATAAAAACCCATAGGTTCTGATAAAGGCTTTTGCTTTTCCTTTGAAATCTACTTGTCCATCCTCATCAAGATCATTTGAGTAAACAGCCACACAATTATCTAAAATAGGATCTAGCTTTTCTCTCTCAGTTCCATTAAGGTAGAGTTCAATCAGGTGCTCTATCTGTTCCGATGAATACACCTGATAGCCGTCCAGGTCGGATTGAAGATCATGTAATTTGTTAGGATCAGTTTCTTCACTTAAAATCGTTGTCCTATAGTAATTGGAAAATGCTTTTTCAATCGCATCTACACTATTATAAAAATCGAGCACAAAGGTATCATATTTTTTAGGGTGCGCTCGATTTAGTCGAGATAAAGTTTGAACCGCTTTGATTCCAGATAAAGGCTTGTCAACATACATGGTATGCATTAGAGGCTCATCGTATCCGGTTTGAAATTTATCAGCGACTACAAGAAAGCGATAAGGATCTTCTGCAATTCTATCGGCAATTAAATTGCTTGGGAAACCATTTAGCGAAGCTTCAGTAACCTTTTGCCCGCCATATTCATGTTCACCAGAAAATGCAACGATAGCCCGATAAGGAAAATTCATGTACTTCAGATAATGGTTAATGGCGTGAAAGTACTCAATGGCTCTATCTATTCCGCTAGTTATTACCATTGCACGAGCAGCACCACCTATTTTACGATGTCCCATTACATGGGTGTGAAAATGATCAACCATGATCTCTGTTTTTTCACGGATTGCATGGGTGTTAGATTCAACAAATTTACGCAGTTTTTTCTGCGCTTTTTTGCTATCAAATAGTGGTTCGTCTTCAACAGCTTTTATTAGACGATAAAAGCTGGCCACTGGCGTATAGTTTTTTAGCACATCCAAGATAAAGCCTTCTTGAATGGCCTGCTTCATGGTGTAGCTGTGAAAGGGTAGATGTTTAACTGTACCATCAGGCTGAGGATCTGGATCACCAAAAATTTCAAGTGTTTTGTTTTTAGGGGTAGCTGTGAAAGCAAAATAACTTGAATTGGTTAGCATTTTTCGGCTTTCCATTAACTCATTGATTTTGTCCTCTATACTTTCATCATCATCAGTATCAGATACGCTTCCAGATAGTGCCATATTCATTTTAGAAGCTGTACGGCCTCCCTGGCTTGAGTGTGCTTCATCAATAATAATGGCAAATTTATTCTGTCGGTGTTCATTACCAATCTCAGAAAGAATAAATGGAAATTTCTGTACTGTAGTAATGATAATTTTCTTGCCTTCACTAATAAAACGTCTTAAATCGCCTGATCGCTCAGCATGACCGACGATGCTGCCCACCTGGGCAAATGATTTGATTGTATCTCTGATTTGTTTATCTAAAATTCGACGGTCAGTGACCACTAGAATTGAGTCGAATATGGGTTTGCTATCGTGTTCTAAGCCTACTAGCTGGTGTGACAGCCAGGCAATTGAGTTTGATTTACCGCTGCCAGCAGAGTGTTGAATCAAATAACGTTTTCCGGCACCATTTTCACTAGTGTGCTTGAGTAATTTTCGGACGGCAGTTAATTGATGGTAACGGGGGAATATTTGTTTATATTTCTTTTTCCCGGTTTTTTCATCTTTTTCTTCAATAACTTGTGCATAATTCTCGATAATATCAGTTAATCGATCTCGACTTAAAATTTCTTTCCATAGATAATCAGTTGCTAGTCCATCAGGATTGGGTGGGTTACCAGCACCATCGTTATAGCCTTTGTTAAAGGGTAAAAACCAAGAAGCTTTTCCTTTCAGATGCGTACACATCCTCACTTCATGATCATCAACCGCAAAGTGAACTAAGCAACGCCCAAATTGAAATAACAGCTCTTTTGGGTCACGATCGTTTTTGTATTGTTGAACAGCGTCTTCGACTGTTTGTTTAGTAAGTTTATTTTTTAATTCAAATGTAGCTATTGGGAGTCCATTAATGAATATAGCCATATCCAGTGCTAATTGTGTTTCATTATTGCTATAACGGAGCTGGCGAGTCACACTGAAAATGTTCTGCTCAAAAAGTTCTCTTGCTTTGACATTTTGTTTAGATGGACTTCCATAAAAAAGAGTAATGTTATTGGGACCATGCTTTATCCCTTTGCGTAAGACATTAATTATACCATGTTTAGCAATTTCACCTTGCAGACGATGCAGAAATTTAGTTTTTTTAGGAGAGTCAATGGAGAGATTTAGATTTTCAGCTATTTCCGGTTGTGTTAACCACAAAAAATCTGTTAGCTTAATTAAATCAATAGCATGTGAACGATCATAATCCTGTGGGCTACCAGCTTGATAACCGGCACCGTCGATTAGTGAATATACAATTGTAGATTCAAACCCTGCTTCACTAGTGTTGGTGAATTTCATTATTCCATATTCTCCATAACCCGTTCATCAACATTATCTTCTGAAACATCAGTATCAGTTTCTATTGGATCGAAATCGGGAATCGCTACTGATCGAACATCGATTTTGCCAGTAACCACATCAGAAATAAGCCTAGTTTTGTACTCTTGAATAAGCTCTATTTCTTTTTCTGCTCTAGAAATAGTTGCATTTATAAGTTTACTTTCCTCTTCTAGTTTCTCAGCAATTTCTAATTGCTCATGATATGGTGGTAATAATACTGGTAAGTTTTTTAAAAGGTTTTGTCCAAGGGAAGCTCTGGTGACGATATTCATTTCTTTTGTAAAATACTCCCTTACGCAAGTAGCTTGGAAGTAATATTTGGAAAAAAGCTCATTGATTATTTTTCTATTTGGTCTAACACGAATTAAAAAGCCAGAGAATATAGCATTGGGTATCGTCTCTAAACATACTGAAGTTATGCCAACTTCGTCTAGTGCCTCAGAAGTGCGCGTAAAGAAAATATCCCCTTGCTGAACTGAATAAGTGATTTGCTGTTTTTCATTCGAGTTAGCTTTTCCTTCAATACTATTCGGTAAAACTCTATGTTTATAAACATCTCCATAGCTAATAAAAGGGTACCCTTTAGTAAAAAAATCACCGCTTTCACTTATACCATTCTGGCATGAACAAAAGTGTCTGATTTTTTTAACAATCCAATGCCTTGGAATTTCTCCTAACCATTCAATTTCACTGTCTTTCATTTCTACATTAGAGTTAACTCCTTTAGTGACAGCCTCACTAATGATATTTTGCTTCTGCTCTTTAAGAAGCGTAATGAGCTTTTTCTTAGCCTTGATGAATTTATTGATTCTTGCAGTTTTCCAATCGAGGTAACGGGTTATTTGTTGTTGTTCTTCTAAAGGCGGCAAGAGTAAAGGCATAGATAAAAAGGAATCATCAGATAATTGGTATCGTGAACGCCAGATACCTTTGGATCTTACTCTAAACTCCCAATTATATATTTTGGACCGAAGAAGGTAATTTCCATACTTATAATTAAAAGAATCTTGATTCCAAATTCGAAAAACACTATAGGCAGTACTTATTATCCCGTGGTACTCAGAAAATCCTAAACCTGTCATCCATGCCCAGAGACTATTAATCACTAAGTCCTGAGGCCAGCATAACTTATAATTAGCATAACTTTCTGCCTGAAACATTGTTACATTTGTATTTTTTCTTAATGCTACACCATTTTTTTCAGAAACTGATAATAATTCTTCTGAACCATCTATTGATCGAATATCAATAGTTTTAAAAACTGATTTAGCTCTTTTAAAATTCCAATGTTCAGGAATTTCATTTAGCCATTTTTTTTCTGACTTTTTATAACCAGGGTATTGTTTCATTAATTACCCTCCCCAACAATTTCCTCAAGTAATCCTTCTGTTTCACGTTCAATGGCATATATATCAGCTTTAATTTCCTCAAGGGAACGCATTGGGGTTGGCTTATAAAAATGCTTTGTAAAAGAGACTTCATATCCAATTAAAGTCTTTGACGGATCAATCCATGCGTCAGGCGCATAAGGGAGTACCTCACGCTCAAAGAAAGCAGTAATTCCGCCATCTTCTAATAGTGGCACTTGTTCCGAGTCACGTAAATTGCTGTCTACTTCATATTCAACAATGACTGGCTTGCCATTTATATTCGTTTCGAATAATCCATGAAGAGAAATAGGTTCAACTGTGCCAGACTTATGTAGCTTCTTGATTATTGGTTCTGCATTTTCATCAATAACAGATAAATTATCTTTAAGGAATTTAATGCTTTTAGCTGGAAGTTTAATTGACATGCTTTTTGCAAGCTTGTTTAGCTCATTGATGAATTGATTGTAGTTATTGTGTGGGCCTTCACCGATCTGCTTAGCCATTGTTTCAATGACTGAATATAAAGCGGTTTCTTTCGCCTCAATACAATGTCGTTGAAATTTAGCTAATTGTTTTTCCCCTAGATGAATGGAAAGTCGCAACGGACGTTCCACAGTGATTTTGTAATAGCCAAACGCGTTATTTGGAAAAATTTTGGATTGCTCAGTATCAATTGGTCTAACAACAAGATCACAGATTTGTTTGATATGTTCATCAGTTAATTTGCAATTCTTTTTTCCCAAATTTTTTCTTAGGGATTGATACCAGCCTGTGCCATCAATTAATTGAACTTTACCTTTACGTTCTTGTGCTTTTTGATTCGTTAGAACCCATATATAAGTTGCAATACCAGTGTTATAAAAGATATTTTCTGGTAGAGCAATAATTGCTTCCAGCCAGTCATTTTCCATGATCCAACGTCGAATATTACTTTCTCCCTGTCCAGCATCTCCGGTAAATAATGACGATCCATTATGAACATGTGCTATACGGCTGCCTAGTTTACTGGAATCCTTCATTTTCATTAGCTTGTTAACCAAAAACATCAGCTGACCATCACTGGATCGCGTAATCATCTTATATTCTGGCTCATTGGCGTAATCTATAATGAAGCGAGGATCCTTTATGTCGCTTTTTCCTCCCATGCGGTCCAGATCTGTTTTCCAGCTTTTGCCATATGGGGGATTTGAAATCATAAAATCAAAGTGATTGGAAACAAAAGCATCAGCAGACAGTGTGGAGCCGTATTTTATATTTTCCGCTTCAGCACCTTCTCCTTTCAGTAGTAAGTCTGCTTTCGCGATAGCATAGGTTTCTGGCTGTACTTCTTGTCCATAAAGATGGATAGATACCTCTTTGCCAGCATCTTTGGCCAGTTCCTTCAATCTTTCTTAAGCAACAGTTAGCATCCCACCAGTACCACAAGCACCGTCATAAACAAGATAGGTGCCTGATTCAATTTTATCTGCGATGGGAAGAAATATGACATCCGCCATAAGTTTAACAATGTCACGAGGGGTAAAGTGTTCTCCCGCTTCTTCGTTATTTTCTTCATTAAACCGGCGGATTAATTCTTCAAATACTGTTCCCATGGCATGGTTATCTAAGCCTGGTAGTCTTTCATTGCCGTCAGCATCGTTTACTGGTTTGGGACTTAGGTTGATGTTGGGATTCAAAAATTTCTCGATTAATGCGCCGAGGATGTCTGCTTCCACTAAGGTTGTAATTTGATTACGGAATTTAAATTTGTCCAATATTTCTTGAACATTAGGAGAGAAGCCATCGAGATAGGATTCGAAGTCCGCTTTAAGTTGCTGCATCTTGGCTCGGTTTTTTAAATCTCTAAGCGTAAAAGGGGAACAATTGTAAAAAGCTTCGCCAGAAGCCTGGCATAGCGCTGCATCTTGATTAGCAATTCCTGCCTCATCAAGTTGATTCTTCATGGTGAGAACAGCTTCTTTAGTAGGTTCCAGCAATGCATCTAGGCGACGAATGACAGTCATTGGTAAAATAACATCACGATATTTTCCGCGAACATATATATCTCTTAAGACATCATCAGCAATTCCCCATATGAAATTGGTTATCGTGTTGTGCATGGCGTAATTCATATAAAAACCCTCTTAATCATTATTCTTTTCAGTTTCTTGCGCACTACCAGCTTCAACCCAGGCATCAACTTGAGACACTTTAAACTTCCAAAGCCGCCCAATTTTATGAGCCGGCATCCCTTTGTCATTAATCCATTTATAAACCGTATCTCTTTTAACACCAAGGTACTCGCCAATTTCATCAACCGATAACCACCTATCATTCATTGCTGTTCTCTTTTGTTTATTTATGCAATATAAAAACAAGTATAGCCAATGAAACCTAGGTTACATTAGACTAAAAAGGTTTAAAATCGGCTTATACTAATTGGTTTCAATGGCTTAATCAATTTAAAAGCATAATTATGGGTAAGGGGTATTAACCAAGATAAATGTCGGTGTATTCATGGCTGTTGGATGAAAAGATCCCTGCTGATAGAGAAGAACGAGATGGCTAATATGAGAAAAACCCAGATAAATTGCGTGGGAATCTAATTTTTGTATCCATGTCGTTGTTGTTTACTCAACAACATGGACAATGAACAAATCGATTATTCGCTGAAAAAAATTAAAAATAACCTCCCTAATTCTTCAGCATCTTTTTCCTCTAAAAATTCAGCGCCGATTAAAACCTTCAATAATCGCTTACTACAAATATCTAATATTTCTGCAATGCCGTTTAAATCAATTTCACTATATCGAATTAGTGCTGCCAGCAGCATTTTTTGTTTGAGTTTATTTTGAACAAAGTTAAATGTAATATCAGGGTCTTTGAGTTGAATGAAACATCCCATGTTAAAGCTCCTACAACTAATTTTTTTACGACCCAAAAAGTATCTATTAAATAATGTGGTTATTGTATCCCCAAATTTGGTGAAATTTTGTGTCTAAAAAGATCCGATTTGAAGGCAATTGCTACTGCTTGTAGGGTAGTTTTGCAGTTTAGCTTTTTCCTTGCTGATTTAAGGTGAGAGTTGACAGTATCAACCGATAGAAAAAGTTTATTCGCTACTGTTTGCGTATTTTCACAGTGAGCCATGAGAAATAGACAATCAAGCTCGCGGCTTGTCAAAATTACATTTGTTGAGCCTAGTTCTCCCGTTAGCACTTGGTTTCTGAACTCGTGATTATTAAAAAAGTTTAAAAATTCAGATTCAGGTATCATCCCTTTTAAATCAGTTTCCATGTCCTGGATAAATCCAGAGATAAATCGTTCCATTGCTGTTCTATGCTTGAAATAGAATTCAGTTTTATTTTGCACTGGCGTGTTGTTGTAAGTCTCAATAATGATATCGCACTCATAACACTGCCTTACCATGGCGAAAACAGTATAAAGGTTGTACCGCTTTTGCATGACTTCTAATATATCAATCTGCGTTGCGTCAGGTTTAATTTGTTCTGGGATAAAGTATTCTCGACCATCATACACATTAAAAGCATGATCGATGTCGCCACGAGAATACCCTTCGGTACGATAAGGAATCGCCCAGTAATAAAGATTGGAAATGTAATATCTTCTTCCGGTTCTTAGCATAAAGGTGATGGAAAAATTGGATAACTCTTTGGGGAATTGGTATTTTTCCATTAACTGATCAATTTTATGTCGGAGTCTTATTGAGTCTGATAATTCTTCAAAATCGCTTAAGTCAACGCAGATTTCACCTTTTTCATTAATACTATGCATCACAACACCTTGAACATTTACTCCCTAAACCAGTTCATTAACAATTCATTAATTCTTTCTGACTGTTCCAGCATCGCCATATGGCCGCAATCCTCAAGGGTTACTAATTCAGCATTGGCAATGTGATTGGCCATGTGTTCAGCGCGCTCGTTGGGCATTACCCTGTCTTTTTTTGCTGTGATGATCAAGGTAGGGCAGGTGATTTTGGACAAAAGCGGTTCCTGTTCATGTTTATTAATCATCGAACTAAGTTGTTTAACATAATTTTCTGGTCCAATTTCATAAGCCATTTTTTTTAGCAGCGGAATAATCGCTGCTTGTTTTTCTTCTTCATAAATTGAATTTTTAAATATTCGGTTCACAAGAAAATCAAATCGGCCTTTTTCCACCAGTTCAACTGAGCGTTGTCGCTCATATTTTCCTTTTTGACAAAGTTCTCTAGCCCCGCCGTTTATGATTACCAGGTTTTCAATGCGATCAGGGATGAATTGGAAGAGCTCCAGGGCGATATAACCTCCCATAGAAAAACTGACGATAGAAAATTTCTCAGGGGCATAGGGCAGATATCGTTTTGCCATGTCTGTTATGGAGTCACTTTTGCAAACATCCATATGGTGAATATTGGTGAACTGCTTTTGGAACACATCAATATTCTGGTACCAAAGCTCAGGGGTTGATAATGAACCTGGTATCAGCAACAAATCCTTAAACATCTTTTGATTCGTATCCTGTCAAAAGTCTAATCATATCCAAAGATTGAAATGTGATCAATTTTTAACAAATTCAAATTTTTATTGATTTAAAAACCCGTTATGTTTATATTAACACACGATATGTGTTTTAATGATTAACAAAGAAGTCAATTCGGTTAATCCTGATTACAGGAGTTTTGTCATGTCGAACATTCAACTGCTTCCCCGGTTAATTCGTTTAAAAGATGCGCCCGATTATTTGGGTATGGATCGGCACCGCTTTAATGAAAATGTTCGGCCGAATATGACAGAAATACCTATCGGAACGCAAGGTATTGCATTTGATAGGCTTGATTTGGATGCTTGGGTAGACCATTATAAGCAATGTAGTGGTCGTCCCGCGGCAACCGAACGTAGGAGTTTGGAAATATGGGACGAAAAAGAACGCCAGGACTGCAAAAGCGTGGCAGCGTCTGGTGTATTGACAAAAAGGTCTTCGGACGACGACTTTGCGAAAGCACTGGTACTGACAACCTCGAAGAGGCGGAAAAGTATCTTGCAAGGCGCCTCGAAGAAATAAGACTGGCAACAGTCTATGGTGTTCGCCCAAAAAGAACATTCAAAGAAGCCGCTACTAAATTTTTGATGGAAAACCAACATAAGCGCAGCATCAGTGATGACGCTGGCCGTTTACGTGAGTTGGTTAAATACATCGGAGATATGCCTATTGAAGCCATTCATATTGGTAGTCTGCAATCCTTTATTGAAGGTAGAAAAAAGGATGGTGTAAGTTGCAGGACTATTAATCATGGGTTGAAAATCGTTAGGCGTATTTTAAATTTAGCGGCCAGTGAGTGGATGGATGAGTTTGGTTTAACCTGGTTAATTTCAGCGCCAAAGATAAAGCTTTTGCCTGAGCCTGATCTTCGTAAACCTTACCCATTGAGCTGGGATGAACAGCATAAACTGTTTGACCTTTTACCTGAGCACCTGAAAAACATGGCATTATTTGCTGTGAATACAGGATGTCGGGACAGGGAAATATGTGAATTGCGCTGGGATTGGGAAATCCAGATTCCAGAGTTACCGCACATAACCGTTTTCATTATACCAGGTGAGTTGGTTAAAAATGGTGATGAGCGGTTGGTTGTCTGTAATGAAACAGCGCGGTCAGTGGTAGAAGGGCAGAGAGGTAAGCATCCTACCCATGTCTTTAGCTTTAAAGGCCGTCCCTTGGCTCGAATGTTATCGACTGGTTGGCGACAGGCGAGAGTTAAGGCGAAATTGCCAGAAGTAAGAGTGCATGATTTAAAGCATACCTTTGGCAGACGATTACGAGCTGCAGGGGTAAGTTTTGAAGACAGGCAGGATTTACTCGGCCATCGTTCGGGAAGGATTACAACTCACTATTCTTCAGCTGAGTTACAAAGTTTATATCAAGCTGCCAATAAGGTTTGTGAGAATCGAAAAAGCGGTGTGATATTAACATTATTGCGAAACCCAAAGAGCAGACAGGCCAGTCAAAATACTCAAGGGGTTCAGCAAGTAAGTTTGTAAGTGCGTGATCTAGGTCACGCAAAAGTCACGCAAGGACTTTTGAACTAAAACAGGTAATCAACATAGGTTATTGATTTTAAAGGCTTTAATTGGTGGGCCCACTAGGACTCGAACCTAGGACCAACGGATTATGAGTCCGCTGCTCTAACCAACTGAGCTATGGGCCCGCGGTGTGTATTGTAATCGCTAACGTTTATGAACGCCAGGGTTTTTTTGCGGTTTTTGTGCTGGCGTGTTGCATTACTGATTTTGGCTCTATTTAGATTATTTCGGGTTACCTATTTCAGTGATGCAACGAGCCCTGGAAATATGAGTTTTCACTCAAGGCCTAAACAATCCAGAACACTTGAGTGAAACTAAGTATAGCCTGTTAGCTTTCGTCACCTTCGAGGAAGCTGCGTAATTTTTCAGATCTGGATGGATGGCGCAGCTTTCTGAGAGCTTTTGCTTCAATTTGGCGAATCCGCTCACGGGTTACGTCAAACTGTTTGCCCACTTCTTCAAGCGTGTGATCCGTATTCATTTCAATACCAAATCTCATACGTAACACTTTGGCTTCTCTTGGTGTCAAAGTCTCGAGGATTTCAAGTGTTGCTTCGCGCAAGCCTTCTGTGGTGGCCGAGTCAATAGGAGATTCGATGTTGCTGTCTTCAATAAAGTCACCTAAATGCGAATCTTCATCGTCGCCAACGGGTGTTTCCATGGAGATGGGTTCTTTGGCGATTTTTAAAACCTTGCGGATTTTATCTTCGCTTAACTCCATTTTTTCGGCCAGCTCTTCAGGTGTTGCTTCTCGGCCTGTTTCCTGAAGAATTTGGCGGGAAATGCGGTTTAGTTTGTTAATGGTTTCAATCATATGCACCGGAATACGGATGGTGCGAGCCTGATCGGCAATAGAGCGGGTTATAGCCTGACGAATCCACCAGGTGGCATAGGTAGAAAACTTGTAGCCGCGACGATACTCAAATTTATCAACAGCTTTCATTAAACCAATATTGCCTTCCTGAATTAGATCAAGGAACTGCAAGCCGCGGTTGGTATATTTTTTGGCGATTGAAATCACCAAACGCAGGTTGGCTTCCACCATTTCTTTTTTTGCTCGGCGAGCTTTTGCTTCACCAATAGACATCTTGCGGTTAATGTCTTTGATTTCACTGATGGTTAAGCCGTATTCATTTTCAAAATTAGCGAGTTTTGCTTGCAGGTTTTTGATTTCATCGCTGTATTCGGCAATACGGGGAAGATCCAGTTTTTTGGAATGTTTGCCAATTAATGTTTCTAGCCAATTTAAATCTGTTTCCTGGCCTGGGAATGTATCGATAAACAATTTTCGCGGAATGCGGGCCTTTTCAATGCAGATACGCATAACTTGGCGTTCGTATTCACGTATATGGTTACGCAGTTGACGAAAATGGCGGGTTAATTTATCAACTTCTCTGGAAGTGAGCTTAAATTTCAAGAAAGATTCAGACATCACTTCGAGCAATTCAATGGTTTTTTTCGCAGTTCGGCCGTGCTTGTTCAAAGAAGCGATAGCTTTTTCATAATTTTCGCGCAACTCGTCAAAATAGATTTTCGCCTGCTCCGGATTGGGCCCTTCGTCAACTTCAGCGATACCGCCGTCACCGTCCTCATCTTCTTCACTTTCATCATCCATGAGATTGTCGGCCGCTTCTTGCTGACTCTCATCAAGCATGGAGCCGATACTGGCTGCCGGTGCTTCGTCTTCAGAGCCTGCAAATCCGCTGATGATTTCACTTAAGCGAATTTCATCAGCAAGTACCCGCTCATAATCTTCCATTAGAAGCTGCACGGTTTCAGGATAATGGGCAAGGGATTTTAATACCTGATAAATTCCCTCTTCGATGCGTTTGGCGATCTGAATTTCACCTTCCCGGGTCAGCAATTCCACAGTACCCATTTCACGCATATACATACGGACTGGATCAGTGGTCCGCCCGGTTTCCTTATCTACGGAAGCCAGTACCGCAGCCGCTTCTTCAACATCTTCGGGAGCTTCTTCGGTGGTGCCGAGCAGAGCCAGTTCATCTTCGCTAGGTTGATGCTCAAAGACTTTAATATTCATGTCCTCGAGCATGCTGATGATGACATCGAAATGTTCAGTATCAACGATATTGGGTAACAAATCATTAATCTGGGCATAGGTTAAATAATTTTGCTCTTTTCCCAGGCTGATTACTTTGGTAATTTGGGAGCGCTGTTGTTCTTGATCATTCATAGTCATGGGTATTTGTTAAGGCTATTAAAAATTAAAAAAATTGATTTAATTATAAACTGGGTTTGGTTAACATACCAGTCATTCTCATTTGATGGTTTCAAGTGGGGTTAATATCATTGCCATGTAAACTCCTATGTCGTTGCTGCAGCATTTGTTGTAATTGTAGACGATCCTTTTCAGATAAGCCTTCGTGCCTGGCTTTTTCCAGTAACTGCTGAATTTTGTTTTCCCGAGATTGTTTGGTCAAAAAAAGGATGATATCAATGAATTCTTTAGCCAAGGCTTCTTCAGGAACCTGGTGATCCCAGGCTGCCAATTTATTCAGCGATTCAAAATAGCTTGTGTCGCGCCATGACTCTACAAGTGTTGCCGTGTTGATTTCAGGATTGCCCGCTACCTGCTCCATCAGCGTTTTTAGCACATTTAATTTTGCATCATCAAGGATTTCGGGATTAATTTGTTCCTTGCAAAGAAGGTAAATTTCAGGATGCTGTAACAAGAGGGCGATGGCTATGCGGATAGGGGAACGCTTGATAGGGATGCCAGGCTCAACATTTTTTTCGTATTTGTGTTCTGCAAGGAGATGATTAATCCGATGAATATCAAGCCGCGTTATGCGGGCGAGCTCATTGATTAAAAGCTGCCGATAAGGTCCTTCGCCCATTTTTTGCAGATAGGGGCTTGCGGCATTGAGCAGTCGGCTTTTTCCGGCAAGCGTTGAACAATCGATATCATGCATGATGTGCATCAAGAAAAACTTGCTTAAGGACAAAGCCCCAATCATGCGTTCAAGAAAGCCCTCTTTACCTTCAAGGCGCACCATGCTGTCTGGATCATGGCCTTCAGGAAGGAAAACAAATGACGCATCGAGGCCCTCATTCAAATGAGGGAAGCAGCTTTCCAGAGCGCGCCATGCGGCTTTCCTGCCGGCAGCGTCGCCATCAAAGCAAAAGACGAGCTGGCGGGTGTATTTGCTCAGTAACTGGATATGATAACTGCTGGTGGCGGTACCCAAGGCGGCAACGGCATTGAATATCCCAAATTGCGCGAGTGCGATTACATCCATATAACCTTCAACAATGATAATTTTAGGTGGATTGCTGTTTTGTTGGATAACTTGATGCAAACCGTACAGTTCCCGGCTTTTCTGGAAAATGACTGTTTCTGGCGAGTTAAGATATTTAGGCTGCTGCTCTGGATCAATAGAACGGCCGCCAAACCCAATAATGCGGCCATGGCGGTCATGTATGGGATAGATGATGCGGTGACGGTAGCGATCATATATTTTACCATCCTCTTTTTGAACCACCATACCCGTGGTTATTAATTCTTTTTTATATTTTCTGAATTTTGATTCCAAACTATGCCAGCCTTGCGGCGCATAGCCAAGCTGATACAGTTTTGCAATTTCTCCGCTGACGCCTCTGTTTTTTAGGTACAAAACTGCTTGCTGCCCGCTTGTTTTTAATTGTTGCTGATAAAATTTTGCAACCTCGGTCAATAGGCTATATAGGCTTAACGTCTGGTTATGCCCGCTTTTATTGTCTCGGGGAACTTGCATGCCAAGGCGCTGAGCCAGCGTATCGATCGCTTCGATAAAACTCAACTGCAGGTAATTCATAGCAAAGCTGATGACATTGCCGCTCGCGCCACAACCAAAACAATGGTAGAACTGTTTTTTTGCAACCACATTGAATGACGGGGTTTTTTCATGATGGAACGGGCAGCAGGCAATATGGCTGTTGCCCCTTTTTTTTAAAGGCACATAGCCGTCAATGAATTCAACAATATCGGTGCGATGGAGTATCTCGTCAATGAATGGCTGTGGGATTAAGCCGGACATAATCTGCATCCAATATGTTCAAAGGCAACTGCTGCAGCGCCAATAAGTTAAAAATACATACGGAAATCATTAATTGTTAATTGAATCAGTACACATCTAATCATGCGCTACTATTTTTATGCAGTGCTGCAGCCGGATTCGTGACTTGGTGAATATGAAAAAAATGCGCAGACATTAGGCTGCGCATTAGATTTAACCGTGAATATTGCACGAGTTATAAGAAATATTTAAGACAGCTTTTCTTTAATTAAGCTGCTGACTTTACTCATGTCAGCGCGGCCCTGCATTTGGGGTTTTAAAATAGCCATGACCTTGCCCATGTCACTCATTTGTTTTGCCCCAACTGTATCGATGGCATTATCAATCAAGGCTTTTACTTCCTCGTTGGTCAGAGGCACTGGCAAATACCGGTTGATGATACCCAGCTCATATTCTTCCTGCGCAACCAAATCATCCCTGCCTGCAGACTTGAATTGTGAAATAGATTCTTTGCGCTGCTTGGCTAGTTTATCCAGTATTGCCAGCATACGTACATCATCCACTTCAACGCGCTCATCTACTTCGACTTGCTTGACAGCAGCATTGATTAGCCGCAGCGTCTCCAGCTGCTGCTTGTCCTTGGCGCGCATGGCCTCTTTTAAGTCATTGCTAATCTGTTCTTTAATAGTCATTGATTATTTACGTCTTCGCTTAACAATACGGTTTGTGGTCAGTTCACGAGACATTTTTTTCAGGTGACGCTTAACGGCGGCAGCCTGTTTACGTTTGCGCTCTGCGGTGGGTTTTTCATAAAACTCGCGACGGCGCAACTCGGTTAAAATACCGGCTTTCTCACAAGCACGCTTGAAACGGCGCAATGCGTATTCAGGATTTTCGCCTTCTTTTACGCGAACGGTAGGCATTAAACTTTCCTCAAAAAAATTACTAACAATAGGGTGGCAATTCTAGTAGTACTATTTGCGGCAGTCAAGTTTATTTGTATTTTAGCAATCATTTTCGTTTATAATGCGCTATTTCCTGCGATTGATTTCTATGGAGATCATCATCTGAATGACTGGGCTGCCTTAGGCTGTTTCCCTGACAACCCGATGGATGATGAAAACCAGGACGGAATCAACAAAACAGTGCACTTTTTTAAACATCATTGGTGGTCTTATGCGTGTGTTGGGTATTGAAACATCCTGCGATGAAACGGGCGTTGCGATATATGATGCTCAAAGAGGGTTGTTGGCTCATGCCTTGTATTCGCAAATCAGGCTGCATCGCCAGTTTGGCGGGGTCGTGCCTGAGCTTGCATCGCGGGATCACATCAAGCATCTGGTGGCTTTAGTCGATGAAGCATTACAACATTCTTCAATGCATAAAAATGAACTCGATGCAGTAGCTTATACCGCAGGGCCAGGTTTGGTTGGCGCCTTGCTCAGCGGCGCCTGCTTCGCTAAAAGCTTTGCCTTTGCGCTTGACATCCCGGCTTTAGCTGTGCATCACCTTGAAGCTCATTTACTGGCCGCAAAAATGGATTCGCCATCCCTTGAGTTTCCCTTTATTGTACTTTTGGTATCCGGCGGCCACACTCAGCTTATTGAAGCAAAAGAGTTGGGTCATTATAAGGTTTTGGGCGATACGGTGGATGATGCAGTTGGTGAAGCATTTGATAAAACCGCGAAGCTCATGGGCATTCCCTATCCTGGAGGAGCAAAGCTTGCAAAGCTTGCTGATCAATATAACCTGAAACATGAACCGGAGCTCCCGAAATTTCCGAGGCCAATGACCGACAGGCCAGGCTTGAATTTTAGTTTCAGCGGATTAAAGACACACGCCCTGACAACCTGGAACAACAGTGCTCAGGACGAAGAAGCCCGCCAGCGCATAGCGTATGCGTTTCAGGAAGCAGTTGTTGAAACGTTGCTTATCAAATGCAGGCGCGCAGTACAACAAACCCATTGTCAGCAATTGGTTGTAGCAGGCGGGGTTGGTGCAAATCGAAGTTTGCGGGAAGGGCTTGCCCGGCTTATGGCTGAGATGGGCGGACAGGTTTATTTCCCCCGTCTTGAGTATTGCACTGATAATGGCGCTATGGTTGCTTATGCGGGCTGCTTGCATTTATTAAAAAATAAAAAAGATCCAAACTGGGAAATCGCTGTGAAAGCCCGATGGCCGCTTGGCGATTTCTAAAAAATAGATTTTAATCGAGCCCACGTCATCATTTTTTCAAGTCTTTAATTGCCTAATGTATCATTTTTTATCAGAGGGCGGTGTTGATTCTTCTGTAATGATTTTGGGTTGGGAAGGTTTTGGAATTTCTTCACCAGCGGTTGGTTCATTAGGCAGTTCTTCAGTTTTTTCCTTGCTTCGAAAAATGATTTTGGGCTCCACTCCATCGATAAGACGGGTAATATTATGCCGATGTTTATAGAGGATAAATAAGCTGATGAACATTAATGGCATGAAAGCGTTGACATGGTTGAAAATAAATAGGGAATAAAAAGGTGCAAAAATGATGGAAACAATAGATGCCAGAGAAGAATAGCGGGTAAAATTGGCTACTAAAAGCCAGGTAGCAACAACCATGGAGCCAAGGATAATATTTAAACCAAAAAAAGCTCCCAGTGCGGTAGCGACTCCTTTTCCGCCCTTAAATTGAAAAAATACGGGGTACATGTGGCCCAAAACGGCGGCGAAAGCTGTAAAGCCAACTGTTGCAGCGCTCCCGCTTAGTAAATTGACCATCAATACCGGAAGAAAACCTTTCAACATGTCAGCGAATAAAACAATGATGGCATATTTTTTCCCAGCAAGCCGTAAAACATTCGTGGCGCCAGGGTTTTTGGAGCCTTCAATGCGGGGATCCGGCAAGGCAAAAATCCTGCATACAACTATTGCGGAGCAAAAAGAACCCACAATATAACCGAGAAGTACACAAAGCATAAAAAAAAGAAAGGCCAGCATATCCATTTTTCTCCGCGCGGCAAATTGCAGCTATTATCAGGGAAGAGGCAATAATTGTGAAGCCCGGCATTTGTCTCAGGCTGTCCATTGCCAAAAAATTTTTTTAGAGTCTTTTGAAATATAGCGTCATACTTATGGCAGGAATATTGCCTGCAAATCATTGGTATAGCGTCTTCCAAGTTCAGTAACCTGCCAGACATCATCATTCAGCATAATTAATCCCTTATTTTTTGCCTCGTTCAATCCAGGCATTAACAGATCAAGGGCCAAGCCTGTGCGTTCGCCAAAAAGCGCCAAGGGGATTGGCTGTTGCAGGCGGCTAGTATTCAGCATGAATTCAAATATCAGATCATCAGCGTTGATACGGGTTGTCTCGGCAAGAAAGGGTTTATGGCAATCGAGATAATCATTGGGCTGGCGATGTTTGCGCGTCCGATATATATCATTACCCCGGGTATGCTTGCCATGCGCGCCTGCGCCAATGCCGTAGTAATCGCCAAATAACCAGTAGTTTAGATTGTGGCGGGAAAACCGGTTATTACGGCAGAAAGCAGAAATTTCATAGCGCAGGTAATGATTTTCCTTAAGTTTTGCAAAACCCTGTTCTTCCATCTCGCATACAATTTCCTCAGAAGGAAGCGGTGGCTTTGTCTTATAGAACGCCGTATTGGGTTCAATGGTTAATTGATACCAGGACAAATGCTCAGGTTCATGGGCAAGCGCTGTTTGCAAGTCAAGCATTCCCTCCTGTACTGTCTGGTTGGGCAGGCTGTGCATCAGATCAAGATTCAAATTGTCAAAGCCTGCGCTTCTTGCGGCATCTATGGCGCAATGGGCCTGCCGGCTGTCATGTATACGCCCGAGGGCGCGCAGATGCATGGGGTTGAAGCTCTGTATCCCGATTGATAAACGGTTAATCCCAAGGGCACGGTATTCAGCAAACCGCTGCTGCTCAACCGTACCAGGATTGGCTTCCAGGGTGATTTCAATATCGCCTGCGAAGTTTAGCCTTTGCTTTAATTGTACAAACAGCATTTCGTATGCTTTTGGAGTGAGCAAGCTTGGTGTTCCGCCGCCAATAAAAATCGATTCTATCAATCCTGCAGGAAAGCGTTCGAGATCGTTATCCAGGTCTTCTATTAATGCAGCGATATATTGCGTCTCGGGCAACAGCCCAGGGCTTTGATGAGAGTTAAAATCACAATAGGGGCATTTGCGGATGCACCACGGGATGTGAATATAAAGTGATACCGGTATCATGAAGTTGTAAAATAGACTGGCTTGTTAAGTTAGACAATAGTACCATAAGTTGCAAACTAATTTGCCAGTTTACAGACAGGCTCCAGGAACAAACTCTAAAAGATTACGCCGGTTTCCGTGGAATTCATATTCAAACTGCCGTGCCGGCTAATATTATGCTTTATTTAAGAAAAAAGAGGATAAAATTATGCACAACAGAGTTAGAGTGGCTGTTACCGGTGCAGCAGGACACATCGGTTATGCCTTGCTATTTCGCATTGCTTCAGGGCAAATGTTTGGTCCTGATACCGATATCGAATTAAATCTGCTGGAGCTCGAACAAGCTTTGCCCGCACTTGAGGGAGTTGCAATGGAGCTTGAAGATTGCGCGTTTCCCCTGCTAAAGCGGGTTGTATGCACCAGCAGTCTCAAAGAAGCAATGGAAGGCGTAAACTGGGCCTTACTGGTTGGCTCGGTACCCCGTAAGCAAGGCATGGAACGCTCTGATTTGCTGCAGATCAACGGCGGTATTTTTACAAAACAAGGGCAAGCTATTAATGATTATGCAAGCGATGATGTGCGCGTGTTTGTGGTGGGCAACCCTTGTAATACGAACTGTCTTATTGCCAAACACCACGCTCCTGATGTTCCTGACGATCGTTTTTATGCCATGACGACACTGGATGAATTAAGAGCCCGCGCCCAGCTTGCCAAAAAAGCAGGAGTTGATATCACTGAAGTCTCGCAAATGACGATTTGGGGTAATCATTCAGCAACACAATTCCCGGACTTTTATCATGCCAAGATTGACGGCATTTCTGCGGCTAAAGTTATTAATGACGAGACCTGGCTTAAAGAAACCTTTGTGAGCAAAGTGCAACAACGCGGCGCTGAAGTTATTAAGGCAAGAGGTTCGTCTTCTGCTGCTTCTGCCGCCAATGCTATCGTGGTTGGGGTGAATCATCTGGTAAAAGATACGCCAGAACATGAATCCTTTTCCATGGCACTCTCCTCCAATGGAGAATATGGTGTTGATGAAGGACTGATTTTCTCATTTCCGTGTCGACGCGAACATGGCTTTGTGCGCCGCGTAGGCCTTGAACATGGCGTGGTACGTGTCGTTGAAGGACTGGAATTTAACGAATACAGCCAGCAAAAATTCAATGCAACCCTTGAAGAATTGCGTAACGAGCGTGATACAGTTAAGGCATTGGGCTTAATTTAACAACTCAATCCGGCAATGCTGTTTAACCATCAGAGATGCGTCATCATCTCTGATGGTTCATTCAACAGGCGTTTGTTTAGGTTTAAATATCAGCAAAACCCATTCATCTTTTTGCAAAGTGGTCAGCAGTTGAAAATGGGAGGCATAGGCTTCTGCCAGGATACTGGCCTGATCTTTAAGAATTCCGGATACAGCGAGCATGCCTTGTTGATTAACCAGCTGAAAAAATGACTCTTTGAGGGTCAATAAAGGCGACAGTAAAATATTGGCAATTAAAATATCACTGCTGTTTTGCAGGATTTCAGGGAAACCCGTCGTTAGATACTCTGAGCCCAAGGCATTGAGTTCTGCATTATATTGAGTAGCCTGCAGAGCTTGCTCATCTATATCCACGGCATAGGCATGCCGTGCTCCGAGTTTTAAGCCGGCAAGCGCTATGATGCCAGAACCACAGCCATAGTCTATGATGGTTTTTTGAGAAACATCAGCTTGCTCCAACCACTCAAGGCAAAGTGATGTGGTAGCGTGCGTTCCTGTACCGAAAGCAAGACCTGGATCCAGTATCAAATTGACCGCCTGGGTATCTGGAGGCGTCAGCCAGGAAGGGGTGACCCAGAGTCGTTTACCAAATCGTAACGGTTTAAATTCATCAAGGCAGGCGCGCTCCCAGTCTTTTTCGGGAAGGGGGGAAATGGAGGGGTTTAACTGCGGAAATCGTTCTGAAATTTGTCTTGCAGCTGCTTTTGCATCTTCAGGGTCGGCAAATAAAGCCTGAAAAATGACGTCAGGCCAAAGCGGGGTAGTTCCAAGCTCCGGCTCTAAAATGGCATTATCGAATTTATCAGTCAGAATTTGCGATAATGCCCCACTTTCCTCCAGCAGTGCCGACAGCGGTTCAACATCCTCACGCCGGCATTCAATTTCAATCTGCAGCACGATTATTCCTTCAGCATTTTTTCTAAATAATGAATGTTGGTTCCCCCTTGCCTGAAGCCTTTGTCGTGTAAAATCCGTTGATGCAGCTCTATGTTGGTCTTAATGCCGTCAATGATGATTTCATCCAAGGCATTGAGCATTCTCGCAAATGCTTCCTCCCTGGTTTCGCCATAACTGATTAGCTTGCCTATCATGGAATCATAATTTGGCGGAACGGTATAACTGCTGTAGATGTGGGAGTCGAAACGGATGCCAGGCCCGCCCGGCTGATGGAGGAGTCGAATTGTGCCGGGCGAAGGCATGAACGATTTTGGATCTTCAGCATTAATCCGGCATTCAAGGGCATGGCCTTTTAATTTGATTTTATCCTGAGTGAGGGTAAAAGGCATATCGCTTGCAATTTTGATTTGCTCTTTAATTAAATCAATGCCTGTGACCAGCTCAGTTACCGGGTGCTCAACCTGAATGCGGGTATTCATTTCAATAAAGTAAAAGCACCCGTCCTGGTATAAAAATTCAAAAGTGCCGGCGCCTCGGTATTTTAATTCACAGCAGGCTTTAACCACTCGCTCGCCGATTTCACGGCGAAGCTCTTCTGTAAGCCCTGGGGCGGGAGCTTCCTCGATGACTTTTTGGTGACGGCGCTGCATTGAGCAGTCACGTTCCCCAAGATGCACCGCATTTCCCTTGCCGTCTCCCAGCACCTGGAATTCAATGTGGCGCGGGTTTTCCAGAAATTTTTCCATATAGACGACTGGATTGTTAAATGCGGCCTTGGCTTCACTGCGGGTCAGGCTGATGGCATTTAAGAGGTTTGCCTCGCTATGTACCACCCGCATGCCGCGTCCGCCCCCGCCGCCTGCGGCTTTAATGATAACGGGGTAACCAATTTTCCTCGCAAGGGCAAGATTTTTATCATCATCTTCAGATAAAGGACCATCAGAACCTGGAACGCAGGGAACGCCTGCCTGTTTCATGGCATTAATTGCAGAAACCTTATCACCCATTAAGCGGATGGTTTCAGCATGAGGGCCAATAAAGCGAAAGCCGCTTTGCTCAACGATTTCCGCGAAATCCGCATTTTCTGCCAAAAAACCATATCCTGGATGGATGGCAACGGCATCTGTAATTTCTGCGGCAGATATAATTGCCGGTATATTGAGGTAGCTTTTTTGCGAGCTGGCAGGTCCAATACAGACAGTTTCATCAGCAAGGCGAACGTGCAGCAAATCTTTATCAACGTCTGAGTGAACAGCCACGGTTTTGATGCCAAGTTCCTTACAGGCGCGCAGAATTCGCAGAGCTATTTCGCCACGGTTGGCGATTACAATCTTGCTTAACATACATATCGCCCCTATTCAATTGAAAAAAGAGGCTGGTCGTATTCAACCGGCTCACCATTTGCAACATGAATAGCAGTAATTTTGCCTGCACGATCGGCTTCGATTTCATTAAACATTTTCATAGCCTCTATAATGCATAATGTGTCGCCAATTTTGACAGACTGGCCCACGGTCACAAAGGGTGCGGCATCTGGAGAAGGCGCAGTGTACATAGTGCCGACCATTGGAGAACGGATCGTGTGCGCAGATGCTGCAGGCTCCGGTTTCTTTTCAACTTCGGCAGCAGGTGAAGGCTGAATTTGAATTGAAGGAGGCGGAGGAGCAACTGGTCTTGCGGCAGGGGGTTCTGGCGCATACCCATGCCGGCTCAAGCGCAGCGACTCTTCGCCTTCCTTGACTTCAATTTCAGAAATACCGGTTTCTTCCAGCAATTCGATTAATTTTTTAATTTTACGTATATCCATGGATAAAACTCTCTTTACTTGGAATGATGAATGATGGCTTCTAAAGCAAGAAAATAACCCTTGGTGCCAAATCCGCTGATTACTCCCAATGCAATATCGGAAAAATAGGAATGGCGGCGAAAGGATTCGCGGGCATAAATGTTACTGATATGTACCTCAATAAAAGGGATTTTTACCGCGATCAACGCATCACGCAAAGCGATGCTGGTATGCGTAAAAGCTGCAGGATTGACAATGAAATAATCAATTTTAGCGGCAAAGGCTTCATGAATCAGATGGATTAATTCTGACTCACTGTTGCTTTGCCTGGCCTTGAGTTCAAAACCTGCAATTTGGGCTTTATCCTTCAGGTTTTGATTCAGTTTTTCCAATGAGTCCTCGCCATAGACTTCAGGCTCTCGGGTGCCAAGCAAGTTTAAATTCGGGCCATTTAACACAAGAATTGTTTTCATTAAAAAACAGTCGCGATCAAAATTCCCGCAATTTTGCCTGATTCTCACGAATATGTCTATATATCCGATGATATCGGCAAGATGCCGGCAAGATAACTTCATATTTACTATCTTGGCTTCTTTGTCTCATTCTGGTTATAGTTAAGTACAGAACTTTGATTCGCGAAGGATGATTGATGAAAACCCACATCACGGATGTAACGCTACGCGATGCCCATCAATGCTTAATTGCCACAAGGCTTCGTACTGAAGACATGCTGCCTGTCTGCCATAAAATGGATCAGGTTGGGTTTTGGGCCATGGAAGTTTGGGGCGGGGCAACTTTTGATGCCTGTTTGCGTTTTTTAAAGGAAGACCCATGGGAGAGGTTAAAGAAGTTGCGTAACGCACTGCCCAATACTGCCTTATCCATGCTCCTGCGCGGGCAAAATTTGCTTGGTTATCGTCATTATGCGGATGATGTTGTAAAAGAGTTTATTCGGCTGGCCGTGAAAAACGGTATTGATGTATTTCGCGTCTTTGATGCGTTAAATGACACGCGCAATTTAAAAGTGGCAATCGAGTGTATTAAAAAATACAAAAAACATGCCCAAGGCGCAATTTCTTACACCACAAGTCCTGTCCATACCCTGGAGCGATTCGTAGAGCTTGGCAAGGTCATGGCAGATATGGGCTGCGACAGCATCGCCATCAAGGATATGGCAGGGCTTTTGACTCCCAAAGCGGCTGTTGAGCTCACTGTGGCTCTGGCCGATGCAACTGGATTGCCTATCCATGTCCATAGCCATGCTACTTCAGGTCTGGCCGGGATCTGTCTTTATGAGGCTGTTGTTTCAGGTTGCAGGCATATTGATACAGCGATTTCTGCCTATTCAGGCGGGGCGTCACATACGGCAACGGAATCCATGGTGGCAGCACTTGCTGATACACCTTATGATACCGGTCTTGATTTGAGCCTGCTGCTTGAAATTGGCGATTACTTTCAAGGTATTCGCAAAAAATATCAGCAATTTGAGAGTGAAGCCCGGGAAATTGATCCGAGAGTGCAACTCTACCAGGTTCCAGGAGGGATGATTTCCAATCTGTACAACCAACTAAAAGAGCAGCAGGCTTTGGATAAAATGCAGGAAGTGCATGCTGAAATTCCCCGAGTGCGGAAGGATTTGGGTTATCCTCCTCTTGTGACCCCAACATCGCAAATTGTTGGCGCTCAGGCGGTGCTTAATGTATTAACCGGCGAGCGTTATAAGACTATTACCAATGAGGTCAAGCTCTATTGTCAGGGAAAATATGGCGCCCCACCTGGAAAAATCAATGCCCGATTGCGTCAAAAAGCAATTGGCCAAACGGAAGTGATTGAAGGGCGGCCTGCCGATTTATTGCCCTGCGAACTTGAGCGTTTGCGAAAAAACATAGGTGGTTTAGCGGAAAATGAAGAAGATGTGTTGTCTTATGCCATGTTTCCTGAGGTAGCAAAGCAGTTTCTGGAAGAACGAAAGAATCTGGCGCTGAGCCCCGAGCCACTGCTGGCACCGGAATTAAATGTAAAAAAACAACCTTTATCCGAATTTGAATTTTCCTTGCATGGCGAACAATATCACGTCAAAGTGGGCGGAACCGGAAAACGGGAAAATGGCAAACAGGCCTATTATCTTTGGGTTGACGGCGTGCCGGAAGAAGTCATTCTTCATTATACTGAAGAAAACCGGAAGGATTCCTCGCCTCTGCCGCAAAAACCAATTTCAGCGGGGGACATAACAGCTGCCATGCCGGGAACCGTAGTCAGTGTTCAGGTAAAAGCAGGTGATGAAGTTAAAGTCGGGCAGGCATTGCTGGTGATGGAAGCCATGAAAATGGAAACCGAAATCCAGGCGCCTTTTGCCGGGAAGGTGCAGGAAGTCTATTGTCAAAAAGGGGATAGCATCACACCCAGGCAGGTGTTAATTCACCTGGCAAAAATATAACTGATTCAAGATGAACTATGAGCCTTTATCTTTTGCAAGAGGCATTTTAGTTAAAATTCTTATTGTTTTTTACCGCATTTTCTGTTTTGCTATGTGTGCTTAATAAGCATGGTCATGGAATAAGCACGCAAGTTCAGCAGATAAAGCTATTCGAATCATTTCTTGATGATCTGTATTCCATTCTCATGAATTTACTGGCTTAATTAATTTTGGCTGCTATGCTGTTTAAGCCTCTATGATTCATTACATCGCATGTCCAGCGATAAAAGGATAGTTTACTCAAGCATTTAACGCTTAAGGAGAAAGTTTCATGGCTAATCATTCTCATGTTTATTCAGCCGTTTTTTTGTCTTTGGCTGTTGCAGCGCCAGCATTTGCTGCAGAGCCTGTTTCCTTACAAAATGATTCGCTGCATTCCATTCCCGGCAACATAGAATTGCTTTTCCCCGGCGATAAACCAAAACTAGCTGGTTCAGCCGATACCATGCAATTTCTAAAACAGCATCGAGATATTAATAAGGTTATGCATATCCGTATGCAGCAGCAATATGCCGGCTTTCCTGTATTTGGCGGCTATGTCGTTTTGCATACGAGGCAACCCCACAACATGCTTTTGCATAACAAAAGCGAAGTCCTTTTAAATGGCAAGGTATATAAAGCGCTGGAAAAAGATTTGGGTAAGCCGCAAGCCGATTTTAAAAAAAATGCCTCCCGTGCCCTGGAACAATTAAAAGCCAAGTATCCAAACCAGGCTATCAGTGAAGAAGAGGCGATACCTATGGTTTACATAGATGAGGATGATCGTGCACATTGGGCCTATAAGGTCAGCGCTTTAGTTCGCTATCCAGATAAAATACCAGAACGGCCAACCATGATTATGGATGCCAGTACCCTGACGCCTTTTGTAGAGTGGAATGATATCAAAACAGCTTACACAGAAGTCAGAGGCAGGGGATTTGGCGGCAATACCAGTTCGCGTAAAGTTCAATATGGAAGAAAAAATGTCCCTTACTTGATAATCCATAGAGACAACGAAGCAGGCATTTGTGCTATGGAAAACGACTCAGTCAGAGTTGTTGACATGAAACATAAGGTATACGGTAAAAACGTTCCCATGAAGTTTTCCTGTCAAAAAGGCAATCTTAAATCAAAAATATTCTGGACAGGATACAATGCAAACGGCTATGACCGTGCCAATGGCGCTTTCTCGCCGTCCAATGATGCGCTTTACGCAGGCCAGGTTATTAATCAATTGTACAATCAATGGTATGGGATTCCTCCTTTAGTCAATAATGCCGGGAAAGCCATGAAAATGATTATGCGCGTTCACTATGGGCGTTCTTATGAAAATGCGTTTTGGGATGGCAAGCAGATGACTTTCGGTGACGGCGGTCGCTTACTCCATCCGTTGGTTTCACTGGGAATTGGCGCCCATGAGATATCTCATGGATTTACCGAGCAGTATTCAAATTTGATGTATTATGGACAATCCGGCGGCATGAATGAATCATTTTCCGATATGGCGGCAAAAGCTGCTGAATTTTTTGCCCAAGGAAAAAATGACTGGAAAATTGGTGGAGAAATATTTAAGAAAAAGAGCGGCTACGATGCAATTCGCTACATGGATAAGCCGAGCCGGGATGGGGAATCCATAGACAGTGCAGATGAGTATTACAAGGGATTGGATGTTCATTATTCAAGCGGCGTGTATAATCGTTTGTTTTATCTGCTGGCTACGACTCCCAACTGGAACACCCGCAAGGCCTTTGATGTCATGGTGAAAGCCAATATGGATTATTGGACACCCTATTCTACATTTGTGCAGGGTGGCTGCGGCATTATCAGTGCAACGCAGGATTTGGGATATGAGGTTCATGATGTAAAAAATGCACTTGCAAAAGTAGCGGTTGATTATCAAAACTGTAATGAATCCCAAACATTGATGGGGTAAGTCTTGCCTGAATTTCGTAATAAGTCTTTATCAGCGGCGGATAACCAATGACCACATCCCGGGCTAGGGCTTTGCCCAATCCGGGACATTTATCTTTTAAATCACCAAATATATTTATATATTTGCAAATTTAGCCATCATATTTTAAAAATGGCCTATGCTAATTAATATGGATAATGGTGGGCTTTATCAGTATGATGCAGAAGATCTGGCAAATAGCCATCAGACGTGTTGACACGTTGCATCGTCATTTTTGCAAAACCCTGGTGTCAAAGTCTCAGGCCAAATAAAGGTGAGTGTAAATGCAGCAATCCACGCAAACCATTTCACTGATAACATATAACATCCATAAAGGTTTTGGCTTTGGTAAAATCCGTTTTTTATTACCCGAAATGCGTGAAGCGATTACTTCATTAAATCCGGATTTTGTTTTTTTGCAAGAAGTGCAGGGAGAGCACAGGAGACGCCAAAAACGGATTGACGCCTGGCCGGATGCCCCTCAGTTTGAATATATTGCTGAAAAGATTTGGCCTCATTATGTATATGCCAAAAATGCCATCTATCAGTCAGGTCACCACGGCAACGCCATTTTGAGCAAATATCCTTTTGAGCGATTTGAAAATATTAATTTATCCTCGCTCAATCGCGCCTCGCGCGGGATTTTGCATAGCCAGCTTATCTTAAGCGACGCTCCGAAAATAAAGATTCATCTGCTTTGTGTTCACTTGGGATTGTTTAAGGCTGAGCGTAAGGAACAATCCAAAACCTTAATGGCGAGGATCAGCGAAGCAGTTCCTGAGGATGAACCTTTACTGATGGCAGGGGATTTCAATGACTGGCGAATGCATTTATCAAAGCCCCTGGCAGAAGAATTGGGTATTCAGGAAGCCTTTTATTCTTTAGAAGGGAAGCATGCGCGCTCTTTTCCTGCCATTAGGCCTTCCTTGTGCATAGACAGGGTTTATTTTCGGGGTATGGAAGCGCGCGAAGTACAATGCCTGCAGGGCAAACCATGGCGCATGCTGTCGGATCATGTGCCCTTGTTTGCCCGATTTACGTTGACTGTTTGAGGCTTTCATGGTTTGCAAAAGAACATGAATGGCGAAATGGATGTCAACAGTAAAGTTGTGTTGCAGTTTTTTAGGATTCCATGTTTTCCTGATATTCACCAAAACATGCCAAGCTGTTTAAATGCGCACGTTTCAAGAGCGCTTTTTGAGCTTTTTCTACATTCTCTGACTTCCCTTCCCAGATCTTCAGACAATCTTCCTGTAAGGCTCTACCATATGAAAAGCTTAACATCCAAGGTTGTGGACCAAATGAGTTTATGGCATTTAAGTTGGCTGTAGCCTGTGTCGGCGATTGACCTCCGGAGAGGAAATTAATGGAAGGCACCGCAGCGGGAACATGATTTAGGAAAATGCTTAGGGTGTAATTGGCTATTTCTTCCGGAGAACTGAAAGGTTTGCTCTCCTTGCCGCAGGTAATCATGCTCGGCTTTAAAATAATGTGCTCCAAGGCAACTTGATGGATAAAAAGCGAATGGAATAATTCATGGAAAACAATTTCTGAGGCTTCCGCACAGCGCTCTATGCTGTGGGCACCATCCATCAGGATTTCAGGCTCAACAATAGGGACAATTCCTGCTTCCTGACAGCAGGCAGCATAACGGGCCAGAACCTCAGCACCTGCTTTAATGGCAATCAGGCTAGGTTTATAGTCTGAAATAGAGTAAACATTACGCCACTTGGCAAATTTTGCACCCAGTTTTTTAAAATGCATCAGGCGCTCTGGCAAGCCATCCAACCCTTGGGTAATTTTTTCATCATCGGTATTTGCCAGGGGAACCAGGCCTTTATCCACTTTGATGCCGGGGATAATGCCTTTTTGGGCAAACAATTCAACAATAGGGGTGCCTTGTTCATCATGATGCTGAAATGTTTCTTCAAATAAGATCACGCCATTAATGTATTTTTCCAAATCTTTGGTGTTGGCGAGCAACAGCCGATAATTGCGCCGGTTTTCCTCATTGTTTTCAAGCCCGATGCTTGCAAACCGTTTGCCTATCGTACCTGTACTTTCATCGGCAGCCAAAAAGCCTTTACCCTCTTGCAATAAGGCATCCATTGTGGTTGATAGCTCATCAAAATTCATATTTCGCTCCTGATTTTTATTATTGATAAGTGTGAGTCTTAGTTAGGCTCGGGTTGATTTATTTTCCGGAAATATATTTTTCACGAATGATTTGCTGCAAGCTGAATCCTTGTTCCTTAAGCAGGTTAAAAGACTCGTCAATCATACCCGGGTTGCCGCACAAATATACCATGTCCCTTTCCGGATCTAATTGTAAATGGGGAAACGCGCTTTGCACATAGCCCTTAAATTCATGCTGATGTTCATGAACTTCAGTTTCACGGCTTAAGTGAGCGCGAAAGATAACCCGGTCAGAAGAAGCAACAAACGCTCTAAATTCATTACCGTACAGTATATCCTCCCGTTTCTGCACTCCTTGTAAAATGACAATTTCAAGGTTGGGGTCAAGCTTGAGCCGTCTTTTTAACTCAGAAAGCATAGCGCGATAAGGTGTGATGCCAGTGCTGGTGGCAATCAGGACATACCGTTTGGGATTGTCATCCTTGAGAACCAGTCGGCCAAAAGGACCTGTGATATTGATTGAATCACCAGGTTTTAAATTAAAAAGAAATTCGCTGCCGGGCCCGCCTGCTACGTAGCCTGCAGCAAACTCAATGCGATTGTTTTGCAGGGGAATATTGGCAATGCTGTAGCTTCGCCGCAGGGTTTTACCGTCACGCTCAAAATGAATGGTTATAAATTGTCCTGGAAGATAGTCAAAAGCCGGCTTCTGCTCGCATTTGCAGATAAAATGCCTGACTTTGGGCGAGAGCATAAAGGCCTCTTCAAGCATAATCGGAAAGGTATTGATGGACATAATTACATATAAAAATTGATTAAATGGTTAATATAGGCTAAAAACAGGATATTGCAAGTATTATTTATATACAGAGTGATAATTTTATGTATTCCAAGGTTAGCCAGGAAAATGTGTATAATTAAATTATGAATGCTGATATCGTAACCATGATTGGCAATTTAAGCCGATCGCTGCTGGCCGTACAGGCACTAATTACAGGCCTGGCCTATCTTATTGGCATTCTTTTTATGTGGACGGCTATCAGTAAGCTCAGAAAAATTGGCGATGCCCGCTCAAGGGGCGGTTCTCATGAAAAGATGTTTATTCCCATTGCCTATTTCCTTGGCGGAGCGGCCTTACTTTTTTTACCTTCAGCCATAACGGTATTGTCGACCACAACATTCGGTTATGGAAATGTCCTACAATATTCTCAGTATAAGCCCTATGATATCTACAGCTCCATGAAAGTTGTTATCCTGACGGTTGGCTTGATATGGTTTGTACGAGGGTGCACGCTGCTCGTCCATGCGAGCCAGCCAGGGATACAACATGGCCCGAAGGGGTTGGCTTTTCTTTGCGCGGGTATACTGGCTATTAATTTTGAGGGAACGATTGCCGCCTTGAATTATGTAATGAATAATCTAATTACGCTGTCAGAAGAGGTATCAAGACGATTTTGACAAGGTTTATTGACAATTTGTTTTATGGCGGGAAAATGTTAGAACCGGGCTCATTGGTATCAGTTTAACAACTTATGCAAAATTAGAGCAAGCAATGTCTTTTTCGGTAAAACAAATTCTTAACATGTGCTAACATGCAGGGCTTAACAAAAGGAGCAGGATGTATGAAACGGCTGAATTGGATTTTTTGCATTGGGTTTTTATTTTTTTCTACAGCAGCTTTGGCAGAAAAAGCGCCGGATTCTCCACAAAAAAATACCATAAAACCGACCCTCATACTGAATCATCTAAAGCCTTTAAAGCATCAGGAAACAGGTGGAGATGAACTCTATATGGATATAGGGGTCTATAGGGCACAAAAAGAAGGCCGTTTTTTCCGAATTCCAGAATTCCCGAAAAACTGGCCATCCAGCCAATCCGA
>NZ_LNYK01000001.1:62120-169620 GCF_001467825.1 Legionella londiniensis
TGTCACGCCAATGAACCCCGACGATCTGCTTGGGATCATGCGGGTTAAATTGAAAAATGAAAAGGGAACGTTGAATGTCCAGTGGAGCATTCCCAATCGGTCTGTCGGGCCATCGACCGTCATGGGTGAGGGAGGAAATATTGAAAAATTCGAGCTTTTTAGCGAAGAAGGTCAATATGAAGTGTATTTGTCCTTAAAACAATGATCGGCATTTCAGCGTGCTCTGACTTAGCCATTCCGGTATTTTGCAGCTGCATTTTTTTGCAGAAAATACGATAGTGGAGGGCCTTTGCGCTGTCAAATTTTTCGGCTGGTAAATGATCTCACAAGCGCCTCGAAAAACTCACGACTCACAGGCTCAAGGCTTATTCTTCTTCGCCGCAGATTTTAAGATTATTCGCCTTTGCAAAATCTATGATTGCTTGATAGACGTGAGGACTTGATTCTTTTAATCTGGGGTCAAGCAAAACACATTTATAGCCCTCATGGTTGACGCTGGGCTGTAACAGGGGAGAGTAATGGATGCGGCTGTTTTTAAAAGTAGCCAGAGTGCCGCTCATGCGTTCAGCCCAGTCACTTGGGCGGAAAGGCTTACCCTGATTGGTTACTCCTTCAATAACAATTTTTTTATCGCTTGATTTTGCCATGCTTATTAGATAATAAAACAGTATGTTTATTATAGCATCATCAATATGCTATCCATACCTTTGTCAATAAAAAAAGCGGAAGATCTGATTTTTGCTTTTGCGTTCATATTATTTTCATTGGGATGAAGTCTAACTGCGGGTATAATTTGGTTGGATTGTACTGCATTACAGTTGAGGATCTTATGGTTTCAAAGAAAGAAAGCCGCCCGGGCATATATCTGTTACCCAATCTTTTAACTACAGCGAGCTTGTTTGCTGCTTTTTATTCACTGGTTGCTTCCATGAAAGGCCAGTATGAAACAGCAGTGATTGCAATTTTTATCGGCATGCTCGCAGATGGGCTGGATGGCCGTATTGCGCGCCTCACTAATACGCAAACCGCATTTGGTGGAGAATATGATAGCCTTTCGGATATGGTCACGTTTGGGGTAGCCCCGGCGCTGCTTCTTTACGGCTGGGGCTTAAATTCGCTCGGTAAATTCGGGTGGCTTGTGGCATTTATCTATACTGCAGCGGTCGCTTTACGACTTGCTCGCTTTAATACGCAGGTCGAAACCGCTGACAAGCGTTATTTTCAGGGGCTTGCCTGCCCACCGGGGGCTGCTATCGTTGCGTCCTTTGTATGGATTTGCCACCAGCATCATTGGCAAAATTCATTGGTGATAGTAATTGCCGCAATGATAAGCATTGTTATTGCCATATTGATGGTCAGCAATGTTCGCTATTACAGCTTTAAAGAAGTTGATTTTAAAGGCAAGGTTCCCTTCATCTATATCTTAATAATCGTTTTTTTATTTGTTGCAATTGCCGCAAACCCATCAATTATTTTATTTGTCGCTTTTCTTATTTATGCCTTGTCAGGACCCTTGCAAACATTGATTGCATTGCATCGTGTGCGAAAACAGCGCCGGGGAGTGTCCAAAAAGAGAAATGAAAACAGTCAATAAAGAGAGGATGAGCCCAATCCTATTCTGGTTCACCAAAACGATTATTAATCAATTCGGTGAGGGCCTCATTCATTGCTTCCTCATCAGGCCCATCAATTTGCAAGGTTAACTCGCTCCCTTTGTTGGCAGCAAGCATCATGACTCCCATGATGCTTTTTCCGTTAACCGTTTGGGAATCTTTGGTGACATCAATATGGCTTTGGAATTTTGCAGCCGTTGAGACAAACTTTGCCGAAGCTCTGGCATGCAGACCTAATTTATTGATTATTTTGATTTTAGTTATGATCATGACTCTTACAATCTATCACCAACTTGCCGTAAGCGCAATATAGATATGAACTATGCTCAGGGCCTACGCATGAAAAAACTCTTGACTTCTACGTTCTGCGACTTGTTTGCGGAATCCAGTGATTCTGAATCAAATGCTGGATCCCGCAAACAAGTCGTGGGACGTAGAAATAGGAGTCAAGTTGACCTCACCTAATTCAAGTTTGATTTTCATGCGCAGACCCTGGAATTATGCTGGTTTCGTTTGATTTTTTGTGATTATTTTGACTTGATTGATCAGTATGAATTCAAAAAATGCACAGCCAATTTCACAATGGCGCCTGCTGGCAGGAACAACTACTCGGAAATCATCTCAGTTTCAATTAATTGCGTTGCGGTTTTTGAAGGCTTTACTAACAAGCGGAACAATTCCTCCTCGTCATTTGCAGCCCGGCAGGCATTTCGCAAAGAAGGCTTGCCAAATTCCTGGCAAATCCCATTTAACAAGGCTAAATGCTGTGTAGTATTTGTTTGCGGCACCACAAGACCAATAACCAAATCTATAGGTTGTTTATCTTCCGCACCAAAATCAATGGGTGTTTTTAATTTTAAAAAACAGGCTTGCGTCTCTTCTGCGGCTTGTGAGCGGATATGAGGGATGATAATGCCGTGGCCAATGGCTGTGCTGCCCAGGGTTTCACGCTTCCAAAAGGCATCAAACAACGATTCAATCGAAAGTTTTGGATTGTTTTGATGGATTAACTGACTAATCTTTAATAATACTGCAGTTTTACTTTGCGAAGCTTCATCAAGGCAGATATTCTTTCGATGGAAAAGGTTAAAAAACAACATAAGAAATTATGAACGGCACGATTTTATATAAAGCTTATTTTACATGAATTTAAACAGAATAAGTACCCTTTTACGGGTACTTACAGAGAAGGATTAGCTGTGCGCGCGATGGTTTTGGATTTTTTCCTTATGCTTGATGAGCTGGCGGTTTAATTTATCAACCAAAGTATCAATGGCGGCGTACATATCGGTTGATTCTGAACTGGCGTGTAATTCCCCTTTGGCAACGTGGATGGTTGCCTCTGCCTTTTGCCGTAATTTTTCCACATCAAAAATAACATTAATCGATGTTATTTTATCGAAATGCCTGGATAATCTATCAAACTTTTCCAGTGCAAATGACCGTAATGCCGGTGTAATTTCTAAACGATGGCCGGTAAAGTTAATATGCATCTTACATCTCCTTTTTTGGCTTACAACGAACGACTGATAGCTTTACGATCCTTGGAAGGGGCAATTCCCATTTCTTCACGATACTTGGCGATGGTGCGCCTTGCAACATGAATGCCTTGTTTTTCCATGATTCGGGCAATACTTGCATCACTCAACGGCTTTTGGGGATTTTCTTCACTGATGAGCTTTTTAATGAATGCCCTTATAGCGGTAGAAGAATATTCTTGACCCATCTTTGCGCTGATGTGGCTGGAAAAAAAATACTTCAGCTCGAATAAACCGCGCGGAGTTAAAATGAATTTTTGAGTTGTGACTCTGGAAATCGTGGATTCATGCATATTCAGGGCATGTGCAACCTGACTTAAAATCAAGGGCTTCATGGCTTTCTCGCCTTGATTAAGGAAATCCTTTTGATAGTTTACGATATATTGCGCAACTTTCAACAGGGTTTCTTGCCTGCTATGGATGCTTTTTAAAAACCACCGGGCTTCCTGAAGGCTGGACTTCAGAAACTGATTCTCACTGCTGGAGTTTGCCCGTTTTATTAAGGATGCATAGTAAGAATTGATACTGAGCTGGGGTAATATACTTTGATTCAAACTGACAGACCATTGATCGCCATTTTTTCTTACTGTTAAATCAGGGATCACATACTCGGGCTTTTCTGTATTGATTGCGCTTCCGGGTTTGGGATTCAGGGTGTGGATGAGGCGGAGTACCTGCTTGAGCTGAGGCTCGCTGATGTTATATTGTTTCATGAGGCTTGCATAATCCTTGCGGGCCAACAAGGATAAGTCCTTGCGAATCATTTTGGCAGCCAACTCTTTTTGTTGCCTGGAAGCTCTCAGTTGTTCAAGCTGAATCAGTAAGGTTTCTTGTAAATTGGCAGCAGCACATCCTACTGGATCAAAACGCTGAATGCGATGAATGACCGCTTCTATTTCCTTTTCTAACAACGGATGGCTGCTGCTTGATAAACTTGCATGAAGGTCTTTTAATGACAAGGTTAAAAAACCATCCGGATTAATTGCGTCGATCACAGCAGTGGCAATGACTTTGTCAATATCTGTTATGGGGGTGAGTTCCAGCTGCCAGCGCAGGTGATCCTGCAGCGTGGTCGAAGTGCAGTAGAGAGTATCAAAAATATAAGCATTCTCATTGTAAAGATTTTCTTTCTTTGGGCCTGAATAGAGTGTTGACCACTGAAACTCATCTTCGGTTTCAGTTGCAACATCAGGAAATGAATCTTCAAATTCTTCGCTTGGCGAGACTTCAAGCATGGGATTGGATTCGAGCTGCTGTTGAATTTCCTGCTGCAGGTCTAGGGTAGATAATTGTAACAAACGAATTGCTTGCTGAAGCTTGGGGGTCAAAGTGAGCTGCTGAGTTATTTTCATCTGCAGTGATGGTTTCATATAAATCAACTCCTCAAACTTTGCCTGCTCCTATTATTAGTTTAACCAATTCAGTCAGTTTATCCAGTTACTTTATATGCTATAGGCAGGGAAGAAGCGGGAAAATAACATTGAATCATGGACTTATCCGGATTTCAGGTGCAGCGGAGCCACATTAAATTATTTGATTGATGTTTTTCAGAGGATGCTAGAGTGGAAAGGAGCAAGAAACAATGACGGGATAAGCTGCAGCTTTTGAATCTGGGTCAAGGTGAATAAGCAGTTTACCCGGTAAGTTGAATCCGACATTCAGCCCTGTGTTTTTTAGCTAAAAAACGCTAACGCGGAATGTCGGTTAAAATAATTACTTGATCTTTTTCTCTTTAAACAGGACATGTTTGCGAGCGATTGGATCAAATTTACGCAGTTCCAGTTTGTCTGGATGATTCCTTGGGTTTTTGGTGGTTGTATAAAAATAACCCGTATCTGCGGTTGATTCCATTTTAACCTTGATGGTAACAGCGGCCATGGTAATTCCTCAATTAATTAAATTTTTTCGCCTTCGGCTCTGATTTTATCGAGCACAGCTTTAATGCCTAACTTATCGATGATACGCATGCCTTTTGTGCTAACACGCAGGGTTACGAAGCGGTTTTCTTCTTCCACCCAGAAACGATGGTATCTGATATTCGGTAGAAAACGTCGTTTTGTTTTCCTGTTTGCATGCGACACATTGTTGCCAGTGGTGGGTCGCTTGCCAGTAACTTGGCATACTCTTGACATGTTAATACTCCAAAAGGAACGTCTAATTTAATTCAATTCGCAAGCGAATTTTACAAAAGTGAACATAGGTGGCGTTTTATAACAAAAAATAGCAAATGATGCAATGAATTGCCTCTTTTTTTGTTTAGGGATGGTTCAAAAAATGAACCCTATGGTTCTGAAAATCAGAGAACAGGAAATTGCCGTAAACAATCAAATGGTTTAAATTTTGCACTAAACTGCCATGGTACTTGCACCAATCGATGGTATAATCAGCATTTTTTTTGTAATCAGATCGCAACCATGCAAAGAACCATCAAAAGCTATGTATTGCGTGCAGGACGAATCAGCAATCGCCAACAGCATGCGCTTCAATATTATTTGCCAGCTTATGAATTGAAAAAAGAGGCCGCTCCCTGGGATCTGTCATCAGTTTTTGGCCGTGATGCAGAAACTGTGATTGAAGTAGGATTTGGTATGGGCACTTCTTTGCTGGAGATGGCAAAAGCGCGGCCTGAGGTCAATTTTATTGGCATTGAGGTACACCTTGCCGGAATTGGCAGTCTGGCTGCCGGTATACAGGAATATGGCCTCGCAAATATACGGATTGCTGCCTTTGATGCCGTTGAACTTTTTAAAACCTGCATAGCGGATAATGCCTTGCTGGGGGTGCAGATTTTCTTTCCTGATCCCTGGCCTAAAAAAAAGCATCATAAAAGGCGTTTAATCCAGGGTGAGTTTGTAAAGCTTTTATCCCGAAAAATTAAATCCGGAGGTTTCATTCATTGCGCCACAGATTGGCAGGATTATGCCGAGCACATGCTGGCTGTACTTTCTGAGGAACCTGCCTTGCAGAATCAGGCGGGTAAAGGATATAGCCCAAGGCCTGCCACGCGCCCGGTCACAAAGTTTGAACAGCGCGGGAGCCGCTTGGGACATGGCGTGTGGGATTTAATTTTTATTCGCCGCAATGAGTTAGACAAGGCTTAGGCCGCGCCCAAATACAATCGCGAGGAAAACCGCATTCAAGCTTATCTCCTTGAAAACTAATATTGAATTCAAGGTAACCAATGTGTTCTGTCCTTCTGTATTTCACTTGCCTTAAGCTATGATACCCCATAAAATTCTATTTTTATGCACAATGGCTGGAGTATACATCGCATGGGGTGGAATGAACCGGATAAAGGCAAAGATCCATGGAGTGGAAAGAATCAACCGCCAGATCTTGATGAAGCTTTAAAACGCTTGCAGGAAAAATTAAAAAAAACATTTTGGGGCGGCTCGCAAAAAGATTCTGGTGGCAATGGCGGTGATAATGCCAGAGGCGGCGGAATTCTTGCTGTAATGATTTTGCTGGTAGCTTTCATTCTTTGGGCTTTATCAGGTATTTTTATCATAGGCCCTGCCGAGCAGGCGGTGATTTTGCGTTTTGGCAAGTATGTTGAAACCGTTGGCCCGGGACCGCACTGGATCCCCCGTTTAATTTCCAGCAAAGTGGTCATGAATGTGGATCGAGTGTCTGATTATTCCTATTCAGCGCAAATGCTCACCAAGGATGAAAATTTAGTTTCTGTGGCAGTGGTCGTTCAATACCATATTGGAGACCTTGAAGATTATTTATTCAAAGTTGCCGATCCCCAGGAAAGCCTGCAGCAGGCCACATCCAGTGCCTTAAGGCAGGTGATTGGCCAAACCACGCTCGATGAAATTATCACTGAAGGCAGGGAAGTCTGGGGCAGTAAGGTGCAGCAGAACCTGGTAGAAATTCTCGACAGTTACCAGACAGGCATTAAAATCGTTAACGTTTCTCCACAGCCTGCCCGCGCGCCTGAAAATGTGCAGGATGCCTTTGATGATGCAATTAAGGCACAGGAAGATGAAAAGCGTTTTAAAGAGCAGGCGCGCGCTTATGAAGCACGGGTTATTCCGATTGCAGAGGGAAATGCAAGGCGAATTATCGAGGAAGCCAAAGCGTATGCCGAGCAGACTGTTTTGCGCGCTAAAGGAGAAACAGCCGAATTTTTAAAACTCCTTCCTGAATTTATTCATTCGCCATTTGTGACAGGAGAGCGGATGTATCTTGATGCAATGGAGCAGGTTTTAAGCAGCAGCAGCAAGATTATTGTAGATGGCAAGGCAGGAAATATGCTGTATCTTCCCCTGGAAAAGCTGCTGGCCGTTTCGCCTCCGTTGCAAGCGGATAAGCAAGCGATGGTTTTAAGCGGAAGTATTGCGAAGACGCCTGAGACGGAGATTTTATATGAAGGCCGGCCTATCGTAAGACCAACAGAGCGTCTGGGGAGGAATGATTAATGAATGCGACTAAAACCATTTTGGCAGTCCTTGGCTTTTTCATTTTAATCTTGTTTCTGGCGTGTGTGTTTACGATCACACAGGGTGAGCATGGCATTCTCTTGCGTTTGGGGCGACTGGTGGTTGATTCCACCACCCAAAAAGTCAGGGTATTATCCCCGGGATTGCATTTTAAACTCCCTTTCATTGAGACAGCACGCATTTTCGATACCCGGATTCAAACTCTGGACATCAAGTCATCACGAATAGTGACGAAGGAAAAGAAAGACGTCATTGTCGATTACTATGTGAAATGGCGCATTGAGGATTTGGCGCAGTATTTCAAATCAACCGGAGGCAATCAGCTGAAGGCCGAAACCCTCTTGGAACAACAACTCAATACTTCCTTGCGGGCACAGTTTGGTAAAAGAACCATTCCTGATGTAGTCTCTGGGGGCCGTGGGGATGTGATGGATGTATTGCAGCAACGAGCTGAGGAGCAGGCAAGGGAGCTTGGCATCCATGTGGTCGATGTGCGGATTAAAGGTATAGAATTGCCGCCGAGCACCACCAATGCAATTTACCAGCGGATGCGTGCGGATATGCAGAAAATTGCCAACCGCCACCGCGCCGATGGCCAGGCTGCCGCTGAAGCAATTCAGGCTGCCGCTGATGCCAAAGTGACGGTTTTGCTCGCTAAAGCCCGCAGCGAGGGTCAGATAATTCGTGCAGAAGGACAGGCGCAAGCCGCGACAATATATGCAGAAGCCTATGGCAAAAATAAGGATTTTTTCAGTTTATACCGCAGCTTGCGTGCTTATATAAACAGTTTTAACAGTAAACAGGATATTCTGGTACTGGATCAAAGCAGCGCATTTTTTGATTATTTCAAAAGCGGTATGGCAAAAAGCAATGGCGTTGTTCCCAGGAATTAATTATAATTATCATTTTTTTGGTCAATAAAAGGGTTAAGTCTACTTAACCCTTTTTTGTTGGAGATAAAGTTGTGTTAATCAATTTTCTTTCGGCACTGGCTTTGGTTTTTGTATTTGAAGGCATTATGCCTTTTGCGTTCCCTGAGAAATGGAAAAAATTCTTATTGGGAATCACCTTGCAAGATGAAAAAATTTTACGCATCACCGGATTCTTCAGTATGCTTGCCGGTGTGATTTTGCTGACCATAGTTCACCAGTTTGCGGAGTAAAGGCGTATCATGGGAAAAAATGTTGTTGTTGTAGGCACCCAGTGGGGTGATGAGGGCAAGGGTAAAATTGTTGATTTGCTGACATTAGACGCCAAGGCGGTTGTTCGTTACCAGGGTGGACATAATGCAGGCCATACGTTAAAGATTAATGGCGAAAAAACGGTTCTTCGCCTGATTCCCTCAGGCATTTTACGCCCTCATGTGCAATGCTATATCGGGAACGGAGTGGTCTTGTCCCCAAAAGCATTACTCGATGAAATTCAGGAGCTTGAGGCGAAAGGAGTTGATGTTCGTCCTCGGTTGCATATCAGCAAAGCCTGCCCACTGATTCTGCCAAGCCATGTGGCTTTGGATCATGCCCGTGAAAGCCGTAAGGGGAATGCGGCCATTGGTACTACCGGTCGCGGCATCGGGCCTGCTTACGAGGATAAAATTGCAAGAAGAGCGCTTAAAGTTGGCGATTTGCAATACCCTAAGCGGTTAAAGCTCAAGCTTGAGGAATTGCTTGAGTATCATAACTTTATTTTAACTCATTATTACCAGCAAAAAGCGGTGGATCAAAATGAACTATTCAGTGAGCTCTCAGCCTGGGGAGAGGAAATCATCCCCATGATGAGTGATGTCACAAGCGCGCTTCATCAACACCGCAAACATGGGGAGGCCATTTTGTTTGAAGGGGCACAGGGAGTTTATCTTGATATTGATCACGGCACCTATCCCTTTGTGACCTCCTCTAACACCTGTGTCGGTTCCGTTGTCAATGGATCAGGTTTTGGCCCGCGTTATCTTGATTATATTCTGGGAATAACCAAAGCCTACACAACCCGCGTTGGCGGTGGCCCGTTTCCTACTGAATTATTTGATGAGACGGGTAAAAGACTCGCTGAGCGTGGGAATGAGTTTGGCGCAGTCACAGGCAGGCCAAGACGCTGCGGCTGGTTTGACGCTGTTTTGCTACGCCGTTCAATCGAGCTGAACAGCATATCCGGCTTATGCCTGACTAAACTGGATGTGCTCGATGGTCTGGATACAATCCGCATTGCTGTCGCTTATCGCGACAGCAATGGCAATATCCTGGGTTATCCGCCGCAGTCTGCGGAAGAATTTGTCGATTTAGAACCGATGTATGAGGATTTGCCCGGATGGAATGAGTCGACAGCGGATGTTACTTCCCTTGCCGAGCTTCCAGCCAATGCCCTGGCATACATCAAACGCCTTGAAGAGTTATTAGGCGTACCGGTGGATATTCTTTCTACAGGGCCGGAGCGTGATTCTACGATCATCATCCACGATCCTTTTAAGGACTAAGGAATTTTGCGGATAAATTTCAAGGAGTGCAGCCCGTATTAATTACGGGCGTGCAGTTTTTTTATTGGTCAATCAATTTGTTTGTTCAATGATCCCGCAAGCAATGCGCTCTCCGCCGCCGCCTAATTTTGGCGTATCGCTGTAGGTATCTCCGCCTTCATGAATAATAACAGCGTGCCCCGGCAAATCACTGGTTTTGAGACGAGGCGCCAGAGTGGGAATATTGGCACCGCCCTCTTTGGTAACGTACAGCACAGGGAGATCTCCCAAATGCCCATCTCCGTAGGGTCCTTGATGGGTATTGGTTTTTTGGGGATCAAAATGCCCGCCAGCATCATGCCCTTCCTCACCGCAGTTGGGATGTTCATGGATATGGAAGCCGTGCAATCCTCCCGGCAAACCAACCAGATTGGGCTTGATGAGCAAACCATATTGGGAATCAGTAAATGTGACTTGCCCCAGAGGCTTCTTGCCTCCTGTCGTATACATGGTTACTGTCAATTCTGCGGCATAACATATATTGCCTCCTAAAATTATTCCAATAAGACTTCCTGACCATTTGCCAAGCATTATTCTTACTCCTTTCATTGATATGGTATGCCTTTGCTAGCATAGCAGATTATCTTTTAGCGGGTGAAGCTATTACAACACTCGTTTAGTTTTATCGAGTTAAAAAATACCATGGCGGGAAAGCGTCAGCAGTAATATAGCCTTTAACTGCGTGAAAGTCGCGAGGATACAGAGGCTTTGGAATGGCTGTGGGTGCGAAAAAATTGCCCAATTGCGGTCAGGGGAAACATACCGACCAGCCCGCCAAGACTAACCAAAACACATGCGATAAGCAATTCCAGGGAAGGCTTGGCAAGGCCAAATAAGATTAAAAAACCAATGGACAGGATTGGATTACCATAAGATAAGATGGTAAGTAATTTAAAATCGCCGCATTTAACACCAAAGTCCCAGAAAAAATAAGCAAGGCACTGGGTTGTAGCCCCCATAATCAAGAGAATAAGCCACTGCCCGTATTGGGGCATGACAGCTGTTTCCAAATGAAGATGCAGAAATAAAGAGCACAAAGCGCCTAATCCACAGTAAACCCCGATAGTTTCTACGGGTGATTTGCCATAATGCCGTGCCATTAATGTATAAAGAGACCAGACTAATGCATCAAGAAAAGCAAGGGTGTAGCCCAATAAATATTGTGCGTCAAACCCCTCATTATTCTGACTGATTAAAATATAAATGCCAAAGAATCCGAGCGATGCAGCCAGCAAATGGCGGAAACTCAGCTTTTCATTGGGGAGCAGTCCTGTTAACAAAATGACCATGATCGGCCAGAGATAATTAATCAAATCCGCATGGGCTGCAGGTGCATGTTTGAAGGCTGCGATGTATAACAAATCATTACCGTAAATCCCAAGGAAGCCAACAATCCATAAAAACCAGGGTTGCTGCAAGTGAGACCATTGTCTGTGATAGGTTAATTTTGAAGCAGACAAAATAAAGCTCACCCCGAACACAATGGTGAGTGATTCAAAAACTGGAAGCGACTTGATATGAACAACAAAAGGTGCGGCAAGAGCCCAAAAAATGAGAGCACTATAACCAATGACCGTCGGGTATTTTTTAAGTGGCATTATACCGAATGATTACTAGGTTCAAAAAACATGGTAACAATCCTGAAGTTGAATAGCAAAAAAACTTCAGGGACGTTGTCTGGATCAATTGAGGAGGAAATATCTGAAGAGAATCATGTTGATGAAATTATGGTAAAAAAATATGATTCCTCTGGTAATCCGCGCGAGTATAAGTTTTTTGCAAATGGTATAAATTCAGGCAATATGAAAAAATATTGAAATTATTATTTGATGAAATGCTTTTAATTATGCGATAAATATGATTTTTTAAAATGGATGCTGCCCATGGAGTTAAGTGTTGAGAACACCGCTTTTCGTTCGCTGTTTCAGCCTCTGGATTTAGGATACACCCAAATCAAAAACCGTCTTCTGATGGGGTCTATGCATACGGGCCTTGAAGAGGACAAGAACAGTTTGGAACGCTTGGCGATGTTTTATCGGGAACGCGCGTTGGGGGGGGCCGGGCTGATTGTAACTGGAGGCTTTGCGCCCAATCGCGCAGGGCGCCTTGCTCCTTTTGCTGCCAAGCTGACTTCTCTAAAAGAACAGCGCCGTCATGAGCTTGTTACCCGGACTGTCCATGAAGCGGGCGGCAAAATTGCACTACAGATTCTCCATGCCGGCCGCTATGGCTATCATCCGTTTGTGGTCGCGCCAAGCGCCATTAAATCTCCAATCAGCCCATTTAAACCCTGGAGCATGAGCCAATCGAGAATTATAAAAACCATCAAACATTTTGCCCGCTGTGCATGCCATGCCAAGGCAGCAGGTTATGATGGGGTAGAAATCATGGGCAGCGAAGGATATTTAATCAATCAGTTTATTGTGACTCATACCAACCAGCGTCACGATGAATGGGGAGGCTCGTTTACAAACCGTATCCGCTTTCCTGTTGAGGTGGTTAAGGCTGTACGGGAAGCGGTTGGGGATGATTTTATAATCATTTATCGTCTTTCCATGCTGGACCTGATTGGTGCGGGGAGTTCATGGGAAGAAGTTGTAACGCTGGCCAAAGCGGTAGAAGAAGCCGGGGCCAGTTTAATTAACACGGGTATCGGCTGGCATGAGGCCCGCGTACCAACCATTGCAAGCATGGTTCCTCCTGCTGCATTCACAGAAGTAACCAGGCGCTTGAAGCCCGAGGTATCCGTACCGCTTATTACCTCAAACCGTATTAATACTCCTGAACTGGCCAATCAAGTCATCGAGTCTGGCGCAGCAGATATGGTTTCAATGGCCAGGCCTTTCCTTGCCGATGCTTTGTTTGCTGAAAAAGCAAAACGGGGTGAAAGCGGTTCCATCAATGTCTGTATTGCCTGTAATCAGGCGTGCCTTGATCGCGTATTCGTGAATCAAACGGCATCTTGCCTCGTTAATCCACGTGCCTGCAATGAAACGCAATTGGTTTATGAAGTTGCTCGCCACGCCAAAAACATTGCCATAGTTGGCGCAGGACCTGCAGGACTTGCATTTGCCGCAGTCGCAGCTGAACGCGGGCATCATGTGACGCTCTTTGAGAAAAGTGATGCGCCAGGCGGGCAGTTTAACCTCGCAAAAGTCATTCCCGGTAAGGAAGAATACAGCAAAACCATTGATTATTTCACTTATCAGTTACAAAAATACAAGGTTGATATCCGCCTTAATACGGAAGCAGTCGAGGCGATGCTTTACGATTATGATGAAATCGTACTGGCTACGGGGGTTTTTCCGAGAGTTCCAGATATTTCGGGTATTACTCATGAGAAAGTCATGACTTACCATGACGTATTGGAAGGCACTAAAATTCCCGGCAGGCGCGTTGCCATTATTGGTGCCGGCGGTATAGGCTTCGATGTCGCTGAATGGCTAACCCATAAGAATAAAAATCCTCAGCAGTTTTATGATGAATGGGGCATTGATATCCAGCTTTCTCACCGCGGTGGCTTGAGAAAGCCTGTAATTTCTCCCAGCCCGCGTGAGGTTTTTTTATTGCAGCGCAAGAAAGAAAAACCGGGCATGCGGCTTGGCAAAACAACAGGCTGGATTCATCGACTGAGCCTGAAGCATAAAGATGTGCATATGATGTCGGGCGTTACCTATCAACGAATTGACGATGAGGGACTCCACCTGTTGGTCAATGACAAACAGGAATTACTGAGGGTTGATTCTGTTATCATTTGCGCAGGGCAGATTGAGCAGCAATCTCTCTTTGAGCCCTTAAAAAGGGCAGGTAAATCTGTGCATCTGGTAGGAGGCGCTTATAAGGCATTGGAATTAGATGCAAGACATGCCATTGAGCAGGCTTGCCGATTGGCGGCTTTGATCTGATAAATCAACCATTGAAAATAATAATCGAGGATTAGGTCATAACAGGTTGATTAAAGTATGTCCTGCTAAAGTGTCTAAAATATGTCATCCGCAGGCGGAAATCTATTCGGCAAGCGGCGTGATGGGCTATCGTTGGAAATAGATTTCCGGATGCGCGTCAGTGACACAAATAAGGCATGATATGGCCAGGATAAAATTGAAACGTCTCTACCCAACGATAAAAGACAAAATTAATTTAATGGAGTAGTACAGAGATAAAAACTAAAAAAACAGTGCATTTTGACGTGATTTTTGCTATGATAGTGATCAAATTTTGTATTACTTAACCTGTTTTATTGCATGTAATCCATTCAAACAAGTCAAGTTATCAATTCTTTTGCGTTAATTGCAGATGTATTTCTCCAGGAACCTTATGAATCAAGAAACAAACTCGTTCGCCTCTTTGGGCTTGTCTCAGGCATTATTGAAAGCGTTAGAAGACCTACAGTATATCAATCCGTCGCCTATTCAGCAGCAGACGATACCATGGCTTTTGCAAGGGAAAGATTTAATTGGTCAGGCGCAAACCGGTACGGGCAAAACCGCGGCATTCGCTCTGCCTGTATTGCAAATGCTAGCGCCCCAGCAGCCTGATACACAAGCATTGGTTTTAGCGCCAACGCGGGAGCTCGCAATTCAGGTGGCGGAGCAGTTCGAGCGTTTGAGCGCCTATCAAAACGGTACTCGAATTGCTGTATTATGCGGCGGGCAGGAATATCGTCCACAATTAAAAAAACTGAAGGAAGGAGCACAGATTGTTGTCGGCACTCCTGGCCGTATCCTTGACCATTTGGAACGGGGCAGCCTCAGTTTGGCCAACTTAAAAACATTTATACTGGATGAAGCTGATGAAATGTTGAGGATGGGTTTTATTGAGGATGTTGAAACCATTCTCGCAAAATTACCCGCCGCAAAACAGATGGCTTTATTTTCCGCGACGATGCCTTCTCGTATTCGGCAAATTGCCAATCAGTATCTCAAAAATCCTGTTTCTATAGAAATCCGTATGGAAACCGCGACCGTAAAAAGCATCGAGCAGCGTTTTTTATTTGCGCAGCAGGCGCAAAAGCCAGAGGCATTGCTGCGCGTTCTTGCTGTTGAGGCATATCAGAGCGTCATTGTATTCGTGCGAACCAAAACGAGCGCTGATATAGTTGCAGAATTGCTGCAACAATATGGGCATCGAGCTATGGCCATTCATGGCGATTTAACTCAGGCTTTGCGTGAGCGGATCATCAGCCAGTTTAAACAGGGCACAATTGATGTACTGGTAGCCACTGATGTTGCGGCAAGAGGGCTGGATGTCGACCGGGTAACCCATGTGATTAATTACGATATCGCCCAGGACTGTGAAACCTATGTGCATCGGATTGGCCGCACCGGGCGCGCAGGCCGAAGTGGTGTTGCCGTTTTATTTGTGACGCCGAAAGAAGGCAGGTTGCTGAATTTGATTGAACGGCATACCCGCCAGCGCATTCAAAAAATTGCCATGCCCAGCGATCAGGCTATTCACGCCGCAAGAAAAGAGCGATTTCTCAGTGAAATCAGCGCGCGTTTGCAGCATGAAAATAAGCCTGCTTATCAAAAGATGCTTGAGGAATACCTAAAAGACAATCCACACGTTTCAGCCCTTGAAGTTGCGGCGGCCTTGGCACTGCAATTGAATCAGGATAAATCCTTCTATTCCCAGCTCGCTTTTTCCGCGTCTCCCGAACCTGTAACAGAAGGCCATAAAAAAAAGCGCGGGAAACATGAGTTTAAAAAAGAAAAAGAGCCCAAGGCCAGTCATGCGGATTATCCCCGGGAATTATACCAGCTTGATGTTGGGCGAGTTCATGGCGTGAAAGCTGGTAATATTGTTGGCGCAATAGCCAACGAGACAGGATTGCAAAGCCGTTATATTACCGAATTGAAAATTCACGATCATTACTCAACAGTATGCCTGCCTTCCGGCATGCCCAAAGACATTATGCGTGAATTGAATAAGGCCTGGGTATGCGGCCGGCAATTAAACCTGACTTCCCTTGGCGTTTGACGCGAGAGGACTTGTTTTTTTTCCATCATCTATTTAGTCTTATGCCACAGCAAATAATGATGGAAAAAAATGACTGCTGGCAAAAGTCCAAAATTCGTTTTAAAAACTGGCTCCCACCTATGGAATGTGACAAGTTTTACAATCAAAAACCTCGGTATTTCACGGGAATATGAGATTCATTTAATCATCCAGGACGAAGACGTGCCAAGGCTTATAAACCAGCCTGCCTCGTTGCATGTGGATGCGCATATCTTCCATGGATTTATTGTCTCGCAACAAGTTTCCCATTCCGAACAAATTGTTAGGACAAGTATTCAGCTTGTATCTCCGCTCAAGTATTACTTGAGTCACAGCCATACTCAAATTTTTAAAGAACAGCACCTGCCGTCCATAATCCGTAAATTATTGGTGAATGCCGGCTTAACGGAAGGAGCGCAGTTTGAATTGCGCCTGAAATCCGAAGCGAAGGATTGGTGGTTTTATCAGGACAATGAATCAACCTTATTGTTTTTAAGGCGTATTTTAGCTGCTCATTGTCTTTATTACAGCTATCAGCAAACTGAGGATCATGCGCGTTGTATTATTGCCGATTCGTTAGAAACGTTGCTTCCTGCCGGGTTAATCGCCTTAAAACTGCAGCCTCATTCAGGCTTTGCCCGCCAGGAGGGAATATCGGTTCTGACTTTTAAACAACATCTTTGTACCGGCACAGTAACCAGGAGAAATTTTGCAGCACAATCAGCAAACTATACAACAAAAGAGGCATCCTCAGCATGTAAGCCTGCTCTGGGAAAATATGAAACCAATGGCTATTCGCCTTCTCAGGGCGCGATTGTAAAACAGGCAATGCTTGATGAAGCGGCAAGGCAAGTAACCCTGCAAATATCAGGCATGCCGCTCTTGCCGGGTCATGAGGTGAATGTAGAATCTGATGAATTCAATGGAAGAGTCCGAGTCTGCGCTTTAGAGATTAGAGGTTTTCAGGAGAAAGTCAAAGGTGTGCAGAAAATAGAGGAACATCTGAGTTTCCATGAGGAAAGATTGCATACAAAAGCTGTGCTGTCTCCTTTTTTTTCAGGCCTTGCGCCGATATCAAATCAGATTGAATCAGTAAAAACAAAATTTGATACAGCACAAATCGAGCATCGGCCGGGAATATATCCTGATATTTCAGAGACGGGTAGTTATCATATCCGCCTGCATCAGGACATAATGGCCCATGGCGACGGTAAGCGATTGCGCAATGAAAAAACCAAAGCCTCGCCATGGGTGCGTGCAGCTTCATATTTTGCCGGTAACCATTATGGATTTAATTTTCCCTTATATGATGAAAGTGAAGCGCTTATCGCTTATGAAAATGGAAATATGCAGAGTCCTGTCCTTATTGGCGCTCTGTCAAACTCAGATTGCCCTTCTGTTGTGACTTCGGCAAATCCTGATGAGAAAATGATTGCCACAAGGGCAGGCAACCAGCTTAAATGGCTTGAAAGCGGGCAGGAAAATTCAGTTGAACTGAGCAGCAAGCTGCAAAAGAATCGACTGTCTATAAAAGAACAGGGAGGAAGCAAGGAGATAACCCTTGAATCCCAAGAGGGATCGCTAAGCCTGTATACCGCCAATGTATTGAACATAAATACCAGCCAAAATTATCAAAAATATGCCAAGAATATGCTGCGCTTATGGGGCAGGGGCGATTTAAATGGGTCATCGACAAATATTGTATTTAAAGCCCAGGAATCCTTAAGTCTCTCTTCTGATCAAGATGCTTCTTTTCATGCGCCGACGCAATCCTTGCAAGCTCAGAAAAAAATTAAGAGTAAAAGCGTTGGCTCGACCGTTTTAAAAGCAGGACAAAACCTTCGTTTTTCCTGTAGCCGCGGCAACCAGAGCTTGCAGGCGCATCAGGGAAATATTTTTATAGCGGCGGACACTTCTTTAACAATAAAAACCGGCAATGCCTCTCTCCTTGTTACATCAAATTCCATGCGGTTACATACTGGCGGGAACCTCATGATTCATGCCCTGGCTACATCGGGCCTTGAGCCTTTTGAAACTTGATTTGTTTTAAAATAATATCATTATCTTCCAATGGCTCGGGTTCACGTTTATAATTTTTCTTTAAACTATTTTAAGGATAAGCATGAAAATTTTCAGTGCTTTAGCCGGTCTTTTTTTCTCCGGGTGTGTTATTGCAACGCCATTAAATAATCTTGTCGTTTTTGGAGATAGTCTTTCTGATAACGGTAACCTTTATGAATATATGAAACGGCAATTGCCTGTTTCTCCTCCCTATTACTCTGGGCGGTTCAGCAATGGGCCTGTTTGGATTGAACTGGTGGCCAAGAATTATTATCCCAATGATACAGGCAGCCATTTACAGGATTATGCATTTGGCGGAGCCGGTGTTCTTGGCGAAGGAGAAGATTCTGACGATTCCTTGTTTACCCTGCAAAGCGAAATTGAAAGCTACCTGCTTGCCCATCAAGACAAGGCAGATGAGCAGAGCTTATTTGTGGTATGGATAGGAGCCAATAATTATCTGGCTATCCCAGACGATTGGGAGGCAGCGATCAAACGCGTCAACTCTGGCATAAAATCCAGCCTGGCCAAGCTTGCCAATAAAGGGGCAAAGCATATTCTCGTTGTAAACCTTCCTGATTTGGGGCGCACGCCGATTGCGCGGGATTTCGAGGCAATTGAAGTCCTGACTGCTTATTCAAAGCGGCATAATGCGGTTTTAGCACAAGAAATCGAGCATTTACAAAGCCTCTACCCTGATGTCCAATGGGTTTATCTTGATGTAGATAAAATCCTTGGCGACGTTTTCACCGAGCCGGAAAAATATGGGTTTACCAACATTACAGATACCTGCTATGAGGCGCTTATGGATGAACCTTCTGGCCAGGAAACCATACTGCGCATGGTTTCTCGGGTGAAGCCAAAAATTGAAGCCGATGCTTGCACCGGTTATCTCTTTTTTGATCCAGTCCATCCTACCGCACCGGCTCATCAGATCATGGCAGAAAAAGCAAAAGAAATTCTTGCCCGCGCCGGAATTGAGTTTAAATAGATAGATTGAATTTTTTTGTAAATGTTCGCTTTTATCGTGTCACTCCAGAGCAAGCCGATGCTGATTCGCTTGCTCTGGATGGCGGCGGGCGAAGTGAGCTGTTTTTGATTTATTTCCATCCTTTGCTCTTACAAATTTGCTCATAAGCTTTTTGAATTTTTTGCGTTTTTTCGTTTGCTTTTTTAATCATTTCCGCTGATAGCCCCTGTGCGATTAATTTATCAGGATGGTGGCGGCTAATCATCTTGCGGTAGGCGCGCTTGACTTCTTTCTCACTGCTCGCGGGACTCGTTTCCAGGAGGGCGTATGCCTGGGCTAGCGTGCTTTCTGAGGCTTGTTGCTTTCGCTGAGAATGATAATAACGATTGCCGGATTGGTAGCCTCTAGATTCATTCCCATAGTGAGGCCTGTATTGGAAAAAATCTTCATAGAATCGATATTGGTCATAGAGGGGCGCAAAACCTAATGATTTGAGTATGACATTCAAAGATTGAATTTTGTTTTCCGTTAATCCGTCTATTTGAGCCGCTCGATATTGAACATCAATGAATATTCTCAGCAGTTCGGGGTTATCCCGGGTAATCATTCTGAGTTTTATCAGCATTTCTACCAGGTTAAAGTTGGTTTTTTTCCCTTGATTAAAGTTGTGGATGGCTTCTTTTTTCTGTTTGGAGTTAAGACGCAATTCATGCATCAACATTTTTGCAAGGCGAATTTCCTCTTCGGAAACCCTTCCATCTGACTTGGAAACATGGCCTAAAATGGAAAAAACCGCTTCAATAAAAACAGCTTTTATATCCTGATTTGTTTCTATGTGATAGGGCCAAAAAGGATTGGTAAAATGCTCTGTAAGGCCCTTGTCAAAAAAATTACCAATAAGAATGCCAACCAAAGCCCCCACAGGGCCTGCAATGAGAAAGCCTAAAAATGCGCCGATCAGTTTCCCCCACCATGCCTGGGTGAGAAAAAACTGGCGTAAGTTCATCATGTATTTATGTGTTCCCAGGTAATTTTTTTTCATAAGTAAACAAAGCGCTTAATCTTTTTTCCGAAGTAACGCTTATCCTTAATCATATTCTAGCGGTAAATCTCTTTTTTTATACAAGATATGCTAATATTTGACAAAAAATTGACAATTAAAAGACTTAAAATAGAATAGAAAAGCTTTTCAGCCAAATGAGAACCCATTGCTTATGCGCCGCATTTATACCTTATTTCTTTATCTTGCCATCCCTTTAATTTTAGTACGGCTTTACTGGAAAGGTCGAGGATTGGCAGCCTATCGCAAAAGAATCCATGAACGCTTCATGTTGATTTCACAACCAGAAAAAGTGGATATCTGGCTGCATGCAGTTTCATTAGGCGAAGTTATTGCGGCCACGCCATTAATTAACGAGCTTCTTGCAAGGCAGTTCAGGGTATTAATCACCACAATGACGCCCACGGGCTCACAACGTGTTTTAGAACAATTTGCCAACAGGGTGCAACACCAATATCTTCCCTACGATCTGCCTTTTATTTTGCGCCTTTTTTTTAAAAAATATACTCCCCGCATAGGCGTGATTATGGAAACGGAGCTTTGGCCGAATTTGATTAATCAAGCGCAAAAAGCGCAGGTTCCTGTTTTAATCGTTAACGCACGGATATCTGATCGTGCCTTTAAGCGTTATCAGCGATTCAAATTCTTTTTTAAACCGCTTCTTGCCAAGCTTTCTGGAATTTTGGCGCAAAGCAAGCTCGATGCCGAACGGTTTATGATGCTTGGTGCGCAGGCTTTGCATGTTGCGGCGATTGGCAATCTGAAATTTGATTTGCAAACCACGGTTGACGAAAGCGATATATATCAAAAAATTAAATATGCCATAGGAGTAAACAGGCCCGTATTCATTGCTGCAAGTACCCATGATAATGAAGAAGAGCAACTGCTTGGGCGCTATAACCAGTTAAAATCTGCCATACCTCACATCTTGTTATTAATAGCCCCTCGTCACCCCGAACGGTTTCAGTCTGTCTACCGCTTGAGTCAGCAGTTGGGCTTAAACACTGCTTTGCGAAGTAAAAGTCAGGACATCAATCACAACACTGAGGTTCTCATCCTGGATTCTTTGGGTGAGTTGCGTCATTTTTATAAAATCAGTGATTATGCCTTTGTTGGCGGCAGCCTAGTGCCGGTTGGCGGTCATAACCTGCTTGAGCCTATTGCAGCAGGGGTTCCTGTTTTTTGCGGACCCTATATTCAAAATATTAGAAGCATTTGTGAAGAGTTATTAAAGGAGCGGGCAATTTGTATTGCTTCAAATGCCGATAACGTCATCAGTGCCATGATTAATCTCTTCCATAATGAAACCATGCGGTCTCAACAGATTGCTAAAGCTTCCGAGTTTCTTAAGCTGAATCAGGGATGCCTTAAGCGGTATCTGCAAAAAATTGAAGAATTGATGGCTATCTGATGGCATTGATGAAGTAGCCTTTATTCACGAAGCTTGATGCGGAAATCAGGCAGGTAATCCCGGATTATGATTTTGTCTAATCCGGGCCAGGATATGTGTCCAGTTATTGATGTCACGGTTTCAGAATTAACCGCCCTGATTTTGCCGCTCTTTAATTTCGGAAAGTGTTTTGCAATCTATGCAAAGCGTGGCGGTAGGCCGGGCTTCGAGGCGGCGCAGACCAATTTCGACGCCACAGGCTTCGCAGTAACCGAAATCGTCGTCGCGAAGCCTTTCCAGGGCGTCTTCGATTTTTTTAATCAATTTGCGTTCACGATCTCTTGTGCGTAACTCGAGGCTGAACTCTTCCTCCTGGCTTGCTCTGTCAGAAGGGTCAGGGAAATTCGCCGCTTCATCTTTCATATGCATGACGGTACGGTCAACCTCTTCCATTAATGATTGACGCCATGCAAGCAATATTTTCTCAATGTGCGCAATTTGCTTTTCATTCATATACTCTTCGCCCTCTGTTTCCAGATAAGGGGCTATTCCCATGCTACTGACTGCATCATTTTTCACGTTAAGTTCACTCTTATTGGTTAGATCATGTAATTGCTTGGGCATAATCGCCTCCTGCTGCCATTCACTTTTCCTGTCATATCCCTATGAAAGAAAAGGGCTAGATATACCAAAAAACCTGTTATTCATCAACTATAGACTATTTTTTTACTTCAAGAGATCTAAAAATTAAATTCATTGTGCAATTTTTGCAATTGTCCGCCAGTAACCCGATAATGGCCCTGGCAATCTTGAAAACTTTGAATAAATTGAAAACCGTGTTGCTCAAGCAGGCTTGCAACTGATTCACTTTGGTTATAACCATGCTCTAGCAATAACCAGCCATGGACCTTGAGAAATGAAGCGCTGCTGGCAATGATATGGCGTAGCGCTTCCAGCCCGTCAGCGCCGCCTGCCAGGGCATCCCGGGGTTCAAAACGAATTTCTTCATTCAACAAATGCGGATCATGGTCAGCAATGTAGGGGGGATTGGAGAGGATGACATCAAACAGTTGCTGTGGAATAGTTGAAAACCAGTCAGACTGAATAAAAGTAACATTGCTGATATTTAAATTTTTTGCGTTTTGACAGGCAATTTCCAATGCTTTTTTACTGGCATCGCTTGCCAACAAGTTCCAGGCAGGTTTTTCAGAAGCCAGTGCCAACGCAATAGCCCCGCTGCCGGTTCCAAGATCCAAAAGAGAAGCATGGGGAATATTGCCAGCCAATTTTAAGGTCAATTCGACTAAAAGTTCGGTTTCAGGCCTTGGTATGAGGGTGTCGGGGCTGACCTTAAGCGGCAGCGACCAGAATTCGCGATTGCCAGTAATGTAAGAAACGGGCATGCCTTCTTGTCTTTGCTTTAAACAGCATTGAAATTGCTTCCATTGCGTTTCATTTAAGGCATGCTCGGGATGGGTATACAAAAAAGCACGCGTCATGTTTAAAACATGCGAAAGCAAGACTTCTGCATCAAGTTGAGGAGAAGAACCAGTGCCGGATAACAAACGAATGGCAAACTGTAAAGCATTTTTTACATCAATCATGTCCACCTAATTCAGCCAGTAATTCGGCATGATGTTCACGCTTTAAGGCATCAATGACCGGGGACAAATCGCCGGCTATAACCTCCGGCAATTGATAAAGAGTCAAATTAATGCGGTGGTCTGTCAGCCGCCCTTGCGGAAAGTTGTAAGTGCGGATACGCTCAGAGCGATCCCCGCTGCCCACTTGCAGTTTTCTGGAGAGAGCCTGTTCTTGTTTTTGTTTGCTTTGTTCTATATCAAGCAATTTTGTTTTTAAAAGCGCCAATGCTTTAGCACGGTTTTTATGCTGAGAGCGCTCATCCTGACATTCCACGACAATGCCTGAGGGGAGGTGGGTAATTCGAATTGCAGAATCTGTTTTATTGACATGTTGGCCGCCGGCACCGGATGAACGGTAGGTATCAACGCGTAAATCGTCATGATTGATGACAATTTCATCAACTTCGTCGACTTCGGGCAATATGGCAACTGTGCAGGCAGAAGTATGAACCCGGCCCTGCGACTCTGTTTCAGGAACCCGTTGCACGCGATGTGTGCCCGATTCAAATTTTAATTGTCCAAAGACATTATGCCCACTGACTTTGGCTATGATTTCCTTAAAGCCTCCATGTTCTCCATAGCTGGCGCTTAAGATTTCCACTTGCCAGCCCTGGGTTTCGGCGTAACGGCTGTACATGCGGAACAGATCGCCTGCGAATATGGCCGCTTCATCTCCGCCCGTACCGGCTCTGATTTCCAAATACACATTCCGCTCATCAGCAGGGTCTTTGGGGACTAACTGGTGTTGCAGTTTTTCATCAAGGATGGCAAGTTTTTCTTTTGCGGCGTCTATTTCTTCCTGAGCCATCGCAGCTAGTTCTTTATCTTCACCGTGCAGCATGTCTTCTAATGATTTAAGCTCGGAATTTGCTTTTTGGTATTGCTCGAAGGCAGAGGCAACCGGTTCAAGATGCGCATATTCTTTGGAAAGCGCCTTAAACTGGTTTTGATCCGCAATAATGCTCGCATCAGACAACAGGCGCCCTACTTCTTCAAAGCGTTCATACATTTGTTCGAGTTTGAGTTCCAGTGATTTTTTCATGAGGTGTGGTTTTCTGATGAGTTAAAAAGGTATTGGGCAAATCCCAGGATATCGGCACGATTATCCCATGCTGCCTGGCGTAATCCAACGGTAGGGTTATGGGTTAATTTCTTTAGCAGCCGTTGGCTGAATTCATCCAGTACCTGATGATGGCAATGTCCCGCAGCCAGTTTTTGTTTTGCACGCTGTAATTCTTGCTCAGCCAGACGTTGCATTTGGCTGCGATAGTCGCAAATAATTTCCTTAGCCTTAAGGGTGCGGTGCCAACGGATATAATTATCCAATTCGCGTTCTATCAGCTTTTCTGCATGCAGGGCCGCGTGGCGGCGTTCAACCATACCCTGTTCAGCCATCATGTGCAAATCATCGATATTATAAAGGTGCACGTTCGCTAAAGTCCCAACATCGGGTTCAATATCCCTGGGCACCGCTAAATCCAGAAAAAAACAGGGTTGATGCTGGCGTTTATGCATCGCTTCAGCAACCAGCGATTTGCTGATAAAAGGCAAGGGACAGGCAGTGGCAGAAATGACCACATCCGCTTTCGCCAAATATTGCGGGATATCGGTAATAGTCAACGCTTCTCCCGCAAGGGAAGTAGCAAGCTGTTTGGCGTTTTCATGGCTGCGGCTGGCAACCATAAAGTGCCTTGTTCCTTGCTTGAAGAGGTATTTAGCAACCAGGGATGAGGTTTCTCCTGATCCAATAATCAGGACACGCAGCGATGAAAAGTCTGGCAAGAATTGGCTAATAAGCTGTACGGCAGCAAAAGCGACTGACACGGGGGTATTGCCAATACCGCTTCGATTGCGAATTCGCTTGCTGGCCTGGAAGATATATTGGAAAACCTGGCGTAAATTATTTTTGACCGTACCGGCCAGGCAACCCTGTTGATAGGCTTGCTTCATTTGGCCCAAAATTTGCGGCTCTCCAAGCATCATTGAATCAAGGCCGCTCGCAACGCGAAGGGTGTGCCGTATTCCATGATGGCCCTGGTGCGTATAAAAATAGGGAGAAATCAGTATCGGATTAAGTTGGCGTTCTCCTGCAAGCCAGGAAATGATGGGGCTCGCATTTTCCGCATCGCAATAAATTTCAGTGCGATTGCAGGTAGAAAGAATGGCAGCCTCATTGATTGCAGGCAAGCTGACTAATTGATTCAGAAGCGTATCCTGGCGTTCCAATGGCAGCGCGATTTTTTCCCGCACTTCCAAAGGCGCAGTTTTATGACTAATTCCACAAGCAACAAACACCATAGGTAAAGGGATAGAAGGTCAGCAATAATGAAAGAATTGTAAACTATTGTTTGTCATAATTATAGACTTTTTCCCAATAAACAGATTTAACCTTGGTAAACATGCATTAAATTTGTACTTTTTCAGTGTGTTGCCATGGTGTCTGTTGAATGAATATGATTCAACAACAAGCTTTGCCCGCAATGGGGCTTTTCTGCCAAAAAATACTGCTGAAAGCAGGATTAAAAAATCAAATTGCCCAACTCATTCCGACTTTGTGCTTCAAACAAAAAACCTGGCGAAATTTTGTTTATTATATGATGAAATTGCTCAAAATTAATCGTTTTTCTAAAGTTGTTTTTACTTGGCGCCGCTATTGTAGTTAGCCCGGTGATAAAGCCGTGATTTACTGGTAGCGGAGGGTATATGGATATCATTTTTCAGGGGAAGCACAATAGTGAAGAGGCGATTGAAAGTCTCTGCAGAGTTATAGAATTATTTAAGGAGCGATATCAAATCTGCCAGTTTCGTGAAATGCGCCTGACGATGACGCTCGTCGATGAGCAAGGTGATGATGTGGAGCTTGTTGATAGCGAAACAATGGACGTATACCGTACCTTTGAAGTACATCGTGAACAATATGAATTAACGAGACGGCCGAGCACGCCTATATTAAAATTGGTGATTGATAATACCCGATAAACATATTATGGTGCAGAATGACAGTTGTCTACGCCGTACTTGCAATCATCATCAGTTTACTGGCGGTTGTTGGCCTGCATGAAGCGGGCCATGCTATTGCTGCGCGAATATTTGCCGTAAAAATCAAGCGCATTGCCATTGGTTTTGGCAAACCATTACTCAAAAAGACCAGCCGGAGAGGCATAGAATGGGTATGGGGATTATGGCCTTTGGGAGGATATGTTCTTCTGCTCAATTCCCGCCATCATGCAGTAGAGCCAAAAAACAAGCGATTTTGTTTTGATAAAAAACATGTTTGGCAGCGAATAATCATTCTTTCAGCTGGCGCACTGGTTAATATTCTCGTTGCTTGGTTTGCTTTTTTGTTCATTTATCTCATCGGATATAAAACCATATTGCCTGTGAGCGCCTATGTCAGGCCAAACAGTATCGCAGCTCAAGCGGGCATGCAACAAAAAGACCGTTTCATATCCATTGCAGGCCAACCTGCCGAATCCTGGCGGCAGGTTGCGATGGCTTTTATCATGAATCTTGGCGAGAAGGATGTTCTGGTAGAAATCATGGATCCGGCAGGTAAAAAACGGACGGCTTATTTTGATTTAACCCGATGGGAATACAATCGCAAAAATAATACGTTATTTAAGCTTATCGGCGTCAAGCCGGACACGGATAAAAAATATCATCTTAAGATTTCGGGTTTACCAGTTTGGCAAGCAGCCAGGAAGGCATTTGAAAAATTATATGAATTAATCGCCTTCTATCTTGTTTTACTGAAACAATTAGCAGCAGGGGTATTGCCCATCAGCGTGCTCCTTGGTCCGCTTGGGCTGTTTACAGAAATGATTGCTTCTTTTACACAGGGGCTTCGGATGTTTTTGTATTTTATCGGCAACCTGAGTTTGGCAGTCGCTGTTATCAACCTTTTGCCCATACCGGGCCTTGACGGCGGTTCTATCTTTTATGCAATGATTGAAAAAATCCGTGGAAGGCCGATGTCTATCGCCATGGAAATATTGTTGCATCGCTTGGCTATAATCTTATTTTTTGTATTCTTGGTGCAATTGTTGATGAATGACATGCAGCGGTATTTACAATGATGCCCCAATGCTCGAGGCAGGCTGTCTGCAGTTTCCTTTCGTAACTTTAAATTACGTTATACAATGGATTTTTAATTGAACCGGGGGACAGCGGATGTCTATGTCATTCTTAATCAAAATTTCTCATTATTGTCTTTTATAAGGCGATGATCATAATAACCCTTCTATTGCTGCCGTTGCTTGCGGCAGCCATGGCCCCGCTTATAGTCAGGCTGGTTCAGGGCAATCTGTCGGGATGGTGTCTCGGACTGGTCCCTTTTTTGATGCTTTGCCTTACCCTGTCCCAAAGCTCAAATATAGCTCATGGTCAATTGCCTGCCATCAGTTTCTCCTGGTTCCAATCCATGCATATTGCTTTTGCTTTTCGCATAGACGGTTTAAGTCAATTAATGCTTTTGCTCATCAGCGGCATCGGCTTTCCAATAGTGATTTACAGCAAGCCTTATTTTGGTAATCATGATTATCTAAGCGGTTATTATGTCGTCTTGTTTATTTTTATGGCGGCCATGACCGGAGCAGTTTGTGCAAACGATCTTTTGACCTTATTTGTATTTTGGGAAATCACATCCATTTGTTCATTTGTCCTTATTGGTCTTAAGCACCGCTATCGTACCGTAAGAAAGGCGGCGATCGAGGCATTGTTTATCACAACAATAGGGGGGCTTTGCCTGCTGGCATCTTTTGTATTGCTCATCCAGGTGAGCGGTAATCATGAGATTCATCAACTTGTCAAATATTCCTCCATAGTAAACAAGCCATTATTTCCCTGGATTTTTGTCCTGTTTTTAATCGGTGTTTTTACAAAATCTGCCCAGTTTCCATTTGGGTTCTGGCTTCCTGGAGCCATGCGTGCGCCTACTCCTGTGAGCGCCTATCTTCATTCTGCAACCATGGTACAACTTGGAATTTATCTTTTGGCACGTTTTCATCCCCTCTTCGCTGAATCGCAGTGGTGGTTTGGAAGCCTGGCCCTGATAGGCAGCATTTCCATGCTGACAAGCGCCTTATTTGCGTTCAAACATTACGATATGAAATTAATCCTTGCCTACACCACAATTACCGCTCTGGGATCACTGGTTGTGACCCTTGCCAGTAATCATGAATTGATGATCAAGGCTGCGGTTTCATTTTTATTGGTTCATGCCTTATATAAGGCAAATTTATTCATGGCCGTGGGAGATATACAACATCAGACAGGAACCCGCCACCTAAAGCAGGTCGGAGGATTGCATCATGCCATGCCAATCACAATGCTTGCCATGTGCGTCGCGGGTTCTGCCATGGCAGGGCTTCCGCCATTGCTTGGGTTTTATGTTAAGGAAATGCTTTATGAGGCGAGTTTAAATATCCCCGCTGCAGCTTATATACAAACCTTTATCATCCTTTTAGCCAATATGATGATGGCTGCCATCGCTTTTATCCTGGTGCTGAACGTTTTTTGGGGCAAGAAGCGGCCTCATCAGGTGCGTGAAGCGGACATGAACATGTCTGTGAATGCTTTTATATTGGCAGTGGTAACAATTATCCTGAGTTTATTCACCAACACCCTGGATTTTTACATTCTTTCTCCTGCTGCTGAAGCCATTCTTGGCCGCAAGGTAGCAATGGGTTTGCCTTTTCACGTGGAGATTTGGCGTCCGTCATTGATACTGAGCATCATTACCCTGAGCGGCGCCTTGCTCATCTATCTCGTGAAGTATCAGATACGCTTTATACTTATTAAAACAAACGTATTGCGCTGGATTTTTCCCGAACGTATTTTGCAGGTGCTTTTAACAGGCAGCGTTTTAACGGCAAAGCTGTGGACGACGCTTTTTCAGCACGGATATATGAATCGGTACCTGATGCTTGCCTTTCTTTCTACTTGCGTATTAATGGCATATGAAAGCGGGAATTTCTTGTTTACCGGATCTTTTCTACCTTCTTCTCCCTTGCTTTGGAGCTTATCTGCCTGGCTTCTTTTTTCAGCGGCCCCAATATTGCTGATTCGGCGATTTATCAGCGGATTAATCGCGCTCGGCGTTTTTGGATTGGGGCTTGCTTTTTTCTTTGTGACGCAAGGCGCGCCTGATTTGGCAATGACCCAGGCACTGGTTGAGACCTTGATGGTCATTTTGATTGTTTTCACCCTGTCGGGACTTATAAACTGGCCGAATATCGCTTCGGAGCCCAATTGGCATTGCTTCAGCAGGGCTTGTGTTGCTGTCTTTTTTGGTTTGTTGATTGGCATAGGGGTTGAGCGTGTACTCAGTATGCCTTTCGATAACGCGATTGGCCGATATTATCTCGACAACAGCGTCTTTGAAAGTTATGCGGCAAACGTGGTGAATGCCATACTGGTTAACTTTAGAGCCCTGGATACCCTGGGAGAAACGACAGTGTTGCTTGTTGGCGCATTGGGGATTTTTTCACTTTTGGGCACGGGATGGAGAAAGAGAAAATGAGATCAGTCATATTACAGACCATTACCCGTCTTTTATTGGCCTGGATGCTCGTTTTTTCCTGGTGGGTATTGTTGCGCGGCCATAATGCCCCGGGCGGTGGCTTCATTGGGGGCTTAATTGCCGCATCTGCTTTTTCTTTATATCTTTTGGCTTATGGAGTAAATCGCGTGCAGCAGATTATTTATTTTTCACCCGTTACCTGGTTAGGATTTGGCTTAATTTTAATGCTTTTAAGCAGTATTTCAGGGTTGGTTGCGGGAAAAGTGTTTATGAGTTTTACCGCACTTCGAGGCTTTGAGCATTTCATCAATTCTGCAATAACGTTTGATGTTGGGGTTTATCTTGTTGTATGTTTTTCTGTGCTGTGCATATTGATTGCTTTGGAGCGTTCGCAGTGAATATTGTAACTGTGCTGCTGGCTTTGCTAATTGCTGTTTCAGTCTATTTATTGATGAGTACCCAGCTTAACCGCTGGTTATATGGCTTGATTCTTTTTTCTTCATTAATCAATGTGAATATTCTTTTGCTGGGCCGGGTTTATTTTTCCCTGCCCGCGTTCATCGGTAAGGACGGCGGCGGAAATCTTGGTAACCCCTTGCCGCAGGCCATGGTTTTAACAGCAATTGTTATATCGTTTGCGCTGATTGCTTTTTCCTTAATTGTTTTGCGTGAACTTTACCGCAAAAGTCACACCTTGCGGGATATGCCGCTTTCGATGTTTAAAACAAGAAAAAAAAGGCGCCATGATGGCTGATCTGGCCTGTTTTCCTTTACTGTGCGCTTTTGCAATTGCGTTAGTGTCACTGCTTTCTATAAAAATCGAAAGGGGACAGCGGTTGCTCCATATCCTTGGTGCCGTGATTTACCTGCTCGTGTCTATTTATGTATTTAGGACAGTGCAATTAGATGGCCGCCTTGTTTTGCGGATTGGCGGTTATCCTTCAGGCTTTGCCATTTCATTCCTGCTGGATGGTTTTTCAAGTTTGATGTTGCTTGTAACTGCTGTCACGGTTTTTGCCACAGCCATGTATAGCCTTGTTGATACCACCATTCACAAAATCAGCATTTTTTATCCCGCTTTCTGGTTTATGCTATGCGGGGTGACCGGGGCATTTTCTACCGGAGATTTATTTAATTTGTATGTCTGGTTTGAGGTGATGATCATGGCCTCATTCGTTTTAATGACTTTATCCCATGAAGAAAAGGTTTTGCAGGGTACCTTATATTATATTGGACTGAATATCCTTGCGACTTTGCTTATGCTCCTTGCCATTAGTTTTTTATACGGCCTGAGCGGAACGCTGGATATGTATGACATGGCAGGCTGGTTTCATGATTCTCAAAACTCGGCTGTTGCTTTGCCGTTTATTGCGTTATTGCTTGTTTCTCTTGCGATTAAATCCGCACTGTTTCCGTACTATTTTTGGCTGCCTGATTCCTACTACTTAACCAGTGTAACCGTGGGTGCGATTTTTGCAGGATTACTGACGAAAGTTGGTATTTATACGTTAATGCGTACTGCCACTTTGTTTTTTTCTCCCAGCGCGCATTTCATGGAAATTTTACTGTTTGTGTCCTGCTTCACCATGCTGGGAGGCGTATTTGGCGCAATGACTGATTTTCACATTCGCCGGATTCTATCTTTTCATATTGTCTCACAGGTAGGGTATATGACCCTGGCCCTGGCAATGAGTACAACTCTGGCATTAAGCGCCGGTATTTTCTATATCGTTCATCATATCATTGTCAAAACCAACCTGTTTTTAATTGCAGGCTTAATCAGCCGTTATAACGGGCATGTGAACTTACGCAAGATGGGCAATTTTTTGGGTAAAAAACCGCTGCTTGCCATATTGTTTTTAATTCCGGCCTTGTCTTTGGCTGGCATGCCCCCTTTTTCAGGATTCTGGGCAAAATTCCTCGTTTTAAAATCGGCTCTGGCAGGCGGTTTTTGGATGAGCGCTGTCATTGCGCTCGCCGTAGGTTTTTTCACATTATATTCCATGATAAAAATTTGGCGTTATGCTTTTTTGCAACCCGCGCAATTTAAAACCAGAAATATTCCATTGCAAGAGCGCATGTTTTTTTATTTGCCAATTATTTTTCTTGGACTCATAACGTTGTTTATAGGCTTTTTCCCGGAAACACTGTATGCCGTCGCAAATGCTGCGGCTCAGGCATTACTTCAGCAGGAATAGGGGCAATCATGGATTCTGTAAGAAAAACGTTATACAGGATGATTTATATTGTGATGTTTATTTTTTTTGTTTCTTATGAAATTATTTGGGCTAATTTGAGAGTAGCCTTTGTGGTATTAATGCCTGGGTTACGGGCACAACCTGCAATACTCTATTTTCCTCTTAGCTGTACCAATAATATACAAATCACTGTCCTTGCCAATATTATCTCCCTGACTCCTGGAACCTTGACTTTGGAAATTTCTAAAGATAAAAAAAATCTGTTGCTGCATACCATGTTTTTTACGGATAAAGAGAAGTTAGTTAAGAGTTTGCGTAAAAAATTTGAATATCCAATCAGGGTGATCTGGCCATGAGTCTTTTATTCTGGCTTTCTGCATTTGCCATAGCTCTGGCTTATGTGTTCTGTCTTGTTAGAATGGCGCTCGGCCCAAGTTTGGCGGACAGGATTGTGGCGCTTGATTTGCTGGCTAATTTGTTAATGGCTTCTATTGCTTTCTTTAGCATCTATAAAAAGCAGGCCATTTTTCTCGATATTGTGGTTGCCTTGGCTTTGGTGATGTTTTTAAGCAGTACGATGTATGCGCGATACCTGGAAAAAATGCTCAAAGAAAAGGAAAAGAGGGATGATACCATTTAGCGATTATTTTTTGATTGCAGGGGCGGGGTTGATATTGATTGCATCTCTGGGCATTCTAAGGATGCCTGATCTGTATTTGCGTATGCATGCTTCCGCGAAAGCAGGAACCTTGGGCGCAGGCCTCGTCTTGGGCGGCGCTGTGCTTTTTTTTGCAGACTGGCTGGTTGCTATTGAACTGTTGATGGCTATATTTTTTCTGATTCTGACCGCCCCCGTGGCGTTTCATCTTTTAGGGAGGGCAGGATACCGCCAAAAGCTGGAACTTCATGAAAAAACAAAAATACTAAAGGATTAAAAAATCATTTTTTAATGAAGCGTTCGAGGTTTGCATCACTCTTGTTAAATATTTCGATTCTGATTTTGATGATATGCCGATTTGATCTGTCCAAGTGTACTATAATTGAACTATTCGGAAGATCCCCTTTGTGGTTAGGGATTGCAAAGGTTCAGGAACAGAAATGGATCAATTTAGCTGGTTCTTGAGTAAATTGTTAAAATGGAAAGGAATAGATGGAATGAAATATATATTTGGACTCATTCTCTTGTTTACTTTCCTTATCCCGGCGCAGGCTGAAAAAGGGGAGGAAAAGTTGGCTCTGGTTATCGAGGCGATGGATCAGTGTTATGAGGTTGAAAATCAGGTGGGTGCTGATTTAGCGAAATGCATACGAAAAAAACTGGAACAAGACGGTAATCCTCAAGGTTATCGGGTCAATATCTTTGTTGAAAATCTCAGCAAAGATGTTATGAGTAATATCACTGTTACTGTTTATAACAAATCAGGCCTGGTCATTGTTTGCTATGGAAAGGCGCAACACAAAATACAGTTAACTCACTGTACCGGCAAACAAGAACATCCTTTCTCAAAAGAAAAGATGCTATCTATTGAGCCGCCAATTTCCCAATAAGAGATGAAGAACAGTTAGGCGCTGGGTTGATTTGCCAACAGCCCCTCATTAAAACGTGACGAAATTGGTTACCAGGAAGCCTTAAAAAATCTATTTATTTTTTTAGGCTTTTATGGCCTATAATTCTCTCTTGCCCGCAAGAGAAATTATTTCAGGGATTGATGATGCATGACGCATATCTGTTATTTCTGATACTGGCCATAACCATCGTAATGTTTGTTTGGGGGTATTTTCGCTATGATACAGTAGCTTTAATGAACCTTCTTGCTCTCGTTTTTACAGGCCTTGTGCCTTCTTCCCAAGCTTTTTTAGGATTCAGCAATTCTGCAGTAATCAGCGTTGCAGCAGTCATGGTGATTTCTTCAGTGATTATCCAAGCGGGTCTCGTTGAGCAGATATTGAGTTTTATGAAGCCTGTATTGGCATCTCCCTTCTTGCTGATAGGCTCAATTTGTATTTTGGCTGCTGTTTTATCAGCATTTATGAACAATGTTGGGGCATTATCGCTTATCATGCCCGTTGCCATTCAGGGTGCTATCAGCGCAAAATTGTCCCCATCAAAGATACTGATGCCCTTATCGTTTGCAACCATACTTGGCGGCATGACAACCAAAATAGGAACCCCGCCAAACCTTTTGATTTCTTCTTATAAAGAAACCTTGACCGGCACGCCTTTTTCCATGTTTGATTTTACCCCTGTCGGGTTTGCGGTCGCATTGGGCGGTTTGGTTTTTATCATTTTTATTGGTTGGCGTTTTGTTCCCGAACGGCGCAAGGCTTCTGGCGACACAAGCGAAATGTATCCCATTCAGGATTATATTACTGAAATCCGTATTCCGGAGAATTCTCCTGTGGCAGGAATGAAGCGCGCTGAGCTTGAGCAATTCATCGAAGGGGATTTTTCCATACTGGGGTTAATCAGAGGGCGTAAGAAAAAACTGGTGGTGCACAGCAGAGAGGAGCTTTTGGCAAATGACGTCTTAATCATAGAAGCTTCTCATGAGGATTTAAATAACCTGCTGATCCAGGGAAACCTGGAATTAAGCCAGGGAGAAATTATTTCACCTGAAAGCCTGCGTGGTGAAGAGATCAATACCATTGAAGCTGTGGTGACTCCGGGCTCCAGGTTGCAAGGCCGTTCTTGGCAAAGGCTTCGAGTGAGATCAAGATATGGCTTGAACCTGCTTGCCGTTGCGCGGTCGGGGAAAGGAATTAGAAAACGGTTAAACCATGTAAATTTTAATCCGGGAGATGTATTGTTAATTCAGGGGCCGGGAGAAGATTTACGTGAGCAAATCATTAACCTTGGGCTTGTTCCTCTGGCAGAAAGAACGATTAACGTGGGTTTTAAAAGAAGCCTTGTTTTGCCCTTGGCATTCTTTATTGGCGGAATTTTATTAACCTCATTGCAGATTTTATCGATTGAAGTCGCTTTTACTCTTGTCGTAGTGTTGATGGTTGCTTGTAACGTAATTCCAATACGTGAAGTCTACAAAAGTATTGATTGGTCTATTATTGTTCTTCTTGGTGCCTTAATTCCGCTGGGCGATGCGCTGAAGAACACCGGAGCTGCAAAAATGATAGGAAATTCCCTGTTGTCAATGACAGGAGGCAGCTCAGTCATTCTCATTCTTGCCTTGTTACTCCTTATCACCATGACTTTATCGGATTTTATGAATAATGCGGCAACGGCTGTTGTTATGGCGCCTATTGGCGCTGATATTGCAGAGCTGCTCCATATGAGCCCCGACGCATTTTTAATTGCCATCAGTATTGGCGCTTCCTGTTCTTGCCTCACGCCCATCAGTCATCAAAACAATACCCTTGTCATGGGACCTGGAGGGTATAAATTTTTTGATTATTTATGGCTTGGCATTCCGCTGGAAATTGTGGTACTGCTTACAGCCTTGCCTGCCCTGGCTATTTTTTGGCTGTAATCATCAAAAATCGTCAATGACGTTATTTTTGCCCAGGATGATTTGACAAATCGAACCGCGAATCACGCACAATGTGCTTATCCAACGCGAACACTGCATCTGCAAAAACGAGCAGGCATCGCAGAATGCGGTGATTTAAAATATACCTGGCGATTTGAAGTAAAAATGCAATAATGAGTTAAAAGGCGTTTGATTCGACAGGGACTGGTGATGAAAACAAGGATTTTAAATTTTTATGCTGCTTTACGAGCCAGTTATTGGTATATCCCTTTGCTGATGACTGTCATGGCTATCTTGCTTTCTATCGTTGCCATGCAGATTGATCATTACCTGTCTCCTACTTGGCTGCGGAAACTAGGCTTGTTTCATTACAATAATCCTGAAGGAGCCCGCGCTTTTTTAACGACCATCGCCTCATCCATGATAACCGTGGCAGGGGTTACTTTTTCAATGACTATTCTTGCCGTATCTTTTGCTGCAAGCCAAATAGGCCCGAGACTCACCTCCAATTTTATGCGCGACAGGCCTAACCAGATAACGCTTGGCACCTTTATCGCAACCTATGTTTACTGTTTAATGACCTTGCGCAATGTATTAAATACAGCAGAAGGGGGACTATTTGTTACGATAGGAAGAGAAGCCTTTGTACCGCAAGTTTCTTTATTGATTGCAGTCATTTTGACATTCTGCAGTATTTTAGTCTTAATTTATTTTATTCACCATATCCCCGAAAGCATTAACATGTCCAATGTGATCGCTAAGGTTGGGGAGGACTTGAATCGGCAGGTGGGACATTTATTCCCCATGAATATTGGTAAGGAATGCCCGGATAAAAACGTGGATATTCAAGATACGCTTCATCAGCATTATGATGCGATTGTTTCTACAACGCATGGTTATATCCGCATCCTAGATGGTAATTCATTAATCAAGACGGCCAGGAATCACCAAGTGATCTTGAAGCTTGAAGTACGTCCCGGGTCATACGTTACCGAAAAAACGACCCTTATTCATGTTTATTCCAAAGAAAAAATCACTGATTCTCTAGCGGGAGAATGCATCAGCGCCTTTGCTTTTGGGCATAGGCGTAATCAGGAACAGGATATATTGTTTCTGGTCAATGAAATGGTTGAAATTATTGCCCGCGCCTTGTCTCCGGGCGTTAACGATCCTTTTACAGCGATGACAACCATCGATTGGTTGCAGTTATTTTTAGAACAAGCATCGAAAACCTGTGAACATTCGCCTTACCGCTATGATAAGGACGACAACCTGCGCTTGATCATAAAACCCATTTTGTTCAGTGAATTTTGCGATATGATTTTCAGCCGAATTCAGCCTTATGTTAGCCGTGATCGCAATGTTACCCTTCATATGATGCAAATGATTGTGAATATCCATGCCGCAATCGCAGAAAAAACTCATCAGCTTGTTCTCGTTGAGCATGCGCGGGCACTGAAAAATGCAGCGGAAGAATGCCTGCCCATAAAAGCAGATCGTGAGTTGGTCAGGCTTCACTATGAAAAATATTTTCAAGTTTAATCATCTAAGCATAAGGAAATCGTTATGAGTGATATCAGTAGAGGCAGCATACGCATCAGGGGTTTTGAAGATCCTGAAATGGATTTTCAAATGATTCGCCAGCTTGGATCTACCTCATATAAAGCCGCATCCGTAGGTGAATGCCTGAATATTGCTAACCGAATGCAGGAGGCCGACCCTGAGAAATGGGTTAAGGCATTTGAAGAGCAGGCAGAATGGCAAAAACAGGATGGTTTCGACCGCCTGGCGAAAAATCATATCATCAGCGGACGTGAGCAGCTCTTTAAGGCATGCAATTCCTTTCGTGCCGCAGAATATTATTCACCCTGTTCTTCCGAGCACCACCGGCAACTGGGGCTTAAATCTGCTGATTGTTTCATTGCAGCGCTTGGCAGCATGGATTTGCACTTTGAAACCCATGCGATTGCCTATAAAAATATTCATATCCCGGTTTATTTTATTTCGCCGGCAAATGATGGCCAAAAACGTAAAACGATTATGATTGTCAGTGGTTTTGACGGCACCCTGGAAGAAGAATTCCTCATGCGCGGCAAGGCTGCCGTAGAGCGTAACTATAATGTCATTCATTTTGCAGGCCCAGGTCAGATGGATGTTTTTCGCAAATACCCGGATACTTTTTTTGAGCCTGATTTTGAGAATGTGGTGAAACTGGTCATTGATTATTTTGCTTTTCGCGAGGAAGTTGACATGAATCATCTGGCTCTTTTGGGCATCAGCATAGGCGGTTATTTTGCAACCCGAGCGGCTGCCCATGAACCAAGGATCAAGGCATTGATCGCCAATTCACCGGTGTTGGATGTCCATGCTTATCTTTCCTCTTTTATTGGCGGGGATCCGGCAGAAATGCCTGATGAAAATAACTTCCGTATTGAGGATTTGAACAATATTCCTGAGTCAGAGTTTCCTTCTGAGATGAAGGTTCGCAGCGAACAGTTAATGATTCGTTATGGACGCCGATCATTTAAGGATACTTTTATCTATTTAAAAGAATTTAAAGTTGGCAGCGCACTAAAAAACATCAATTGCCCATGCCTTGCGCTTATCGGTGCCAGTGAGGGAGGGGAGCCAGAAAAGCAATTTGATGAGTTTTGTAATAAACTGAATGCTCATTATTATAAATTTAGTGATTTTGAAGGCGCCAGTACCCATTGTCAGGTTGGAAATGTAACTTTTGCCAATGCTGTCATGTATGATTGGCTGGATGAACATAATTAATGAAGGAAAAAAATGAGAATCAATTTATTTCGAAAGTTATTTTTAACAATGATTTTTACGTTATTGATGGGCTGTCAAGGCTATAATGCTGCCGGCGGGATATTCAATTTTCCCTTGCAGTCCAGCGATGAATCTCTTCAGGCTGCAGTCAGTGAAACTTTACGAAATCATAAGCTCTTAAGAGATGCACCTCTTCATGTTGAAGTTGCAAATGGGGTGGTATATCTCAGCGGGTATGTTAAAACCATTCGTCAAAGTGATACAGCAGCGGAACTGGCAGGGAAAATCAATGGCGTTAAATATGTTCAAAATGACATCGTAGTGCGTAAGTAGAAAGAACAGGCTTGGGCACCGCTGTCGGATTTGGTTTTGCTTTACATCGCATCATCCATATCCAATACTTATGAAAAAAGCATCATTTGTAGGGGATGGGATGAAATTCCGAACCAAGCTGATGGTTAGCTTATTGTTTGCCGTATTGATATCAAACGGGGCTTTTTTACTGCTGGCATATCTTTATGGCAAAAAATCCCTTTATCAAGAAGTTGGCTCAACAGCCTTATCCATAGCGGCCACGACAGCCGCGCTCATAGATGTAGAACAATATCAGAAAATCAATGTCCATACTTCGGAATATTCTCCCTTATATCAGGAGCTCGAGGCCAAATTACGCAAGGTTCGCGATGCCAATCGGCGCGATGACGCGTATGTAAATTTTATTTATACCCTATTTCCCGATGCCAAAAATCCGGAAATACTGCGTTTCGGGGTAGACGCGGAAGAAGAGGGCGCGGAAAAAACAAAATTAGGCACTATTGTAAAATTTAAAACGGCTTCAGGAAAACCCCTGCCGATTGATTACGGCAAACCAAGCATACTGCCCGAATTTATTGAAGATATATGGGGGCATTGGCTAAGCGCCAGTTATCCAATCCGTACGCCGGAGGGTGAATATGCGGGCAGCATCCGTGTAGACATCAATGCCGAGGAGGTTGCCGGCCGGTTTCACGGGCTGCTTATTGCGGGATTTGCTTTATTTACGGCAACAATACTGCTGGCCATGCTGATTGGTTGGTTGTTGTTACGCTGGTTTAACAGGCCTTTATTCAAAATTACCGCAGCTTTGAAAAAAATCAGCGAAGGCGATCTGAGCGGTCATTTGGAAATTCGCACCAGAGATGAATTTGCGGAAGTTGCAGAAATCATCAATAAAATGACGCAGGGTCTTAGGCAGCGTGATATGCTGCAGGCAAGCCTTACCCGATACGTGTCTCATGCATTGGCTGAAAGGATACTGGACACGGGAGAGCTTCCGCAACTCTCAAGCGAACGGCGCAAAGTGACTATTCTTATCTGTGATATTCGTAATTTCACTGCCATTTCAGAACGAATTAAGCCTGAAGAAGTGGTTAATTTTTTAAATGATTTTTTTGAACGCATTATTGAAATTATCATTTCTCATGAAGGCATATTGGATAAATATCTTGGCGATGGATTTTTGGCCATATTCGGCACACCCCAGGATGATCCCTATCAGGAGGATCACGCCATTGAAGCTGCCATCCAGATCCGGGATGTGCTTAAGCCATTTAATGAACAATGGGAAGAAAAACTCAAAACGAAAATAGCTATTGGCATAGGCATTAATACTGGCAGCGCAATCGTAGGCAATATTGGAACGGATATACATATGGAATATACCGCAATTGGCGATACAGTTAATCTTGCCTCAAGAATTGAAAGCGCTTCCAAGGAATTAAATGCCGATATCATCATCAGCGAATATACGTATATTGCAGCAGATCATTCTGCCTTTCAGTTTAGGGAGCTCGGTGAAATTAGCGTGAAAGGAAGGGTGCACAAGGTAAAAGTATACACGGTATAAAGGCTCAAGGAGTATAAGATGAAAGAGTGGAAGGCAAGTCTTCAGGTAAAATTGGCTGAGAAACTGGGACAAGAGAAGGGGGGCGGTCTCTTTAAGAAGTATGCGGAAAGTTTTCCGGCGGGCTACTGTGAAGATTATGATCCTGAAACTGCCAGTCAAGATATTGCTTTTCTTGAAGAAGTATCTGAAAAAAATACTCTTGCTTTAAAATTTTATCACCTGCCCAAAGAAGAAAAAAACAGGCTGCACCTTAAGTTATTTCAGTGGCAAAGGCCTGTGCCTTTATCCGATGTATTGCCGATGCTTGAGAATTTTGATCTTCGCACCCATACTGAACATCCTTACAAAATCATTCGCGGTCGTGAAACCATCTGGATTAACGATTTCTCCCTGGAAACCAAACTTCAGGATTTAAAGCTTCAGAAAATCCAACTGCTGTTTGAGGAAGCGTTTGCGCGTGTTTATTTCGGACAGGCTGAAAATGACGGGTTTAACAAACTGATATTAGGCGCTTCACTTTCCTGGCGTGAGGCAAATATTTTGCGGGCTTACGCCAAATATTTACATCAAATTCGCTTCCCTTACAGCCAGCTGTATATTGAACGCGCGCTCACCAAAAATCTGGCCCTTGTCGAAGATCTCATTCAGTTTTTCAAACTGATGCATGACCCTAAAAAGAATTTGCCGGCCGCCAAAATCAATCAAGCAGAACAAGAGATTCTTGCCAGGCTGGAACTGATACCTGAACTGGATGAAGATACCATTATCAGGAGGCTGCTTTGTCTAATTAAGGCAACCTTGCGCACCAATTACTATCAAGTGGATGAAAACGGCGCGCCCAAAACATATCTTTCCTTTAAGTTTAATTCGCGAAGCATACCTGATATGCCTTTGCCCGTGCCAATGTATGAAACGTTTGTCTATTCCGCACGGTTTGAGGGCATACATTTGCGGTATGGCAAGGTAGCGCGCGGCGGGCTCCGCTGGTCTGACCGCTTGGAAGACTACCGCACGGAAATTTTGGGGCTGATGAAGGCGCAGGTAGTCAAGAACTCGGTCATCGTGCCTACTGGCGCTAAAGGCGGCTTTACCTTAAAGCATTTGCCCAAGAGCCCTTTGAAGGAAGCGCTTCAGAAAGAAGTGGCTGCCTGCTATGGCCTTTTTATCCGCGGCCTTCTTGATTTAGCCGATAATGTCCGCGAAGAAAAAACCATCCCTCCCAAAGATGTTGTCTGTCATGATGCTTCAGACCCCTATCTGGTAGTGGCGGCTGATAAGGGAACCGCCACGTTTTCTGACCTTGCCAACAGCATTGCGGAAGAATACGGTTTTTGGCTGGGCGATGCCTTCGCTTCCGGCGGTTCGGCAGGATATGATCATAAAAAAATGGGAATTACCGCACGCGGTGCCTGGGAGTCGGCGAAAAGGCATTTTAGGGAACTGGAAATTGACCCTGAACAGTCAATATTTACCGTTGCAGGCATTGGCGATATGAGCGGCGATGTGTTTGGCAATGGCATGCTTTATTCAGATAACATTCGATTAATTGCAGCTTTTGATCACAGGCATATTTTTATCGACCCGAATCCCGACCCAAAAATTTCATTTGAGGAACGAAAGCGTTTATTTCAACTTCCTTCCTCGTCCTGGGAAGATTATGATTCCAGTTTGATTTCAAAAGGCGGCGGTGTTTTTAAACGTACCCTCAAAGCAATTGCGCTTACTCCGGAAATGAAAAAAGCGCTCGACGTCAAAAGCGATTCGTTGACCCCTGATGAATTAATCCGAGCCATCCTGAAAGCCCCTGTGGATTTGTTATTTAATGGGGGCATTGGCACTTATGTCAAATCATCAAAAGAAAGCCATGCGGATGTTGGCGACCGCGCCAATGATCGCTGCCGCGTCAACGGCAGCGAGCTTCGCTGTAAAATAGCCTGTGAAGGCGGCAATTTGGGCTTCACCCAGTTGGGGCGGGTTGAATTTGCGTTGAATGGCGGCCTTGTTAATACCGATTTTATTGATAATTCAGGAGGAGTGGATTGTTCTGACCATGAAGTGAACTTAAAAATATTATTGAATCAAGAAACGCGAAACGGCAAATTATCGCTAAAAGCCCGTAACAAATTGCTGGCGTCGCTTACTTCAGAAATAGGGGATTTGGTGCTGGCCAACAATTATTACCAGGCATTGGCTTTAAGTTATGCGGGTTTTATGGCCAGGGAAGAGATAGGCTTACATGCCGACTATCTAAAAGAGCTTGAGTCACAAAATATTCTTAATCGCGAAGTCGAGTATTTGCCTCAAAACAAGCAGCTGATGGAGCGTAAGGCGGCAGGTCAGGGGCTCACTCGGCCGGAACTTGCCGTTCTTCTTGCCTATACCAAGATCCACCTAAAAAATGATATCTTAAATTCCACGCTTGTTGAGGATCCATACCTCGCCCTTCAACTGGAAACTGCATTTCCAAAATTAATTGGTAAAAAATACAAAGAGCCTTTAAGGGAACATCAATTAAAGCGCGATATCATTGCAACCCAGCTTGCCAATAGCGTGGTGAACAATATGGGAATCACGTTTATTTTCAAGACAGGGATGGAAACAGGCGCGTCAGTTGCTGATATCATTCGGGCCTATACTGTCGCTTCTGAAATTTTTTCAACGAAAGAGTTGCTGAACACGATTCAGTCTCTTGATTATCAAATTTCTCTGGCTGAACAGTTTGATATGGTAAAAAACATCCGCACCCTGATTGCCTTATCCACCCGGTGGTTTCTGCAAAACAACCGCCTGCAAGGCGAGATCCAGCCATTGATCAAGGAATACAGCCAAAAAATCAGGGCGCTTGAACAGTTAATTCCCGAGCTGATGGGCGGGGTGACACAACATTATCTCGAAACCCTGACCGAACAATTCCAAAATGCGGGGCTTTCAAGGGCCACTGCCCAGCGCATTGCTGCCTATCGTGCCATCTACACCACTTTAAACATCATTGAAGTGGCAAGAACCCACAAGCTGGATATGGAACAAACCGCAAGATTCTATTTTGCCGCAGGCGAGCGGTTGAATCTTTTGTGGTTTCGCGATCAAATGGCAAGCGATACACGGGAAGGCTACTGGAACCAGCTTGCCAAGCTTTCACTGCGCGATGAGCTCGATTTGGCGCAGCGCACCCTGACGCAGCGCATTATGGCCAGTACCGGCAAAGGCGAGGTGGACACAAGAATAGAAGCTTGGATGGCCGAGAATCCTGCCATTATTGAACGATGGAATAAATTATTATCCATGGTACACAGCAGCGGCTCGGCGGATTACAGCATGTTTTTTATCGTTATCCGCGAATTTATCAGATTACTGAATAATTCATTATCCCATGGCGCTGCTTCATCCTGATTGGGCTCGCGTTGGGCCAAGGCCCAACCTGCGTCTGATTGACCCCGTTACCCTGATTTCAGCTCAAAATCATCACAGGGGATATTCAGCATATCGAGCCCTTTTTCAAGGTAATCGGGCAGAAAAGGATGTGCCAATAAATAATCTACAAAATTAACAGGCATATTGTCTCTGGCGGCATCTTTTGCTGCCTGCCAATCGTCAAAATCGCCGCGGCCAAGGTACATGAGGGCGAGCAGCTCTGTTTGCAGGGAAGGCTCAAGAGAGCCTATCGCATTTTTAATTTCAAGATAAGTCAGGTCATCCTGGTGGTCGGCCAGAACCTGTGCCCAGTCATATTCATATTCGGTATCAGGCGAGTCTTCAGGGATCGAAACCTCTTCCTTGGCATGGAACTCGCGCGCTCTTAAAATCAGCAGGCAGACAATATCGGGGTTGATGCTTAGCGCATTTACATTAGCCATAAAACAGTCCTTTGTTTATTGCCTATATCAAATTATAGGACACTAAAACGAATACTATTTAAACTGCCGCAAGCAGGTGCGCTTTTAGCTTGGCGGATATGGGAATTTGAGCGGCAACCCGTATTAGGCTTTCTTGAATACGGGTTGCGGTTATGCATTATGATAATCTATTATTTACTCCGTTGCTGAATGTATTTGCAATTTGTTTTGCAGTGTCTATAGCTCCCCCCACCGCCCGTCCAGCCAACCAAACTAATTCACCTTACCTGAAGGGCCATTGCATTCAGTTGGGGAATACGAAGTCGAAATTCACCTCCATAACGGCGTTTTGGCTAATTTTCGCATGGAAGTGGTTGCCGCGAAGTAAAACTCATCCTCAGACACTGAGGTCAAAAGATATGAATTTTTTAAGTTTCGGGTGAGCAGCTGATTAATCAGTTGCTCACTATGGTGTCTGGTTTCTCTTACTTAAGACCATTTACGAACCCATTATAAACATTTTTGGCGGGGTCTATAACGGTGTGTTTAAGAACTCCACCTGCGATTTTTCCTCCCCACTGAAATGCGTCATCTATAAAGGTTCCTCCAGCGACTTGCTGCAGTTGCTCAGGTGAAAGGTTTTTACTGGCAGCAGTTTTCGGCACTAGAAGCGGAAAGACATTATCCGGCAAGGAATCTATTTCTTTTTGGCTTCCGACAAATTTAACCTCAACGCCTTTTTTGAATTTCAGCCCAAGATTTTCCAGAGCCTCGCGAGGGTTTTGAACAAAAAATTTACGGAAATCTTCATCGTTAACGAGTTTTTCCGCTGATTTTTCCAATATGGCGTACACCTCTTCCTTTGGCATATCGGTGAGCTTGTTTACATGAATCATGATGCACCTCCACTTTAGGCATTACATGCATTAATAAGTATAGTTCAAAGACAACGAACTGCAGCGAGCCCAATAGGCAAGGCACAATACGGGTCGATATCCTGAATGCAGGTGATGGATCAAAATTGCTTAATCTTTTTTAAGTACTATAGTATTGATAAATCCACTTAATGCGTGCACAGGATGGCCAAATTAAAGCTCGGATTTGTAAAAAAATTATATGTGCAGGTCATGGCAGCAATTCTTTTGGGCGCAGTTCTTGGCGTCTGTTATCCAGAATTTGCCAGTTCCTTAAAGCCGCTGTCAGATGCCTTCATTAAACTCATCAAAATGCTCATTGCGCCGATCATCTTTCTCTCGCTTGTTTCAGGAATTGCAGCGATGCAGGATATAAAAGAAGTGGGAAAAATAGGCGCATCCGCACTGCTTTATTTTTTTATCACCACAACCCTTGCGTTGGCATTCGGACTCATGGCGGCCAATATGCTGCAGCCAGGGCGAGGTTTGAATATTGAACCGGGCGCGTTGGCTGCCGGCAGCCAATATCTGCTTAATCATCAAGGCGCTAAGGCAGAAGGTGTTGTTCTCAATTTCATTCCCCATTCCTTTTTAAGCCCTTTCATTGAGGGGGAAATAGTTCAGGTATTATTCATTGCGATATTATTTTCCTTTGCCTTATTGCTCGCGGGCGAAAAAGCAAGCCCGTTATTAGAGAGCATAAAAATATTAAATGATGTATTTTTTAAAATGATCCAAATCATTATGTATCTTGCGCCGCTGGCTGCTTTTGCAGCCATGGCTTTCAGCATAGGCCAATATGGCATCAGTTCGCTGCTGAATTTACTTGGCCTTGTAGCCCTCTTTTTTATGACTTGCCTGTTATTTATTTTCGTGGTGCTCGGGACTATTCTTAAGGCTTATTGCAAGGTGAATATATTCCATCTCCTGGGTTATATTAAAACTGAACTCTGGCTGGTTTTGGGAACTTCATCAAGCGAAACCGCGCTGCCTATGCTGATGGAAAAGCTTAAGCGCCTTGGCTGTGAAAAAAATATCGTGGGACTCGTGTTGCCGGTTGGGTATTCCTTTAACCTCGATGGGACCGCCATTTATTTAACGCTTGCTGCATTATTTATCGGCCAGGCAACCAATATTGATTTGAGTTTTTGGCAACAGCTTTCGCTCCTGGCCATTATGATAATCAGCTCTAAAGGGGCGGCAGGCGTGAGCGGCAGCGGATTTTTAGTGTTAGCCAGTTCATTGGCAGCGCTTGATTTGATACCCGTTGCCGGAGTGCTCTTGATTTTAAGCATCGATCGTTTCATGTCGGATGGCCGGGCACTCACGAATATGATAGGCAACACCGTTGCTGCCATTATTATTGCTGCCTGGCATAAAGGATTTGACAGTAATAAAGCCCGCGAGTTACTGCAACCGGATAAAAAAACTTTAAATCTTGAGCCAGCTATCGCCAGCCGCCGAGTGTAGCCCATATTAGCGAAGCGTAAAACGGGTGAAACAGGGTGTTCCACCCAAAATATTTTGCATATATGGTTTTATAGGTGCCGTCGTTTTCCATCGCCAGCAATGCCTGGTTGATAGCATCCATCAATTTATGTATATCGCTACATCTCGCGAACAAGCCGCGGGATGTAGGCGACAAGTATTTTTTCGTACGTAGGCACTGTTTTTGTACTAACCGTTATTGCTCAGTCGCCCAATAGTGCTGTCCAGGGCGCGTTTTAATTTATCAATTGCGCCGTTTATGGCTTCTTTATAACTGGGGGCTGTGTCGCTTGCTACAACGGGTTGATGATGCTTAAGCCTTGCTTCAAGCAGGCAACGTTTGTCATTTTCTCCTGTTTTTTGATGGTCATCCTCTACATGAACTTCAATACGGGTGATGTACCCCTCAAAACGATGCAGCTTTTTGGTTAACTGCGCTTCAATTTCCTTGGCTACATATTGATACCCGTGCACCTGGTTGCCGGGATTGATTTGAATTTGCATACTTTCTCCTTATGCTTAATAGCCCATTAAGAATGCTTAAAAAAACCATTAAATCCAGATAAGATATAGTATTCCAGCACCAAATAACAAGATGGGTAAACCAGGGGGGTAGCCCAAAACATCGCCTGTCAAAGTTCTGATGCTTCAATATCATGCACCAATAGTCTTCGTGTTGCCCTGAAATAAGTCAAGGGAGAATGATGCAGGAGATCGGCCAGTTTTTCCATGTATATGCAGGCATAGCGGTCGACTTGATAGGCGAAATAGCTTTCTTCAGCGCCAGTTCGGAAAACCCTGTCCCATTTGGCATTAAAAAAAGCATGATGCGCTTGCAACAAACCGGCTATATGCTTATCAAGTTCCATAATTTTTGTCTGCAGCGACTCAAGCTCCTCATTGTATTGACTGGTGTTTTCTTCGATGCTTTTGGTATAGAGTTCAATGTGTTGTTCTTCTAGTTTGCGCTTGCTTTTCATAGCGGATTCAATTTTTTCCTCAATAGGTTTGGCTCGAAGTTGCGCCGCTATCTCCTTGCCAAGCTCCTCAACCACAAGAGCAGTTCTCCAGTTGCAGTCTTTTTTCAAGCGCAGGATATCGCCATAAATATGATCGCCAATATATAAAATTTCATCGCCGGTTAATTGCAAATCTTCGGTAAATTTTGTCGCGTAGCCGCCTTGATAAATACCGGGCGTGATGGGGCCTGAGAAATTGGTCATGCTCCCGTCTTCAGGATTGACGCGTAAAAAACGGTATTCATCATAGAAAAAGCGGGGCTTATTGGCGATGGTAATGACATATTCAAACAAGTCGTGCCAACGCTCCCCTTTCTCTAAATACGGCGTTAAGGCGTAATTTAACAATAGATTGGCATATTGGTATTCAGAATTGGTTAATATAAAGATTTTTTTCCCATGATGAATATATCTTTTCAACCCTTCAACGACTTCACGATCACGGTAAATAAACCGCTCCGGATTATCGCAAATATGCTGTTTTAGTGTCCCTTCAGCATGCACTTCATCAACACCGCTTAAAACATCCAGCGCAATCACGCTGTAGCTTGGCAAATCATGGGGGTGTTCATCCTTGTAATCGATAAGCTGCCCATATAAAACACAAAAGGCAATCGAAAAGGAAGTGTCTATGGCCATATAGTTTGGATCATTTAAATCGACATAGATACTGCGGTAGAACTGCTTTTGTTCTGAAAAATCGATGGATTTTGTGCCATGATAGCTTTGCCGGATGGCTGCATAACGGCTCAGTTTTAAAATATTGCCGTTTTTGCTGTCAATGACCAGGCCGCGGATTGCATCTTGAAAATTGAATTTAAACTGTTTAATGCTTTCTGGATAATTTTTGTGTTTTATCAGATTTTCTATAACCAGCTTGTAAACCAGGGTTTCAAAGTTTTCTGTGCGGTAGCGAATAAGGGTATGATCCATATCAAGGCCAATGTATTTGATTTTTTTCATATTTAAGATGCGGTTTACAAAAACTTTTTGTTTCATTATTGTTCCTTATTTCAACAGCATTAAGGTGGTTATCCATGTTTGCTATGGATTCAGGGCGGGAAGTATGAATTCATAAAACTCATATATCCCCAAAGCCAAACTGAAAACCGCGATGATAAGCCCCAGGAACCGGGATGCGGTAACGGAGCGGCTATCTGCTTTTTGAATTAATTTTGACATGAAAAAACCATTTAATCCGTCTGCCATCATCATGCCGGCCGTGAATGCTGCGCCCAAAAGCAAGGAGAAAGACCAGCCTGCCAGTAAAGAGGCCGACAAGGAAAAAAATGCCACCTGCGTTATGGTATCAAACGATAGCGCGAACAAGGTGCCAATCAGGATGACAGCCAGGGGATTGAAACGTTTGGGGAGATATTTCGCAAGCAAGATACTGACAGGGCTTGAGCTCTGCCGGTGAGATTTCGTTTGCAAAACATTCCAGAGCGTAAATAGGCCAAAAGCCAGCAAAAAAAAGATCGATATTCCCTGCCCCAAGGGTTCAAGCGCTGCAGGAAATATTTCTTTGGCAAAACCGCTGCCAACGATTAAGCTGATGCCCATCACCACGAACCCGTGCCCCAGCGAAAAAAATAATCCGGCCATTCTGGCAAGATGGTTATTTTTTCGCATCGCGCGGGTAATCGCATCAATGGTTGCAATATGATCCAAATCCAAACCATGGCGGGCACCCAATGCAAATACCATCATGAATAAGACCGGCAATGAATGGTTAATGGTTTTCTCCTTTTTCTGCAATCAAGCGTTTGACGGCATTTGGATCAGCAAGCGTTGAGATATCTCCAAGTTCCGTTAAATCATCCCGGGCAATTTTACGTAAAATCCGCCGCATGATCTTTCCGGAGCGTGTTTTGGGTAAGGATTCTGCCCATTGAATGGTACGTGGCTTGGCAATTGCCCCGATTTTTTCCCTGACTTGCTGAATCAATTCCTGTTTCAAGGCATCGGCAGGGGTGATATCCGCTTTAAGCGTTACAAAAGCATAAATGCTTTCGCCGGTTAATTGATCGGGAACCCCTACGACGGCAGCTTCAGATACGGCAGGGTGCGAAAGAAGGGCGCTTTCAAGCTCGCCTGTGCCCAACCTGTGGCCAGAAACCATGATCACATCATCATTGCGCCCCGTGACCCAGTAATAGCCGGCTTCATCGCGATATGCACCGTCACCGGTCAGGTAACAGCCCGGGATTTCAAGAAGATAAGCATCGACGAAGCGTTTATGGTCTCCATAAATCGTAAGCATCATACCGGGCCAGGGCTTTTTGATGACAAGCCTGCCGCGCTGACCCGGCGGTACAGGCATGCCCTTATCGTCCACCACATCAGGTACAATGCCAAAAAAAGGGCGAGACACCGAACCCGGTACCATCGCTTGCGTGCCAGGCAGCGGCGCCATTAAAATGCCGCCTGTTTCAGTTTGCCACCAGGTGTCAACGACAGGGCAGCGGCTTTCACCGACAACGGTAAAATACCATTCCCAGACATCAGGGTTAATGGGCTCGCCAACTGATCCAAGCAGCTTCAGGCTTTGGCGGCTGCTTTGTTTAACCCAGCCATCTCCCTGCTTGCGCAGTGCGCGGATGGCTGTTGGGGCTGTATAGAAAATATTGACTTGATATTTATCGATGATATTCCAGTAGCGTGCATAATCCGGAAACTGCGGAACACCTTCAAAGAGAAGCGTTGTTGCGCCATTTGCCAGAGGCCCATAGACCAGGTAGGAATGGCCGGTTATCCAGCCGATGTCAGCAGTGCACCAGTAAATATCTCCGTCATGGTAATCAAAAACATAGCGATGGGTAATCGCCGTATAAACCAGATATCCGCCGCTGCCATGCAAAACACCTTTTGGCTTTCCGGTAGAACCTGACGTATAGAGAATGAATAAGGGATCATTGGCATCCATAACCTCACAGGGGCAGTCTGTTTCGGCCCTGTCCATTAGTTCGTGATACCAAAGATCACGGCCTTCCTGCCAGAAAACGCTGTTCCCCGTGCGCTGAACCACAATGACTGTCTTAACGCCTGGGCATTCTTTAAGGGCCTCATCACAGTTTTTTTTCAAAGGCACAGTTTTTTCGCCGTGCAAGCCCTCATCGGCTGTGATAAGCAGGCTGCAATCTGCGTCATTTATTCGCATTTTCAAGGAGTCGGGCGAGAAGCCCGCAAACACCACGGAATGAATGGCGCCGATTCGCGCGCAGGCAAGCATGGCAATGGCTGCTTCAGGAATCATTGGAAGATAAATTGAGACCCGGTCGCCTTTTTTGACTCCCTGCCCTTTTAAAACATTGGCGAATTTGCAGACCCGCTCATGAAGTTCCCCATAAGTTAAGGTTCGTGATTGTTCCGGGCTGTTTCCTTCCCAGATAATGGCTGTTTGATCTTTACGGGTTTCAAGATGCCGGTCAACGCAGTTATAACAGACATTCAATTGCCCATCTACAAACCACCTGACAGATCCTGCTGTAAAATCGCCTTTGCAAACCTGGGAGGCGGGCTTAACCCAACTGATAAACCGGCGGGCCTGCTCATCCCAGAACGCGTCAGGTTCAGCAATGGAACGTTCATAGAAGGCATGATATTGTGATTCATTAATATGTGCGTTTCTGGCAAAGTGTTCGGGCACAGGATATATGGTTCGATGGGTCATAGAGCGTCCTTGTTTAAATCTGTTTTTTTGTCTATGGTGCATCTGCAAGGGAGAATGCTGAATGCATGAGCTGTCATTATGTAAAAATATCATTAATATTATCAATGATCATGTCAAAGGAGACAAAGCGCTTAAAGTAAAAAAAATTGCCCTTGAGGCAGGGCTTCTGACTGGTGTGGATCATGAATCCCTAAAGTTTGCCTTTAAAATTGCCAGCCAGGGGACTGCTGCGGAAAATGCTGTTCTTGAAATAATTCCGGTTGAAGGGTTTGCCCTCTGCAATCATTGCCAACAAAAAATGCCGATTGCCCAATATTATGATTGCTGTGCCTGCGGCCATTTTTCCTGGACAGTGCTTCAAGGGGAGGAATTGAAGGTCAAATATATGGAGGTAGAATAATGTGTGCGATTTGCGGCTGCAGTGACTCTTATAGCGCCTTACATCATGTTCATGAAGACGATGGGCATCATGATGCCCCGCTGAAACGGATCGCCATTGAAGAGGACTTACTGGCAGAAAATCAACAATTCGCATTGAAGAATCAAGCTTATTTCCAGAAAAACAATATCCTCGCTTTAAATTTGATGTCGAGTCCCGGCTCTGGAAAAACGACCCTGATTGGCCAAACCGTGGCTGATTTAAAGGGTATGCGCGACATGGCGGTGCTGACAGGCGATCAGGAAACCGATTTTGATGCCTTGCAAATAGGCAGGGAAGGTATCGAAGTCCTGCAAATCAACACAGGCCGTGTCTGCCATCTCGATGCCCACATGGTGAGCCATGGCCTTTTGAATTTAAAACCTAAAGAAAATAGCATCTTATTTATGGAAAATATTGGCAATCTCGTATGTCCGGCGCTCTTTAACCTTGGGGAGCAGCACAGAGTGGTTGTCCTTTCAGTGACAGAGGGGGATAACAAGCCTTTGAAATATCCCGATATGTTTCGCAGGGCAGACTTAATGTTGATCACGAAAATGGACTTGCTGCCCTATGTGGATTTTGATCTCAAAAAATGTCTGGAATATGCAAAAAGAATTAATCCTGACATGATGATTCTCAATTTATCCGCTAAAACCAAAGAAGGCCTTTCTGCCTGGTATGATTGGCTGGCAGAGAAATCGTCGCGCATGCAAAGGGCAGATTCATGGCGGTAGAAGCTTTACAAACAGGCGAACGCCTTCAGATTTTAATTACGGGTGTCGTTCAGGGAGTGGGGTTTCGCCCGCATGTATATCGTGTGGCTCAGGAATTGGGTTTAACCGGATGGGTAAGAAATAATCAAAAAGGTGTTTTAATAGAAATTCAGGGCGAAGCCCGCCATGAATTTGTCTTGCGGTTAAAAGATGCTTTGCCGCCGCTTGCAAGAATTCAGGATATCAAGGTTGGCGCCATTCCCTATATTCAGGATGAAAGCGGTTTTTCCATCCAGGAAAGCGTCGGTGGAAAGGCCAGTACCTTAATTTCACCTGATGCGGCTATTTGTAAAGCATGTCTTCAGGATCTCTTTACACCGCAGAGCCGTTATTATCTTTATCCATTTTTAAACTGCACGCAATGCGGCCCGCGCTATACTCTTGTGGAGAAACTTCCTTATGACAGAGCTCGCACTGCGATGGCTGAATTTCCCTTATGCGAAGGATGCCGCCATGATTATGGTGAGCCGTCCAACCGCCGTTATCATGCCCAGCCTACCGCATGCCCTCACTGCGGACCTGAGCTTTCTCATTCAATTGCCGAGCTGGCGCAGGCTTTAAGCGCAGGAAAAATTCTTGCTGTTAAAGGAATCGGGGGATACCAGTTTATCGCCGATGCCAGAAATGAAGAAACAATACGGCGTTTGCGTACTCAAAAAATGCGATACCATAAGCCATTGGCTGTCATGGTGTTGAACTTAAACAGTGCAAAAAAGCTTGTCAGGGTTGATGCCGAAGCCTCGGGGTTATTAAGCGCACGAGCCCGTCCTATCGTATTGCTGGATAAGCTTGCAGAATTATTGCCAGAAGAAATTGCGCCCAAATTGAATCAATATGGCGTGATGCTTCCTTCGACCCCTTTTCATTACCTTTTGTTTCACGCACTTTCAAGTTATCCAGAGGGCATTGCCTGGTTAGGCAAGTTCCACCCCTGGGTATTGGTAGTCAGCAGCGCCAATCAAGGCGGCGAACCTATCATAATAGACGAAGATAAAGCCAAGCTTGGGCTGGAGGGCGTTGCGGATATTATTGTCAGTTATAACCGCAGGATTATGACAAGAGCCGACGATTCTGTAGTACGCTTGATAAATAACAAGCCTCGATTCATCCGCCGCGCCAGGGGATTTGTGCCTGAACCCATTCAATTGCCTGAAGTGATGCCGCCCACATTAGCGCTCGGGGGGCATTTAAAAAACACATTCTGCCTCACCCGTGGCGATGAAGCTTTTGTTTCCCAGCACATAGGCAGTTTAAATAACAGAGAAAGCATTGCCTTCTTCCATGAGACATTAAATCATTTGCAGAATTTGCTCTCTATCCGCATTGAACGGCTTGCCTGTGACCTGCATCCTGATTTTTATACAACGCATCTTGCGCGTGATTTTGAACTTCCCTGCATACCGGTTCAACATCATCATGCGCATCTTGCAGCAGTCGCCGCAGAACATCATCTTTCAGGTCCGGCATTGGGGCTTGCACTCGATGGATATGGCTATGGAACGGATGGCCATGCGTGGGGCGGAGAATTACTTCTGCTTGAGAACACTGAATTTAAGCGTTTGGCCAGTTTTTTTCCGCAGGCCCTGCCGGGCGGCGATATTGCCAGCCGCGAACCCTGGCGTATGGCAGCGGCTGTTTTGCATCAATTGGGGCGAAATGATGAAATCTCTACCCGTTTTGCTTCCATGCCCCAAGCCGGACTTTTGGCTCATTGGCTGAAGCAGCATGCCAGAGGCAGCGGTTTTACCACAAGCTGCGGGCGCTTGTTTGACGCGGCAAGCGCTTTATTAGGAGTAACTTTAGTATCAACCTACGAAGGGCAGGCGGCGATGGAACTTGAAAGCCTTGTACGTGAACTTGAAGTTTTAAAGGAAGGGTGGCAATTACAGAATGATTGTTTCAATATGCTGCCTCTTTTCAATGATCTTTTAAAGCTTGATGCAGTACAAGGCGCCAATCTTTTTCACGGTACTTTAATTGCGGGGCTTCAGGAATGGGTTTTATACTGGGCTTTGAAAATTAAAGTGAATACAATTTTGTTAAGCGGCGGTTGTTTTTTAAACCGCATTTTGGCTGAAGGGCTGAGTCAGGGATTAAGAACTGAAGGTCTGGAGGTTTTTCTGCCGCAAAAAGTGCCGGCCAATGATGGCGGTCTATCATTGGGCCAGGCATGGATTGCCGGCCGAAAAACCGATTAACCCTGATGATGAAAGATGAATAAGAAAATAAGGAAAGATTGACCATGTGTCTTGCTATCCCGGTGCAGGTCACCCGGATCCTAAGCCCATCAAGGGCTCTTGCCAATATAGGCGGTATTGAAAAAGAAATCTCTTTGGCCTTGATTGATGAGGTTCATGTTGGCGATTATGTCATTCTTCATGTCGGCTATGCATTGACGAGGCTTAATGAAGCGGAAGCAAAAAAAACGCTTGCTTTGTTTAACGAATTGGCCGAGGGAGGGGAAAATCAATGAAATATATTGCTGAATTTCGCGAGCCTCATGCTGCAAAAGCCTTGTCAGAAGCTATTAAGCAGAAAGCTTCCCCCTCCCGTTATTATCGCCTGATGGAGTTTTGCGGCGGCCATACCCATACCATACACCGCTATGGCCTGCCGGATTTATTGCCTGAAAATATAGAAATGATCCACGGCCCGGGATGTCCAGTTTGTGTTCTGCCCATTGGCCGCGTTGATGAAGCGATAGCGCTTTCTTCCTTGCCAGATGTTATTTTTTGCAGCTACGGCGATATGTTGCGGGTTCCAGGCACAAACCAGCAAAATTTGATGCGTGCCAAGGCACGCGGGGCTGATGTACGTATGGTCTATGCTGTGGATGATGCCTTGGATATTGCAAGAAAAAACCCTCAAAAAGAAGTGATTTTTTTTGCAATCGGCTTTGAAACCACGACTCCGCCCACAGCCTGTGCCATACAAAGCGCTTATGCGGAACACTTAACCAATTTCAGCGTTTTTTGTAACCACGTGTTGACGCCGGTAGCCATGAACAGCCTCTTGCAAGGAAAGATGCATGAAGCGTCAGCGGTCAATCTTGACGGATTTGTGGGGCCTGCCCATGTCAGCATTTTAATTGGCAGCAACGCTTATCAGGCTGTTGCCAATCAATATCAAAAACCCATTGTGATAGCAGGTTTTGAACCTTTAGATGTCTTGCACGCCATATTGATGCTGGTCGAACAGATCAACCAAGGGCGCCATGAAGTTGAGATTCAATATACACGTGCCGTAACCGCTGCGGGCAATCTTTATGCCCAGCAACTGGTGGACAAAATTTTTGAGCCCAGGGAAAGTTTTGCATGGCGCGGGTTGGGAGACATTCCTTTCAGCGCCTTAAAAATCAGGCCGGAATATCAGCTCTATGATGCAGAAAAAAAATTTTCTATTGATAAAAAAGAAGGGACGGAACATAAACAATGTGATTGCGGCGCTATTTTACGAGGAATAAAAAAACCAACGGATTGCAAATTGTTTGCCAAGGCCTGTACGCCTGAAAATCCCCTTGGTGCGTGTATGGTTTCTTCTGAAGGCGCATGCGCTGCGATGTATGCTTATGCAAGGAGAGCGTGAATGGCGATTGTGGCTGTAAATCCAATTTCCGGGAAAAAGACAGGAGCCAAGCTTAACTTTAAACAAGGTTTTGTGGAATTAAGCCATGGCAGCGGCGGGCGCGCTACAGCTCAGCTAATCGAGCAGCTCTTTCATCGGGAGTTTGAAAACGAATGGCTGCTTGCCGGTAATGATCAGGCAGTTTTTGCTTCATCATTAGGGCAAATGGTCATGACGACTGATTCTTATGTGATTTCTCCTTTATTTTTTCCAGGGGGCAACATTGGTTCCCTGGCAGTAAATGGAACCATTAATGACATTGCCATGGCAGGCGCCAAGCCTTTGTATCTTTCGGCAAGTTTTATCCTCGAAGAAGGTCTTCCTCTTGCTGATTTGCAAAAGATTGTGGTCTCAATGGCAGAGGCAGCAAGAGAGGCAAATGTGCCTATCATCACGGGCGACACAAAAGTAGTGGAGCGAGGAAAGGGAGACGGCGTATTCATCACCACAACGGGTGTTGGAGTTCTTCCCCCTGGCATAAGGTTTTCAGGCAATCAGGCCCGCCCGGGTGATAAAGTCATCGTCAGTGGCTTTATTGGCGATCATGGCGTCGCCATTATGTCTTTACGCAACCATCTGCATTTTACGACAGCCGTTAAGTCTGACAGTGCGCCAATGCATGGTTTGGTGGGCATGATGATTGAAAGCGGGGCTGCCATCCGCGCGCTTCGTGATCCCACCCGCGGCGGGGTTGCAACGACTTTGAACGAATGGGCAAAACAGTCTAAAGTAGGATTTATAATAGATGAAACCAAATTGCCAATCCGGACTGAAGTTGCGAGTGCCTGTGAATTGCTTGGCCTTGATCCATGGTATGTTGCCAATGAAGGAAAATTGCTGGCACTCTGTGCGCCTGAAGATGCAGAAAAACTTTTGGCCTGCATGCATCGGCATCCGCTGGGGCAGCATGCGGCTGTGATTGGCGAAGTGGTGGATGATAGCCACCAGTTTGTCCAACTTAAAACCAAACTCGGCGGCATGCGGATTATGGACTGGTTGATGGGAGAGCAGTTGCCCCGTATCTGCTAGGTGCGCGCCCAAAATCTGTCATTCACCTGGAAACTCAAGATGAAAACGGAAGGATTTTTACCAGAGGACAACCTGCAGAAATTATTTGATGCCTTGAACAGCGCAGGTTACCGCGTGATTGGCCCAAAAGTGCGGGATGGATCGATTGTCTATGAAGAGATAGGCGATCTATCGGAACTTCCCTGGGGGATAAGAGATCGGCAGAATCCCGGAGAATACACCCTCCGGCAAACGGCAGACAAGAAAGCGTTTGCCTTTGCCAATGGCGCAGAAGCCATAAAACCGCTCTTATTTAAACCTCGGGAGACGGTCTGGCGAGTCGCGCGCGATGAGGGAGGCAAATTAACATTCCAACCAGCGAATGCGCATGAGCCTCCTGTGGCAATAATCGGAGCGCGTGCCTGTGATTTGGCGGCAATGAAAATACAGGATAAAGTGTTTTTATCCGGAAAAAATGTAGATATGCTCTATCGCACGCGGCGGGAACAATTATTCATCGTTGCGGTCAATTGTGCCTACTCATCCAGTAACTGTTTTTGTGTTTCAGCGGGCACCGGGCCTGAAGTTCAGGATAGCTATGATATTTTAATGTCTGAAATTGGAGGTGGTTTTTTACTCAGATCAGGCAGCAGCCGCGGACAGGATATTCTTGTTGGCTTGCCTTTAAAAAAACCAGAATCTCATCATTTTTCAGCGGCAAAAGAGCAAGTTGAACAGGCAAAATCCATGCAAACCAAGCGGATTCCTCTCGATAATCAGCGTGGGTTGCGCGATCTCCTTTTTGCCAATTTAAATCATTCCCGTTGGGATGATGTTGCCGAACGATGTCTTTCTTGCGGCAATTGCACTTTGGTTTGCCCTACTTGTTTTTGCCACAGCGAATCAGATAAACCGGCGCTGGATGGGAAAAGCAGCGAGCATCAGCGCGAATGGGATTCCTGCTTTACTGCGGGGCACAGCTATCTTGGCGGCAAGCCCATAAGAGAGGATACGAAAAAGCGTTACCGCCAATGGCTGACCCATAAGGTAGGCAGCTGGTTTGATCAGTTCGACACCAGCGGCTGCGTGGGTTGCGGGCGTTGCGTGACCTGGTGCCCCGTAGGGATTGATTTGACTGAAGAGCTGGCGGCTATCTCCGGGGAGTCCAATATCAAGGAAGAAGGATAAATGCCATGGAGCCAAATCCCTGTTTACCTGTTGCTGCAGAAATTATTGAACGCATCCAGGAGTCTCCTGCCATTTTCACTCTAAAAGCCCGCCTTATAGGGCCGGATTCCTGTTTTTCATTTAAGCCCGGGCAATTTAACATGCTATATCATTTCGGTGTTGGCGAAGTACCAATCTCTATTGCATCCGATCCGGCTGAAAAAAAATTCATCAGCCATACGATTCGTGCTGTAGGACGGGTAACCAGGGCCATGCAGAATCTTAAGGCAGGTGATTATATTGCCTTGCGGGGGCCATTTGGTTCTGGCTGGCCGCTTGAAAAAGCGCGGCAGAAGGATGTGGTCATCATCAGCGGTGGGCTTGGATGTGCGCCTACTGTGTCAGTCATCAAGTATATTATGGCAAGGCGTAATCAATATGGAAAAGTATTTATAATCCAGGGCGTCAAGCACAGCGATGATTTGATTTACCGCAGGCAATATGAATCATGGCAAAAAATGCCTGACGTCACAGTCAGGATTGCCGCCGACGTTGCGGGCCCGAAATGGCCATGGCGAGCGGGATTGGCGACGGATTTATTGCATCCTTTGCCTTTATCGCCAGAAAAAACCATCATTATGATGTGCGGACCGGAAATGATGATGAAAGCAGCTGTCAAAATTCTTGGGGAAAAAAATATACCGGAAAGCGCGATTTATCTCAGCATGGAGCGCAACATGGAATGCGGTATTGGCCATTGCGGGCATTGCCAGTATGGGGGATTATTTATCTGCAAGGATGGTCCGGTTTTTGCCTATCCAAAAGTGAAATCCCTATTTTCTGAGCCGGGGTTTTAGAATCTTTGCTGGAGGATGTGATGAGAAAGCCGCGTCTTGCCGTTTATAAATTTACTTCCTGCGATGGTTGCCAGTTAGCCTTTTTAAATTCCGGCGAGATGCTTTTGACATTGGCAGAATTGGTAGACATCACCCATTTTGCCGAGGCGGGGTATATTGATACGGAATCCCAGGTTGATATCACTTTTGTCGAAGGAAGTGTTTCAACCCCTGATGAAATAAAACGGATAAACCATATCCGCGCCAGAACAAGATATCTCCTGACTATAGGCGCTTGCGCTACGGCAGGCGGTATACAGGCTTTACGCAATGCCGCCCAATATGATGACTGGATGGCCAGCGTTTATGCGAGTCCCGAGATGATACAATCCCTGGATACTTCAACCGCTATTGGCAACCATGTAAAAGTAGACTGGGAGCTTTGGGGCTGCCCTGTGAATACCGAGCAGGTCATGAGCGCCATACGCTCATTGTTGTTTGATGCAAAGCCCAACATTAAACGCGATGCAGTGTGTATGGAATGTAAGCGGTTGGGTTATGTTTGCGTGCTGGTTACAAAAAAAGAGCCCTGCATGGGGCCTGTCACCCAAACTGGATGCGGGGCATTATGCCCTGGGGTGCTGCGCGCCTGTTATGCCTGTTATGGGCCTTCTGAAAACCCTAACGCGCGATCGCTTGGAGGATCGTTTCAACGGGCTGGCTTGAGTAAAACTGACGTTGCCAGGCGTTTTATGCATATTAATAATCAGGCGCCGGCTTTTCAGCAGGCGGCAGGCTATTTTAAAGGAATTAAAATTGTCAAAAAATGAAACCAAACTGATTCAGGTACCTATTCTTGCCCGGGTTGAAGGTGAGGGCGCGCTGAAAATTCACATTAAAGGCGAGCATATTCAAACTTTGCAGTTGAAAATATATGAGCCGCCGAGATTATTTGAAAAATTTTTGGAAGGCAGAAGGTATGATGAGGTCTTGGATATTGTCGCAAGAATTTGCGGCATCTGTCCTGTTGCCTATCAAATGAGCGCGGCTCATGCCATTGAGCAGTGTTTTTCTTTAACGCCCAATCATTGGGTTTCCGAAATGCGCCGCTTGTTTTATTGCGGGGAATGGATTGAAAGCCATAGCCTGCATATTCATTTTTTAGCGGCTCCCGATTTTTTGGGTTTTCCTTCAGCGCCAGAGATGGCAAAAAAATTTCCTGAAGAAGTGCGCCGCGGATTGCGTCTGCAGGCTTTAGGCAATGAGTTGATTCGTTTTCTTGGCGGGCGTTCGGTTCATCCGGTCGGCGCCGCAATTGGCGGATTTTATAAAGCCCCCAGTCAAAGTGAAGCTAAAAGAATGCTTGAAAAAATTCAGGCAGCCATAACCGACTGTGAAGCTTTGCTAGCCTGGGTTTTACTGCTTCCATTGCCGGATAATACCCAGAAATTTACCTGTGTTTCCCTAAGGAATGCAAAAGAGTATCCGATGAATGAAGGGCATATTGTTTCTGATGGCGGGCTTAATATTCTGCCCTCAGAGTTTGAAAATTATTTCAAGGAATTTCAGGTGCCTTATTCCACGGCGCTGCATTGCCTTTTGCAGGGGAAGCCTTATCTCGTAGGTCCTCTGGCGAGAGTGAACTTGAATTTTGACTGCCTGCCGGAATCCATTCAGGGGGCGGTTAAGAAAACAGGATTTCAATTTCCAAGCTACAATATGCACCACAGCATTGCCGCTCGTGCCATTGAAATATTCTACGGCGTTTTAGAGGCGGAGCGGATTTTAAAAAATTATGTTTATCCAGAGTCATCTCGCTGCGCCTATACGGTAAAGCCTGGAACCGGATACGGCGCCACCGAGGCGCCTCGCGGATTACTTTGGCATAAATATATGCTGGATGAAAATGGTTTTGTCCAATCTTCCCGTATCGTGCCGCCGACGAGCCAGAACCAGGCGCGCATGGAGTGCGATTTGCGCCAATCGTTGTATCAGTTTGGTTTAAAACATACTGAGGAACAATTGCGTGCTTACAGCGAAATGGTCATTAGAAATTATGACCCTTGTATTTCCTGCTCGACACATTTCTTAAAACTGCACCTCAGAAGAACATGATAAAAGTTCTTGGCATAGGCTCCCCGTTTGGAGATGACTCTCTGGGGTGGGAGGTGGTCAAACAGCTGCAAGCTCAGGAGGTATTCCAATCAGTTGCACCTCATCAGTTACAATTCATTATTTGCGACCGCCCAGGCCTTGGATTGCTGCAATGGATGCGAGGGGCGGATGTTGCGTTTATTGTTGATGCCGTCCAAAGCCATGGTTCAGCAGGTTTTGTTCATCGGTTTGAAGATGAGGATATTTTAAGCTTGCCAAATGCGCTATCCAGCCATGAGCTCGGCCTTGCTCAGGCAATCCAGATTGGCAAAGCCATAGAAGATTTACCGGAAAAGCTGATTTTCTATGGGATAGAAATTGATGGCGCAAGCTATGATTTTCAGCTTAAAAGCATTATAAAAGAATCGATACATGAGCTGACTCAGCAAATGCAGCAGGAAATAATACAGTTTTTAAGCCATGACTGAATGGACGCTTCGAGCCTGTGTTTTGGCGCAAAATAATTTTGGTTTACGGTTCAAATTTCTGATAATCAGGATACCACATGGTTTCCTTTATTTTTTTCTCTATGTCTTCATCCGTCATGTTATCTGCATGATCTTCTTCAATGGCCTTTTTGATGACGGCTTTTGCGATGTGTTGGCTGACTTCGCGGATAGAGTTTAACTCCGGAAGCAGGCGGCCTTCACCCGTTTTCATGGCAGGCGCAAGTTCACTTAAAGCCAGCGCTGCAGTCATCATCATGCCATCGGTTACCCGCCTTGCATGAGCCGCTACCACACCAAGCCCGACACCCGGAAAAATATAGGAGTTGTTACACTGGGCAACTGGAATCAAATGACCGTTATAATTGACAGCTTCAAAGGGGCTGCCTGTTGCGATGAGCGCTTTTCCTTTTGTCCAGTTGAGCAAGTCAATGGGAGCGGCTTCTGCCCGAGAGGTTGGATTGGAAAGCGGAAAAATAATCGGACGAGGGCAATAGCTTGCCATAGACTGAACGACAGCTTGCGTAAATTGTTGCGGCTGTCCTGAGACTCCTAACAAAATGGTGGGTTGGGCATTATTCACCACATCCTGAAGGCCGATTTGCGGGGGAGTTTTGAGATCCCAGCCTTGGAGGTTTCCATGGTTGCGGGCAAACGGCTTTTGAAAAGGCAATAAATCAGCCATTTTGTCGTGCAGCAAACCGAATCGGTCAACCAGGTAAAATCGCGAGCGCGCTTCTGATTCAGAAAGACCTTGGTTTATCATGGCGCAGACCAGTTGCTCGCTGATGCCGCAGCCAGCTGATCCTGCACCTAATAGGGCAATTCGATGTTCTTTTAAAGGGATCCCGCAGACGTTGGTTGCAGCAATTATTGCAGCCACTGCCACAGCGGCAGTACCCTGGATATCATCATTGAAAGTACAGAGTTCATTCCGATAGCGCTCCAACAAGGGGTATGCGTGAAGCTGCGCAAAATCCTCAAACTGCAACAACGCTTTCGGGAAATGGCGCTTCACACCTTTGACGAATTGGTCGACAAATTCATCATATTCATCGCCGCTGATGCGGCTATGGCGCCAGCCAAGGTATTCAGGATCAGCGAGTTTCTCCTGGTTATTGGTGCCTACATCCAGAATAACAGGCAGCGTTTGCGCGGGATCAATTCCGCCACAGGCCGTATAAAGCGATAGCTTGCCAATCGGTATTCCAAGTCCGCCCGCTCCCTGATCGCCCAAACCTAAAATTCGCTCACCATCCGTGACGACGATGACACGTACATCGCGGCGCTTGGCTAATGAACTTAAAATAGCATCCATTTTGTGCACCTCGGGGTAACTGATGAATAACCCGCGCGGTTGGCGATAAATATGGTGGAAATACTGACATGCCTCTCCCACGACAGGAGTATAAATAATTGGCATCATCTCTTCGAGATTGTCGATGATAAAGCGGTAAAACAAAATTTCATTGCGGTCCTGCAGCGCGCGTAGATAAATATGCTGTTCAAGCGGAGTTATTTTAGCAGAATAGGCATCACGGCAGCGTAAAAGCTGGTCTTCTATGGTTTCTGTGCTGCAAGGCAGCAGACCCATCAGGTCCAAAGCTTCTTTTTCTTCAGCAGTGAATGCTGTGCCTTTATTCAGTAATGGATCTCTTAACAGGGTCCGGCCGCACTCTTTCACTTTAATTGCCATGGAGAACTCCTTTTCGAATGGCAGGTTATTGTTGCTGCTTTAAGTTACCTATCATTTCAAGTCATGAATTATTTTAAAACTATAGCAAACAAAGTGAGCGAATGCTTTTGGGCGGCCTTGTCCCAGTCCCCGCTATTGCTGCCATTAAACTTATCGTCAAGCCGCAGGTTTTCATGGCAAATAAAGCATCGTCAATTTCAAAAAAGTGTTCAATAAAGATACCAATTTGCCGAGCTTTCTGGTATAATTTGCGCCAATTTATTCAGTTCAGTCTAGGAGTGACATTGTCTGACTCGATTGCATTAGATTCACAGGCCTCGCTGCCAAGAGGCGATTGGATGGCGTGGCTGGTTTGCCTTTCTGCCGGATTGTTTTTCTTCTATGAGTTTTTTCAGTTGAATCTGTTTGATGTAATCAATGAACCGCTGCGTGCGGAATTTCAGATTGATGCCGCAGAACTCAGCTGGATGTCCAGCACTTATTTATGGGCCGACATCCTTTTTCTCCTGCCTGCCGGCATTATTCTTGACCGCTTTTCTACCCGGCTTGTGATTCTTTCTGCCATGTTGGTCTGTATTATCGGGACTGTTGGATTTGCACTGACCAGCTCTTTTGCAGTCGCGTCCTTCTTCCATTTTCTTTCAGGCATTGGCAATGCATTTTGTTTTTTATCCTGCGTGGTGTTGGTATCGCGCTGGTTTCCGCCTCGCCGCCAGGCACTGGTAATCGGCTGTGTTGTGACCATGGCGTTTATTGGCGGCATGATGGCGCATACGCCTTTGGCTTATCTAAATGCCCATTTTGGCTGGCGCGATTCTTTACTCATTGATGGGGGAGTGGGTATTCTACTGTTTGCCTGGATTCTTTTAGTTGTTAAAGATACTCCAAAATTGTCTTGCCCTGCGCTTGTAAGTGAGGCAAAAGAAACCGCAAAGCCCGATTTTCTAAAAGCGCTGGCCAATCCGCAAAACTGGCTCGCCGGCATTTATACCTCCTGCCTGAATTTGCCCATTATGGTTTTATGCGCATTATGGGGCGCAAGTTACCTCGCCACAGTGCATCATTTGCCTGAAATTGCCGCAAGCAACATCGTAAGTTTGATTTTAGTCGGCAGTATTATTGGTTGCCCTTTGGTCGGCTGGCTTTCTGATCGCATGGGCAGCCGAAAGCCATTAATGTATATCGGTGCCGTGGCGGCATTGTTGCTCGTTATTCCTTTATTTGCCGGCACTGCTTTATCTGAAACCACTTTAAGTTTACTATTCTTCGCTTTGGGCGTATTTACCAGTACCCAGGTTATTACCTACCCTCTGGTGGCTGAAAGCAATTCTGCCGGTAATACTGGCGGGGCAACGGGTATTGCTTCGGTCATCATTATGGGTGGGGGCGGAGTAGGCCAGGTTCTGTTTGGCTTTTTGATGCATCAGCATGCCGGCAATAATGCGCAGTATACGGTCGCTGATTTTCAGTACGCCATGTGGATATTTCCCATCGCTTTTCTGGCTGCCTTGCTGGCGCTCTTTCTGACCCGCGAGACTAATTGTAAACGTTTAACAGATTAAGGAGTTTTTATGCAGCAGGCGGTTGAAAACTATAATCGGTTCGACCTGATAAAAATATCTCTGTTGCCCTGGATGGTTTGCTTTGCTGCCTCTTTATTTTTCTTTTATGAATTTATCCAGGGAAACATGTTTGCATCGATTGCGGACAGCATCATGCAGGATTTTCATATTGAAGCGGATAAGATGGCATATTTATCCAGTATTTATTACGTGTCTAATGTTATTTTTCTCTTGATCGCCGGCATGCTGCTTGACCGATTTTCAACGAAGAAAACGATTTTAATCGCCATGCTGCTTTGCGTCTTAAGCACATTTTTGATGGCGAAAGCCCATTCTTTTTATTTTGCGCTTTTTTGCCGTTTTATCACGGGGATTGGCAGTGCTTTTTGTTTCCTGGGGCCGATTAGAATTGCGTCACGCTGGTTCCCTCCTCAGCGTATGGCCTTGGTCACAGGAGTTGTTGTGACTTTGGCGATGAGCGGCGGTATGCTGGCGCAGTATCCCTTGACCAAGCTTGTGCTTTATGCGGGTTGGCGTGATTCATTGATCTATGTTGGTTGGCTGGGTGTGGCAATGCTCTTTTTTATGGCTTACTGGATCAAAGACAATCCGAACGGATTTGACAAGGAGGATGATAAGCCTGAGTTAAGCATCATGACCACCGCTAAAAAAGCCTATTTAAACCTGCAAACACTGAGTGCCGCATTGTATACCAGCTTAATGAACATGCCGGTGGCCGTGTTGGGGGCAATGATTGGTTCCCTGTATTTGATGCAGCGTCTGGGAATTGATAAGGAAAGCGCCTCTATGGTAAATTCCATGCTTTTTCTAGGCGCCATTATCGGTGGGCCCGTAATTGGCTGGTATTCCGATAAACTGGGCTTGCGCAAGCCGCCGATGATGGTTGGCGTCAGTGTTTCTTTAATTATTTTTTTAGGGATCCTCTACCTTCCCCTTTCAGTGGTTGGAATGGCGGTTTTATTTTTCCTGCTTGGTTTTTTTACAGCTGCCCAAGTTATCAGTTATGCCCTTGTTGCAGAAAGTAATTCCCCTGCCATGACAGCAACAGCTGTCAGTGTGGTGTCTATCTTGACCCAGGGGGGATATGTGGTTTATCAAAATTTATTCAGCAGGATATTAATGTGGCATGGAGAAATGAAAATCGTTGACAAGATTCCCGTTTATTCATTTGCTGATTATCAAACAGCAGCGATGATCATTCCTGTTGGTCTTGTTATTGCCTTGCTTGCTATTGTTAAATTAAAGGAAACATATTGCCGGCAGGCCCAAGGATAAACAATGACTGGACGCGTTTGTGTTTTATTAATGGATTCTTTTGGCATTGGCGAAAGTCTTGATGCCGGACGTTATGGCGATAAAGGCGCTGATACCTTTGGCCATATCCATAAGATGTGCGAAGCGGGTCATGCTGATGTAGAAAATCTGCGCAAGGGTCCGCTGTCATTGCCTAATTTAACAAGATACGGCATCTATCACGCGGCTGTAGCCAGCTCTGGTATTCGCCTTTTGGATTTATCAACGCTTCCTGAACCGGAAGGGTTATATGGATATGCTGTTGAACAAAGTCTTGGTAAAGATACGCCGAGCGGCCACTGGGAACTCGCGGGCGTGCCGGTCATGTTTTCCTGGGGCTATTTTCCTGAAACCGTTCCCTGCTTTCCGCCTGAATTGATTGATGAGTTTGTTAAACGTGCCGCATTGCCCGGCGTTCTTGGCCAAAAACATGCCTCAGGTACAGTGATTATCGAAGAATTGGGGGAAGAGCATATCAAAACGGGCAAGCCCATTGTCTACACTTCAGCGGACAGCGTATTTCAAATAGCAGCACATGAAAAGCATTTCGGATTGCAAAGACTTTATGACATTTGCGAGATAGCACGCACGCTGGTGGATCAGTATCAAATTGGCCGGGTGATAGCCCGGCCATTTACCGGTTCCCGAGGTTCTTTTAAACGCACAGGCAACAGGCGTGATTATTCTATCCCGCCACCAGAGCCGACTTTGCTGGACATGCTGAAGAATGCCGGCCGCGAAGTCATCGCAATAGGCAAAGTGGCTGATATCTATGCGCACCAGGGAATTACAGAAACCATCAAAGCCGATGGCAACATGGCTCTATTTGACGCTACCCTTGAAGCCATGAAACATGCGCCGTCCGGCAGTTTAGTGTTCGCCAATTTTGTAGATTTTGATTCTGCTTACGGCCATCGCCGTGACGCGGCAGGCTATGCACATGCGCTTGAACAGTTTGATGCCCGCATTCCTGAACTTGAAGCCTTGCTTAAACCTGAAGATTGTGTGGTTATAGCTGCTGATCATGGCTGTGATCCAACGTTTCCAGGCTCTGATCATACCCGTGAACATATTCCCGTATTAATGTTTGGGCCAAAAATTAAAAGTAAATTTATTGGAAGACGCGACACATTTGCCGATATTGGCCAAAGTATTGCGGAACATTTAAAAATCCCGCCTCTTTTACGCGGAGTATCTTTTCTTAAGACATCATGATTTATCCCGACTCATTTCGCGATTACTGCGCGACGTTGGAGGTTAAATTCACGTCTTTACGCAGAGAAATTCTCTATATCCTCTGGCAGGCTAAAAAACCGCTTAAAGCTTATGAGGTACTGGACAAGCTCCTGCAAACAAAACCCAACTCCAAAGCGCCCAGTGTTTATCGAGCCCTGCTGTTCTTTGCCGAACGCGGCATTGTGCATAAAATTGACTCCATCCAGAGTTACACTCTGTGTTGTGAGCCTGAAAAACACTTGTTTTCCGAAGTGCTTATGGTTTGCAACGAGTGTCATCAAGTTATCGAAGTTTATGACGCAACCGTGCAGGCTCTAGTTTTAAAACTTGCTGATCAGAATTATTTCAAGCTGAAACAGGATATTATCGAATTAAAAGGAACTTGTAGGCGCTGCGAAGGGCTTTTGGCCGAACAAAAACAGATCCTGGCTCATGCCTCCCCGTAAATCTATTTTGCTATAATTAACACAATTTACGCTGCAAAGGATTTGTTAACCAACAGCCAGGAGAAAGTCATGTTAAGTTGGGCGACTTTATTCTTTATTATTGCAATCATTGCGGGTATTTTGGGGTTTGGCGGCATTGCAGGGGCAGCTGCCGGAATAGCAAAGATCCTCTTTTTTGTATTTCTCATAGCCTTTGTGGTTTTTCTTGTTTTGGGCAGACAGCCGCCTGTTTAAAAAGAGTAGATAACCATCTTGCCTAAGCCCAAAACGTTGAAAATGCATTCGAGCCATTGATTTTTTGTCAATCGCCCCCATTTTGTGATCTTTAACTTTGTGAGGAATCGTTTTGGAACAATTTCACGGTACAACTATTCTCTCCGTCAGAAGAGGAAATAAAGTCGTTATTGGGGGCGATGGGCAGGTGACATTGGGCAACACTGTCATGAAAGGCAATGCCCGTAAGGTCAGACGTTTGTATAAAGACAAAGTCATTGCAGGATTTGCAGGGGGAACTGCTGATGCTTTTACCCTTTTTGAACGCTTTGAAAGTAAACTGGAATTGCATCAGGGCCATCTGGTGCGCGCTGCGGTAGAGTTGGCAAAGGATTGGCGTACGGATAAAATCCTTCGCCGGTTGGAAGCTTTATTAGCGGTCGCAGACCATAAGTCTTCCCTGATTATCACAGGAAACGGCGATGTGATTGAACCTGAAGAGAGTTTAATGGCAATTGGCTCAGGCGGCCCATTTGCGCAGGCAGCGGCCCGCGCCATGCTTGAAAATACCGATTTGCCTGCCAGTGAGATTGTCCGAAAAGCATTGACCATTGCCGGTGAAATATGCATTTATACCAACCACAATTTAACCATAGAAGAATTAGATAGCGAGTAATTCGATGACAGAAATTAAATCCGTGATGACTCCCCGCGAGATAGTAGAAGAATTGGATAATCACATTATTGGGCAGGACCAGGCAAAGCGTGCTGTTGCTATTGCGCTTCGCAACCGCTGGCGCCGCATGCAAATAGAAGATAGCACGCTTCGCAATGAAATCATGCCCAAAAATATTTTGATGATAGGCCCCACCGGTGTCGGAAAAACCGAAATTGCGCGAAGGCTCGCACGACTTGCAAAAGCGCCTTTTATTAAAGTGGAAGCGACTAAGTTTACGGAAATCGGTTATGTTGGGCGTGATGTTGACTCTATTATCCGAGATCTCGCTGATATTGCAGTGAAACAGGAGCGCGAACTGGCGATGAAAAAAGTGCAGCGCCAGGCCGAAGACGCAGCAGAAGAGCGGATTCTGGATGCACTGCTGCCGCCGCCCCGAGGCGTTGCCGCAGAAAAGGAAAGTTCTGCACGCCAGGTATTTCGCAAGCAGTTACGCGAAGGGAAACTTGATGAGAATGAAATTGAAATTGAGGTGGCAGCCTCCCCGGTGGGGGTTGAAATTATGGCTCCCCCCGGCATGGAAGAAATGACCAACCAATTGCAATCCATGTTTCAACAAATCGGCAGCGGACGGACAAAAACCCGAAAGCTTACCGTACGCAAGGCAATGAAAATTTTATGTGAAGAAGAAGCTTCGAAATTGATTAATGAGGAAGATATAAAAACCCGCGCCATTGAAAATGTAGAACAAAACGGCATCGTATTTCTTGACGAAATCGACAAGATTACCAAGCGTCCGGAATACGGCGGAGATGTTTCTCGCGAGGGCGTGCAGCGGGATTTGTTGCCTTTGGTGGAAGGGACGACGGTTTCAACCAAATATGGCATGATAAAATCTGATCATATTTTGTTTATCGCATCAGGGGCTTTCCATGTGGCCAAGCCATCTGATTTAATTGCTGAACTCCAGGGAAGGTTGCCTATTCGGGTAGAACTCTCGGCCTTGGGTGTTGATGATTTTGTGCGGATTTTAACAGAACCCAGCGCCTCATTGACGGAACAGTATTGCGCGTTAATGGCAACTGAGGGCCTGACACTCAAGTTTTTACCATCCGGCATCCGACGAATCGCAGAGGTTGCCTGGCAGGTGAATGAGCGTACTGAAAATATTGGTGCGAGGCGGTTATATACGGTGATGGAGCGGTTATTGGAGGTCATTTCCTTTGAAGCCACCGATAAATCAGGAGAGATTGTCGAAATTGATGTTGAGTATGTCAATCATCATTTAGGAAAACTTGTTGCCGATGAGGACTTGGCCCGTTACATTTTATAAATGAATGTATTTCCTGACAGTTTAAAGCTCAGCCAGCCTGGACTTGACGAAATCGTAATCCGGGCTTGGCCGGGCACTGGCCTAGCCATGGCGGAAAAGCTGATCCAGGGTCATACCAAGGCTTTCTTTTAATTCCTGGTTAACCTTTTTAATTTCTGCAATCCATCTTTTGGCATCCGGCGAATCAATGGTTTTTAACTCACTGCCAGTAGGCAGACGATAGGGCAACAGTTTGAGGAATTCATATAAACTAAGCCGGGTTAGGTCGCGGCTCAATATATAGTCGCCCTCGATTGTTGCTGTAATCAGTTTAAGTTCAAGGAATTTGGCAAGCATTTTATCCACGTCAATTTCAAATGGCTGCTCACTGACCTCAGTCAGCGTTTCAAGCGATACGCTATGTCCATGCTGTTGAGCCTTCCACAAGCATTGTAGCCACAACAGCGCATGGGAAAAACCATCAAGGGGAGCCCCTTTTCGCCTTTTGTGATGCACCGAGAGCGCATAACTGATTTCAGCGCCGAGCAAGGTAATCAGCCAAACCCAGTATATCCAGATTAAAAAAATCGGTATCGTAGCAAAAGCGCCGTACAGTAATTCGTAAGTGTCAATTTGACTGAGATAAAAAGCAAAGGCATGCTTGGCTGTTTCAAACAATAACGCAGCAACAGCAGCACCGATGATTCCATGTGTGATTCTAACCGGGCAGTTTGGAACAACCACGTAAAGAAAAGTAAAACCAATGAGAGAAAGGAAAAAAGGAATGCTGTTAAAAACCAGGGATGGCGCATAATAACCCCTGATGAGGGGAAGAGAAACAAAATACGAACTTGCAGCCAGGCTTAAACCAAGCAGAAATGGTGCAAGCGACAGAATGGCCCAGTAAAGCAAAAAAGCGGTGACGCCATGCCTTGAAGTGCTGACCCGCCATATTTTATTCATTGAGCGCTCGATGGTATACATGACAAGGAGAGCGGTGACAAAGAGAAAAATCACGCCAATTACAGAGAGTTTTGTGACTTGCCTTGCAAAAAGCTGTAAATAATTCTGAATGATTTTACCTGTAGCCGGCACAAAATTCTCAAAAATAAAATCCTGCAGCGGCTGGGCGAGTTTCTGAAAAACTGGAAAAGATGACAGAATTGAAAATCCGACCGACATCAAAGGCACGATGGCGAGTAATGTGGCAAAAGCCAACGCCGAAGCGCGATAGGTACAATCGTCTTCAATAAAGTGCTTTATGACAAAGCGGGTGAAGCGCTTGCCCTCGTTGATTCGATTAGATAGCCATTTCTTTAATCGGAAGAGATCCACTGTCTTTTTTGCCTCCTGACATCCTGTTGAGAGGTATGGGTATTAATCGCCCGCATTTTGCCGCAATATCTTTTTACTGCGGCAAAAGCATCAATTAGTAATTGTTACCCTGAGCTGACTCATCTGTTGATTCAGATGCAAGCTTGGATGCGCTTTGATCGATGCGCAATTCAAGCCAGATGGCATTTAAAATCGCAAATGTGCAAGCAAGACCTGTGCCCAAGATCCAGGAAAAATACCACATAAGACCTCCTAATAAGCAGATTCCTGATTTTCAGCAATCCCAGTTTCTGTAACCTTGCCTCTTAATACCCGATATACCCAGGCAGTGTACGCGAGAATTATCGGCATCAATACAACTGTTGCTGCAAGCATGATATAAAGGGTCAATTGGCTTGACGAGCTATCCCAAACCAGCAGGCTTTGGGAAGGGTTGCTTGAGGAAGGAAGAATAAAGGGAAACATGCTGACGCCAACAGTGGCAATAATGCTGCCCACTGTAATTGAGCTGAATATGAATGCAATTCCGGCAAATCTCGTCAACAATATGGCCAATAGCGCTGAAAGAATTGCAGCAATGGGGACGCCCATAAGCAAAGGAAAGCCCAAGTAATTTGCGAACCAGGCATTGTTCTCGCGAATTACAGTTTTATGCAAAGGATTAGAAGGGCCGTCATGGGCAAGGAGGCTCGTCAGGCTATACCCGTCAATCCCATAATAAACCCATATTCCGCCTGCAATAAATAACAAAACAGTCAGAAGTGCGCATGCCCTGGCGGCCGCAATTGATCTGTTCTGCAAATGGCCTTCTGTTTTTATATTTAAAAAAAACGCACCGTGCATGGCTAACATCATGACAGAAAGCACACCGCATAATAAAGCAAATGGATTTAACAGAGCCAGAAAAGTTCCTGTATAAAAAACGCGGAGGCTGTCGTCAAAATTAAACGGCACCCCTTGCAACACGTTGCCGACCGCGACGCCGAAAATCAAAGCGGGCACAAAGCCGCCGATGAAGAGGCAGGTATCCCAAATGGTTCGCCAGGTACGGTTGTCAAGTTTTGACCGGTATTTAAATCCAACAGGACGCAAAATAAGCGCAAGCAATATGACAAGCATGGCAAGATAAAATCCCGAAAAGGAAAGCGCATAAAGCGCGGGCCATGCGGCAAATATGGCGCCGCCGCCAAGAATGAACCAGACTTGATTACCCTCCCAGGTAGGGCCGATGCTGTTGATTAATATTCTGCGCTCCATGTCTGTTTTGGTCATGACAGGCAGCCACATGGCAACCCCCAGATCAAAACCGTCCATAATTGCAAAACCAATTAACAAGACACCCAGCAAAACCCACCAGATGATCCGCAATGTTTCATAATCCAAGGTCATAAGCTTTCTCCAAAAATCGTTTCGATTTTAGAACAGGTTTTTATCTTAATGAGCCATATTATCAGGGCCGAGCCGGATGTATTTAATCATCAAGTAAACCTCAACCACAGCAAGCACGGTATAAAAAATGATAAATCCCGAAAGTGAAGTCAGTACTTGCGCAACACTGATCGATGACACGCCAAGATGGGTGGGCAGTATCCCATTGACCACCCATGGCTGACGTCCATACTCCGCCACAACCCAGCCAAGTTCCGCGGCTATCCAGGGCAGAGGCAGCGACCAGAAGGACAAATGCAAAAACCAGCGGGTTGTGTGCAATTTACGTTTGATAGACAAATAAAACCCGGTTGCAAAGAGGAAAATAAAAAAGAAACCGCAGGCTACCATAATCCGGAATGAGAAAAACAATGGTGTCACGTGAGGGCGTAAATCATTTGCTGCTTTATCAATTTGCTCTTCGCTGGCATCGGTGACTGTTTCAGTATATTTTTTTAACAAGAGGCCGTATCCCAGAAATTCGCCATGGGCTTTAAAGTCGGCTTTTGCTTGCTCATCCTTGGGGTTTTTTTGTAATCGGGTAAGCGCGTCATAAGCCAGTATGCCTTCTCGAATTTTTTCTTTGCCCTCTGCGACAAGTTCATTCATGCCTTCCAGCGGTTCAGAAATAGAACGGGTTGCAATTAAGCCCAAAACATAAGGCACTTCAAAGCCGTAATCGGTAGACATGGTTTTTTCATTGGGCCATCCAAGAACGGTTAAACCTGCCGGCGGTTTTTCTGTATGCCACATCGCTTCCATTGCGGCCAGTTTCATTTTCTGAGTGTGGTTTGCAACGTAGCCGCTTTCGTCGCCCAGTACGACCACAGATAAGGCTGAAGCCAGGCCAAATGATGCAGCCACGGTCATTGACCGTTTGGCAAATGCTTCATTTCGCCCGCGCAGCAGGAAATAAGCGCTAACTGCCAGCACAAAAATAGCGCCGGTCACATAGCCGGCGCTGATGGTATGAACAAATTTAGCTTGGGCTACGGGGTTAAACAGCACTTCAAAAAAATCATTGACTTCCATGCGCATCGTTTCAAAATCAAATTGCGCCCCCACCGGATTTCCCATCCAGCCATTGGCAATTAAAATCCAGAGTGCTGATAAATTAGTCCCCAGGGCCAAAAGCCATGTGCAACACATATGTTGAAACCGGCTTAATTTATTCCAGCCAAAGAAAAACAAGCCGACAAACGTTGCTTCCAGAAAAAAAGCCATCAAGCCTTCGATAGCGAGCGGCGCGCCAAAAACATCGCCAACATAATGAGAGTAATAAGCCCAGTTGGTGCCAAACTGAAATTCCAGCGTTAGCCCTGTGGCAACACCCAAAACAAAATTGATACCAAAAAGAATGCCCCAGTACTTAACCATTTGCCGCCAGATTTCTCTGCCGGTCATGACAAAAACTGTCTCCATGATGGCGAGGAGTACCGATAATCCGAGGGTAAGGGGCACAAACAGGAAGTGATATAAAGCAGTGAGCGCAAATTGCAGACGGGAGAGATCGACAACATCAAAACCAAACATGGTATACCTCGCTATCAATATTTTAAAAATGGCAAGCATTCTTTCAGATAACAGAGCAAACTCTTAATCTGAAAAGGTTAAGCTTCCTTAATCTGTATGTTTTGTAAATGCTTGGGCGAAGTGGACTGGATTTTATTTACTTCAGAACCTAGTAGCCATTGGCGTGCGTCTTTTTGGGGTTTTTCAATACCCTTAAAACACAGTACCCATAAAGCCGTGAGCAGGGTAAATTTGACAAGGAGTGTTACAAGAACATCGCGTGTCAGAGGTTTCATGGCAGTAGTCCGATTAAATTTAGGTTGCTGATGTACCGGGTCAGTGAGGATTATAACAGATATGTCATAAACAAAAACATCTTTGTTATGGATATGCTTCGTGCAAAAAGTCGAACATCGCGTTAAAAAATTAAATCCTTTTTTGTTGCAGCTTATTGCTGATCAGATAATAATCACTGTCTACAAAAAGTAGACAAAAAATGTGTTCTGAATTATAATTATTGCGCAACCCCAAATATAGAGTGTTATCATGCCTGCAAATTCTTTCTCTATTTACAAGCCGGATGAAGTTGAAAACGTCATTGTCGGTACGGATTTTTTTTCCTTGATTGAAGCAATCAATATTGGTGAAGACGCAGGTGAACAAAAACCGAAAACGCTTCTCATCCGCAATTATCTGGAAAAAGATGAAACTCTTCTTGCGGAACCATTCATTGAGAAGCTGCTTGAAGGTTATGAGGATAAAGAAAATAGCCAGGTTCAAAACATTTTAAGCAAAAAACCGCTCACTAAATCGGATTTAACCAAACTTCTGCAGTATGATTCATTCATTGATCATATCTTTAAAAATTGTAAAGACAAGAATGTAGCAACAGAAGTCAAACAGAATAAGGCCGCTAAAACCTGGGATGATTTGCTTGCTTTTCTCATCAAAACAGCACGATTCCATGGCGCGGTGATTGACCCCCTCTATAATATCAGTAATGTTGAAAACGACATCCAAAAAAAATATAAGCAGGTTAAGAACATTGTTAATCCTCTGAAAATTTCAGAAGCTCCCAAAAATGAAGAAGTCGAAACCGTGATTGTAGGCGCAGGCCCTATTGGGCTTTTAAATGCAATTGGGTTGTTGCATAACAAGCCTGACATGAAGCTTGTTATTCTTGAAAAATATGATGAATACAAGCGCAACCATACCTTAATGGTTGATTACCGGCAAATTGAGAAGTTCTTAAAGGTCAGCTCCAATCCGAATCCTGATCCTGCCATTGCGGAATTGGTGAGGCGCACGAAAAAGAACAAATACATCCGCATTTCTGAAATTGAACATTTGCTGAAAAACCGTGCTGTGGAATTAGGCGCTCACCTGATTACGGGCCATGGCGTCGCTGATGTTCAAAAGGAAATATTTGAAACATATCCCAATGCCGGCTTAATCATTGGCGCAGATGGAACGCGAAGCGTGGTTTCCCAGCAGGCTATGGGAAATATCAGTCAGTATCAAGTTGTAGCAGGGCAGGGAGATGATGAAGAACTCCAAGAGAATGCAATTCATGTAAGCCGCGGCAACGACGGTAAAATCCAGTATTCCATGAAAACAATTGATGGAAAAGAAGTTAGGAATATAGCAACGGATATTGATGCCCCTCAAACGTTGGGTGAGCAAGATATTGAGCCTCTTAAAAAGGATATTCAAACAGCTGCAGCCAGAAATTATCACGCGGGCAATACCGTCAAGCGAGAGTTTGATTTTGTTTTGCAGTTTCGTTTTGAAATAGAAGGCGAGGCGCCTGCTATTCCGCTGCCAACCCTTGTACGTTTCATGCAGAATTATGGGCTGACCTGCGATGAATATGTGGGTAAAACCGATGCTCAGGGTAAGACCCCCATCACGTTTCAAATGATGATTTCCAAAGAGCATTATCAAATCCTTGAAAAATTTGCCAAATCCGGCAATCCTGTTAAACCCTTTTCAGGCACGGATGAGGAAAGGATGGCCCAGGTTCCCGAGATTTTAATGCAGCAGCTTAAAGGATACCTTGGCTTGCGATTGCGGCACTTCACCGGAGAAGATGATATTGTAGCCCTTGACAAGGCAACCATCAGTGTCAATGAAGCGCCGGCTACCTTTGCCAAAGAAGTCTACAAAAAAGTGAATGATCGCCGCGTGCTTTTACTTGGGGATGCAGGTCTTGGTTTATCCTATTTCAAAGGAATTAATGCCGGATTTGAAGCATCGGCCAAAGCATTTCCGCATTTGCTTAAAGATGCGAAAGAAAGCGATACCGGCCTTAAAGATGAATACAAGGATTGGTTTGAAAACACTTACGCCCCGCAAAAAGTCAATGAAGTTCGTGATTACAGCGTATTTCGCATTGGTCTTTTGGTTCGCTTCTTTAAAACGCTGCAGTTTATTTTCCGCAGTGACTTGTTGATGCGCGGCGAAACAGCTGAAAAAACCGTTGATTTATACCTAGGTCATTTAAAAGCGGTTCGGGCCGAGCAGGATAAAATGGTCACTTTTATACCCAAAAAGCGCCCCTCTTTTGCACAGTTATGGTATAACTTTAAAGCCAAAGTTAAAGATGTATCGCCTTATACGTTGGCTTCCGTTTCCTCTGCCAGCGAGTCTTTGGAGTCATTTTCATCAGAAATGGAAGAGCCGCCTGTGCCAAAATTGCCTAAATGGACCCATGCCTATGAGCATAACGGCAAGCGGCTAGAGAGTGTTTTAACCTTCAGGCCCAAGGACAGCTGGATAATTCTTCGTGAAATTGGTAAAAATATTAAGGAAGGAGTTAAGCCCTATAAATCCTGGTTTTATGTTTTAAGAGATTTGGCAGCGCCGCTTAGGGCATTATACAACCTCCTTGCAGGCATCACCTTGATCCTGACAGCATTGCCTATCGAATTATTTAAAGGAGTTTATGGGCTGTTGTTTCCTGCCCAAAATGAAACCCGCCTGTCTAATCTCGGCATCAGTGTCGTTTCATTTTTCAGCAGGCTGCTGGAAGGCGTATCCCGCCTGGTTCTCGCGGTTAGCCTCGCTGTTTCAACGGTTTTTCTGCCGTTTAAATTAGGAGCCCGTGGCATCAGTACCTTGGCGCACCATTTAAAAGAGCCCTTGATTATTGAAAACAACCATAGAATCAAGACATTAGTCCATGATGGCGAAGAGATATTGCCCAAGGTTGAAGAAGTTAATAGGCAAAATGAAGAACTGGATCAAACCAGCGGTATTGAAGCACTAAACAATACTTCCGTGAATGCGAATAAAAAACCATTAGAGGTTAAAAAATTATCTTCTATCGCATTGGAATTGCATACACAGTATGAAAAATATGCGAGCCGCCATCAGGCAACCAATGTTTCAAAAGAAGATGAAAAGAAAGCTTACAAAGAGTGCGTCAGTAAAGGAGATGCAGAATCCTATCACCGCTATTTTGGCCTATTTAAGCCAAAAGCTCCTGTTAAAGCTCAAGAGGAGATTAAGCTCGATAACCTGAAGCTTCAATAAGCCAAAAAATTCAATTCACCTGCCAGCCCGGATTAGACCAGTTATAATCCGGGATTTTCTTAAATTTGCGTATGAGCAACACTAATACCGTACATTCCACAACCAGCAAAGATGCCGACCTCAAAACCCATCCGTGAGGTTTGATCTGATTTGGGTTATCATCCATTTTTTATTCCAAAGAAGTAAAAAACTTGAAAGGCAGATCCTTGAGGATAAAACAATCTGTCAGCCTTAAGAGATCCTTAAGGCTTATGCTGGTCACCTTTTATGGTTTGGGCACCATTTTGGGGGCGGGCATTTATGTGCTGATAGGCAAGGTTGCAGCCCAGGCAGGTATTTATACCCCTCTGGCTTTTTTGCTTGCCTCATTGATTGCATTTTTTACTGCTGTTTCCTATGCGGAATTGAGCTCCCGATATCCATTGAGCGCTGGAGAAGCGGCATATGTTGAAGAAGCCTTTCAAAAAAAATGGTTGTCCCAATTAATTGGCTGGCTTGTCGTTTTGACGGGCGTTGTGTCTGCTGCAGCCATCACGCAGGGATTTGTTGGATATTTACAGGTTTTTGTGACACTTCCCCAATGGCTTGCTGTCTTTTTGCTGTTGTTTTGTATGGGCGCGGTTGCTGTTTTGGGCATCACTGAGTCTGCCGTAATGGTTATGATCATTACCCTGATTGAACTTCTCGGCCTGTTGCTTATTCTGTTTTATGCCGCAGACAGTTTTCAAAAATTGCCCGTGCTTTGGCAAGAGAAGCCGCCTTTCATGCTCAAGGATTGGGCCGGGGTTATTTCAGGGGCTTTTATTGCTTTTTATGCCTATATTGGCTTTGAAGATATGGTTAACATCGCAGAAGAAATAAAAAATCCTGAAAAAACGCTGCCGGCCGCAATTTTCCTGGCGCTGGCCTTGGCGAGTTTTTTGTATATTATTGTCGCGTTGGCGATGATATTGGTATTGCCCATGTCTCTGTTGAGTACAACTGATGCGCCGCTTGCCGCGTTTATTACACAAAAAGGATATTCACCTTTTTTAATATCTCTCATTAGCATGGTGGCAATCGTTAATGGCGCTTTTGCCCAGATTATTATGGCTTCACGGGTGATTTACGGAATGGCAAAGAAGCAAAAAACACTGGCTTTTTTTGCAAGCGTCAATCCAAAAACCCAAACGCCAATTTGGGCCACGGCCTTTGTGGTCTTTATCATTCTTTTTTTAGCCTTGGGGTTTAATATCGAAGTGTTGGCAAAGGCGACAAGCAGCATCATTTTGTGCGTTTTTGCAGTCATTAATCTCGCTCTAATCGTCATCAAAGTGAAAGGTATTGATGCGGGAGCCGGGAAAAATTACTCGTTATTATTTCCTATGGTTGGTTTTTTGATTACCTTGGTATTTTTATTCAGCCAACTATGGTTTTAGGGCGTGTCATCCATTACTATTTCTGACTGTAAATTATACAAACTATCGTTTCATAAACGTAATTGATGATGCGCCCTCAATGAACAGGAGCTACAATGGCAAAACCCTATGTTTTGGTACTGTACTATTCGCGAACTGGCGCTGTAGCAAAACTTGCCCGGTATATCGCCCGCGGTGTGGAATTCATCGATGGAATTGAGGCTCGTCTGCGCACTGTACCTCCAGTATCCGCTACCTGTGAGGCAGTGGAGAAGTCCGTCCCTGATATTGGCGCGCCTTATGCAACGCTTGACGATCTTCGGGATTGCGCAGCGCTCGCATTAGGAAGTCCGACCCGGTTTGGCAATATGGCAGCCCCATTAAAATACTTTCTGGATGGGACAAGCTCTCTCTGGCTTTCCGGTCAGTTGGTGAACAAGCCTGCTGCAGTATTTTCTTCTTCGGCATCCATGCACGGCGGGCAGGAATCCACCTTACTCAGCATGATGCTGCCTTTGCTTCATCATGGCATGGTTCTTGTCGGCTTGCCTTATACCGAGCCGCCGCTCAATACCACTCAAACAGGGGGGACGCCTTATGGGGCTACGCATGTAGGGGGGGTGAATAATGACTATGATATTAGTCAGGACGAAATGAATTTGGCAAAAAAATTGGGTGAGCGTCTGGCAAGAATTGCCATGAAGCTGCGCCCGGTAGGTCAAGGTGAACCGTTGTGAAAGTTATCAGTTTTAACGCAAATGGGATTCGAGCCGCTGCTCGGAAGGGTTTTTATGAATGGCTCAATGCAAAACAGGCGGACTTTGTTTGTATCCAGGAAACGAAAGCACAAAGAACGCAACTCCTGCCCGAGTCGCTCTATTTTCCTGCCGATTATCACTGTGAATATTATGATGCGGTCAAAAAAGGCTACAGCGGGGTCGCGCTTTATGCGCGCCACAAGCCTGAAAAAATCGTTAAAGGACTGGGGTTTGATATTTGTGACATGGAGGGGCGCTATATCCAGTTTGATTATCCGGGTTTAAGCGTAATTTCCCTTTATTTGCCTTCCGGCACCAGCGGCGATGAGCGCCAAAAAATAAAATACGAGTTTCTTGCCCGTTTTGCCAAACATTTGCTGGCTTTGAAATCCGCGGGAAGGGAGCTGATTATTTGCGGTGACTATAATATTGCCCATAAAGAAATTGATTTAAAAAACTGGCGCAGCAACCAAAAAAACTCAGGATTTTTGCCCAAAGAGCGCGCATGGATGGACGATTTATTTGGCTCTATGGGGTTTATCGATGCGTTTCGAGTCATTAATCAGCAGGAAGAGCAATATACCTGGTGGTCAAACCGGGGGCTTGCTTTTGAAAAAAATGTTGGTTGGCGCATAGATTATCAAGTCATTACCCAAGGTCTGGCAAGCAGTGTGCACAGCGCGGAAATTTACCGTGATGAGCGTTTTTCAGACCATGCTCCCCTGCTAATTGAATATAAAGGAAAATGGTATGCTTAAACTTGCAAGCTGGAACGTTAATTCATTAAAAGTACGCTTGCCGCAAGTGCTCGATTGGATAAAAAAAACCAATGTTGATATTTTGGCTCTGCAGGAAACTAAAATTTTAGATGAATACTTTCCCAAAGAGCCATTTGAGGGTTTAGGATACAACGTGGCGTTTTCTGGGCAAAAAACATACAATGGCGTTGCCCTTATCAGCCGGCAACCGATAGCAGAAGTAACCTGTGAAATACCAGGATTTGAAGATACGCAGCGCAGGATGATCGCTGCAACTACCGCAGGGTGCCGCGTGCTTAATCTATATGTGCCAAACGGAAGTGAAATCGGTTCTGATAAATATCAATATAAGTTAAGTTGGCTTGAAAAAATCAGGGATTATATTGCTCATCAGCTTAAGCAATATACCAATCTTGCAGTGGTGGGCGACTTTAATATCGCGCCAAAAGATATCGATGTGCATGACCCGAAAGCCTGGGAGGGGTGTATCCATGTTAGCCCGCCGGAGCGAGAAGCATTTTTTGAATTGCTAAAACTGGGTTTAAAAGACAGCTTTCGCACGCTTAATCCCGATGAGCAAAAATTTAGCTGGTGGGATTATCGCGCAGGCGGTTTCCGGCGCAATAACGGCTTAAGAATTGATCACATCTTGTTGAGCGATGACATGCTGAAGCGTTGTGAGCAAAGCGGGATTGATATCGAGCCAAGGAGAGCTGCAAGGCCTTCAGATCATGCGCCAGTCTGGGTTCAATTAAAGTGAATCATGATCAAAATTTGCTTAATGCATTGTAAGGGATCTCATCGTCACTGGGAGGCGTACCATATATCAAGCGCTTTTATTTAAAGATTTAATTTATATAGTAAAAGAATTGCCTGCTTTGCGATTCATTGTTTCAAGAGCTTGTATTTTACTTTCCAACATGGCAATTTGTTCCTGAAACCGTTGCGAGATAATTCGAGTAATATTCTGCAAAATTTGCGGGAACGCATTGGTGATGGTGAAAAAGTCCGCTTTGTTCAAAACAAGCAACATTGCGCGATCCTTTGCTATGGCTGTAGAAGTGCGTTTATTTGCCCCAAACAAAGCCATTTCCCCAAAACAATTAAAAGGTTTGAGGGTAGCAAGCAGTTCATTATTTTTATAAATTAATATTTCTCCTTGAACAAGGACATACAGGCTGTCGCCTTCCTCCCCCTCAGTGATGATTATCTGTTCAGGAGCGCAATCTAAAATCTCGCATGATTGTCCAAGCTCGTATAACACTTCATCGGGTAATGATTCAAAAAAATCGGTTTGTTGAAGCGCGATAGTCCTTTGTAAAAGATTCATGTCTGCCATATCTCCAATTGGATGTTGCGATAAGCAATTAACAAGCCAGGGGTCATCAAGCAATATGCTTTGCCAGTCTTGCTCCGCCACGTTTAAATTCACTGTATCATCAAAGGCCTTTTCTATAAGTTTGCAAACGAGCAGTTTGTTTTCATGAGTGGTGAGAAATTCAATGCCTTTATCTTGAATGTTTTTATTGTCAGGAGTTACATGAAAGGGGTTTATTCTTGGGATATTGGAAGAAATATTGGCTGTATTTACATGATACGCCGCATACCAATATAAAAAACGTTCTTTGGCGTAATAAATACGATTATGCAACAAGGGTTTTAGCTGTCGCAGGGATTCTAAAGCCATCAACAATTGATATTGTTGAATGAGCTTGACTTCAAAATGCATTGCATCCAGTAACGATTCGCATAATTTTTTAGAGAAAGTCACGCTCTTTTTTCGTTCCAATAATTGCCTGGCAATAATTGTTCTTAAATAAGTGTTTTTTTCTTTCAGGAATTCAATAATAAAGGGTTCCACGCCTTGATCAGGCAGGGGAACAATAAAATTTTGTGCGGATTCACTGTATTCATGTGGATTCTTGTAATAAAGATCCATGAGTTGATTTGCCAGAGGAAGCAACTCTGCTATTTCAAACCTTTGGTGCAGGATTTTTATGGTATTGTGATTAAGAAATTTTCCTAAAATTGGCAACATGTCTACCACATCTTGCGCGGGTAAATGGTGAAAGGCTGTGATGCGCACTAATGGTTCTTTGTCTGTCAGCAATTTTTCTTTGATATCATACAGCCGGCCTGGTCCTAATGAACTCAGTAATTTTGCGGCAATGATACGGTTTTTAGCACTTGTTGAATCAGCAAATTTTTTCGTTAAATTAATAGCAAAAATATAGTCAGATATGTCGCCGTGTTTTAATAAAATTAATAATGCATTTTTTGCGGTAGGATTTTCTTCCAGCCGCGCTTTTGCATCTTTAATTAATATGCCTGAATGAACATTACTTAAAAGCTTATACAGTAAATCCTGGGTTTCTTGATTTAAGTCCGCTTTCTGATACAGTTCGATTAATTTATTAGAATCTAAAATAGTTGAAGGGTATTGATCCAAAACCTTGATGACAATATTATGAAGTTCTTTTTTGCTATTATCAGCGAGTATCTTATAGAGCGAAGAAGGAGGCGTTTCAAACAGCCTCGGCGTGACTAATGCAATCTCCATTGAACCCGCGGAAGGTTTGTTTATTGTCGTCAAAATCAAATTTTTTATATATTCTTTCTCTTTCTCATCTTGCATTGCAAAGGAAAAGCCGCTGGTCATAATCATTTCTTTTAGCGTTAGGGAATAACGTTTAAACAACTGAATGGAGAGTATAATGCCTATGATGGAAAGCACGATAAAGAATATGGGAAAGTAATTGATAATAATGGTTGATTGAGTGGAAAGCAGTGCAAAAAATGCGGCTATCAAAGAAGAAAGCGGATTGCAATAAGATTTAATGAAAATTTGACTTTTTATGATAATGAGTGGCGGGAAAATGTTGATAATATTTTTATAAATCATAGAAAGCCAACCATAGTCGAACACAATTCCAATTCCACACAATATTACAGCTGGCCAAAGCGCAGGCGTTATCCAATAAATTATTCCTGCTATTAAAATCAGTGAAAAAATAAACTGCAGAATAATATGAAATTTAACCCTTGAAAAAACTGATGAAGCGATGAATTGTGTGCCTAATGATCCTGCATTGCCTAATAACATAAAGAGTGAGACAAAGGTACCGATTTGTTCTTTATCAGCAAAATTCATTTCTAATTGTTTTCTAAATAAAAACTCGGCCGCCTGAAATATAGTGCTAAAAAGTATAAATATGATGACTAGCACCCTAAACAACGGATAACGTATCGGCGAGCTGGAGACGGTTTTCTTATGATTTTCCCCACTTGGTTCTGTGTCAATGATTTGCGCGGTAAAGCTTGTAAGAAAAAAAGCAATCACTAAAAAAATCAGAAACAAAAGAGGCAATACCGATACATTCAGAACAGAAGTTATACCCGCATATAAAAGCGGCGCAATAATTGATGACAGCGAGGCAGTAATGGTAAAGCGATTGAAAATGGCTTTATATTGACGATAGAAAAATAATGTAGAGATAAAACTCCAGATAATTGCCCCAAGGAGGCTTGAGCATGCCCTTAAGAGCAAAATACTGATAAATGGAGCCCAGTACCAGGTTGACCAGTTTAGAAGCAATATTAAAATCAGGATAAGACTGATTGCCAAAAAATTGGCCTGGATGTATTTTTTAAAATTTTTCGGGGTGTATAGGGAGAAGATATTTCCCAGTATGAAAATGGTGAATCCTTCCCCGAGCATCCAATAAGGAATCCAGCTTGAGGGATAAATAGAGAGAAAAATCGAATAATTAAATACCGTTGTGCCGATTGCAAAAGCAGCCGGAATGATACTTAATAATATGGATAAGAAAAAATTATTTTGTAATTTTTTGTCTCCTGATAGAACCTTGGGAATTAACCTGGCACTCCAGTCTTTCATATGTTGTTTCAACCTAATTTATCAGCCTGCAGATGACGCCTGTTTAATAAATAGGAAGTGTTGAGACGGGCGCCTGTCCTTTTATGTCCCACGCTTGGCAATGTAAAAAGAAGCGTTATTCATGATAACGCCTTCTCTAACAGCAATGGTTACGATACCATACGATAGCTTATATTATAAGCGCAGAAAAACCAGACCCAGAGCAACCGGCATATGTTTGGTATCATGAACCAGGCTTGCAGCGTGGATCAAATGCGATTGTCTCTCATTGGCGCTAATGTTATCAAAAGCCAAATTGTATTTGATTTATATCGCTCTATCTGTTAATGTTCCGCATTAGCTTATAAAGGGCATGGTGCTTGAGGTAATAAAGCATATCTTACAGCTGGATATAGAATATGCTGCAGCGCTCAAGTGGCGGTGCTGAATGTAAAATTTAGTGAGTGGTATTATGAAATCTGCAATTCATCCTGAATATAACACCGTGAAAGTGACCTGTAGTTGCGGTCACTCATTTGAAACCCGTTCTACTTTAGATCATGATTTGAATATTGAAGTCTGTTCTAACTGCCATCCATTCTACACGGGTAAACAAAAATTAGTAGATACTGGCGGGCGCGTTCAAAAATTCCGTGATCGCTATAAAAAGCTTGATGCATCTCAAACTGAAGTTTAATGTATTGATTTTATAATAGAAAATAAGCTAAAAATCATAGGCGCAGCAATTTGCGCCTTTTTTTTGCGAAAAAAACTGTTCATTGAATAAATTTTTCTATATGATTTTTTGCTGGATTATTTGAAGAGTGAGCAAGCACTTTGAATAAAGATGTTTTAAAAGAACGGGCATTGCATTATCACGAATTTCCTGTTCCTGGAAAACTCGGCGTACATGTGACCAAGCCTACCAACTCTCAAAATGACTTATCACTGGCGTATACTCCAGGCGTTGCAGAACCGGTATTGGCCATTGCTGAGAATCATGATGCGGTGTACCGCTATACTTCCAAGGGGAATTTAATTGCCGTTATGACCAATGGAACAGCGGTGCTGGGTCTTGGTGATGTAGGGCCTCTGGCGAGTAAGCCTGTCATGGAAGGCAAGGCTGTTTTATTTAAACGCTTTGCCGGCATCGATGTTTTTGATATAGAAATTGATGCCAATGACCCACAGGCTTTCATTACCACCGCAAAGAGCATTGCGCCTACTTTCGGCGGCATCAATTTGGAAGATATCAAGGCGCCAGAATGTTTTGATATTGAAAAGGCATTGAGCGAGCAGCTTAACATACCAGTCTTTCATGATGATCAGCACGGTACTGCCATTGTGGTTGCGGCAGGGCTGCTCAATGCCCTGGAACTGCAAGGCAAGCGCTTATCTGAAGCGAGGATTGTATGTATCGGCGCGGGCGCTGCCGGAATCGCTTCCATGCGGCTTTTGGTTGCTTTGGGCGCAGATAAAAAAAATATGCTGCTCCTGGATAGCAAAGGAGTTATCCATACTGGCCGTGAGGACTTGAATGTATATAAATATGCTTTTGCGCGGGCCACAGAGCGAAGAACGTTAGGAGACGCACTGGAAGGCGCTGACGTATTTATAGGGGTCGCCAAACCGGATTTATTGAACGCTAATTTATTAAAATTAATGGCGCCAAGGCCGATTATATTTGCCCTTTCCAACCCCAATCCGGAAATTAAACCGGAATTGGCTCAAGCCATTTGCGATAATTTGATTATTGCGACAGGGCGCAGCGATTATCCGAATCAGGTAAACAATGTTTTGTGTTTTCCCTATATTTTCCGTGGCGCGTTGGATGTTCGTGCGACCTGTATTAACCAGGCCATGCACATAGCTGCTGTTGATGCAATCCGTCAGCTTGTCCATGAGCCTGTGCCGCAGGAAGTAAAAGATAATTATCCCGGTGTAACCGAGTGGGAATTTGGCCCACACTATATAATTCCCAAGCCTATTGATCCGCGCCTGCGCGAACGTGTGCCCGTTGCTGTAGCCAACGCAGCGATCGCGAGCGGGGTCAGCCAAAAAGGTGCTGTATAGCACCGCTCAATTTTTAAACTCAGCTTAACCTATTACGTTAAGGAGATCGTTTTGCTTATTCATGACAATAAGAAACATAATTTGATTGCTTGGTTTATTTGTACTTTAGGTGCCATCTATTACGCCTATGAATACTTGTTGCGAATTTCACCGAGTGTTATGGAAACTGAATTGCGTAATCATTTTAATTTATCAGCCGCAGGCTTTGGTTTCTTATCGGCTTTTTACTATTACGCCTACGTTCCAATGCAATTGCCTGTTGGCGTCCTAATGGACCGATACGGCCCAAAACGCCTTTTAACTGTGGCTTGCGGACTTTGCGTTATTGGCACCTTGATGTTTGCTGATACGCAAGTGTTTTCGGTAGCCGCATTAGGTCGTTTTTTGGTAGGCCTGGGTTCGGCTTTTGCCTTTGTGGGCGTTTTAAAGCTAGCGACTATTTGGCTGCCGGAAGATAAGCTGGCTCTGGTTGCAGGTATTGCCGCAGCATTAGGCACCATTGGCGCCATGGCGGGAGATAATTTATTGGGGTACATGGTCATCCGGCTTGGTTGGCAAAGTACGGCAAATTATACCGCAATATTCGGGGTTGGCTTAATGATCATCCTGTGGTATGGCATCAGGGATCACAGGCGATCCAAAAAGTCCGGAGGAACTGTCAGCAGCTTCAAAAGAAATATGTCTGATTTGATGCTTATTTCGCGGAACAAGCAAATTTGGATAAACGGCTTTTACGGCTGTTTAGTCTATTTGCCAACGACAGTATTCGCCGAGCTTTGGGGAATTCCTTATTTGCGCCATGCCCAGGGTTTAACAGAAGCCAATGCGCATTTTTCTAATTCTTTATTATTCTTAGGTTTTACCATTGGCGCACCATTAATGGGGTGGATATCCGATAAATTGAAGCGGCGAAAATTACCTATGCTGGTGGGGGCGGCTGGCGCCGGCATTATCATGGTGATCATTCTGTATGTACCAGGTCTTAACCATACTGTTTTAAATGTACTGATGCTGTTATTGGGTTTATTATACAGCGCTCAAGCCATTGTTTTTGCAGTTGGTCGCGAATTGAGCCCAAGGGAGGCGGCAGGGACTGCCATAGCGATGACGAATATGATTGTCATGATTGGCGCTATGTTTTTACAGCCTTTAGTTGGAGATTTGTTGGTCTGGAGTGCCCATATGCGTTCAACCTATTTTCCCTTGCATGACTTGCATATCGATAAGATGCAGCAATTCTACACAGCTCAGGATTATCAATTTGCCTTGTCAATTATTCCGCTTGGCATTTTAATTGCCGCGATTTTGACTTTTTTCTTAAGAGAAACCCATGCTCATGCGGATAAAAATGCAAACAATTAACCTGTCCGCCAAAAGACAGATTTTTTTTGGCTCTTTGGTTTGTACGATTGGGGCGATATTTTATTGCTATGAATTTGTCTTACGGATCATCCCAGGTGCATTGCAAAGCGAGCTAAGCGCGGCTTTTGGTCATATTTCGGCTTATTCATTTGGCCAGCTGTCTGCGTTTTATTATTTTGCCTACTCACCTATGCAATTACCCGTTGGCATGCTCATGGACCGTTTCGGCCCCCGAAAGTTGCTGACATTCGCTTGCATCTGCTGCACGATTGGCTCTTTTATGTTTACTTACTCTTCGTCAATGTTGATTGCCGGCAGCGGGCGATTTTTGGTGGGGTTTGGATCGTCTTTCGCTTTTGTCGGTGTTTTATCATTGGCCATGCACTGGTTGCCCAGGCGTTACTTTTCTCTCGTTGCCGGCCTGATCACGACTCTAGGTATGATGGGATTGGTCTATGGCGAAGTAAAGCTGACTGAACTTGTGGTTGTGATTGGTTTACAGCGAGTCTTGTTTCTTATGGTCTTTTTTGGCGCATTTTTAAGTATTTTTATTTATTTAATCGTACGCGATGGCCCAGGCGGCATCGAAGTCAAATCCCAGCCATTAAGAGTATTTTTTAATCATGTATTGAAGGTTCTGATGTCACCGCAAGTGTGGTTGATAGGCTTGGTGGGAGCCTGTTTATATACTTCATTATCCGTATTCGGCGAGTTATGGGGTAAAACTTATTTGGAGCAGGCGCACCACTTAACCAAGCTTCAAGCTGCAAAAACGGTTTCAGCCATGTTTCTTGGATGGGCAGTTGGCGCGCCAGTGGCAGGTTACTTGTCTGATGCGAGCGGGAAGCGGGTGTTGCCATTATTTATTGGCGCTTTAATGTCTTTAATCTGTATTTGCATTGTGCTTTATTGGCCTGGGCTCTCCTATGCCAGCCTGAACATATTACTGTTCTTATACGGATTTTTCAGTGCGACAGAAATTATTGTATTTGTCATGGCGAAAGAGAATAGCGGCGCAGAATTATCAGGAACGGTATTTGCGGCTACGAACATGATTGTGACTCTTGGCGGAGTTATCTTTCAACCGTTGGTTGGCAAGTTGCTTGATACTTTTGAGGGCACCTCAACAATAGCTGAAGAACATATTTATTCAGCTTTTGATTATCAGCTGGCCTTGTCTATTTTGCCCTTATCTCTGCTCTTGGTCATGATTATTGCCTTTTTTCTCAAAGACAATTGTGCGCTCGCACATGAGCCAAGAAAGGCGAGATGTTAACCAGACCATTCAATGATGTATTGGCAAAGCAGCCTTGCTTTTGAAAAGTACTGCGGCTGCGGTGCATGAAATTTGGCTTAGCGGAAAACCGCGAGTAACTCCCTGACGGCTTCGCGGTTTTGTCCGATGCAGCTGATTGAGCGTTGGACAATAAAGCTTTTTATTTCTCCGCCCTGATAATGATGCCGGGTAAATTCAGTATCATGATTGGAAATGATGACTGTAATTCCCTTGAGGGCGCATTCTTTGGCAAGCTGAGCCAGGGCGATTTGTTCGCTTTCACCAAATTTTTTTTGAATATAAGAAGAAAAATTGCTGGTTTTTGATCTTGGAGCATAGGGTGGATCGCAGTATATTAAATCGCCCTTTTGAGCGATGGCAAAGGTTTGGCGAAAATCACCATGGCTGAATTCTGCAATCTGGCTTTTTTGGTGGAAATAGTCCATTTCTTTGCGAGGGAAATAAGGTTTGGTATAGCGGCCAAAAGGCACATTATAACTTCCCTGCCGGTTATAACGGCATAGGCCGTTATAACCGTGACGGTTCAGATATAAAAAAATTGCGGCACGCTCTCTGGCATTTTGGCAATGATTAAAATAGTGCCTTAATTTGTAATACTGTTCAGCCTGATTGTTTTGGGGAATAAAAAAAGCTTCACAATAGGAAATAAAATGCTCTCCTTCTTCCTTTAAATGCCTGAACAAGTTGATTAAGTCTTGATTCTCCTCCCCCAGAAAATAATTTGGGTAATTGGTATTGATAAAAACTGCGGCAGAACCGGTAAACGGTTCAATCAAGCGTTTCGCGGGCGGCAAGGAATTCAGAATATGCTCAAGGCAGCGGTATTTATTGCCTGCCCATTTTAAAAAAGGTTTTACTTTTACCATAATTGCAGAACTGATTTAAGCAGTGGAAGTATCGCTTATGCAAAGAAAAAAGACCAGCCCTCATGACTTGACCATTTGCTTTTTGCCTCTGTATGATGCAGCGAACGGTAGTATAAATGGAATCTCTTGTGAATGAGTTGAATGCGTTATTAAGGCCTTGCTGGGGCTCAGAAAAATGGATACAGGAAGGATGGGCAACGCTAAATCCTGAAGAAAAGGAATTAATCCATCATCGTATGCAAACGCTTTTTCAGCATGGACTTCCTTTTGAGCTAAAACACGACAAGATTTTCTATATTTACACTTTTTCTCTTTTGGCTCAGCTCGAAGTTCTTGCAATACAGATACCTTTAAAGTTTGCCTCTCAAATGGCTTCGCGTTCACACCGCGAGAGAATGCATGTTCAGCTGCTTGATGAAATTTTTCATGGGCTGGTTTTTACGAAAATCGTCTATATGCTTTGCGCTCCTTATGCTCTACCGCCTGCCTATTGTGAAGATATTGAAACCTTATGTAACTTCATCCGCCAGGAAGAGTGCCCTAAAACGGCTGTTGTCCTGTTGAATTTAATTGGTGAGGGATGGATAGAAGAAATATTTCGTTGCTTAAAAAAACATGATATCGCCCCAAGAGTGTTTTCAGCGATACTTGAAGACGAACATCGACATGTTTCCGAAGCAGATTTATATCGGGATATTGGCTTGCCAGATCCTCAGGCGGTAAGCCGGAAGCTTGAATATCTTGAAGGATTGTTACTGACAGAAGTTTTTTTGCAATATAAATATGTTCTTTCAATATGTACCTTACTGGGTGTGCAGGGAACGGCTGAATTTATTTTATCCCTGAATAAAAAGCACGAGCAGCAGCTTAAAAAAATTAATTTGCAACCCAGCATGAAATGGCAATTTTTTACTTCTTTGGGACTTAAACTGCTACCCCAAATACAGGAACACAATCATTTGCACAGGGAAATAGAACTTTCTCCCCTCCGGCAGGTGTTCATGACGCAATGGAGCAATCCGAGCGATCCAACGATGGTTGGGCAGTTTGGCGTTGATGTCAGCTGCCTTGATATTTTTAATAAAAAATATCCCTCTGAAACCCTGACAACGCTCATGTTGCAAACCATTAGCCAAGGCTTGATGCTGGAAGATTCATTCCGTAATTTCTTAAGCCATCACAAGCTCTATCAAAGTCAGGAAGCATACACGGCCCTTGTCGTAAAGCTTCCGAATTGCGGCGATCATATCGGCACCATTGTTTTTGCCAATTGTCATAAGATGCCTTTGCAAACCTTATCGATGCGAATAAAACAAATAGTGCGTCTAATGGTGTATTGTTATAAAAAACGTGAAAAACTTGAAAAAAAACATCCATATCTCAAAGAAGTATTGGCTGAGTTTTTATACGACTTTCAAAATGGAGTCTATCCTTATCCTATGCCTGGCAATTCAGTTGTATCTCTCAGTAATATCGGTTTTTGCGGGTACCAACAGGCAAAATCGCCGCTCCGGGCCAATGAGGCATTAAAATTTACCTTGCTTGAAGTTGAGCGCCGACCGGTTTGGGATAAGGAAGCTCGGCAATTCATAGCGAAAGATATTTTACCGGTATCCATCAGTGCTGATCATCGGGTTTTTGACGGAAATTTGCCGATTCCCAAACTGATTTCCAGCACCTTTCAAGAGATGTTTAAGCGCATGAAGACACACGAGAAATCGCCTTTGCCATTTCAGGGAAAAGATCGGGAAATGTTGGCGACTCTTGACCAACTGTTAAGTAATGATATTGAAATGGGTTATAAAACATTGACTTTATTACAAACTTTATGGCCTGATTTCATGAAAATAGAAGACTTATTTAAGGATGCGGCAAAACTCGAGGTTGCGCAAAAACTCAATATCAATTCCTTACTGGAGTTTTAAAAGTAAGCTTTATAAATAATGGTTAGTTCAGCGCCCTTTTATTAAAGTTCAGTCAGACAGTTGGAAGCGGGCATTGATATTTATAGTAAATTTCCCGCATAGGCCAGTAATATGAGGGATGCAATACCAATCAATGCGAGGCTTACATTACCGCCAGGGAGGAAGATAACTTGGGCGGCGGCCTGCATTTTACGACCTCTCCATGCCATCAGCATGGGCAGTAACAGCAGCAGAATCACACAACAAATACCCGCATAGTTTAACGCTTTCAGATAAATGCCGGGATTTATGAGAACAACGGCAAGGGGCGGCAAAAAAGTTAAAGCCAACGTGCATTTTTTTTGAACTCCTTGCTTGGCAAGTTTTAATCCGTCAGCCAAAAAATCAAACAAGCCAAGAGATACCCCAAGAAATGCGGTAATCATGCAAATGGAGGTAAAAAAGCCAAAAAACGCTGTGATCCAGTTACTGTGCACAGCTGAACTAAGCGCCGCAGTTAAACCGCTGGTTGCATGGTTGCTCCCCATTAAAACCACAAGACCATGGCTGCCCTCCCGTTCGATTACGCCCATAATCACTGCTTCCCAAATAATGTAGCAGAATAAAGGGATTAGGGAGCCAAATAATATAACCCGGCGCAGCGCTTTGATATCGTCATTAAAGTATTCCCGTAAACTGGGGACGATGGATGCAAAGCCAAAGGAAGTAATCAGGATCATCAAACTGCCGGTTATGGTTGCAAATGAACCACCTTTCCACATCGAGGCATGAACATGGGGGCTGATGGTTAAAACAAGCAGCAGATAAACGCCAAGCTTGCCGAACATAAGTCCACGATTCACAAAATCGACAGCACGAATGCCGCTGTAAATAACAAGGCTAAATAATAAAGTAAATAAAACAGAGGTAAGCCAGGCGGGTATATCGAGATGTGCCTTATGCAGCAAATCCTGAAAAACATCACTCCCTCCGGAAATATAAGCCGCAAGCAGGGTATAGAGAAAAAAAAGATAGGTAACCCAGGAAATGACCTGTCCCGGAAGCCCAAGTGTTGAGCGGGCCATGGAAACCATGTTGCTGCCTACAGGCAAACGAAGATTCACTTCAAGAATCAACAAGGCGCCGGCAGTCATGATAAGCCAACATAAAATGAGGAAAATTATGGAGGAAACCATTCCAGCTGATGCCGTGGCTACGGGAAGAGCCAGCATGCCGCCGCCAATAGAAGTACCTACAATCAGTAATATACCGCCTATCAATTTGGAATCAGGCACCACGCACCCTTATTGAATAAAAATTAAACAATATGATATTTAAAATTGCAATAATTGTCAATATATTCAGACTTAGTATTCAGTATCCCTGGCAGATATGCAAGCTTGCTTAAAAGGCAATGAACAATAAGAGAAAGGAAGCTAAAATCACAAACAGCTGGGTTGCTTTGCCTCCAGGTACAACATATGGGTTTGAAAAACGTTTTCTCCCTGCATATGACATCATTGCCGGCAGCAATAATAGCAAGATTACACAAAGAAAACCGGCATAGTTTAAGGCATGCAAATAAGCTCCAGGATAATAAACGACGATGAGGAGAGGGGGGAGAAAGGTTAACAAAAATAACCCGAGCCCCTGGCGGCCTTTTTGTACCATATTCAACCCGTCGCCAAGAAAGCTGATAAGGCATAAGGAAACGCCAAGAAATGCGGTCAGCATGCAAACTGAAGTAAAAAAATTGAACAAGGAAGAAATGAAATGATTATTGACTGCATTAGAAAGCATGATAGCAAGGGAGCTTGTGGTATGTTCGTCGCGCATCAGCTCAACCAAACCATGGTCTCCGCCGGAGGGCAAACTGCCCATAATGACGGCATCCCAGGCCAGATAACATAATAAAGGAATCAGGGAACCGATCAAAACGACCTTTTTCAGTGCTTTGATATCATCATTGAAATATTCGCGAAGGTTAGGAACAATGATGGCAAATCCAAAGGAAGTAATCAAAATCATCACTGTGGCAGTGATGTTGCGAAAATCCCCATTGTCAAAATTTTCAAGACGGGTATAAGGCGCAATGAGTAAGATCAGGATAAAGTAAGTGCCCAGTTTGGCAAACATTAACCCCCGGTTTAATAGATCCACTTTACGGATTCCGCCATAGACTACAAGGCCAAATAGAAGGGTAAAGAGTGCAGCCAGGAACCACTCACTGAGATGCAGATCGGCATACCTGAGCAATCCTCCCAAAACATCAGCGCCACCAGAAATATAGGCCGAAAGCAGGGTGTATAATAAAAAAAGATAACTTAACCAGGCTGCGATCATGCCCGGTTTACCAAGGGTTGCCGCTGCCATGGAAATCATGTTTTTACCAGGCGGCAGATATAGATTAACTTCGAGGATGAAAAGGGCGCCAAGTGTCATGACAACCCAGCATAAAAATAAAAACAGCGAGGATTGCCAAAAGCCAGTAGCAGCGTTGGCCACGGGTAAGGCAAGCATGCCGCCTCCAATGGATGTGCCAACGATGAGAAGAATACCGCCGATAAACCTAGATCGCATGAAAACAAACTTGAATAGTTAAACGTTCATGGTATCAAAAGCAAGCATTCTGGACAATTGCTATAGCTGTGATCGCAAAAAAACAGCAGCTATTTGGTAACCCCCATGAACGAAAGCGGTTTTTGCGGCGCTGCGGCATTTAACCACTGGATTTCAATGCGGCGGTTATAAGCGCTGCCCCTTATCAATTTATTGTCGCCAATTGCATATTTGTCGGCATACCCTTCTGCATGAAGGCGGTGAGCGTCAATATTATTGGCCCAAAGGAAAGTCAACATCGTCTCGGCCTGTGCCTGAGACAGCATTTTTTTATGACGCCTGGAGCCGATGTCATCAGTAAAACCTGCGACATAGATAGGCGTACAGGGATAAAACTTTAAAAGACGAATAATGTTTATAAGGCCCGGATAACAAATGTCGTTTAATCTTGGGCTATTAAATTCAAAATATTTATCTGTTGGTACAATGAGAGTTAGTGTGTCGCCATATTGCACAAATTCAATATCCTGCTGCTTTAATTCATGGATGATGGCTTTTTTACTGTTTTTATACATACCGACAGCGGCTCCCGTTACACCGCCGACAATTGCCCCGGCTCCAGCGCTGCCTGCAACTGTTCCAGCCATGGCGCCGACCGCAGTTCCAAAGGCCGCGCCAAAACCAGTCTGGCGCAATGCGCGCTTATCTTCGCGGAAATGGTTGTAGGGTGGCTGAAAGCAACCGCAGAGAATCAGGGAAAAAAAACAGACGCAAGCTAACTGACCAGCGGACTTTTTAACTGGCATTATAACTCCTGTAATAAAGTGTGCTGTTCCGCAAAAACAACGGTAACTACCCACTGTTGCATATGGAGCAGTTACAAGCAATTAAAAATACATTATTAAGCATCTGCTGCTATTTCGCAATCAACACTTGTGCTTTTGGGGCTTAAGTGATATTTTTAGCGCCTTCACAAACCTGCTTTAAAGTTTGTGTAATTTACAGGAAATTGATTAAACCCAACTTCAGCATTTTTAGAAGGAACTTCTATGGAAATTCAATGCATCTTACATCTCTTCCCCTGTTTTTCTTGCTTTCATCTTGATTGAATCGTCTTTTTGCCGAAGAACACGAGGAATAGGGATATGAATATTATAAAAGCAGTTTTTGGATGCGGCTTGCTTTTTTTATCTGCTTGCAATTCTTTGCCAAAGCCCCCGGTTCAAGTGCAACTGACCGCTGATAAGTACTTAAATCCAGATCCCAAACTGGTTGCCTTGCCGGTAAGAATCAAAATTTATCAGTTAACCGATGCCTTGCCATTTAAAGAGGCTACTTTCAGGCAATTATGGAAGTCGGATAAAGCCTGTTTGGGTTCTTCCTTACTTGATAAACGGGAACTAACCTTAGTTCCTGGTGAAAAACAGCTCATCAAAATGCCAAGACATCCACAGGCTGAATATATTGCTGTGGTGGGGATTTTTCGCAAACATCATGCCCTGGATTGGAAGGCAATAAAAAGCCTGCCTGGCCAGGTCAACTCCTGGTTAAAACCTTTAAACATCGTCGTTAAGAATGATGCCCTGGAGATTCAATAATGGCTTTTAGAAAAGTAGTCTGGGCGGAAGGGGTTCTTCTTGGCCAGCAGCATTTTCAGCACTGGGACAGTTTTCTGCAAAAGCAGCAAAGTTTAACCTATTGTCATGCTCATTCTTTTTGCTGGGGATTAGCGGAGCTTCATTGGGAGGAATCGTTTCTGCCGCAGGGTGTTTTTCGCCTCAATTGCTGTGTTGCGCTTTTAAAAGATGGACGTTGGATAGATTTTAATCATCAATTTGATGATGTGCTGAGCCTTAAGCTTCCCGAGCAGTCAATAACTCCCTTGAAGGTGTTTCTGACGATACCCGAGACAGATTATGTCTCGGGTATCAGCGGTTATCAAGCATTACAAAAGCCGCCTGCCTGGGTGGCGGATTATCAGATAGTGCATGATCTTTATGATGCTTCTCGGGAGAGGGAGGTATTACTTGGCAAGCAGCATTTACGCTTGACTTTAGAAGACGATATACCAAGCGGATCATCTGCTATACAAATTGCAGAACTTGAGTACAATGCCCAGCAAGCCAGTTACCGCCTAAGCCGAAATTTCATACCTCCCTTGTTGAAAATCAGCGCATCCGGCAACCTCTTTGCATGGATTGCATCATGGATTGGCAAAATGAGGCAGTTTTTAAAATTACTGCAGGAGCAAAGAGAAAAATACCGTCATGTTCAAAATCAATTTAGCTATGGAGATTTTATCTATTTTAATTTAATCAAAACCATAACCACCTATTTGCCTCAAATGAATCTGATTCAACAGTCTCCCCATTTGCCTCCCTTTTATTTATATTCACTGTGCTCCTTCATGATTGGCGAATTATGGGGATATACAGACTCCCCCTTGAGCGAGCCTGATTTGCCTCGGTTTGAGCTGCAAAACCTTGGCGATGTATTTAAAAAGCTCAGAGTGAGATTTGATGAGCTGGTCGAACGAATCACGCCTGTAAATACGCTGGATATACCTCTACAGCATGTCTTTGAAATGCAGTATCAATCTGATTGCCTCAGTGAATCAGACTTGGAAGAAAAGCAATTTTGTCTAGCCCTGTACCATGAAAACCTGACTCAGGAGTTAATAAACCGGATTCTTCAATGTATCAAAGTTGCCGCTCCTTCCAGGCTGATAAATATTGTAAAAAGTTTTACACAAGGTATTTCCTTAACTTATCTTGCTTCTCCAGGAAAAGATTTACTTGCAAAGCGCAATTATCATTATTTTTTAATGAATAAAGGATGTGCCGAATGGAGGGAAGTGATCGCTGAGGGCAGAATTTCTTTTTTTATCAGTCAGGATTTGGCAGCATTGCCATTTGAGCTCATCTGTTATGACTAAGAGCTCTTCGTCAACTGATTTTGAATGTAATATCAATAGGAAAGCCATGCTTCAAGCCAATACTATTTTACCAACTCTTGCAAATTTTTTTACAGCAATGGCAGAGTTAAGTCCTAAAATTTGCGCAATCCAGGAAGGCGGCTCAATTCAACCTTTTCGCAACCGCATCAAGGAAGCATTAACAAGCTTTGAATTGGAAGCTACTGAACAAATGGTTGATCCAGAGTTCATTTACAAAGCCAAATACGCTTTGGTTGCCTTGGTTGATGAATGCATGATTCACGTGCAAGGAGTAAACAGCTGGTTGGGCTACCCCCTGCAACTTGAGCTTTTTGGCGAGGTTTCAGCTGGTGCCCGATTTTTTAAATTCCTGGCAGATATGCGTTTACAAGCCGAAAAGTGGATTGATATTTTGGAAATATACTACATTTGTCTGGAGCTTGGTTATGAAGGCCAATATCGTTTAAATGATAAATTTATTCTCCTGCAATTAAAAAAAGAGCTATTTGCCCAGGTTCAACATATTCGTCAATTCAATGATCCGGGTCTATATGTCGCAGAGCCCAAAGCGTCGGCATTCATGCCCCCAAAAAACCGATTTTCCGTGCTAAAAATGGCGATAGGTTCAGTGCTTTTGATGTTTGGATTTTTTGCCAGTTACCAATTTGCAATAGGGTATCAGGTAAAACAGGATAGAAAATTCATTGATCACATCTATCAACAAAAGATAAAAGCTCAGGGCCTTCATGTTGATGTTTAGTTGAATCGCTGCGTATTGACCGTGAAAGCTTCGCACGCATACACCAGCAAGTCCCAGGCGAGTCAGTGGAGAGAAAATGGATCTTAGACTTTTAATATATAACCCAATTAAATCCCGTCCCCTTGCAGTGGTTTTGCTATCAACTGCAATAACGGCCGTGATGTTTATTCTTGGGTTTTATTCCCGGCAAACATTGCTGGCAATAGGCGTTTCATTGCTGCTGATTGCAGGTATTGCAGCTGGGATCTATTGCGCATGGTTACTTTTTAAAAATAAGCTTTATAAAGATTTTCCAAGAGCCGCAAGGCAGCGAATTGTTAGTCTGTTTGACAATGCTAAAAGATTTTATCCTGCCAGACCTTTCCAGCGGCGTGCACGAAGCAAAGCTCTTCCCTGGTTTCTCGTAATTGGGCCAACCGATGCAGGTAAAACGGCATTACTGAACCAATCAGACCTCCATTTTTCAGAACCAGCCGGTTCGGGCAATGCCGATTTCAGCCTGAAGTTTGCGGAGGAAGCAGTCTTTATTGACAGCAAGGGCTCTTCACTTCTCAGTCCGGAAGCCAGCGGAAGCTGGCAAAGATTACAGAAAGAGTTAAAGCGCATTCATAAAAGGCATGGATTAAAAGGTGTTTTACTGATTTTAAGTTATGAATGGATGATGGATGAGGCAAATCTTTATACCAATATTTCAGAGATTCAAAAGAGAATTGCCGAGCTTTATCATCGCCTGGGATCATGTATTCCTGTTTATATTCTGATAAGCAAATGCGAGCAGATCGAGGGGTTTTCACAATTTTTTTCGTCTTTAAACGCGAATGCTAGAAAGCAGATTTGGGGTATTGATCTCTTTGGCGCAGGGCAAAGTGAGTGTAAACTTGAACAGAATATCGATGCCCTTGAAAAAAAATTAGCCATTCGTCAACTCAACCAGCTCCATGTGCCGGCCAGTTTGGAAGACAAAATTGCGGTGCTGCGTTTTCCGCAATATTTTTATCAATTTTCTACCCTTTTAATCAAGGCCATTAAGCTTTTATCGCGTGATTCGATTTACCAGGAAAAACTGAATCTGCAAGGCATTTATTTTACAGGCGCGATAAAAGAGGGATCTCAAGTATCTTCGTATTTTATTCATGATTTTTTACAGAAGAAGCTTTTTAATGATGAACCCAAGCCCGTTTATACCCGACGAAGATGCAAACTGAGAGCGTGGCGAAGGCTTGGCCAAATGATGTTGCTTCTCGTTCTGCTTCTTGGCGGCTTGAGTCTTCTGACTAAAGCTTACTTAACCACCTCGCGGTTACTAAAATATGGAAATGACCTGGCGAGGAAAGGAAGTGAATTTTTAACCCAAAATACCGGTCAATATGTGAAGCTGGCTTTTCTCATCAAGGCGGCTAACCATGTCGAACAGCTAAGAAATTTCGATAAAAAACATTCCTGGTATCAAACATTTGGCATGAACCGGTTTGCCAGTCAGCTTGAGTTATGTGAAATGTTGCTTGCGAGGATGATGGATAAGGATTTTTACAAACCGGCAAAATATTTTCTTGAGCGTTCATTAAATGAATTTCACCAACAATGGCAAAAAGGAGACAGCAAAGAGCGAGAGAATCTGCGGGGCAGTTATTATGCTGCTTTAAAGCTTTATTTAATGCTTTATTTCCCACAACAGATGGAAATAGAGTTTGCAAGGGATGAATTGGCAGATATCTGGAAGAATATGAAAGAATTGCATTTCGAAGAACAAGGGCAAGACTTTGACGGATTAAAGCTTCTAAGCAGAATCTTTTTGGAAAATCTATTCTGCCCAAGTTCCGATAAACAGTGCAGGTTGACTGATTATCAGAGTGATCTCATTCAAGCTGCCCGCAATGATTTGTCAGCTAATGGCATCAGCAATATTTTTTCTTTAATAGAGATGCAGGGCCTTAAGGCTTTGGGCTACACTAATCTTGCCGCATTGCTGGAAGCAAATGATGATACCTGGCACAGCGAATATAAACTACCGGTATTTTACACCCTAAAAGGATTTAAACAGTTTGTAAAACCAGCCTTTCGTGAATATGCGCGATTTAATGCAAATCAGGATTGGGTGATTCATATGGCGCTGACAGGTCCTGGTTACTCATCTTTCGTCGTAAAAAATACATCTGATGAAAAGCAGAAAAAGTTTATTCTTTCCGGGCTTTATTCGCTGTATTTGTCAAAATATTTGCATGCTTGGCTGCAATTGATTGGTTCTATTCAAATTTCACCGTACAGTACGTTTGAAAACGCTCATCAGCAATTGCAGGCGATGGAGCAAATACCAGGTCCCATCTCTCAATTATTTGCGGTTTTTAATCAAAATATCAATTTACAAAAAATGCTGAATGCTGAAGAGATAGACCACGTCCCGGTGCGTATACGACAGCAAATGAAAGAAATTGGCTCATTGGCCGGCAGCGGGCAGGGTTTATTGGTTAAATATACCAAGCAGCTCGCAGCCTTGCAGGAGGACATGAAAAGGATGGCAATGAGTTCTGATCCTGGCAATGATTCCCTGAACTATGCCGCAGGTTTATGCAGCAATCAGGGACGTGATACGGAACTATTTAAAACTTTTGCGGTGATTGAAGATTTGACCAATCAAATTTCATCTCTCGAGGCTCGTCAGGTGTTCAAAAAACTATTATTGCGGCCCGTAAAAGAGAGCTTTCAGGTTGTACTGGATGAAACGCAACAGAAATTGCAGTTTGTTTGGCAGCAAACCGTTTTACAAGTTTATCAACAGCAGTTGGCAACGCGTTTCCCTTTTAACCATCAAGGAAAAGATGTGGATTTATCCAGTTTTAATGCTTTCTTTATGCCGAAACAGGGTGTTTTTGCTCAATTTATGGCTATCCTTGAGCCATTTCTCCGGCAACAAGGAGCAGGGTATGCATCAAATCAATGGTTGGGAATGGGACTCACCTTTTCCCCATCCTTTTTAGCCGCAATAGCTAAAATACAAAATGTTTCCCGCAGTTTATTTCCCCACGGGGATAGTGATTTGGCTTTACACTACGCAATTTATCCTATTCCAACGCCCGGTTTAAAAGAAATATTGATAGCAGTCAACGGGCAGACTTACCCATATCGCAATGGCCCTCAGGAGTGGATAACATTTCTTTGGCCGGGACAGGATAGTATGGAGAATGAAACCTTCATCCGCATCACCGATACTTTTTCCGATGCCCAGGCCGTAAAAGAATTTCAAGGTACATGGGGATTTTTTCACCTTTTACAGGAAGCTCAGCGAATCTCCAAAACGCCGGAAGGTTATCGCGCTGAATGGTTATTTGAATATGATGGCGATGCAAGAAAGGTGCGGATGTTGATTGTGCCCAAAACAGCGGCTGATCCATTTGCGGCTCTGTTATTTAATCCTTTGCATCTACCGCAGTCGATAATGGGCAATGTTGGAGCAATTGATTTATCCTAAAGGCGCTGATATTCTTTTTTAAAGGTTTATAAAGGATTTTCTGCTTTGAGCGAAGGGACTAACAACACGTCTCATTCAGCATTTTCATTGTCCTTGGCAGCTTTGGGTGTGGTATATGGCGATATCGGTACCAGCCCATTGTATGCGATGCGTGAGTCGCTGAACGGCATTCCAATTAACATACCCGATGTTTTAGGGGTGTTATCGCTCATTTTTTGGTCTCTTATCCTCGTTATTTCGATTAAATATTTAATTATTCTTTTTCGTGCTGATAACGAAGGCGAAGGCGGCATCCTGTCACTTCTTGCGCTTATTAGAGGTTATATCGGCAACAGGACAAAAATTTTTTTTGTTTTAGGAATATTTGGAGCGGGATTGTTGCTCGGCGATGGGATGTTGACGCCGGCTATTTCGGTTATTTCTGCTGTGGAAGGCATGTATGTGATTATGCCTTCCCTTTCAGATTGGGTCATACCGCTGACACTAGTCATTCTGATCATTCTTTTTTCCCTGCAGTCATTTGGTACAGCAAAAATCGGTGTTGTTTTTGGGCCGATCATTTTTATCTGGTTTATAACCATAGCAGTTCTTGGCATCATACAGATTATTGATAATCCGATGGTTTTAAAAGGCATAAATCCAGTCTATGCAGTTCGGTTTTTCATGGAAAATGGATGGAGAGGATATGCCCTTTTAGGTGGTGTTTTTTTAGTAATTACCGGCGCAGAAGCATTGTATGCCGATCTCGGTCATTTTGGTAAAAAACCCATTCGCATCAGTTGGTTTGCAGTAGCATTGCCTGGACTTTTGCTGAATTATTTTGGCCAGGGCGCTTATCTGCTAAATAACCCCGAAGCCATTGTCAATCCCTTTTACATGTTAGCGCCGCCAGGCTTTTCGATATGGCTTTTAATCATTGCAACGCTTGCGACTGTGATTGCTTCCCAGGCGGTGATTACGGCTACTTTTTCGTTAACCAAACAAGCTGTTTTGCTTGGGCTATATCCGCATCTACCCATAGTTCAAACTTCAGGGATGCGCGGACAAATATATATTCCCCAAATGAATATGATCCTGGCAATCGGCACCGTCTTGTTAATTTTAGTGTTTCAAAGTTCCAATGCCTTGGCTCACGCATACGGAATAGCAGTTAACCTGGATATGGCATTGACAACAACACTTGTATTTTATCTTGCCGTTAAAAAATGGAAATGGGGTTGGATGAAATTAATGCTGTTGGCTTCTTTTTTTGGCTTTATTGATTTGGCATTTTTGGGTGCAAATATTCAAAAAATTGCAACAGGAGGCTGGGTTCCCATTGTATTTGCATTAGTATGCGCATTTATTATGTATACCTGGCATAGCGGGAGGCAGTTTTTGCGTTCAGCTTATTACATGAAGAAAGACGAATTATCGAAAATTCTAAAGCAGTTTGATTATAAAAGTCTAAACAGGCTTCCTGGGACAACAGCCATATTTATCACGGATATTTATGATAAAAGCGGGGGCAGTTTTCTGCATTTTTTGAAGCTGAACCGAACTTTGCCAGAGCATATTCTGATTGTAAATTACACAGTAGAAAGTATCCCATATGTCAGTTCGCAGAATCGATTTGAAATCAATTGCATGAAAGAAAATATTTGCGAACTGACCCTGCATTATGGATTTAAGGATACCGTCTCTGTGCCTCAGGCATTATACGTCGCCAATGATCGGGGAATTCTGCCTTTTGAGGTTAACGTTGATACGGCAACTTATCTGATTGAAATTCCAAATGTTGTAGCATCTAAAAAAAGAAAAACATTGTGGTTTTATTGGCAGGAACGATTGTTTTCTTTTTTGGTGAGAAATTATTCTGCAAATTTGAATATAGAATTTTATCAATTACCTTTCAATAGAACGATAGCGATGGGAACATATTATCTGATTTGAATCACCAATCATTTTCTTTCATTTCTTGCTGAGCATCGAACTTATGCAAAATAAAATCATAGTGGTATTGCTTTTGTTCATAACATGCAAGCTTCATGCTGCAACACTGAACAATACTTTAAAGGTTGGCACCCTGATTTATAATCCTCCTTATGAGATCTCGCTGCTCAATAAACATTATTCTTATGGATTTAATATTGAAATAATGCAGCGCCTGTGCAAGCTCATTCAATATCAATGCACGATGGTGCCGATGCGCTTTGATGAATTGCTGACCGCTTTAAACGAAAATAAAGTAGATGCAATTATTGTTGGCATTTCACTAGAGCCTATCCACATGGGCAGGTATGCATTTAGTAATCCTTATTTTATTGGAAATGCGGTTTTTTTAACGCGCTCTGCAAGCCAATTTTCTTCTTTGGATCATAAGACGGTTGGCGTTGTGAAAAATACCCTGGTTCCAATGAAGTATTTTTTTGATTTAATTTTTATTGATGATGCTTATCAAAAACAGGAAGATGTCATTCATTTTAAATTTTTCAAAAATCTTCCCGATTTATTGGATGGATTGAACAGGGAACAAGTCGATGCCATTTTTTTGGATGCAGGAGCGGCCCAATACTGGGTCGATGAATCGGCAGGAGCTTACAGGGTGACAGGGCCTATTGTCAGCCTTCACCATGGGATGATGGTAATGAGCTTGAAAAAAAATCAGCGCTTAATCGACTTGATCAATTCTACGCTTGTGGAAATGGAAAACAATGGCGAATTGCTTGCTATTTACCGAAAATATTGGGGAGCAATTTACCCATATGCTAAGGCCACAGGAGTTCTTTTGCCCTTGGGGGGACGGAGTTATCAATTCATGACGCCATTCATTAAGCGATGATTTTTAGAGCCTCTTAAGGATTTTTCCCCACATTTCTGCAATCTCCCTTAAACGTTTTTTCCGGCAATACAATCTGTACATTAATGCCTTTAATGGTCGGGCTTTTTAGCGCGTCTTGCAAATAGTCTATCAAGGGTACATCAACGGTGCGCTGGTGGATAGAAGAAGCTTCGCGGAACATGAGGGTATCATCTTTCCAAATTGCAAAACCAAGATGGGAAACGTTTAGACAGGTTCCTATCCTGGATCGTAAATCCCAATTAGGCCTTACGATTTCAATAATTGATGCATTAGGAATCTGTTTAAACAAATGCTGATTAGGTTCGCCTTTTTTCGTAAATAAGACTGATAAAGGAATATAGGGAATGACAGAAACAGCGCCTTGAAGTTTCCCCCCCCTCTCCTTTAGTGATTGGAGCTTTTGATTTATCAGCCGCTCATCAGCATCCGCAATGCGAATAATTTTTGAGTCGAAATGCCGATACCATGCCGGTTTGTCGATATAAGCTTTAGCAATTTTGGCCACAGGTTTATTGTGTTTGTTTGTGAAACCCGGTGTAATGTCCTTTAAAAAACCTTGTTTCTGATTATTGAGATTCCAGTCTAGCGACGCAAAGTGATTGCGATTAAAAAATGATACCTTGCCGTCGCGATAGCGGATTTGATTGATACATTGTTTAAACGTTTGCGCATCTTCTGCCAGGGCAAGGGCTAATACAGTATCAACAAAGGTTTCACAATCAAAGGCATCAAAGCGGTGTAAGGGAAATTGATCATAAGCTCCATGATTGCCTTCTCCCAATGCGCCCAGAAGATATGGCTTCCCTAAAAACCAACTGCTTATGGCTGTGATGCGGTTTTGCATGTCATTTTGCGGCAAATGACTGAGCTTGTGATACAATTGCTCAATCAGCTTATTCTCGGCGTTAGATACGGCAAAACATAGACTTGCCGCGGGCATAAACGCCCAAAAAAGCAAAAAAATCCATTTAAAAAATGTTGACTGAGCCATTATTTTTTCCTGATAAAATTGTGATGATAGCGGGTAATGCGACTGGAGGACAACAGTGCTTAACATAATTTGGCTGGGAATGATGTTTACAGCTGTGATTGTTGGGATTATTCAAGGTCGCATCGATCAAGTTGTTCATGCAGTCACTGACTCTGCCAAACTGGGATTTGAAATTGCTATCGGCTTAACCGGCATCATGGCCTTGTGGCTAGGCATTATGGGAATAGCCTCAGAGTCCGGCCTGGTTGCAGTCCTGGCCAGGGCGTTAAAGCCTGTTTTACGCAGGCTTTTTCCCGAGATACCGGCAGAACACCCGGCAATGGGTGCAATCATCATGAATATTGCAGCAAATATGTTGGGGCTTGCCAATGCCGCTACCCCGTTTGGCCTGCAGGCAATGAAGGAATTGCAGCGTTTAAATATCCATATCCATACAGCCAGTAATTCAATGTGTATGTTTTTAGCAATTAACACTTCAAGCGTGCAACTTATTCCCGCCACCGCAATAGCTTACCTTGCTGCTAATGGAAATTTGCATCCAAGTAATGTCATTATCACCTCGCTAATTGCTACAGCTATTTCGACTTTGGTTGGCATAGTTGCGGTTAAACAGCTTGCTAAATTACCTCGCTATCAAATAAAACCAGATGGGGAAATATGATTGATTGGGCAACGCATATCTCCAATGTGGTATTTCTACTGTTTATCGTCGGAATCCCATTTTTTGGAGCAGTAAAAAGAATTAATGTATTTGATGCATTTATCTTAGGCGCCAAACAAGGTTTTGAAACCAGCGTCAGTATTATTCCCTACTTGATTGCTATGCTGGTTGCCATTGGGATGCTCAGGGCATCCGGCTTTTTTGATTTACTGTATAACTGGCTTTCTCCATTTTTATCCGCTATTGGCATGCCGGCAGATTTACTGCCTTTAGCTTTAATCCGCCCCTTCTCCGGGAGTGCGGCAAATGCAATCATGGCAGAGCTTATTCATGAGCACGGCGGCAATTCATTTATTGCTAAAACAGCAGCTACTATGATGGGCAGCACGGAAACCACATTTTATGTGGTCGCAGTGTATTTTGGCGCAATTGGAATACGCCATACCCGGCACGCAATACCTGCAGGATTATTAGCAGATTTGGCAGGAATTATCGCAGCGATTTGTGTTTGCCGTTATTTTTTTATGTAACTAAAACTCGACGCAAGAATTTACAATTGTCGGCAGGAACTTAGGTTAACCGTGCATTACATTTTGGCCGGAAGCAAATTGCGCTTCTTCAAAAAGGCGCATTTGTGCCAGCAAGGTACTGGCTGTGCTTTTAAAAGAAGCCAGTTCCCGTGCGGGAACCGGAGAGGAGCGGGGCAGTTCAACCGTTGTTGGGTTTTTCGGTTGATGATTGATATGTACTTCGTAATGACAATGGGGGCCTGTCGCCAGTCCGGTTTGCCCAACATAACCAATGATTTGGCCTCGTTTGACACGGTCACCTTGCACCAGCCCCTTTTGAAATTTAAGCATATGGGCATATACCGTGCTATATGTTTTGTTATGAATAATCTTAATCATATTACCGTAGCCGCTTTGCCGGCCGATAATTGCAATTTTACCATCCCCTACAGCGCGAATTGGGGTTCCGATAGGTGCTGCCAAATCTACTCCTTTATGTGGTCTTCTCCGATGTAAAATTGGATGCATCCGTGATAGGCTGAAAGTTGAGCTGATGTGGCTGAATTTTAGTGGATAACGAGAAAAGGCTTTTTTAAGGCTGTTGCCTTCAGGTGTAAAATATTCATATTCTCCATTTTTGTTTTTATGACGAATAGCTGAAAAGGTTTTGCCGCGATTGGTGTAACTTACAGCAATAATCTCGCCTGTGCCAACCAGCTTATTTTCAATAAAAAATGCTTTATAAATGATTGTGAACCGATCGCCGGCTCGAA
>NZ_LNYK01000001.1:174620-243563 GCF_001467825.1 Legionella londiniensis
TGGGAGCCTGACTTAGGTTGGGTGACTGCGTACCTTTTGTATAATGGGTCAGCGAGTTACTTTCAGTGGCGAGGTTAACTGGATAAGGAAGCCGTAGAGAAATCGAGTCTGAATAGGGCGATAGTCGCTGGGAGTAGACCCGAAACCGGGCGATCTAGCCATGTCCAGGATGAAGGTTGGGTAACACCAACTGGAGGTCCGAACCGGGTAATGTTGAAAAATTATCGGATGAGGTGTGGCTAGGAGTGAAAGGCTAATCAAGCCCGGAGATAGCTGGTTCTCCCCGAAAGCTATTTAGGTAGCGCCTTGTGAGTGATTGCCAGGGGTAGAGCACTGTTTCGGCTAGGGGGCTGTCATGGCTTACCAAACCGATGCAAACTCCGAATACTGGTTAATTGGATCACGGGAGACACACGGCGGGTGCTAACGTCCGTCGTGGAGAGGGAAACAACCCAGACCGCCGGCTAAGGTCCCAAAGTTATGGTTAAGTGGGAAACGATGTGGGAAGGCATAGACAGCCAGGAGGTTGGCTTAGAAGCAGCCATCCTTTAAAGAAAGCGTAATAGCTCACTGGTCGAGTCGGCCTGCGCGGAAGATGTAACGGGGCTAAACCATACACCGAAGCTGCGGATTCACACAGAGTGTGAGTGGTAGGGGAGCGTTCTGTAGGTCTGAGAAGGTGAACTGAGAAGTTTGCTGGAGATATCGGAAGTGCGAATGCTGACATGAGTAACGATAAAGAAGGTGAAAAACCTTCTCGCCGGAAGTCTAAGGTTTCCTGCACGACGTTAATCGGAGCAGGGTGAGTCGGCCCCTAAGGCGAGGCGGAGACGCGTAGTCGATGGGAATCAGGTTAAAATTCCTGAACTTTCTATAAGTGCGAAGGGGGGACGGAGAAGGCTAGGTGAGCCAGGGGTTGGTAGTCCTGGTACAAGCATGCAGGCGGAAGGGTTAGGCAAATCCGGCCCTTTGATAACGCTGAGGTGTGATGTGGATTCGGCGATTATGCTGAAGAAGTGACTGATGCCAAGCTTCCAGGAAAAGCCTCTAAGCGACAGCTTATAGGGAACCGTACCGGAAACCGACACAGGTAGACGAGTAGAGAATACTAAGGCGCTTGAGAGAACTCGGGTGAAGGAACTAGGCAAAATGGTACCGTAACTTCGGGAGAAGGTACGCCTTTGCTGGTGAATTGCTTTACGTAATGAGCTGGCGGAGGCCGCAGAGACCAGGTGGCTGCGACTGTTTATTAAAAACACAGCACTCTGCAAATTCGTAAGAAGACGTATAGGGTGTGACGCCTGCCCGGTGCCGGAAGGTTAATTGATGGGGTTATTCTGCTTGCAGGAGAAGCTCTTGATCGAAGCCCCGGTAAACGGCGGCCGTAACTATAACGGTCCTAAGGTAGCGAAATTCCTTGTCGGGTAAGTTCCGACCTGCACGAATGGCGTAACGATGGCCACACTGTCTCCACCCGAGACTCAGTGAAATTGAAATTGCGGTGAAGATGCCGTATACCCGCGGCTAGACGGAAAGACCCCGTGAACCTTTACTACAGCTTTGCACTGGACTTTGACAATGACTGTGTAGGATAGGTGGGAGGCTAAGAAGTGCAGACGCCAGTTTGCATGGAGCCGACCTTGAAATACCACCCTGTGATTGTTGAGGTTCTAACTTGGTCCCATGAACTGGGATGAGGACAGTGTATGGTGGGTAGTTTGACTGGGGCGGTCTCCTCCCAAAGAGTAACGGAGGAGCACAAAGGTACCCTCGGTACGGTCGGACATCGTACCAAGAGTGTAAAGGCAAAAGGGTGCTTGACTGCGAGAGTGACGGCTCGAGCAGGTACGAAAGTAGGTCTTAGTGATCCGGTGGTTCTGAATGGAAGGGCCATCGCTCAACGGATAAAAGGTACTCCGGGGATAACAGGCTGATACCGCCCAAGAGTTCATATCGACGGCGGTGTTTGGCACCTCGATGTCGGCTCATCACATCCTGGGGCTGAAGCAGGTCCCAAGGGTATGGCTGTTCGCCATTTAAAGTGGTACGCGAGCTGGGTTTAGAACGTCGTGAGACAGTTCGGTCCCTATCTGCCGTGGGCGTAGGAAAATTGAGAGGAGCTGCTCCTAGTACGAGAGGACCGGAGTGGACGAACCTCTGGTGTACCGGTTGTAACGCCAGTTGCATTGCCGGGTAGCTAAGTTCGGACGGGATAACCGCTGAAAGCATCTAAGCGGGAAGCCCCCCTCAAGATGAGTTTTCCCATGAAGCCCGTTGAAGACGACGACGTTGATAGGCGAGGTGTGGAAGCGCAGTAATGTGTGAAGCTAACTCGTACTAATTGGCTGATTGTCTTGACCATATATCCTGAGTTTTTTTGGATAACGCTTGCCGTTACCTCAATCTTTACCAATGGCTTGAACTCAAGCCCAAACCAGTTTTCCTGGCGACCATAGCATCATGGAACCACCTGACCCCATCCCGAACTCAGCAGTGAAACTTGATAGCGCCGATGATAGTGTGGGGCCTCCCCATGCGAAAGTAGGTCATCGCCAGGGCTTTTTTTTGCCAGTATTGTGCTGAGTAGATTGGATAAGGTAAATAATCCATTAAAATATCATATAATGGCTTGTTGGTTGATATATAAAGAAGCTATATGAGTATAGAATGGCTTCAACAAAACGAGAATTGCTGGCATAGCTCAGCAGGTAGAGCAACTGATTTGTAATCAGTAGGTCCCGGGTTCGATTCCTGGTGCCAGCACCATCTGAATCTGCCTCATTGCTAAAGCTATTGACTTTAGAAGCTTCATGAAAGAAAATGACGTTCTTTTTGGAGGGGTTCCCGAGCGGTCAAAGGGATCAGACTGTAAATCTGACGGCACAGCCTTCGAAGGTTCGAATCCTTCCCCCTCCACCAGAATTTGATTATAGGACAAATGAGCATTGCTTCGAATGTAAGTCAATGCACATTAGAAGTATATTAAAAATCGGTAACCCTGCTAATACAGGGTTAAATTGCAGTTCGCAGCATGCGGGTGTAGTTCAATGGTAGAACCTCAGCCTTCCAAGCTGATGGTGTGGGTTCGATTCCCATCACCCGCTCCATTTTTAAATATTTTTTAGGATTTGTGCAAAGTAAAATCAAAAGATGGCCCACATAGCTCAGGCGGTAGAGCACTTCCTTGGTAAGGAAGAGGTCGCTGGTTCAAGTCCAGTTGTGGGCACCATAAGATGTTTAATTAATTCAACGGGGAGATTTTCCGATGGCAAAGGAAAAGTTTGAACGTAAGAAACCACATGTGAATGTGGGCACCATAGGGCATGTGGATCATGGTAAGACGACGCTGACGGCGGCGATAACAACGATTATGGCGAAGAAATACGGTGGCACAGCACGGGCTTATGATCAGATTGATTCTGCACCGGAAGAGCGCGAGCGCGGCATTACGATATCAACGGCGCATGTTGAATATGAATCAGCGAAGCGGCATTATGCGCACGTAGATTGCCCAGGGCATGCGGACTATGTGAAGAACATGATTACAGGTGCTGCCCAAATGGACGGGGCGATATTGGTTGTGTCAGCTGCCGATGGCCCGATGCCGCAGACCCGGGAACACATTCTGCTGTCACGCCAGGTTGGAGTTCCGTACATAGTAGTCTATTTGAATAAGGCGGACATGGTGGATGATGCTGAGCTTCTGGAGCTGGTAGAGATGGAAGTCCGCGACCTGTTGAGTTCCTATGAATTCCCTGGAGATGATATACCGATTATTGTTGGTTCAGCATTGAAGGCGCTGGAAGGGGATACAAGTGAAATAGGTGTGCCTTCAATTGAGAAATTAGTTGAAACGATGGATGATTACATACCGGAGCCTGTACGCAATATTGATAAGGATTTTCTGCTGCCGATTGAAGATGTGTTTTCCATATCAGGAAGGGGAACGGTAGTAACCGGACGCGTAGAAAGCGGCATTATCAAGGTAGGCGATGAAGTTGAGATAGTAGGGCTTCGCGATACGGTCAAGACGACTTGTACCGGTGTTGAAATGTTTCGCAAGCTTCTGGATGAAGGCCGCGCAGGAGATAACGTAGGTGTATTGTTGCGAGGCACCAAGCGTGATGAAGTGGAGCGCGGACAGGTATTGGCCAAGCCTGGTAGCATTAAGCCGCATACAAAATTCCAGGCGGAAGTATATGTTCTGTCCAAGGATGAGGGCGGCCGCCATACCCCGTTTTTTAACGGATACCGACCCCAGTTCTATTTTAGAACCACAGATGTAACAGGGACATGTGATTTGCCGGAAGGGACAGAAATGGTAATGCCAGGCGATAACGTGCAAATGACTGTAAGCCTGCATGCTCCTATCGCGATGGACGAAGGACTGCGGTTTGCAATTAGAGAGGGTGGCCGTACTGTCGGCGCAGGCGTGGTCGCTAAAATCATAGAGTAAAAAATATGAGTAATAATCAAAATATAAAAATTCGTCTGAAATCATTTGATCATCGGATGATAGATGCATCAACACGTGAAATAGTCGATACGGCCAAGAGAACTGGAGCACAAATTCGTGGGCCCATTCCTTTGCCAATGAGGAAGGAAAAATTTACTGTACTTACCTCTCCTCACGTAAACAAAGATGCGCGTGATCAGTATGAGCTAAGAACACATATGCGGTTAGTAGTGATCGTAAACCCAACTGAGAAAACGGTTGATGCTCTAATGAAGCTAGATCTGGCAGCTGGCGTAGATGTGCAAATCAGCTTAGATGATTAGTTGAAAAGAGGGCATAGGACTGAAAAAGAGGTGTTGCCATGACAATCGGTTTATTAGGCCGTAAAATCGGAATGACGCGAGTATTTACAGATGCAGGTGCTTCTGTGCCTGTAACTGTAGTAGAAGTAAAGCCAAATCGCGTTTCACAAATTAAAACTTTGCAAACAGATGGATATACTGCATTACAACTAACTGCAGGCAGTAAAAAACCAAGTCGCTTAAGCAAATCTTTAAGCGGCCATTTCGCAAAAGCCAACATTGAAGCCGGTGATATGCTATGCGAGTTTATCCTGGACGAAGGAGAGCAGTACGAGCTTGGGCAAGAAATATCACTCACGGATGTGTTTAGTAGCGGCCAGTATGTCGATGTATCCGCAATCTCTAAAGGAAAGGGCTTTGCTGGTACGGTTAAAAGACATAACTTCAGAACTCAGGATGCAACGCATGGTAACTCTCTGTCTCATCGAGTACCTGGATCTATAGGGCAAAACCAAACTCCAGGCCGAGTTTTTAAAGGGAAAAAAATGGCAGGCCAAATGGGAAATAAGCGATGCACAGTTCAATCCTTAGAGCTGGTAAGGGTTGATGGTGATAGACATTTGTTGTTAATTAAAGGTGCAATTCCCGGCGCTCCCGGAGCCAGAGTAGAAATAAAGCCTGCAATTAAGAAAAGAGAAAGGGGCTAGTCATGCAGTTGGTCACTAAAGATACAAACCTAAAAATCGAAGTGAGTGATGATATATTCGCCTATCACTATAACGAAGGCTTGGTTCATCAGGCTGTTACCACGTTTTTAAATAACGCTCGCAGTGGCAACAGCGCGCAAAAAAGCCGTTCCGAAGTCAGTGGAGGCGGGAAAAAACCATGGAATCAAAAAGGGACAGGCAGAGCTCGTGCAGGTACCATTAGAAGCCCATTATGGCGTACAGGCGGTGTTACATTCGCTTCAAAAAAACGCGATTACTCACAAAAAATTAATCGTAAAATGTACAAGAGGGCAATGAGAAGCATTCTTTCTGAAATGCAGCGCAGAGGTTCTTTGCTGGTAGTCAGCGATTTTCAGTGTTCTACTCATAAGACCAAAGATTTCATGGCCAAAATGAAAGAATTGAATCTCGAAAACGCGCTTGTCGTTTTGAATGAAGTGGGTGAACATGAGTATTTATCTTCTCGCAACTTGATCAATTATGATGTTAGTGATGTTGCCGGGTTGGATCCTGTATGTCTGCTGAAATTTAAAAACATTTTGATGACCGAAGAAGCCATCAAAAAGTTAGAGGAGCAGTTGCAATGAATTCTGAAAGAATCCTGATGACCCTGCGTGAGCCACACACGTCAGAAAAGACTACTATTTTGGCGGATAAGTTTAAACAATTTACGTTTAAAGTGTTAAAATCTGCATCCAAAAATGAGATTAAACAAGCTGTGGAACAGGTATTTAATGTAAAGGTAAAAGAAGTTTCTGTCGTTAATGTGAAAGGCAAAAATAAGCGTTTTCGACAGATGCAAGGAAAGCGTAAGGACTGGAAAAAGGCTTACGTATCCTTAATGCCTGGATTTGATATTGATTTCACAGTGACTGAGTAAGAAGGCAATTAAGATGGCACTAATAAAATCCAAACCAACATCTCCTGGAAAGCGCGGTGAAATACGTGTTCGTCACGACGTATACAAAGGTGACCCTTTTCCTGGTCTGATATCAACCGTCAAGAAAACAGGCGGAAGAAACAATCAAGGGCGAATTACGGTAAGACATATAGGCGGCGGTACAAGAGTTCAATACAGGCACATAGACTTTAAGCGTAATAAGGATGGTATTGAAGCCAGAGTTGAACGAATTGAGTATGATCCTAATCGCTCTGCTTTAATTGCATTAATTGTATATAAAGATGGCGAAAGACGATATATCATTGCACCTGCAGGTTTAGCTCTCAATGATACTGTTGTTAGTGGCGATGACGCTCCAATTAGCACAGGCAATGCCCTTCCTCTAAAAAATATACCTGTTGGAACAACAGTCCACTGTGTTGAGTTAAAGCCAGGTTGCGGAGCACAATTATTAAGAAGTGCCGGTTGCAGCGGACAGATTGTCGCCAAAGAAGGCGCTTATAGTACCTTGAAGCTAAGATCAGGGGAAATGCGAAAAGTATTGTCGGCATGCCGGGCTACTGTCGGAGAAGTCAGTAATAGCGAGCACAATTTAAGAGCTTTAGGCAAGGCAGGCGCTTCAAGGTGGAGAGGTAAAAGGCCAACCGTGAGAGGGGTCGCAATGAACCCTGTTGATCATCCGCACGGAGGTGGTGAGGGTAAGACATCTGGGGGACGGCATCCTGTAACTCCCTGGGGAATTCCTACAAAAGGTTATAAAACCAGAAGGAATAAGCGTACCAGTAAATATATTGTACGTGGTCGCAAAAATAAATAATTAGTTATGAGGAAATTAAAGTGGCACGATCTATTAGAAAAGGTCCATTTGTTGATTATCATCTGCTCGCTAAAGTAGAAGAAGCAGCGAAAGCCAAGTCTAAAAAACCTATTAAAACATGGTCAAGACGATCAACTATTATACCGGAAATGATTGATTTAACAATTGCCGTCCATAACGGTCGTGACCACGTGCCGGTGTTTATAACCGACAACATGGTTGGTCATAAATTGGGCGAATTTGCTATGACCAGAACATTTAAGGGTCATGCTGGCGATAGAAAGGCCAAAAAGTAAATAAGGAGCGAAGATGGAAGTAATAGCAAAACTTAAAAACGCACCTCTATCTGCGCAGAAAGGTAGACTTGTTGCAGATTTGATACGCAATATGGATGTATCTAATGCAGTAGAAGTGTTAAAATTTACACCTAAAAAAGGTGCTCAATTAATGCTGAAGGTATTAGAGTCAGCGATAGCGAATGCCGAAAACAATAATGGTGCTGACATTGATGAATTAAAGGTAGGTATGGTGTGCGTGGATGAAGCCATGACTCTCAAAAGAATTCGTGCGCGTGCAAAAGGTCGTGCAAACCGTATCAGCAAACGAACATGCCATATCACCATTAAAGTATCGGATGAGGAATAAAAATGGGACAAAAAGTAAACCCAATAGGCATAAGATTAGGAATTATTAAAGATTGGAATTCCAAATGGTATGCCAGCAAAAATTATGCTCAGCTATTAAACGAAGATATTAATATTCGTAAAGAACTAAAAAAGCGGCTATCTGCTGCAGCAGTGAGCAAAATTCTAATAGAGCGGCCTGCTAATAACGCTGTAGTGACAATACATAGCGCACGGCCTGGCGTGCTTATTGGTAAGAAAGGCGGCGGCATAGAATCGCTCAGATCTGAAATTTCAGAAAAGCTTGGTATTCCTGTCCATCTCAACATTGAAGAAGTTCGAAAACCAGAGCTTGATGCAACTTTGGTTGCAGAAAATATAGCACAGCAACTAGAGCAGCGCGTCATGTTTCGAAGAGCAATGAAGCGTGCAGTTACATCAGCATTGAAAGCTGGTGCTAAAGGGATCAAAATTTGTGTCAGCGGCAGGTTGGGTGGTGCTGAAATTGCCCGAAGCGAATGGTATAGAGAAGGGCGCGTACCTCTTCATACTTTTAGGGCAGATATAGATTATGGAACAGCGCAGTCAAAAACTACTTACGGCATTATCGGTGTGAAAGTTTGGATCTTCAAGGGCGAGACAGTTGCTCAAAAGACTAGAATTGCTGAAAGTAGCCAGTAAGTGAGGATTTTTTAAAATGTTACAGCCAAAACGAACAAAATACCGAAAGCAGATGAAGGGTCGAAACAGAGGTCTGGCCTTGAGAGGTTCAAAGGTCAGTTTCGGCGAATTTGGATTAAAGGCTATTGAAAGAGGCCGGCTAACAGCGCGCCAAATAGAAGCAGCACGTCGAGCAATGACTCGCCACATCAAGCGAGGCGGCAAAATATGGATTCGCGTGTTTCCCGATAAGCCAATTACGCAAAAACCACTGGAAGTGCGTCAGGGTAAAGGTAAAGGAAACGTAGAATACTGGGTTGCACAGATACAACCAGGAAAAATTTTATTTGAAATGGAAGGGGTAAGCAAAGAGTTGGCTATGGAGGCATTCAATTTGGCCAAGGCAAAACTTCCATTTAAGGTGATATTTGAAGAGCGTAAGGTGATGTGATGAACAAAGCTGATGAATTGAGAAAAAAATCTCTGGATGAGTTACAAAAAGAGCTAATCTCTTTGCGCAAAGAACAACTAAACCATCGTTTGCAAAAGGCCAGCGGCGCATTAGATAAAACGCATAAAGTAGCCGAAGTAAGAAAGTCTATTGCAAGAATTAAAACGATTATGACTGAAAAGGCAGGACATTAAGATGAAAGAAACCAATGCCAGAACCATCATTGGAAAGGTTGTCAGTGATAAGATGAATAAAACAATCGTTGTTCTAGTTGAGCGCGCAGTTAAGCATCCTAAATATGGAAAGATTATGAAGCGAAGAACAAAGCTGCATGCGCACGATGAAAATGAAGTTTGTAAGATTGGCAATATTGTAAAAATTCAAGAGACAAGGCCTATATCAAAAACAAAGGCTTGGAAGCTAATTGAAGTTATTTCTTGATAATACCTAATAGATTACTTTTATAAAACCAAACGGGCTGCTATAATCAGCAGCCTTTTTCTGGTTGAAATTAGAAAGCTGGAGAATAGAATGATACAAATGCAGACCGTGCTAGACGTTGCTGATAATAGTGGCGCGCGCAAAGTAATGTGTATCAAAGTGCTTGGCGGCTCTCATAGGCGTTATGCACGTGTTGGCGATGTGATTAAAGTGAGTGTTAAAGAAGCAATACCACGCAGCAAAGTAAAAAAAGGGGCTGTTATGAATGCAGTTGTCGTGCGAACAAGCCAAGGCGTGCGTAGAGACGATGGATCTTTGATCCGCTTTGATGGTAATGCTGCTGTACTGCTAAACAACCAATATGAGCCAATTGGTACACGAATATTTGGCCCAGTTACCCGCGAGCTTAGAGAAAAATTTATGAAAATTATTTCTCTTGCTGCAGAAGTGTTGTAAGAAGGATTGATTATGAAGCGTATAAGAAAAGACGATACTGTCATCGTAATAGCTGGAAAAAGCAAAAATCACATTGGCAAGGTGTTGCGAGTAACCGATGATCAAGTCGTTGTTGAGGGTGCCAATCTAGTTAAGAAGCATGTAAAGCCTAATCCCCAGGCAAACCAGCCTGGAGGGATTGTTGACAAAGAAGCCCCAATCCATGTTTCAAATGTGGCTTTATATAATCCGGCAACTAAGAAAGCGGATAGAGTAGGCTTCAGGTTGATTGAAAAAGATGGCAATCAATACAAGGCAAGGTATTTTAAATCTAACAATGAACTTGTAGACCTTGTTTAATTAGGTGACGAAATGGCTAGATTAAAAGAATTTTATAATAAAGAAGTAATCAATAACTTGATGACTAAGTTTAAGTATAAAAGTGTTATGCAAGTGCCGCGCATTAAAAAGATTACACTGAATATGGGTGTAGGAGAGGCAGTTGGTGACAAAAAGGTTATGAATTCAGCAATGGATGATCTGACGCGTATCTCAGGGCAAAAACCCGTTGTCACAGTTGCGAGAAAATCGATTGCTGGTTTTAAAATCCGTGAAGGGTGGCCAATCGGTTGCAAGGTAACATTGCGCGGCGATCGTATGTATGAATTTTTAGATCGTTTGATATCAGTAGCTTTGCCTCGTGTCCGTGATTTTCGTGGATTAAATCCAAAATCATTTGATGGAACAGGTAATTACAGCATGGGTTTGCATGAGCAGATTGTTTTCCCAGAAATTGATTTTGATAAAATTGATACAATACGTGGGCTAGATATCTGTATTACTACAAGCGCTAAGACTGACGAAGAAGCAAAAGCATTGCTGGAAGCTTTTAATTTTCCATTAAAAGATCGCGACAAAAAATAGAAGGGTAATAAAGTGGCTAAAAAATCAATGATTGCAAGAGGAACCAAGAAAGAACATTTGGTTAACAAGTACCGCAACCGCAGAGCTGAGCTAAAGAATATCATCAAGTCGTCAACTAATTATGATGAAATCATGGAAGCACAAGCCAAGCTGGCAAAATTACCATTGAATTCTAATCCTGTACGCCATACTACGCGCTGCAAACAATGTGGAAGGCCACATGCAGTTTACCGAAAGTTTCAATTGTGCAGAATTTGTTTGCGGCAACAATTAATGAATGGCAATGTGACCGGCGGTAGAAAATCCAGCTGGTAATTGATTAATTATTTGGAGAATAACAGTGAGTATGCATGATCCTATTGCTGATATGCTGACCAGAATTAGAAATGGCCAGCAAGCTGGTCATCAGCAAGTTACGCTCAGCTCATCTAATTTGAAAGAAGCTATTGCAAGCGTATTAAAAGATGAAGGTTATATCAGTGACTATCAGATAAAGTCATCAAGCAACAACATAAAAGAAATCACAATCCAGCTTAAGTATTATAAAGGCAGGCCGGTTATCGGGCACATCAAGCGTATAAGCAAACCTGGGTTGAGGATTTATAAGGCTGCTAAAGAACTCACCCCAGTGCCAGGGTTTGGAATTGCCATTTTGTCGACTTCTAAGGGAGTGATGACACATGTTATGGCCAAAAATCAAGGCATTGGTGGGGAAGTTATCTGTGAAGTGGCGTAGTAATAAAGAGGATTAATATGTCTAGAGTAGCTAAAGCTCCGGTTCTTTTACCCAGCAATGTAGATTTCTCTTTAGAGAAAGGGGTGTTCACGATAAAAGGACCAAAGGGCAAATTGACTGAGCATCATAATCGCCTGGTGCAAATCACGCAATCAGGAGACGTGAACAAGCAGTTGCATTTTAAGCCCAAGAATGATACTCAGGAAGGATGGGCGCAGGCAGGAACAGCCCGAGCACTGGTGCGCAATATGATTCAAGGCGTTACCGAAGGATTTCAAAAAACTTTAGAACTCGTTGGCGTAGGTTATCGAGCCCAGAGTAAAGGCAAGAGCATAACCTTATCACTGGGGTATTCACACCCAATTGAATATAACCTGCCGGAAGGAGTCACGGCCGAAACTCCCAGCGCAACTTCAATTGTTTTAAAAAGCATGGATAAGCAACTTTTAGGCCAGGTTGCATCAGAAATAAGGGCTTTCCGCGAGCCAGAGCCGTATAAGGGCAAGGGTGTAAAATATGCTGGCGAGGTTATAGCCCGTAAAGAAGCGAAAAAGAAATAAGGTGTTGAACATGAATAAATATATTGCTCGAAGCAGGCGAGGAGCAAAAGCTAAAGCTATTATTCGAAAATCAGGCTTGCCAAGAATGGTTGTATATAGAAGCTCTAAGCATATATATGCACAAATCGTTACTGCAGGAGAACAAGGTGATGTGGTGGTTGCATCCTGTTCAACGTTGGACAAAGATTTGCGAACTAAAGTTGAAGGCAGCAAAACTGAACAAGCAATGCAAGTTGGCAAGAGCTTGGCAGAGCGTGCAAAAGCTAAGAATATCAGCCAGGTTGCTTTTGACCGATCTGGATACCTCTATCATGGTCGCGTTAAAGCCATAGCAGATGGTGCGCGAGAAGCTGGCTTGGAATTTTAAGGAACAGATATGGCATTAGATGAATCTACAAAAAATGATGGTTACCAGGAAAAGCTTGTTTCTGTAACCAGAACCGCCAAAGTAGTAAAAGGTGGGCGAGTATTTGGTTTTGCCGTACTTGTTGTCATTGGCGATGGTAAAGGTAAGGTCGGATATGGGCGGGGCAAAGCCCGTGAAGTGCCAATTGCCATACAAAAAGCAATGGATCAGGCAAGAAAAAATATGGTTTATGTCCCATTGGCTGGAAATACCATACATCATGAGATTACATATAACTATGGTGCCTCAAAAGTATTCATGAAGCCTGCCAGTGAGGGAACAGGTATTATTGCTGGTGGAGCAATGAGAGCTGTTCTTGAGGTTTTAGGCGTCCAAAATATTTTGGCAAAAAGCATTGGGTCAACAAACCCGAGTAATATTGTGCGAGCTACCATTGGTGCGCTGACCAGCATTGGCACACCTGATTATGTCGCGGCTAAACGCGGTAAAACAGTAGCAGAGATTACGGCAGGTTGATATGAGTAAAATATGTATAAAATTGGTTAAAAGCCTAATCGGACGGCAACCAAAGCACATTGCAATAGCAAAACAGTTAGGCCTTAAAAAAGTGAATTCTGAAGTCACTCATAATGATGTACCAGAAATTCGAGGTTTAGTTAATCAAATACAGTATATGGTTAGAGTTGAGGAGAAATCAGAATGAATTTAAATAATTTATCTCCTGACGATGGATCACGTGCTGCTCGAAGAAGAGTCGGAAGAGGCATTGGTTCTGGATTAGGTAAAACAAGCGGAAGAGGTCATAAAGGCCAAAAATCAAGAGCAGGCGGATATCATAAGATTAATTTTGAAGGCGGTCAGATGCCTATTCAAAGACGTTTGCCTAAATTTGGTTTTAAATCCCGTGTCAGCAAGACTGTAGACGAAGTAGGCCTGGGTGAGCTTGTAAAGTTGGACAAAGAGATAATTACGCTGGAAACCTTAAAAGATGCAGGTCTAATTAGAAAATCAATTTGCAGCGTTAAAGTAATCCTATCCGGCGATATTGATAAGCCATTAAAGCTGAAGGGGTTACGTGTAACCAAAGGTGCGCGCGAATTGATTCAGAAGTTAGGCGGAAGCATAGAAGAGTGACAATGAATAGTCAGAAACATGTCGGCGGATCCCCTTTCGGTGGATTAAGCGAGCTTAAGTCAAGGCTGCTGTTTGTGGTGCTTGGTATTTTAGTATATCGATTAGGGGCGCATATACCTGTTCCAGGTTTGGATCCGCAAAAATTAGCCAATTTTTTTAGTGAGCAACAGAACACCATATTTGGCTTATTTAATATGTTTTCTGGAGGAGCATTATCGCGGGTAACCGTATTTGCAATCGGGATTATGCCCTATATTTCAGCATCAATTATGATACAACTCTTTTCTGTTGTTCTTCCTTCGCTTGAGCAGCTGAAAAAAGAAGGTGAATCTGGAAGGCGAAAATTAAATCAGTACACGCGTTATTTAACGTTAGTTCTTGCCATTTTTCAGTCACTGGGCATGGCTAGATGGCTGGCTGGTCAGCAAATAGCACTGCAGCCTGATTTATTTTTCTATTTTACGGCCGTAGTCACGCTAGTGACAGGTACGATGTTTCTCATGTGGCTAGGGGAACAAATTACTGAAAAAGGTGTTGGCAATGGGATATCCCTCATCATTTTCTCAGGAATCGTATCCAGTATGCCTGGAGCTATTGCATCAGTTTTGCAACAAGTCAGAGAAGGACAGATGCAAGCGTTAACGCTCATTGCGATTGCCGTAATAGTTATCGTTGTTACCGGGTTTGTTGTTTTTATGGAGCGAGCTCAGAGAAGGATCAGGGTCAATTATGCCCAGCGTACGCATGGTCGGAAGGTTTATGCGGCCCAAACAAGCCATTTGCCATTGAAAATTAATATGTCAGGTGTTATACCGCCAATATTTGCTTCAAGCATTATCCTATTGCCGGCCACTTTAGCACAGTTCTTTGGCAGGGGTAGAGGAATGGATTGGTTGGCTGATATTGGGTTGGCGCTTTCGCCTGGACAACCGCTGTACTTAATAGTGTATGCTGGTGCAATTATATTTTTTGCTTTTTTCTATACTGCGTTGGTGTTTAATCCAAAGGATACGGCGGATAATTTGAAAAAATCTGGTGCTTACATACCTGGAATACGCCCTGGAGATCAAACAGCGCGATATATTGATCAAGTTATGACTCGTTTAACCTTGGTTGGTGCAATCTATTTAGTTTTAGTTTGCTTGCTGCCGCAAATTTTGATGTACACCTGGCATGTACCTTTTTATTTCGGTGGAACTTCATTGCTGATTATTGTTGTAGTCATTATGGATTTTGTTGCTCAAGTACAAGCACATCTTATGACTAAGCAATATGATTCACTAATGAAAAAAGCTAACCTAAAAGGAACAAGGCTGCCAGGATTGTTATGAATTTGTATCGGAGTTAATCATGAAAGTTAGAGCATCAGTGAAAAGAATTTGCCGTAATTGCAAAATCCTTAAGCGTGGTGGCACACTTAGAGTAATCTGCAAAGACGCAAGGCACAAACAACGTCAAGGTTAAGTTTTATACTTGATCTTAAATTCTGAAACTAGTATTCTTCTGTCCTTTTCGACAGAGCAAATAAGATCGGAGATATTAATGGCTCGCATTGCAGGAGTTAACATACCGGACCACAAACATGTGGTTATTGCATTAACATCGATCTATGGCATTGGAAAGACTACTTCAAAAAAACTTTGCCAAAAAGTAGGTGTTAATCCAGAAACCAAAGTATCGCAGCTAAGCGAAGAAGAATTGGATCTTTTTAGAAACGAAATATCCAAATTGACTACTGAAGGAGACTTGCGCCGGGTGGTCAGCATGAATATTAAGCGTTTAATGGATTTGGGATGCTACCGTGGGCTCCGGCATAGAAGAGGGTTGCCTCTTAGAGGGCAACGAACAAAAACAAATGCCCGAACGCGCAAAGGTCGCCGTAAAGCAAGCGTGGTTTGAATTTAATTTAGGTAAATTGATATGGCAAATTCTAAGGCTAAACAACAAAAGACAAGAAAAAAGGTAAAGCGTGTAGTTACAGATGGTTGTGTTCATGTCCAGGCTTCGTTTAACAATACCATAGTTACGTTTACCGATCGGCAAGGCAATGCCTTGTGTTGGGCTACCGCCGGCGGATCTGGATTCCGCGGGTCAAGAAAAAGTACTCCATTCGCAGCCCAGGTTGCTGCTGAGCGAGCATCTCAGATGGCTAAGGAGTATGGTATGAAATCAGTTGCTGTATTTGTGCATGGACCTGGGCCGGGTCGTGAATCTACTATCAGAGAACTAATTTCACAAGATTTTAAAATTGTCGAGATAACCGATGTGACGGGCATCCCCCACAATGGTTGCAAGCCACCTAAAAAACGTCGCGTTTAAATCTCAGAGGAGTATTCAATGGCTAGATATCTTGGTCCAAAGTGCAAGTTGTCACGTAGAGAAGGGACCGATTTATTACTAAAAAGTGGTGTAAGAGATCACAAATCAAAATGCAAGGCTGAAAAATTGCCAGGACAGCATGGCGATAAGCGTCCAAGATTAAGTGATCATGGCATACAAATGCGTGAAAAACAGAAGATCAAGCGATTGTATGGCATAGTAGAAAAGCAATTTCATAATTATTACAAGCTCGCCGGGCGCCAAAAGGGTTCAACTGGTGAAAACTTGATGATTCTGCTGGAAAGAAGGCTTGATAATGTGGTTTACCGTATGGGATTCGCAAGCACTCGGGCTGAGGCAAGGCAATTGGTCTCACACAAAGCTATTATGGTCAATGACCGTGTGGTGAATATCCCATCTTATCTGGTTAAGCCAGGAGATGTCGTATCTATAAGACAAAGAGCAATGAAACAGGGTCGAATCCAGGCAGCACTTGCGCTTTCTGAACAACGCGCGCCTTGTGATTGGATTAGCGTGGATGCAGCATCTTTCAAAGGTACTTTCTCTACCGTACCGAAGCTTGATGATCTGCCCCCAGATTTTAACGTAAACTTAGTGATTGAGTTTTACTCTAAGTAAAATCGGAGATAATGCCGAATGTATACCGATATTAGTGAAATGCTGACACCTAAGGCTCTTAAAGTACACTCTGAGTCTCCAAATCATTCACGAATTGTTTTGGAGCCTTTGGAGCGTGGTTTTGGTCATACGTTAGGAAATGCTCTACGACGAATATTAATTTCTTCCATGCCTGGAAGTGCAATTACTGAAGTCACAATTGATAATGTGCTGCATGAGTATAGTACAATAGAAGGGGTTCAAGAGGATGTGGTCAATATCCTGTTGAATCTTAAGGAAGTGGCGGTCAAGTTGACTGCTGGAAATGAAGCGACATTGAAACTCAATAAGCAAGGGCCTTGCAAGGTAACCGCTGGTGATATCGAGTTAACTCACGGTGTCGAAATACTCAATCCAGATTTTGTTATCGCAAACCTCAATGAGCATGGCAAACTTTCCATGACTTTGAAAGTTGAGAAAGGCATTGGGTTTCGTTCTACAGATACTTTTATACGCAATTTTGACGAGGAAGCAGAAAGCAAGTCAGTAGGAAAATTAAGGATTGACAGCTCATTTTCGCCAGTACGTAAGGTTGCTTATTTTGTTGATAACGCCCGGGTTGAAAATCGAACCGACTTAGATAAGCTAACGATTGATCTGCAGACCAATGGGACAATTGAACCTGAAGAAGCAATCCGCATTTCAGCAAATATCCTGCAGAGACAGTTGCATGCTTTTGTTGATATTAAGTTTGAGGAAAAAGGGCAAGATAAAAGTGAAGCAAATGAGTTTGATCCCATTTTGCTAAGGCCGGTGGACGACCTTGAATTAACGGTCCGTTCTGCAAATTGCCTTAAAGCAGAAAATATCAATTATATTGGTGATCTGGTACAAAAGACGGAAAATGAATTGCTCAAAACACCCAATCTTGGCAAGAAATCATTAACTGAGATTAAAGATGTACTTGCATCGCGTTCCCTATCACTAGGAATGAAATTAGAAAATTGGCCACCAGAGAATCTTGGCGAATAATTTTTAGGAGTTTTAGCTATGCGTCACCGAAACAGTGGTCGTAATTTAAGTAGAACCAGCAGTCACAGAAAAGCCATGTTTTCAAATATGTGCTGTTCGCTGATTGAGCATGAGTTAATTAAGACAACCTTGCCAAAAGCCAAAGAATTACGACGATATATTGAACCATTAATTACAATTAGCAAAGAAGATAGTGTATCAACTCGCAGACAAGCCTTTAATAAGCTTCGCTCAAAGAGTGCAGTAGGCAAGTTGTTTAACACCTTGGGACCTCGTTACAATGAAAGGCCGGGTGGATATGTGCGCGTCTTAAAATGCGGTTTTAGGGCTGGAGACAACGCACCAATGGCCATTGTTGAACTTGTTGACAGGCCGGCAGAGGAAAAAGAAGCCGAGTAATTATATATCTAGAAAAAAGCCAGAATTTATTCTGGCTTTTTTTTTTATTTTAGTGATGCGTTGAAACAGAGCCTACTAACCATAAAGCCTAATTGGCTTGATATGTGACTTGAACGCATGCTGTTAAGTGCAACTTAGGGATGGCGCCTTTAACGGTGCGAATGTGCTTTTTGAAATTTAATTTATTTTACCTCGGCTTGATTAATTAAAATGGAATGTCATCATCAAGATCATTAAATTGAGTTGAGTTACCTTCATGAGCAGGCTTGCTGCCTGAGGCTGGTTGTGAAGAGCCAAGTTCGTTGTCTTGATAGGCCGGACTCTGTCCTTTGCCGTCAAGCAGTTGAATATCTGACGCCACAATTTCGGTCGTGTACCTATCCTGACCTTGCTGATCTTGCCATTTTCTTGTGCGTAAACTTCCTTCTATATAGAGCTTTGAACCTTTACGGACATATTCTCCCGCGATTTCACCAAGGCGATTAAAGCATACTACGCGATGCCACTCGGTTCGTTCCTGCTTTTCGCCAGTTTGTTTGTCTTTCCAGGTTTCGCTTGTAGCAATAGACAAAGTTGAAACAGCAGCGCCATTTGGCATGTACCGTACCTCAGGGTCAGCACCTGCGTTCCCAATCAAAATAACTTTATTGATTCCCCGCGCCATACCTTAATCTCCAATTCATAACATGCTTTGGCTGATTATAGCCAATCTCATCTGAAATTCGTAGGTATAATATCAGTTATCTTCAGAATCAGCGTAAGCTTTTTAAGTACCGCTCAGCGCTGCCTGGTTGATAAAGCGCATGATCTACCTGCAGATAAATCAACTTTTCTTCTTGAGAACTGTCGATACGGATTATCCCTGGCAAATTCTTAAGTCCAGTCAGCAAAGCCTTATTTGGCATTCCTAATGGATCTGGATAATGAATAAGTAAGGTAGAGCGATAAATGGTTAACTTCATAAAGCAGGCTATTATCAGCCACATGCATGCCAGCAGACTATTGACAAGCAAGACTGCGCTCAAACCCGCATAATGATAAAGCAGGCCTGCTGCTGACCCTCCCGCAAAGATGCCTAAAAACTGACAACTTGAATATATCCCAAGGGCTGTTCCTTTAACATGGGGCTGTGCCTGCTTAGACACCAAAGAAGGCAAACTTGCTTCAAGATAATTGAAACAAATAAAGTAAATAAAGGCAGTAATGAAAATTGCCGTCAGTGATTGATGACCAAAAGCCAATGCAAGCTGAGAAACAGCAGTTACCACGATAGAACTGATGAAGATGCGTTTTGTCTGGCGCTTCCTTTCGGCCAAAACAATAAGTGGCAACATGATAAAAAACGAGATTATCATGACAGGCACATAAAAATGCCAGGATTGAGCAAGGTTGCCCTGTTTCATTTGAGCATGCAGCAGGATTGGTAAAACATAAAAAGTAGCAGTCAGGATAAAATGTTGGCAGAAAATGCTAAAATCCAGGCGCAATAAGTCCTCGTCTTTTACAACTGTTTTAAATAAAACGGGATTTGCTTCTGTATCAGGATGAAATGGTTCCCGCTTGGGGGTTGGTATGCACCCATATAACAGCGCTATCCCTGTTATGCCTAAAAATCCGCTAAGATAAAATATGCCGCTTAACCCAAAACGGTGGGCAAGCAGCGGGCTTAAAACCATTGAGAAGATAAACGATAAGCCGATTGTGGCTCCTATGGCAGCCATGGCTTTGGTTCTTGCCTCATCCGGAGTTAAATCAGCCAGCAGGGCAATTAAAACGCTGCCGACAGCCCCCATGCCTTGCAGGATTCGCGCTAAAATCATGCCATAGATAGATTGGGTGACAGCGCCCCAGAGACTGCCCGCAATAAATAAAATAAGACCCCCTGCAATAACAGGTTTCCTGCCTAAGCGGTCAGAAAGCATGCCAAATGGAATTTGCAATAAGCCCTGGCTTAAACCGTAGCTTCCAAGGGCTATGCCGATTAAAGCAGGGGATGCTGAGTGCAGATGGTTTGCATATACCGTAAATACCGGGATTAACATAAAAAGTCCCAGCATGCGAAAAGAAAAGAGCAAAGCAATGGGTGCTACGGTTTTTAACCAAATTTGTTTCATAGGAGCCTGGCGGATGATTTAAATTCGTGTGCAGATGGTACAAAGTTCGTGTTCCAGAGACAAGCTTGATGGTGAACTGGATGCGGGAAGCAAGGCCGAAACACGTGGCGCTTGATAAAATAAATTCTTTCTGGTGCGGCTAAAGTTGCAGTGAATCGTACAAATTCTCCCGGTAAAATTGACAGGCTCCTTTAATCCGAGTAATTTAGTTCATTTTTAATCCAGAGGAAAAGGCGATGGGTACGGCATTAACTGGCAAGGTGGCATTAATCACTGGCGGCGCCCGCGGTATAGGCAGGGCTACTGCCTTGAAACTGGCTCAGGAGGGTTGCGATATTGCCCTTGTATATTTTAACAGTTCAGATTCAGCAAGCGAGCTGGCAGAACACATCAAACAAATGGGAAGGCATGCTGTAGCAATACAGGCTAATGTAGCTGATCATCAGTCTGTTAGGGAATTATTCGATGATTTTAAAGAACACTTTTCCAAACTCGATTTTTTAGTGAGTAATGCTGCAAGCGGCGTATTAAAGCCGGCAATGAAGATGACAACCAAACACTGGCGCTGGTGTATGGAAACCAATGCCTTGGCATTAAATCATTTAGTCAGCGAAGCGCGTTCCTTGATGCCCGCCGGAAGCCGGGTTTTAGCATTGTCAAGCCTTGGTGCGCAGCGTGCTATTCCGAATTATGCATTTATCGGGGCATCCAAGGCAGCCCTTGAGGCATTGGTTCGCTCGTTGAGCCTTGAGCTTGCCCCAATGGGTATTAGTGTAAATACCGTGTCTGCAGGCGTTGTTGATACAGATGCTTTGAAACATTTCCCCAATCGCGAGCAATTGCTGGACGAATACCAGGCCCATGCACTGGCAAAACGGCCGCTGATGCCAGAAGATGTGGCAAACGCTATCTATCTTTTATGCCTCCCGGAAGCAGAAATGATTAAAGGTCATACATTATATGTGGATGCAGGGTATAGCGTGGTTGGTTAGTGGGGCGCAAAATCGCAGTGAAATTTTTTTTGTGAATAATTTAATCAATCCCCCAACGTTTCTGATGGTTGTAAATTAAAAACTTATGATATACTTTGCCATTTGAACGGTATTTGAGCACGAGGTTTAACATGAATGTAGAAAGCGTATATCCCAAAGTACGGGAAATTATAGCAGATGTATTGGTCATTGATGAAAGCGATATTTCTCTAGAAAGCCGTTTGATCGCTGATTTAGGTGCTGAATCAATTGATTTTCTGGATCTTGTTTTCCAGCTTGAAAAAGAATTTGATATTAAAATTCCTCGTGGCCAACTTGAGAAGAATGCAAGAGGCGATCTCCCTGAAGATGAATTTGAAAAAGGGGGGGTATTAACTGCAAAAGGGATGAGCGCATTGAAAAATTACTTAAGCGAAGTACCGGAGGCATATTTTAAACCCAATTTAAAGGTCAATGAAATTCCTGCCTTGTTTACTGTTGAAACCTTTTGCAAGTTGATTGTAGCTGCCGTTAAAGAACAAAAAGCTTGTGAAACAGTAGCCTGATGCGGTTTTTATTCGTCGATAGAATTTTACAGTTATCTCCGACCATAGCGCGGGGTATTAAGCATGTCACGCGTGAGGATTATTATCTTTGCGCGGATGATGATGGCCGTCCTTGTTTTATTCCTTCTCTTATTGGAGAAACCCTCGGCCAATTGGCTGCCTGGCATGTAATGGCAAGTCAAGAATTCTCCTGCCGGCCGGTTGCAGGAGTAGTTTCCAGCGCCTGTTTGTATCGGCCGGCTTATATAGGGGAAACAATCCAGCTCGAAGCTGCTATTGATGCAGTGGATGATGCAGTTGTCCGTTATCACGGTACGGCAAGCATAGGCCAAGAGATCATATTCCGTATTGACAGCGCTTTGGGGCCTTTGTTGCCCATGAATGAGTTTATTGATAAAGAGGCTGTACGCCAACAGTTTAATGAAATTAATCGCCCAGCCGATTGGCCTTTGGCTCAATCACTTTTTGAACAGGGCAGCGGCGTTGTGGCGAATGAAGGTTTGCATTTAATACAAATGCAATTTGATCACATCTTGCATTGCGAACCTCATGTTTCTATCCGTGCAGAGAAGCGTGTTACCCGGGCGGCTGCTTATTTTCCGGATCATTTCCCAAAGAAACCGGTTTTACCTTTGACTGTTTTATTAGAGTGTAAATTAAACCTGGCACGAGAATTTCTTGCCCGCTCGGGGCTTGCCGGCAGATATGTTGTTCGCGAAATGCGTCGGATTAAAATGAGCGGGTTTGTGCATCCGGGTGATGTTTTGCAGTGTGAAATGACAGTAAAAAGCCAAAGCGAACAAGAGATGGTTTTAAATTATCATACTGAAATCAACAGAAAGAGGGTTTGCATATTGGATGTGGTTTTAGTTCTAAAGGGTGGATCACATGAGTAAGAGGCGGGTTGCGATTACGGGCCTTGGCGTCGTTTCGCCACTGGGAAATGATGTCTCTACAACCTGGAGCAATTTGATGCAAGGAAAGTCCGGCATTGCGGCAATCAGCCATTTTGATGCCTCTTCTTTCCCGACCTCTATTGCTGCTGAAGTGAAGAATTTTTCGCCCTCTTTCCCCACTTCTGGCAAGCATCAGCGTTTTGCGATGTCCTTTACCCGGTATGCTTTGGATGCAGCACACCAAGCATTATCTGACGCAGCTATCCGGCCAGGGAAAAACACTGCTTCCCGATGGGGAGTGGTTGTGGGCAGCGGCATGATGACTGCTGAATTTGAGTATTTGAACCGTTTTCAGGCTACTTGTGCAGCAAACGGTAACCCAGATTGGGCGCAACTTGAGCATGAGGCGCGCAATTTTTACAAATTGATTGATTTTGGTAAAACAACATCGAACTCCGGTTTGTCGTTATTGATTCAGGAGTTTGGCATCAAGGGATATGCCAGCTCTGTTCATACAGCCTGCGCATCAGGCGGCCAGGCTTTGGGTCTCGCCATGCAGGTGATTCGCCGGGGTGAAGCGGATTATATGCTGGCAGGCGGATTTGACTCCATGATTAATCCTTTGGGTTTATCAAGTTTTTGTCTTCTAGGGGCATTGTCGAATTACAATGATGCTCCCGTCACTGCGAGCAGGCCATTTGATGCCACGCGCAACGGATTCGTACTGGGAGAAGGAGCCGCCTTCCTGATTTTGGAAGCATGGGAAAAAGCGGTGGCTCGCGGCGCCCGAATTTATGCTGAATTGGCAGGGGAAGGTAACTCCCTAAGTTCTTACCGGATTACTGATTCGCACCCAAATGGGGATGGCGCGATTCAGGCTATTTTACAGGCTTTGCGTGATGCGGGTGTTAAGCCCGACGATGTCGATTACATCAATGCTCACGGAACATCTACCAAAATGAATGATTTAAGTGAAACCAACGCCATTAAGGCGGTTTTTGGCGAGCGTGCTCATCAATTGCCGGTCAGTTCTACCAAAAGCCAAACAGGGCATCTCATTGCTGCTGCCGGCGCCCTGGAGGCTGTTTTATCTGTGCTTGCCATCCGGCATGCAAAAATCCCTAAAACGGCCAACTTAACTCAACGTGATCCAGAATGTGATTTAGATTACGTCACCGACGGTCCCAGAGAAAAAGCACTGGGAGTAGTACTTTCCAATTCTTTTGGATTTGGCGGCTCAAATAGTTGCCTTTTATTTAAGCACCCAGCTTTCCATGAGGTCTACGCATGAGCAGCACAAAGCGGGTATTTATCACAGGACTTGGCGCCTTAACAGCTTCAGGCACCACAGATGCGAAAAACTGGGCAAGTATTTTAGGCGGAGTTCAGAATATAGATGAAATTCAAAGCTGGGATATTGCTTCATGGTCTCATCGGCTGGGTGGCGAACTCAAAGAATTTCAACCGGCAAAATTCCTGCCTGATCGTAAATTGATGAAAGTTATTTCCCGGCAGGATGTATTGGGAATCAATGCTGCCATGCAGGCAATTGAGAGCAGCCAGCTACAGGGCTACCGCGACTCTCTTGATAATTCTGAAGAATTTAATGATAAAACTGCGGTTTTTGTCGGCTCGCCGGGTAACAAATATTATCAACAATATGATTTCTTGCCTTTGCTGGCCAAGACAAAAGGCGATATGCGACATTTTGCCAAACAATTGTTTGCCGAAGTGCATCCAATGTGGCTGTTGCGGATTCTGCCGAACAATGTGCTTGCCTATACGGGCATTACCTATGGCTTCAAGGGAGTCAATCATAATGTGACCAACCATGCTGCAGGCGGCATGCAGGCTTTGATTGAAGCTTATCATGCCATTAAAACCGGGCAGGCCGAGAGAGCTGTGGTTGTGGCGTATGATACTGGAACGGAACCGCAGGCCTTGTTTTATTACAACAGGCTTGGCGTTATCAGTTCCCGCCATTTAAAGCCCTTTGATGCGGAGCATGACGGCACAATACTTGGTGAAGGAGCAGCAGCGATAGTGATCGAAAGTGAAACGAGCGTAAATGCGCGCGAGGCGGTTTGTTATGCAGAGTTACTGGAAGGCGCATCAACTACAGAGGCTGCCGGCTTGTTCTCTATCGAAGAAGACGGCTCGCATTTAGCTGCCTTGCTGGCTCATGTTTTATATAAAAACGGCATTCAGCCAGAAGAAGTAGGATTGCTGGTCGCGCACGGCAACGGCAACAAAAAATCGGATGTGAGCGAAGCAATTGCCATCTCATCAGTTTTTGGTCAAGCATCAGTTCCTGTGACGGCTTATAAGTGGTCTATGGGGCATACTTTATGTGCCTCGGGAATCCTGGATACCGTATTGGCGGTACACGCGTTGCGCGATGGCTGTGTCCCGGGGATTCCAAATTTAGTACAGCCTGCTCCTGAATGTGCGCAATTGAATATCAGTCACAACCACCGCAGCATGGAAAGCGGCAAGAAACATGCTTTGGTGATTAATCGCGGTTTTGCAAGCATGAATGCCTGTTTGTTGCTGAAAGCCTGTACTTGAGTTATGAAATCAGTTAAATCACTGCCCGTAACCCTGGCTGGTCAAGTATTTTACTATCTCCTGCCTTATCGCCGCCAGGTAGTTCTGCACAATATCAATCAGGTGTTTGGTGAAAGCCTAAGCCTGCAAGAAAAAAAGCATCTTGCCAAGGCTTTTTACTCCCATCTTGCCACTTCCATTAAAGAAATGCTCAAAATGCGCTTTATGACCGAAAAAAAAATTCGTGATCAGGTGGAAGTGCGTGGCTATGAGCGTCTGTTAGCTGAAGCCGCCAAGGGGCGTGGGGTGCTGATTTTGACCGGTCATTTTGGTAACTGGGAATTTGCGCCCATCGGCGGAATTTTGAATTTTCATGAATTTAAAGGGCAGTTTCATTTTATCCGCCGTACTTTGGGGAATAAGTTTGTGGAAAAAATTTTGTTTCGACGTTACTACCGGGCAGGGCTTAACGTTATTCCCAAAAAAAATTCCTTACAGAAAGTTTGCGACGCTTTAGAAGCCAATCATGCAGTAGTTTTTGTGCTAGATCAGCATGCCTCACTGGCTAATCGCGATGGGATTGCGGTAGAATTTTTTGGCAAAAAGGCGGGTACTTACCGCAGCCTGGCAAGCTTATCCCGGCATACCGGGATCCCTGTAATCCCTGCTGCCGGCTATCGCTTAGCTAACGGCCGTCATGTGCTTGAGTTTCACGAACCGATTTACTGGCAGGATTTTGCAAATGCGCAAGAGGCAATCTACCGTAATACCCTGGCGTATAATCAGGCGCTGGAGCGGATGGTTCTTGCGCATCCTGAGCAATGGCTTTGGCTGCATAAGCGCTGGAAGTTAAAAAACCAATGCTAACGCCGTTTCCACTGAATTTTGGCGGGCGACATTAAAGAGCGTCCACGATTCCCTGCCTTCCAAGCGAGGGTGCGAATCCAAGCTGCATCTGGCGCTGAGTCTCTTCAAGCCTGCTTGCGCCCGCGCTTTGGAGGCGAACGGCCTGTCGCCTTTAATGGCATTAGGGTCTTCGTTAAAGACTAAAACCCCTGCATCGCTCATTTTTGCCAGAATTGCCGGGTAAATAAAATCAATAAAGAAAAAATTTCAAGCCTTCCTGCTATCATGGCGACCATTAATAACCATTTGCTGGGCAGGTTAAGGTGATAAAAAGTAACGCTGATGGCTCCTATGCCGGCACCTGCGTTAGCAAGCGTTGCCGTTGCCGCAGAAAATGAGGTGAGAAAATCATTCCCTAAAGCCACCAAGGCTAACACCAACAACAAGAAAAGAGCAATAAATACAGATATGAAGCTCCACATCGATTGCAAAACCGGCTCAGCCAGAATTTGCTGGCCAAATTTAATAGGAATGATGGCATGTGGATGAAGGAGGCGCGTCATTTCCCTTCGGCTTTGCTTGTACAATAAAAGTGCACGCAGCACTTTAACCCCACCGCTTGTAGAAGCAGCACATCCGCCAACAATTGCTAATAAGGTAAGGAGTATGGGGGTAAAACTTGGCCAATGATTGAATGGGGCAGAAATAAACCCGGTCGTTGTCGCAAGCGAGATGACATTGAAAAGACTTTTGGTGAAGGCATGGCTGCTTTTTTCAAAGAAACCATAACACAAAAGACTGAAGGTGATAATGATGCTTGCTGCCAGGATAAATCGCGTGAAAAAACGAAACTCCTCATCCTGCCAATAATGGCTGATGCTTCTTTTTTGTAATGCAATAAAATGCAAGGCAAAATTCGTGGCGCCAAGAAGCATGAAAACACAGGCAATTAATTCTATAGCTGTGCTTTGATAGTACGCAAAACTGGCATCATGCATGGAAAACCCGCCCGTAGACACGGTTGCAAAGCTTTCTCCAATAGCATCGAACCAGTCCATTCCTGCAGCACGGTACGCAAGCATGCAAAGAAAAGTGAGTAAAAAATAAATAGACCAGAGTGCCTTTGCGGTTTGTGCTATTCGGGGTGTGAGTTTCGATTCTTTCATTGGTCCTGGGGTCTCGGCCCGATATAGCTGCATTCCACCGACGCCAAGCATTGGTAAAATGGCTACCGCTAACACCACAATACCCATGCCTCCTAAAAATTGCAGCTGTTGGCGGTAATACAAGATGGCATGCGGTAAATCATCGAGGTGAGTAATGATGGTAGCCCCGGTAGTAGTAAACCCGGAAACGGATTCAAATACAGAATCGGTAAAACCATGATCGTCAATGGTAAATATGAATGGCAGCGCAGCAAAGAAACAAAGCACAAACCAGAAGAGCACCACAATTAAAAAGCCGTCGCGGATTTTGAGTTCCTGTTGATGCTTGCGAAAAGCAAGCCACAATATTGATCCTGTGCCTAAAGTGCAAAGAAAAGCGGCGACAAAAGGAAACCAGAATGCTTCATGAAAAATCAAGCTGACTATGAGAGGAGTCAACATGCTTCCGCTGAATATCATGAGCAGCAAGCCGATGAAGCGCAATATTGTTTTGATTTGCATAATCAATCCTGGATAGAGCCGTAGTCTAAATGCTTTCCTGCCCCGTACCCTGAGCGCCGGCGAAGATCATGGGGATGCCAAATCAGATATCCTCATTGCGTTCGGGATGACGGAAAGAGGGGAGCAATGACGCAATCGAAATGAGATGGCTTATCATTTGTACATACCATAACATTGGGTTTAGGGCGTAAGCTCTAGTCAACATAGCTTAAATTAACCTGGAACAAAGATTCAACCTGACGAATATAGCGTTTTTTCAAGACCAATAAAATCACATGGTCGTTTGTTTCTAAAGTTAATTCCTTGCTTGCGATGTATACTTTATTTTCACGCATAATGGCGGCTATGAGGCAAGAGGGCGGCAATTCAATTTCCGCAAGGCTGCGTCCTATAACCTGAGATGTTTGTTCATCGCCATGAACGATTAGTTCTATAGCCTCTGCCTCGTCGTAAAGCCGATGAACCTTAACCATATTCCCGCGTCTTAACTTTGTCAAAATGCTGCCAATTGTGATCAACTGCGGTGATATAGCATGATCAATTGTGCTGTCATTGATAAGATCCACATAAGCCTTTCGGTTGACCAGTGCCAAAGCATGCCTTGTTCCAAGCCTTTTAGCCTGAAGACAGGACATGATATTGGCTTCATCGTCATTAGTAACGGCACAAAAGACATCTGTAAATTCAATGTTTTCATTGATTAATAAATCTCTATCGCCAATGTCACCTTGCAACACGGTGGTTTTATGCAGTTTGGCTGCGAGATAATTGGCTCTCGAGGCATTGTGTTCTATGATTTTCAGGCGGTAACGGGTTTCCAGCGTCTGGGCCAGTTTTGCGCCTATATGACCGCCGCCGGCGATGATGATTCGTCGGTTGGGGTGAGTGTAATGTCCTAAAGCAATCAACAGTTGTTGAATTGCCTGAGGAGACGCAATAAAGACAACTTCATCGCCTTTGGCGACAGCAGTATCCTCTTGCAGCAGAATGGCGGACTGATTGCGAAACAAGGCTACAACGCCTGCTTCTATGGATTGTAAATGCTCATCGATTTGGGCAATGGTTTTACCGACCAGAATACCCTCCTCCCGAGGTTTTATGGTAGCAAGCAATACTTCGCCATTGCAAAAATCAACCACTTGGGAAGCGCCGGGATAATCAATCAGATTAACAATGTGCTCCATGACCAGCTGCTCAGGGCTGATGCATACATCTACCGGAATATGTTCATTACAGAACAACTGGGGATATTGATAATAATCTGTAGAACGAATGCGGGCTATTTTGCTGGGCGTGCGAAAAAGACTGTAGGCTATTTGGCACCCCATCATATTGATTTCATCGCTATTGGTGACAGCAATCAACATATCGGCTTGCTGAATGCCGGCATCTATTAACACATTGGGATGAGAGGCTGAGCCTAATACCGTTTTAATATCCAGGCGATGCTGCAAATCCCTTAAGCGTTCCTCGTCAATATCAACAAGGGTAATATCATTGTCTTCGTGAACCAGGTTTTGGGCAAGACTGCCGCCCACTTGTCCGCCGCCAAGAATCACAATACGCATTTTTTATCCTATATGTTCATTAAAATGCCTTCATACACGAAAGAAGCGGGCCCCGTTAAAGTGATATCATGCTCAGTGCGGGGCCAATGCACCCACAAATCTCCACCGGGAAGGCTGACTTTCACTGTGCCTTGCAGCTGATGAAAAAGCCGGCCGGCGGCCACTGCGGCTACGGCGCCGCTCCCACAGGCTTTGGTTTCTCCACAGCCTCGTTCATATACCCGCAGCATAATATGTTCCGGCGATATGATTTGCATAAAGCCAACATTGGTTTCCTCTGGAAAAACAGGATGTTTGCTGATTGTTTCCCCCACTTGACCGACCTGTGCCTGCTTGACATCCTCCACTTTGATAACGGCGTGCGGATTGCCGACATGAATGGCATGAAATGATATTTCTTCATGCTTCAACAATACGCTGTAGACAGGTTGCTCCTTTTCTGCCAGTAATGGGATATCTCCGGGAGCCAGTTTAGGATGGCCAAAATTAACGCTGACTGATGAATCATCATTTATCTTTAAGCGCATGGATGTTGTACAGGTGGCAACAGTCAGTTCCTTTTTTTTAGAAAGGCCATAGTGATGAATAAATCGCGCAAGGCAGCGCGCGCCATTGCCGCATTGGCCAACTTCCCGCCCATCCGCATTAAAAATTCGATAAAAAAAATCAACGCTGTCCTGGCGACTGGGTTCAATGATTAGACATTGATCAAAGCCGACGCCGGTATCCCTGCGACCCAAGGCCCTGATATCTTTTGGAGTAAGGTCAATATCCTGATGAGTTGCATCAATGACCATGAAATCATTGCCAAGGCCATGCATTTTTGTAAATTTAATTTTTTTCATGATTTATCTTTGCTTGCAGAAGCTGATTCAGGCAAATACAGGGGGCCTTTTTGCCCGCATGATACAAGACAAGTTAAACCCAGACTTAAAAAGATAATACCCAGCAAGATTTTTTTACTCAAGAAAAACAAAATTTTCTCCTTACTGTTCCGGGTTTTTGGCAAATCTGATGGCTATTCTCCAATCCTACCACAGTATTAATACAAATGATTGGGCAAGACAGTCAATTTTTGGTTTCCCTCGGTGATGAAAATCCCCGCTCTCAAGGGCTTCTCCGCAATCTGATGATGCATCGACTAAACTGAAACAACAACTGACTTGCATTTTTGTACAGTGGATGCGGGGCTTTTTATACATGATAAAAAACTCTTATTCCTGCTTGTCATGAGATTTCACATTAGCGATAATCTCTCTTTTTTTGCAGTGCCTATGCATAAAAATCAAACTTGAATTAGATGAGGTCAACTTGACTCCTGTTTCTACGTCCCGCGACTTGTTCGCGGGATCCAACATTTTAACATTTTATTCAGAATCACTGGATTCCGCGGATAAACCGCGGAACGTAGAAGTCAAGAGTTTTTTCATGCGTAGGCCCTGCTCTTTTTTGCTGGAGACTGCGGCTTGAATACTTACAAGATAGATTCCAGAATGCCGGCGCAAATCTGCATTATCTGGCTGCACGGCTTGGGAGCTGATGCACAGGATATGATGGGTCTGGCTCGCGAACTTCCATTGTCCTTCGGAATTCGTCACGTGTTTATTGACGCGCCGATTCGCCCGGTTACCTTAAACGGGGGGATGCCGATGCGCGCCTGGTATGATATTGCCAGTCTTGCAGAACGCGATCAAGCTGATAAAGCAGGCATTTTTGAATCACAAGATGCAATCACCCGTATTATGCAGAAACAGTATGAAGAAGGATTTTCTGCAAGGCAGATTATTTTAGCCGGATTCTCCCAGGGCGGGGCCATGGCCTTATTTACGGCCTTGCAACATGAGGAGGCATTGGGGGGGATCATCGCTTTATCCGCATATTTGCCGCAGGCTTCGGAAATCAGGTTCAAGCAGGATCGGGACATTCCTGTTTTCATGGCTGCCGGTCAGTTTGACACGGTTGTTTCCCCTGTTTGGACAAAAAAAAGCGCCGATCGCTTACGGGAGATGGAATATTCCCATATTGCTTTCCATGAGTATCCAATGGAACACTCGATTTGTGCTGAGGAAATTGTCGACTTGACAAGATGGCTAACTGACAACTATTCATCTTTTAAATAACAAGAGGCAACTCATGACCATCATTAAAAAATCGCGCACCGTTCCCTATACTTGCGAACAAATGTATAACCTGGTCAATGATGTTGAACGTTATGCAGAATTTTTACCCTATTTTACCAAAAGCGTGGTGCATCATCGTGATGAAGATGAAGTGCAGGCAACTTTGATGATTTCTGCTGCAGGTATCAGCAAATCATTCACCACGCGCAATCGCCTGCAAATCAATAAAATGATTGAAATCCGTTTAGTGGATGGCCCTTTTAGTCATTTGGAAGGATTTTGGCGCTTTGATGAAGTGCCGGAGGGTTGCCATATCTCTTTTGACCTGGAGTTTGATTTCGCCGGCCGCTTTTTTTCCATGCTGCTAGGTTCAGTTTTTGAGCAAGTCAGCGACAAAATGGTGGATGCTTTTTGTGAACGCGCAGAGGCATTGTATGGTCAAAGTTGAACTGATCTACCTGCCTGAAAAAAATGACCCCTTCCATCTTGATATTGAGCTGCCGGAAGGGGCAACCATCCGTGACGCGCTGCAACAATCCGGAATCCATCGCGTCCATCCCGAAACAAACAATTATCCTGTCGGTATTTTTGCGCAAAAACTGCCGCTTGATACACCACTGAAAACCGGCGACCGCATCGAAATTTACCGGCCGTTAGCCCTTGACCCGAAGGAAAAAAGACGGCTCAAAGTTAAAAAAAAATTAACTCCAAAATGAAACAGGGCAATATGGTGGCCCATGTTAAATGTTGGCTGCTTACTCGATGAAAACAGCCAATGGCATTGGTTGATTTGTTTAGTTTTTGGATAGCGCTGGAGTCTGACTCGGATTTAGTCCTGAAGTGGCGTGACTTGCATCGATAACTTTTTTAACGTCAATATTCCTACACTGAACGGACCAAACACCCTCTTGCCCCTTGATTTGTCCCATCGCTATGGTTCCTATTTGGGCTTCCATAAGTTTTTGCTGGATCATACCTGCGGTTTTCTTGTCGTTAAGCACTATCCAGGCACTATCACCCTTGCTGGTCAGCTTCCACTCTTTGCATTCGGTCAAATTGTATAAGCCTGCCAGAACCTTATTTTTTTGTTCCGGGTTTAATGATGTAATAAAGGAGATGTTTTTAACGCTTTCATGCTTTAATTTTAATTCCTTTTCCTTTTTCAGGGTTATCTCGAATAGTTTTTTGGATAGGATAAGGGAATATAGGTCAAAAATTTGCACATCATGATTAAGAAGTGACAAAAATTGAGGAACCATTTCTTTCAAAGTTTGTGTGTGATTTTTGTTCGCTTCATCGAGAAGGGTTTGCAAATTAAATTTTGGATCCAGTCTCAAAATTTCCTGCATGGATAACGCGGTATCTACCCGGGCTGCGATGGTTTCCAGCAGCAGTTCATCGGAATAGGGTTTTTGTTCTTCAGTATGAATCCGTTTTTTTATCAATTCTGCCAAAGCTGTTCTTGTCTTATCAATTTCTTTAAACGCTTGATTATAGTCGCTGTTTTCTTCCGACCGTTCGCCTGGAAGCCTTAACGACAAACTTGGCTTTTTAAAGTAAAGCAAAAAGGCATTGAGCATGGCGGCAGCAACACGCCCGTTTCCATTCCCATAGGGATGGATCTCGGTAAACTTATAATAGAAATCTGCCAGAAATTGAATCATGTCGTCTTCAGAATTTGTATCGACTTCCTTGAGTTTTTTGGCAGTTTCTTGTGCTAACGCATCCATCTTATGAGGGATTTCATGGGGATAGCAGCATATCTTCAAGATTTTATCAACACAGGACTTTTCTTCAAAAGTTAATTTATCTTCCAGGCAAGCTATGGCTAATTTATTCAATACGAGAATTCCTGGAAGACGTTTTGCGTTTTCTTGTATAAATTGAAGCTGCCACTGTGGAATTTCGATAGCCTCGTTTTTTTCCAATTTATGAAGCAAGTTTATGAATCCTTCCATTGCCTTTTTTTCAACTCCATACTGTTTCACCAAGGCATTGACAAATTCTTTTTCTTTTTTAATTGGATGTTTGCCTGAAAAATAAAAAATAATCTCATCAGATATTGCGCAGCCATTATGCCAGCGAAGGATTAATTGTTCTGTATATTTCCCGGAGGCGCTGCGAAGATTTTTCATTAATGTGTTGCCCATGATGCGATGCAATTCATCAAACCAGGTTAATAATTCCTGGGAGCTAATGGTTCCTGCATGTTTTTCCAGATGAGGCAGGATATGATTTTCAACATACAAATATCCATTTAGCATGTCTAAACGTTGGTTTTGCTCGGGAATAATGCTGGTTTCACAAGTTTCTATCCCGGCCAATCGTTCCGGAGTCGACTCAGGTTCGAATGAGTATATGATGGATGGATTAATTTTTTTTAACTCATTTAGTTGGGTTTTAAAATTGGGCATAATTACCTCGATGTTTTAAAATTTAGTGCACTTTAGCACAAAATAATACAGCGGACAATTAGAACATAATAAGCTGCAAGCTTTGGTTTGGCGGTTCGGCTGGATGGATTTTCCCTGAACAATGATTGATCCTGGCATCATTGTTCAGGGAGATTTAAAAAATGGGCTAATGCCCAGGCTTTGAGATAAAAGGGTAGGACGTTAATATTGCTGCACTACCCATATGGATTTTCCTCTAATTTCATGCGCAACTTAAGAATGGGACTCAATCTTTGCCAATCGGCCATGGGCAAAATACAGGCTTAAACTCTTTTTTTCCACAGGACCGTTGCCTTCGCGCCAGGTATAGGCATAATCCCAGCGGTCATTGGTGAACAAGGGGCTAAGCAGGCTGGTTCCCATGAGGATGGCGGCATCTTGCTTGCTCATTCCAATCTTTAACCGTTCTATTTTTTCTTTTGGCAACAGGTTTCCCTGCTGAACATTGCGCCTTGAAAAGTCATAAGAAGCGCAGCCAGCCAGAAATAAAGCCATGATAAGCATGAGAATGATTCTATTTCGCATTATTTTTTGCCTGTCTTGAAAAATTCGGCCATAATACCACGCAATTCATGGCAAGACTAATATTGCAGCAATTGTACAACATGATTTTTGCAACTGTTATTGTGAGGAGCTTGAGTGGATGAAAGCCAACAGCTTAAAGATGCTGGTTTGAAAATAACCATGCCGCGCTTAAAAGTGCTGCAAATTCTTGAGCAATCTACAGATCATCATTTAAGCGCTGAAGATGTATACAAGAAGCTTCTGGACATGGGGGAAGATGTCGGGCTGGCAACAGTTTACCGGGTTCTTGCGCAATTTGAGGCCGCGGGCTTGATAAACCGCCATAATTTTGAAGGCGGATACTCAGTATATGAACTTAGCCAGGGCGAGCACCATGATCATCTGGTTTGCATCCAATGCGGCCGGGTGGAAGAATTTTATGATGAACTGATTGAGCAGCGGCAAAAAATCATCGCAAAAGAAGCACAGTTTAAAATGACTGATCATGCTTTAAATATTTACGGATTATGCCCGGATTGCCAGGCAGCCTGATGAAATCCTGTTCCAGTTGCTGTTGATGGGTGCTGCTTATTTTTCAACGACAGGGGGGAGTTTTTTGGCTTGAGCTATCCAGGTTTCTATTTGGTTCAGGCTTGGCAAGTGACGTACCAGTTTAGTCTTTTTATTCTCATCTTCAAGTATTTGCTGCAATTTCTCTGCATCCATCACGGCGAGCGTTTGTACTGAATCGATGTCGCAATACTGCAACAGTTCAGCATATTCTCCGCCAATACCTGTGATCCTGGCCAAATCAGCCTCAATTGTCCATTTATAAATCAGTTTGGGGTTGATCCCTGTTTTTTGGGCGAGTTCAAGGCGTTTATTGCGAAGGCGGCAGAAATCTAGCAATTGCTCCTGATCCTCAATGCCTGCCTCAAGCAAAAGCGCTGCAAACTTGACGCCAATATTTTCAAGTTTTGAGAGTTTATACATGAAGGCTGCTCCATCCACTGCGAGGTGCATTTAAAGTATAGTTGAGAGGGATGATTTCTGCTGGTGATGAGCGCTAGAGCAGGCGAATTAACTCCTGTAAGGTATAGACGATGGTTTCAGTTATCTCTTTGAAGGATTTTTCATCCTGTAACAATGCTTGATTGACTTCAAGTTCTAACCCTAGATAATCTTTTTCGCCTAACTCCTGGCGAAGCTCGCTGGCAAAGCTGTTGCTGTCGCCCCGGTATGGATAATTCAGCCTTACCCGATATCGGGGCGACTGGGCAAGAAGGAGCTCATGCCAAATGCGGGCAACTTCTTTTTCACCATGGCGGCGGTGATCATAAAGAATGGATATAGCCGCATTGCGCAAGACGCCCTTCGCTTCCGGGGCAAAAGTATGAATCGATAAATGCAAAACCTGCTTGCTTTCTGCAATGTGGCGTTGAATGATTTGCCTCGTCTTCTCGCGAAAAGGCAAATAATAGTTAGCAATGATTTTCTTTTTTTCAGCACTTGGCAAGGCATGGGTATAGGAAGAAAAACAGTTGCGATGAGTTAAGCTTCGGTTGCAGTCGATGATTAAACGCGAGATATTGGTATAGGTAAAATCACAGTTCAGAGCACGGCTTAAATATTGCGCAATTTCCAGGCTCCCTGTATCCACGGCAGAAGGAGAATGCAATTTTTCCTGTTTGGGAAACAGATGCCGGTATTCTTCAGGAATTTCTCTTCCTCCATGCTCACAACTGAATATCAATACTGTAGGTTTCATGATCAATAAAATAATTGGTTATTTAATAAACACTGACTCAGCTGGCGGTACACATGAGCCAGGGTGGATCTGTTGTGATTGTTTTTGCAAGCTTTGAGGATCCGTTCGCTTAAATTACCAAAGCGCAAGATATGCTCAAGGGCAAGCTGGCTTTTCTCGTCGAGCTCGGTGCTCACCGACTCAATCAGCGACGACCATATATCCCGCATCGTCATCGTTCTTTTAGGCAGCTGCCACTGCTCAAGCAAAAAGCCATCGTCAACGGTGACACTTAAGCCATCTTTGATGCTTTGCTCAAAAAGCGCTTTGAGCTTTTTTGTGTCGAAAGGATCTTCTAAATATAAATGGGAGTCGCAATGCCATTTTTTGAGGATGGCAAACACCAGATGAGCGATGGCAATATCTGCCTGAACACATTCTTGGGTATCAAGCAGCCGTATTTCTATCGCCATCATTTCAAATTTAGCGATGGCGCCGCGAGAATTCAGCCATTCATGCTGCAAAATCCCTTCCGGATCATAGCGGCTGATATCCCGATACATGGGTTTTAGAATTTCATGTTCATATTGGCTTTGGGAATGAATAAATTCTGGAATGATATCGCCGCTAATTGAAGGAATTCGCTGCTGGTTCTTCCCATAATATAATAGCCTTGAATCCTGAAACCCGGTTATTTCTCCATCCAGAAATGGGGTGCTTGCAGCAAGGGCCGGTAACAAGGGTAAAATGAGCCGTATGGCATTGTGTAACTGACAGAATTCTTCATCATTGGCAAAAGGCAAATTGACATGCATGCTTTGTAAATTAGACCAGCCATGCCCTGAACAACCAAAAACCCTGTCATATTGTTGATAAATTTCTTGATTGCCATGCGGCCATCGCCTGGTTTCAACCCTGGGATCCATCCAGGGATGAGCCCCTGAGGGCAAGAGCAGCAAATTGTACTCGGCAAGAAGCGGCTGTAGTTTTAAAATCGCCTCTTGAAAGTGTGCGCTGATGGGGGCTCCTATGGGTTTAGGGCCGCTGTTTTTTAATTCAAGTACATGAAGCACCAGCTCATTACTGACGGCAATATCCCCAAGCGAGATTTCATTTGCCTGCCAGCCAGCCAGCAGGTTAAGAATGGCATCGCTTTGCGGCTTGACATTTAATGTTTCTTTGTCGACCAGCATGTATTCAATTTCAATGCCCATAACAGAAAAAAGCGGGTAATTAGACATAGCCGTGTTTCCTGCGGATGCGCTGCAAAAAGACATTCATGATTTGATGATAAAGGGATTCGCCTAATATCTGGTCTTCATTGCCATGATCAATGCTTGGATTATCATTCACTTCGATGACATAATGTTTGTCGCCCTGGCTTTTAAGGTCAACTCCGTAAAAACCATCGCCGATTAAACGGGTGACTTTAAGCGCCGTTTTAAGAATTCCTTCTGGAACTTCATGTAACGGTACGGCTTCACAGGCTCCTTCTAATTCCTGACTGGATTTCCAGTTATAGATTTGCCAATGCCCTTTTGCCATGTAATACCGGCAGGCATATAAAGCTTTGTTATCGAGTATGCCTATCCGCCAGTCAAATTCTGTAGGAATAAAGGGCTGCAGAAGAACCAAATCGGAAGTTTTAAAAAACTGGGCAAGCGATTTTTGTAATTCCCTGGCGTCGCTTAGTTTAATGACGCCCTGAGAAAAAGCGCTGTCTGGTTTTTTTAAAACGCAGGGAAATTCGCACTCCGGCAGTTTCTCGTCATATTTACTGATAAACTGGGTGCTTGGCGTGAGTATCTGATGGCTTTGCATTAATTCGGCAAGATATACTTTGTTGGTGCATTTCACAATCGACTGGGGGTCGTCTATCACGACGAGATTCTCCTGGGCCGCGCGCCTTGCAAAGCGGTAAGTAAAATGATCGACTGCTGTGGTTGCCCGAATAAACAGCGCATCATATTCCGCTATAGATTTACTTTCATTTTTATCAATAAAGTCAACATTAAGCCCCAGATCTTCTCCTGCAGCAACAAAAAAATCGAGGGCTTTTTTGTTAGATGGCGGTGTTGGCTCACTTTCATCAATCAAGATAGCAAGATCATGAAAACGCTGTTTTTTTCGCCAAAGATGAAATCTTTTTTTTGAAAAATAAGTTTCAGCAGCCTGATGCATGAATTCCTCATGCTGGGCAGGAATATCCGCAACAGACAAGACTGCAACCTCTTTAATACTCCACTGTTTCTTTTTTTCCAGGGTAAAACGCAGCAGCGGCAAGGGAAACAAGCCATGCAGTTTTTTGGCCAAAAGGGCATGCCTTTTGGCAATATTCTGCCCAAAGTAAAGGCTGAATATAAACTCATTGCCCTTGATATCTTGCAGGCTTCGCTGAATTTCATCATTGATTTCCTGGGAAATCTGCTTCGACAGGCTTAAGCTTAAAACATCCTGGATGCTTAAAACGGTAGGAATGGCTTTATGATCCCGGGCTTGGGCCAGCAAGGAAACATAATAACCAATGGTTTGGTAGTTATAAGAGCGGCAGAGGTTGATAATCCTCAGGGAGCGGCTTTGATGGTAGGTCTCATCAGATAAATAATCATTCGCTGAAACTATGGGGGCAAGGCCGCTTAAAAACTGCCAATTCTCTGGGTCATCGGTGACCAAAATGGTTTGCATGCATCATCCTTTTTGGTTGGATAATTAACAAATTTGCATCATAAGTCAGTACGCCCAGCAAGATGGCATTAATTAGCCTTGTGCTGCTGACCTTATAATAATTATCATGTGACAAAGGGTTTTCCCGATGCGGGTCGGCAACCACCACATTTCTTTTTTTCTCATCGTACCCGCATAATACAACAAAGTGTCCGCAAGGCGTGCCACGAATATCATCATAAACACTTAAGCCGTCTGAGGTGAAAAATTCTCTTGCACTACGATATAAGTAAGTGGCGCTTAAGCCGGTTAATATGGGAATTTTTTGCTTAAAAAATTCTTTTAACAAAGCAATACTCAGCGTGTCAAAGCGGACATTGCCTCCCAGGCGCAGGTACTGTTGATAGGCAATGCTTGATTGAGCTATGCCCAAATCCATTTTATGCTTTAACTGCGCGTCCAATTTAGAAATCAATACCTCTCTTCTTGCTTCTCCATGCACAAACCAGGTTGGGTCAAATACATCAAGATTGTTCACATAAATTGTGGCTGTGAATCCTTCTTTCAAGGCGTGCTTGCCTAGCAGGGGCGCTAAGGTTCCGCCAGAAAAAGAGCGTTCAACATCACCTATCATACTTTCAAGGTTTTTTTCCAGTCCGTAATAGGCATAGATGGCATGCAGGCAGGTTGGGCCGCAGCTTTCATCATCCGGTTGTGTATGGATATTCAGTTCAATCATGAAATGGAAGCGTTTAAAGATACGGCTGAATATTAATTGCTGATATATAATAATTAGAGAGCGCGGATGGATTTGTCAATGAGAAGTGAGAATAATTTCTTTCTGATTAAATTATCGCCTATAAGGCTTTAATCGATAACTCCAGGCAAAATTGCGCCACTTCCTCCGGCTCCTGGAAGTAATGGGTAAAGGCTTTAACTTCTATTGCCTGATTAACCCGCTGTTTGGATTCTCTGGAATGAAGAATCATATCCCTGATTGTTTCTCCCATCCGGCAGACAAAATAGACGTCTGATTCGGGGCGTTTCAAGAAACTGGCATGAAAGGATTTAAATGCCAAAGAGATAGAAACCTGGTTTTTTTTTGCATGGTAAAAGCCATGAAGTCCGCCAGCTACATCAGCGCCTATTGCCAATGCGCCAAAATACATGGAGTTTAGATGATTTTTACTGCGTCTTTTTAAGCGCAACCTAACCACTGCTTCGCTATCGGTCAGGGTAAGCAGCTGGAGTTTGAGATAGCCAATAAGCGGCACTTTAAACCGGCTGAAATACCACAGAAAAAATTTAAGGCGGCCTAATGTGGTCACAGAATATCCGATTTAACATCCAAATGAGCAATAACTTTTTTTACGCCGCGAACGGCACTGACCCGCTTAATGATAAAAGCGATGGATTGTTTATTTTTGACACGGCCAGATAAAGTCACAATACCGTTAGTGGTTGTGGCATTAATGCCTACAAGAGGAATGGATTCATCATCAAGAACCTTTGCTTTGAGCACGGCTGCTTCCACTTTGGCTGTGATGTAGGCATCAGTAAAAAGGGTATTGACCCGTTTAATATGTAAATCTTCAGTATCAACGCATTTTACCCCTTTTGTCGAAACCGCAAGCCTTAACGCTTCCACAAAGGCTTCCTTGTTTTTGACATGCCCGTGTAAATGGACTACTCCTTTATCAGTCGATACCGAGATTTTTAAAGGATTTAGGTTTTTGCTTTCCGTAAATTTAGCGGTGATTTTGGCAGTGATGAATGAATCGCTGAACTGTTGCTCAAGATGCTTCAAATCAGCAGCATGCGTCGGGATATTGGCAATCAGCAACAGCGGAAGAAAAATTATAGAGTATAATAATCGCATATCAAGCCGGGCAGAGTTCACGCTGATTTCATTATAACATTGAATAGCCGAAGGCCAAGTTTTTTACCTCTGGGCCCAGGGCAACTCATATTTTGGCCTTATCCCTCTTCAGCGCCTACATTGGTGATGAATTTTTGATGCTCATATTCAGACTTTGAATAATGTATTGATTTTTCTGTTTCAATTCTATCACCACGACGATAAAATCAATGGTGATACTCAGTTCGGGGATGGCGATGGGTTGCTGGATCACCCAGTAAGGCACGCCGGCAAAAAAATTGCTTTTGGTCACTATGCCTGATTTAACAATCACAGGGGGGCTTATGGGGGCCGGGTGCAGAATTAACTGATCAGTAAGCACTTTCTCCATGTAATTGCCTAAAAAGCCGTGAATTGCCTTCCAGGCGTTGAGAGTGTAATTTTTGCGCGTTTCTTCAAGGCGCTCTGTTTCGCTTGCATAATCCAAAGACAGGGTAGCAAGCAGGGTCTCTTCTGCCCACATCGCAACTTCATCGTCTTTGCCCGTTGCTGCATAAGGACTTGGAGATAACAAAATAACCGCCAGAAGCGCCAGAAGCAATGGCCAAAGATTTGTCTTTTTTCCCTTCATATGCGTCCTTGAGTGAAGGAGAGGTGCGTTTGTTTTATTAGTATAGCAGAGATATAATTTGTATTTTTTTGTATCAAAAGAATTGTCTTATGCAAACCATCAGCATCCGTGGCGCAAAAACGCACAATTTAAAAAATGTTAGTGTAGATTTACCCCGCGACCGTTTAATTGTTGTCACCGGACTTTCTGGCTCGGGCAAGTCCTCTCTGGCCTTTGATACTTTATATGCTGAAGGTCAGCGCCGTTATGTAGAATCCTTATCAGCTTATGCCCGGCAATTTTTATCGATGATGGAAAAACCCGAGGTAGATTCAATTGAGGGGCTGTCTCCTGCCATATCGATTGAGCAGAAGGCAACATCACATAATCCGCGTTCGACTGTTGGAACAATAACCGAAATTTACGATTATTTAAGATTACTGTTTGCCCGTGTGGGGGAACCGTTCTGTCCTTTGCATGGAATAAGCCTTAAGGCTCAGACAATCAGCCAAATGGTTGATCAAGTACTTGCCCTTCCAGAAGGCTGTAAGGCGATGATCCTCGCCCCGGTGGTCCGTGACCGCAAGGGGGAGCATGTGCAGTTACTGCAGCAATTGCAGGCTAAGGGGTATGTCCGGGCCAGAATCAATGGTGAGTTGTATGAGCTGGATGCCGCGCCGAAATTAGCCTTACGGAAAAAACATACAATCGAAGTGGTGATTGATCGGTTTAAAGTCCGGCATGATATAGCTCAGCGCCTTAGTGAATCCTTCGAAAACGCGCTTAATCTTGCTGACGGGTTGGCTGTTGTAACGCCGATGGGGAACGAATTTCAGGAAATGGTTTTTTCCTCAAAATTTGCCTGTACCGAATGCGGCTATAGTTTAAGTGAACTTGAACCGCGCCTGTTTTCATTTAACAACCCCTTGGGCGCTTGCCCTGCCTGCGATGGGTTGGGGGTTGATCAATATTTTGATCCCCAAAAGATTATCCACGATGAAACTTTAAGCCTTGCAGAAGGCGCAATTCGCGGCTGGGACAAGCGCACCACATACTATTATTCTCTCCTGATTTCTTTGGCAGAACACTACCGGTTTTCTGTTGATACGCCATTTGCTGATTTACCTGATTTTATTAAAAACCTTGTGTTATACGGCAGCGGGGAAGAGTCTGTTGAATTCCGTTACCAACGCCCAAATGGTGGTTTTTTGGTCAAAAAACATCCATTTGAAGGAGTTATTCCCAACATGCGCCGCCGGTATCGTGAATCTGAATCAGATCTCGTTCGTGAAGAGCTGGCAAAATACCTATCGACCAGGCCATGTCCATCCTGCCAGGGGACGCGCTTACAGGAAGCGGCCAGAAATGTGTTTATTCAAAATAAAAATCTACCTGAGATCGTTTCATACTCCATTGAAAAAGCGTATGCCTTTTTTCAAAACCTGAAACTTGACGGCTATCGCGGTGAAATAGCTCTGAAGATCAATAAAGAAATTGTAGAACGGCTTGGCTTTTTGGTGAATGTGGGGCTTGATTACCTGTCCTTAAACCGAAGCGCTGAAACACTCTCGGGAGGAGAGGCCCAGCGGATCCGTCTGGCAAGCCAAATAGGCTCAGGTTTGGTTGGGGTCATGTATATTCTGGATGAACCCTCCATCGGCCTGCATCAACGAGATAATGAAAGATTGCTTAAGACATTGCTTCATCTTCGCGATTTAGGGAATACAGTGATTGTCGTTGAACATGATGAAGATGCAATTCGCAGAGCAGATTTTGTGCTTGATTTAGGCCCTGGGGCCGGCGTGCACGGCGGCCACATCGTTGCCAGCGGTTCCCCGGAGGATATCATGAAAAATCCCCAATCATTAACCGGGAAATACCTTTCTGGAAAAGAAGTCATTGCCGTACCCAAAACGAGAATTCCTTTTCATGAGGAGCGAGTCATTCGCCTGGAAGGCGTTACATGCAATAATCTTCAAAATGTAGATGTTTCAATACCAGTCGGCTTGCTAACCTGCATTACCGGCGTTTCAGGTTCAGGTAAATCAAGCCTTATCAATGACACACTATACCCTTTAGCCGCTTCCAGATTGAATCGTGCCAGCATGCAACCGATTGGAGATATCCGGGCCGTGAGCGGACTTGAATTCTGCGACAAGGTGATTGATATTGACCAAAGCCCCATCGGCCGCACGCCGCGCTCTAATCCTGCCACTTATACAGGGCTCTTTACGCCAATTCGTGAATTGTTCGCGAATACGCCGGAAGCGAGGTCGCGTGGCTACCAGCCGGGACGTTTTAGTTTTAATGTGCGCGGCGGCCGTTGTGAGGCCTGTCAGGGAGAGGGCCTCATTAAGGTGGAAATGCATTTTTTACCGGATATCTATGTGACCTGCGATGTTTGCAAGGGCAAGCGCTATAATCGCGAAACGCTAGAAATTGAATATAAGGGCAAAAATATTCATGAGATCCTTGAGTTAACTGTTGAAGATGCGTGCGAATTTTTTGCGGCTATTCCCACTCTGGCGCGCAAATGCCAGACCTTGATTGATGTGGGGTTGTCCTACATCCGGTTGGGGCAGAGCGCTACGACTTTATCAGGGGGCGAAGCCCAGCGGATAAAGCTTGCTAAAGAGTTATCAAGACGCGGAACGGGCAGTACGCTTTATATCCTGGATGAACCGACAACAGGGTTGCATTTTCATGATATCAAACAATTGCTAAGCGTGTTGACGAGGCTTCGGGAGCAGGGCAATACCATTGTGATTATTGAACATAATCTGGATGTGATTAAAACTGCGGACTGGATTATTGATTTGGGGCCGGAAGGCGGCAGCAAGGGCGGGAAAATTATTGCTGCAGGAACGCCGGAAATGGTTGCAGAATTGCCTCATTCCTATACCGGGCAGTTTTTGCGTTCTTTGCTCTAGCATGAGATTGCATATTATAGTAACTTTGATCATGGCAGGGTCCAGTCGCGTTTCGCGCGCCTGCAAAAAATATTGAATCAGAAAAGGATGTGAGTGATGACTACGTTCCTGATAGCCGTATTGATAATTGTTTTTTTGATATTTTTTTGGGTTATTGGTATTTACAATAAGCTTATTGCCTTAATTGAAGCCATAAACAATAACAAGCGCCAGATTGATATTCAGCTGGACAGGCGATTTAAAGTCTTTCAATCCTTGATTGAAGCGGTCAAAAAATATATGGATTATGAAAAAACCACACTCAAAGATGTGGTTGAATTGCGTAACCAGGCTCAGGCTGCCAAGGAATCTGGCGATGAACAGGCGCGAATCCAGGCCGAAGAGGGCATCTCTCGTATTGCTTCAGGATTGAACGTGGTTTTCGAACAGTATCCCGACTTAAAGGCCAGTCAGAATGTGATGCAATTGCAAGAAGAAATTGTCAATACCGAAAATAAACTGTCGTATGCCAAACAGGCTTATAATGACGGAATAGAACGTTATTATGCAAAGAAAAAGTCTTTTTTTGAATCTATGGTTGTTAGTCTTTTTCCCGGTAAGCTCGATAAAGAATTCACCTACTGGTCTTTACCCGAAGAAGTGATCCAAAGCCGAGAAGATTACACCGTTAAGTTTTAACTATTGACATGACCTTATCTGATTATCACGCAACAACGGGCAACTGGCGGGAACAATTGCAGCGCAATGAGCGCAAAACCCGCTGGGTCATCATCACTTTTTTTCTCATTTATCTTGGCGTGGGCCTCGTTGCCGACACATTCATCCTCCAGTCATTTTATCCTCATGCAACTATCGGGCAGTGCCTGCGTGCGCTTATCACCTTTCAGTTTATGCCTTATGCCACCGGGTTAATGGTGATAATTGCTGCTATTTCCTTGATGATGACCTATGCTCTCTATGACCGCATTATGCTGCTCGGTACCGAATCCCGGGAAATTACGCCAGAAACTGCTCAAAATCTCCGCGAGAAGCAACTTTATAATGTCGTCGAGGAAATGAAGGTCGCTGCGGGCTTGCAGTACATGCCAAAAGTCTATTTGATTGAAGCCAATTACATGAATGCTTTTGCCAGCGGTTATAGTGAAAAATCAGCCATGGTTGCGATCACGCGAGGGCTGATGGAAAAGCTGGACCGCGCAGAATTACAGGCGGTCATGGCCCATGAATTAAGCCATATTCGCCATCATGACATCAAATTAACCTTAATGGTGGCTGTCTTAAGTAACTTGCTGCTTCTTGTGATTGATGCCTTATTTTATGCTGCCGTGTTTAAGCGTGATCGCAAACAGGATAACCGATTATTGGCGGTGATTATGGTATTGCGCTATGTATTGCCATTGCTGACAGTTGTTTTAGCCTTATTTTTGAGCCGTACACGCGAATATATGGCTGATGCCGGTTCAGTGGAATTGATGAGGGACAATGAACCCATGGCTCGCGCTTTATTAAAAATCAGTGAGGATCATGAAGTTCATAGAGACGCATATGTCCGTGAATATGGCGATACAGCGCATGAAGAAATCCGGCAGGCAGCTTATCTTTTTGACCCGAGCTCCATTGATCCTGTTAAATCATTAAGTTCCGTCTTTTCCACCCATCCAAGCCTCCTGCAAAGGCTTAAGGCTCTTGGATTTAAGCCCAAAGCGTAAGCATGGGCGTGAATTTACAAAAAATTTGCACTTTTCCTTGCCATTATATTGGAAGCTTCTCAAGGTCTGATCTAAACTATCCAGTGTAGGCAGTATCTATTACACAGCCAACATCATCAGTCTGGAAGCCAGATTGAGAGCGCTGTGAGCAAGCCTGACTGTGATCAGGAAGCCTAAGGCGCTCCAGAGGCATCCACCTAGCTACAAGGACTGGTTGTAATAATACTGTCTATGTTCTGCATTTTTACCTGCCAGGCGTACCATGATTGCGAAAAAATAGCCGCGATTAAGAATGAATTAAATTTATACTGTGATTTGATTCCCTTGCCTGCAATTGGTAAATTCCATCCCTTTATGATTCATGCAGGGAGCCTACCCAATGCCTTTATCCTTTTTTGACCAGCCTCATGATTCAAATCTGGAAACCTTGTCATTTTTAGGGCCTTCGGAGCTGGAAAAAAAACGTCTTGTTTGTGCTAAATTTAATTTTCTTGCTCTCTCCAATCAATTATGGAATGCCTTTTTAAAGGAACCCTTCCGGATTTATGACAGCAAAATGCAGGGAGAAGCGCGGGCAATTTATATCAAGCACCCTGAATGCAGGCTGCCAAAATTTGCAAGAGAGGATCAACATGGTCGAAGCTGGTTTGCCAAGCGGATGAAATTAGAGACTCAAAAATACCTGGAACGGAAAGCGCCTGATAGAAGCGCTCTACCCATACATAGACAACTGAATCCTCTCAGGATGAATCTTCAGACTGCCTCTTCCCTTATTCAAGCAAATCTTGTTTCTATTGAAAGGGCAGGAAGGTTAAATGATACTGAACGCGCAAAATTGCGGGTAACAAAAGAGTTGCTTTTGGCGAACTATATTTCATTTGAAGAGGCTATGGAAATGCAATTCAGCGGAGAGGAGGGTGATAAAATTCAATCTGCAGCCGCATTACTGATAGCAAATCGAATCAGCCTTGAAGAAGTTAAAATGCTGACTTTTGAAGAAGCGTACAATCTTGGCAGGGTTGCGCCCCTTGTTATTTCAGGAAATATCGCGCTCAATGAAGGCAGAAGACTGACCAGAGAGGAAAGTGAAAACCTTCATGCAGCAACAACACTCGTTGCAACAGGGAAGTTGACTGTGAGTGACGCAAAACAGTTATCTTTATCCGATAGCCAGCGTTTGCATCTTAAAGAAGCGGCTGCTTTAATTCAGGATGGAATCCTCACCCTGCAAGAAGCGGTCAATCTTACAAATCGAGAGCGCATAAGCGTTTGTGATTTAAAACCCCTAATTCAGAATAACCTGCTGACTGTGGCTGAAGCAAAGCGCTTAACTACCATGGAACTGTTAAATTTGCACAAGGTCATGCCCCTAATTTTTTCTGAGCGCTTGACCATAAGAGAAGCGAAAAGACTGAGCGAGCAGGAATGTAAAAACCTCTTTTGTTTGGAGCCACTGATTACAGCAGGAGAGTTACCCATTGCAGAAGCAAAAGCCTTAAATATTCCCGATGGGCTGGGTGAGCCTTTACATCTGTTGGCGCCTCTTATTTTAAAGGGGTTCTTCCTTTGGGAAGACGTCATTAATCTTGATGCTGCCCAGGCGATCAACCTGCAATTTTTGGCTGCGTTAACAGGACGCCGAGATATGCATATCAGTGAAGATGATATTGGGATAGCGTTGCAAGAACCTGCTCTTACTAAAGTTCAGGGAGCTGAAAATAAACCTGAAATGATGCCTTATCGTCAAGCATTCCCTGCCAGCGGCTCTCCGATTTGAGGATTCTGATGAGGATCTATTTCGTCCCTTATATTTATTCTCTTATGCCAACACCTTGTTTAAGCAGAAATAAATTCATGACAATCATTAAAACAAGCATGAGTACAATCAGGCTAAGCGCAAGGGGTAGATTCAGAAATTGCTGAGCGGTCATGACCTGGCGCAAGGCATTGACCATATAAAAAATAGGGTTAAATAAGCTTGCTTCCTTCCAAAAAGAGGGCAGCATTGCAGTATCATAGAAAACACCGCCAAGATAAGTTAAAGGGGTTAGAATAAACGTCGGTATGATGGCTATTTCGTCAAAATTTCTTGCCAGCAAACCATTCGTAAATCCCGCCTGGGCGAATAAGGCGGAAACCAAAGCAACCACGCCTAAGGTAGCTGGAAGAATGGTGAGGTCAATGTCGACGAATAAAAAAGAAACGAGGAAAACGAGGGTTGCAACCAATATGCCGCGCAAGATGCCTGTAAGCGTAAACCCCGTTAAAATTAAACTGTAATGCATGGGGCTTACCAGCATTTCTTCAATGCTTTTTTGAAAACGCATATTAAACAGGGATGTCGAGATGTTACTGTAGGCGTTAGTGATGACGGTCATCATAATGAGGCCAGGTGCAATAAACTGCGAATAGCTTACCCCCTGTATGGATCCTATGCGTTCACCGATGATTGAGCCGAAAATAAGAAAATACAAAAATGTTGTAATGATGGGCGGAAAAAAAACCTGATTAAAAATACGAAACAGGCGTACAATTTCGTTTCTTACAAGGGTATATAAGGCGATCAGCTGTTTAATGTTCATTGGGAAATCAGATCCAAGAAAAGTTCTTCCAGACGGTTGGTTTTGTTACGCATGCTGGCGATGCGGATTTTGTGTTTGGTTAGTACCGCGAATACATCATTTAATGTCCATTGCTTGTCAACACGTATTTCAAAACTGTGCGTATCAAGTTTGACTGTGCTGAAGGGGCTAAGTTCAGGCAGTATATCGATCGCATCAACCGTATCGACTACAAAAGTCTGATGATGTAACGAACTCAACAAATTTTTAATGGATGTATTTCTTATGATATGTCCTTGATGAATAATGGCGATGTTTTGACATAATTGCTCAGCTTCTTCCAAATAATGGGTGGTTAAAATAATTGTAGTGCCTTGCTGGTTGGTTTTTTTTAAAAAATGCCACATGCTGCGGCGAATTTCGATATCAACGCCTGCTGTAGGTTCATCCAGAATAAGCAGCTTAGGCCGATGAATCAGGGCGCGGGCAATCATCAACCTTCTTTTCATACCGCCTGATAAATGCCGCACCATGTCCCGGCGTTTTTCCCACAGTCCGAGTTGTTTTAATAAGGAATGGGCATCATGCTTGGCCTTTTGCCGCGAGATACCATAATAACCCGCCTGATTGAGCAGTATTTGTTCACAGTTTTCAAAAATATTCAATGTGAATTCTTGAGGAACAAGGCCAAGACATGCCTTGGCTTTTTGCGGCTCTTTTTCCAAATCATAACCGTATACCTTAATCGTACCTGAGCTTTTTTTAAGCAAGGTGGTGATGAGGCCTATGGTGGTGGATTTTCCGGCTCCATTTGCTCCGAGCAGCGCAAAAAAATCACCGGATTTAACTTTAAGATCGATATTTTTTAAGGCTTCAACGCCATTATCGTAGGTTTTACGCAATCCCTGGATTTCAAGAGCATACATTCGTTAAACCATAAGGGAAAATTAGATTGATGCGGAACATTCAATTATACGGCAATTCAAGGAACTTAAAAACCAACCGCTTCATTGCCTGCAGGACCTACGCATGAAAAAACGCTTGACTTCCAGGTTCTGCGGGTTATCTGGAATCCAGTGATTCTGAATCAAATGCTGGATCCCGCGAACAAGTCGCGGGGCGTAGAACCATGGCCTTAAGATCATGTTTTGCCTCTAGCGCTTTACTTTAATCTGCGTGTTTTTTTAAGCGTTAATCCAGAGAAACATCATATTCTGCTGCTACATCAAGCAAATCGTCGGCATGTTTTTCTTCTACAGCTAAAATATTCTCTAATAATTGCCGGGTAGTTGGGTCAGCATAGCCTATTTTTTTTATCATTTCGCGGTAAATATCAATGGCAATACGCTCTGCTATTAAATTCTCTTTGACCATGCAGGCTATATCCGGGCAGTCGACATAGTCTGCATGGGCACGCCCTGACAGGCCATCAGGAGAAAAATCGGGTTCGCCGCCAAGCTGGACGATACGCTCGGCAATCTGGCTTGCATGATCATTTTCTTGGATAGCATGTTCTAAAAATTCGCGTGCTGCAACGCTTGCTCCCATTGCTGCTGCCTGATAATAATGCTTGCGATAGCGTAAGTTGCAGATCAATTCGGTGGCGAGCGCGCTGTTTAGCATGGCAAAAACTTCATGTAAGTCCAGACCATAATTTTCAGTCACGGGGCCGCGGTTCAGGTGTTTTCTGGCTTGTTCACGAACTTGTTTTAGATGGGCAATAAAATCCTTGTCTTTCATGGTGACCTCTTTCTTTATTCCTTTTCCTCAGTATAGCATTCAGGATCTGGGCATGGATTGCTTGCCAAGAGATGCTGTTTTATTTATATTTTTCAAGCCAAATTAAAGGATGGATTATAAATGGAATTAGCAAGCCACGCCGCAGCCGCTGTTACCGGAAATCAAGGCTGTATCATTTATGCCAATCATATCAGTTGGGAGAATTTTGGGTTAAATTCCCGCTATCGGATTACTGTTTGCGGTTTAACCCCAAAGAAACTTTGCAGGGAAGATTATGGCAAAGCGCGTATTCAGTTTGGCAAGATTAGTCATTTAATCTATGATGGCGAGCTTTTATCATTAACCCAGAAGCATCTGGGACAGGATGGCTTTGAATTCAAGCTTGTTTTTGGCTCAAGCTTGCATCGCCTGGAAAACAGCGTTCAGCATAGGCTTTACATTGATTGCAGCTTGGAAGAGATCATTCGCGATATTTTAAGTTCACATGAAATAAAAGCGGTTTTCCACTTGGAGAAAGTGTCCTGTCGCATTCCTTATGCAGCACAGGGCGATGTTTCTGATTATGATTTTTTGCTGAGACTTTGCATCGAACACGGCATTGTATTTTTCTACCACAACAATCAGCGGCAGGAAACAGAGCTTTATTTTACTTACGACTGGTATCCTTATCATGAACATCGAGTCCTGTTCAATCCGGCCAATGGCATGGCAGGTGGGCAGCCGGTCATTTCCGCCCTTCATTATTTTTGCGAAAACCTGGCAGAAAACATAAGCTTAAGAGGCGCAAGTGAGGATAAGCCCACCCGAATCCTTGAGGCGTTTACCGTGAATAAAACGGATATTCCAGGCCAGGGCGTTATCACCCTGGACCATGTATATGTTTTAACCGATGAAGCAGATTGCCAACGGCGTGCGCTTTGTTTGCAGGAACAACTGGACTGGCAAAGAGAATGGTTGCGGTTGGAAACCAACCTGTTCCCGGCAGAAGCTGGCGATTGTATTGCCATTGAAAATCACCCCAATCCGCGTGCAAATGGGGTTTTTCGCATCCTCCAGATTACAGGCAGTGCAGACGGCAGTCTAAAATCGTCTGCAACCCATCCTGCCAGGCAAACAATATGGCTGATTTCTATCGATTACCCCTATCGCATGCCGCATCCAGCGACAAAATTAATATGGAATGAAGCATACGGCCCAGCGCCAGAAAGTTGGCAGCACAGCGTAACTTACCCAACCCCTGGATTAGAAACTGCTCTGATAGCGGGTCAGGAAGGCCAGTTGGCGTTGGATGGAAAAGGACGTTATCCCATGCTTCCTTTATTTTGCCCGCAACAGAAAGCACGAAATAAAGCCTATGCAGTCAGAATGGTTCATCCTGCAACAGGACAAGCTTGCGATAAAGCATGGGGGATGCATATGCCTTTGCTTGCCGGAACAAGGGTTATTTTAGCCCACCTTCATAACCTTATTGATAAACCAATCATTTTAGGGACAATTGCGGGGGAATTGCAGAAAGACCCAGTTAATTCTTGCAACCCAACCCAATTGGTTATACGGCATCATTCTGGCAGTGCGCTTATATTTGAGGATTCAGAGCAGAAACAAAATATTTATCTTCACACAAAATCGAAGAATCATGGTTTATTTTTCTCGAAAAATCAGGATGATGAATCCATTTTGCTGGATAGCCTCGGGACAATGCATGTTCAAAGCGCAAAGGATTTCAATATTCATTCAGGCCAGGATTTTGTTATGGCCAATCAAAGTACCGAGTTTTCTGCCAATCAGGAATTGAGCATGGCAATGCAAAAGGATATGAGCTGGCAGGCAAAGGAAAGCATCAGGCAGAACGCGGGCCATGACTGGCAATTGCAATGCGCAAAAGGTAATCTAGACTTACAAGGCAATAAAATAGAGGCTAAGGCTTCTTCTCTATATTTTCAGGGGAGGGCGTTAACTGCTGAAGCAAATACATTGGCGGTTCAAGCGACAAGGGATTTAACCTTAAGCAGTGACAAGGATTTAAAAATGCAGGTGGGAGCATGTGAGCTCAAGCTGGCTGCAACGAATGTTTTTTTCAATGCGCCAGAGCTTTCTATTTATGCTCAAGTGATCATTAAAATGCCGAGCTGAACAAGCATATGATTTGATAGGGATGTGGCAGATGACTCATGTTTTACTGGTTTTACTCGCTTTTATTTTGGTGTTGTTAAATGCTTTTTTTGTGGCTGCTGAGTTCGGCATGGTAAAACTTCGATCAACCCGCGTAGAGGCAATCAAAAGTGCTTATGGCTTGAGGGGGAAAATATTATTTCATGTCCATAAACACCTTGATGCTTATTTATCGGCCTGCCAGTTGGGGATAACTTTCGCCTCTCTTGGATTAGGCTGGATAGGTGAACCTGCGTTTGCTCACCTAATAGAACCCCTCCTATTTTTTATTGGGATTGGTTCGCCTCAGTTTACGGCTGTGATTGCTTTTTTCCTGGCATTTTCCTTTATTTCATTTCTCCATATTGTTGTTGGGGAGCTAATGCCTAAATCACTTGCTATCCGGCAATCAGAAAAAGTATCTATTTGGACTGCCATACCGTTATATGGATTTTATTGGCTCATGCACCCCGCAATTTGGGTGCTCAACAATTGTTCAAATTATCTGCTGAAATTGTTTAATTTAGATATAGTTCATAAAGGTGAATATTTTTACTCAACAGAAGAAATCAAGCTGCTCTTAAGTGCAAGCCATCTTCATGGCGAGCTGACCGAAGAGGAAGTTGAAATTATCGAGCACACTTTTGATTTGGCTGATCTTAAAGTGACTGAGGTCATGCGGTTTAGCGAAGAAATGGTCATGATTTATATCAATAAACCGATTGAGCAAATCATGGATACAATCATGGAACATCGCTATAGCCGCTATCCAGTGTATGATCCTGAAAAAAATGATGTGATCGGGATTATTCATGTGAAAGATATTCTTCCCATCCTTTATCATCAAGGCGAGATAACAGAACTACGATCCTTGCTTAGGCCAGTGTTAAAGGTTTCACGCCGTGTGCCCGCGCTGGATTTGTTGCGTAAATTCCGTGAGGGAATGCCTCATTTTGCAGTAGTTTATAACTATCAAGGAACTATTCTTGGATTTATCACCCTAGATAACCTGCTTCAGGTACTCATCGGTCGAATCCAGGATGAGTTTCACCGCACTAAAGTTGATTGGGTATTAAATGATGATGGCAGCATATCGGCATCTGGAAACTGCTCGATATACTCTTTAGAACAAGCCCTTGATCTCGATATTGATGTAGAGGATGATATTGAGATTTTGAATGGATTGTTTCTGCAACGGCTGGGTTACGTTCCCAAAGAAGGGGAGCATATTGATTTTCCAGAATTCAAAGCGGTTATCGAGAAAGCTACCGCTTCAAAAATTCTCAAAGTAAGGCTTTATCCTAAAAAATCACTGGATTAACAATTTTTTAAACATTAAGAACTCTACGGAAACTCTTTTAGTCTTAATTTAAATCAGCGCATTTTACAACCCATCTGGTAAATATGATGCCCTATTTTTTTAATGATTGCGGATGTTCTCGCCACTGTGGCATGAACTTATCCATCAGTGCATAAAATCGTTTATTATGACTTGGTTCCAATAAATGAACCATTTCATGGACCAATACTGATTCAAGGCAAAGTTCTGGTTTTTTTATCAGTTCCAGATTCAGCCATATTCTTCGTGCCCTTGTATTACATGAACCCCAGCGTGTTTTCATGGCTTTGATTCCCCATTCAGCAACATGGACACCAATAATTGCCTGCCATTTATCAATGAGTATCGGCAATAGTGCTTTCATGTTATGACGATACCAATTTTCCAACAATCGCTCCTTAACTGCTTGAGAGGAGTGGGGTTTAACCCAAAGCTGCAATACATTGTCTTTGAGGAGGACTTTAGGCTGATGAGTGGTTTCATGGATTTCAAGGGGGTAATTCTGCCCCAGGTAAGGGCGCAGGGAACCATCGGTCATGGCGGGCACGGATTGAGCGGAATAATGACGCATTTCAATCTGTTTGGCTAGAATCCAGCTCTGTTTTTTTTAATAAATTCCGATATCAATTCTTGGCTGAGCCTCTGAGGAGCTGTAAGGCAAATTCGCCCATCGGGCGGATAAATTCGCAAATAGATGTGTTTGACAGGTCTGCGTCTTATTTCTATGGCTATGCCTTCGAGTGTGGTAAAAGGGCTGTGCATTTTTAAGTATGAAAAAATTTTGTGCCCGGATAATAGCACGGATGGCTTTTGAATCCAGTACGTCGGCTGCCTGATTTTTTTGGTTGTTCTAACGCTTGCGGGAAAGGGCTAACAGGACGTTAGTTTGGCCCATAACGTCCGGCGGGAATGCATGGGCTATCAATATATTCGCCGTTAATGGTCAAAATCATATTCACATTGGCCCGCTGATAACGCGCCAACTGATCATATTGCGCGCCATTTAAATAACCGTAATTGTTTCCGCAATACACAAGAGAATGTGCAGCACGGCTGGGTTTGGTTTGAAGCGGCAACTCACAATCCCAACGAAATTGGGTAAGATCGCAGTTTGCCTGAACGGTAAAAGGTAAAATCAGAAAAAAAATATACGATATCCACGTTTTCATAAGCTATCCAGTTGGCTTTATTTTTTTATCGCCAACGGTCAAAAAAACTTTAATTGGCCGGCCTCAAGCGCATTAGGGTTTGCCTTCGTGATTTAATAAAGCCAATTTATAGCAAAGTGCGTCTTTATTTCCCATGTAGCCGCCATAACTTGTTTTTCCAACTACCCTGTGGCAGGGGATAAAAAGGGGCAGCGGGTTGTTTTTGCATGCCTGGCCTACAGCCCTGGGGCTTGTTTGCATCCTGATGGCCAGTTCCCCATAAGTCATGGTTCGGCCAGAAGGAATGACCAGCAAGGCATTCCAGATGCTGAGTTGATAGGCCGAACCATGTGGCTTTAATGGGATTTGTATGCGATGCTTTGGATTTTGAAAATATGCGGCTAATTCATCAAAGATAAGTTGATGAAAGTTGCGTGCGGCCTGAGATATGCTTTGGTTATCAGCCGAAACAGGGACATTGAGTTGGGCTGGATGGGATGTGTTCTCTTCTCTTGTTGCGCCTTTAAAGGCGGAACGAAGAAGATGTTGCTCATCGAAGGCTACTTCAAGCAACCCGAACGGCGTTTTGAAAGTAGAAACGATGGGCAACATTTGCTAACTGCTTAGTCTTTTTTTGCAGCAAGTTTTTCCTTAATACGTGCCGCGCGGCCTCTGAGGTTGCGCAGGTAATACAGCTTGGCTCTCCGTACATCGCCACGCCGAATGACAGAAATACTTTCAACGATAGGGCTATAAGTTTGGAAGACGCGCTCAACACCAACATTATGAGAAATTTTGCGGACGGTGAAGGCAGAATTCAAACCACGGTTCCGTTTGGCAATAACGATTCCTTCAAAAGCCTGTAATCGTTCACGGTTGCCTTCCTTGACCCGGACTTGAACCAGAACGGTATCTCCGGGATTAAATTCAGGTATGGCTTTACCTTGCATTTGTTCTGCGTTTAATTGGTCAATAATATTCGTCATGGGTTGCTCCTAATTGGGTATTCCTGTCAGCAGGAATCACCGTGTTCGCGTTTAAACTCTTGTAATAATTGTTGATCAGCTGCATCTAGCTTGATCTTTTCCAACAAATCCGGACGTTTAAGCCATGTTTTCCCCAAGGCTTGCTTTCTCCGCCATCGCTCGATGTCCTTATGGTTGCCGCTCACCAGCACATCAGGTACCTTTTCGCCATCGATGAGCGCAGGTCTCGTATAATGGGGAAAATCCAGTAACCCATTCATAAATGAGTCCTGCTCGGCAGAATGCTCATCCCCAAGGCTTCCTGGCAAAAGGCGGATAAGGGCATCGATAAAAACCATCGCAGCCAATTCACCGCCGCTTACAACAAAATCGCCGAGAGACCATTCCTCATCAACATAACGCTCGATGATACGCTCATCAATGCCTTCATACCGTCCGCATATAAACAGCAATGGTTGCTGTTGGCGGGCAATGTTATTTAAGTCCTTCTGGCAAATTTTTTTCCCCTGCGGGCTTAAATAAATGGTTTTACAACCAGGCAGTGTATTTCGCCCATGGGTTATTGCCGCCTGTAAAGGCTCATACATCATCACCATACCTGGGCCACCGCCATAAGGCTTATCATCTACCTGTTTATAAGGCTTACTGGCCCATTCCCTGGGATTCCAATAGTGGATTTTTACCAGGGATTGTTCTAGCGCCCGCCCGGTAATGCCGTGGCGTAACCCTGAAAATACTTCCGGCAATAAACTGATAACGCCAATCTGTAACATGCCTTAAAAATCCACATCCCAATCGACAACAACCTGTGCTGACTTGTTATCAATCCGGATAACATATTTTTCTGGAACAAAAGGGATTAAATACCGTTTTTCCCCGGTTACTACAAGCACATCATTTGCGCCGGTTGCAATCATTTCTGCGACAGTTCCAAGCACAATATTTTGCAAATTGACCACAGTCATTCCAATGAGTTGGTGCCAATAATACTCACCGGGTTCAAGATCAGGCAATTGCTCCTGTTTGATGGCGATATCAATGTTGGTTAGATTTGCCGCTTGTTCTCGCTCAGGAAATCCCTCAATTTGCGCAAATATAAATTTATGCTCAATGCTTACTTGTTTAATGTTGAGTGGCCGCCACTGTTTGTCAATTCGGGCATACCACGGCTCATACTGGAGTATATTCTCGCGCGGCTCTGTAAAGGAAATAACTTTGACAAACCCTTTTATGCCGCGAGGACGGCCAAACCGGCCGACTATTACCCACTCATCCGGTTGCTGTTTCACTTTACGCTGCGTCGGCACTCTTCTTTTGGAATTCCTTAACCAAAGACTGTACGCGGTCTGACAATTGAGCCCCTGTATTAATCCAATGGTTCAATTTGTCCATTTCCAGGTGCAAGCGAACTTCCTGGCCGCGAGCTACAGGATTGAAATAACCAATACGCTCAATATAGTTCCCGTCTCGGCGGCGGCGGCTGTCAGTTACAACAATGTGATAAAAAGGAAGCTTTTTTGCTCCTGCGCGTGATAAACGTATAACGACCATTATTATCCTCTGCTTTAAGAGTGGTTACGTAAAAATGCCGTGTATTGTACGAAAATTAATTCGCCAATGGAAGTGCTGCTGCTTATTTTTATTTAAACTCATCGGGAAACAGGTTTTTCATGCCTGCCATACCACCCATTCCACGCATCATTTGCTTCATGGCGCCTGGCTTGGTAAATTTTTTCATCATTTTTTGCATTTGCGCATACTGCTTTAATAGACGGTTGACATCTTGTATTTGTGTCCCTGAGCCTTGCGCAATGCGCTTTTTTCTGGAGCCGACAATAATTTTGGGGATTCTGCGCTCGCGCAAGGTCATTGAATTGATGATAGCTACAGTTTGCGCCAGCGCTTTATCGCTGACTTGCCCCATGGCCTGCTTGGGCAGTTGGCTCATGCCGGGCAGCTTGCTCATTAAACCGGTAATTCCACCCATCTTATTCATTTGCAGCAACTGCTGTTTAAAATCCTCGAGATCAAAACTTTTACCTTTCTTTATTTTTTTGGCCAGTTTTTCACTGGCAGCTTTGTCTGTTTTATGCTGGACTTCTTCAATTAAGGTGAGTATATCTCCCATGCCTAAAATACGGGAAGCCACGCGCTCAGGATGAAAAGGTTCCAGTGCCTCGATTTTTTCGCCGCTTCCCATAAATTTAATGGGCTTTCCTGTAATCTGTTTTACAGAAAGCGCAGCTCCGCCCCGAGCATCGCCATCAGTTTTGGTTAAAATGATCCCGGTTAACGGCAAGGCATCATGAAAAGCCTTGGCCGTATTTGCCGCATCCTGGCCGGTCATGCTGTCAACCACAAACAAGGTTTCCGTAGGAATTAGGATTTGGTGCAGCGCCTTGATTTCGGCCATCATCTCTTCGTCGATATGCAAACGGCCGGCAGTATCGACTATCAAAACATCCATGAATTGCTTGCGTGCGCTATCAAGCGCTTTTTCAGCAATGCGGAGTGGGTGTTCATGCGTTTCGGCCGGGAAAAAGGCGACATCTAGATCCTGGGCCAACTGTTTTAATTGATGAATTGCTGCGGGTCGGTAAATGTCGGTACTGACCAGCATCACCTTTTTCTTTTCCGTTTCTTTTAAATAGCGGGCAAGTTTTGCAGAGCTTGTGGTTTTACCGGAACCTTGCAGGCCGGCCATTAAAAAAACTGCGGGCGGCTGAGTTTTAAAATCCAGGTTCGCACGGGACTCACCCATGATATGAACAAGCTCATCATGGACAATCTTAATGAAGGCCTGATCAGGTTTTAAGCTGGTCATCACCTCCTGACCGAGTGCCTTCTGCTTGACATCGTCAATAAATGTTTTGACCACAGGCAAGGCGACATCTGCCTCCAACAGGGATAAACGGACTTCGCGCAAGGCCTGTTGAATATTGTCTTCAGTTAAACGCCCATGCCCTCTGATATTTTTAAAACTACGGGTCAAGCGTTCAGTTAAATTCTCAAACATGCTTACTCTCTTAAATAGTCTAATGCCGGCCAAATGGAACGATTATAACATAAAGCCGGCATATTGGTTAAAGTCAGATTGACTTACGAATCAAGGAAAGTATAGTCTATTCAGCTTAAAGATTGCGGCTTGTCAGCACAGTTATACCCAAAACCTGCCTGCAAAAAACAGCTTTTTTCATTTTTAGCGGATTTGCAGCAGGTTCTCAGTACTTGAAAGCGCGCAGTCCCTGGGAGTCATTTCCCAGGGCAAGAGTTTTTGATTTCACTGATAACAGCCGACACCATCAAAACCAATGATTTCACAATCTTGGTAAATGCTGTCATTGAGGCGGTATTGCATTCCGCCTGACTGCGCATATATCTTGCCATCCTCTTTTTGGAATACGAATGAAAGGCCGCCTTGCGGCTCAGAGTCCACTTTGGCATGAGGAATCCAATGCTTATCGATCGTTGCCGTATTTTTACCGTTTTCTTTTTTAACGGCCGGGGCAGAAAATATCACATCAAATTGAGCTAATACGGCCTTTACGGCATTTTCTGCATCCAGTATGCCGTGTCCACAGGGTTTGAGGTGCGTACAAGAATCATCGTTTTTTGATGACTGGCCAAAGCCATGGGTCGTGGCATAGAGAATTTGCTCTATTTGCTGAGGTGAGAGCGTGGTTTGACTGGCTGCAATGACCAGTCCTGCCACTCCCGCAACATGAGGCGATGCCATGCTGGTTCCCTGAAAGAAATCAAATCCTGATTGTTGATAGCCACTGCCCGGTTTTACGGTAGATAAAATACCGCCTATTTTGCCATACCTGAGATCCCCGCCTGGCGCTGCAAAAGTGATTGAAGGTCCATAATTGGAATAATAGGCGCGAAGCCCGCTGGGGCCTGTTGATGCAACTTTGATTGTACCATTGCATACTGCAGGCGCATTATAATGCTCCCAGCGGTTGTCGTTTCCAGCTGCGGCGACGACGACAGCGCCCTGCTGACGAACGTATTTCAGCGCTTCCTGTAATGCTTCATCGCAATGGTCAATTTCTTTTCCCGGCTGCTCATCAACGCCGAAACTCATGTTAAGAACCTTGGCCGGAAAGGGGTTCTTCGGCGCATTGGGGACAGGGGCGCCCACAGCCCAGTAAATGGCGTTGATAACAGCGCTTTCATAAAACATGCCGGATGAATCAGGTATTTTAACAGGAAGTATTTTTATATGCTCGCCAACCCCAGACATCACGTTTCCCTTTGCCGCGATCGTTCCTGCAACATGGGTGCCATGGTAGGATCGGGTCTCATCATGGAGATCATTGTTATTAGCAGCAAAATTCCAGCCCCAGATATTCCCTTGCAGATCATAAAGCAAATTTGCATTTAGACTTTGATGGGTTTCAATACCAGTATCTAAAACCGCAACGATTACAGGCGGTATTTTGTATCCTGTCGTGAAAGCCCAGGCTCCATCACGCTGTCCGGGAGCCGATTCAAGCATGATGCCCTGTGGCCTTGCAAACTCGTCCCACTGAACATCATGCGACAGAGCCGGCGATGATCGCTTCTTTTTCGAGATTGGGGGCATGGGCTTAAAATATCCCTTTCGATCTGTAACCGCATATGCTATTTCCGGATTCTGCCGCAACCGCTTGAGGATGATATCTGTGGCATCTTCTTCGCTTCCGTTGGTTCTGCTGAGAGCTGTGCGGTCAATACTCAGAATATAAGCATCGCCTGCCATGGGGATGAGGGAGTGGACAGGCAAATTTACAATTTTTTCCGTAGCGGCTTTGAGCGAATGGGTATTTTTGTGATTTTGTTTATATTTAACAATCAAACGGATTTTGTTCTCTGTATCGGCAAACAGCCCATGACTCATTGAGATAAGTGTTAAAGCGAATAATCCTTTAAATTTTGCCACGTTCAACTCCTTTGATAATTAGCGATATTTCCAGAATTTTATTTTTTAAAACCCAAAAGTATGCAACAAGCAATTCGACAGGACAAGGGTTTTATGGCTGTCTCGAGATAACCATAAGGCAACCCATTTTTTTGATTGTTACCTAAAAAATCATGGCTTGCCATGCAGAGCGGATGAAAGGTAACGGCTTTTGAAGGATTATGGTAAGCTTTTTTTACTTCAATTGGATAGGAAATAGCCGTGCAGTTTTCTCTTTTGGCGCTGCTTTTTGTGTTAATTTTTCTGTTGTTGCTTTCTGCCTTTTTTTCTGCCTCTGAAATAGGCATGATGTCGTTGAACCGTTACAGGCTTAGGCATCTGGTTAAAAAAAACCACCGCCAGGCTGCCCGGGTGAACCAGTTATTAAGTCATCCGGAACGGCTGCTGAGCGTGATTTTGATTGGCAATACCCTCGCCAATATTATTGCCTCCATTGTCGCGGCAATGATTGGCCAGCGCCTGTATGGCGATGCTGGAGTTGCTGTGGCTGCGGCCTTGTTAACCCTGGTCATCCTTGTCTTTTCTGAAATGACGCCGAAAACATTTGCGGCACTCTACCCGCAGCAAGTTGCTTTTGCATGCTCCCTGCCTTTGATGGTATTGCAAATCATTTTAGCCCCTCTCGTCAATTTAATCAGCTGGATTGCAAACGGGATTTTGCGCCTTTTTGGCATCTCCAAAAGCACGGTACAAAAAGAAGCTTTATCGAATGAAGAGTTGCGCTCTGTGGTCCATGAAGCAGGCGGCTTGATGCCGCTGGAGCATAGAAGCATGTTAATCAGCCTCCTTGATCTCGAACAGGCGAAAGTCGAAGACATCATGATTCCCAAAGCCGAAATTGTTGGAATTGATCTCGAGCAGCCCTGGAACGAACTGCTTGAACAATTGGAAACATTTCAGCACACCCGCCTGCCGCTTTACCGCAATACCATAGACAATATTGTGGGCATGGTTCATTTACGCAATGTACTTAATCTGCTTCTGGAAGAAAGGCTTACCCCGGAAAGTTTGCTGGAGATTGCCGATTCACCTTACTTTATTCCTGAAGCAACCCCGCTGAACGTGCAGATACTCAATTTCCGTAAAATGAAGCGGCGCAGTTGCTTTGTGGTCGATGAATATGGTGATTTGCAGGGTTTGGTTACGATGGAAGATATCCTAGAGGAGGTAGTCGGCGAATTTACGACGGATATTGCAGCTTTGAGCAAGGATATTACACCCCAGAATGATGGCTCAGTGATCATAGATGCCAGTATTACTCTGCGCAATTTAAACCGCATCCTGAACTGGCAATTGCCAAAGTTAGGTCCACGGACTTTAAGCGGGTTAATTATAGAATATCTGGGTTATATCCCGCCTGCAGATTGTTGTTTGCAAATAGAGAATTATCAAATAGAGATATTAAAAGTCAGCGAGAATATGATTAAGAGCGTGCGGATGATAAGGATTCCAAAAAAAAGAAGTAAAACTAAATGAACGTTGCGCTAAATTGATTGTCCTTTGCCAGTTGATACGCGGGCATTGAAAAGGTAGCCTGTGTTGCGAACGGTTTTAATCAGCCTGGGGTGCTTGGGGTCGCTTTCTATTTTTTGGCGAAGGCGGCTTATGTGGGTATCCATGAGGCGATCGGATAAAACCTTGTCGCGTTGCTGGCTTATCTTTTGCCGCAAATAGTCCCGTTTTAGGATCTGTTGCGGGTGACGCACAAAAGCTAACAGTAAATTATACTCGCTGGGGCTCAGTTTATATTCTACGCCATCCCGGTACAATTGCCGGGGGCCAGGATAAAGCCGCCAGTTTGCAAATGCCAATACTTCTTTTTCACGGCTGGGATTTATTTTTTCCATCCGTTTGATAATGGCGTTGATGCGCGCATGTAACTCGCGCGGAGTCCGTGATTTTGAAAAAAAATCGTCTGCGCCCTCTTCAAGCGCCTGAATACAGGTATTTTCATTTTCCTCATGATGAACAATGATGACAGGGATATCTGAAAAATCAGTGAGAAGCTTCAATAACCGCCCTTTGTTTTTTTGTGCAATAGACCAGTCAATCAGCAAAGCAGTAGGGAGATCATCGTGGTAGTCAATTGCTGATATATCAATTTTGTGTATAATCTCGAATTCAAATTTTTCAAAATAGGAGATGAGAGTCTCTGAAACGGGTTCACGATCAATAATCAGCAATTTTTTTTTCTGTTGCATGTTATGGATTATTTGCTCTGAAAACATCAAGATAAAATTTTAACCGAATCGAATTTGCTTGGCCATAAAGTCAAGTATTGCTGCCCTTGTTTAAACCTCAGTTTAAGGGGTGAGTTTTGGCGGATTTGGTTTGTCTGCCGGTTCATGATGCGATTGATTTGAAGTTTCTTGATTTTGAGCCATTTGCTTTTCCATTTTATCAGCGAGCTGCGCTTTGATATCAGGTATTGCACCCAGAAACTCGTGAAGCTGGCCGTGCAGTACAGGCGCTGTGCCAGAGCCTAAGCTTGGGATGCCCATATAATTATTGGCATTATCCAATATGCGGTTAGCTGTTTCCAATCCCAAAGTTTCCATAAGTTGCTGCGTACTTAGCTTTCGCATGATAAGCATGCGTAATAAAAATGCATCAAATGATGGGGGTGTGGCCTTATTTTGCATTTTTCCTCCTTTCTTTATTTATAATAGCTGATTACTTGCACCAAACAATTTGGCGCCAGAGATTTTTCAAATTGTTTACATGAAAATTGTGCAATCTGATGATATTCTCATATAAGGAGTTTGCAGTAATAACCGCAGTTTCTAGGCAGAGTGTGTCATTCCGATCTGGAGGAGAAGGATATGCCACTACTTGAAGGATCTTTAAACTGGCTGGTCAGTGATGCCAGCCGTCTGGAAGCCCGCATCAAATTTGATATAAAGCAGCTGGAATGCCATCTTAAGATGGCGGTCGAACGCCAGGGGGAAGCGTTAAAACCGGATTCCAGGGCAAAACAAATTGTTCTATCATTGATAAAAAGTTATCGAGACTATCTATTTATATTGGGCGTAGATGAAAATAACCCAATTCCTGCACAGCACTTCGGTACCAATAAAACGAACAACACCTTGCAGCAGTGTTATGAACACATCCTGGATTTACAATCGAGCCTACCCAGGTTGCAGAGTCAGCAGGAAAAAATTATACAACTTGGCTTGCTTCTTGGACAATATCAATCCCTTGCGGATTTAATAGCCAAGAGCACGGTAAAGGATTTCCCCAAAGAAGAAAAGCAGATTAATGCTCATTTAAAAAACCTGCTTGCTGCCAATATGCCAGAATCTTGGCTAAATGCGATGGCTGGTTTGGCCGGTGCCTGCACCTCAAGCCGCCTTGATTTGAAACTATGGCTTGACATGTTGCCAGCAGAGCAGTTGCTAAAACTGTCCCATGGATTTCATAAACAGGAATTTCTTGATGCCATCCATGCCGTTTTTTTCTATAAGCTCCACCCGCAATACTTATTTTTAAAACGGTTGCATCCGGAAAAGCTGATTTCCATTAAGGCCAGATTAACAGGCTTCTACCAGTTTATTGAATCCCTGCAAGCCGCCCTGATGCACATTCTTGAAGAAAAAAACATTGCAAAGCTTAGGGATTTGCTGTTTCACGGAGATGAGTTACCTGTCGGTATTGAAATTGAAGTGAACACGGCATATCGCCATTCTATTCAAATTTTGCTTAAATCTCTTCCTTTTTGTTTTTCTTCAGGAAAAAATGAAGAAATTTTTATGTATATTGAAGAGGTATTTCGTGCCTATAAATTTTGGTTTAATCCAAGCCGATTAATAGATGCCATTATGGTGCTAAAGCAAAAAATAGCATCCGAACATCCTGACAAGGCCTCTGAGTTTTATCAACAAATGCGTGAACTTTACGGGCAATTGGCTACTACGGACTGCCTTGATTTATATGGATATTTTGCAAACAAAGCCAGCTGTTATTTAATGCGTACCCTGCTTTCGATACAGCAAAATGACAATCATCCCTGGTTGCCTGAGTTAACTGAACAAGAAAAACAGGCAATTAACAATATGTATGAAGATTTGAACTGTGTCATGGAAGCCTTGCGGGAAGAATTGGTTTCCCGGAATATTGTAACCAAGCCATATGATCGCCATTTATCTGGAAAAAAAATCTCACCAGGACAACGCATTCGTGCCGCTGTTATCAGAATTCTTAGTCTTTACAGCAAAAAAATGGCAAATAACAACTCAAAGCTTGAACATTTATTTGCTCTGCTCGAAGACCACGGATAAGGGGCAGTTTTCATTAATCAAGCCAGCCATGCGCTTATGAAAGATGTACAGTGCCATTTAAATGCCAGTTATAAATGTAAGCGCTGATGTGTTTGCATTGTTTCAAGTGTTCCTTTAGGGGTTCTTTGGCAAAAAAGTTCAGGTGCCGAATGAGGTCATGTTCGTTGTCACCGAAATCTTCCAAATACCATTCGTATATTTTTGAAGCAATCAGTTTTCCTTCAACCACCTGAACCCCGCGTAAAGAATTAATGTAGTCAGATGCTGCATCGTTCAGTTGTTTTTCCAGGCTGTGGCCTTGGTATGCCTGTTTTCCAAGGTTAGCCGCTCCGATGGCAGCATTATTAAGCGCATAATGAATACGCGGGTCATTCCAGATGGGGCGAATAATACGGTTTTGTATGTCATCTAAAGACAACAGCGTGTTATCGATGGTAATCATTTTGGCTCCCCAGGGACCCACGCTGAATAAGCCTGGAGAAATATTGATATCCTGAATACTGGTTACAGGATAAAAACGCATTACGGTTTGTACGGTCAGGGCATTGTAAAGATTTATCCAGTACGCTAATTGTTCTCTGCGGTTATAATCCGATATCTTAATCCGGGACATCCGCTCGATATAACTATTCAATAATTCAAGATCTTTTTTTGACATGGTTGTATAGTCGACAAGCGTGATGCCTTCCCGATTTGTCTGGACGTGGAGATCTAAAAACGTTTGCCATTCATGATGGGAAATCATATCGTGAGACAGGGGATTATTTACCTCCCATTTAGACCATATATTTTTATGAATGGAGGCTGAAGCAACGTTATGCAACATTATCAGAAAACTTGCAAAAAATAGGTTATAACACAGCTGTTTCATACATATCTTCCAATACTTAATTGCCATGAAAAATATGGCCCTGCTTCTCGAGGCGCTATTCTTCCTGGTTATTTTTTTGCTTGTTTCAAGAAAACTCCTGGATTTTTATCATTTCTGAGAATTATTCCAGCCGAGAGCGATTGCGAAGCGCGCTGCCTATTGTGTTACTGTCTAGAAATTCTAATTCTCCCCCTGATGGTATACCATGCGCCAGCTGACTGATCCTGACTGGATGGGAACGTAACAGTTGGCGGATAAAATGTATTGTTGTCTGGCCTTCCAGGGTTGGACTTAATGCAAGAATGACTTCCTGCACATTCTCTCCAATGATTCGCTCACGTAATTTCGGCAAACCAATGTCTTCGGGACCTATGCCATCAATAGGTGAAATTTTATTCATTAACACATAATAATAACCATTATAATGGTTGCTTTGCTCAATGGCTGCTACGTCCGCGGGGGTTTCAATGATACACAGCAATGTGCTGTCTCGTTGATTATTTTGGCAAATGCTGCAAAAATTATTGGTAGTATAGTTATTACAGCGCTGGCAATTCTGGATATTGTGCATAGCATCCTGCAAACACTCCGCAAGATGCAAGCCGCGCTGGCGCTGTTCCTTAAGCAGGTAAAATACCATGCGTTGCGCGGATTTCGGTCCAACTCCCGGCAAGCAACGCAAGGCATCAACTAAACGAGACAGAGCGTCCATAAAAAGTTATTTCTTATCTTCGTCTTCTTTCATAAATCCAGTAGGAAGATTTAAACCGGAAGTGAGTTGACTGATTTTTTCCTTTGATGCTTTTTCGACCTTGCGAACCGCATCGTTGAAGGCAGCTGCAATCAAATCTTCCAGCATTTCTGTTTCTTCTTCCTTTAATGCGGGACTGATGTACACCTTGGTGACATCATGACGGCCATTCATTTCAACTTTAACCATGCCGCCGCCAGCTTCGCCAGATACCATCAGTTTGCTCAGCTGTTCTTGCGCTTCTTGCATGCGCTGCTGCATCTTTTGCGCTTCTTTCATGAGATCTTTTAAGTTTTGATTGATATCCATGTGAGCCTCTTTCTTGTGATTAAAAATAAACTTAATTTTCTAGCATAACTTGATATTATACATCTTGCAGCGGGACAATAGAATCTTTAACGAGTTCTGCGGAAAATTCATGCTGTAACTGTTGGAAAAACGCATCATTCTGTATTGCTTCGAGCGCTTTTTCGTATTGCTTCTGCCGTGCTGTTTCCCTTTGTTGTGCCGGCGTTGACTGCAAAGCGGATCTCTGGCGCAGAGTAATTTTTATGGGTTCTTGGTAAAAGTTGGTTAGTCCCTGCTCAATTCTTTTGACAACATTAGGCGTAAATACCGAGAGATGATTTTTAGCAACACCCAGCACGATTTGCGCGCCTGATTTTTCAATGAATTCCGTATTCTCGACAGCACTTAAGGCAAGGCCGTTTAATTCCAGCCTCGACAATAGTTCACTCCAGTTTACCCTGGCATTTATGGAAGCGCCTTGCCCCATAGCTCGGCCTGGTTCGGCAACAATCGGTGTAGCGGGGGGCTGAATGGCCGCTTCAGGCTCGATCTCTTGCTCCCTTTTCACTTCAGGATTTTGTGCTGTAACCTGTGCTTCAGTTTCATTGGCCTGAAACTTCAGGGGCGGGGCAATTTTAGCAGCCGGTTTAAAGGCGTAAATACGCAATAAGGTCATTTCAAAGCCAATAGCCAAAGTAGGGGCCAAATGGAGCTCTTCTGCGCCCTTTAGCGCTATTTGATAAAATAATTGTATATCTTCGGCGCTAAATTGTGTGCTTAATTGGCGAATATCGGCGTGAGGCGCAATGAGCGGATTATCTTCCGGCAATGTTTGACAGATACAAAGTTGATGGAGATAGCATAGTAATTCCTGAAGGACGTAAGAAAAATTGCCGCCCTCCTCGGCAATTTGCCGGCTGATTGACAATAATTTCAGCGGGTTTTGCTCTGCCAGCGCATGAATTAGTTCAATAGCATAATCTTGCTGTGTATAACCAAGCAAATTTTTTACATCCCTGGTTTGCAATTGCCGGTTGCAACCGGCAAGCACCTGGTCAAGAAGACTTAAAGCATCACGCATACTGCCGCGGGCTGCTTGCGCCAGTACATTGAGTGCCTGTTCTTCAAATGTTACCTGCTCGGTACTTAAGACAAGCTTTAAGTGATCTGTAATAATCACATCTGGTATGGGTTTGAGGTTAAACTGCAAACATCGGGATAAAACTGTTATGGGCAGCTTTTGCGGTTCTGTTGTGGCCAGCAAAAATTTTACGTGTTCGGGCGGCTCTTCCAGTGTTTTAAGCAGTGCATTGAAGCTATGCTGCGACAGCATATGAACTTCATCAATTAAATAAATTTTATAACGGCCATGCACAGGCGCATATTGCACGTTTTCTAAAATTTCTCTGGTGTCTTCAACGCGGGTTCTTGAGGCGCCATCAATTTCAATCAAATCAATAAACCGGCCTTGCTCAATGGCAAGACATGTATCACATTGCAGACAGGGTTCGGAATGGATTCCTGCTTCGCAATTTAAGGTCTTAGCAAGTAAGCGCGCTACACTTGTTTTGCCAACACCGCGAGTACCGGTAAAAAGATAGGCATGATGTATACGCTGTTGGTTCAGCGAATTGGTTAGTGCTCTAGTGATGTGCTCCTGGCCTACCAACTGCGAGAAAGTACGTGGTCGCCATCGCCGCGCCAGTGCTATATAACTCATACGAAGACTTTAAAGGATTTGGGCGGCAACTCTAGAAGCCACACCCCGGCGCCCGAATCAATTGCTACCGCTGCTCCCTTCCGGGCCTGACGGGGTTCACAATCTATCGCCGCGAGGGGACCAATAGAGTCGCCATAGTTATAGTGCCTAGAGTAGCAAAAAAAAAATCAAATAGCCAGTATAAATAAGCCGGCAACGAGCCATTTATTACGTATCTAATCCTTAATTTAACGCGATGTCTGATTTTTCGCGTATCGTAAATAGAATTTGAGAGGCACAGCGCGTTAATTTGCTGCATTGCGCTATATTTAATTTTGCCGATTCATTTGCATCTGGTTGCATTACATACATAATCTTATTGCGAATTATTTTTTTTCTAAAAAATTAAAAAAAGTATTTGACATAGGGAAAGAGAAAGGTAGAATACGCATCACGCCTGGGGATGGCGAGTTCCTTAAGAAGATAGAAGACA
>NZ_LNYK01000002.1 GCF_001467825.1 Legionella londiniensis
CCATTAACCTTCTTCAGTTAATGAGGCTACACCACCCAACCTTTTTTTCAATTATCTCCGTACACAACTTTCAACCGTAACTCTACTTTATCTGCCTGCAAGTCTAATTCACTAATTCTTTTTTCAATACTTGATAATTGGCGGTAGTTAGAGATTGCTTTTGTCACGTAAACAGCCGTTGCAGCCGCACCTAGAACAACGGCCCCTAAACCGATCGCAATCGTTAAAGGCGGGAAACCCATCGCAACGGTTGCAATGGCTAGTCCAAGTGCAGTCAATGTCAATGCTGAGATCCCTATGGTAATTAATGTCTCTTTACCAGTCGTGTTTTCTAAATCAGAATATTGTTGTTTGAGAAGTTTCTTTTCTTTAATCAAAGATCCATAGGTTTCCGATTTGTGGGAATGCTCACTGTCCAATGTTGCCACATCAGGCACCCTCTTGTTCCTTTGTTTGGCATCTAGCGCAACAATTCCATTGCCGATATTCTCAGGCATGTTAATCTCTTAATGATGTATATTATATATATTATACCCGACCCTGAAATATTGTGCAATAAATGAACAAAAGATTGTCGTAGCAAAATAAAAATGTCACAAGATCACTTTTGATGCCGTTCAGGATCTTTTTAAGATTAAATCCATGCCCAGCTAAAGAGCGTTCTTGTGTCGCCAATCTTGCCGAGCAAATAATTTCAGGTTCAAATCCGGAGCGACTTTAAGGTTATTATGCTGGGCTGAAATGGAAAGCACCCAAGGTTCTTTACAGGTATTACAGCGTACTTTGAAATTGATGTTTTTTCTTGAACCTTGGTAACAACATCAATACGTGTTAATAACTTTTCAGGTAATAATCCCATTGGTTTTGCCGTGCCAATCGTGTGGCTTAAAAGCTTTTCAACTCCCTTGAAAAACATTTGTACCGGGGTAGGACAGCGAGCATTCTTCATGAATGCGCAATAAGCGGTTATATTTGGCAACCCGGTCTGTCCGGCAGAGAGAGCCAGTTTTAATCTGCCCGCTTCCGCTCCCTACTGCCAAATCAGCGATGAACACATCTTCAGTTTCTCCCGAACGGTGGGATACCACAGAGCGATAGCCGTTGTCATGAGCAAGCTTTATGGTTTGCTGGGTTTCAGTCAGCGTTCCAATTTGATTGAGCTTGATTAAAACAGCATTAGCAGTACCGGTTTGAATACCTTTTTCTAAAATTTCAGGATTGGTCACAAAAAGATCGTCGCCGACCAACTGTATCGTATGGCCCAATTCTTGAGTTAATGCCTGCCAGCCATCCCAATCACTTTCATCCAAACCGTCTTCAATGCTGGCGATGGGATATTGTCCAACAAGATTTTTATAATATTGAATCAGCTCATTACTGGACAAAGTTCTGTTCTCGGAAGCCAAATGGTATTTCCCATTGCCGAACAGTTCGGATGCAGCCACATCAAGCGCAAACACTACATCCTTGCCTGCTTCATAGCCAGCAGCAATAACTGCTTCCATGAGCATATCCAATGCCTGCTGATTTGACTCAAGGTTTGGCGCAAATCCGCCCTCATCCCCAACTGCCGTGCTTAATCCATTTCTCTTAATCACAGCTTTTAATTGATGAAAGATTTCAGCGCCCATTTGTATGGCATGCGGGAAGTCCCGGGCGCCAACAGGCATTATCATAAATTCTTGAATATCGACATTATTATCAGCATGCGCGCCACCATTCAAAACATTCATCATGGGAACCGGCATCTGCATGGTCTTATTTTGCCGCAAGGATAGATACAAAGGCATATTCAGCACTTTTGCCCTTGCCCTCGCACAAGCGAGAGACACCGCAAGAATCGCATTAGCGCCGAGCCTGGATTTATTCTTCGTACCGTCGAGCTCACATAAGATATTGTCGATTTTTGCCTGATCTTCTACCGGAGAATGCAATAAAGCCTGATGGATATCCTGATTGATATGGGCAACTGCTTTCAATACCCCCTTGCCCTCATACCGTTTAGAATCCCCATCACGCAACTCACAGGCTTCGCGGGTTCCAGTGGAAGCGCCTGATGGGACACTTGCCCGCCCGATAATGCCATTATCTAGCAAAACTTCTGCCTCAACAGTTGGATTACCACGAGAATCAAGGATCTCCCGTCCGCGAATATGGGTAATATGCATGGTTATTCTCTTTTTTTAATTTGCGGATATTGTTTGTGGCAATGGGAAATTAGTCAAGTGTTAAAAGAAAAATGCATTTTAATACATGTACAAACCGCCATTAATACATAAGTTGGCTCCTGTAATATACTGGCTTCGCTCATGAAGCAAAAAGGCAACTGCCCAGGCAACCTCTTCTGGTTTGGCAAGGCGCTTTGCCGGTATCTGGGCAATGATGCTTTCTAAAATATCAGGCCTGATCCCCTCCATAAGATGAGTATCCACATAACCAGGCGATATGCTGTTAACCGTCACATTTTTTGCCATGAGCTCCTGGGCAAGGCTTTTGGTAAAGCCGTATATTCCTGACTTGGATGCTGCATAATTTGCCTGGGAATATTGTCCCTTGAGCGCATTGACTGAAGATATATTGACAATCCTTCCCCGTTCTTCTGCCCGCATATGCTCGACAACCTGTCTTGTTACGTTGAACATACCGTCCAGATTCACCCGCAATACCTTATCCCACTGCTCTTCTGTCATTTTATGAAATACCGCGTCCATGGTAATGCCTGCATTATTGATTAACGCATCAATTCGCCCGAAATCTGCCAGGATATTGGTTATCACCCTTTTGCATTCTTTAAAATCGGTAACATCCATTTTGCGGTAGGCACAATGCTTATACCCTTCGATTTCAAGCTTTTTTACCCATTGCTGGCCTTCCTTTTCGCTGGCGACATCCAAGGCAACTACATGGGCATAATCTTTATTGAGTTCTTTTGCAATCGCAGTGCCTATATCTCCAATGCCCCCGGTGATGAGTACAACTTGATTAGACATGATGCATTATCCTCATTGTTTAAAAATTGTATTTGGCCGGGAGCTTTGTAAGATATTCCGGGCTTTGGCAAAAAAGCGCCGACCCGGTATTTATCTTCATTACATGTATTGGCCGCCATTCACATCCAAATTGGCGCCAGTAATAAAAGCTGCATCAGGAGAGGCTAAAAAGGCCACGGCATGAGCAATCTCTTCCGGTTTACCCAATCGCCCGACAGGAATACTGGCAATAATACTGTTTAGAATTTCCTCTCTGAGTGATGACAGCATAGGCGTTGCAATATAACCCGGAGAGATGGTATTCACGGTAATGCCCTTGCTTGCAACTTCCTGCGCCAAACTTTTGGTAAACCCAAATAAAGCAGCTTTGGTTGCGGCATAGTTGCATTGGCCAAATTGCCCCTTCCGGCCATTAATCGACGAGATACTGATGATACGCCCAAATTCACGCTCAAGCATGGCAGGCAGCACATTGCGAGTCATATTGAAGACACTGTTTAAATTTGCATCAATGACATCCTGCCATTGCCCGGGCGACATTTTTTTTAACGTGGTGTCAATGGTAATTCCTGCATTATTGACCAAAACATCAATCCGGTTATAACGCTCCAGCACGAGGGATACCAGCTTCTCGCAGTCAGCATATTTGGCAATATCAGCATAGACAATATCAATGTCAAAACCAGCCCGTTTTTGTGTTTCCTGCCACTGCCTGGCTGATTCATGGTTGCCATTTTTGAAATAGCAGGCAACAACCTGATATTCTTCCGCCAAACGTTGGCTAATCGCAGAACCAATACCGCCTGTCCCGCCTGTGACTACCGCTACCTTGCGTTGCATAACAACCTCCGTGTTTATTTTTTGTTGGCAATATACTACAGGATAAAAAAGAGGTTTTGTCAAATTTGGCTAAAAAAGATACTTAAAGCGCTAAAGCCCTGGCTTGGGGGCTCTGGCGCCTGTCTCATTATTCTGCTGCAGTCTTCGGTACAAAAGCCTTAATTTGCTGGGCAAAGCGATGCAGAACTTCAAGCCCGGATTCTTCTGCCTGTTTACACCAATGTTGCAGCGATTCAATCAATTCCTTTTGTGACGCAGCGGTTTTTAACCAGATATTTTGCAAGGACTGGCGGTAATGATAAACAGTTCGCAAATTATCATACCGTTTTAGCAAAGCCTGCAGTCGAGTCTGTGCCTTTGGCGACAACAAGGATTCCTGCCTGCGCAACAGGCGCCCGGCCCGCTGGAACAAACGTTTATCGCACTTGCTTTCAACGCCATTGCGCTTTTCATGCCGAAGGATCGGCCGCACAACCTGTTTGTAATAATACGCCATAACCTGAAAGCGGTTTGCAATCACTGCTTTCACCGTATCTAAATCTACATGCAATTTGCCTTCCGCCCTGGCAAGCTTCGGCGGTATTTTTTTTACTTTTGCCAAACCCAGGAAGGAAAGGCAGCAGATATAAAACCAGCCTAAATCAAATTCCCACCATTTCACAGAAAATTTGGCTGATGAGGCAAATGTATGGTGGTTGTTGTGCAATTCTTCACCGCCAATCCAAAATCCCCAGGGGAAAATATTGGTGGACGTATCATGGCATTCAAAGTTCCGGTAACCCCAGTGGTGACCAATGCCATTCACAACTCCTGCAGCCCAAACCGGAATCCACATCATTTGTATGGCCCATATGGTGACCCCTGGGATGCCAAATAAAATCAGATTGATCAATAACATGAGTACAATCCCTTTGCCTGAATGGCGGGAATAGATATTGCGCTCAATCCAGTCGTCAGGCGTACCTTGAGAATATTTCTTAATCATTTCCTTGTCTTTGGCAGCCTGCCTGTACAATTCAGCGCCTTCCCAAAATACTTTTTTTAAACCCAACACCTTAGGGCTATGAGGGTCTCCTTCCACATCGGTGGTCGCATGATGCTTACGATGGATGGCTACCCATTCTCCAGTGACCATGCCCGTGGTCAACCATAACCAGAAACGAAACACATGGCTTACTAACGGATGCAACGTCAAAGCGCGGTGGGTTTGGTAACGGTGCAAATAAATCGTCACAGAAGCGATGGTGATTTGTGTCAGGATAACCGTTGCCAACACATAACCCCAAAATGAGAGGTTTAGAACACCAAAAATCATAGGAACTCCTAACTAACAAACAAAAATGCCAAATCATCAATAGCATTGAACAAATGCCGATATTGATATTTTAAAACAAATATCGACCACATTATACTTATAATACCATATTTTGCCCATAATTGGGCCCAGTCATTGCAACATCCTTAATTGTGCATGATAATTTTATATTGTTTTTTATTCTTTTTAGAGTGCAGATATGAATAATAAATTCCAGCAACTATTGGAACAATTGATTCCTTTTATTGTTTTAGGCATTGGGATTGCCCTGGCAATAGGCCTTTTAATCATGTTTTCTTACGTCCTGGTATGGGGAGTTCTCATTGGCGGCGTTATCTGGCTCGTTTATTTCATAAAAAATTATTTTTTTCCAGGCCCTTCTGAAAATCAGAAAAAAGGACGCGTCATTGAGCATGAAAAAAAAGATCAAGACTAGCTGCCAGAATTTGCCATGCCGGAATTGCCAGAAGTAGAAACCACAAAGCGTGGTATCAGCTCATTTTTACTGAAACAAACCATTGCAGACATCATTGTTCGGCAAAGTAAACTTCGCCTCCCGGTCGATGACGGGATAAGAACGCGGTGCAGAGGTCAGCAGATTGTTGGCATCGCACGCAGAGGCAAGTACCTGATTTTGGAATTACCGCCTGGTGCGCTATTGATTCATCTTGGCATGTCAGGCCATTTGCGCATCGTGGACAGGGAAAGTCCAATCAAAAAGCACGATCATATAGACTTAATTTTAACCAGTGGCTATATCCTGAGGTATCATGATCCCCGCCGTTTTGGCTTGTGGCTTTACGCTCCTAATCCTGCAGGAGAGCATCCCCTGTTATCCCATCTTGGACTTGAACCCTTATCAGATGAATTTACTGGCGATTATTTATTTTTAAAATCGCGGAATAAACAGCAACCTGTTAAATCATTTATCATGGACAACCGTGTCGTAGTCGGAGTGGGCAATATTTACGCTTCTGAAAGTTTGTTTTTAGCGAACATCCATCCAACAATGCCTGCCGGAGCCATCCCGCACAAACAATATATTCGTCTTGCCCAGCAGATTAAATCAGTTTTGCAACAGGCTATAGAACAGGGCGGCACAACCTTGCGTGACTTTTATGCCTCAGACGGCAAGCCAGGTTACTTTTCACTGTCATTACAAATCTACGGTCGCCAGGGTTTAGCCTGTGTTCGTTGTGAAGCAACAATTGAGTCGACTATTATTGCCGGTCGAAAATCGGCTTTTTGTCCTCAATGTCAAAATCAAGCAGGCCATATTAGCGACGCGTGATAGAAAGGCCCATTGGAAAAACCAAAAAAAATTCATCTTATTACTGTGGGCAAACAAAAGGCCATACAGTATGATCCGCAATTCTTCGTTGGAAACAGGCAATTTTATGAAAGCGAGCGTATTTCAGACTACACGAATCATCATTTTATCTGTTTTTTATACCGTTGTTACCTGCAGCCGCGCCATCATCCGCTCTTTTTTTGGCAAAATTAATCGAGAGTGGGTCGATAAGGAAATGCATCGTTGGGTTGACAACATACTTGAACAGGTCAAAGTAGATTATCAAATCATTAATCCGCATCATGTTGAACCAAAAAAACGTGAACCAACCATTATCATGTGCAATCACACAAGCTTGTATGATATCCCGCTCAGTATAAAAGCATTTCCCAACCACTCCATTCGCATGCTTGCCAAAAAGGAATTGTCAAAAATCCCGGTTATGGGCAAGGCCATGAAAGTGGCTGAATTTCCATTTATTGACCGCCATAACAGACGGCAAGCCATCGAAGATCTAAAATATGTGCAAAAACTCTTGGATAGCGGCATTGTGATGTGGATTGCGCCGGAAGGCACGCGTTCCAAAACCGGAAAACTGGCGTCCTTTAAAAAAGGTGCGTTTATCACTGCCATTCAAGCCAAAGCCACGATTATTCCGATCGGCATTCTTGGCGCCTATGATATTTTGCCGGCAAAAACCTATCAATTTAACATAAGCCAAAAAGCAGAAATTCGTATTGGCCAACCGATTGATGCATCAGAATACAGCCTGGAAGATAAAGAAGCTCTGATAGACAAAGTGCATCAAGCAATGGAAGAGTTGCTTAAAGGCTCAGGGCGATAATCAGATACCCTGGCAGAATCCATGTCAATCAGTTCATCAACTAAGGCTTGCATCAATACTCGTACCCATAAGCTGCTTTATTTTTTTGACTGATTACTGCAGCGAGCCCTATATTTCTCGGATCTGAGGCTGCTGTTAGCAAATTCTGCCTTTGATCCCAGGTAATGGCCTGCATATCCCCATAATACTGGGACAAGGCAAACAAACGATAACCCATCTCCTGCAGTTTCTTTTGTAAAGGTTCGGAAAAGGTATCCGGTTCAAACACAAGCGAGTCGGGTAAATACTGATGATGAAACCGCATTGCAGAGACTATGGTGATTGCGCCATATGAGTCATAAAATTTCAGGGCGCCAAGCAAGAGCATGCTTGGGATCCGGCTGCCGCCCGGCGTACCGAGGATGGCTGTTCTTCCTGGCAATTCAAGAAAAGTCGGGGTCATGCTGGAGAGCGGCCTTTTTCCTGGCGCAATGGCGTTTTTTTCACTGCCAGTTAACCCAAAGACATTCATCACGCCTGGCTTGCTGGAAAAATCATCCATTTCATCATTTAATAATACCCCAGTTCCTTCAGCGACCACACTGGAACCAAAAATATAGTTCACAGTCAGTGTTGCGGCAACACGATTTCCTTCAGTATCAATAATCGAAAAATGAGTTGTATTCTGTTGTTCATTATCTTCAGTCTTTTTTACGGGCAGAAGATGGCTTGGGGTGGCTCGCCCAGGTTTTATCAAGCCCCTTAAATAGTCGACATTTTCCTTTGAGAGCAGCTTGGTTATCGGAACTTCCACAAAATCCGGGTCTCCCAAATACTCTGCCCTTTGCCAATAGGCCAGGCGCATGGCCTCAACCAGATAATGAACCCATTGCGGCTTAGATCTATTCTGCAGGGGCAAATCAGCAAGAATATTGAGCATTAAAAGCAGGGATATGCCGCCTGCTGAAGGCAAGGGGGCAGTAATAATGCGCATATTGCGGTAACGACCCACGAGCGGTTCTCGCATACGGATCTGATAACGGTCCAGATCATTTAACGTCCATATTCCCCCTGCTTTGTTAACCCCCTCTACCAGCTGCTTTGCGATTGATCCGCGGTAAAAGCCATCATGCCCCTTTTCAGCCAATACTTTCAAAGTATGGGCAAGATCAGGCTGCTTTAAATATTCACCGAGCTGATAAGGCCTGCCATTTTTTAAATAAACTGCAGCGGTTGCCGGGTATTGGCGCATTTTATTTATCCTGTCCCCCATCATGGTAAAATGGATGAATTGATGGTCAACCGGAAAACCCTGTTCAGCCAATTTGATTGCCGGAGCAAGCGTTTTGGCTAAAGGCAGCCGTCCATAATGTTTAGCAATCCAAACCAGTGCCGCAGGTTCTCCAGGGATAGCGGCAGATAATCCCCCATGCAATGACAATCCGGGAACCGGTTTGCCGTCACTGCCCAAAAACATGTTTTTCGTAGCCCTAAGAGGAGCAACTTCGCGACCATCGATGAAAATGTGCTTTCCAGATGTTGCGTCAAATAGCAGCCAAAAACCACCGCCACCAAGTCCTGAATGGTAAGGAGCCACCACGGCCAAAACAGCACTGACTGTAACTGCTGCATCAAAAGCATTGCCGCCCTCAGCCAATATGGCAAGGCCTGCATTAGTTGCCAGGGGATGGGCGGATGCTACGGCATAACCTGGCGGCGAACCTGCATAGGCTGAAATAAAAGCCATCAGATTCGCCAATAGAAGAAAAACCTGACTTAAAAAGCCAAGATTCATCAGGGAGACTCTTTTATTTCCTTCAGGGCGTGAACGACATATTCTGGAACAAATTCAGAAACATCCCCGCCAAGCCCCGCAATTTCACGCACCAGAGTGGAAGATAGGAACATATAATTTTCTGATGGGGTTAAAAACATGGTTTCAATATGCTTTGAGAGTTTGCGATTCATGCCAGCTAACTGGAATTCATATTCAAAATCAGAAACAGCACGTAAGCCGCGTAAAATAACGCCGGCGTTCTGTTGCTCGGCAAAATGAATCAATAGGGTATCAAACCCGATAACGGTCACGTTGGAAAGTTCCCGCACCGATTTTTGAACCAGCTCAATACGGGTAGATAGCGAAAAAAACGGACGCTTGGCATTATTACTGGCAACTGCCACAATAAGTTCTGGAAAAAGTTTTGACGCCCTGGAGATGATATCAATATGCCCATTGGTGACAGGATCAAATGTCCCTGGATAAATTGCTTTATGTTTCATAGGTTGCGGAATTTTCATGATTGCATATTGCCCCAGTCTAGCGTATTGTTTTACGAAAAACCATTGCCAGCGCAAATTGAAAATGAGTTATACTCATGATTCTGTTCTTTATTTTCCTCAATGGATTGTTGAAGCGAACATGCTGTGACTAAGCTTTAATTTTGCTTATCACTTACAACTGGACAGTTCAATGAGGACAAACATTCACTAATTCAACAAAAGTTATATGAGGGAGCTATAACCATGCAAATGAATGCAATTAAAAAAACTTGTCTTGTCGGCCTTTGTTTTCTCACTGCCTGCGCACCGCCGCAACCCGCCTCTCAAGCACCTGAAAACATCACCATGCCAGTAGAGAAAAGGGAGAAGCAAACAGCCACCGTATCTTCCTGGGTTGTCACCGGCGCCATGGCCGCTAAAAATCAAAAAAAATCCTGGACTGCCTCCGTCAATTGGCGCCAACAAGGCATGAATAACTACCAAATCCGGCTTTTTGGGCCATTAGGCGGGGGTACCGTAATTATTGAGAAACATAACGGAGTCGTGACTTATAAAGATGGCCCCAAAACCGTCACCTCCAAAAATGCCGATGAATTATTGCAACAAGAGACAGGAATCCGCCTGCCTGTAAACAATTTGTATTATTGGGTCAGAGGCATCCCTGCACCCGGCGCAATTCAATCCGCCAAATATGATCAATACAATCATTTAACGTATCTTAAACAATCTGGCTATACAATAAATTACACGCGCTATACTTCTGTTAATAATATTGATCTGCCAAGCAAGATGGAATTACATGGCAATGGTGTAACCATCAAGTTTGTTATTAAACAATGGTCCGTGTAGCAATTTTTTTTATAGCTCACATTGACAAGCTGCTTAAATCGCTGCAAAATACCCACCTGTTCGCAGCGAGAGCAGCAGCGTTTTTTTAAGGATGATACATCGATTTTTGGGGTGTCGCCAAGCGGTAAGGCACAGGGTTTTGATCCCTGCATACCTAGGTTCGAATCCTAGCACCCCAGCCAATTTCTTGTTAATTCAAGTAAACAGACGGCAGAAGATCCCCGGGAAGGATGCGTTCGCCGGATCGCTAAAATAATAACAATATCTTTCTGGCTGTCTTCTGCCATGTGTTTAAATAGACTCTATCTGGATATATTACACTGCAGAATAAGCTGGTAACACATAATAAATTTCTGATGTAATGTATACTTTATTTGCCGTCATAGGTAGGAATAAGTTCAAGAATCCAAGCTGGAAAATTGATATGACCCTAACGATGGTGGATTGAAACAGTCTATATTGCATAACGCTTGGCAGTTTACCGATATCCTGTTAAATCAAAGGGTTCACGCATGTCGACGATGATGATTTTTACTGGAAATGCAAATCCAGAACTGGCATCTAAAATTTCATCTTACTTAAAGCTACCAATTGGAAAAGCCAATGTCGGCACATTTAGCGATGGCGAAACGATGGTTGAAATTCTCGAAAATGTGCGTGGACGCGATGTTTTTATTATTCAATCTACTTGTGCCCCAGCGAATGATAACCTCATGGAATTGCTGGTTATGGCTGATGCGCTAAGGCGCTCTTCTGCAGGAAGAATTACAGCGGTTGTTCCCTATTTTGGATATGCAAGACAGGATAGAAGAGTTCGTTCCGCAAGAGTCCCTATCACTGCAAAAGTTGTAGCAGATATGATGACATCAGTTGGAATTAGCCGTGTACTTACTGTTGACTTGCATGCCGATCAAATACAAGGCTTTTTTTGTATGCCTGTAGACAATGTTTACTCTACCCCAATATTACTGGAAGACATAAAACAAAAAAACTTGAACAATCTAATGGTGGTTTCACCTGATGTAGGTGGAGTCGTTCGCGCCCGAGCGATGGCAAAAAGATTGAACGATGCGGAGCTAACCATCATTGATAAGCGCCGAAGCGGTCCTAATAAATCAGAAGTCATGCATATTATTGGCGAGCCAAAAGGCAGGCACTGCCTGATTGTAGACGACATAGTAGACACAGCAGGAACTTTATGTTCCGCTGCTCACGAGCTCAAGAAAATTGGTGCAGAGAGCGTAAGCGCTTATATCACTCATCCGGTTCTTTCAGGGCCTGCAGTAGAAAATATCACCAACTCATACCTGGATGAGGTCGTTGTGACCGATACGATACCTTTATCTGAAAAAGCCAGAAAATGCAATAAAATAAGGGTCGTAAGCCTCGCTAATATGATAGCTCAGGCTATTAAGCGCGTTAATGAAGAAGAATCAATCAGCTCTATGTTTGCTGATTAACTCCTTTCAATCCCTGTTGCAGCGGATCTGCTGCGTCGCCTACAGCAAAATATCCTCAAATGATTAGGCTTGGCAACATTTGTTAAATGCAAACCCGCATTACGGCGTATAATGCATTATGCTGATCTCCAATACCTTGGGGATTTTGAGGAAAAATGACCCTGGCTTCCCTCCTTGGCCGGGATAAGCTCAACCCTTGTTAAGCCTTGGCTCAACGTTTGAATTGATGATCATAAGAATCGCTAAACGCATGGCATTCAGCAAACTGATCATCAATAACTGAATTGATTCGGTTTATTCGCGTGTGCCGACATATTTATCGTCAAAGTAGCGGCGTAATTTGGTTCTAAGGGTACCGCGGCTGATTCCAAGCATGAGGGCAGCGCGTGATTGATTATATTTGCAGTGTTCCATCACAGCGCGGAAAAGAGGGGTTTCTACTTCTTCAAGAACAAATTGGTAAAGATCAACAGGATCAGTGTCTTTTAGCTCTGAAAAATATTTCTGCACGCACTGGGTTACACTTTCGGCCAATGACCCAGTAGCTTCTCCAGCTTCATTGCTGATTGTTGTCATTATTATTTACTCCTTCTTTTAAAAACAGTATTTTAACGAATTGAGCAAAACTCGACAAGGATAGTGAGTATAAAAATCTTGAAAAATCAAGGTGGGTTGCCCCACCTTCAGCATTAAAATTTAAACATGTCCATATTAAATGGCTTACCGTTTATCAGTAACTGGCCATTGGCAAGCTTCATTTCAATGATATAAGCATCCTCTTTCTTCTGCAAAACACCTGATTGCACAAGATTTTCCAATTTTTGATCAGTCTGCTGCTTGGCTTTTTGTTCAATTTCAGCAACTGTAACTTGCTTGTCAGCTGATTCCTCTGCGACAACATCGCCTTCAGCTATTTGTTCCTTTTTGGCATCTCCAGCAGATTCTGTACCAGGCAGGTCAGGCTGTTGCATCAACTTTTCTTTTGCTGATTTTACAAGAACTTGCCTAAGTACTTCGGCGGGAATTCTCAGTTTTCCATCACCTTCTACTTTCTGAATGAGTTGGAAAGGATTGTCTGATTCCCCTTTAGGCAATGAAAACAATAAATTTCCCTTGAGCACGCCCTCAGGCATGGTAAAGCTTAATTCAGAAATTGAAAATTCAGCGCCCTTAGCAAACAATTTAGGCAGATCGGGGGCTAAAGCCAATAAAGCTTGCTGACGCTCCTGATCAGAACCGTCCTGCAGCTTGTTAACTTGCTCATTGATTTTTGCCATCACCTCTGCGTCAAGATTTTTTATGGACATCTCCAAACGCCCAGGCCCATATGTTTTTCCATTTGCAACGATTTTATCCAAGGAAGCCTTGAAGTAAGAGCTAAATAAACCGTCCTCAATATCACTACTCGTATGGAGATAAAGCTTTTTGAGATCAAAAATAATATTTTCTTTCTCGGCGATCTCAAAAGAAGGGAAATTCAAGCTGGCTTCGCCAATATACAGCCCTGATTTAGTTTGGCTCATTTCATAATCGCTGCTGACCTGACCCAGGCGGGCTGTTGTATCGTCCTTATGAAAAATGAGTCCTTCAATGGTAAACTCACCATCAACATTCTTCAGATTACTTGAAATAGCCACATCACTAATCATTCCCAGCCATTCAAATTGTGCGTTATCTTCTTTTGTGATGAGTTTAAAAGGCAATACATTCACCCGAAAATGACTTTTGTTAAAATAATTGACCAGCACGCTGATCTTGAGTTCGGGTTTGGTAGATTCAGCTGTGAAATACTGGCCGAATTGCTCATAGTAAGTTTCAGGAAGAGTCAATTTAGTATAGGCATAGCCCAGGCCGAACCGAACTGTATCCGCAATCATAACCGGGCCATGATAAATTTTAAGCGGCATGTCCAGGGTGTAATCTTGCGCAGGCACCGTTTTAGTCTGGCCATTATCTGTCTTGACCACACGCTCTGGTATATGCATTTGCCATTTAAGCTGAGCAGTAGACGTGAACCAGCCGCGATCATATTGTTGAATATCAACGAATAAACCATTACTCTGGTTAATGATATTGATATCTTTCTTCAGGGTTCGTTCTGTGATTAATCCTGTTACATAATAACTGCCCACGATGAGGACAGCCAGGATAATCACTAATCCTATAATTTTTTTCATTATTATCTCCGTTTATGTCATGCTCCTCCGGCAAGGATAGCCATCAAGATTTTTGCCAGAGAAAACGCCGAGCTGCAAAAAAATGAAAAGAAACAACGACTATTAAAGCATGTTAATTGATGCCTGTCGACAAGGATATATTTGAATAAAAAATGAGCCGATATGCCAGGCTTTAAGGCGAGGAAGAAGAAAACAATAAAAAAAAGAGAGTTTCTTTGTTTAATTAATCGAAACAGCGGAATATCGAGGCTAAAACAGCGTAAATGCTCATGCATGGGGCGGGTTTTCGCCTTGCATTAACGCTGTTTTAGGCCGGTTGGCTGCCTATTCCGGATTAAATAATCCAAAGGCAAGCGCTTAAATCAATGTTTAACCGGGCGACAATAAGTTTCTTTCACTGCTAACGCCAGGATCAACGCTACCAATGAACAGAGCGGTAAAATTTGTAAACCAAATTGAAAATCAGCTAACTTTAACATTTCAACATCATAAGCCCGCGCACCAGCTACCATATCAACCAATCGACCAACCAGCGGCTGCATCAGTGCGCCAACAAATATAGAGGTCATATTCGTAAAGGCAATGGATGTGCCAACTACATTTCTGTCATGTAGCTCAGTCGATACAGCATAAGCAATAGCAACACCGGTGTTGGTTAATCCAAAAACAAAAAATAGAAGGTATGCGGAATATTGATTCATTTCCGGATAAAATACAAAGATTGAGGTTAAAATGATCCCGCATAGAGCAGACAAGATCATGACTGGCTTACGCCGCCCGATTTTATCCGAGATCCATCCTGTCAATGGGCCTCCAAGCCCCCAACCAATAAAGATAAGTCCTGTAGCAAAGGCTGCAGAGTGGTCGGTTAAACCGCGCCCATATTGCAGATACGCAGGTCCAATCGCCTCACCGATCACTGCTGTTGGCCCAAACAGGAATCCGGCATACAGGGCATTTATCCAGGTTTGCCGGTTAGTTAATATAATGCGTAGGCTTTCAAGGATGCTGAGGCTGACCTCGTGTGAAGCGGCTTTGCCCGATTTATATTTCCTGCCGGGCCTGTCCTGAATAAACTGATAAAGTAAAGCTGCCAGTACAATGAACAAAAAGGCTATGATCAGCATGCTGTGCCGCCAGCCAACCCAGCTGACCAGTAAGGATACCGGCGCCTCCCCTGCTGCGGCTCCAAGCATGCCTAAAGCCTGGGTCAATCCTGCAAGCAGGCCAAGCATTACCGGCGGAAACCAGGAAGTAGCCAGTCTTAAAGCGCAAACAAAAGCAAATGCGGCGCTAAACCCAATAAACATTCTGCCAACAGACGCCATCATTAGTCCATCAGCCAAACCAAATACACAACACCCAAATGCGGTGACGAGCGACATAATGGTTAAAAGCCAACGAATGCTGATTCGGTCAGCAGCGAGGCCTACTGGAATTTGCATCAAGATATACGGAATATAAAAAGAAGCGGTTAGAATTCCAAAGCCTGCTTCATTAATGCCAAAATCGATTTGAAGATATCGATGCATGACGCTTGGCGCTACACGGGCCATGTAGTCCGAGAAATAAAAACCGGCGGCAAGACCCCAAATTAACCAAGCATAGGCAAGCTGGTTTTTGCAATCGAATCGTTCAGACTGAGAGAGCGCAGCTGTATTCATATAGTCACTTCTTCTAATTTAAAACATATTTATTAAGGCTGCATTTATTCGGCAAGCTATTTGCTCAACAAATAAACAAAATATACATCCCCCACATTATACTGTTGTCGCTGATAAGTGCAACTCTTTACTCATCCTCTTTACTTATCCTGAGGGGCGAAATTTGATAAAATCATGGGGCGCGCTGATAAACTGGCATCAACTCAATTTTTGGCAAAATAGATTAAAATAAAATATGACTTAAGAATGGTTTACCAATGAATGAATTAGAAAAAGCTATACACGAAGCCTTTCAGGCAAAGGGAAACAGTAAAGAAGCCAATAAGGCCTACCTCGAGTTTATAAAATCAAATTTTATCATTCCGGTAGAAAAACACTCCCCTGCTAACGATCCGCATGTCTTGTATTTAACGGAGGAAGACAAAATCTTTCTTCCAGTATTTACCGCCATGGATTATTTAAATGCCTGGGCGGTGGAAATTAAAGATCAAATCCAGTTGCTTAAGTTAACTGGCGTCAACCTTCTTAAGGGAATTGGCGAGAATATTACCGTCAGTTTAAATATAGGCAGCCCACTCTATAAGGAATTTAATCCCCAGGAATTAGCCAGAATGAGAAGCATTGTCCTTAAGATTTTCAATAAGAATTAGCGCATGCCGCGCCGATAATTATACCGGCGCGGGACAAGCTTAGGCTACCAAATCAATGACCTGGTATCCCAATACCGTTGAAACAGCGATCACACCGGTTATTTCCAAAACTCTTTTAAAAAAACTGGTTTTTTGGCTCGAAAAATCCTGATCGTTTGCTGCGACCTGCGGTTCAATCCGGGCGGCGCCCAATAGTTCCGGCAGTTCATACAATGGCATTTCTCCATAAAAACCAGCCCACCATCCTTCAAGCCATTGCTCACTTTCAGGCGTATTCACAGGAAATGGATTTGCTTCCTCGCCAATTTCAGCTTTTGCGCATTCGTAGCCATGAGCATAGCATTCCTCAAATGTGGGATGTTCGATATTAAAGCGCAGTTTAATATGAGGTAAAATTTTATCGATATCGTTCATGATGATACCCCTTGTTTACAGTTTAAATACTATTAGTTGTCGTCAGATCACTAATTTTTCCTTAAGTTCATTCTATGCCTGGTTAATGTCAAGAAATTGGCTGAGGTCATTTTTTTACGATTTCTTGACAATAAAAAATGAAGAAAAGAGTTTTTAACCTATTTATGCTGAAACAAATTGATTCAAAACCTGCTTTTAAACAGAAACAAATCGGTTAATCATATAATTTACTCAATAAAATCAATAACCTCTGCAAAATACTTCGGGGGTTCTGGACGTTCAAACCAGGCAAGATAATGGTTAATATTTAATGGCTTGCCTTCATTTAACACATGAAGTTGCTGGCTTAACAAATAGGGAAGAGCAAATTCTTTTGATAACACGCTGTAACCAATTCCCGCACAAATGAGCTGCGTCATATTACTGGTATTGTTTGCGTAATATCGGCTTCTATTCGGATGATCCAGGTTATAGAAACGGAGATACTCATAAGTCATTCTGTCTTCAGGATTAAAGTCAACAATACGTTCTTTTTGCAGAATATCTTCAAGTGTTCTATCCTGCCATAGAGCGCTGCATACCAATACGTATTCCTCAGGCTTGAGCTGCTTGTAACTCATTTCCTGGGTAAGCTGCTCTTTATTGAGGATCGCAAAATCGCACTGGCCCGATTTGAGTTGCAAATGACGCTTTTCCTCGTCTAAAAGTTTAAAATTCATGAGAAGATTGGGATATTTTTGCATAATGGGAATCATCTTTGGGATGATGCGGGATCGCATCAGGCTTGTTGGCGATATAATCGTTAATCCAATTTCCATGTCTTCATGATATCCCTGCAATTTCGCTAATATCTCTCCTTCTATATTTTGAATATTTTGACAATATCTTAATAAAACCTCTCCTTCAGGGGTCAAATTCATCCCTTTCCTTGTCCGGATAAACAGCGTCGTTTTTAGGGAATGTTCCAGGGCTCGAATGCGCTGGGTGACCGCCGTTTGAGTAATATGGATTTTATCGGCAGCACGATGGACTGTCTTGCACTGCGCCACAGCTAGAAAAGCAATTAATCTCGGACTTAGTAAACTCATTTATTTTCATCATTAATTCAAAAAGATTCATTTTATTTATAACAAAGCCATGGCTCATAATCAATACTCGTCGATTAATAATGAAACAGAGAGATATGGCATGAAACATCAACTTTCATTTATGGTCAGTGCTTACCAGAATAAACACAATCAATCTGATAAAAAAAATGCATATAAAGTAAAATTGCTATTCAATGCGGAAAAAGAGCAAGCAATTGATGAGCTTTGCTCCGTTAAACTCAAATTTATCCCGGATAATCCTGTACAACCGAGTGGAACCGTCGTTGATATTTATTCCTTGAACTGGGAAGCATCGGTTGAAAAAAAACATCAATTTAGCGATAAGAGAAAATCAAAACAAATTCTTAAAGAAATTAACAGCATACCCAAAAATCACCTAACCCTGTCTTCGCAAATGTTGCTGGTTTTGGACATTAAAACCAAGGAATGCGGTTACGACAATCTTGAAGCAATTAAGTCACTTGAGGAGGAGTTTTTAGCCTTATTCAGCGAGCGAAACCCTCCGCCGTATATCCAACAGCTAAAAACTATCGGCTTACAATTTGTCTTTTTAGAAGGAAAATTAAAGGCGGATTTACTTGCGCAAAAACTATTTCATCCGTCCCAGGAAAAACATTTAAAGTCTTCGTCCAGCGATTTTTGTCAGTTGGTGGAATTTATTATCAATGCGTTCAAGCGTGGGGAAAAAGCTATCGTTCATAATCAAGAAACAGGCCAAACCCACACCTTTGTCGCAGAGGAGTATCTAAAAAAAACCAGCCCTGAATTGACTGATTTTAAACCTTCAAAAGTGAGTTATACCGTTTATCCTCCGTTCTATTATGCAATTGCCACCAAGGGTTCTTACACCAAAGCGATGCAGCAATCAGGTTTATTCAAGATAAACAATGAATTAAGCAATGAGAGCGATGTTGTTCTCATGAAAACGGAAAAAAACACGGAGAGCGCTCATGTCCATTAAGCTTTATACAGCCGAAGCCTGTAAGAATACCTTTATCATCGCCGATTGTTTAAACCTTGCCTCAGTGGATGAAGCGCATTTTTTAACGATACACCAACATCTGGTTGACCAGCAATGTGATGACGCGCTCATTTTAAAAAATGCGGTCATAATGGATAACAATTTGAGCATTGAAATGCTTGTTTTAGGGGTAGATCAAAGTTTGGGCGAATTTTGCGGGAACGGCGCCAGAGCTTGCGCCGCCTATTTGCACGCGCAATATCCAAAGCTACAGTTCTACATCAAGGCTCAAGGCAGGAATTATAGGCTCAGGCATTATGGCCATTCTGTTTATGGGGTCGATTTACCTCATGTTAATTTTATACCGCAAAAAAAATTCATCGCCCAAAGCGATATTTTTCAACAAACAGGCGGGTTTTATGCATGGCGATTCCAAGACCATCTTTTATATTATGCAGATGTGATGGAGCCGCACTTGATTTTGAATGAGCGATTAAGTGTTGAAGAAGTCGGGCAATTAGGCCAAATGCTTAATCAAAATGATGCCCTTTTTCCAAAAGGCATAAATTTAACCGTTTTTTATCAACAAGACAGCTGCACATTAGCTGCTGTAACTTACGAACGCGGCGTACAACGTTTAACGCAATCTTGTGGCACTGGCGCATGTTGCGCTGCGGTTTTTTGTTTTCAAAAGCATCAAGCTGAAATCAAAGTACAAAACCCTGGAGGAACACTCTACATTACAAACCATCAGACAGGCATTACCCTAAAAGGCCTCGCCCATATAACCTAAAGATGTTAATGGGCAGTCGATTTCAAGGCGCCAAGCGCCTATGATGCCATTGATTGTTCTTAAGATAATAATGAATTCTGTCATGGAGTCGATTATCGCGGCCCTGCCAAAATTCTATCTCATCAGGAATCAGAATATAGCCGCCCCAATATTCTGGGCGCATGACATTTTGTTGCTGATATTGAGCTATCAGCGCATTTAACCGCTCTTCAAGTTCTTCTCGCCCTTTAATTTCTCGGCTTTGCGGAGATGTGATAGCACTTAGTTGACTGGTGTAGGGCCTGGATGCAAAATAAGCATCAGATAATTCCTTGCTGGCACGTTTAACCCGCCCGCGGATGCGAACCTGGCGCGCCATTTGCGGCCAATAAAAATTCATGGCGGCATAAGGGGTATGATTAAGCTGGATGGCCTTGGTACTCTGGTAATTGGTGAAAAAAACAAAATGACCTTCTTCAAGTCCTTTTAAAAGTAAAACCCGGGTATCCGGGTATCCCCTTTCATCAACAGTAGCAAGCACCATTGCGGTAGGATCGCTTTTTTCAGATACAAGCACCTCTTCAAACCATTTCTCAAATAATACAAATGGCGATTCCGGCACCTCCGCTTCATTCAAACTCAAGGTGCCATATTCCCGCCTGATATCTGCTATTGACTTCCATTTGCCCATAAAGCGATTTACCAGCCTGTAACTTCAGCAACAGCATTACCAAGTTCTGCCGGCGAATTGACGGTTTTGACTCCGGCTGCCTCGAGCGCTTTGAATTTATCTTCAGCTGTGCCCTTGCCGCCTGAAATGATTGCGCCGGCATGCCCCATTCGCTTTCCGGGAGGTGCGGTCACCCCAGCAATATAGGCAACCACTGGCTTTTTAACATTAGATTGAATAAATTCAGCAGCTTCTTCCTCGGCAGTACCGCCAATTTCGCCCACAAGAATAATAGCTTCGGTTTGTTCGTCTTTTTCAAACAATGCAAGCACATCAATAAAGTTGGTTCCAGGAATTGGGTCTCCACCTATCCCAACGCAAGTGCTTTGGCCAAAACCCTTATCAGTAGTTTGTTTAACGGCTTCATAAGTCAGCGTGCCGGAACGGGAAACAATACCTACCTTACCCGGCAGGTGGATATCGCCTGGCATGATCCCTATTTTGCAAGCACCGGGTGTAATAATGCCCGGGCAATTTGGGCCGATCAATCGGCTGTTGCTGTTATTTTCGAGATATACCTTCACCTGCAGCATATCAAGCACCGGGATTCCTTCCGTAATGCAAACAATCAATTCAATGCCCGCATCTGCCGCCTCAAGTATTGAGTCTTTGCAAAAAGGCGCAGGCACATAAATAACACTTGCCTCAGCGCCCGTTTCTTCGACTGCCTCTCTAACCGTATTGAAAACCGGTAAATCAAGGTGTGTTTGACCACCTTTGCCCGGGGTTACACCGCCCACCATTTTGGTTCCGTATTTGATTGCCTGCTCGGAATGAAAGGTTCCCTGTTTGCCAGTAAAACCCTGGCATATTACTTTTGTCTTTTTATCTATTAATATACTCATGATTGACCCCAGGAATAATTTTTAAGCGATTGCATCGACGATTTTTTTCGCTGCATCCGGCAAACTGCTTGCGGCAATGACATTTAGATCGCTTTGATTCAATATGTCTGCTCCTAACGAGGCGTTATTGCCTTCCAACCGAACAACAACAGGCACTTTCACCTGAACTTCCTGCACTGCGGCCAAAATGCCTTCTGCAATCAGATCGCAGCGGACAATGCCGCCAAATATATTCACCAATATGCCTTTGACCTTTTCATCAGACAGAATAATTTTAAACGCTTCACTGACACGCTCCTTGGTAGCGCCGCCGCCCACGTCCAAAAAGTTTGCAGGTTCACCGCCGTAAAGTTTAATCACATCCATGGTCGCCATAGCCAGTCCTGCGCCGTTAACCATACAGCCGATCTCGCCGTCTAGAGGAATGTAGTTTAACCCCCAATCATGAGCGCGGTTTACCCGTTCGTTTTCCTGGGAGGTATCGCGCATGGCCCTCAGTTTGGGTTGACGGTACAACGCATTGTCATCAATGTTGATTTTGGCATCGAGACAAATCAAATCACCAGCTTTATTCACCACAAGAGGGTTGATTTCAAGAAGGCTCAAATCACACTCAATAAACATTTTGCCAAGGCCGCTCATCAAATTGGTAAATTGTTTTATCTGATCTTCTTTAAGCCCGAGCTTAAATCCGATTTCACGGCATTGATAAGGCATTACTCCCACCAGGGGATCTATGGTAATCTTGAAAATTTTCTGAGGGGTTTCTTCTGCTACTTTTTCAATTTCAACTCCCCCTTCTGTTGAAGCCATGATAACCACCCTTTGTGAGGCGCGATCAATTACAGCTCCGAGATACAGTTCTCTGTCAATATCACATGTTTCTTCGACCAAAACCGAATGGACAGGCTGCCCGTCTTCATCAGTCTGATAGGTCACAAGACGGGAGCCTAACAGAGATTTGGTATATGACTCGAGCTCTTCCTTACTGCTGACCACTTTGACGCCGCCTGCCTTGCCGCGGCCGCCGGCATGGACTTGCGCTTTGACTACCCAGCGCGACGTTGATAACTGGGTAATGGCTTTTAACACATCTTCAACGCTATAGGCAACTTCACCCCGTGGTACCGGCAGACCATAGCTGGAAAATAACTGCTTAGCTTGGTATTCATGTAAATTCATTATACATACCCTTAAAAAAAGCAAGACACGTTTTTAGGCGTGTCTATACTGTGAACGAATAATTTAAACATTGAGCAACAACCGCGAAGGATCTTCCAGTAACTCCTTCACGCTGACTAAAAACTGCACGGACTCCTTGCCGTCAATAAGCCGATGATCATACGACAATGCCACATACATCATGGGGCGTATTACAATCTGTCCCTTTTCAACGATTGGCCGTTCTTCGATCTTATGCATGCCGAGGATACCTGTTTGCGGCGGATTGATGATTGGGGTTGCCAGTAATGAACCGAACACGCCGCCATTGGTAATGGTAAATGTACCGCCTTGCATTTCATCCATGGATAACTTGCCAAGCCGTGCACGAGAAGCGTAATCGGCGATTTGCTGTTCGATTTCAGCCATGCTCATTTGATCTGCGTTGCGAATGACGGGTACAACCAAACCGCGGTCGGTAGAGACGGCAATGCCGATATCATAATAGCCATGATAGACAATGTCTTGCCCGTCAATGGATGCATTGACAGCCGGAAACCGCTTCAGTGATTCCACAACGGCTTTCGTGAAAAAAGACATGAATCCAAGTTTAACGCCATGTTTTTTTTCAAAAACATCCTTGTACTGAGAGCGCATATCCATGACTGCTTTCAGGTTGACTTCATTAAATGTAGTCAGCATTGCGGCATTATGCTGCGCTTCAACGAGGCGCTCGGCTATTTTGGCGCGCAATCTTGACATGGGAACACGGCGCTCTTCCCGATCGCCTGGAGCGGATTCTTGTGCCGCTCTTTGGGCAGGTTGTTCCCGCCTAGATTCAATGTATGCGATGACATCTTCCTTGGTGATACGACCCTCTTTGCCGCTTCCTTTAATTTGGCTAGGCTGGATGTCATGCTCAGCAAGCATTCTTCGTACCGCGGGACTTGCCGCTTTTTCTTGCTCATCTTCTTCAACTTTATCCCTTGCTTTCTTTTCCTCTTTTTCTTTGACTTCCTCTTTTTTGGCAGCTTTATCTTCTCCTGCGCCTTTTTCAATAGAAGCAAGGACTTCGCCGGCATTCACCGTGTCGCCCTCTTTGAAAAAGGTTTCTTTTAAAACTCCGTCAGCCGGCGCAGGCACTTCTAAAACTACCTTATCGGTTTCTAAATCAACAATATTTTCATCTCGTGAGACTTTATCCCCAGGTTTTTTGTGCCAGGTTGCAATGGTTGCATCGGAAACTGACTCAGGTAAAGCAGGTACTTTCACTTCAATTGACATAGTTTTACCTTTTATAATTTGTTATTTATCTTTAGACAGAAACGCTAATCATATAACGCTTCTTCAACCAAGTCCTCTTGCTGCTGTTTATGGAGCTTTGGACTGCCAACCGCAGGCGCCGCAGCAAACCCTCTGCCAGCATAGTAAAGCGATTGATCCTCATGTAAGCAATCTTTAATGTTATGTTGCGATGCAAACCAAACACCCTGGTTTTGCGGTTCTTCCTGGCACCAGATGATGGTTTTAGCTCGAGGAAATTTTGCCAGTTCCTGGGTTAATGCCTTCTTGGGAAAAGGATAAAGCTGCTCGATGCGGACTATGGCAATATGGTTTAGTGCTTCATCACGGCGCTTTTGCAGTAAATCATAGTAAACTTTTCCGCAGCACAACACCACTTTTGTGACCTTGTCGGGATCAAGATCATCAATCTCGGGTATGACATTATAAAAGCCGCCTGAAGTCAAAGACTCCAGCGGTGATACTGCCAGCTTATGGCGAAGTAAACTTTTAGGAGTCATGACGATCAACGGCTTACGGAATTTTCTCAATATTTGCCGGCGTAGAAGATGAAATATCTGCGCAGGTGTGGTAGGGACGCAGACTTGAATATTTTGCTGGGCGCAAAGCTGCATAAACCGCTCAAGGCGGGCTGAAGAATGCTCAGGGCCCTGACCCTCATAACCATGGGGTAAAAACATCACAAGCCCGCATAACCTGCCCCATTTTTGTTCGCCGGAGCTGATGAATTGATCAATAACCACTTGAGCCCCATTGGCAAAATCGCCAAATTGCGCCTCCCATATGACCAGTGAATTAGGTTCGGAGGCGGCAAAACCGTACTCAAATGCAAGCACTGCCTCTTCGGAGAGAACAGAATCAATCACGACAAAGGGACGATGGGGATTGGCAACCACTTTTTCCAGAGGAGTAATCGTTTTACCGGTTTCCGCATCATGCAGGACGGCATGGCGATGGGCAAATGTACCGCGGCTTGAATCCTGGCCGGATAAGCGTACAGCATATCCTTCATGCAATAGCGTGGCATATGCCATGGTTTCCGCATATCCCCAATTTATCGGAATTTCACCTTGCGCCATTTTTTCCCGTTCTTTGAGCAGTTTTTCAACAACAGGATGAGGGGTAAAATCACCTGGCAACGTGTGCAATTGCCTCGACAACTCCCTAAGGGTTTTTTCATCTGCTGTCGTATCAGCCTTATCAGTCCATTTGGCATTGATATAGGGAGTCCAGTCAACAGCCACTTTGCCCTCATAATCTCCCTTGACAGTTTCAACAACGGCTTCTCCCTTGTCCAGCTTGTCACGGTAAGCTTCAACCCACTTATCTACCTGTTCCTCAGTCGTTAACCCGGCAGAAATAAGCGCTTCGGCATAGGTTTCGCGCAAGGGACGCATGGATTTAATTTTTTTATACATTAGGGGCTGAGTAACAGAAGGTTCATCCGCTTCATTATGGCCATGGCGGCGATAACAAACCAGATCAAGGACTACGTCCCGTTTAAATTTCATGCGAAAATCAAAAGCAATACGGGTTGCGAAAAGAACGGCTTCGGGATCATCGCCATTGACATGAATAATGGGCGCCTGCACCATTTTGGCGACGTCCGTGCAATACAGGGTTGAACGCGCGTCCAGTGGATTGCTGGTGGTAAAGCCTATTTGGTTATTGACCACGATATGAACTGTGCCGCCTGTGCAATAGCCGCGCGCCTGAGAAAAATTAAAGGTTTCCATCACAACACCTTGTCCGGCAAATGCAGCATCGCCATGGATAATGACTGGAACAACTGCATCCTTGCGCTCCAAATCATTATGACGGCGCAGGCGGGAGCGCGCTGACCCTTGTACCACAGGATCAATAATTTCAAGATGGGAGGGATTAAATGCCAAAGCCACATGAACAATATTGCCTGAATCGGTGCATAAATCCGATGAGTACCCCAGGTGGTATTTTACATCGCCAGTTCTCTCTGAATTGACGTTTCCTTCAAATTCCTGAAACAGTTGATCAGGTGCTTTTCCAAGCACATTAACCAATACGTTCAAGCGGCCGCGATGAGCCATACCAATAACAATTTCCTTGACTTTTTTTGCGCCTGCCTGGTTTATGATTTCTTTCACCATTGGAACCAGTGAATCGCCTCCCTCCAGTGAAAATCGTTTCTGTCCAACGTAGCGGTTGCCCAGATAGCGTTCCAAGCCATCCGCCGCTATCAACTGTTTAAGAATTTCCAGTTTTTTTTCGTCTTGAAACTGAGGTTTTCCCTGGACTGATTCAAATACATGCTGCAACCATTTGGTTTCTTCATTGTTAGCAATATGCATGTATTCAACGCCAATGCTGCCACAGTATGTTTGCTTTAAGGCCTGGCAGATTTCAGATAAAGTCATTTCCTTTTTAGGAAAGGAGTTGCCTGCAAAAAAGGTTTTATCCAAATCGGCATCGGTTAATTTGTGTGAGGAAAGCTCAAGCGCGGCCACAGGATTGCGCTCAACCATTTGCAAGGGGTCAAGATCTGCCGCTAAATGGCCATACGTACGGTAGGCATTGATGAGATCGGTGACTTCAGCCTGTTTGATCTCCACAGAAACTGTCGGCCTGACCTTTTTATCGGCCGCACTTAGAAAATAATCCCGTATTTCACGATGCGAAACTTCCTTTTTTCCATTCACAGGCGGCAACGATGCAAAAACCTCACGCCAATCCTCTGACACGGACTCGGGATCTTCGAGATAATCTTCATACAGGGCATCAACATAAGCCATACTGCCACCTGAGAGATAGGAATTAGCCCACTCTTTTTGCAGATTACTGCTGGTCATTCGGTTTCTCCACAAAAAAATCATACCTGAATCAGGTAAATTCATCATTGCTTGCGGCAAATTTCGTAGCTGCCCAAGCTGTTTCTTACGCGCGCATACAGGACAAATCAGAAAAAATTAGGTTTCCTGCTTTAGCATTTGCAAGCGAATTTCAGCTATCGCTTTGGTCGGGTTTAACCCTTTAGGACAAACGTTGGTACAATTCATGATAGTACGGCACCGGAACACGCTGAAAGGATCTTGTAATTTACCCAGCCGATGCATGGTTGCCGTATCACGGCTGTCCGCTAAAAAACGCCGGGCCTGCAAAAGCCCTGCCGGCCCTACGAATTTTTCCGGATTCCACCAATATGAAGGACATGAACTTGTACAGCAAGCACATAAAATGCATTCATAAAGGCCGTCAAGCTTCGCCCTCTCTTCCGGGGATTGCAGAAACTCACGGGCAGGCACCGTACCATCATGCTGCAGATAGGGTTCAATGCGCTCATATTGTTGATAAAACTGCGTCATGTCGACAACCAGATCCCGCACGACGGGAAAACCAGGCAACGGACGGATAACAATTTTATCTGTATTAAGCTTTGAAACATGGGTAATGCATGCCAGGGCATTGGTGCCATTTATATTCATGCCATCTGAACCGCAAACGCCCTCACGGCAGGATCGGCGGAAAGCAAGGGTTGCATCTTGTTCAGATTTTAACCGCTCAAGCAAGGTCAACAGCATGGGATCGCTTTTGCTCGGAATACTTATTTCATAATCTTTCATGTAAGGCTTGTCATCGACCTCAGGATTATACCGGTAAACCGACAGCGTCAGACTTCGTGTTTCAGCCATTTTGTATCCTCATTAATAAACGCGTTCTTTGGGCTCAAATGCCTCAACAAATTTGGGCGATGTGTTGACTGGGCGGTAATCCATACGATCGCCTTCAGCGAAATACAGGGTATGTTTAATCCAGTTTGCATCATCTCGTTTAGGATAATCTTCACGACTGTGAGCCCCGCGGCTTTCTTTACGTTCCAGCGCAGATTTTGCTGTAGCATAGGCTGTAGCCATCAAATTATCGAGTTCCAGAGCAGAAATTCGTTCCGTATTAAATACAGCGCTTTTATCAAGAAGCTTAGCGTGCGATAACCGCTCGCGCAGCTCCTGCAATCGTTCGAGTCCTTTTTCCATAAACTCACCCTTGCGGAATACGCCAAAATCTTCCTGCATAACCCGCTGCATTTCTGCCTTGATTTCCGCAGGACTTTCACCATCGGTTGAATTTTCCCAACGATGATAACGAACAAGGGAAGCCGCAATGTCATCTTCCGTTACGTAAGACATTTCAGGCATTTGATTGGATTGCCACAATTGCTCAACATGCAATCCCGCAGCACGACCAAATACAACCAAATCCAGTAAGGAGTTGCCGCCAAGCCGGTTGGCGCCATGTACGGAAACACAAGCGCATTCCCCAACAGCATATAAGCCTTCTACCACGCGTTCCTGGTTTTTTTCTTTGGTGAGCACCTGTCCATGGATGTTGGTAGGAATCCCACCCATGCTGTAATGGCAGGTAGGTACAACCGGGATAGGCTCATGAATGGGATCTACGCCTGCAAACTGCAATGATAACTCGCGTATGCCGGGAAGCCTTGATTTGATTAGGTCGGCTCCCAAGTGATCGAGCTTGAGTTTGACATAATCCACGCCATTCGGATCAAACCCCCTGCCTTCGCGCAACTCAAGAGCAATAGCGCGCGAAACCACATCGCGCGACGCCAGATCCTTTGCATGCGGCGCATAACGCTCCATAAAGCGCTCGCCATCCTTATTAATCAGGTAACCGCCTTCGCCTCGGCAACCTTCCGTCACTAAAGTTCCAGCCCCGGCAATGCCTGTGGGATGAAATTGCCACATTTCCATATCCTGCAAGGGAATGCCCGCGCGCAATGCCATGCCGAATCCGTCGCCAGTATTAATATAAGCGTTGGTGGTAGATTGATAAATCCGGCCTGCGCCACCTGTGGCAAAAATGCAAATGCGGCTTTGAAAAAATACCAGCTCTCCAGTTTCAATGCATAAAGCAGTGACGCCAGCTATATGGCCTTTTGCGTCTTTGACCAGATCCAGAGCAAACCACTCGCTGAATACATGAGTTTTAGCCTTTAAATTTTGCTGATACAAGGTATGCAGCAATGCGTGTCCCGTGCGGTCAGCCGCTGCACACGTGCGGGTTGCCTGTTCCCCGCCAAAATTCTTGGACTGCCCCCCAAACGGGCGCTGATAAATTTTACCGTTATCCATGCGCGAGAAAGGCAGCCCCATGTGCTCAAGCTCATATACAACTTCAGGGCCTGCTTTACACATGTATTCAATACAGTCCTGATCGCCGATGTAATCAGCTCCTTTCACCGTATCGTACATATGCCAGCGCCAATCATCATCGTCGGCATTGCCTAAAGCGGAAGTGATGCCGCCCTGGGCCGAGACAGTATGAGACCGGGTAGGAAAGACTTTAGACAAAAGGGCAACTTTCATACCTGAATTTGCCAATTGCAGGGCAGCGCGCATTCCCGCACCGCCTGCGCCAATAATTACTGCATCAAATTTGTTGCGTACAAAAGCCATTATCATTGTCCCCAAAAAATCATTATGCCCCATATGAATTGACTGAGCAGAAACAAAAGGACTAAAAACTGCACAGAAATGCGAATTGCGGTGCATTTAATATAATCTGTGGTGACTGTCCAAATCCCCACCCATGAATGCAATACGAAGGAAAGCAATGCAATGACACTGGCGATGCGAAACCAGCTTGCATCAAATAGCGAGCGCCACTGGTTATATTCAAGTTGCGGATGAGAAAACAAAAAGCCAAATAAAAACAGTATATAAACGGCAAAATAAATTGCAGTAACCCGCTGAATCAACCAGTCCCTCAATCCGTTTCCGGTCAAGCTTGTGACATTTGTTACCATATCCAAATTCCTAGAAAGATTGCCAAGACAAGAGCGAGGACAATGACAAAAACAGCGCTCATCCGACCTGCTTTAAGCTCTTCACCAAATCCAATATCCATTATCAAATGTCGGGTGCCAGCCAAAAGATGATAAGCTGCGGCCGCAGAAAAAGCCCAAAATAGCAATTTGCAAAAAGGATTTGCAAGCCAAGCTTTTACTTCTTGAAATGCCGCTTCAGAATGCAAAGACCAACTTAAAAAATAAAGCAAAGCAGGAAACAAGATAAATAAGATGACCCCTGATACCCGGTGCAAAATCGACGCGATTGCCATGGGAGGGTATTTTAAGCTTGTTAAATCAAGATTTACCGGTCTTTGACGATTCACAGAATGTTTATCCTTCATTAAAGTTATTAATCGGTTCAATTCATGCCGGCAATGAATTGTTTAAACAAGGTACTCATTGCCGGGATGCTCCAAAATATTTAAAAACAGCAAAACCTCCTGGAATTAAAGCAAATGAGTCCCGACGATTTATTCATTGCCTTCAATTTCAAGAGGTGTTTAATCAAGCATTCGTGAAAAAAACAGTGCAAGTATACCACTCTGTTTTTTCCACGCAAAGTTTAAACAGAAAAGAACCTCTATATGCTATTCGAATACAATTTTTATTGCTGAGATAAAATTGCAGCAGACTGGATTGCAGCCTAAAATCTTCTGCACTGTTCATATAAATAAGCACGAATGGACAATAGAAAAAGCCGCTTTATCCTGTTCTATTATTACGGGGCTGTGCTCTATGATGCGCTGATTCTTTGCGCCTTGTTTTTTGTCATCACCGGGTTTTGCCTGATTTTAAGGCATGGCGCAACCATTCTGCCAGGCACACGCTGGTTTCAAATCTTACTCTCGGGGGCGGCGTATCTTTATTATGCGCTCTCTTACAGGCATGGCGGACAAACCATCGGCATGCGCGCATGGGGCCTTAAGCTTATCCCCCATGCGGCTCCTATCTCTCAAAAACAAATTTTAAAGCGTATCCTGCTTGCTGTGCCTGTTTTAGTTTTAGGTTTGGGCACCCTGAAAAATCCGCTTGAATTGCTTAATAAATATACAAAATGCGATGTGGTTATTTTGTAGTTTTTACGCCCGAGGTCGTGCTCGGCGCATGTCGGTAGCGATCGCGGGGCGCTTCGGGCGGATAGCCAAATCCTTTATCGGCAAGGCGTTTTACAGTCTGCAAATAGCGCTCTCCCCATACGCCGGGATCAAAATTGGTGACCACCACGTTATAGCTGAGATTAATGATTGATTCAAAAGCCTTGCGCTGAGATAATTCATGGCCGCCAAATGCAACCTGGACTTCAGTTTCAGTGTCTATGCCGCCTGATTTCAGACGCTCCACCAGCAAAAAAATCATTTTTTCAATGGTATAATAGAGCTTGCACATAGACATACCGGCTTTATACATATCCTGCGCTTTTGAAGTTGTGAGTTTATACCCATGATCATATATGGGATAAACAAACTCCATCTCGTCACTTTCTTCAACGCGCCCAGGAGGAATCAGTAGGGGAGGATAAACGGTGTCGATGGTTGGGCTCACGACAAATAACTGAAAATCGGCCCAGTTCCGCCATAAATGATAAACCCGTTCTATCAGGGTGACCGGATCAAACTCCTCTTCCAGAAGGAGCCTTTGTTCTTCATTGATTTGATAATCAGTACGCTCTGAATCTGTCATTTGCCAATCAGTATAATCCATCTTGATAATATAATCTTAGCTTATATTCCCGGTTGTGACACGAAGTAAGTGCCGTTTTCTTGAAACTATTTCTTATTAAGAGGGAGATCCAGCGGATACTTCCCAATAAACTCATAAAAAATCAGGGTTTCCAAACGACAACCAAAGCAATTTGCCTTGCAGCCGGCGCTTGTTCCCGAGCAGCGAATCAGCCCCCTGTTTTCCCATATCTCAAGCATGGGCAGTAAAGCTTGTTCCTCGATGGAGAATTCGCGGGCGATTTGTTGAGTGCTCGCTACGTGTTCACGCCGGATAAAATCAAGTATTTGCAGCAACATATTGTGAACCTCGTGCAGGTTTTGTGACTGTCCAAATACACAATATCGCCATGGCGATAACAAAAAGCATTGCAGCTATCCATAGCAGCGCTGTATAGGGATTGCGAATCAAAGTGGCTGACTGGTAAAAAATTACGGATACAGAATAGGCCATGAGCACTGACCAGGCAATAGAAAACCACATCAGCTTGCGGCTTGCTTCCTGACGGATTGCTGCCATGGTCGAAACACAGGGAATATACAGCAAAATAAAGAGCAAATAGGCATAGGCTCCCGCCTTGCCGTCAAAACGCTGATACATGGTGCCATATACTGAATGAGAGACAGTATCATCAGGCATGCTGGCAAGAAAAGGGTTCCAGAATGCGCTGCCAATCTTGAAGAGATTTTGTGGAATAGAAAAAAATGCGTCGCTCAGGGAGCCCCATAAAGAAAATGCAGCAACAGACGTTTCCGCAAAGTTGCCCGCCTGGGCATAGAGTGTATTTAATGAGCCGACAACCACTTCTTTGGCAAATATGCCAGTCAGCAATCCAACCGTTGCAGGCCAGTTATCTGGATGAATGCCCATGGGTGAAAATAGCGGAGTTAAGGCCTGGCCAATCCAGGACAAGACAGACTCATCGCTCGCATTAGCGCCGTTTAACCCACCATGCACAGTTAATGTATTTAATCCCCCAAGCAGTATACAAACCGGGATAATCACTTTGCCGGCACGAATAACAAAAAAGCGCAGGCGCAACATGGTTTCCTTAAGCAGCCTTCGTAAGGTGGGCCTGTGATAGGCAGGCAGCTCGATAATCAGCGGCGCTGCCTCTCCGCGAAAAAGTGTTTTCTGCAATAACCAGCCTGTCGCTACGGCCATGAGAACACCGATGAGGTATAATGAAAAGACAATGTTTTGTCCGCCGGTCGGGAAAAAGGCGGCTACAAAAACAGCATAAATTGCAAGCCTCGCGCTACAGGACATAAATGGGCTCATCAGCACCGTCAAAAGCCTGTCGCGCTCTGAGTCCAGGATTCTTGCTGCCATGATAGCAGGAACATTGCAGCCGAATCCTACAATCATTGGCACAAAAGATTTGCCAGGGAGCCCCAAAAAACGCATGATCTTATCCATGACAAAAGCAGCACGCGCCATATATCCCGATATTTCCAGGAAAGAGAGGAAAAAATACATGGCAGCAAGTACCGGGATAAAAGTGCAAGTCGTATTGATCCCCTTCCCTACGCCGTAAGCCAAAAATGCGATCAGCCAGTCCGGGCAGGATAGCCGATGCAAACCATACGCAGCCCCCTGCACAAACACCGCATCCGTTGCAAGATCAAAAAAATCCTGAAATGCGCCGCCGATATTAATTGCAAAGAGAAACATGCCATACATGATGGCAAAAAAAATCGGCAAAGCCCAAAAGCGGTGGAGGAGGATACGATCAATTTTTGCGGTCAGCCGCTCTTTGATGTCCGAATGTTTCCTCTGAACCCCTGATACGATGGTGTGCACCGCCTGATAGCGGGCATCGGCCATCAAGACATCGCCATGGTCTATGCTGATTGCTTTATTTTTCCCGCCAAAGAGCAAGGTATCCCCTTCAAGAATCCTGCAGGCGATATAATGCGCCTGAGCAGGCTCGTGCCCGGAAACAAGAGCGGCCTCAAGAGATGCCAAAGCCGCGCTGAGCAAGGCAGGAAGCGGTAAGGCAAGCGGTTTTGGACAGGCATGACGTTTCACAATCGCCTGACGCAAATCATTAAGACCGATTTCCCGATTTGCCTGCAATTCCACCACCGGGCTATGCAAATATTGCGCTAATTGGTTTGAATTGATCTCAATGCCTTCCTGCAGGGCAAGATCAGTCATATTCAACGCAACGACGACGGGCTTGCCTAACTCCAGCAATTGGCTGGTCAAATATAAATGGCGCTCCAAATGACAAGCATCCACCACATTGACGACAAGATCAAAATCCAGCCTGGCCACCGCCTCTGCAGAAATTTTTTCATCCAGACTCGAACCTGCACTTGTTGTGACCAAACTATAAATACCGGGCAAGTCAGTGATTTTTATCTGTTCATCATTATGAAAGAAAAATCCTTCCTTTTTTTCAACCGTAACCCCGGGCCAGTTGCCCACGCGTTGATTATCGCCGGTGAGGGCATTAAAGAGAGTGGTTTTTCCGCAGTTTGGGTTGCCGACCAGAAGGATATGCTTCATAACCTCTCCCAATGCAAGTGGCAGGCTTCTTCCTTGCGCAAGGCAATCATAGTGCCCCTGACTTCCACCAATACAGGGCAGCCTAATGGCGCAACCTTAAGCACAAGCATTTCAACGCCTCTGGTTATGCCCAATGATAAAAGCCGACGGCGGTAACTGTCTCCTGTTTGACCGAAATCAACAAGTCGGAGCCTGTCTCCGCACATGAATTCTGTGATTTTTACCATATCTGCGTGAGCCATAAAAAAATCCAGTGTACCATAAATGATATCGAGAATCATTCTCAATTAACAGCATGTCCAAGCCAAAATCATACGTTGCCTGCGTGGAAATGAGGCATTTTAAGCGCTTTAGCAAGGCATTATTGCGCAAAATGACACGATATTGTCCTGACAACATGGAGAAAGGGTACGCATTATTCTTTTTCACGAGCTTTTTTGCCGCAGCCTGCCAGGTAATCTTGGGACTGCATTTCATGCAAGCGGCTTATCGTGCGTTGAAAAGGCTTATGCAGCCGCCCTTGAGGATAAAGCCCTTCAGCCGGGGCTGCTGCAGAAAAAATAACCTTGACACCCTTGTCATACATGACATCAATAAAATGCATAAACAAAATTACCTTTGCCATATCATCAGGCTCCAATACAGGTATGTCACTTAAGAATACCGTTTTGAATCGCTCGGCAATCTCCAGGTAATCAAGTTGGCTGCGGGGCACTGTACAAAGTTCAGCGAAGCGGAACCACACCGCTTCCCTGCCGAGCCTGACAGAGCGGATACTTCGACCTTGTATTGTGAGCGCGACTCCCTCCTGGTACTCTTGCGCCACTTTGTGAAACAGCTTGCCTATCGCCGCATCTGTTGCTTCATTCAGGGGGTAAAAATAAGTTTCTAAATCCTGCTCCCGACCCCTGCGATAATCGCGGCTATCCGTTAAACACAATACATCGCAATGGGTTTTAATCAACTCGATTGCAGGTAAAAAACGCACTCTTTGCAACCCGTTGAGATACAGTTCATCAGGTTTGGTATTGGATGTGGCCAGCAAAACGATATCGTGGGCAAACAGATTATCCAGTAACGTCGCAAGTATCATGGCATCGGCAATATCATGCACCATAAATTCATCAAGACAAAGCAAGCGGGTTGACTTGGCCATATCTGCCGCGATATAGCGCAGGGGATCTTTTTTTCCCTGCAAACGGCGCAAGCTGCTATCTATCTGTTGCATAAACTGATGAAAATGGACTCTTTTTTTATAGGGAATCGGGAGCGCCTGATAGAGCAAATCTACAAGATAGGTTTTGCCCACCCCCACTGGTCCGTATAGATAGATACCTTTGCAAGACTGTTTTTGCCCACGGCGAAGCCAGGTTTTTCGCTGCCCGGATAAAGCATCAACAATACGTTGAAGATGAGGCAGCATCTGCCTTTGCGCCAAGGAATCCTGAATTTCGCCTCGCTGGAGCGCATCGAGGTAGAGCTTATCCAAACTCATGAAAAACATCCTGAGCGCGCATGGCTTCCAACAAGCGGTCTTTAAGTTCTATGAGCTTTCCATGAAAAAAATGCCCAGTATCAGCAAAACGAAGCAAAGTCACTGGCTCGTTCAGGGTTTGAGTGAACTCAAGAACCAGGTCAAGCGGCACTACCTCATCCTCATCCCCCTGCGCCACGATCCACGGGGCAGGCTGAATGTTAAATTCATGGTAGTCATAATGATGAACAGGCGGCGCTATGGTAATCAGCAGCTCATGAGGGCATTGGGCCGCTGCGCGATAGGCCACATAGGAGCCAAAAGAAAATCCGGCAAAAATAAAACGCACACCGGGGAGTACAGTCAGGAATTGGGAGGCAAGGCATAACATGTCTTCACTTTCGCCAATGCCCGCATCATATTTGCCGGCAGATTCGCCCACTCCACGAAAGTTAAATCGCAAGCTCGGGATGGCCTGCGCCTTAAACGTTCTTGCAAGCGTAGTCACCACCTTATTATCCATGGTTCCGCCTTGCAGGGAATGGGGATGCCCAAGCAGCGCGAGGTAACGCAAGTCAGCTTTTTCAGGAATCGTTAAAGCTGCCTCCAATTGACCTTTGCTGCCCTCAAGCCGCAATAGGTGTTCTCCAGAAATATTAAGTTTTTCGCTGATTGACATCATAGGCATGTAACATAAAAGCAATATGAAAAATTATAACGCATATTGCATTTTAATGCCTGTGCTTTATGATACAAGCCGACTGACGATGCATCGACTTTTTTCAAAGCGGTGACCTATGCGAGGTTCAAATGAAAATTCATGATTTTAAACGTAAAAAGGAGCAGCAGGCCAAAATCAGCATGGTAACCTGCTATGATTACCCTTCCGCCCTGATTGTTGCTGAATCAGATATTGACTGTGTTTTGGTTGGCGATTCTGTTGCAATGGTCGTGCATGGCCATGACAGCACAGTCATGGCCACGATGGAAATGATGGTCATGCATACTGCTGCTGTTGCGCGCGGGCTCAGCACTCAATTTCTCATCAGCGATCTTCCTTTTTTAAGCCATCGTGCTTCTCAGGCCGCAACCGTTGAACATGTAAAACAATTAATTCAGGCGGGAGCGCATGGAGTCAAAATTGAAGGCGCGGACTCTGATGTATACCAAACGATTGCTCACCTGGTTTCATCCGGTGTTCCTGTGATGGGACATATTGGGCTTACCCCCCAACATATTCACCAATTAGGCGGTTATCGCGTACAGGGCAAGCACCAGGAACAAGCGGCCGCGTTGTTGCACCAGGCTAAAAACCTTGAGAAAGCCGGCTGCTTTGCGCTTGTTATCGAATGTGTTCCTGAAACAGTGGCAAAAGAGATTACAGATGCGCTCACGATTCCAACAATTGGCATAGGCGCAGGTATGGGCACAGATGGCCAGGTTTTGGTCTGGCATGATTTGCTTGGCCTGCAGTCGCAAATTAAGCCGCGCTTTGTCAAACAATTCATCCCTGGCAAAGATTTGCTTCTAAAAGGGATTAACGAGTACGCCAAAGAGGTGCAAAAAGCAAGTTTTCCAGGTCCTGAGCACGTATTTTAATTGAGGATAAATAATGAAAATCATTCAAGATGTTGGGGAGTGGCGGCATATTCGCCAGGAACTGCCTCATACCGCAACATTAGGCTTTGTCCCCACCATGGGTAATCTTCATCCAGGCCATGCCTCATTGGTTGTCTCTTCCAGACAGGAAAATGATTTAACGGCAGTGAGTATTTTTGTAAACCCAACCCAGTTCAACAATGCGGACGACTTTAATCATTATCCAAGAACCTTAACTGAAGATATCGAATTACTGATCCAAAACGGCGTTGATTTTTGCCTAATCCCAGATGAAAAAGCCCTATATCCTGAGGGATATCGTTTTCAAATTCAGGAAACCTTGTTCAGCAATCAAATGGAAGGACAGCATCGGCCTGGGCATTTTTGCGGAGTGTTCACGGTTGTGATGAAATTGTTGAATCTAATCAAGCCAAGCCGAGCTTATTTTGGTGAAAAGGATTATCAGCAATATTGCCTGATTCGCGATATGGCAAACGATTTCTTTATGGATATTGAAATCAAATCCTGTCCCACCATACGTGAGCCCTCAGGACTTGCCTTTAGTTCACGAAATAACCGACTGGACTTTTGGGAAAAAAAACTGGCTGTCCAGTTCGCCCAAATTTTTCAACAGGGAAAGTCGACCGAAGACATCATTTCAGCGCTTCGCCAATTAAATATCGAAATTGATTATGTCAAAGAATATCAAAAGAGACGATTTGCAGCGGTGAAGATTGGCAATGTGCGCCTCATCGATAACTATGCATTGGCCGATGAGGAAAGCACAAGCGGCGATAATTAGCCTTAAACATTCATTGTCTTGATTCGCCGATACCGTTTAACGCTTGCAGGAAATTTTAAAAATCATCCAGCGCCTCGAGATTTACTCGTGATGAAGAGCGGCTAATGTGGCGGCAATAATTGCTGCCTTATGCTGGGGAAGTGATTTATTGGAATAATTTAACCATTCAGGATGCGCAGCAAGCAATCCTGTATGTAAGGTGCCTCGCTGCAGCTCTTCAGACTTAAGCATTTCAATATAAAAAGGGATAGTGGTTTTGACGCCAAAAAGACGCATTTCCATGAGCGCCCTCTTCGCCCGTTGCAAAACTGCTGGCCAATCCAAAGCCCATACAGTCAATTTTGCGCATAATGAATCATAATCAGGGGGGATGGTATAGCCTGTATAAATTGCGCTATCGGTTCTAACGCCTGGGCCTCCTGGCGCATAGTAGCGGGTAATGCGCCCAAAACTGGGTAAAAAATCATTTTGCGGATCTTCAGCATTGATACGAAATTCAATGGCATAACCGCGTTGAAGGACTTCGTTTTGAGTCATGCTGAGCTGATGGCCCGCAGCTATGCGGATTTGTTCCTGAACAATATCCATCCCGGTGATTTGTTCGGTAATGGGATGCTCAACCTGCAAGCGGGTGTTCATCTCCAGAAAATAAATATTATTTTTTTCATCGAGAATAAACTCTACAGTACCTGCGTTAGTATATGAAACGCTTTTTGCGGCTTGAATGGCATAGCGATAAAGCTTTTGCCTGATTTCACCATCAAGGTTTGGCGCGGGCGCAACTTCCACCATTTTTTGATGGCGCCGCTGGATTGAACAGTCACGCTCAAAAAGATGGATGACATTTCCATGAGCATCGGCAAGAATTTGCACCTCAATATGGCGCGGGTTATGGATGAACTTTTCCAGATAAACATGGGTATCACCAAATGCCTTCTGAGCTTCTGACTGAACCCGTTCATACTGTTGGCGAATTTCGTCAGCGCTATGGCAAACGCGCACACCGCGACCGCCGCCGCCAAAAGTTGCCTTTAACATCACAGGATAGCCAAGGGCTTGGGCAACCTGGACTGCTTCATCCGTATCATTCAAATTACCATCGCTTCCAGGTATGATGGGCAACCCGGCTTTGGCCATGGCTTCCCGGGCAGCCACCTTGGATCCCATCGTGGCGATCACAGAGGATTCAGGGCCAATAAAAACAATTCCTGTCCTCTCACAAAAGGCTGCAAGCGCTGGATTCTCTGAGAGAAATCCATATCCTGGATGAATAGCATCACAGCCCGTTGCAGTTGCACATTCAACAATGCGCGAGATATTTAAATAAGCATCCATTGCTTTCTTGCTCAGGCAATGAGCGTGTGTCGCGCGCTTCACATGCAAGGCATAACGATCCGCTTCGCTGTAAATGGCTACAGTTTCAATTTCCATTTCCTGACAGGCACGAATAATTCTTAAAGCAATTTCGCCACGATTACAAATGAGAATTTTCCTAAACATTGACTCTCCCTGAGCAAAGCTCACCGCTTAGAGGGCTGTTGCCCGTACCCATGTTTCTCTGGCAAGCGTTAATTGGTGCTCCAGTTGCCCTATTTCAGCCTGCAAACTCAGTATTGACTGGGAATCTCCTCTTTTTTTGAGTTCGGATAGCCGCAACGACAACGCCTCACGCTGCTCATTTAAAGCGGTAATTTCCTGATTCAGATTCGTTAACCACTGCTGCCTCGTTGTGATTGCATCCATTGCCTGTGTTTTTTCTTCAGGCCCTCTCTTGCCCAGAGCCTGGATGTGATATACATGCACTAAAAAATCAATTTTTTGTCGAATGCGTTTGGCCAGGAATTCCAGAATCTTGCCCTGGCTCTTTTTTTTAAGCTGCTGCAAATCCACTTTAATTTCCTGAATACAAGCCCTGGCATTCAATTCCTGAGTTAGCCGGAAAAGCCCCTGAGGAACAGCCTCCTCATCAATAACAATACCCGAATGGCTTATTTTCCATTCAAGCTCTGGCAAACGGGCGGCTAATTGCGCCAATGTTTCTTCTAACTCATGCATTTAAACTTCAACCAGCAACAGTGATAAAAAGAAGATGTTTTCTTACTCATTTTTGCCTTTGACAGGTTTATTTCTTACATTCAGCAAAAAATGGAATTAAATCTTCAGAATAACATAATATGATATATATGAAATATTATTGCCAAAAAACACAGGGATGATGATGAAAAATAATTATACTGTCGAGCGCATGACTAAAAATGAAGTTCATCTGGCCGTTGCCTGGGCAGCTGAAGAAGGATGGAACCCGGGGCTTAACGATGCCGAGTGTTTTTATCAAACCGATCCCCACGGGTTTTTTGCGGGGAAACTCGATGGCAAAATTATTGCTGTAGGCTCGGCAATCATCTACGATGAACATTTTGCCTTTTGCGGATTTTATATTGTAGATAAGGCCTACCGCGGTCAGGGATTTGGCCTTCAATTGACCCGGCATCGCTTAAATTATGTCGGCAAACGAAATGCAGGCATAGATGGCGTCACCAATATGCTGGATAAATATGCAAGATTGGGTTATAAATTTGCTCATCATAATGCCCGCTACGAATGTACCCGTTTTTTCTCTTCTCATGAGCATCCTCATATCATCCCGTTGGCGCAAGCCAATTTCTCTGAATTAATGCAATATGACCGCCGACATTTTCCAGCCCCTCGAGAAACATTTTTACGCTGCTGGATAAATCAGCCAGGAGCCAGGTCTCTTGCCTATATTCAAGAAGACAAGCTAAGCGGGTATGGCGTGATTAGGCCTTGCATTCGGGGGTTTAAAATCGGCCCTTTGTTTGCCGACAATCCAGGCATTGCCGATAAATTGTTTTTGCAACTGGCAAACCATGCCATGGGGCAACCGTTCTATCTCGATATACCTGAAAACAATCCTAATGCCATTCATTTAGTCAAACGGTATGACCTTCAGAAAGTATTTGAAACAGCCAGGATGTATTTAAAGGGCGAACCTACCCTTGAAACCAGGCACATCTATGGCATCACCTCCTTTGAGCTGGGATAATAGCATGCGGGATATGATAGGCTATGGAAGCCATCCGCCAGGGATAATTTGGCCTAATAAGGCGTCAATCGCAGTGAATTTTGTCATCAACTATGAAGAGGGCGCAGAATTAACGCCCTTAAATGGTGATGCGACCTGTGAGACTTATGGCGGAGAATTCTCTCTTTCTGCCAGGCCCCGAGGGATGAGAAGCCTGAGCATGGAATCGCTTTTTGAATACGGCAGCCGCAGAGGTATTTGGCGCCTTTTACATTTGTTTGACAGCCGAAAAATCCCGCTCACTTTTTTTATCACAGGCCTTGCTTTAACTTTAAACCCTGAATTTTGTCTTTATCTTAGACAAAATGATCATGAAGTAGCAGGACATGGCTGGCGCTGGATTGACTATGCCAGAATCTCCTTGCAAGAAGAAAAAAAGCATATTACAAAATGCATTGAAACCATAAGGCATCTGACTGGTAAGGAGGTATACGGTTGGTACACGGGAAGATGCAGTGAGCACACGCGCGCTTTATTGCAACAACATCGAGGCATTATTTACGATTCGGACAGTTATGCTGACGACCTCCCCTTTTACAGCAACAACCATCTCATCATCCCATATACTTTAGACTGCAATGACTTTCGTTTTTATACCAACCCTGGTTTTAGTACAGCAGAAGATTTCTTTCTTTATTTAAAAAAAGCTTTTGACTATCTATATCAAGAAAGGCAACCTGCTGTCATGACCATCGGACTGCATCCAAGGATCAGCGGAAGACCAGCAAGATGCCATGCCCTGCAACAGTTTCTGGACTATCTCAAGGAGTTTCCGGATATTTGGATCACCCGCCGAATTGATATTGCCCGTTATTGGCGACACCATTTTCCGCCCGCAAAATAAGTAAAGAGCAATTTTCGATAAGATACAGCTTGCTTTATCAATAATTTTTCGCATAATTGCTGGAAATTGTCGTGACCAACCCTTTCAATCTCTACACGATAAATTAAGATCCTGCCCGCTGAACTTTTGGAACTTAAGAATGGATGCTAAACTCGCTGAACTCTGGCAATGGATTGAACCTTGCCTTAAACCCTTCACTCACGCCCCTTGCGGAAGCGATCCCTGCTATCAAGATGATTTTGAACAAATCAAGCTCGAAATTGAAAAATTAAGTCATTGCAATTTTCCTTTAATCAAAAAACTAAGCCATGCGCTCTTGAGCAATTTTTGCAAGGATTTACGCCTGGCGGGCTATTTAACTTTAGCCTTGATTCAGGAGCATCAGGTAGCAGGCCTGATTGTGAGCCTCAGATTTTATAAACGCTTGCTGGAGCAATTTGCCGCTACTGTGCATCCCCAAAATCCGAGAGCGCGCCATGCCGCGTTAGCCTGGCTTAACAATTCCCGGTTTAATTCTTTTCTATCCGCAAGCACTGCCTTAAAACGCGAAGAAATAGAGATCATAGAACAAACAATCCATGATTTTAACATCGCCATTCGCACCTGTCTTGGTGATGACTGTCAGTTGTTTACTTGTCTTGACGCTTGGTACCGCAACCTTGTGCCTGTTACAACCGAAAAAAACGACGAAGGCTCATTGAAAACAAATTTACCTGAAAATGATAGATTCTCCCTTAAGGATGCAAAGCAGGCTCATGAGATGCAGCGTTTAGTGATTGATTTTTGGCTTAATGAAAAACAATGGCTGCTCGGTTGTCAACTTGCGCGCGCCTGGCGTTGGGGAGAAATGAGGATTCCCAAACAGACGGGAGGAAAAACCCATATTCATCCACCGCGTAAGGAAGCCCTTGTTTGCCTTGAAAAATTGCATGAACAAGCTCATCCCGAGCGTCTTCTGACACATTGTGAGCACATGTTTCTTGAACCTGGCGGATCTTATTTTCTCGATCTCCAATGGCATGCCTCACAAGCCGCAAGCTGGATGCAAGAGCCAGGGCTTGCAGAGTTTCTCTTAACTCAAACCCGCTGGCTCTGTCGGCAATTTCCTGTGTTATTAGAGCTTCATTTCTCAAATGGCCTTTCATTTGCAAGCAATCAAACAAGATTGTGGCTAACTGAAGCTAAAGCTCGAGCGCAAAACACTGCCGCAAAAACTGCTGCCGCCTTCAGACAGCAGGCAATTAAAAATGCTCAAAAAACAGATCTTGCTTCTCTTTTGAGAGAGCTGGAAAAAATAACGCCGAAAAACGCTGAGGAATCTTTATCGCTTCTGCAAGCCAAAGGGTATTTCTGCTGGCAAGAAAAGAGAATTGATTTGGCTTATATCTTTTATCAAGAACTTGCCGCAAAGGTCGAACAGCTTGGCATGGCAACCTGGATACCTGACAAGGCGCTATCCATCTGGCAGGAAATCTTTAATTTTTTAAACAGTATTCACTCCCATAAGCTGTCTTCAGACCAGGAACGTCTCAAAACAGAGGTACAAAGAAAAATCTGCTTGCAAAATAGCTCTGGTGCCTGCGCATTACCTTCAAGCTAGGGAACTGGCTGCCATCGCTTCTTTGTTTTTTCGGCGTTCCTGCACACGCGCACTGATAAATGGCGGAAGGCACATCAATACCAATCCGGCGACCAGCGTCATTTCATAACGCGCAATGCTGCCGACATTGATATTATCAGGAGGAATAAAGCTGACAATCAGCGTCGTAACAACGCCTAAAATACCAACCCCGGTTACCAGCAACAGCCCCGGCATACCGCCTGGTATGCAAAAAGGCCGGGGATGATGAGGCATACTGATGCGCAATTTGATGGCCGCAGCAAACATCAAAAGATACATGAGCATATAAAGTTGTGCTGCCAGCGCAGTTAACAGCCAGTAAGATCCGTTAACACTGGGCATGAACAAAAAAAGACTGGACAAAATGGTAACAATCACGGCTTGTGCCACCAAAACTGTCACCGGCGCATTTTGTTTATTAACACGACGAAATATCGGCGGCAAATTGCCATCCTCGGCCGCTACCATTAACCCCTTTGTCGGGGCGATAATCCAGTTGCTCACGCCGCCCAATCCGCCTAATACCAGCATGACAGCGATGAGCGGCATAAACTGGGTTAGATGGTAGCGGGCAAAAAATGCATCAAATGCCTGCATGATCCCGGCTACCAGGTTAATATCATGCTGAGGTAAAACCACAGCAATGGCGAGCGAGCCCAGAATTAAAGTACTTAAAATAATGGCCACTGAATAAATCAGCGCATACGGAAAGGCTTTTTGGGGATTTTGGACATCATTGGCATGAACGGTTGCAATTTCAATGCCGCAAAAAGACATCATAATGGCCGTCAACGAAACCCACATGGAGCTGTCCTGCCAATGCGGTATGATATCCTTGGCCGAAAAATGAACTTGCAGAGGATTGCCTTCCAACACCCAACTGGCGCCTAATCCGATAATCAGCGCCATTGGGATTAGAAGGCCAGAAATTGCGCAGATATTGCTAAAGAGCGCAGAAGATCGCATCCCATACAAGTTGATAAACGTCGTGCCCCAAAAAGAAGCCACGATGACCAGCCATAAAAAATTAGGATTACCGGCCAGATTAGGGTTTACAAGATAACCCACGGTTCCGGCTACAAACGATAAAATGGTAGGGTACCAAATGACATTCTCAATCCATTGCAACCATATGGCTAAAAAGCCCGTTTTTTTCCCAAATGCCTCTTTAACCCAGAGATAAACACCGCCTTGTTTTGCCCAACCGGAAGCCAACTCAGCGGAAACCAAGGCTGTGGGAATCAAAAAAAACAATGCGCCTAAAATGAAAAAGAAAATTAGCTGGCTGCCAAACAACGCTGTAGCAGGCAAATTTCGAATACTATCTACAGAGCCTACGGTAATCATTGTAAGACTGAATACAGTCAAGGCGTGTTTTTTATGGGTCATCGCATTCCTTCTTTGGGGCTCTCTATCTACACCGGGCAAAACGATCAAGGATATCCGTACTCAATCAATCATCCTTTGCAGATAAAAGTATATTATAAAGTTCTTAACTTAAGAAAACCTTAATAATCGTATAAAAAAAAATCAAATCCTGGCAGGGCAAACATTTATTTTGCAGTCATTGCGGATGTCGTTACCTAATCCAGGCACACGAAGCAATAACCCTACCATAATTTTGTTGACTTAAACAATTATACTGGACCGGTTTGATGGAATTTTTTCCAGGCGTTGACAAGAGATTTTGCGCATGACAGGCATATGAGTTAGGATAAATCATCAATTCATTAAAATTAAGGCATTGGATATGCGCGTCTTTTTAATGATATTTGCCTTGAGCACGCATCTTTTTTTATGCAAGCATTGCCTGGCCGATCAACCGTCAGAAAAACGCTGGCTATGTGGAAATGCCGAAAAAATTTTTACCGATGCAAATTTTATTACCCTGGATCCAAGGCAACCCAGGGCGCAGGCAGTGGCAGTGACCAATGGCTATATCGTGGGCGCAGGCAATGAACAGGACATTATCGAGCAGTGCCGCGGAGATAAAACTGAGCTTGTTGATTTAAAAGGCGCTACAGTTATACCGGGCTTTATCAATACTTACTCGCGTTTGGTTATGACGGGCTGGTTATATGATCACGCATTTGACATTTCTTCAACCAACCCATTTAAGCAGAAGAACTGGAAACCGATAAAAACCCTGGATGCCTTCTTAACTTTCCTCGAAAAACTGCGGCCTTCCGCCGGGGAATGGCTTATTGTCAGCGGCTATGATGAAACAAAAATACACGGAGACCCATTAACCATCGAAATTTTAAATGATAAAAAAAAGGATGCTCCAACGATTGTATTCTATGCTTCAGCGGATAAAGCCTTGCTGAACCAAGCTGGCATTGACAAACTCAAAACGAAGGGCATCCAGATTAACAAAAATGGCATCGTGAGCGGCCGCTTATTCAATCGCTTGCTCAGTGAGTTGATCCCTACGCCCCTTGTCGAAAAATCCATTCAAACTGCCGCTGATTTTTATGCAGGGCAAGGTTATACAACAGTTACCGAAATTCAGGGAAATAATGCCTGGCTCAGGGCATATGACAAGCTAACCGAAACCTCAAAACTTCCGGTTGACATCATTTATGTATCAGAAGATCTGAAAACGAAAAAAACCCTGGATCTGCTTTATCAGGATAATCCAAGATTATACGCAGGGCCTTTATTGATCCAGGTGGATGGCTTCCCCCATAACTACACCGCCTTTTTAACCCACAGCTATAAGCATAATCATGTTGCTGAGAGCGGGGACTGGCCAGGCAAGTATCTTAAGCTATCGCCCAACCTGCTTGAACAGGCCATCCTTGAGGCTTACAGACACAATATTCCTGTGATGGTTGAAGCCAATGGCGATGCGGCAATTGATTTAGGCCTGAATATCATTCAAAAAGCAGAACGCTTGTTCCCCGGCCAACAAATCCCCCCCATCTTCATTAATGCCGATTTTGTCCGTGATGATCAGCTGCATCGCATGGGTAAGGCGGGAATAAAAATAAGCTTTTTTGCTCCTTACCTCCACTATTGGGGTGAGCAATTATGTCATGAAGCATTAGATCCTTCACTAGTTCATCATATGGCGCCCTTTGCAACGGCAAAAAGCAAACTTGGCAAGGCAGCAGCGCACGATTCTCCTCCCATGACCGCGCCAATGCCTCTTAATGCCTTAAATCTCATGACAACAAGGAAAATTCAAGTCTGGAATTACCCGCTTAACCAACACTGCCCACAATATTTCTCACTTGCCGAGCGCATTTCCCCGCAAGATGCTTTAGAAGCGCTCACCATTAATGCAGCAGATTTATATGGATTAGATAAAGAAAAAGGCTCACTGATGGTTGGAAAATTAGCTGATATGACCATATTAAGCGCCAATCCTCTGCTGTACTCCTCACAAGAACCCAAGGTACTCGGCACTATCCTGCGTGGTCAATTAAGATGGGCAGGTATGAAGAGTTAATTGACTTTTTAACGAAGCTTCCTGCCTGTTAATACATCAAATATTGCACTGGGATTGAGCGCTCCTCCTAAATCACCGGCAACTAAACCGGCAATCCCTTGTGGGAATTGTTCCACCAGTTCATCATGGCTTCGCGCCGGCGGCTCCCCGCTTAGATTGGCGCTGGTGGAAATAAGCGGGCCATCTTTGCAGAGTTCCTGTGCCGTTTGATGTGCACTCATGCGTATGGCAATGCTGTTATGACTGCCCGTAAGCCAAGCAGGCAAGGCTTTGTTTTTAGGAAAAATCCAAGTTACCGGCCCAGGCCAGCTTTTCTTCACTTCTGCAAGCTTATCAGATGGGATATCGTCAATTAACCCTGATAATTGTTCCCAATTGGAAATCAAAAGAATCAACCCCTTTTCCTGAGGCCTTTTTTTAAGCGCCAGAAGCTGATTCACAGCTACTTCATTAAAAGGATCACAACCCAAGCCATATACGGCCTCTGTGGGATAAGCTATGATTTTTCCGAGCTGCAGCAGTATTCTTGCTTCATCAACATCAATCAGTTTCATAGTTAAAAATCAATTTCAAAATAATACGGATCATAACGATAGCAGAACCACTGCAGCTGTAAACCATGATGTTCAATGATAATGGAAATCATATCCAGCGCAGAGAGCGAGGGCTTTTCAGTCAGAAAACATACCCTTTCAATCCCAGCCAAAATCACAAAATGATAATTTTTTTTATTCTTATACTCTTCGGGAAAGGTATAAAAACCTTCATGAACCTCAAGTTTTACAGGCTTGCCATGAATCACCATGCGCTCAGCAAAAACCACAGCGCTGACGCACATGAGTCCTATAATAAACGCATGGGCTATATATTTCATGAGAGCTCCCTCTCCCACCAGGACGAAAATCTCCCGACAATGCTTAAATTATAGCCAACAATATCCCTACATTTGACATTTTTTTGCAAAATATTGGCATTGACGGCCGAAACATTGAAGGAGTCAACGTCCTGCCTTATCATGGTTACAGGAGTTTGTTCCCAACCAATAAAATAAGAATAAGGCATTACTTTACACGCAAGCTTTCTCATCCTCAACGATTTTCAGGATCTCAATATCCTCCAGAGGCACATCCCGATGACCAAAGCGCGAGCCTGTTTTGACTTTGGATATGGCATCCACCACATCCATACCCTCTATTACCTCACCAAAAACACAATACCCATAGGTTTGCGGGGCAACACCTGTAAAATTCAAAAATTCATTGTCAGCCACATTAATAAAAAATTGCACGGTAGCTGAATGAGGCTCCATAGTTCTGGCCATTGCAATTGTGCCGCGCTTATTGGGCTTGGCTGCTTGCGCTTCATTTTTGATGGGCGCGCCGGTTTCTTTTATCTTCATGCCTGAGGTGAAGCCGCCGCCTTGTATCATAAAGCCATCAATCACGCGGTGAAACAAGGTCCTCTCATAAAAGCCCTGACGAACATAGTTTAAAAAATTAGCAGAAGTATGGGGCGTATTGACTGTATCAAGCTCAATACGGATATCGCCCTTAGTGGTTTGAATTAAGATCATCATTTTTCTCTTATTTGCTGTGAGTCATTATCAAATTGCGCATTTTAGCACAAACATCATGAAGGACATGAATGTTATGAATGCTGGCCAATGCAGTGAATAAAGTGGTTTTTTGTTTACATAAGTGATGCAGGTAAGCCCGGGTATAGTGAAGGCAAGTATAACAGCTGCAATCAGCCATAATGGGATCAAGATCATTGGCGTAACAGGCTTTTTTAATTTGTATACGGCCATTGTCATGCTCACTGACAAATTTCAGCCAGTTTCCTTCGTTGACGGTTTTACCGCAATACAATGCGCCGTGGCGAGCGTTGCGTGTTGGCGCGACACAATCAAACATATCAATGCCTTCAGCAACCACATCCAGCAAGTCCTGGGGCGACATGCCGACCCCCATGCTGTATCGCGGCTTATGCTCAGGTAAAAACTCATGAATCCAGCGAATCACTTCAACCGTTTTCATCATGTCAAAACCAATGGTCTCACCGCCTACGGCAATGCCATCAAGGGATAAAGAGGCCACAAAATCAGCGCTTTCCCGACGCATATCCTGGTAAATGCCTCCCTGGACAATACCGAATAGCGCTTGCTGCTTACCATAAACGGAAGTTGGATGCTGGCTATGGTAGGCCAGTGATTGCTTAAGCCAGCGATGGGTTCTCGTCATGATATGCCTTGCCATCTCGCGATCAGCGCTGTCAGGGGTGCACTGATCAAAAGCCATGATGATGTCAGCACCAATGATTTTCTGAGTCTCCATCGACATTTCTGGGGTCATGTGGATCATGTGACCGGAATCGGGCAGACGAAAATGGGCGCCTTCTTCATCAATGGTACATATTTCTTTATTTTTAGATAGGCTAAACACTTGAAAACCGCCGCTATCAGTCAACATCGGCCCATGCCAGCCCATAAATTCATGCATGCCGCGAGCTTTTTTGATGATTTCCATTCCCGGCGCACAAAGCATGTGATAGGTATTACCGCCCAGAATGATTTGACTGCCTGCATCTATCAATTCCCCAGGCATCATATTGTTTACCCCGGCACGGGTTCCTACAGGCATGAATACAGGAGTGACAAAGGCGCCATGAGGTGTTGTAACTTTTGTCACACGGGCACGGGTGTGCTTATGCCGGCATAATACTTCGCAGCGGAAAACATTCATAAATCATTGTCCGGCTTATGCTTATAATAAATACTCATTTACTCACCTGTAAACCGCGCTTTCTGAGTTAAATGTTCTTAAACGCAAAATGCGAAATTTTTATTTGATTTGATCCAGTGTTTTGCCAATTCGCCAAAAAACAACCACGCTGGCAAATAATATGAACAAAAAATATAAAGCAGCCCACATAGGCATGCTCAAGCCCAACCATTGCCATGTTACTTCAGAACAGCTTCCAGACCCTAAAAATAAGGCACGCGCCACATCCTGCCAGGGAAAATAACGCATTAAAATATCAAGCCCAGGCATGCAGCTTTGTGGATCTTCAGCAAATTGTTGCAACCAGATTTGCCGCAAGGAAAAATACAGGCCAGAAAGGGCAAAAAAAATCTGAAAAAAAGCAATTGTACGCGCACGCCGTAGAGTAGATAAACAAAGCCCCATCAAACAAAGCATACCCAAAAGGAAAGCACAAATACGCTGCATGACGCATAAAGGACAAGGCTCAAGGCCACGATAAAACTGGAAATAAAATGCTTCCCCAATGACCATCAAAGTCAATAAAAGAAGCAACGCCTGTATATTGCGATAAAAACGCTTACTCATACCTCAGGTACCATATATTGAACCGCTGCCTTAATTTCCTCGTCACTGCATTGCATGCATGTCCCTTTTGGGGGCATGGCATTTAACCCCTTGATAGCGGATGCAGTCAAACCGTCCAGTTTTTTTTCCTCAAGGCGCTTTTTCCAGTCTGCAGCATCCCTGAATTTCGGCGCTCCTGCAACACCCGCCTGATGGCAAACCTGGCAATACTGTTCATAAATTTCTTGAGCCGGTTCTTTTTTTGCCACTTCTTTTGCTTCAGGTTCTGTTTTTTCTTTGCCTGGCCCCTGATCTTCTTCCTTAATGCGAACCTCACCCAACGGCTTAATCCTTTTTTGAATTTGTTCACGGTCAAAATCATTCACGGCGTGCAGTGCTGGCGGTAAACAGAATATTCCTACGAGAAACCATTTGCGCATAAATTTGTCCTATAAACTCATTATGGTCAAAATCATAACCCCATGCCACATGCTTTTCCAGTCATTCCATGCTTTTCCAAATTGTAAAAAATAGTTGCAGAAACCATTTTTCAACCTATAATGCGCTTTTTCTGGATCATTTGAGTTTGGTCTATGCAGAAATATAATACTATTGCCGTCTGTGGCCCATTCGGCGCCCCTGTGGAACAATTTGCCAAAGCACTAGCTGATGCAATCACCCCCACTCCAATCATTGTTTCAGAAATGAGCTATTTATCATTTAATGAAAAACAGAATGAATTTATACTGGATAAAGATGCGCTGGAAAAAAAGCTCAAAACCAGCCCGGGTAGAACCATTTTTTACGGCCATTTTTTATTGGATGATCCGCCAATCCGGAAAGAGTTTAATCTAAAATTATTTATCGAAACCGATTCCGACATCTGCGTGAGCAATTATATCCGCCAAAACATTAAAGAGCCGCTGGAAAATCTTTTGAAGGTTTACAGCGAGCGACTTAAAAAAGCGAATGATGAAACCATCGTTCGCACAAAAAAACATGCCGATCTTGTGATTCCTTATCAGAAAAATTTTACCACAGCCCTCAATCTTTTGCGTTCTGCTTTTACATTTGACGAAATGGAACCGCAGAAATCTCATGTCATAAGACATTCTTTTTTTATGCCTGATAATGAGAGTTCAAAACAATCCAATAAAAACAATGAAACAAAAAAATTATTGACGCTTTAATCCATCAGCAGCTCTTCCGCATCCAATTCCTCCAAATAGCGGTTATATGAAAGAATTTTCTGAGGCCGCTCTATATAAGAATCATCATTGGATAAATAGGCATAATAATAAACCTGATTGCCAAAAACACATTTTGCAGGCACGCAGGTATTTTGAAGCTCGCTGTCACTTATTTTTACTTCAGGCCGCGGCCATAACCGTGGGATCAGCTCGCCCTGGGCCAGCTTTTCAACCAATGCCGCTGAAATTCCCTGCTCTTTTGCCATGGCAGAATAATGCTTCATATTTTCCTGGCTTCTAACAATAAGCAAACTGGGTTGCGCATCCTCATTCAACATGAAGAAACTGCCCGCTTCATCAGCAAGATAATATTCGCTTACCTGTTTTTCGCGACGCAATTCGCGAAAGAAATGGGCAAATTTTTTATCATGAAGACAGCATGGAAAATGGACGGAAAGCATGCGTGCTATCATGTCTGACATTGCTTGGAAATATCGCCACTGTAATTCATAAATGCTGCTGGTAATCAGATCCGCTGCATCCGCGTCGCTTTTTTTAATATATCGATGAATCACGCCTTCGTTAAATGCCTGGATAGCCAGTTTTTCATCAGCTTGTCCGGTGAGAAGAATTTTTTTGACATTCGTGTTTTCGATCATTCGGCAAAATTCAAGGCCATCAATGCCAGGCATGGCATAATCGACGACCACAACGGATATCTCGGAAAAACGGTAAGGATTATATACTTCGGCATGAATGGCAGACAAATCCAGGCGGTTGCCATGCTGTTGATAGCGCCGGTTCTTTGCGGGCTGAACTTCTGGAATGCAGTGCTGGCTTATCAAGTCCAGCTCACAATGTTTATTGTGGATATAATCGAGGGCATGACGCGGGTTATCAAAAATACGATATGCAAGCCCTTCATCCAATTGCAGTACAAAGTTCAGCAGAAAATCACGGTTATCGTCCACAAATAAAACAGTGCTTGGGAAATAACAGGTGGGAATTGAAAATGAATGCATGGCTCCTCCTGAGCGGTTACAATCATCCTGTATATGCCTTATCAGATTATTTAGTATAGCAATATCTTGAATGGGGCACAAAAATTAACAGGAAGAATTCAATTTGCCAATATAATGCTTCGGGATAAAACCATAAATTGACTATATCATGCAGTATTTGTGTTATTCTCATGCAGCAATGAATATGACTCCATCAGTGCAATATCGCTAGCTGTTCCTTGTATCATCTTGACCTTGAACCCAGGCAATCATGTTGATTCAATTTTAGGGAAAGAAAGGATAAATTGAGTGAATTTTCCTTCCTTTGATTCACAAAGAATATCCCCGCCAAAACGCCGAAGCACCAGCTTACAAAAAGATAAGCCAATACCCGTGCCCATAAAGGTTGTCGTATAAAAATGATCAAACATGCGGGCCAGTTGTCGGGGTGGAATGCCTTTGGCAGTATCCAGGAAATGTAAATAGTTAAAGCGTATATCTTCTTCCGTCCAGATTGAGATTTCCCCTTTTTGCGCGGTTTCAATCGCATATAAGGCATTTTTTAACAGATTAAAAATAACATGTTGCATCAGCAGCTTAGAACCCAAAAAACGAAAATCTCCTTTAAGACTGACAAGCGCGCGCTCATAGTCAGATTTAAAAGGATAGCGAAGCATGGCTTCTTGCAAGCACTCATTCATGGAACAAGGCTCAAACTCGCAGTTTTCAAGCTTTTGTTCATGGCCGGCTTTCATCAGTAACATCTCAATAATGGTATTCGCATAGTCGATTTCGCTGATAATCCGGTCAGTAACCTGGCGTAACTGCGAAATGGGAATTTTTCGTTTTGAGGCGGGCAGCAATCCCTGTTTTTCAGCCAACTCATATCCTTCAAACAGGCGGGGCAATTTTTTGTTTAATCCCAAAGCGCCACTTTTGATGCCGAGAAGAGGCGTACGAAGTTCATGAGCTATCATTCCTGCCGCAGCTGCTATGCCTTTCATACGTTGCTGCTGCAGAACTGAGGTTTTATAGTTTACGGTGGATCCTGCAATAATCACAAATAACAACACCACAACAACTTCGGCATGTTCGGTGCTGAAATAAACTGCTTCCGCGCCAAGATAATAATGAATCAATGCCAGTCCAAATCCTAATACAAGTAAAATACATAAATTAAAAACATCGACAATCAAAACCAAAAAAAATACGCTGCTTAAGAGCGCCATGGAAGAAACATCGCTGGCATGATTTGCCAGAAACTGATGCATGAAAAAAAAAGGCAATACATATAAAAGGGTTAAAAACCAGTACCAGGGCAAATAAGATCGGAAGCCCGCCGGCCAATAAGGCGCAAGCATCAGGCCAAGGCCAAGCAAACTGCCAATCAACTGCAGGTAGAATGGGCCATCAAATTGCGGGTACCAGATTTTCCAGATGATATAAGATAAGGGAAAGCCCAAGAAAGCAATTGCGCCAAAGAGCATTAGATGATGAGCAGAAGCAATCATATTTCGTTCAATGGCGTCATTGAGATAGAGCAAGAGCTTTTTGCCAGCGTCCATGAATTCCCTCTAATCGCAAGTTTAAGGCGCTACAAATAATCCAGTTCGTAAAAAATACTAAAGCCGAAAGTGTAAACTGATTTTGGTATAATGGTATCATCATCTTTTTTTATCAAGTATTGGCGATAATGACTCAACGCATATTAAGAATAGCTACGCGCGAGAGCCCTCTTGCTCTCTGGCAAGCCAATCATGTTGGCGAACTGCTGAAGGAATATTGGCCAACGCTGCAAATAGAACTCCTGCCTATGAAAACATCGGGAGATAAATTCCTGAAAGATAAGCTCTTTAAAATTGGCGGCAAGGGATTATTTACAAAAGAACTTGAAGACGCCCTGTTGGATAAGCGCGCTGATTTAGCCGTCCACTCCATGAAGGATGTTCCGGCCGCTTTTCCGCAAGGGCTTACCTTAAAAGCCATTTGTAAGCGCCATAACCCCTTTGATGCTTTTGTCAGCATCCGTTTTGCAAACCTTGATGCGCTTCCCTCCGGCAGCGTTATCGGTACATCCAGCCTGCGCCGCCAATCACAACTTTTGGCCGTTCGCCCTGATTTGCGCTTTAAAACCTTGCGCGGCAACATCAACACCCGGCTGCGCAAGCTCGAAGAGCAGGAATATGATGCCATTATCCTCGCCGTTTCCGGGCTCGAGCGCATGGGCATGCAGCAGTTGATTACCGAACAGCTTGACGAAGAAACCATGCTCCCTGCATGCGGACAAGGCGCGCTTGGCATAGAGTGCCGTGAAAATGATGAAGAACTGCATCATCTTATTGCGCCGCTCAATAATCCGCTTTCGGCCTTGTGTGTGCGCTCTGAACGCATAGTGGCCCGTGCACTGGGCGGCAATTGCCACACGCCGCTTGCCGTCTTTTGCAAACCCACTGACGATTCAAAATTATTGTTGCGTGCGAAAATTCTAGCCGTCGATGGCAGCAAAGTCCTAAGCAGCAGCCAAAGAGGCGATATTCAAGATGCAGAAAAGCTGGCAAAAGATTGTGCCGAAAGCCTGCTTGCCGATGGCGCAAGAGAACTCATTGAAATTCCATATGAAGACTTGTAACTTAAAACCATTGCAGGATCTCCGCATATTAAACACCAGGCCTGCCGGACAAAATCGCTCCTTGCAGGATGCCATAGTAGCTGCCGGGGGACAAAGTATTGCATTGCCGACTATAAGCATTGAGCCGCTTGCTGGCTGGGCGGTTCAGTTGCCTGATTTGAGCCTGATTGATAAAGCCATATTTACAAGCAGCAATGCGGTGAATATTTTTTTTTCGACCCTGTCTCGCATGCGAATGCATTGGCCTGAAACAATCTCTGTTATTGCTATCGGGCAAAGCAGTGCCGCAAGCTTACGAAAAATGGGCATTCATGTCGATGCCGTCCCTGCGGTTTCTGACAGCGAACATCTTTTACAATTACCGATTATGCGGGAAACCAATCAAAAGTCAGTCCTGCTGGTCAAAGGCGAAAATGGCAGGACGCTCATTGCTGACAGCTTGAATCAACGTGGAACTCACTTAATTGTGCTTGATGTGTATCGCCGCTCCATGCCCTCATTTCCGCAATCATATCTTAATTCTTTATGGAATGAGGATAGGTTCGATATTATACTGGTTTTAAGCGAACAATCGTTAAGAAACCTTTTCTCGCTATTTGGCCTTGAAGCAAGGGCCTGGTTGTGCACCAAACCATGTTTGGTCATTAGTGAGCGGCTTGCCAAGATCGCCCAGACTTTCGGCATGGGCAAGATTATTATGAGCCGCCATGACAGGATTTTAAATGATCTTATCGCCTTTGCAACAAGCGTCCGGTCTGATTAAAAATACATCGGTTAAGGATTATTCATGGCAGAAAACAATACCCCTGCGAACAAAGAGTCAGAGAATGCAACAATAGAGACAGATACCTCAAGCGCTCCAAGACGCCAAAAACCGAGCCAGTTTAAGGCATTTGCCGCCCTGGTTTTAAGCTTGCTCACCCTGCTTTCTCTGATTTATATTTTTTATACCCTGCAACAGGTGAAACAGGGTAGCGCTCGGCAGATAGAGTTGCTCCATGCTGAAACTGATGCGGTGAAAGCAGAGCATCATGAGGCGCTGTCGCAAATCAAGCAATCTGTAGGAGATTTGCAGCAAACCCAACAACAATTGCAGCAAAAGCTTGCAACTATTGATAAAAATCTGGAATCAGCCCTAAAACAAAGTCAGTATCAAACAAGTGATTGGCTGTTGCTTAAGGCACGTTATTTTTTGGAATTAGCGCAAATTAATGCCCACTGGAATTATGATCCGCAATCGACGCAATCTTTGCTAAGCGAAGCAGACGCGTTACTTGCAAAAATGCATGATGAACATTTATTTGCCATTCGCCAGGCAATCGCCGAAGAGATTGCCTCATTGCAAGCTGCACCGAAAGTGGATGTAGCGGGCATTTTAAGTCAGCTGGATGCTCTGCAAGACAATATTGCCGATTTACCGCTTAAAGCATCCATAGCCAAACTGGATAACGGTAAAACTTCCGCACCGCAACAAGAAGCCAATGCCGGCTGGAGAAACCGGCTTCAGGCAACCCTTAATGAGCTTGGAAAACTCGTTGTGATTCGCCGCCATGATGAAACCATCACCCCCTTGCTCAGCGCAAAACAAGCCGCCTTATTACGCACCATGATTCGTGCAGACTTTAAGGAAGCCCAATTAGCCGTATTGCAACATAATGAAGCAGTCTACCTGCTATCTTTGAAACAAGCCGAGAGAAGCATCCGACAAACTTTTGATACCAATGCCGGCAGCACACAAGCAATATTGCATCAATTACAAATTCTCGCACAAAAACCGCTTAAACCTGAAAAGCCCAATCTGCAGCGCGTCTTAGATCAGCTCAATCAATTGCTCGAATCCAGAAATCAAGTCAATACAGCAAGAAAAACGAAGGAACAATCCTCATGATCCGAATATTGCTTATCTTTGTTTTGTTGATGGCATCCATTTTGCTCGGGGTGCAATTACAAAAAGATCCTGGTTATGTTTTAATTGCTTTTGACCGCTGGACCCTTGAAACGACTTTATGGGTAGCCTTGTTTGCACTTCTGATTACTTTTTTATTGCTGCATTTTCTCTGGCATTTTTTACGCTGGTTTATGCGCCTCCCTTCAGCCTGGCAACAATGGCGTGAAAAAAGCCGTGTCCAAAAAGCACAGGCTAAAACCCGACAGGGTTTGATTGAGTTCAGCGAAGGATACTGGCAACGTGCAAAAAAACATTTAATTAAAGCTTTGCCCAATGCAGACACTCCTTTGCTTAATTACCTGACTGCAGCTCGTGCCGCGCAGGAAATGGGTGACAGTCAACTTCGCGACGAATATTTAAGCAAAGCACAACGCTCCATGCCTGAAGCCACGGTAGCAGTCGAGTTAACCCAGGCTCAGCTGCAGCTCGCCAACCAACAATGGGAACAAGCCTTGGCTACATTAAAACATTTGCAAACACTGGCTCCTCACCACCCTTATGTCCTGAAACTCTTGATGAATCTTTATCAGCAAGTCCGAGACTGGCCGCAACTTATTGCATTGTTGCCCGACTTAAAAAATCATCAGGTAGTGACTGGCGATGCATACAAAAGACTGGAACAATATGCTTATTTAAAGGCGCTATGCGATCGGGTTCAACAAAAAGAAGAGGAAGCGGTAAAAACATTGTTTGCCCGGCTACCCAAATACCTTAAAGAAGACCCTGAAATCCTCGCTGTCTATAATCGTTTTCTGCTGGAAAACCATGATTTCGAAGAAGCAGAATCCTTATTGCGGCGAAGCCTTGGAAAGCAGTTTAATGAAGAACTGATAGCGCTTTACGGGCAAATTCCCGAAGGCAAGGGAAAGCTCAGTTTTGCAGAATCCTTATTAAAGGTGGAACCGCATAATGCGGCTTTATACCTTTGCCTGGGCCGGTTAAGCCGCCATCAAAACCTGTGGGGTAAGGCGCGTACCTATTTTGAAAAAAGCCTCGACCTTCACCCGTCGGCTGCCGGCTATGCAGAACTTGGAAAACTCCTGGAAGACTTGAATGATGAGAGCGGAGCCTGCATTGCTTACCGGCAGGGACTCTTTCTTATGAATGAAAAAAACAACCTGTCGCAAGAAAATTAATGGGGTTAAATCAAGGAAATACAGATATCTTTACAGCAATCCTGGCGGCGTTCAACCTGAATGGTGGTGTGATGGATATTATATTCGCGGCGAAGCACTTCAGCCAGATTAAACCGCGCTTCATCGCTTAGAGGAGCTTCTGGCATCCAAAGATGCACTGAGAGCGCATTCTCCCGCGTGCTCAAAGCCCAGACATGCAAATCATGAAGCCCTTGTACCCCCGGATGATTTATAAGCAGGCTTCGAATTTTTTCAATGGATACTGACTGCGGCACCGCATCTATCATCATCCTGAAACTATCAGCAAATAAAGCCCAAGTTCCGCGCAGAATCACAACAGCGATCAAGAAGCCAACAACGGGGTCAAGCCAAAACCAGCCAGTAAAATAAAGCAAAAGTGCTGATAAAACGACTCCAAGCGACACCAAAGCATCATAAACCAAGTGCAAAAATGCGGCACGAATATTCAGGTCATCCGTCCCCTTGATAAATAAAACGGCGGTGGCGCCATTCACCAGAATGCCGAATCCGGCCACAATAATCACCATGAGCGCATGAACCGGCTCTGGTGAAAAAAATTTATAAATTGCCTCAGTGACAATGATGCCGCAAGTAAAAATCAACAAGGCGCCATTGATGAAAGCTGCAAGAATAGATGTTTTTTTTAAGCCATAAGTTGAACGGCTGGTGGGCAATCGCCTCATCAAGGTATTTGCCACCCAGGCCAGAAGCAGGCTCAAGACATCACCCAGATTATGAATGGCATCAGCAAGCAAGCTTGTAGAGTTAGCAAGATATGCAAAGCTAACTTGCAAAGCCACAAACAAAGCATTAACCAGAGTTGCAATAAAAAATGCCTTGTCATATGCAGGCGGCCTATGGATATGTTCTCTCTTTTGCGCTTCTGCTTTAGCCATGCCGCTGTTCTGCCTCATCCTCTATTTATTCCTCTTCACCCTTCAAATCATGAACATAATAATTGACACCAATTTTAATTCGTTCACGATTATTTTTTTTACGCCAAATGTTGGTATCACGCAGGGAATAAACACAGCCGCAATATTCTTGCTTATAAAAATTTTCCCGTTTGGCGATTTCATACATACGCGCAGCGCCGCCTCCTTTTCGCCAATTATATGTCCAGTATACAAGTCCAGGATATCGGCTAGCAGCTCTTACGCCGCAATCATTGATTTGCTCCATATTTTTCCAGCGCGAAATGCCAAGAGAACTGCTGATGACCGGGAAGCCATGCTCATGGGCGTATAAGGCCGTGCGCTCGAAGCGCATATCAAAACACATCGTACAGCGTTTGCCGCGCTCTGGTTCCCATTCGAGTCCTTTTGCGCGTTCAAACCAGTTATCCTTATCATAATCAGCATCTATAAATGGAATATGATGCTTCTTGGCAAACGTTATGTTTTCCTGCTTTCGAATTTCATATTCCTGGACCGGATGAATATTGGGATTGTAGAAAAAAATTGAGAAATCAATTTCAGAATACAGCAAAGCCTCCATCACTTCGCCAGAACAAGGTGCGCAACAGGAGTGCAGCAATAATTTTTCTGCCCCGCCAGGCAATTGTAACCGCTCACGTTCAACCATGATTAGCCTCATTTTCTTCTGATTCAGAATCATTTTCTTCACCTAGGCAGATGAAATGATCGCGATAATAAACCAATTCATCGATAGAGTCTTTAATATCATTTAAAGCCAAATGCCTTGATTCCTTTTGCACGCCTTGTAAAAGCTTGGGACGCCAACGTATCGCCAGCTCCTTAAGAGTGCTAACATCCAGATTACGGTAATGAAAAAAAGCTGCAAGCTCTGGCATATAGCGGTAAAGGAACCTCCTGTCCTGGCAAATACTGTTGCCGCACATAGGCGATTTGCCGGGATCAATATATTGCTGCAAAAATTGCAATGTCTTCCTCTCGGCCTCTTGCTCGGAAACACTGCTTTCTCGAACCCGTTGCACGAGCCCTGATTGATTATGCTGCCTGGTATTCCAGGCATCCATATTATTCAGCAATTCATCTGGTTGATGAATGGCAAAAACAGGTCCTTCTGCCAGAATATTCAATGTTGCATCCGTCACGATGGTTGCTATCTCAATAATGCGATCACGCTCGGGATCCAAGCCTGTCATCTCTAAATCGATCCAGATTAAATTGTAGTTGTCTTTCATGATGTTTTTTCCCAGCTTGTCCTGGATTCAAGCAATTCCTGAACCCGTTTTATGCGAAGCTCATGGAGCTTAACCTTAATTGCTTTTCCTTCATATCCATCATCAATGAGGCTTTTCGGTTGAATACCGGCACATTCCTTGAGTATAAAGCGCCAGTAATTGGCAAGAGGATAATCCGCAGGTTTTTTGACTTTTCCTTTTTTATCCGCCTCACAGGCAAGCAGTATTTGTTCAAAACGCCCGGGCCGCCTGAACGCATCCGTTTCTTCGAGAATTTTTACAACCGTGCTGGCTCGCAAATTCAACAGTCGATGGATATCTAAATGATAACGGGATACCAGCAGCGCCAATTTACGGTAATCGGCAGGAATGCGCAAACGTTGGCATAAATTGCTAATGACCTCAAGTCCACGTTGTTCATGTCTGTGATGCGAAGGCCATTCATGCATTGGGGTTTTTGCTTTTCCCAGATCATGTACCAGCGCCGCAAAACGAACAACAGGATTCTCACAGAGCTTGACAGCCTCTTGCAGGGCAAGCAGCGTATGGACGCCGCTATCTATTTCAGGATGATGCTTTTTGGGGTTGGGCACGCCAAAAAGAGAATCAAGCTCCGGCAAAATGACCTCCAATGCCCCGCAAGCGCGCAAGGTTGAAATAAACGCTTCAGGATTTTTTTCCTCAAGACTTCGTTGCCATTCCTGCCAGACCCGCTCAGGTACTAAATAATCGAGTTCTCCTTTTTTAACCATGGCATACATTAAAGCCCGTGTTTCTTCAGCAAGAGTAAATCCCAGATGCTGGTAGCGTGCTTTGAAACGGGCAATGCGCAACACGCGCACTGGATCTTCAACAAAAGAGGGAGATACATGGCGCAGTATTTTGGCTTTTAGATCGGCCAAGCCATGATAGGGATCTATCAGATTACCTCTTTCGTCTTTAGCCATTGCATTAATGGTCAAATCACGCCTTGCCAGATCTTCTTCCAAAGTCACATCCGGTTCATAATGACAGCTAAAGCCATGGTACCCATGTCCTTTCTTTCGTTCTGTCCGGGCAAGCGCATACTCTTCCCTGGTCTTTGGGTGCAAAAAAACCGGGAAATCACGACCGACTTGTTGATAGCCCTTTTGGGCCATTTCTTCTGGCGTCGCACCCACGATAACCCAATCGCGTTCTTTGACTGGATAGCCGAGGAGTTGATCCCGAACTGCGCCGCCCACCAAATAGACTTTCATTTTTGCTTGATTCCATCCATACTATTGACTTTTCGCATCTCTTTTAGGCTATAACATGCCTCAGGTAAAAAAATTTAATTATAGTCTATTCTTTAAGCATGAGTAAAAGACAAGTTACCGGCAGACAAGCGGCAAGAATCAAATACAAGCATCAATCCTATCATCAACGAATAAATGCCAATTCTGAGCAGAATTTGGCCCAGGGTTTAGTCATTGCAAGATTTGCTCAGGATGCCTTAATCGAAGATGAGAACAATCAGCGGATTCGTTGCTCGTTAAGGCCGGATATTGATTCTTTAGTCGCAGGCGATCGGGTTATTTGGCAGCGGGAGAACGAAACGCAAGGTGTCGTGGTCAGCCGTTATCCGCGCGAATCGCTTCTTGGCAGGCCAGACAAATCTGGAACAATCAAGCCGGTTGCTGCCAATATCACGCAGATTATGGTTGTTCTTGCCCCAAAGCCTGAAGTTTCCTGGACTTTGCTCGACAGCTATTTAATCATTGCCGAGTATTTAAATATTACGGCATCAATCGTATTGAATAAGGCCGATCTTTCCTGTGCAGCCATACAACAAACGCTTCTTAAGCTATATGAGCCTTTAGGCTATCGAGTGATTGTCACAAGCCAGCTGGAAAAAAGACGTAATATTGCGCTTCTTGAACTCTTGAATGAAGAAACCAGTGTGTTTGTTGGCCAATCAGGAGTTGGAAAATCATCTATTATCAGCAGCATTTTGCCTCATGAAACCGAAATTGCCACAAGCGAACTCAGCAACAATTTCGGCCGGCATACAACCAGCAACTCAATTTTTTATCATTTGCCCACTGGCGGCGCCATCATCGACTCGCCAGGGGTGCGTGAATTTGGGTTATGGCATATGCCTAAAGATGAAATAACCCGGTGCTACCGTGAGTTTCAACCCTTTCTCACTCAGTGTAAATACCGTAACTGCAACCATTGCGATACGCCTGGCTGCGCAATTTTAAAGGCTGTTCAAGAAAACCTGATCTCTCGCACCCGTTATGACAATTATGTTAAAATAAGTAACCAATTTGCCAAATAAATTGATCTGATTTCTAAAAATATGACCAATTTTTCCAGGGCGCATCATCAATGGGTTTTCCGCAGCGAAAATACTAATCGATGACGCGCCCTAACTGACATATAAGGATGGGTTCTCATTTGGTTTTTTAAACAGCAACATCGCACATTACTCAAATTTGTGTCCTGAAACCAAAAGAAGACCTGCCTCAGAAATTGCATTGCTGAATTTATTACAATTCGGCTCTGCTTCAGAAAGCATATCAATCGGTGTATCGTTTTTTACAGGTGTAAAATGTTTAATTATTTTTCTCTTGCCAACATGACAGCTGGATTTGTGGGCATGCTGGTAGGATTCACCAGTTCCGCAGTACTGGTTTTTCAAGCGGCCATGGCTCTTGGCGCATCCCAGGCAGAAATCAGTTCCTGGCTGTTGGCTTTGGGGTTAAGCATAGCCATCACCTGCATTGGGCTTTCTCTCCGCTATCGTGTTCCGATTTTAACTGGTTGGTCAACGCCCGGAGCTGCTTTATTAATTACCAGTCTTTCTGGTGTCTCATTGCCGGAAGCGATTGGCGCCTTCATGTTTTCAGCCGCATTAACTGTCTTCAGCGGCATTACGGGCATCTTTGAAAAAATCATGGATTATGTGCCACGTTCATTAACTTCGGCAATGCTTGCAGGTATTTTGCTTCAGTTTGGGATGAATGTATTTACATCCATGCAAACCCAGTTTTCCCTGGTCGTTTCGATGATGCTTGTTTATCTAATTGGAAAATGTTATTTCCAGCGTTATACCGTTATTCTCGTCTTGTTAAGCGGCATCATCATTGCTTACGCCGAAGGGCTTTTTCATTTGCAGCAATTGCAACTGGCTGTATCCTATCCAGTATTTACTGCACCTGTCTTTTCTTTTCATACGCTTATCAGCATTGGCATGCCGTTGTTTATTGTAACCATGACATCCCAGAATATCCCGGGAACCGCTGTCATTAGAGCCAGCGAATACAATCCTCCTGTTTCTTCATTAATCAGCTGGATTGGCGGAGTAACATTCTTAATGGCGCCTTTTGGTTGTTATGCCATAAATCTTGCCGCAATAACCGCTGCTATTTGTATGGGTGAGGAAGCAGACAATAATCCGAAGACTCGTTACCGAGCTACAATCTTCGCTGGATTTTGCTGGCTGGTTGTAGGTTTGTTCAGCGCGAGCGTAGTCGCTTTATTTGCAGCTTTTCCTAAAGAACTGGTCACCGCTATTGCAGGATTGGCATTGTTATCAACCATCGCCAACAACTTGAAATCCGCCCTGGATGATGAATCACAGCGGGAGCCGGCGCTGATCACTATATTAGTCTGCGCTTCTGGCATTTCATTATGGGGGATAGGAGCGGCATTTTGGGGATTGATCGCGGGTATTCTGGCTTCCCTGCTTCTCAATTGGCATAAGAAAAAAAGGGTTGCGACTGCAAAGGCCTTAGGCAAAACAGTTTAAAATTTCTAAATGGTTCAGATTTTTGGAATTGACCTGGAGTTAAATGAAACGAAAGAAGTGAACCATATTAAATTAGGCTATATTTTTCTTTATTGCAGCAATTCTTTTCTTTTTATTTTTGGTGATTTTTTGTTGCATTGTACTTGAAATCCTTGACCGATATGGCTAGGCCTCCAGTTTAGTTAAAGGCTGCCACGCACTTGCTTATACCTGGTTTCAAAATGGAATTGATCATGGAAAAGTTTGTAGGGAAACTTCTTATTTTAATGTGTTTATTAATTTCTGGCTGCGATTTACCAAAAGATCCAAACCACACCTTGGATAAAGTTAAAAAAACCCATATCTTAAGAGTTGGGGCAATTTATAATCCTCCCTGGGTTGGCAAGAACGAGAGCGGCATTGAGCCCATACTTTTAAAACAATTTGCCAAAGAGCTTAATGCTCATCCAAAATTTTTTTATTTGCCTGAATCCTTAGCTATGAAAGCCCTCATAGAGGGCCAAGTAGATGTAGTGATTGGCGGCATTACCGCAGATACACCTTGGGAGAAAAAAATCGGTTTAACTCGCCCTTATTATAAAGAAATTTATTATATAGGCCGACCAGAAAAACTTTCCAAAAAACACCTCGTCGCTATTTCACCAGCCAACTGGATACAAAAATATCTCAATATAGATAATTACAATATTATTGAAACAGTAAGCCCTTTTTCAACTGGATTTGCGGTAGCAGCACCACGATGGGAACTAGAAAATCATCATTATCAATTGATGACCAAGCTCCATAAAGTTAATCATGTGATCGTAATTCCGAGAGGAGAGAATCAATTTTTAATCACTCTTGAAAAGTATCTTAAAAATCAAGAGAAACAAATTAAACACCATTTGAGCAAAGTAAACCATGAAGCTAGCCCCTCAATATGAATTTACAGATAAGCAAACCCATCATTTGCACAAGGCACGCAAATTAGCCTATATGACAATTGCTTATCTTGCTTCCGTAGCGCTTCTGACATATTTGGTCATGGGTAGCTCCCAAACCATGAAAACAGTATGGATTGATGATGTATTAAGCATGATTCCTTCCCTATCTTTTTTAATCAGCAGTTATATTTGTTGGAAAAAACCAAACCATACCTTCCCCTATGGATATCATCGTGCCATTTCAATTTCTTTTCTTTGTGCCTCTTTAGCATTGTTAGTTATGGGAATCTATCTATTGATTGATGCTTTTTGGGTATTAATCAATAAAGATTATCCAACAATTGGTTTATTTAATGCTTGGGGATATGATATTTGGCTGGGCTGGATCATGATTTTGGTTTTATTATATGGTGTTTTCCCTCCGATTTTCTTGGGAAAGGCAAAGTTAAAAATTGCACCGCTTCTTTATGATAAAGTGCTTTATACAGACGCAAAAATGAATCGTGCGGATTGGCTTATCGCCTTTGTAGCGATTATAGGTGTGGCAGGCATTGCTTATGGCTTTTGGTGGAGCGACGCTGTAGCTGCAAGCTTCGTCTCCCTAAGTATTTTACATGACGGGATAAAGCAAACTTCAGAAGCGGTTACCCTTCTTATGGATAAAGCTCCTTGCGATTTGGAAGGAAAAGAATTGAATTTACCCCACAAGGTAATCAAATTATTAGAAAATTTTTCATGGGTTAAAAAAGCTGAAGTGAGGCTTCGAGAACAAGGACATTTAATTTTTGGCGAAGGTTTTCTCTATACTACAAATCATTCAATTTCTCATAAACAAATTAAAAAGGCTGCTGAAGCGGTCATGGGGCTAGACTGGCGATTAAAGAATTTCGTTTTAACCATAATTGAGGATTGAACTCAATCTTTCTGAACTTTTACCACATTATTATTTATACGAACCATTGCCGTCACCTTGTGTCTCCTTTTTCGCAAAATTAAGTTCTTGACAAAGGATAACCTTAATGGCTTTTTATTTTTCTATATAATACCTAATAACTTTTTAATTTTGGAATACCATTGTTTACGGCACTGATTGGAACATTTAAAGAACGACCCGTGATACTTTGCCAATATTTATCTACAGCAAAGCTACATTCAAGTTCACTTTCTAGGCGGATTTGCAACATGCTAATCAGGGAGTTCAATGATTCAAACTGAACATTCGGTTCTATTGCCAGTTTTTTTTGGATTTGTTGCCTTGATAACCGATTGGAAGGGGATGCGTTAGAAAAAAAACGTATGCTGGATTGTTTCGAGCTCCAGCCCTTTTCCTCAGAAATGATGCGATAAGTTAAAAATTCCGCACAACTCTTGTAATACTCTTGCCTATCTAAAGGCATTTTTGCTTTCTTTTCTAATTGTTCTAAAATTTCTTGTTTTTCCTTTTCCCCCAACGTTTCAAGAAATTTTAAAAATAAGATGTTAATTTGCAGTCTTTTTAGATTTTCATCCATTGGCTTCAAGGCGATATTTATCTGTTGATCCATAATATTGCTTAATAACTGGCGTAATTTGGGATTATGATTGCAACATAACCATAAAGCGGAGAACAAAGATTCTGGTTCAAACCAAATATTTTTTTGTTCAAAAAAAGAACCATCTCCAATCGAATTTATCCAGGAAAGAGTTGCCTGATTCAAGCGGAGTCTTATCCACCAATTCACTTCCCGGAGCGGTTTGACCGCGGATTCTATTATCGCAACATAAACAGCGCGGGCTTTAGCATAATTGCTGGCGTTTAATATGGGAATGATTCGAGAAAATATTTCATTAATTTCATCGGGAACCGTGTTGGAAAAATCATAGGCATATAAGGTACAATGAGAAAAAGGCCAATAATAGAACTTTCTGACCATAACAGCCGCAGTTAAAATCAGAAGACGCCGCAAAGCTTCCTGATCATCTATATTCCCATAATCTAGAAATACCTTGCCTTGCGAAGCCTGACGCATTTCTGAGACGCTGAAGTGCCGCTCAACTTCCTCCGTAAAATCCCAGAATGGAGCATAATCCATAACCATTTGTGCAAAATATTTCCCGCTTAAGGCAATGCAATTTCCTTCAGTAACTCCCTGCAGAACTTCAGCAAAACTCTTTTTCACCCCGCGCATTATTATCTGTTGTTTGATTAGATTTTCCCGTTCAGCAAACGGCAATTGGTTAAATTCACTATAAAATTTCAGATAAGCGCGCTCCGCGGCCTGCATTTGCGTTATATCATAGTTATGCCCAGCCATTAGCCCGGCTGAATAGCAACTCTCATTAACAAGATTATAAACAGCCTTCACAGTCCGTAACTGTAAAGGAGGATCTGTCCTAACGCTGCTGCTTTGGATGAGGTGAATGTATTTTTCAAACGGTTTTGAATATCCTAATCTTTTTAATTCTTTTCTTGTAAGCGGAACTGCTGGCGTTGTATAACAATTATAAAACGTGCCATTAGCATGAAAGTGCGCAGCGCAGTTATCCAGAAGCAGCAGGGATTTACCATCCTCAGACAAAATATAGTGTGATAAAGGATAATTACTGAGCCTGACAAGTTGAATAGCATCTTCATCATGGGTCAAAGTAGGCATTAAAAAACGGTAATAATCCTTGCTGATGTACCCTGCGCCAGCAAGCGTTTGCGCAACCAGGATCCATTCTTTATTGTCCTCTGATTGCAACCGCGTATAATCCAGATTTGTATCTAAAATTTTCAGCCAACGTATGGCATAAATCTCTTGCAGCTTTTCAATTAAAAAAGGATCTATTTTTTTTGTATTTTTTAATTGTAAAATGACTAAATGAATTCCTTTTTGAAGCACTTCTTCGCCGGCCAGTTTCTGCAATTTATCTATCAATATTTCTGCAGTTAATCCAGGCCCTAAACCAAGTTCTTGATACAACCCCTGTAATTTTGGGTGTTTCGAAATCAAAGAGGGGTCAAAAGTGCAAAGCCATCGAGCAAGAGCAAGGATGCGCTGAAGTTTTGGGGAACATTCTCGGCGAGAAAGATCAATCAGCACATTGATTAGATAATCACTTTTGTTATTGCAGCTAACCTTCTGCCCATACAACCAGTTTACATCATTGACGGGGCAGGAATAGAGGGTGTTTAGCCAATTATCAAATCGGTTTTGAAAATCCTTGTAGTCATGGTTTTCAACATCAAGATAGTTTTCTACCAACTCCAATAAATCGGTCAGCAAATGTCTTGGACATTCGCCGCGTTTTTGCCAAGCAGGAAGAGCCTCCCGCTCCAGATAATTCCAAAAAGAACTGTACTTTTTATTTTTGAATGTAAATGCTGCGCCTGTCTTTTTACGTATTCTGAATAATTCACTTAAAGTCAAAGGGCGAATATTCTGGTTTTGGTCGCTTTCATGCGTATAAAAAGATTTACCCTGCTGTATATTTTCAAACAGTCCTTTTGTTCGATGCAAAGTTGTTCCATTGTGAGAAAGGTAAAACTCTCGTAAATCAGAACACTCAATAAGAGGTGAGCGCTTTAGCGGATCAAAGATGTTAGTGGCAGAGGGTATTAATACTTGCAAATAGGTTCGATTCGTTTCAAAGGCCAATTCCTTTGCCAGTTGAATCCAATAATGATTAATACCTTTAGGATTAATCATATAATCATATTCTGTATCTGTAACCAATTGCCAGCGTTGGGCAAAAACTAATAAAATTTCTCGCAGTTGCTTTTCGCTGAGGGTATCTTCACTCTGGAGGGATAAAACCATATCCTCCAAGGTTTTTATATACTCCTTATCAAATTCGGTTACTCCGTCGGAGCATAGTAATTGTTTGACGAATCCTTTTATACGGTGGGCATACATATAACGCTACTTCCCTGAATATTGGAGCAACATTCTATAACAAATTTTTTCTGTTGGCGATATATGAATCCCGTAAAATCAGGGTAGTTTGTCTATCCTATATTCGGCTGTAAAATCAAGCTTCAACAGAGTTTGCCTGGCGCAAGTTGAAAGTTGGGCTAAAAGCATTCAACACTCGTTAACTTAGCCTAAATGGGCAAATCTTTGGGAAAAACCTAATTTCAGCACGATACAATGCAATTGGTTTAGGTTTCTATTCGTTCGGCTCTTTCTTCTCTTCGCTCGCCTCATCCTCTTGACTGAAGAGATCGCTTAAAGAAGGGGGTTCATTTGTTTCTTCTTCATCCAGTTCATCCAGCCTTGCTTCTTCAGATTCTGCATCAGGGTTAATACTGGATTCTTTCCGTTCTGATTCAAGTTCATCACTGTAATCAGAGTAATTAAATTCAAAATTTGTATTAAAATCATGATTCAGTTTATCTACCAGGGCCATCTCAAAATCTTCCCGGTTTAAACTAATTTCATAGGTTCTTCTTGCTTCCTGGGCAGCTTTTGCTACATATGCCGCTGTCGCAGCCTTTGCATAGGCTTCATATGCCTCCTTTGCCTTTTGACGGGCTTCATATGCTGACTTAGCCAAACTGACAATATGGTTAAATTCGTCGCGATCCATAATCATTTCTCCTGATACGTATTCGACTTATGTAGCTGTTCTCGCCAGTATTGATTCTTAAATTGTAGTTTAAATTTTCAAATATGCACAAAACAAAACATCATTTGACTCAAATATAGCCGATTTTTTTCAAATAGTTATCGATTTTAAAATGAATGATATTAGGCGTGCTGGAACTTGATATATTAGGCATGCTTTTGCTGATGAAAAGTCTTTAGGGATTAGATAGCAGATTTTAATTAATGTATTAAATAAAATGGTTTTAATGATGGGAGTAAGCGCTAAAAAGGTATGTTATGCTTCTAATGAGGCATTGAAATAAAAAAAGCGGCACAAAGCCGCTTGATAAAAAAGCCCTGGCGATGACCTACTTTCGCATGGGGAGGCCCCACACTATC
>NZ_LNYK01000003.1 GCF_001467825.1 Legionella londiniensis
GACCGTTGTGACTCCATTTTTATCTCGTCCATTGCTCTCGCTGCCATTGCTATTTGGGCATAATTAAATGGTGATTGAACCTAATAAATCCTTGTCACGCAAGATGTCAAGCGCATCTATGGCAGACCAGATATTATCATGCTTAAGAATGGTTTCTCTGTTTTTCTCCGCCTTCTCTCCTTGAAACAGGCCTGATTGACAGCATAAAACCAGAGCCCAGCTTGCAGCTTCCGGGTTTTCGTGATTTGCTACAGATTCACGATAAATTTGCGCTTCACTTCCCTCGAGCATACGAGCCGACGATAGCCTCCAGAGCGCATTGGCTATCGTCAAAGGCTCTGGGTGTTGCGCAATCGTTTTATAATTTAAATTTGCATCTTTTCCTGCAAGGAGCCCTGCTTTATCAAGTCTTTTAAAAGCTCTGATCAAATTTTCAGGTTTTTCACTGGCCCTCAGATCATTTATCAACACCCCCAGCCATTTTTCTGATGCTTTATTCAGCGTTTTAAGTTTTTTCAAAACAGTGGCTATTTCCCAAGGCTTTTCATGGTTGATGACTGCCTTAAGATATAATGGCGCGGTTTTGCCTTGCAACAAACCTCCTGTCTTTAATTCTTCAAGAGCGGTGGCCAGAGCATAGGGTTTCTCATGAACACCGATCGCTTCATATATGATGGCGCTATAGCCCAAATCCAGGAGTTTTGTTCTCTTAAGCCTTATCAAGGCCCGTGCCACAGCATAAGGATTATCGCTTTTGCTAATTGCTGAACACAGGTGGCTTTGTTTCTCTCCATAAAGCATATCTTGATCATTCAGTTCTTTAAGGGCGCCACTGATTAAATCAGGATGCGGATGGCGCAAAATTGCCTTACGGTAACTCCCTGCCTCTTTATGGTAGAGTAAGGATGCATTTTTTAGCTCAATCAGGGCGGCACTTGCTGATCTTGGAACGTCATGATTCAGTATGACCTCAAAATTTAGCTTTGCCTCTTTACCAAACAATAGGCCGTGATTAAAAGCCATATTCAAGGCCACTGAAAAATCATAAAGGTTTGGGTGCTTGCTGAGACTTTCTCGGATAGAATCTTCTTCTTGACCCACCAGCAAATCCGTTTCATTGAGGATTTTCAAAACTGATGCCAACAACTCGGGCTTTGGATAGTTGCATAGGTCTAAAAAATTGCGCTGCTTTTGTTTTCTACTGTTTAGGGTTGTGGTGGCAGTTAATATTTTAAGCGCCGCATTAAGAGATTCCGGCTCTGAATACTCGCTTGCTGCTTGAATATTCATTAGAGCATTTTCTTTATCCATCAAACAGCTGGAATAAAGCCTGGTAAGAATTTCAGCCAGAAGCTCTGGTTTTTTATGTTTGATAACTGCCGACATACTTTCCTGAACTTCATCCATCAAAAACATGCCACACCGCTTGAGCTTCATTAAACCTGATGTGGCGCTCAAAAGATTCCTGCAGTTGATAAGTTCTCTGAAAATGACTTTGGCGTGCTTACTATCTTGCAACTTTGCGCTTTCTAATAATTTTATCGCCTCAATGAGCGAGATCAGATTTTCATGTTTTGCAACAGCGATGTAATCATCAGAATCGATCTGTTCTTTGAATAAATTTGACTGTACAAGATGGTTAAATATGTCAATTAAATATGTTGGATTTGGGTGATTCATAAGAACTGTGAAAATAATTTGCCCCTTCTCTCCAAACAACAGTTCATTGACTTGAGATTGTTGCAGCAATTTTGCCATAAGCCCAATGCTCTTATGATCAAGGATTAAATCAAAATTGTTTTTTGCATCTTGACCTATGCACAAGTTTGCCTGTTTCAAGAGCGAAATCACCCTGAGCAATGCCAGCGGCGAAGGATGGTTAGCAATTTTTTCAAATACGCTTTGAGTCAAGTGCTCTTTCAGCCGCTGTTCGCTTTCTAGCTCTTCAAAAACAAGAAGTAAGGCGTTGAGATTTTTATGCTTTACAATAAGATTAAAATTATCGACAGCATCAATCGAATTGAGAATTCCTGCGGCAAATAAAAGCCGACAGACTCTCATTAATTTGCATCGTTGGAATTCATCAATAAACGGGGGGATATTTTCTTTAAAAACTTCTTCATTTTTTAAAGTTTCAAGGCAAATCTTGAAGGCAACGACCTGATCTCTTGGGCCTGAATAAATTTCTATTAAATTGGCTAAATTAAGAGGTATATTTTTTACTTGTTTGATTTGTTCTTGATAGCATTCCTGCAACTGCAAAAAGGCTTGATGATGAAGAGCAGACAATTTGGGCATAACTCACACTCCGAATAATTCCACTTTACTCTGAATCTATATGAGTTTTTACTGCAGGCTCACTTCAAATTGATGTTGTGCGTTTTGTTTTTTTGCAATCTTGAGCGTTTTTGGAACGTTTGGAAAGCTATGCTCCGGATAAATTCCTTTAGAATTGCAAAATGCTCGGACCTCCTAAAAAATAATGTATTACCTCATGTGGCGCTTAATCATAATCTTCTAATTTTGACAATGATTCGCTAAGCAGCGCGCCCATGTTGCGCGGAAAATCATTTATTCCGCAAGAACAATTTTTTTGATCAAATAGCAAAGCGCAACCTCATTTATTGCATAAAAGTGCGGCCCTTGCAAGAGCCGGCACTTGATAAAATTAGCCTTTAGAGCATTAGGGTTCTTGTTTGCCAAATTTTTATAGCAATCTACATGGGTTGAAATAAAAATGAAATTCCAATTCAGAAATTTTCTATTCGACTGTAAAACTTTCACCGCATCCGCACTGGCCGGTTTGATTTGGATTAGTAAATACAAACTTAAAATTTAAACCCTGCTTGATATAATCCATCACCACACCTTTGAGGAAAGGATAACTTTTCTTATCAACACAGAGCACATAATCATCATTTAAAGGCACAACATAATCATCGCCGCCTGGCTCATCAATATAATCGATCACATAGGACATCCCAGAGCATCCTGTTTTCTTAACTGATAAACGGATACCTTTACTGCCTTGTTTACTCAGATAAGCAATAACATGCCGCAATGCAGGATCGGTTAATTTAACCATTTGCAATTCTTTATCACTGGCGTGCTGTACAACTTCATTCATGAGGAAAACCCTTAATAGCTGGCTTGTAATACTATTTATTATATATCAATGGGTCGATAATTCCTTTAATTTAGGTATTTCACGGGTAAAAATGGCAATCACCTCATCCACCTGCTCTTCAGTCGTAAAGCGTCCCAACGACAAACGTACGGCACTATATGCCAACTCCTCGCTCAAACCAATGGCGCGCAGGACATATGAAGGTTCAGTACTTGCTGAAGAGCAGGCTGAAGTTGTAGAGATTGCCAAATCGCTTAAGGCCCTGAGCATAGCGGTGCCCTCAACTCCCTGGATACTGAAATTTAAATTTCCGGCAATCCGGCATTGCATATCGCCGTTTAAAATGATTCCTGGCAAATCCTTGATGCCATTCCAGATTTTCTGCCTAAAGCGCAAGAGGCGCTCCTGTTCATTGGCGCGCAAAGACTCTGACAAAATAAATGCTTCTCCCATGCCTACAATTTGATGCGTTGGCAATGTCCCTGATCGCAAGCCGCCTTCGTGTCCCCCGCCAAACGATATTGGTTGCAGGCGAACGCGCGGCTTATGGCGCACGTATAAAGCGCCTACCCCCTTGGGGCCGTAGTTTTTATGAGCGGAAAATGACATCAAGTCAACGGGTAATTCCTGAAGATTAATGGCAATTTTTCCAGCACTTTGCGCTGCATCAACATGGAAGATAATTCCCTTATCCTTTAACAAATTTCCAATTGCTGCAATATCCTGTATTACACCAATCTCATTATTAACATGCATAATCGAAACCAATATCGTATCGTCCCGGAGAGTTTGTGCCAATTCATCAAGATCAAGCAGGCCATTTCTTTTCGGTTTGAGATAGGTTACTAAAAATCCTTCACGCTCTAATTGTTTAAAGCTGTCTAATACCGCCTTATGCTCAGTCATCATGGTGACAAGGTGCCTTCCTTTACGCTGATAAAAACGGGCGGCACCCAATATCGCAAGGTTGTCGGCTTCAGTGGCTCCTGAAGTAAAAACAATTTCAAAAGGCTCCGCGCCAATGACCTCAGCGATTTGCTCGCGGGCTTTCTCCACAGCTTTTGCGGCATTGATGCCGTATACATGGGTTTTTGACGCGGGATTACCAAAATTTCCATCAGGACCCAAATATTGAATCATCTGCTTAATGACCGCTGGATCAACAGGAGTTGTGGCCATATAATCCAGATAAATCGGGTATTTGTTCATTTAATCTCCTTGCATAAAAATCATATCAGTTAACGTTTTGTTGTTTTTATTGCATACTGAATATGAGTTAACATACCGCGTAAAATATTGACTTCCGTTTTTTCAAGTTTTGAGCGGTTAAACAGCCTGCGCAGCCGTTGTAAAAGGCGTTTGGGATTGGATAGTTTTAAAAAATCAATTGCGATTAATACTTCTCGCAAGTGCTCATAAAACTGTTCAATTTCCGCCATAGACGCAAGGTCTAACCCTTCCTCTGTTTTATCCAGCTCCGTTGCCAGAGATTTCATACGCAATTCATAAGCAATAATCTGGACTGCCTGTGCAAGATTCAAAGAACTGTATTCAGGATTACTGGGAATATGAATATGATAATGGCATGAGAGTAATTCTTCATTAGTCAATCCGGCGTGTTCCCGCCCAAACAGTATGGCAATTTCATGTTGGTGAGACTGTCCGTTCAGCAGCTCGGCCTGGGAATGCGGAAGCAATCCAGGCAGTGCAATGCCTCGAGGCCTGGCACTGGTGCCAAGCACCAATTGGCAGTCCTTAATCGCATCTGAGAGACATGAAGTAACGACAGCATTATCCAAAATATCGTCAGCACCAGCTGCCATCTCATACGCTCTTTGATCGGGAAATGACTTGGGCGTTACCAGATAAAGCCGTTTTAAGCCCATGGTTTTCATAGCACGGGCTGCAGAACCAATATTTCCTGGATGGGAAGTAGCGACAAGCACAATGCGGATAGAATCAAATTTCATAAATCAATTTCATCCGTTTTTATTATCCATAAATTAAAAAGAAATGAATCTTACACCATCTGAAATTAAATTTGCAAAATAGGACTATCAGGAAAGGTATACTGGAAGACAATCAACGAGCTTGACTTTATACGAGGCCGCGCTTAGGATTCCTTTATTTGCAAATCCGGGGAAAATCATGGCGATTCACCGTTTGCGCAGCCTGGTGAGCGAGGACTTTGAAGCGGTTAATCAGCTGATTATTGAAAAAATTCAATCCCAGATCAGTTTGATTGATGACCTGTCCAATCATATCGTACAAAGCGGCGGCAAACGCCTGAGGCCTTTGCTGATCTTGCTGGCAAGCCATGCCTGTGGTTATAAAGGCAGGGATCATATCAAACTGGCCGCCATGGTAGAATTTTTCCACACCGCAACATTATTGCATGACGATGTCATTGATGAATCCACTTTACGCCGTGGCCGCGAAACAGCAAATGAAATCTGGGGAAGCAAAGCCAGCATTCTCGTTGGCGATTATCTCTTCACCCAATATATGCACCTGATGATAGATGTTGGCGACTTAAAGATCATGCGGTTGTTGACAGATATCTCCCATGAAATTGGGTGTGGGGAAATTAAACAGCTCCTGAACCGTAATAATATCACCCTAACCGAAGCTGAATATTTTGATGTAATCCGCTCAAAGACCTCATTGCTTTTTGCCGCTTCCGCAAGTCTTGGTTCTCTGATCAGCAAGGCAAGTGAGGAGATTAACAATGGCTTGTATAATTATGGCCTGCATCTTGGTAATGCCTTTCAGCTGATAGATGATGCCCTCGACTATTGTTCAGACGCCAAAACCCTTGGTAAAAATATTGGCGATGATTTGGCAGACGGCAAAGCGACGTTGCCTTTACTGCATGTATTAAAACATGGTACTCAAATTCAGCAGGAAAAAGTAAAAGCGAGCCTTCAACAGGGCAGCCTCCAGAACCTGCCGGAAATATTGGAAGCCATTCAGGAAACCAAAGCCATTGATTATACTCAAAAGAGGGCAGCAGAAGAAATTGACAAAGCGCTTCAAGCCTTGCAAATACTCCCCAATTCGGTGTATAAAGATGCCCTTGCAGAACTTGCGCAATATGCTATCTTACGTGACCACTAGACCCTTAATAGCATAAGTTTTTATAGAAAATTCGGGTTAAATTTATCGGAGTGTAGCTCAGACTGGTAGAGCACTGCCTTCGGGAGGCAGGGGTCGCAGGTTCAATTCCTGTCACTCCGACCAATTAAAAGTTAGACAGTATTTTATGGGGGCGCATTCAAGCTCCAAATGCTACAATCATTTTATATTCCTAAACATAGACTTGGCACTTCGTTTTACTGTTGAGGTTTGCATGCCTTTTAAAATTCCCTATTCATTTGACGCAGGTTTATTGCAAAATCCTTGAGGCGCGATCTCCAACGCTGCGTTGAATTTACTGAACATGTTTTGAAAGGCAGTCAAGGCGGTTAATTCAATGATTGCCTTTATTTTCTTTTTTGATTCCAGAAAAAGGGCTTTAAATACCAAGGAACCCGATTTATAGTTTGCCGGGAAATACGCATTCCTCATCCTTTTTGTTGTATATAAAACTGATATAGCCTTACCCCTGCGGTCATAAATACTAACAAACTAAATAGCGCCGCAAGAATAGTAAAAACGTTTGGCCATATCATCATGGCAATAAAAAAGATAAACGCTTCAGCCCGCTCCATGATGCCTGGACTGTAATGAAAGCCTTTTTCTGAGTTATTTTCTGTAAAAATTCCGACCACCAAAAAACTGGTGATGCACATCAGCATGCTGCCCAACATCATCAAGCACCAAAAGCCTCGATCATCTGGTGCAACACTCCAAAGAGCAAAAACCACGATAAATTCCACAGCTCGGTCCATCATGATATCCAGCACACTGCCCCAGGCAGAGGTTGTTTGGCTAAAGCGCGCTAATGTGCCATCTAAAGTGTCACAATAACCCGATATAAGAAGCAGGCTAACCGCGAGCAGCGTTTGTTGAAACCATAAAGCCGGAAGCACTAAAAATCCGAATAAACCGGATAAGAGCGTCACTCCATTGGGTGAAATTTTTGCTTTTAAATACCCTGCCGATGGGTCTACCAGTAAAGATTGATAATAGCGGCGTAAACTTTGCTCAATCATGTTTTATCCTAACTTAAGCAACCAATGCACAATTTTTTTTACCGATTTGGAAAATAATTTCGGCTTATAAAACTCACTGGCCACTTGTTTGCTGACTTCGCTGAAAGTGGGATAAGGCACGATGGCATCAGTAAAGGCGCGTAAACTTTTCTTTTCTCGAATAGCCATTATCCAGGGCAGTAACAGTTCACCTGCATTTTTACCGACAATCGTCACCCCTAAAATTTTGCCTTTTTTGGTAGTAATTGCTTTAATTTTTCCGGACGCCGCATACTCTGCCTGAGCGCGATCATTATCGGCAAAAGAAAATTCGGTTGTGTGCACATCACTCCTTTCGGATGCTTCTTTAGCGCTCATCCCTGCATGAGCAAGCTCTGGTACGGTATAGGTAACCCAGGGAAGCGAATGGTAATCCACTTTAGCTGGAAGCCAAAATAAAAGATTGCGTAAAACAATTCCTGCATGATAATTAGCAATGTGTGTAAACTGGTAGCTTCCAGTAACATCTCCAATGGCATAAATCTTTTTGTTGCTGGTGCGTAAATGTTTATTGACTGCTATTCCTTTGGGAGAATATTTGACATTTGCCTTATCCAAACCTAAATCCTTGACATTCGGTCGTCGGCCGGTTGCAACCAATAAGTGACTCCCGATGACTTCCATTGCGCTGCCCTCTTTTTCAATCATTACCTGAATTTCTTTATGATCCTGTTTTACCTTGATGACTTTGCTTTTTTCATGCAAGGTAATCTTGTTTTTTTCCAATTGCCTGCGCACGATTTCAACACAAGATTGATCGTCATGCGGCAAAATTGTTTCTGCCTCCAAAATGGTAACGCAACTACCTAGCATGGCGAATGCTTGTGCCAGCTCACAACCAATAGGCCCGCCGCCAATGACAATTAAATGGAGGGGCTTTGTTTTTAAATTAAAAATAGTTTCATTGGTTTCATAAGAAACCTTGTCCAAACCGTCAATGGAAGGAACAAAAGGAGACGAACCGGTCGCTATGACAAAATATTTTGATTCAATAAGGCACTCGCCCGCTTTTAATGATTGCGCATCCTGAAATTCTGCCTTCTCTTTAATAACCTTGACACCCAGGGATTCAAAGCGCTCGACTGAATCATGCTCACCTATTGCATTGATGACTGAATGTACATGCTCCATCACTTTGGAAAAATTAATATCAACCTTTTTAGCGTTTACTCCAAAATAACCCGCATCAATTATATGATAAAACGATTTTGCTGCAGCGAGCAGGGACTTAGAGGGAACGCAGCCGTAATTTAGGCAATCTCCGCCCATTTTATGCCCTTCAATCAATACAACTTTTGCTCCTAATTGCGCCGCACCTGAAGCTAAACTTAAACCGGCTGACCCTCCGCCAATGATTGCAATGTCGCATTGAATGGTTTGACTCACGATGCACGTCCTTGCTTCTTCTTAAAGATTTTTTTATAAAGCGTCGGCAAAATGGATAAAAAAGCGAGTGCCAAGATTGGCAATAAAATTTTAGGGTCATAAATAATATCAAGCCTTGGTTTTTTATGCTCATCCAATGCATGACCCAACCCATTCCCAACCATTACGTAGACAAATGAACCTGGGATAATGCCAAGAAAAGTAGCCAATATATAGGTGCTTTTTCGCATGCCTAACAAGGCAGGTACAATGTTTAATGCCCAAAAGGGAAAAAGTGGGATAAGCCGCAGAAACAATAAATAAGAAAATGCATTTTCTTGAAAACCTTTCTCCATTTTCCTAAGCCACTTCACCGCTTTTTGCGCCACCCAGTCACGAAAAGCAAGGTCCACAGCTAAAAATATAATAAACGCTCCTATCGTAGCACTTACCATAACCGCAAACATACCTAAAATTGGACCAAATAAAAAACCGGACGTGATGGTTAGAAGCGTGGCTCCAGGAACCGAGGCCGCCACTGAAAGCACATAAATAACCATAAAACTTAAAAAAACTTCCAGAAAATTTCGCTCCATCCAACTGAGCAGCAGTTCACGATGCATTTTTAGGCTTTCAAAAGATAAATAACGGTAAAGGCGAAAATGGAAAAAAAGCCCAAGAATAACAAGCAACATAACCAGTAATCCCCAGCGCCTGATTTGCTCTGTCATCCTGACACCATCATAATAATTGACTCTTATGTTTTTGGATATGAAATTTAAGAAGCTGCTTAATCATATCAAGGTGGTTTTAGTGAGTTGCTCGTTAACTCAACCCTAACTATTCTTAAAGAACTTCTTCAAAATGGCTCCATATATGGTTAAATTGTAGGCATATTGTTCCTATAAATATATGCCGCAAAATGTCCCGAGTATTAAGTGTTTTTGCAAAATAGATTGCACATCAAAACATTCATCAATCGTTAACGCTTTCAAACATGCCTCTTGTAGCTCACTTTCTTTTTCCAGTGCTGATAAAAAAGCATATTCACTTCTAGTTAATTCTACAAGACAAACGTGTTCTTTATCGCGAGTAATTAAAACAGACTCACCTTCCTCCTTAAGGGTTAGCTCCGCATCTTCATTATCTTTATGACAAAATTGATGAATGGTATAGATTGGGAATTTAAACGAAAAAAGCCTGCTTGTCGTTTTCAGTTGAAATTTGAGTTTCAACGATTCATCTTCGGAAAATTTAGATAGTTCTTGCACATCAAGCGGCTTACTGTCTTCTTCGTGATAAATTCGATGTGCTCCCCATTCTAATTGAGCTACTTCCGGGAGATAAGGCACAGGCTGCGCGGGTGGAAATTCTTGAAGAAAACTTGAAAATAATTCGCCAAAATCATGAAGATTACCTGAAACAGACGGATGGGCAAGGATATAAGCTTTCGCGGTAGCTGAAAAAAAGTTCTCCCCAACTAATTTTAAAACCGTAGGATAAATGCTCTCCAAGGCTTCCGTTAAGTTAATGAAACAGTTATTTCGATAGATCTGCAAAAGCCGTTCTGCTGGCAGGCTTTTCTTGCTAATGAAAGCATCCAGGTTCAATTGCTTTTTATTGAAAATAGATTCTTTAAACTGGCATTGTAATTCACGCAGCAACATGGGCATTCTCTAAAATGGCTTTTGCTTTTTCTGCCTCTTTTAATAGAGTGGTTAACTCAGGCAGATCCTTATCCCATTCAATTAGGGTTGGCCTTGATCCAATCCTTTGTATGCATTGTATGTATAAATCCCATACTGCGCCTGCTACGGGTTTATCATGCGTATCAATTAATATTGAGCCATCATCAAATTCCTTGCGCGTAAACCCGGCAAGGTGGATTTCCTCAATAGCAATGAAGGGTAAATTATTCAGATAGGTAGCCATACACCAACCATGATTGTTGGCATTGACATAGAGATTATTAATATCAAGCAACATTCCGCACCCAGTAGCTTTAATCACTTGGTTGATGAATTCGTACTCAGGCATTTCCGAATGTTCAAATTCAAGATAAGTAGAAATATTTTCAATTAAAATGGGCCGTTTCAAATAATCTTGGACTTGGTTAATGTGATTAATAACAAGATCTAAAGATTCTTCGGTATAAGGAAGCGGCAACAAGTCATTAAAATAAATTCCTTTGACAGAGGTCCAGCATAAATGCTCCGATACTAAAATGGGTTCATAGCAATCTATTAAGGATTTGAGTTTTTCTAAATGGGCTTTATTGATGCCATCAGTTGAGCCCAGCGATAAACCCACACCATGAAAACTCAATGGGTAATGTTTTGCAATACGCTCAAGATGATAATGAGGATTTCCTCCTTTGCCAAAATAATTTTCAGGATGAACTTCCAGAAAATCAATACCTTGTGATGGCGTAAGAAATTCCTGATAATGCTGGCTTCGCAAGCCGACTCCTACACTGTAGGAGCCTGGCTTAAATGAGTGATGTTTGCTTGCCATCAGCCTTTATCAGTTTGAGGTTCAAGCGAGCCGCCAACAATTTTTTTGCATATACCTTCGGGTACATATATCCAGGCATCGCCTTGGCCATCGACTTTTGAAGTGCCAGCGCAGGATGTGGTTGCCGTCTCACAATCATTCATGCCGGCTTTAGCGATTCCGTAACATTTTTCTTTTCCTTTTTCAGCGGCTAACGCTTGATTTGAGGTCATCAAAATACCTGCGGCCGTTAAGCTCAAAGCAGTTGTAATTGCCGATTTGATCATTTTATCCATTTTATTTTTATGCATTTTACTTTCCTTGGATGAGTAATTTTGTAGAACGGTTTTTAAATGTAGCACAAAATAAAATGTATGTAGCGATACACTTATGATGTCGAAGAGTAATATTTTACTTTTTAAAAACACAATCTATTCTAAATATATGTGAAAAAATTAATAGCTCAGTCTCCTGTGCTCATGCTTCGTTGAGCCGTCTAATTTGAACGCTAACCGTTTCGAGCATGGCGGTGTCCTGCCAGGGACTGAACTTATACAAAAACAAGGAATGTTATGGATAAGTATCTGAGCTATTTCAAATGGATAACTCACCTCTTTCTTGCTTTTTTCCTGCTCATTGCAGCCTCTTTTACCAATGCGGCCTTGCAAAATGACACTTATCCTACAGTTGCCCGATTGAGCTATACAACGGGCAAAATTAGCTTTTTGCCCGCAGGTGAAAAAAAATGGGTTAAAGCCATCCTGAATCGGCCTATCAGCCGCGGCGACAGGGTATGGACTGCCCGGCAAGCACGTCTGGAACTGCAGCTAAGTAATGCGGTGATTCGCACAGACAGCTTGACCAGCTTAAAAGTTCTTAACCTCACGAATAAAATTACTCAGGTTAAGCTGACACAAGGCAGCATTGTCATCAAAGTTCAACGCATAAAGCCTCAACACATTTATGAACTCAGTACACCCAATCTCGCATTTACCTTTAAGAAGCCAGGTTACTATCGGGTCGATGTAGACAAAACAAGAAATGCTACTGTTATTACTGTGAGAAGAGGTGAAGGAATAGCTTACGGAGAAAAAACAAGCTTTAGAATCAGGGCAGGACTTTCATGTCGTTTCACCGGTAAAAATTTGCAAAACCGTCAATGCCCTAAATTACCCGCACTGGATAATTTTGACCGATGGTGTATGAGTCGGGATAAGCTGCTGGAGCACGTTTCAGCAAAATATGTTTCTTCTGAAGTGATTGGCTATGCCGAGCTCGAAAAACATGGTCAATGGAAAACAATTAAGCAGTATGGCACTGTTTGGATTCCAAGAACAGTTCAAAAAAAATGGGCTCCCTACCGGTCAGGGCAATGGATATGGGTGAGCGGATGGGGATGGACCTGGGTAGATGAGCAACCATGGGGATTCGCGCCTTTCCATTATGGACGATGGCTATATATAGAGCAGCAATGGGCCTGGGTTCCAGGACCCCTGGAGGTTGAGCCGATTTACGCTCCGGCCCTTGTCGCATTTATAGGTGGGACAAAGTTCAAACTGCAAGTCGGATCACAAACAAATGGCATTGCCTGGTTTCCTCTGGCTCCCGGAGAAGTTTACATACCGCCCTATCAGGTAAGTCAAAATTATTTTATCCAGGTTAATATAAGCAACACCATTATCAACCAGACCTATGTAACTAATATATATAACAACCAGAATGTTGATATTGTTTATCAAAACATCAATGTTACAGATGGCATAACTGCTGTACCGCTCAGCACTTTTGTACAATCTGAACCTGTAGCGAATAATGTGGTGCAAATATCAGAAGAAGAAATACAAAGCGCCCCGATTACACAAGTAGCAACAGTTGCACCTGAACCAATCAGTGTTCTAGGTACGGCTGAGGCTACTGGCGCAATTCCTTCTTCTGAGGTATTGGATGAGAATACAATCGTAAAAAATGAACCACCGCCTGAGCCTGCACCATTTGCGGAAGAACGAAAATTATTAGAAAACAATCCGGGCATACCTTTAACTGAAACCGAACTCCAAAAGCTGCAAACAACTGATGCAAATGTTACGCAAACAGCAGCTGAAGTGCCAGAAGCCCCTCCGGCTGAAGTGCCAGAAGCCCCTCCGGCTGAAGTGCCAGAAGCCCCTCCGGCCAAAAAACAACCGCCTGAGGAAGAACAACAACAATAGGTTTTAAAGCTTGGCTAAAACCGCAGTAACTGATTTGGATAAGGTGTGAAGTTCTGCGGTTTGTCACTTTTCATAGGGATGCCGGGTGATTTACAGCCAAAAAATAAGTGCGGGGAACCAAAATTCTTGTTCTTAATTAATTGCTAATTTACCCTACATTAAAATTGCTTTGCTGTGTATAATGGCAGCATAAAAAATTTGATGCGCTGACAATGCCAAAACAATTTTTATTTGCCTTATTGATAATTTTTACTTCATGGGCATATGCACAAAATAAACCAAAGTCTTATCAGATTGATTTGATTATTTTTCTTCATCAAAAAGCTGTCTCGCAACATCAGGAACAAGAATGGCTTCCTGGCGTCATCTCCAGTGCGCGGCAGTCTATTCTGTTGCAAAAAAATGGCGATGCCGCCTCGCCATATTCGCTTTTACCCGTTGCCGCTTCTTCATTGCGCACTGCATACTGGGCGATAAACCGGCAGCCTCAATATCGCGTATTGTTTCAGGGATCCTGGGTTCAGCCCGATAGCAATAATAAAACGGTTTCATTGCCAGTCAATCTACGAGATGGCTGGCAAGTAAAAGGTACATTTAAAATTCAACATCGTCATTACTACGATTTGAATACCGATTTAGCATTTTTCCCACCTGATAACCAGCAGTCATCATTTGTCTTCTCAAAACGGCAACGCTTGGAAGCCAATATGTTGTACTACCTGGATCATCCAAGAGTCGGTATGTTACTTAAAATTCATCCAATTACTTAAAACCTATGTTTGCTGCTAGTATTTCTTCTTCAGAATCACACCTGCTTATTTGGCTTACAGGTGTATCGTTTGTTCTATTTCAATTTTTTTTGCAATTGTCATCTGGCATTGTCATTGGTTCCATTATGCACACCATGGAGCTTTCTGCGTTTGGGGCAGGCCTGCTGGGCAGCTCGTTGTATGTATTTTATACCAGCCTGCAAATACCAGTAGGCATCTTGTTTGATCGTAAAAACACGCGTTATCTCATGGCGTTGAATGCGGCTATTTGCGGTGTTGGCTGTCTTGTTTTTGCGAGCTCCCAAAGCCTTTTAGGACTTTTTTTTGGCCGCTTTCTGATAGGAATCGGTTCTGCTTTTGCCTTTGTCGGATTTTCTCACATTTTACGCCAGCATTTTCCGCTGAAACAATTTGCGTTTATGATAGGCTTATCCGAAACCCTGGCATTTATTGTCACCGTTATTGCAATGATTGGCATGGGTTCGCTTTTGAATGAATGGGGCTGGCGCGCTTTTATTAATTCAGCGGGGATTGCCGGATTATTCATAGCAGCTTTATGCTGGAAAAATATTCCAGACAGTCCAAGTCCTCTTACCAATCATCCTGATTATGGCCAGCAACTGTGGCGAATTTTGCGTAATGGCAAAGCCTGGATAAATGGTTTATTTGTGGGCTTGAATTTCACCATTGTTACTGTATTTGGCGCTCTTTGGGCAGTGCCTTTTCTACAGGTAAAATTGAACTGCTCCCTGCCCCAGGCAAGCCTCTTAGGCGCCATGTTTTTTCTGGGTGCGGCAGTAAGCTGCCCATTTTTTGGGCACATTTCTAATTTTTTCAGCAAACGCAAGCCGTTGATAATATGCTCCTGTATTTCGACCAACCTATTACTTTTGTTAGTGATTTACTGGCCTATCGAGCGCTTGTTCAATGCTGGTTTTCTAATGTTTGCAATTGGTTGCTGCTGCGGTGCATATATGCTTGCTTTTTCCATCGCTAATGAACTGGCTCCGAAGGATTCCTTATCCACTTGCACAGGCTTTACCAACACATTGGCAATGATTACAGCCCCCCTCCTGCAGTCATTTATCGGCTTTCTACTAGACAGGGTCAATACTCAGGATGCGTATACTTTACAGGATTATCAGTTTGCATTATTAGCTATTCCTGCGGCATTGCTCATAGCAACGATACTGTCTTTTTTTCTTCCTGAGAAAAAAGCTCATTAGAGGCGATCCGCTTCTTGCACAACTTACTGTAACTTCAAAAAACCAATTATACCCGGTTGAAAACGGCTGGAATTAATACGGGATAATAAACAGACAGATGAGTTATGCGATATTTTCCCCAAGTGTTGCATCATTCAGCAAACAAAAACCGGATTGATTGTCTTGAGAAAAAAATCCCGCACGAATATGCTTTTCCGGAATTTCATCAGAAAGAGTTAAATGCATTCGTGGGGAAGCAATTCGAATATGCCACAGTGATTGTTGCTCTTTATCTTCCTGTAAATCCACAAATTGCGACATGCGCTTTGACTGGCCTTCCTTATCACAAAACCCCGCAACAGCCCCATCTTGCGCATCATCTTCCTTAAGGTTTACCGAATAAAATCCACTGCCGTCATCAAACTGGCAAAGTATTCCTGAAAAAGTATGGCTATGCTCTTGTTTTTCAGTCAGCCACACCTGCCTGAACCAGGCACTATTCGCAGTAACAAACTGTTCTTTTGTTTCTTCGCCAATATGCAAATGACCGTTAACACGGTTTGTTTGGCTGACAATCAATTTAATGCCTGGGCGTAAAACCTGGATAACCGGCTCGTTAGCAAAGCTTCGCAGCATATCCACCTTAAAATTAAAACCCGTTTTATCCTTTCTTTTAAGGCCAAACACCCAGCTGTCGTTAATTGGATTAAAACTGAAAAACGCATGCCCTATCTGCCAGCTGTTACCGGCGGGATCAGGGATAATGGCTGAATCTTCCTCATAAAGCACTACTTTTTTTGTTTGCTCATCGATTAATGCGGTCAATGCCTGGAATTGATCGTCATGACGCTTGATTTGGAAAAAATAACCGTATTGTTCACCACTTTCATTTCTGATAATGCCTGAAAAAACCCAACTGGCACGCAGGGGTTCAGTAGGTTGAAACCCCTGCGGCTCTGCGTCATCCGCAAAAACTGCAATCGAAAATAGCAAAAGAAACAAATATAGAATATTGTTATGATAAGCATTCATGTTGTAACAAGCCCTGTTATTTTTTTATGTGACCACAATGCCGTCCAAAATTCATCGCAAAGATATGCCTTAACCGGCAGATAATACATATTGTCCTTTGCGAAAGCATGGCATTTAACAGCATCTTTCTCTGTCATCACTATCCATTTTTCAGGAAACTTGAGTTCATTTTCCTGAAAAGGGTGATGATCATTAAAAATATAAGGTGTAAATTTAAGACCTTGTCGTGAGAGCGTATAAAAAAACCGTTCCGGGTTGCCAATGCCCGCGATCGCAGCAGCCTCTTCCTTGAATTCAGAAGCCAATATTTCTTGCCCAGTACGCAGGTTGATGAAATTTCCAGCTTTTAGTTCCATTTGATACGCCTGCGGCCAGGATCCTTGATTGGCAATAATAAAATCAGCAGTTTTTAATCGCTTCGCAGATTCCCTCAGGGGGCCTGCGGGTAAACATAAACCATTACCAAGCCCTCGCCGGCCGTCAATGACGACGATCTCCACCGCACGCCCCATGGTATAATGCTGTAAGCCATCATCGCTGATAATGACCTCACTTTGATGATGTTTAAGCAGATAATTGATCGCAGCCACTCGCTTTGGCGCAATGACTACCGGGCAGCCAGTCTTTCTTGCCAGGAGCAATGGTTCATCGCCCACGAGAGAGGCAGAATCGTCTTGACTGATTTCATGAGGAAACTGTCTTACCAACGCACCATAACCGCGACTGACAATACCTACTTTCAAGCCCCTTGCGCGAAATTTTTCTGCAATCGCAATCACGAGAGGGGTCTTGCCGGCTCCTCCTACTGTGATATTCCCGACCACAATCACCGGAACCGGAAAATTTTTCTGTAAAAATTTCTTTAACAACAGGCGCCGCAAACAACAGATACTTGAATATACCCATGAAAAAGGCAGCAAAAACCAGCGCAGATAATGCTTCTGGTACCAAAAATTAACAATACCCAATTTCATCAGACAGCCGCTTCCTGTTTCAGATGTTCTTCCTCTTCACCTAATCTCTGCACATTGTATAATTGAGCGTAATGACCCTTGAGAGCAAGCAATTGTGTGTGTGTGCCTTGCTCAACGATACGCCCTTGATTCATTACAATAATTTTATCAGCACGTTTAATCGTGGATAAACGATGGGCAATCACCAGGGTTGTACGATTTTTCATCACTTCTTCCAGCGCCGCTTGAATCAACCGCTCTGATTCACTGTCCAATGCGGAGGTCGCTTCATCCAGGATTAAAATCGGCGCATCTTTTAAAATCGCTCGCGCGATGGCCAAGCGCTGGCGTTGACCACCTGATAATAAAACACCGTTCTCTCCAATATGGGTGTCATACCCTTCGGGCAATCTTTGAATAAACTCATGGGCATGGGCAAGTTTTGCTGCAGCGACGATCGCCTCCCTGCTGACAGAAAACTGGCCATAGGCAATATTATTGGCCAGACTATCATTAAACAGGGTAACCTGCTGACTTACCAGAGAAATCTGTTGTCGAAGCGCTGGTAAGGCCAGCTCATTAATGGGAACTCCATCTAATAAAATTCTGCCGCCAGTTAATCCATAAAAGCGTGGTATCAAGCTTGCAATCGTCGTTTTACCGCTGCCTGAATGGCCAACCAATGCTACTGTTTCTCCTGCTGAAATATTAAAGCTCACATCTTGCAATACTGCCTGTCCTGAACGATATGCAAAAAAGACGTTGGTAAATTGAATATTTCCCTGAGCTTTATGGGGTATCATTTTACCTTGTTCGGATTCAATCTCTTTATCCAGCAACGCAAATACGCTCTCAGCGCCTGCAAGTCCCCGCTGAATTGTTGCATTCAGCGTGGTTAATGTTTTCATTGGTTTGATAAGCTGCAACATGGCAGCGATAATGGCAAGAAATGAGCCTGCGGTTATGGTGATCACTGAAGCCAGTTTAATAGCAGAAAAAATAATCATGGCTATGCCAATGGCTATAATAAACTGCACACCAAAAACATTGAGCGCTTTACTCGTGGCCACCTTCATATCATTGTGGCGGGAAGTCTCCGTAGCCTCGTTAAACTTTTTAATTTCATACTGTTCACCGCCAAATATTCTTACCACACGGTAGCCCTCAATTGCCTCGCTGGCAATTTCTGTCACCTCTCCCATGGATTTTTGTACTTTGTGACTGACGCGACGAACACGCTTATTGGTATAATTTACAATCAGACCTATAAAAGGAATAGTCAGCAAAAACATCAGCGATAATTGCCAGCAAACGATCATCATCACCGTAATCAGACCAATTACCAGGCAGGTGTTTTGCACAAAGTCAGTCAGTGCGTCTGCGCTGACTTGCGCAACCTGTTCCACGTCATATAAGATCTTGGATAATAACTGACCTGAGGTTGCCTCATCATAATAATCAGCAGGCAGCCTGATAATATGCGCAAAAACTCTTTGCCGTAATACCTGGACAACTGATCGGGCTACCCAGGTCATGCAGTAGCTGCCTAATGAACTGACAAATCCACGTACAGTGATCCCAATGAGCACGATTAAAGGAATTTGTTTAACAAAATGCATGTCAATATCAATGAAGCCTTTATCCAGAAAAGGCCGCATCAGGTAGGTGAATCCGGCATCTATTGCGGAATAAAAAATATTGGCAAACACGCCAAGCAGGAGTACCGGCCAGAACGGTTTCACGTAAGTCAGCAAACGGAAATACAAAGGCCCCGCTCTGCCATGTGTATTTTTCTTCATAGGGTTACCACATTTCGATTGGCTTTTAAAAGGCCAAATTGTACTCCTAATTAAACCCTGTCACCAGTTTTGATTATAATTTGTTCATGAGCCCTGCATGAAAAATCCGGCACTGATAACTGATCCGATACTCTCTGCCATAATCTTTTTTGCTAAAAATTCGATGACATGGGATACCGGAATATTCTTGGGTTCTTAATTTGAATTTGTTAAACACTGCTGTTTGAATTTTTGCATAAAGCCGTTTAACTCAGCTGGATTCAATTTAAATTTATTCTGTTTTATATAGCCTTGAATCAACTTATCAAAACAGGCCTGGTATTTGGAAAAAGGTTCCTCATCTTCCTTTAAATCCTGAAAATAAGCTTTTAAATCAACATAAACCAGATGTTCATTCTCAAAGTCATCCAGGTTGCGCTCAAATACAGCCAAAGCCTTACAGCAAATCGCGCAGACTTCAAGATCTTCATAGGGCTTTAACGCGCGTTCAGCCTGCGCATCAAACCCCAAAAAATCACCTGAAGTCATATTAACGCTATAGCGCAATCTGTTTCCGGCAAGTGTCATGTCTTCAATGCCGTTGTTACAGCGATCGCCGCCGCCCAGTGTCTTAATGGATAAGGTATTGTTATCGCGGGAAACAAGCAGCAGCGCAGAAAACTGGCCGGTTCCGCCGCTGTTATTTCTGGTTAAAAGAGCAATGCTGTCGCCGATTCTGGCATAGGGCTTGTAATAACTGTAACCTTGGAGTTTAACTCCATCTTCAAGAGGCCATTCATAATCATACCCAATAAACCCTTCTGCAATTAGGTCATCATTTTGACCGGCAGTGCTTCTTCCCTTTTCAGAATTCAGGCCGCAGTTTGCGAGATTAACCTTATTTTTATCGCTGCCTTCTTCTGGTTCGAAAAAGCAAAGAGAGTCTATTGGTTTACCCTGGTACAGCAACTCGGAAGGAATATCCGCCAGTTTCGCATAGGTTAAGCAAGGTAAATATAAAATAAATAATAAACAGCAGCTGTATTTTCTCATCTTATTATCCAAAAAGATTCACGGTAAATAGTCTAATGCGGCCAGATAAATATAACAATAACTTAATGATTTATAATCAGATTTTTAACAATCGAATGAATAAGGCTTGGTCCTTGGTAAATTAATCCGGTATAGACCTGCAATAAATCAGCCCCAGCTTTCAATTTCTCATTTGCAGTATCAACATTATCTATGCCGCCTGCGCCAATTATCACCATCTCTTCTCCAACTGCTTCCCTTAAAATCCTGATGCAATCTGTTGAGCGTGATGCCAGCGGTGAGCCGCTTAATCCCCCCTCTTCATTCGCATGAGCTAATCCCTCAACGAATTTTCGGCTCCAGGTTGTATTCGTCGCGATAATTCCATCAATCTTATAAGAGACAATCATCTCTCCCACTCTTTTCAAATTGTCGTCGGTTTCATCTGGTGATAGTTTAATCACTAGCGGCACATGGCGCCGATACTCGTCAGTGAGACGGATTCTTTCCTCCTGCAATTTGCCGAGCAAGGAAGGTAAGTATTCATCCTGCTGCAGTTTACGAAGCTCTGGTGTATTAGGTGAAGAAATATTGACCGTCACATAAGATGCAAACGGGTAAACCTTACGAAGACAATATAAATAATCGTCTGCTGCATGATCCAAGGGCGTGTCTTTATTTTTGCCAATGTTAATCCCTAAAATCCCATGGTACCTCGCTTTTTGCACATTCGATACCAAAACATCCACACCATCGTTATTAAATCCCATACGGTTAATAATGGCACGGGCATCAGGAAGGCGAAATAATCTCGGTTTGGGGTTTCCGGGCTGCGGCCTTGGGGTCACCGTACCGATTTCGATAAACGAAAAACCAAGTTTGGAAAGCGCGTCTATATACGCCCCGTTCTTGTCAAGGCCCGCAGCCAGTCCAATCGGGTGTTTGAATTTCATGCCCCATGCTGTAATTGGCTTTTCTGCGGGTTTCGCAAAACAGAATTGAGGTAAATAAGTTAATACCTTAAGAATTAAATCATGGGCTTTTTCCGCATCAAGTTTGAATAAAATGGGTTTGATTAATTGATACATATCGTCTAACCGATAAACCATACTATCCTGTTTTCAGCTAATCTATTGAACACTGCTGCGCCCATACTCTAAGCATTGCGTTGCCTGCAGGTTGCAGATGATAAGGCACTTCTCTGACTTCCACACCATAATTATCCTGCTGCAATCCTAATAAAACCGGCCCTAAAAAAGGCGAGGGCTGATTTAGGCGATCAATCAGCGGGAAAATCCGTACCTCTTTTGCAATCCGTGCTAACTCACGAATAACCCGCAAATGAAAATCGACATCCTGATCGTCCAAATCCGCAAATAAATAATGAGAGCTTAATGCATAGTCAAAAGAAAAATCAGCAAATGGCAGATGATAGTCGTTCACTGGCAAATAACGCTTTTCGGCCTTACCCTGTTCGTAGTCTCTGAAAAACTCAGCCATTCCCCGGCGGCGTTTTGAAATGAGCCTTTCAAGATTTCCATAATGGCTGAAATCAAACTTGTCCTGTTCCTTTTTAACCTTGGAAATCATATCTTCGAATATTAGAGAAACCTTGGTGGACAGGGTAGATTTATCAAGGGCAAATAAAGGATCGCAGCTGATAATATGACTTGCCGTTTCATGCAGAGTGGAATTCACGGCACTCGGCCCGCAACCATACTCCAAAAGACTCCCTTCCAGATCATTTGCGGAAAGGTCAAACATTTCCTGATATTCATCAACATGATGTCCCCAGAGCACCAATTCACGCATTACTGCAACCTCCTCTATAAAACGTTCTGCAAAAAATAAGGGCAAGAAAACGTTTACATCTTCACAACAACCATGATGAGAGGTATAGTCTAACGTATTTGTTTAAGCAACAGGAAGTCATTCATGCATATTGGGCTACAACATGAGCTTGGCGAAACATATGATCTTTTGCGCGATACTGTTTACCAATTCGCGCGTCGGGAAATTGCCCCGCTCGCTGCGCATATAGACAGGGATAATGCTTTCCCCAATCACCTCTGGTCCAAACTCGGCGAACTTGGCCTGCTGGGGATTACAGTAGGTGAAGAATATGGCGGCGCAAATATGGGATACCTGGCCCATGTTATTGCCATGGAAGAGATATCCCGCGCATCTGCGTCTGTCGGCTTAAGTTATGGCGCTCATTCCAATCTCTGCGTAAATCAAATTTATCTTAATGGCAATCTTCAACAGAAAAGACAATATTTGCCAAAATTGGTGAGCGGCGAGCATATTGGCGCTTTAGCCATGAGCGAATCCAACGCAGGTTCAGATGTAGTCAGCATGCAATTACAGGCTCGGCAAGAAGGAGATTATTTTATCCTTGACGGAACCAAAATGTGGATAACCAATGGCCCTGACGCAGACATCATTGTGGTCTATGCAAAAACTGATAAAACCGCGGGCAGCAGGGGAATCAGTGCTTTTATTATTGAAAAACACTTTGCAGGCTTTAGTACTGCACAAAAACTGGATAAGCTGGGCATGCGCGGCTCAAACACCTGCGAACTGGTTTTTGAACATTGTAAAGTCCCTGCCGATAACCTGCTCGGCGAACTCAACCAGGGTGTCAAAGTCTTAATGAGCGGGCTTGATTATGAACGTACCATTCTCGCCGCAGGCCCTGTAGGCATTATGCAAGCCTGCCTTGATGTTGTATTACCCTATGTCCATGAACGTAAACAATTTAATCAACCAATTGGCGAGTTTCAATTTATCCAGGGCAAAATCGCTGATATGTATACTGAATTAAATGCCTCACGCTCCTATCTTTATGCCGTGGCAAGCGCTTGCGACAAAGGGCGGATAAGCCGAAGAGATGCGGCCAGTGTTATTTTATACACAGCAGAAAAGGCAACTCAAATGGCCTTGGAAGCCATCCAAATCCTTGGCGGAAATGGATATATCAACGAATATCCCACCGGCAGGTTGCTGCGGGATGCTAAACTCTATGAAATTGGTGCCGGCACTTCAGAAATACGGCGCATGCTTATTGGAAGGGAGTTATTTAACGCCACAAAAGCCTGAACGCTTCATCATCAAAGGGCCTTGCGAAAATTTAGATATTTGGCAGCCGCACTTGCAGCCGGTAAAAGATAAGCGTACAGCGCCTAAAACTCCGACAAAATTTGAGGAAACTAACAAGGAGCAGATATGAAACACAATGATATCGTCATTGTAGCAGCAAAAAGGACGCCAACCGGTAATTTATTAGGAACCCTGTCCTCACTGAGCGCTCCTCAATTGGGTGCCGCAGCAAACCGGGCCGCTATTAATCAGGCAAAGATAGACGCGTCTCAGATTGACGAAGTGATCGCAGGCTGCGTGCTTCAGGCAGGCATTGGCCAGGCGCCTGCGCGGCAAGCAGCGCGCGAGGCCGGCATACCTGACGACAAAGGCGCGACTACAATCAACAAGATGTGCGGTTCCGGCATGAAAGCAGTGATGCTTGCCCATGATCTGATCAAGGCGGGCTCAGCAAATATTGTGCTTGCAGGCGGCATGGAAAGTATGAGCAATGCCCCCTATCTTTTGAATAAAGCACGTGCCGGATATCGAATGGGGCATGGTGAACTCAAGGATCACATGTTTTTAGACGGTCTTGAAGATGCCTACGATCGCGGCAAGCTTATGGGTTGCTTCGCCGAACAAACCGCCAAACATTATCACTTCTCACGCGAAGAGCAGGATGAATATGCCATCCGCTCTCTAAGCCTTGCTTTACAGGCAGAACGGGATGGCAGTTTTAAGGAAGAAATTGTTCCTGTAACCGTCCAAACACGTAAGGAAGAAGCCCAAATTATCCGCGATGAAGGCCCGGATGAAGCAAAAATCGCCAAAGTTACAAAATTAAAACCTGCTTTTCAAAATGACGGCACTGTAACCGCCGCCAACTCGAGCTCCATCTCAGATGGCGCGGCAAGCCTGATTTTAATGTCAGCGGAAAATGCAGAGCAACGGGGAATAAGGCCTTTGGCTCGGATAGTTGCCCATGCCAGCCATGCACAGGAGCCCCAGTGGTTTACTACAGCGCCAGTGACTGCGATCCGAAAAGTGCTGGAAAAAGCGGATTGGAAGCCGGATGATGTTGATCTTTACGAAATCAACGAAGCATTTGCTGTGGTTGCCATGGCCGCCATTAAAGAACTTGAGCTTGATATAGATAAAGTCAATATCCACGGCGGAGCTTGTGCTTTAGGTCATCCCATTGGTGCCTCAGGCGCAAGAATCATGGTAACATTGCTTTATGCGCTGCGCCAGAAACAAAAACGCCGTGGCGTCGCGTCACTTTGCATTGGTGGCGGAGAAGCAACTGCCATAGCTATTGAATTGCTGTGATTGCATACCCTCTCCCGAACTGGAGAGGGTATATTCCTGAAAGTTGAGGATGTATATGCTTAAACAAAGCATTATTTATCTTGTTGCAAGCATTCTTGTTGTTCTTTTTGCAAAATATATTTATTTAATCATTCTTTATATTGATATGACTTATGTTTATATCAATGTTAAGTTGGCTCCGATATTCAGCAGAAGCGCGCTTGGTATTCTTATTCGCAAGATTGTGACGCTAACCGTCATCCCCATTGCCCTGTCTGCTATCCCTGCGCTGATTTACTGGGTGATAAAACGACGTTTCATGCCCTATTTTATTCAATTGGTCTGGTTATTCTGGGTGATTATCGTGCTTAGCAAAATTCTTATTCGGTAAGGACAGCGATGGCAAAAATATATTCAAAAATCAATACCGCCTCACAAGAATATAAAAATAATCAAGCAGCAATGCTGTCTCTCGTAGAAACATTGCAAAAAACAATTGCTGAAATTTCATTGGGGGGAGATGAAAAAGCACGTAATCGGCACTTGCAGCATGGTAAATTGTTGCCAAGAGACCGTTTGCGGCGATTGCTCGATCCGGGCAGTTTTTTTCTTGAATTCTCCCAACTGGCCGCTTATCAAGTTTATGATGATTACGTCCCGGCCGCGGGCATTATCACGGGTATCGGTAAAATTGCCGCTACCGAATGTGTCATTGTCATTAACGACGCTACCGTTAAAGGCGGAACTTACTATCCGCTCACAGTCAAAAAACATTTGCGGGCCCAGGAAATTGCGCTTGCCAACCGTTTGCCCTGCATTTATCTTGTAGATTCCGGCGGCGCCTATCTGCCAAGACAGGATGAAGTATTCCCGGATAAAGAACATTTTGGAAGAATATTTTATAATCAGGCTAATCTTTCAGCAAAGAATATCCCTCAGATCGCTGTGGTCATGGGTTCTTGTACTGCAGGCGGCGCTTATGTGCCAGCCATGGCTGATGAATCCATCATGGTCAGCAATCAGGCAACGATTTTTCTTGGCGGCCCGCCTTTAGTCAAAGCAGCCACAGGTGAAGTTATCAGCGCTGAGGAATTAGGCGGCGCTGATGTTCATTGCAGGCATTCAGGCGTTGCCGATCATTATGCAGAAAATGATGAGCATGCGCTGCACATGGCTCGTACGATTGTAGGCCACCTAAACCGCAAAAAAACTGAGCCTTTACCCAGAATTGAAAGCCGAGAGCCCGCCTATGATCCTTCGGAATTAAACGGCATTATTCCCACTGACTCGCGCAAGCCTTTCGACATCCGGGAAATTATAGCGCGGATTGTGGATGGATCTGAGTTTGATGAATTTAAGGCGCTGTATGGAACAACGCTGATTTGCGGTTTTGCTCATTTATACGGCTATCCCATAGGAATTATTGGCAATAATGGCATTCTGTTTAGTGAAAGCGCTTTAAAAGCAACTCATTTTATTGAGTTATGCTGCATGCGCAACATTCCCCTGCTTTTTCTGCAGAATATCACAGGCTTCATGGTTGGCAGTAAATACGAAGCAAGCGGTATCGCCAAACATGGCGCAAAGATGGTGACTGCTGTAGCCAATGCTAAAGTTCCGAAATTCACTGTAATTGTTGGAGGAAGCTTTGGTGCAGGTAACTACGCCATGTGCGGACGAGCCTATGATCCCCGTTTTTTGTGGTCTTGGCCAAACGCACGCATTTCGGTGATGGGCGGCGAACAAGCCGCTCATGTTTTAGCGCAGATTAACCGGGACAAGCATGCGAAAGAGGGAACCCAATGGCCAAGCGATGAAGAAGAGCGGTTTAAGCAAAAAATGCGCGCCCAATATGAAGCACAGGGCAATCCCTATTATGCCAGCGCCAGACTTTGGGATGATGGTGTGATAGCTCCTGAGGATACGCGCAAGGTTCTCGGCCTGAGTTTATCTGCTGCTTTAAATGCGCCCATTACAAGCACTCAATTCGGCATATTCAGAATGTGAGAATACAATCATGAACGATTTGCTATCTGAAATAAAAGACCGCTTGTTGTTAATCACTTTAAACCGCACACATAAAAACAATGCGTTTGATGACTCCCTGCTTGAGGCTTTAAACTCAATATTGCAAGAGGGCAATCAAAATCCTGAAGTACGAGCCATTGTATTAAAAGCAAACGGCCGCCATTTTTCTGCAGGAGCTGATTTAAACTGGATGCAGCGCATGGCGCAATTTACTGAAGAAGAAAACCTGGCTGATGCCACGCAGTTAGCCCAGGTGATGTATCAGTTGCATCACAGCCCAAAGCCGACCATCGCCATGGTGCAGGGATCTGCTTTTGGAGGGGGAGCGGGCCTGGTTGCGGCTTGTGATATTGCCATCGCCGCAAGCAACGCACGTTTTTGTTTTTCTGAAGTGAAGCTTGGATTAATTCCTGCTGTCATCAGTCCTTATGTTATCAATGCCATAGGACCCAAAGCTGCCAGATGGTTATTTATGAGCGCTGAAATTTTTGATGCTGAACGGGCCTTAAGCTTAAATTTAATACAGCACTGTGTGGAGGAAGAGTCACTGTTTTCGTTTACTCTTGACTACGCACAACGCATTGCGTCACTGGCTCCCAACGCGGTCAGTGAAGCCAAGTCTTTGGTCTCAAAAGTTTCATACTGTCCAATTGATGAGGAACTCATGCAGAAAACTGCAAAGCTGATTGCAAAGATTCGGGTTTCACCAGAGGGCCAGCACGGAATAAAAGCATTTTTAAATAAAGAAACACCAAACTGGGATTAGGGACTTTCATGTTTAACAAGATTCTCATTGCCAACCGTGGTGAAATTGCATGCCGCATCATCAAAACTGCAAAACGCCTGGGTATTGTAACAGCAGCTGTTTATTCAACAGCGGATCGAACCAGCCTGCATGTATTACAGGCAGATGAAGCTTACTGTATTGGCGGCCCGGCCTCCAGCGACAGTTACCTGAATATTAAAGCGATTATTGCAAAAGCCATAGAAGCTAAAGCCGAAGCTATCCATCCGGGCTATGGTTTTCTGTCAGAAAATCCCTCTTTTGCCCGCGCGTGTATTGACGCAGGCATCATATTTATTGGCCCTGGCGTTGATGCAATAGAGGCAATGGCTTCCAAACAAACAGCAAAGCGTCTCCTTGAAAAAACCAATGTTCCTCTAACCCCAGGCTACCACGGAAGCCAGCAATCTGAAGAATTGCTTCTTGAAGAAGCAAAAAAAATTGGTTTTCCCGTTTTGCTGAAAGCGGCTGCCGGCGGCGGCGGGCGAGGCATGCGGGCTGTTTTTGCTGAAAGCGAATTTCAAGAGGCGCTCAAGGGCGCTGCTCGTGAAGCCAAGGCAAGCTTTGCTGATGAAACCATGCTGATTGAGAAGTTAATCAACAATCCGCGTCATATTGAAGTTCAATTGATGGCAGACAGTCACGGCCAGGTAGTCCATCTTTTCGAACGAGACTGCTCCTTACAGCGCCGCCATCAGAAAATTATAGAAGAAGCGCCCGCACCGGGTATCTCCGAAAGCTTGCGAGAAAAACTGGCTGCAGCAGCCATTGAGGTGGCAAAGACCATTCACTATCTCGGCGCGGGCACGGTTGAATTTCTGGTGGATGATAACGAGCAGTTTTATTTCATGGAAATGAACACCAGGCTTCAGGTGGAGCATCCCGTAACAGAGATGATAACCGGACTGGACTTGGTTGAATGGCAATTGCGCATTGCGGCGGGAGAACCTTTGTCCTGCAGGCAAGAAGAAGTCAATTGTAACGGCCACGCCGTGGAGTGCAGAATTTATGCCGAAGATCCAAGCCAGGGATTTATGCCCTCCACTGGAGACATTCGTTTTCTCAAAGAGCCTGAAGCTTTTGGGGTGCGCATTGATACTGGTGTGCGGCAAGGCTCAAGCGTCAGCATGCATTATGATCCCATGATTGCAAAACTGATTACCTGGGGAAAAGATCGCGATGAGGCCATTTGGCGCCTTAAACATGCGCTTAAACAATATTATGTGGGCGGGGTTAAAACCAATATACCGTTTTTACAAAGCATCATTCAGCACCCAAAATTCAGCAGCGCAAATATTCGTACAGACTTTCTAGACCAGGAAAAAATCACGCTACCTGCAATTGATCAAGAAAGGCTAGTTCTGATGGCCTCTGTTACTGATTATTTAAACATGACCTCCCTTCAGGCTGCAGGGCTTGAAAAAGATACCTTTGCCTGGCAAATGCATCTAAAAAGCGAATGGCCTGTAAAATACAGGATTGAAAATAACCTGTTCACCGTGAGGATTCTGCCAATAACCCCTGCGCGCATGGGGCTTATTATTGATTCAAAAAAATTTGAGCTGGAAGCAAACTTAATAAAAAACAGGCTGCATGTGGATGATGGGAAACGAACCTATGATATTATAACTGAATGCCTGGGCGATGATTTTATTTTTTATACCGATGCAGGTCCAGTCAAGGTTTCTCGTTATCAGTGGGATCAACAGGATTTAAACAGCACCAGTATTGAGGCTCAGTTAACGGCACCGATGCCTGCGACTGTTGTTGCTGTATTAAAAAACAAGGGCGATAAAATTAAGGCAGGAGATCGCCTGATGGTGCTCGAAGCCATGAAAATGGAACATACGATTTATGCCCCAAAAGATGGCCTTCTTTTGGATATCTACTACGATGTTGGCTCTCAAGTCCGCGAAGGGGCAGAATTGGTCGCAATGGAAAGTGAACCTTCCTAATCCTGAATTCACTTTGATATTGAACAAGGACAATCATGAATTATCCAGCGCATGTGACTATCATCGAAGTTGGACCACGTGATGGTTTACAAAATGAATCGTCATTTGTGCCTACTGAAAAAAAAATAGAATTCATCAACCTCTTAAGCCAAAGCGGCTTGAATCACATTGAAATCACAAGCTTTGTTTCTCCAAAGGCCATCCCGCAGCTTTCAGATAATCTGGAAGTCGCCGAGGGCATCAATAAACCCGATGAGATTCATTTCTCGGCCCTGGTGCCCAATATGATTGGCATGGAGCAAGCCTTAAAGGCAGGCATGAAGGAAATTGCCATATTCACCGCAGCCAGTGAAACCTTCAATCAGCGTAACATCAACTGCTCGATTAACGAAAGCATTGACCGCTTTGAGCCTGTGGTAGAACTTGCCAGAAAAGAAAACATCAGGGTACGGGCTTATATTTCTTGCGTTCTTGGTTGTCCATATGAAGGTGAAATCACACCAAAACAAGTCACCCGGGTCACAAATCTACTGCTTCAATTGGGCGTAGATGAGATAAGCTTTGGCGATACTATAGGAGTTGGAACTCCCCTGCAAACAACGCAATTAATATCAGCGCTTGATTCTCTGTTGCCTGCATCAAAAATTGCCATGCACTTCCATGATACCTATGGCCAAGCTATTGCCAATATTTATGCAGCCCTGCTGTGCGGAATTCATCGATTTGATACCTCTGTTGCAGGCTTGGGCGGCTGCCCCTATGCGCTGGGGGCGACCGGAAATGTTGCAACAGAAGATGTCTTGTACCTCATGCACGGCCTTGATATTGATACCGGCGTAGATATTTACAAAGTGGTCACCGCCGGCGATATGATATGCAAAATACTCGGCCGCAAAAACCAGTCTCGCGTCGCTAACGCCCTATTGGCAAATCCCTGTTATTAGACTCGGTTGGGAGTTAATTTTGCCTGGTTATCTGCTTTTCCCGCGAAAGCGGAAATAACAAAAAATAGCACACCCTATCCAATGCTATCTTCAAAATTTGTTTGGGCGTGCAAAAACTTTGCTTCAGGACTATAATGCAGCGCAAAAAAACATCTGGAACAATGCGATGCCTATTCAAAAATTAACAGTCGGTTTGGTACAAGAGCGGTGGCATGAAGACCCGGTAGAACACAAAAAACATCTTACCGAAGGTATTGCATCTGCCGCAAGGCAAGGCGCAGAATTGGTCTGCCTGCAGGAATTGACGCTTTCACCATATTTTTGTAGCCGAAAAGATGTGGATGGCAAGCAATATATGGAAGAGCTTCATTCTGGCCCTACCGCGCAATTTGTATCAGCCTGTGCCCGCGAATACCAGGTCAATATCACCGCTTCCTTATATGAAAAAGCAGGTTTCAATACAGCCGTGGCTTTTAATCGGGACGGTAAACTCATCGCTTTTACCCGGAAACAACATATTCCTTCGGGCGAAAAATATCATGAAGATTATTATTTTAAACCGGGAGATTCAAATTATCCCATACACCAGATTGCCGGCCACCGCCTGGCTTTGCCTACGTGCTATGATCAATGGTTTCCAGAGCTTTCCCGCATATATGGCTTAAAAGGCGCTGAAATTATCGTTTATCCCACAGCGATTGGAGCTGAGCCAACAGCACCGGGATTTGACAGCCAACCCATGTGGCAAAAAGTCATGGTGGCACAGGGGATTATGGCTAATACATTTATTGTTGCGGTTAATCGAACAGGAACTGAAGATGGCCTGGAATTTTACGGCAGCAGTTTCATCAGCACGCCAATGGGGGAAATTTTAGCTGAAGCGCCAAGAGATGAGCCTGCGGTTCTTCTGGCTGAACTGGATTTAAACCAGCGGGATTTATGGGGTCGCTTATTTCCCTTTCCTGAGCAAAGGCAGCCCGCAACATATCAATATTTAATTGAATCGACTCAGGTTGCAGGATAATTAAGATGAACGTCAATGCTCTATCTGATCACAATTTATATAACATAGGCCATTGGGGAGAGGGATATTTCCGCATTAACCCCACAGGCCATATCGAAGTGAGTAAAAACAGCCTGGGAAAAGGCGTCGAGCTCAACAGGATTATCCATGCAGCAAGCCGCGCAGGGCTTCATCTTCCCCTGCTCATACGCTTTATCGATATTCTGCATGACAGGGTTGCCAGGGTGTATGAAGCCTTTTCTGAAGCTATTGCCGAAACCAACTATCAAGGCCGGTATCAACTCGTCTACCCCATTAAGGTCAATCAGGAACATTGCGTGGTTCGAGAATTGCTCAAAGCGCCGAATCACCATCTTGGCCTTGAAGCAGGCAGCAAACCCGAATTGATGGCTGTTTTGGGCTTACTGGGCGAGAAGCCTTCTACCATCATCTGCAACGGCTACAAAGACAAGTCATACATTGTAACAGCGCTGATTGCAGAAAAGATCGGGCATAAAGTTTTTATTGTGGTGGAAAAGCCCACAGAGCTTGACATTATCCTTCGCGAATCACAAAGACTGGCTGTCAAGCCCAGAATCGGCGTACGGATCCGCTTAAGCACCACAGGTGCCGGCAAATGGGAGAACACGGGCGGCGCAAAATCCAAATTTGGGCTCAACGCGGATCAAGTGCTTGATTTGATAAAAAAATTAAAATCAAACCAGGTTCTTGATTGCCTGCAATTGATGCATTGTCATCTCGGTTCGCAAATCGCAAATATTCAGGATATTCGAAACTGCATGCAGGAAGTAGCTCGTTATTATGTCGAGTTGCGCCATTTGAATGCTCCAATTGCAACAATTGATATCGGCGGCGGATTAAGCGTCGATTATGAAGGAACGCGCTCAAACACAGGCTGCTCCATGAATTACAGCCTCAAGGAATATGCTGCCCATGTGCTTTCAGCCGTCAGCGATCTATGTCACGATTCCGGCCTTCCCCATCCAGATATCATTTCCGAGTCCGGACGCGCCTTGACCGCCCATCATGCGGTGCTCATTACCAATATCACAGAAGTTGAACGCATCACGCAATCAGCATTGCCTGTCATTGAGCCCAATGATTCAAGAATCATTCATGATTTATGGCAAACGTATCTTGCAGCAAAAGAAACATCACCTTCCGAGAGTTATCATTATGCTGCCTATGCTCTTGATGAAGCACAATCCATGTTTAAACATGGCGTTATCAGCTTAAGTGAAAAAGCCAAGGTCGAGCAACTGTATAATGCAGTTTGCCTTACTGTCAGAGAGAGGCTGGATGAAAATAACCCAGGTGATCGTGAGTTAATCGATGTCATTAACGAACATTTGGCAGCCAAGGTATTTTGCAATATTTCATTTTTTCAATCCCTGCCCGATGCCTGGGCTATTGGCCAGATTTTCCCTGTAGCCCCTATTTCTCACTTGTCAGATAATCTGGACATGCACGGTATCTTGCAAGATCTAACCTGCGATTCAGATGGTACGTTAAAACAATATACGGGAAGCAGTTCAATCAATAAAACGCTTCTTCTTCCCGAATACCAGGCTGAAAATCCCTATGCGCTCGGATTTTTTCTGGTTGGCGCCTACCAGGAAGTATTGGGCAATTTGCATAACTTATTTGGCGATACCAATTCATTGGATGTCAAGCTCAATGAAAACGGCAGTTTTGAAATGACAGATCTGGTCAGCGGTGATACCGTAGCCAATGTGCTGGGCTATGCCCATTTTGATACAAAAAAATTACTGCAGTCCTATGAAAAGCAATTAAATAACAGTGAATTGGAAGAAGATAGAATTCATTTTTACTTAAATGAATTGCGCAGCATTTTCACCCAGCTCACTTATCTGGATGGAAATGCATCAAAATCGCAGCTTTCCCAGGACATACAAAACAGGAAACAATTATGACGCCAAAACAATCCGGGTTCAGTATGCCGGCTGAATGGCATCCTCATGCAGGCTGCTGGATGGCATGGCCATGCCATCAGCCTACCTGGGAACAGATTGGCCTTCAAAGAGCCAGAAATGCCTATGCCAATATTGCCAAGGCAATCGCCCAATTTGAACCCGTCACCATGCTGGTTAATCCTTTGGATATGAATATTGCCGCTCAAATGTGCGGTGATGACATCCAATTACAAGTTCAGCCTATCAATGACTCCTGGCTGCGTGATACCGGCCCTACTTTTTTATTAGATACTGAGGGAAAGCTTGCAGGCGTTGACTGGATTCATAATGCCTGGGGTGAAAATTATAAAGACTATGCACTTGATAACCAAATCGCTTCCATGATCATCAACAAAACAGGAGCCCGGTACTTTCATGCCCCACTTGTGATGGAAGGCGGTTCGTTTCATGTGGATGGTGAAGGAACCGTTTTAACCACCCGTGAATGCCTGTTGAATAAAAACCGGAATCCACACCTTAGCCAAAAAGACATTGAACAGTATTTAAAAGATTTCCTGGGTGCAGAAAAAATCATCTGGCTCAATAAAGGGCTGGTCGGTGACGAAACAGATGGGCATGTTGACGAAATTGCCTGTTTTATCGCGCCCGGGAAGGTGCTTGCCCTTGTTTCTCATGATCCAGAGGATGAAAATTATGAAATTCTTCAGGAGAACCTTGGGATTTTAGAGAACGCGACGGATGCCAACGGTCATCCACTTGAAATTTTTACTGTAGAGTTACCTCCTGCAACCTATCTTAATGGAGAACGCTTAACTTTGTCCTATATTAATTTTTATCATGCCAACAAGGGAATTATTATGCCGTCTTTCGGCCATGCCCTGCATGATAAAGCTGCCTATGATCTATTTATTAAATTATTCCCGGATTATAAGATAATACAGGTCAATGCGCTTGATATATTCGCAGGCGGCGGAGGCATACACTGCATAACACAACAGCAACCGCTTCACAAAGACTGAACCGCCCCCACGCGGTTCTGCAGGTTTCTGCTCCCAATCGATTACAAAAGGATGGATTCGATGAACAATACTTTAGTATGGCAACCTAAAGATCCCAAGGCAACCAGGATGTGGCGTTTTTTACGCTTTGTGGAGGAGATTCATCAGCAGGATTTTGCCAACTATCAGGATCTGCATGGCTGGTCAATAAAAAATCCAGCTTTATTCTGGCAATCGATCCAGTCTTTTTTCCATCTGACATTCGACTCGCCGCCTAAACAGATCCTGAACGATTATCAACATATGCTTGAAGCCAGATGGTTTGAAGGCGCGACCTTGAACTATGCTGAAAAGGCATTATCCAGAAAAGATGATCATCCTGCCCTGATAAGCATTATGGAGAATGGAAGCCGCAAGATGCTAACCTACCGGGAATTGTATCTTGCCGTTTCTGCCTGTGCGGAAGGGCTTAAATCACTTGGCATAAAAAGCGGCGATCGGGTGGCCGCGATTCTGCCGAACGTTGCTTATACAGTGATTGCCTTTTTGGCAACCGCCTCCATAGGCGCCATCTGGTCATCCTGCTCTCCAGATTTTGGAGTCCATGCGGCAGCAGATCGGCTGGGGCAAATAGAACCCAAACTGTTACTGATTTCTGATGGGCATCAGTATCATGAAAAAATTCATGATGATTTGGAAAAAGCAAAACAAATTTTAAAACTGATACCTTCTGTAGAACATCTTATTGTATGTCCCATACTGCACCAGTCGCCGGATTTAGCCTCTATCCCCAAGGCAATGCTCTGGGATGATTTTATAACACCCAAAGAAAAGCTTGATTTTGTATCTCTGCCATTTTCTCACCCGCTGTATATCCTTTTTTCATCAGGCACTACCGGCAAGCCCAAATGCATCATACACGGCGCAGGAGGAGTTCTCTTGCAGCATCTTAAGGAACTTGGTTTACATACAGACATAGGCGCTCATGATAATTTATTTTTTTACACGACCTGTGGCTGGATGATGTGGAACTGGATGGTGTCAATTCTGGCGCTTGGAGGAACCTTAACCTTATATGAAGGCTCCCCTTTATTTCCCGATGCTTTGAGGCTGTTTCAACTCATTGAAGAAGAAAAAATCACGGTTTTTGGAACCAGCGCCAAGTTTATCTCAAGCGTTGAAAAGAATAATGTCTCGCCAAGGCAAAAATTTCAACTTGGCAGTTTGCGCTGCCTGCTCTCTACAGGCTCTCCCCTGTTGCCTAAAAATTATGATTTTGTCTATCAGCATATTAAAGAAGATATACAGCTTTCCTCGATCTCGGGCGGCACAGACATTGTTTCCTGCTTTGCTCTTGGAAATCCCGTTTTGCCCGTTTACCGGGGAGAACTGCAATGTTTGGGTTTGGGTATGGATGTTAAAGTATTTGACGAAGACGGAAACCCTGTCGAGCAGCAACGTGGAGAATTAGTCTGTACGCAACCATTTCCGACCATGCCGCTTGGGTTTTGGAATGATCCGGAGAATAGGAACTATAAAAATGCCTATTTTGAGCGCTTTCCTGGCGTATGGGCCCACGGAGATTATGCTGAAATCACAAGGCATCATGGATTAATTATTTATGGGCGCTCTGATGCGGTGCTCAATCCTGGCGGAGTGAGAATCGGCACTGCAGAAATTTATCGGCAAGTAGAAAAAATCCCGCAAGTGCTGGATAGCGTGGTCATTGGCCAAAACTGGCAAGACGATGTCCGGATCGTTTTGTTCGTTAAGCTGCAGCCTGGCTTAACCTTGACGGATGAACTGTCCAAGACGATTTGCCAAACGATACGCAATAATGCCTCTCCCCGCCATGTGCCTGCGAAAATTCTGCAAGTGGAAGATATACCCCATACCATTAACAATAAAGTCGTGGAACTGGCTGTACGCCAGGTTGTTCATGGGGAAGAAGTAAAAAACACAAGTTCAATTGCCAATCCGGAAGCGCTTTTATACTTCAAAAACCGCAAAGAATTGCAGACATAAATTCAGGGCAGTAAAGACAGAAGCATACCGCTTTGAGTGGAGAATAGAATATTATGCCGGGCTAATTCAATTATTTTGTGTCATTCCAGCTTTTGCGAAAATGATGCAAAACAAGCATGATGCAGCCAAAGCATGATTTTACCCTGAAAGTCTCATACCAAGGTTGTGAATTATCACCATTTCTGTATAATCCATTTAGCGCCGATTTGAACTCTCAGCTTGCGGGCGCTCAATAATTGATGTCGATTATTGAAAAACGGCTAAAGCGGGCTCGATCTTCCCTCTCTAGCGTTCCCGCCTGCTGCCAACCTGGTATCAAAATGATTGAATTACATGGCATAACAAAATCCTATACCCATCACCGCGCATTGGATAATGTAACCCTGTTTATCCAGGAAGGAGAAATTTTTGGCATTATTGGCAGAAGCGGCGCGGGGAAGTCAACTCTTTTGCGATGCATGAATCTCCTTGAACGCCCTGAACAGGGAAGCGTGATCGTTGATCAAGTCAGCCTCACTGAACTTAACTCGGCCGGCCTTCGCCAAGCTCGCCATAAAATGGCCATGATTTTTCAGCAGTTTAATTTACTCAACGCGAAAACAGTATATGACAATATCGCCTTGCCGATGCGCATCCAGGGCATCAGCGAAGAAGCCATTCAAAAGCGGATTGAGGAATTATTGCCTCTGGTCGAGCTCGAAGATAAAGCCCAGGCATACCCTGCACAGTTAAGCGGCGGGCAAAAGCAGCGGGTTGCCATTGCCCGGGCATTGAGCTGCTCACCCAAAATACTCTTATGTGATGAAGCAACATCAGCCCTTGATCCTGAAACCACTGACGCTATTTTGACATTATTAAAAAAAATCAATCAGTTATATGGCATTACTATTGTATTAATTACTCATGAAATGGATGTGGTAAAACGAATTTGCCACCGTCTGGCTGTGATGGACAAAGGCAAAATTGTTGAAACTACAGCTATTGCCAACGTATTTAAAGACAAGCAGAGCATTGCCCGCAGCATGTTATACGCGCAATTGAGCCCCGAGCTGCCGCTGTGCCTCAGTTCCCGGATAAGCGACCAACCCAATCAGTCTCCGCTTGTTCGACTCTTTTTTGAGGGCGAAGGGGCAACTGTGCCTTTTATCAGCCAAACCAGCCGCGAATTAAATATTGATATCAATATTCTGCTTGCCAATATCGACCGGTTCGATACAGTAACCTGCGGGGTATTGGTTGCAGAACTCTCGGCAGGTGAAGAACTGTTGCAAAAGTTCATCAGACGTTGTGAGGAATCCAACTTAACCATAGAGGTATTAGGCTACATGACTTGAAATTATACCACCATTGAAACTGAGCTCTCCCAATCGCTTTATGGAGTAACTATGTCACAGGCTTTACTGTATGATTTTCTAATTGCAACCGGCGAAACCTTGTATATGGTCGCAGTCAGTACAGGCTTTGCCGTCTTGTTAGGGCTGCCGCTTGGAACCTTGTTATACAGCAGCGCAAAAGTCAAACCCAACCCAGTCATTAACCGCATTATAGCCTGGATTATCAATATCAGCCGCTCAATCCCTTTTATCATTTTGCTGGTTGCTTTAATCCCGTTCACACGATTTCTAGTCGGCACTTCAATTGGGCTTCATGCGGCTATCGTACCGCTCACCATTGGAGCTACACCTTTTTTTGCCCGCTTAGTGGATAATGTTTATCAAGGCTTACCTTCGGGATTAATTGAAACAGGATACTCAATGGGAGCAAACAGCTGGCAAATGATACGCCATATCTTGATTCCTGAAGCTTTTCCAGCTTTAATTCAAGCTGTTACTGTAACGGCCATTACCCTTGTTAATTACTCTGCAATGGCCGGAACTGTTGGCGGCGGCGGGCTTGGGGATTTGGCAATTCGCTATGGCTATCAACGGTTTAATACAACCATCATGCTGGCTACAGTTGCGGTTCTGGTTTTGATAGTTCAGTTATTACAAATGACAGGCGATCGCCTTGCAATGCGCTTTACTCACCATTAGTTAATTCAGGAGAGAATGAATGCGGATTTTTACTCTTATCACACTTATTTTGGGCTTGGCCGCCTGCGGCAAGCCGTCACCTGATACCGTGACTATAGGTACCATTGCGGGACCTGAAACTGAGCTGGTAGAAGTAGCCCAGAAAATTGCCAAGGATAAATATGGTCTTACTGTAAAAATTGTCGAGTTCAGCGATTACAATCTGCCCAATGAAGCCTTGCAGGATGGCAGCCTTGATGCCAATGTTTACCAACACCTTCCTTATCTCGAAGCAGCCCGAAAAGCGCACGGCTATGAATTGGAAGTCATCGGCAGAACCTTTATATACCCTACAGGCATTTACTCCAAAAAGTATAAATCACTCGCGCAATTGCCTGAAAAGGCGCTAATTGCCCTGCCGAATGACCCAAGTAATGAAACACGTGCGCTTTTGCTGCTTCAGAAAGCAGGATTAATAACCTTAAAAGAAAATGGCAACGCGAGCGCTCAGGACATTGTTAAAAATCCTAAAAACTTGCGCTTTAAAGAATTGGATGCGGCACAGCTTCCTCGCGCGCTCAACGACGTGGATGCGGCTGTCATCAATACCAATTTTGCTATTCCTGCCGGATTAAACCCTGCCCAAGATGCATTGTTTAGCGAAAGTAAGGACTCTCCATATGCCAATATCATTGTCATGCGCAAAAACAGCCCAAAGAAAGCACAACTTGAATTATTTGTTAAGGCGATGAATTCCCCTGAAGTAAGAAAAAAGGCCAAGGAACTATTTGGTGACGCTGCCGTCCCGGCCTGGTAGAAACATCATCAAATTATTCGGGTTGGTTTAGATGCGAATATTGCTTCTAATAAGGCTCTATTCTGACTTGAAATACAGATTCCTGGCTTTGCGGGAGTGGCGGAAATATCGCATGAGTATGATCAAAGTGAGTTTTTTAAGCTTCTCTATCCAGCAGACTTAATTTTTGCTTAATCTATTCATGTTATACTTATTTTAGTTAAAAACTCAATTAGGTGATTTTTATGCTTCCGATAGTAGCTGCTCTCGGTATTTATGGCGGATCTCATCTGGCCAAACAACTTAAAGACTATCTTCAGGCCAAGGTGGCTGGAAAGCCCGGGCTTCAGCCTGAAGATCAAGAAAAATTACTGCAGAAATTTGCCGACAGCATAGGCGTTACAAAGGGGTACAGTGCCGCAGAAGCATTCAACACCCTGGCCAAAAACCATGTCAACTCACTGGCAAAACTAGCTGAGCTTGAAAAAGCGGACACCGATAAAAAAGATGAAAAAGACGGGAAAGATGAGAAGGAAAAGAAGGATAAAAAAGAAGTAAAAAAAGGTGAGTTCACTCAAATCCATGAAAAATTAGAAGAGAAGATCAAAGCTAATGATGAGAACGCCAAGAAGGTTAAACAAGCATTAGAAGATGCACTTGCGCTCAGTGAACCAACGCAAAAAGCTCAAAAAGAATACAGTGAGAGCATCGCTGCCGTCAATGACATGATTAAAGATCAGAAGGTTTCAGTTGATCAGGCAGCGCTCGCAAGCTACCTGCAGGAAGCGAAAAGTAAAGCCGTAACGGCCATCAAGGAACAGCATGGACATGAGCTGGAAAAATTAAAAGAGAAATTTGAAGACGCTGGTTTTAAAGAATCACTGAAAAACAGCCTTGAGTATGATGATGAGCAATTGAAGGCTTTACAAGAAAAAATGATCAATTCCATCACCGAATCACAAAAGAAAGAGCTTGAGGCATTTGAAAAAAGCTCAAACGATGCCATCAACAATATGCATCTTGCTGCTCAACAAGAGCGGGACAAAATAGCCTTTATTGCTTTGCAATATGAAAAAAACAAGGCCGTTCGGGATTATATCAATGGCCTGCAGCCAGGAGAAGGCAACGTTGAAATTCAGCAACTTGCCGATGCAAAAAAAATATCCCTAAAAGGCATTAAAGTTGAAGACTTGCCTACTATCGAAACCATCACTGGCCGTAAAATTCAGTATGATAAAGCCAGTAATACCTTTACGATGGATTTGCCCAACCGTTATTTTAATAAACCCTCTAACCTCTTCTACCATAGCAAATGGCGTTCTGCGCGCAAGGCTGACATGATGTCATTGGCCCAGGCTGTTAAGGCTTGTGGTTATGGAGCGATTACCATGACCATAACGCATAATGATCCGGAACATGTGGAAACATTGGCCAAAGAAGCCTATGCCGCCTGCCTTGAGTCTGGATTTCCACCAGATAAAATCAGAATCAATGCAACGATTTCCATTATCAACGAAGAAGGTAAAAAAGTACCGAAAAACTTGAAAGACCTGAAAGGGGATGAGTTGACAGACATATTATTTAAGAATGATAAATCTACACTTAAAAGTATTCAGGCGCAAGCGGAGGCTAATAACCAGTTTCGAAAACAAATCAGTGACAAAGGCAAAGAACAAAAACCCACTGCAAAAAACATGGAATCATTTAGAGAAACCCTGGATAAATATCGCAAAACAGAAGAAGCAGAAAAACAAAAACCTGTTCAGCAACCAACGCAGAAGCTGAATATGTAAAATTGCTCCCATAACCTGGATTAAGCATATTCATAATCCAGGTTATCCATGGCTCACGCCGCCAAAAAATATTTTTCTCCTGATTACTATTTTTTTAGACTTTTATTATCGATTAGAATATGGTATTTTCTTAGAGCTCGAAGAGCTACGCCAAGGAAATCAATCAGGCTGCAAAGGAGAATGAACCCATGAGCGCTCGTACATTTGAGGAATTCGAATCAGGCGTTGATGAAATAACGGACTTTCAGGAACCACCCCATTATTCTAATCTCTCTACCAAACTGGAAAGAAGAAGACGCATAGAAGAGCTTGAGGAAGAAAAGCGTCTTCGCGAAGAACTGGAAGAATTTTAAAGCGTCATATGTTGGTTTAGATAAAAGATCATTGCCTCTTTTTGCTCTATTCATCTGGACTTTGCGCTCAGCGCAGCATGAATGAAGCTTAAGGTGCGTCTTCACGGGACGCACAATCATCAATTAGCATGCAGGGCGATTAATTTTTTTCAAATAAATATCAAATCGAACCGTTTTGCCTGATATGGAAGCATCAGCTTTTAATAAAGGCTTTGAGCGTTGCGGCCATTTAACGACTACCCTTTGCTTCATTCTTTGTAACGCTGCTTGCAGCAGCTCCAGGGCGTCGACATCAGCACCCAAAAGAGACTGCAGTGCTTGCATATTCTTTTTGACCAGGGCTGATTTTTGCCGGACAGGGTGCATGGGATCGATATATATCACATCAGGGTATTGCTCTGTTGCAAGTGAATTCAAGTATTCTTTTGCGTCGCCGTGGATTAGGGACAGCGATTTTTTCAAAGGCGAAGACTCATCCAAGCGTCCCAGCGCATCTTGCAACATAGCAGCCATGACAGGATTTCGTTCTATCATACATACCTCGGCGCCAAATGATGCCAATATTGCCGCATCTCTTCCCCATCCTGCGGTAGCGTCAATAATTTTTATGCCCGGCAAAGGCTTGCATGCCCGCACGATACCCTGGTTTTTACCTGCCGCGCGTCTGTCTTGCCAGGCTTCCTGGCTAAAATCAGCATAAAGGGGAGCAAAGCCTGGCATTAACAAAGCAAGCCTATCGCCTTTCACTTCAAGGCGAGGCAAAGCCTCCGCATCTAGAGGCAGATTTAATTGCTGTGCAAGCTTGAATGCCCTGTCTTGCAATGCAAGGGTTTCATAGCCAACCGCAAGTTTTCTACTGTTCATGTATAGAAGTCAATAGGGATATATCCGCAATGCTTTGCAGCAAGTCGCGTAAGTTTGCCAAAAGGCAAAGGCGGTTTGCCTTTAGGGCAGGATCATCCACCATAACCATAACTTGCTCAAAAAAAGCATCAACTGGATTTCGCAAGTCTGCGAGTCGCTTTAGCATACGAATATAATCTCCTTGCCTGTACAAGGGTTTAATGTCTTCAGACAATCTCTTCATCTCGCCGTATAATGTTTTTTCCGCAGGCTCCTTCAGCATTTTTTCATCGACAAGAGTTTGCGACTCACAATATGAAGCCTGGTTTAATATATTATTCACACGCTTAGATGCCTGGGATAAGCTGGAAGCCTCAGGTAAATCGATAAACTTCAACAGCGCTTTAATACGCTTGTCAACATCATATAACCAATCATCTTCCCTCGCTCTGACCGCTTGAACGATATCCGCGCTGATTCCCTGCTTTTGATAAAATGACTGCATCCGTTCCAGAATAAATGGCTTCAACTCGTCGAGAACGCCAGAAACATTTTTTAATTGTTTCTGATAGGTATGCAAAGAACTGGTGATCAGGGTCGATAAATTAAGTGCTGCCGGCGTGTTAGCCAGTATGCGTACCACCGCTAAGGCATGGCGGCGCAATTTAAAAGGATCCTTAACCCCGGTTGGTTTTTTGCCTATTGCAAAAATACCTGCCAATGTATCTATCCTGTCAGCCAAAGATAAGGCAACACCCAAATCAGTTTGAGGCAGTTCGTCACTGGCAAACCGCGGCATGTATTGTTCCTTTAACGCCAGAGCGACAGCAGGGTCTTCTTCATCATGTAAAGCATAATGATACCCCATAATGCCTTGCAACTCAGGAAACTCGCCAACCATACCAGTCATCAGGTCGCATTTACTCAATAAGGCTGCGCGCAGGCATTGCTGTAAATTGAGGTGCAAAGGTTCTGCCAAATGCTCCATCAACACCTGGATTCGTAAGGATTTATCTTGCAAGGTACCAAGCCTTGACTCAAAAATAACATTTGCTGTGGGCAAATAGCGGCTCTCCAGGCGTTGTTTCTTATCCTGACGGAAAAAGAAAGCAGCATCGCTTAAACGGGCGCGCATCACTTTTTCATTGCCTTCTACCACCTGCTGGGGGCAGGTGCTTTTAATGTTGGCAACTGTAATAAAATGAGGTACAAGCTGATTTTCTTTATCCTTAAGCGCAAAACATTTCTGATGGACCTGCATGGCAGCAATCAATGCTTCAGAAGGAACCTCAAGAAATTCAGGATCAAAATCAGCCAGTAATGCATTGGGCCATTCAACAATAGATGTGACTTCATCGAGGAGCTCATCGGGCATTACAGGCGATAAACCATGTTGTTTGGCAAGCTCTTGAACCTGTTCTGCCACCTGCTCCCGTCGAGCTTTAAAATCGGCAAGAACAAACGCTTTTTGCAAGCCTGATTCGTAGTCAGCAGGTTTTTCAATTCGGATGGCTTGGGGGTGATGAAAACGATGCCCATATGTGAATCGATCAGTATTTACGCCTAACACCTCTGCCGATATCACTTCGCTGCCAAGGAGTAAAACTGCCCAATGAACAGGCCTTGCAAATTCATCATCCCCGCTACCCCAGCGCATTGCCCTTGTTAATGGCAAGCGGGCGACTGACTCTTTTACCATTTCAGGAAGCAATTCCTGTAGCCTTGCGCCAGGCTTAATTGATTCATATCCCCACCATTCGCCTTTATCGGTGGTTATCTTAATTAATTCATTTACACCTACGCCCAGGGATTTCGCAAACCCTATTAATGCGGGCGTAGGCTCGCCTTCGGCGTTGATGCCCGCCGCATATGCCGGACCCCGGCGGGATATTGTTTGGCTGGACTGTATCAACTCAACATCTTCGATAATCACAGCCAGGCGGCGAGGCGTTGCAAAAGGCCTGAATTGACCATATTTAAGCCCTGCCTGCTCCAAACATTGAGTTAAATTTTCAGTCAAAGCGTCTGCAAGCGGCTTCACGGATGCTGATGGCAATTCCTCTGTTCCTAATTCAAACAATAAATCACTTTTCATGGCTCACCTTTAGCATAGGGAATCCAAGCGCTTCGCGCACCTGATAATAAGTTTCTGCGACAAGGCGCGACAATTGCCTGACACGTAAAATATAACGCTGGCGTTCGGTGACCGAAATGGCGTGCCTCGCGTCAAGGAGGTTAAAGGCATGAGAAGCCTTCATAACCATTTCATAGGCAGGAAGAGGCAATTGGAGTGCTACGAGTTTTTGGGCTTCTTTTTCAAAATAATCAAATTGTTGGAACAAAAATTCTACATTGGCCTGTTCAAAATTATAAGCAGACATTTCCACTTCATTTTGATGAAACACATCGCCGTAAGTCACAGTACCAAAGGCTGTGGTGCACCAGGGTAAATCATACACATTATCAACCCCTAATATGTACATGGCCAGGCGCTCAAGGCCGTAAGTCAACTCTCCCATCACCGGTTTACAAGGCAAGCCGCCAACTTGCTGAAAATAAGTAAATTGGGTTACTTCCATCCCATTTTGCCAAACTTCCCACCCAAGGCCCCAGGCGCCAAGCGTTGGTGACTCCCAGTTATCTTCTACAAAACGAATATCATCAGCCAGCGGATCTATCCCTAAGGCACAAAGGGATGCAAGATATTTTTCCTGGATATCCAGTGGCGAAGGTTTTAAAACAACCTGAAATTGATAATAATGCTGCAGACGGTTCGGATTCTCACCGTAGCGACCGTCAGTTGGGCGCCTGGACGGCTGTACATAGGCAGCAAACCAGGGCTCTGGGCCAATCGCCCGCAAAAAAGTTGCCGGATGGAAGGTACCTGCGCCTACTTCCATATCCAGGGGCTGCAAGGCAACGCACCCCTCTGATGCCCAAAATTGCTGTAATGTTAGGATGATATCCTGAAATGTGGCGGGTTTGTTCATGTAAATCTCATACTGCTAGATAAAAATTTGTATCGTTGCCCCGAATTAGTCCAGAAATCCTAATCCTTGGGATTGTAACAGATGTTTGATCAACCTCGGATTATGGGATAGCCGAATCCAAGCTACAACTTCGGCAGCCGCTTGTAGCCCGGATTAGACCCAAAGCCGTAACCCGGGAAATTGAAACCTATCTCAGATTAAACAACGCCTAAATACAAGATTATTATGGCAAGGCAAAATAATCTTTACTGCCCAACCTGCTTTATCATTTCCTGCAGGGTCTCTTCAGATGCAGCCCCGGGGATAAAAGCAGGTTCGCTGTCTTTTTTAAATTCACCGTTAGGGGTAGCTGCAACGATAAAAGCAGGCGTACCCATTAAATGCATCTTTTCTGCAAGCTGCCGGTTTTGCTCCAGCGCGGTTTTAACTTGTTCACCGGACATGTCTTTTTTTAGTTTGTTTACATCAAGCCCCACGGATTTGGCTGTATCCATAATGATGGTTTCATTCAAACGCTTATCAAGGCTCAGCAATGCATCGTGCATTTGTTGGTATTTGCCTTGCAAGGCCGCAGCTAATGCGGCTTTCGATGCCAGCTCAGACGATTTGCCAAAAATTGGAAATTCTTTGTAGATCACACGAAGATTCTTATCTTTTTTCAGCAGTTCGCTAATCACTGGCTTCATTTTTTTACAATGGATGCACTGATAATCAAAAAACTCTACCAAAGTCACATTGCCTTTTGGATTGCCGGCAACCGCGAGATTTTCTTTGAATAACTGGTCGGCATTTTGCCTAATGGCATCTCTTGCCTGTTCTTGCATATTCTGCTGCTGTTTCTGCTGTAAAGCCTGAGAAGCTTCAATCAGCACTTCCGGATTATTAACCAGGTAATCGTGCACAATCTGCTCAACTTCCTTTTTCTGCTCAGCGGAAAAATTCGTTGCCGCGAATACCGGCGATAAAGATATTGCTGTAAACGCACTCACAATAACCAAAGGTTTTAATTTCACGCCTGTCCCCTTATTTTAGGTTTAAGTTTTCCAATCAACGAACCCTAGCACCAGCTCACAGGAAATTCAAGATGAAATTTCATTTGAACGCCGGCAAATCATCCTGATGCTGGAAAATGACGGGGTTCTGTGAAGGCTTTGCCTTCATGAGGGCATAACACTCGACAGATCCCGGATCAGGTTAAATTTGCGTAGGCAAGGACAAGCCATTTACTGCCGTGTCCGGCAAAATGAACCTGCACGCGGGTATGCGCGCCGCTGCCTTCCACGGCCAAAACTGTACCCTGGCCAAATTTGGCATGAGACACGGTTTGCCCAAGCCTAAAGCCAGCTGCGGCTACTGCCGTTGGCATTCCAAAAGAGGATTTTTGGGCTTTTGGCGAATGAAATTGCGCCTTCGGCCGGATTTCATCTAAAAATTCTTCGGGTATTTCGCGTAAAAAACGCGATGGTCTGTGATACTCTTCGCGACCATATTGGCGGCGAATTTCCGCATAGGTTAAAAAAAGCTTTTCCATGGCGCGCGTCATTCCGACGTAGCACAGCCTGCGCTCTTCTTCAAGACGATTTGGTTCATCTACTGACTGCTTGCTGGGGAATAATCCCTCTTCCATGCCTGCTAAAAATACCACCGGGAATTCAAGACCCTTTGCCGCATGCAATGTCATCAACTGCACACAAGGCTCATAAGCATCAGCCTGCATCTCGCCCGCCTCGAGAGATGCGTGCGCTAAAAAAGAAGTCAGGGTTGAGCGCCCTTCCTCCATATCCTGTTCATAGCGGAATTGCTTGGCTGCATTAATCAATTCCTGAAGGTTATCTAACTTCGATTCCGACCGGTCACTTTTGCTTTTAGCAAAATAGGTATATAACCCGCTCTCGTTGATGACCTTGGTGATTTGCTCATCCAGTTCATCATGAGCGGTTTTGGACTGCAAATTTTGAATTAATTCAATAAAACCCTGCAAAGCATTGCCTGCACGCTGGGCAAGATGTCCCTGCTCCAGAGCAGAAAGCGCTGCCTGCCATAAAGAGCATTGCTTCTCCCTTGCCTGGATACGAAGCTCATCCATAGTCTTTTCACCAATGCCTCGGGTTGGAAAATTCACTACCCGCTCAAATGACGCATCATCATGGGGGTTTGCCAATAAACGCAGATAAGCGAGCGCATCTTTAATTTCAGCACGTTCAAAAAATCGTACTCCCCCATATATACGGTAGGCTGTCCCTGAACGCAAAAGTGCTTCTTCAAGCAAACGCGATTGGGCATTGGAACGGTATAAAATTGCAATATGATCCGGGCTGCGCCCCGCGCTTATTTCCTTAGCGATCCGCTCGCTGATAAAACGGGCTTCTTCCAGTTCGTTAAATGCGCTGTATAAGACAATCTTTTCTCCCTGAGCGCCCGCTGTCCACAGGTTTTTTCCCATACGGGCCTGATTATTCTCAATTAATGAGTTGGCCGCCATTAAAATAGTCGCAGTGGAACGGTAGTTCTGCTCAAGCCGAATGATCTCAGCGCACTTGAAATCCCGCGTGAATCGCTGAATATTTTCAATTTTTGCGCCCCGCCACCCGTAGATGGATTGGTCATCGTCGCCTACTGCCATCACTGACGTATTCTCACCCGCCAGCAAACGAACCCAGGCATATTGAATTGAATTGGTATCCTGAAACTCATCAACTAAAATCGCTTGAAACCGCTCCTGGTAATGGTGAAGCAACTCGGGATTATCGCGCAACAACTCGTGGCATGAGAGCAAGAGTTCTGCAAAATCAATCACGCCCGCAGCCTTGCAGGCTGATTCATAGGCCTTGTAAATTTTTAGCAGCGTACGGCTTGGGCCGTACGGCAGAGGATTAACATGGTGCGCTCTAAGACCCTCATCTTTTTTCTGATTAATAAATATCTGGGCCTGCTTCACAGGCCATGCTTCAGGATCAAGGTTTAGGGTATTGATGACACGTTTGATGAGTCTTGCCTGATCTTCGCTGTCAAGAATATAAAATTGCTCGGGCAATCCCGCTGTTTCGTAGTGCCTTCGCAAAAAGCGGTGGCATAATCCATGAAAAGTTCCTACCCATAAACCGGCTACCGGAGTAGAAAGGAGGTTTCCCAAGCGCGCTTTCATTTCTTGCGCTGCCTTGTTGGTGAACGTTACTGCCAATATGGCGTGGGGAGAAATTGATTCTTTTTCAATCAGCCAGGCAATGCGATTCACCAGAACACGCGTTTTGCCGCTGCCTGCACCGGCCAGTACCAAAGAGTTACCCAAAGGCGCTGTGACCGCGAGGCATTGTTGTTCATTAAGACCATCCAACCAACTTGTCATTATTCTTCCAAAAGCTTACATTAACATCAATGAGGTGCATTATTATAAATTTAGCAGCCAATTACAAAGTAATTCCAGTGCGGTACGAAGTCGCAGGCAACCCGTACTTTGAAGATAACAAACCAATTTCGAGCCTATTATGCATACATTATTTCCGGCTATAAAACCTTATAAATGCCATAAATTACCCGTTGATGAACCCCATCTATTATACCTTGAAGAAACAGGGAACCCCAAAGGACTCCCCGTTATTGTCTTGCATCCAGGACCTGGAGCCGGCGGCGATACTCATCTTCGCCGCTATTTTGACCCGGAGCATTACCGCATTATTATTTTCGACCAGCGCGGATGCGGCCGTTCAACCCCCCATTGCGAAATCCGCAACAACAGCACACAACATCTGTTGGAAGACATTGAAACCATTCGCGAGTACCTTGGTTTGGATCGCTTTGTCTTATCAGGCGGAGGCTGGGGATCCCTGTTGGCGTTATTATATGCCGAGCATTATCCGCAATATGTCAAGGCATTGCTGTTGCATCAGATTTTTCTGGGGCGAAAAGAGGATATAGACTGGTTTTACAAGCATGGCGCCAGTAAGGTTTACCCCGATCACTGGCAGGCATTCCTAAACATTGCCTCCAGGGAAGAACAGAAATCAATTCTTCAATATTACTATCATTGCCTTCAGGGAAATAATGAAATTGCCCGAATGGCCGCGGCAAAAAACTGGGCTTTATGGCAAGCTCATTGCAGCAGCATCCAGCCGCATCTGAATGTACTTGATCAATACAGCGATCCACATTTTGCCCTTTCCCTTGCGACACTGGAATCCTACTATATCCAGCACCATTATTTTATCGAAGACAATCAGGTTCTGGCTGATATCCATAAAATCCGTCATATCCCAACCTATCTGATTCACGGCCGCTATGATATGGTCTGTCCGCTGACTGGGGCCTGGGCCTTGAATGAAGCACACCCTTCCTCAAACTTGTATATCGTCCGCGATGCCGGCCACTCTGATAGGGAAGCAGGCATCATTGATGCGATTATTTTGGCCAGTAACGAGATTCTCCGTCAGGATTTGACTGCATGTTAACTGTTTTACAACGAGTCAGGCATGCGCATATTTCCGTCAATGACGAAGAAATCGCGCGCATTAACCAGGGGATTTTGCTGTTATGCGGCTTTGAAAAAGAGGATAACGAGCAAACGCTGCAAAAAATGCTTGATAAATGCCTGCATTACCGGATATTTAGCGATCAACATGACAAGATGAACTTAAGCCTTACAGATATCAACGGCGATTTGCTTCTTGTACCGCAATTTACCCTGGTTGCAGAGACCAGCCGGGGTTTAAGGCCCAGTTTTTCAAATGGCGCATCTCCCGAGAAAGGCCGCATTTTATTTGAAAAGCTCACATCCCTTGCCCGAAAAGTTTATCCAAAGAGCGTTTTTGGCCGTTTCGCAGCAGACATGCAAATCACGCTTTGCAACGATGGCCCTGTTACATTTATTCTAAAATTTGAGGCTCTGTGAGATTTCGCTTGCTGGAGGGCAGAAAACCCAACAGAGCCCTGCGAAACCTGGCAAGCCAAGTTTTCAACAGGATAATTGTGGTGTAATATGAAAAGCTTAACCCAAAGATTAAAGAACAATAAAAAATGCGCTTAATCGTTCCCCTGTTAATTGCAGCAATCAGCCTCATGCTTGCTTCCTGTGCACAAAAGGGCAGCAATCCCGCTGATCCCTATGAGCCGATTAACCGCAAAATTCATCAGTTCAATTTAGCCTTCGACGCAACCGTCCTGAAGCCTCCTGCTAAATTATACAGGGTGATTCTTCCGCCGCAGCTTCGCGCAGGCATTAACAATGCCTATAACAATGTGAACATGCTGCCCACAGTCGCCAATGATCTGCTTCAGGCGGAGTGGAATGACGCAATCAAAGACACCTGGCGTTTTCTCATCAATTCAACATTTGGCGTTGCCGGTATTTTTGATGTGGCTGCCAGCAACTTTTATCTGCCTCCTCACAGCAACGATCTGGGCATTACCTTTGCCAAATGGGGAGACAAGCATTCTCCCTATATTGTGATTCCATTTATGGGGCCCAGCACTTTCCGCGATGGGATGGGGATGATGTTCGATTATGCGCTTTTTACTCCATACCCTTACATCCCTTCTGACAAAGTTGTCTATTCGCTGCTCGGGTTAAGGTATGTCGATTTGCGCTCGCAAATGCTGGAAACAGATCGATTAATTGGCGAAGCCATTGATCAATATGCATTTATACGGGATGCCTATCTGCAGCATCGCAATTACCTGATTACCGGCGAACAGGAAAACAACCTTGGCTCCTTGTATGTGGACGATGACGAAGAGGAAGAGATCAATGATGAAACTCAGTCCGAGTTTCCAATAACCACGGCCCAAAATGCTGCACGTCGCGCTGCTTCAGCCTGAAATACCGCCGAATACGGGCAATATCATTCGCCTTTGCGCCAATACCGGTGCAAAGCTTCATTTGATCCATCCACTGGGTTTTGAGCTGGATGACAAACGCATGCGAAGAGCGGGGCTCGATTATCATGAATGGGCCAATATGGTTCAGTATAGCAATGTAGACGAGTTTATCGCCGGGAACCAATCGAGAAGAATTTTTGCCTGCACAACCAAAGCCACAAATAATTACAGCGATATAGCCTATCAAGACGGCGACCTGTTTTTATTTGGCCCGGAATCCCGCGGCTTGCCTTCTGACCTGCGCAGCCGGTTTACCGCGATACGCATCCCCATGTTACCGACAAGCCGAAGCCTTAATTTATCAAATGCCGTGGCAGTTATTATGTTTGAAGCATGGCGGCAATTGGGATTCAATTTTCCTTAATTCTATCATATCGCATGAGGCAAAAGCGGCTATCCAGGAAGCTGCACTTGTTCTAAAACCCGCATGATGGCCTTGAGCCTGGTCCGGGCTGCGCGGTGAACTATGATTTTATTTTTTGATTCTTCAATGCTGCAAGAGTTCGCAGAAAATCCCCGGCAATATCGAGGCCGGTTTCCGCTTCTATTTCACGGATACAGGTAGGGCTTGTAACATTAATTTCAGTCAGATAGTCGCCAATGACGTCAATGCCCACAAAATACAACCCTTTTTCTTGCAGCGCGGGCGCTATTTGCGAGCATAAAAACCGGTCGCGCTCGGTAATTTCGACTACTTTTCCTGTTGCACCGGCTGCAAGATTGCCACGCAACTCCCCTTTGGCAGGAATCCGCGCTAAAGCATAGGGGACAGGCTTGCCGTCAATCAGTAAAATTCGTTTATCCCCTGCAGTGTGAATTGCAGGCAAATATTGCTGAGCCATGATGCTGACAGTTTGGCCTTGCGTTAGCACTTCAAGAATCACAGATAAATTTCTGCCATCTTCATCAACATGAAAAACAGCTTTCCCTCCCATGCCTTCGAGGGGCTTAAAAATAACCTGTTTTTTGGTTTGCCAAAATTCCCGAAGACGCCTAATATCACGGCTAACCAACGTATCGGGACAACACTTCGGAAAATTCAGCGTAAAGAATTTTTCATTGGCATCGCGAAGGCCCTGCGGTCTATTGGCAATCAAAACCCCCTCTTGTTCCGCAAGTTCCAGGGCATAGGTAGCATAGATATATTCCGTATCAAAGGGAGGATCTTTGCGCATCAGGATGATATCGAAGTATGATAAAGGCTTTACACCCTGCGATTTGGTTATTGCCCAGGAAGCCTGCCGTTCGTTTGTAATTTCGATGTCATAAACTTCGGCAAAGGCACGCCCCTGCCTGCAGAACATGTCTTGCTGTGTAAAATAGGTGCACTCCCACCCCAATGCCCTGGCGCTTTTAATCATGGCCACCGTTGAATCCTTATAAGGCTTAATTTTGTGGAGGGGATCCATTAATATGCTAAGCTTCATTACTCACCTCCGCGTTTGCCGTCCCTAGTGAAGCACGCTCGCGGGCTGCTGCTAGGGCGGCAAGGCGCGCAATCACACCATAAGCATAAAATCGATTTGGACAATCCACAACAGCCAAATCTTCCCGGGGCATATTGCACGCCTCGGCAAACGCCAGGGGCTTAAATTGCATGCCGGGAGAATTGAGATTTTCAGCGATACCCCGACTCTGGTGGATACGGTAAAAACCACCTACCACGTATTGCCCAATCATATACACCACAGGTTCGGCAACCGCGCCATCAGGCATTGTTTCAAAAGTATAAATGCCCTCCTGAATAATCACTTTATTCACCGCCCGTGAGCCTTTGCTGCTGGCCATCCGGGTACGCTGTTTACGGTTTAATTTGAGCAATTCCTCCGCGTCATGGATCATCATCACGCTCATACCGTAAGTGCCGTTATCGGCTTTTACTGCGAGGAAAGGTTTTTCATGAATACCATATGCGGCATATTTTTCGCGAATTTGTTTTAGTAAATAATCAGCGGCTTCCGCAAGGGCTTCCACTCCCTTCTGGGCCATAAAATCCACTTCGTCAATTGCTTTAAAGTATGGATTGATGAGCCAGGGATCCATTTGTACCAAATCAGCGAATTCTTCGGCAACCTTGGCAAAAAACTTAAAATGATTTGACTTCAATCTGGATGACCAGCCAAGCTCGGCGGGAGGCTCAATATTTTGCTCAAGACCTTGAAGAACATCCGGTATGCCAGACGAAAGATCATTATTTAAAAGCAAAAGGCACGGCACAAAGTTCTTCAGTTCAACCCGCTTATCTGTGCGGATCAGGGGCTCAACCAGGATTATTTCACCCTCATCCGATAAAAGCTCAGTCGGATTTTGCATGGTTTCATCAAGGCTTCCAATATGGACAACAAACCCTGCCTTGACAAATATGTCGCGCAGTATATTTAAACTTTTTAGATAAAATCGGTTCCTGGTATGGCTTTCAGGGAGGATAAGGATTTTTGTGCAGGCTTTATTGAATTCACCAATCACTGCTTGAGCTGCCTGAACGCATAACGGCAGAAAATCAGGATTCAGATTATTAAACCCTGCTGGAAAAAGATTGGTATCAACCGGCGAAAGTTTAAATCCGGCGTGACGCAAGTCAACCGAAGAAGTAATGAGCGCCGGTGTTTCCTGCCATTGCCTGCGAAACCACGCTTCAATCTTTGCAACCTGGCTTAAAATGACTTCTTCAACATGGTGCAGCGGTCCAGAATGTGCCGTGGTTAAGTGCGGAACGGGAATATCAAATTCTTGCATCCTGTCTCCAGAAAGATAAATGCCGCGATGTTACCTATATTATAATAAGAATTAAAGTGGAGGCTTTTTTGTACCCAGGGTAAGATCATATCATTTTGATTAAATAATGTCTTTTTACGCTTGAATTACATTAACAGGACGTTATGAATTCAAAACATGGTTTTGTCCTGTTTCCTGCTTGCCGCCCATTGAACCAAATATCTATACATGCTTTAATCTGATGATTTAAAAGCTAAGGACACGGCCGCATGTTACCGGAGCTTGCAGAACAATTTAGCGCTCAAATCCAGACGTTTTACTATTTATTGCTATTAATTAACGGCGTATTGCATATTATTTTTGCAGGAGCCGTGGCACGCGATGCCGGTAATTTATATAAAATCGGCCAGCGTCCTGCCCTCGTTTCTGCTCCGAGCTGGGCTTTTGCTACTTTAATCGGCGGCGTAATCACAGCGGCAATTTACTGGTTTATCCACCATTCCACACTAACGAGACCTTATAACCGAGAGAGGAATTATGAACGAATCCCCGATCAATACGATAAACGTCCATGAATTAAAAAAACGCTGCGAAACCGATCCTGATTTGTGCCTGATTGACGTCAGGGAAATCGATGAATGGCAGGAAGTCCATATTCCCGGGGCTCTGCATATCCCGAAAGATCAATTGGCTGAAAAGATTAAATCACTGATTCCTCGCGATAAAGCCGTATATTTGCATTGCCGAGGCGGCGTTCGCTCGTTGTTTGCCGCCCAATGCTTAATAGAGATGGGCTATCAGGAAGTCTACTCAATCGATGGCGGTATTGCCGAATGGGAAATATGCGGCTATCCCGTTGAAAAAAATCAGGACTGAACAGCTTGGCGGGCTTTCCTTGAATTATACTTGCGTAATCGTCACAATCTGGGGATAATTCGCCCAAGATCAACATATTCATCAGCATATTATGGGACAAATCGGGCAATTTATTATTAATCACTGGGGGCTTTGGCTTGCGCTTTTGGTTATTCTTGCACTTATTTTGGGCAATGAGCTCCTGGCAAGACGGCATAAGGCACAGGAATTAACTCCCTCTATGGCCATCGATAAAATAAACCATGAAAATGCCGTCGTCATTGATCTTCGCGATGCTGAATCATTCCGTGCCGGCCATATTATCAATGCTGTATCACTAAGCGCCAATGACCTTACCAGTCAACGCATGGACAAATATAAGTCCAAGCCTATTATTTTGGTCTGTGCACGGGGTTTGCAATCGCCCGGTTTGGCAGCCAGATTGCGCGCTGAGGGTTTTGCCAATCCCATGGTTCTTTCCGGAGGAATGGCTGCCTGGACTGCGGCAAATTTACCGGTTGTGAAAGGAAGAGCCTAGGTTCCTTGCGTACTGATGATTTAAACCAAGTAGCCCGGATTAGCGTAGCATAATCCGGGGATGGATTTGAGTGCTCCCGGATTACGCTACGCTAATCCGGGCTACTTGGCTTACAATAAGAATTTTTTTAACTACTTAAGAGGATTGATTACCATTATGGCCGAAGAACAAGAACAAAAACAAAACAATCAAGCGCCTGAAGCTCATTTTATGATTCAACGCATCTATGTTAAAGATTTATCCTTTGAAACAACCAATGCCCCTGCAATCTTTCAGCAACGCTGGGAGCCTGAGTTATCGCTTGATGTCAACACACAGCACGCGCTTTTGGAAGAAAATGTGTATGAGGTTGTCTTATCCATTACGGCAACGGTCAAAAATCAAAAAAACACGGCATTTCTGGTTGAAGTCCATCAGGCAGGCATTTTCACCATTCAAGGCGCTCCCAAAGATCAGCTGGATCATCTATTAGGCAGCTTCTGTCCAAGTATTCTGTTTCCTTATGCCCGCGAAGCGATTACGACGGAAGTGGTGCGCGGCAGCTTCCCGCAGCTGGTTTTAGCGCCCATCAATTTTGATGCGCTCTATCTGCAGCAAAAAGAGGAGCAAAAAAAAGCTGAAGCCTCCAAGCAATCAGAGCAAACACATTAAACCATGAGTAAAGCGACGGTTGCCATTTTGGGGGCGGGCTCGTGGGGTACGGCAGTTGCCATCCATTTGGCAAAATACAACAGCCAGATTCTACTATGGGCTCATCAGCAGAGCCATGTTGAGGACATGGCTAAAAACCGTCGTAATTTACGCTACCTTCCCGATTTTGAATTTCCAAACAATCTGACTCCCATTGCCGATTTGTCTCTTGCGGTAACGCTTGCTGATATCGTCATTATCGCTGTTCCTTCTCACGCGTTTGCTGAAGTACTGCAACTGATGCCTAAACCAAAAACCGGTTTGGGCTGGCTTACCAAAGGGCTTGATCCTTCAAGCCAAAAATTTTTAAGTGAGCTGGTTGAAGCGCAGTGGGGTAAGTCATTTGCCACGGCTGTTATTTCGGGCCCTTCTTTTGCTGCGGAGGTAGCGCGCGGATTACCCACAGCATTGACAGTCGCAGGTCATCATGCCGATTACCTTCGCCGCATCAGAGATATTCTGCATCATGAAAAAATGCGTGTTTATTTGTCAGGCGACACAATCGGCGTGCAGCTCTCTGGTGCAGTTAAAAACGTGCTGGCCATTGCCTGCGGCATCAGCGACGGCTTGAGTTTCGGCGCCAATGCGAAAGCCGCCTTAATCACCCGGGGACTTGCTGAAATGCGAAGGCTTGGTAAAGCGCTCCATGCAGAGCAGGAAACATTCATGGGGCTAGCCGGTGTGGGTGACCTCGTTTTAACCTGTACCGATAATCAGTCAAGAAACCGGCGTTTTGGGCTTCTCATCGGGCAAGGCAAAAATCTCAAAGACGCAGAAGCACAAATTGGCCAGGTAGTCGAGGGTAAATATAATGCCGCGCAAGTTTGCGCCCTGGCTTCCCGTCACCAGGTCGAAATGCCTATTTGTCTTGCTGTAAATGCGTTACTCAATCAGCAAATCAGCCCGAAGGAAGCCGTAGAAGAATTAATGAGCCGGCCGCCAAAGGAAGAAAGTAGCCCGGATTAGACGAAGTCGTAATCCGAGGTTCCCATTCTTCTTCAATTGCCCGTATTACGCTTCGCTAATACGGGCTACGTGGTATGGAATTATGAGCCTCAGCATCGCAGGCCGGATTAGGCAAACCACAATGCTGCTAAAAATAAACCTACCTGATTTTCTCCAATCCCCACGCAAATGATGCTAGTTTTTCTGCCGCATCCGTTTTTGGCGTATGAAAGAAGGTACCAAGGTACCCTTGATTGCCGGCAACAGCGACAGTGAGCGCAGGAACAATGGTTAAAGCAGCCAGAATACCTAAAATCCCTCTTAATATTGGATTCAGGCTATGCCAGCCACGGTGCTGTTTAAATTCCGGGGAAGCTTTTTTGATGGCCTTTTCACATGTTCTTTTAAAAACATCAAATGTAACTTCGTGATTGTCGAAGAGCTTTTTAGCATGCGTTAATTCGTTATTTAATTGAAGAGCCGTTTGGCTCACGCGTTGATAGGCAGCATGGCGAAGGTTGCCCTTTTCTCCCTTTCTGATTAACTTATCTGTTTTTTCCTTAAGTGCTTTGAACAACGCATCAATTTTTTCTAAATTTTTTAACCTCTTGGCATTCAATAGTTTTTTTCTTGCATTTAGAATTGTTTTCAGCTCAGGCTTCTTAATTACAAGTAGCCTTGCGTGAAACCCGCTGCCTTTTTGAGGGATAATTGATTTTTTTATTGTTTTGCTTGCTAATATTTTATCAAATAGAGTTGGCTTAATCAGGTCATATTTCATCACGGGGTTTTCATGCTTTACATTCCTATAATATTCCGGCTTCCTTTCTTTGGGGAGCTTCATGGAAGAATGATAAAAATCGCGCATGCTTGTTGTTCGTTGTTTATCCCAATGGGTCATGGTTAACGTCTCGGCATCTTTATCGAAACCGTGAATGACTGCCGCGTGTTCATTGGGCCTGTCATGAATATACTGGTTTGTTGGATTTCCTGTCGCAAGGTCGACCGCAAAGCAAGCAACCAGTAAATTGCCCTCGGAAATATTGTCTGTTATATTTTTTTTAAATGAGTCATAATCCCCATGAAAATCAACCAATTCAGTTTCATAGCCAATATCTGCAAAAATTTCAGTAAATTGACACACATCCAGCAATTCGCCCTGTATTGATCCTTTCTCTTTTGCCAATTCCCTGACAGAAATCACGTGACTCATTTTTTTATGTAACGGAATCGGCTCAAAGCCGAGCTGAGACGCAAAATATTGATCAACTGCGGCAATCGCTGTGGTTTTGCAATTGTGCCCGGTCTGATGCACTGGTTTTAGGGGAATAAGCGCTTTCTCTTTCATTAAAAACAGGCTTCTTAATTGATAACAAATATTGTACAAGATGTTTATTATCATTTTATTAAGAGCCTGCGCTGTTCATTGTAAATTTTTTTAAACGTTAATTTGTGGCGTGGATTAGTTTGTAGTCCGGATTAGACGCAGTCGTCATCCGGGGTTTACATGGTTCTTCGATTTCCCCGTATTACGCTTCGCTAATACGGGCTACAATATCTACGGTATCGACTAATTCTATGTCGGCTTTGGCCAGGGGTTCGCCTAGAAAAATTTCACCAACAGCTTGAAAGCGTTTTACGGAATCGGTTACCAGATAGTGCGCTTGAGCGTTGCCAGCCGTTGGGTTTAATAAATTTTTCTGAGCTAACAGGGTTTTTAAGGCGGAAGCCGTGGCTTCTGCCGAATCAACAATGCTGACCTTATCAGACATCAGTTTACTGATAAGCGGTTTAAATACCGGGAAATGCGTGCAGCCAAGGAGCAGTGTATCCTCGTCACGGAACGCATCAAGATAATGGCTTAAGGCGGCTTCAGCAACCCCATTATCCGTCATCCCTTCTTCGGCAAGAGCCACGAGCACGCTGCAGGCACGGGCGTTGATTTCAGCCCGGGGACGATGCAATTTGATTTGGGTTTGATAGGCATTGGCAGCAATAGTGGTTTCTGTGGCAATAACCGCTATCCGTTCATTTTGGGTGGCGGCAGCGGCAGCCAGGGCGCCGGGGGAGACCACGCCCAGAATTGGGATATCCGGCAGCATGACCTGCAAATGCGGCAGAGCAGCGGTGGTTGCGGTATTACAGGCAATCACCAGCGCCTTGATCCGCCGCTCCACCAAAATTCGCGCCATTTGCACGGCATACTGCTGTATGGTCCTTGGGCTTTTGGTGCCGTAGGGAAGGCGCGCTGTATCGCCAAGGTATATAAATGATTCCGAAGGCAAGGCCTGCCTTAACGCGCGCAGCACCGTCAAGCCGCCCATGCCGGAGTCAAATACGCCAACAGCCAGGTTTGCAATGTTCATATCGTCCTTGGGTTATTATTGTTTTGGGCCTCTGGTTATATAGTTTTTTTCGCCAAGCTCCAAGCTATCTTCTTTTTTAAGAGGCCCGCCGAGTTCAGGCTTGGTTTTTAGAACTGCAAGGCTCGCTTTAAGCCTTTGTAGTTCAGTAGCCGTTTGCTCTCTTTCTGATTTCTGCAGGAGTTCACCCTGTCCGCCAGATCCAAGATGCCTTTTGATAAAGCCGCCATGGACTAAATCTTTTAACCGATTGGGTCCAGTGCATCCGGGCACTCTGGATTCAATTTTCAAATCCTTGAATTCCTCAGGCGAATTTTGCTTTATTAACAAAAGAGAGGCAAAAACCTTGTCAGCCATATCCTTATCTTTGCCGCTGATGATGACAGGCCCTTTTGCGGGGTCGTAATTGGCAAGAAGCATTTTTGCCATCTTAAAAGCAACCTGATTTTTTTCTTGGTCGCTTAGCTCATCCTGCTTACTATGATCGGTGACCCGATTTTTATAATCCTGGGCGATAACGCCTACTTTGCCGCTGTCAAAAGTCGCCTTGGACTGGATATATTGACCCTCGCTCAGGCGGATACCTTTATAGCGGGCTGTAGTATTGTTTTCCTGTTGGATGGTGGTACGATCGGTATCGACCGTTCGATTAGGCTCTTGATTCACTGCGTCTTCTTTTTTGGTCACGACCGTATCGGTAAAATTCGATAAAGTTCCCTCTACTTGCATCAAAATATTAACATTGCTGGCTTCCTTCTCTATTTTAGTTTTGAATTTCCTTGAAGCAACTCGCTCAAGGGCTTTCTTGGCTTCTTGGAAATTCTTCGTATATATTTCACTGCCATTTAAAGCATTCTCTTGAGCTTTTCTTTTTTCCTTTTTCATCTTATCAAGAGCTGTAGTCAATTGCTCATCAATTTGCCGCCGTTCATCAGCAACAGCTGTATCAGATTTTTTAAACTGCTTCACATCATCGAGCAATTGGTTTCTTTTTTTGGTGACTTCAATGAATTCTTTTTTTGCTTCCTGAAGACCTTCGACTATTTCCTGAAGCTTTTTTTGTTTTTCTTTAATTTCTTCAATTGCCTGTTCATTTTGTTTGATTGCTTCTTTTGCTTCCTTAACTTTTTCTTGAAGTTTATTGTCATGCTCAAAATACGGTAATTGTTGAACGCTTTCTATTCGTTGATTTTGTTCCTCAATCAATTTCTGAATTGCTGTTATTTTTTGATTGATTTCTTCTTGTGTTTTGAATGTGTTAAATTCATTGTTCAGCTCAGTTAATTTTTGATTAATTTCGTCTTTTTTTTCTGTAACGGGTTTTATTTCATTTTTACGCTGTTCTAAATGTTCTTTTGCTGCTTGGCCGATGGCTTTAAAGCTCGCATCGGCCAGGAACTCTTCCTTAACATTTTCTGTAATTTTTATATCTGTCAAATGCTCTTTTAAGGCAGTATTATCATCCTCGTTTACTTTCCCAGTAAGTTCACTCAATTCTTGATCACTCAATTGATTGAAATGGGCTTGCATATATTTTTGAAACACCAGATTGTATAAAGCTTTCAATGTAGGCTCTTCATCCCCCAGAGAAATATCAATCTCTTCCACATTCTCCGGTAACTTGTCCTTCAAGCCAAGAATCTCACGGTGCTCATTCAACGCTTCTACGAATTTTTCCTTTAGTTCCCCAAAATTCTCAGTACCTTTTCCTGGGTAAAAAAGCGATGAAAGTGCAGCGTATTGCTGCTGTGCTTTTTCTTTTTCATCGCTCAATTGCAGGTTGTTTAATGCTTCGTAAACTGCTTGGTTGTGTGGCATGGGAATCGCTCCATCACTGATATCTATGTATTTATTTTAAACGCATAATCTTAACATTACCTTAAACCCGTCATTTTTTGCGTTTAAAAAATTTTTTATGTTAAAAGTATAGCAGTTTGTATCCTTTATTACCTGAAAATGAATCATTTTTTATTCATTGTTCCCGGTACGCACCTATGTACTAACATCAGTAGCCCGGATTAGACGCAGTCGTAATCCGGGATGGTTTGAAGATAAATCCCGGTATTACTCGTTAAAATCACCTTCGGGTTCACATGCCCAATCACAAGGTATAATCCCCTCTTTAATATAACGGTGAATGCTTGAATGTGGCCACTGGTTTGCTTTGGCCGCATATCCATGCTTTACCGGGTTATAATGTATATAATCAACATGTTTTTGCAAATCAGTTTCATCGCGGATACGGTGTTCCCAAAATCGGCTTTGCCAAAGCTGATACTCGCCGCGTTTATTCTTCTTGAAATGAATGGTCTCTTTGAGTAACGACTTCGTAAAATTTGTTTTTATCAGCCGCCAACGCATAGAATAATTACATTCGTTGTCAGGTAATTGCCATATTATATGTAAATGATCGGGCAGAATCGCCACAGCAAGCGTTGAAAAAGGGTATTTTGCGCGAACATCACGAAACGACTTGCCTAATAAATGAATATACGTGGTTAAATAGGTGGCGCGTCTATTGTGTAGTGTGAGCGTGAAAAAATAAATCGCGCCCTCGGTATAATCCCGCCGATAATAAACCATATTTAACATTCCTTTAAAGTTGGACAAAATTATTTTAAACGTGAAAACATTTCAAAGGCAATATTGGTTTGTACTACAGAAGCCCGGATTAGTTTGTAGCCCGGATTAGTTTGTAGCCCGGATTAGACGCAGTCGTAATCCGGGGATCAGGGGATCAATTGATATACAGGCCTGTTACGCCAGCAAGAAACGGAAATTTTTTTGAATTTCGTTTAAGTCAAACTGATTAAGGTATAAAGAAAAGCTCATCCAGGCGCTTAATGCGGCGAGGTCGCGAAATTGCGGGGGGAGATAGACGGGGTCGGTTAATAAGCCATGCTCTTTGAGCTCGGTGAGCAGCGGCAAATCGTCAAGCACCAGTTTTCCGGTAAATAAAAGCGGGATGGCATCGATGCGATGCTGGCTGATGGCAAAGCGGATGAAGTTGTAAATCAATACAAATCCCTTGGCATAAGATAGATCCTTGGTAAACGGGCCGCCATTTGGCGTACTGCCGCGAAAAATGCGAACGCTTTGCCTGTAGCTCTCTTCTTCATTCATGCCGCATTCTAAAAAATAACGGAATACGTCCAGAAAATTCGCACCCTGCAATACTTTATCCAGCGCTATCACGCGATTGGTGATTTTGCGCATCCGCCCGGGATAGGAGGAAAAACTGATGATCTCTGTAAGCACCGCAAGCCCCTCCTGAATGACGCTGCTGGAGGGTGAGCCTTTGGAGAGAAAAAAACAATAAGGCTGCATGCTGCCGTTCAAGGTAGTCCCGACATGCACCCAGCCTTCGTGGACTTCCAGATATTTTAAATCACGCTCGCTGAACATCACGCTGCTGCTCAGTTTAATGTTATCAGCGCCTGCTGCGGCGTCCGCTATCATTTCATCGCTGACCATCACGGTCACATTGCCAGGGTGCAGATTGAAAAACTGGCTGAGGCGCTTTTGCAGAATCTCCTGGGCCTCTTCCGCATTATACCGTTTCTCATCTGCCTCTGACTGAAGCTGTACATCAAGCGTTGTTAGCACATCAAACAATAAGGAACCAAGCTGCGAAAGCCGAGGCCCATTCGCATAAAAGGCATCATGCGGGCTTCCGTATAAATCCATGGCCAGCTCGCAAAAAGCAGGGGTTCCTCGCGCATCAAGCATCAGCACTGCTTTGATATATTCATCACACTGCCTGCGGATAAGCCTTGTAACCGGCGAATACTGGCCAAGCTGATTTTGCGCATCACGCATAATCAGGCGGAATTCATCAATCTTCTCGGCGGCATCAAAAGGCAAACCGCGTTTATGATAATAAGCCTCATCAACTGCGGGGAGCTTTTTGCATTTGTGCTGAAAAAAATCCTTTTTTATGGATTCATCCCATTTGATGGTATCAAGAATCCGAATCTGGCTTTGTGCATCAACAATGCGTTTTGACAGTTGACGGATAACATCCAATTCGTTTTCCTGTTCCATTGTTTAACCTTAACCTTGCGGTGGTTCAATATTGACTTGAGGATTCTGCCTTTGTGCTGGCAAATTATAAAAATAGCTGATATTTGTATCGGTTAGCGGCGGCGGAACAATGAGATCGGGGCCATTGCCGCTTCGGAGATAAACATTTTCTCCATTGCTTGTGTAATATGATGAACAAGAAGCCAATAAAGACGCCAAACAACCCGCCGCAATCATTTTCTTCACAACTAAACCTCTTAATATTTTTATTTTAATTATAATCCAGGCCGGCCTTAACCGGCACGAGTACTGTTACCATTTGATTTGGATTGTTTGTCTTTCCCGTGCGGCATTGTTGCGCGGGAAAGACAAAAAAATAGTATACATTCAATGCCATCTATCTTCTGAAATCATTTTAAATCAACTTTAAAGAACGCAATACATCCTCCAAAGGTTTTTGATGTTCTTCGCTCAGGCGTGTCAGCGGCAGGCGAATCTCATCGGAGATCAAACCCATTTTATGCATGGCCCATTTAACAGGAATGGGGTTTGCTTCAACAAACATCAATTGGTGAAGCGGCATTAACTGCTCTTGCAGTTCAAGGCATGAAGCGTTCGCCCCGTTTGTTGCGGCATCGCAGAGTTTTGCCATATATTTGGCAGCAACATTGGCCGTGACTGAAATGACCCCTTTTGCACCCGACCGCATCCATTGCAGGGCAGTTAAGTCATCGCCGCTGTATACATCAAGCCTGTCTCCGCAGCCATCTAAAATCTCTTGAAGCCTCGCCATATCCCCCGTTGCCTCTTTAATCCCAATAATATTGGAGATTTTGGAAAGACGGGCTACCGTCTTTGGCAATAAATCACAGGCAGTCCTGCCAGGGACATTATACAAAATAATAGGCAGCGCAACTTCCTGGGCAATCCGGCTATAATGTTCATATAAACCAGCCTGAGTGGGTTTTATGTAAGCAGGTGTCATGATCAATGCTGCATCTACGCCGCATTCCATGGCATCTCGAGTCAGGCTAATGCAGTCTTTGGTTGCGTTTGCAGAGGTTCCCCCTATCACTGGAATCCGTTCACGCGCCGCTTCGACTACAATTTTAATGACCTTTATTTTTTCCTCATGAGATAAAGTGCCAGACTCGCCGGTCGTGCCCGCGGCGACGATGCCGTGCGTACCCGCTTCGATATGAAATTCGACCAGAGAGCGCAGGCGCTCTTCATCAATGGCATCATCTTTCATTGGAGTAACAAGCGCTACTATACTTCCACGAAACATATCATCCTCACTATTGGGCTATTTTTACCAATAGTAATCCCTGGCCATTGCTTTCTCAAGAAGTATGTAGAACCCCCTTTACACTAGGCAACATTTTTTGCAGCCATAACGCATGCAGTCAAGCAAGCCGCATATCCCTGAAGGTTCAAAATAGATTCCTTCATAGAGCGCCAGGCTGCCGCTCAGAATGACATTACCCAGGCTTGCCATCAGCCTCTTTCAGAAACTTTGTTGCTTGATCTTGTTTAATCAAAATTCAATTAACATGCTTATTTTTTTTCTTCATTTTATAATTTTTGTACTAATATGGTTAATGAAGGAGTTAATTTTCAAGAGGATTGAATTATGAAAAAAATACTGGGATCGTTGTGTTTCTTTGGTATTTTTGGTCTGGCAGCCTGCACTCCCACCCAGGTAGGAACCGCGACTGGCGCGGCAGCCGGAGCAGGAATTGGATACGCCGTGAGCGGTGGTGATGCCCTGGGCACTGCAATCGGCGCAGGCGCCGGAGCGCTGGTCGGCCATTCTATCGGTCAGTCACAAGAACGCCGATATTATTATCGCAGAGGCTATTACTACTATTATTAATGTTGATTCTACCCTGTATCCTCCCCTTGCGGCGGGGGATACTGCCCCAAAATCTTCGGCCTAAAAATTCGCAAAATAGAAAATGCATGCTATAACTGAACCTATAAGGAAATCATACAAAAACAAGGAATAAAACCATGCGTCTTAAGGATAAAGTTGCTGTCATTACTGGTGCTGCTTCAGGCATTGGCAAGGAAATCGCCCACGTATTTGGCAAAGAAGGTGCGCATGTTGCTATTGCCGATCTCAATCTTTCCGAAGCCCAGGAAGCGGCGGACGAAATCAAACATCATGGCGGCAGCGCCATGGCCGTTAAGATGAATGTGACGGATGAAAGCCAGGTTAATGAAGGTATAGAATCCGTAGTCAATCAATTTGGCGCAGTAGATGTATTAGTCAGCAACGCCGGTATCCAGATTATCGAATCCGTTGACAAACTGGCGTTTTCTGACTGGAAAAAATTACTGTCCATTCACCTTGATGGCGCATTTTTGACTACCCGGGCCTGTTTGAAGCACATGTATGCAAGCAAGCGCGGCGGCAGCATTATCTACATGGGATCTGTGCATTCCAAAGAAGCATCCTTGCTGAAAGCGCCCTATGTCACCGCCAAACATGGATTGCTTGGGCTTTGCAAGGTCGTAGCCAAGGAAGGAGCCGCCCATAATGTCCGGGCCAATGTCATTTGCCCAGGCTTTGTTAGAACCCCTCTGGTCGATAAACAAATACCGGAGCAGGCAAAAGAATTAGGCATCAGCGAAGAAGACGTGATTAAAAAAGTAATGCTTAAGGACACAGTAGATGGTGAATTCACCACGACTGACGATGTGGCAGAAGCTGCATTATTTTTTGCCTCTTTCCCAACCAACGCCCTGACTGGCCAATCTTTGGTTGTCAGTCACGGTTGGTTTATGGAGTAAAATACGTGGATCGCAGAAAAAATAAAAAAGCGCCCACTAACCATGATTATATAGCATGCTGCTTTCAGGGCGGCGGCGCCATGGGCGCTTATCAAGTTGGCGTTTTAGAAGCCCTGCTCGAAGAAGATTACTCGCCTGACTGGTTTGTTGGAACCTCCATTGGCGCCATCAACTCAGCTATTGCCGCGGGTAATTCTGAAAAAGACAGGATTGATAAGCTGAAAGCTTTTTGGCAATTGATATCCACCCCGCCCCTCATTGACGAATCACTCATACCTCATGATACTTTCAACCGCCGTCTGCATCATTTTATTTCAGCACAAACCACACTTTTGTTTGGACAACCCGGTTTTTTCTCCCCGCGCTGGAGTTCGCCTGCCCCAGCAAGCTGGAATAAACCTTTTTTAAGTTATTACGACACCGCGCCATTGCGCGGCACGCTGGAAGAATTTGTCGATTTTGACCGGATTAATTCGGGTAAAATACGTTTAAGTGTGGGCGCTGTTGAGGTCGCAACCGGCGCCATGCGGTATTTTGATTCTGAAAAAGAAACGATTGGCCCGGAACACATTATGGCAAGCGGAGCTTTGCCTCCAGGATTCCCCCCAGTAGAAGTCGAAGGCCGATTATACTGGGATGGGGGTTTATCCAGTAATACACCGCTAAGCTATGTCTTGCTCGACCAGCGCCCAAAAGCGTTATTATGTTTTATGGTCCATTTATTTGATTCCTATGGGCTTGAACCTGCCCACATGGATGACGTAGAAAAGCGCAAAAAAGACATTGTGTACTCCAGCCGGTTTGAGAAAATCATCGAATTGCATCATGAAATTCATTCTCTTAAATACCAGATCCATCAATTGATACAAGAATTGCCGCCGGCAAAAAAAAAGCAGGGGCTTGCCAGGCGGTGTCTGGACAGCGACTGGGATAGAACCGTTTCCCTTGTCCGTTTTTTGTATCGAGGTGACGCAGATGATCTTTCTTCAAAAGATTATGAGTTTTCCCGCAAATCCATAAACGAACATATCCAAAAAGGCTATGAGGACGGTAAATCAGGATTAAGCCGTTCCCCATGGCGAGAATCAGTCCCTGTGGATAGAGGTATTGCCTTGCACGACATGACTAAAAAATAATTGGAGACGCTATGAATGAGAATGACGTTCGAACTACTGCCTTTGCCATGCCCCTCATCAGCCCCAGTTATCCCAAAGGCCCTTATCGATTTATCAATCGTGAGTTTTTAATCATCACCTATGAGACTGATCTCGATTTGCTCCGCGAAGTGGTTCCGAAACCATTGGAAGTTACAGAGCCGCTTGTTAAATTTGAATTTATCCGCATGCCGGATTCAACAGGATTTGGCGATTATACCGAATCTGGGCAGGTCATCCCCGTTCTCTTTCAAAAGCAAAAGGGCAATTATTCGCATGCCATGTATTTGGATGATCATCCGCCGATTGCCGGCGGACGAGAAATATGGGGCTTTCCTAAAAAACTTGCTACCCCAAAGCTTCAGGTTGAAAAAGAAACGCTCATTGGGACTCTGGACTATGGTAAAAGCCGCGTAGCTACTGCCACGATGGGTTATAAATACGAGTCGCTTGATGCAAAAAAAATGGCTGAAGCATTGACTGGAAAAAATTATTTGCTAAAAATTATTCCGCATGTAGACGGCAGTGTCCGAATATGTGAACTTGTTGAGTATGCTATGACTGATATTACGGTCAAAGGTGCCTGGCAGGGACCCGCAAAGCTCGAATTATTTCATCATGCCCTGGCGCCGGTTGCTGAACTTCCTGTTAAAAAAGTCATCAATGCCGTCCATGTACAAACAGATATCACCTTGCCTTACGGCCGTGTGGTGCATGATTATTTGGCGTAACCTTTATAGCATTACAATAACCCGGAGTAAGGCAGACCTAGTCCGGGGAAGCGTGGCGGGCAGCTGTCCTCCGGAATGCATTGTAAAATCCCAGATTGCGGCTTTGCCTCGTCCAGGTTGCATCCCGGATTCAAGATTATAAAAAAACTAGGGGCCTACATGCCATCCGGATGATCTGGTGGTTGAGCGGTAGGTGCAATGACTGCCATCAGGAGAGCAGGTTTTGGTTGCGGTTGTATTTTTTTTCTCTTTACCCTGCTGTGGAATCGCTGTTCCCAATACCCCGATTAAGTTGTTTAAGGGCGCATTCTGCTCTTCAATGATGCGTCGTTCATTTTCAGCCTGCTGACGCTCGGCCTCCCGCTCATTATAGGCTTTGATCACTTCTGCCTGCTGTGAGGGAGTTAAACTCTCCCATTGTTCTTTTGAAAGGCCAAAATAAGTTGGGACACAGCCAGAGATACAGAATGCCAAAATAGAACAAACAATAATTCGCTTCATTTCGCCTCGCCAAAATTGATTAATCGCGGGGAGTATACCAAAATTTTTTTATTTGTCTTATTTTTTCATGAAAAAAGACCCTATAATCAGGGCAAGATCATAACGCTTTTCGTGTATTTTTTTGCGATCATCTCTTTTTGTGTTAGTCTTGATGAAACGGCAAAGGACAGCGATCTTCATGCATCAAGATACCATCACTTTTCAATTGGCAACCCATTTTTTACCGAAAGCCGCACTGCGCCTGGAAAACCTGCTGCAAACCATTGAGCAAGCCTGCGATGAAAAGCACCCTGTTGTTCATCATTATGCGTTAAAAAGCGTTCTTGAGATTATCAAGTTAATTGAAAAACCTGAATTGAAAAGCAGGTTTCTGAAAGAGCTAATGCGTATAGAGCATATTTTGAATAAATCTGAGACTGAGATACCCAATGCCCTGTACGCAAATTTATTTGTCCAAATTCAATTTTTAAATCATGTAGCCGGCCGATTCGGTGAGTCGGTACAGTATGACCCTTTTTTACAGTCCATCCGTATTTCCCTGGCGGGGGATAATAATGATTGCGCGATGCATTCTCCTCAATTATTACTTTGGCTTGAAAATGAGCCTGAACTCAGGCAAAAAGACCTAAAATATTGGCTGAAAGAATTAAAGTCTTTACAAGATACAGTCAATCTTTATTTAGCCCTGCTGCGCAGCACTGCAAGTTTTGATAAAATTGATATGATCAACGGTTTTTATCAGTGCTCGCTCCCTGCAAAATCTTCCTGCCATTTAATTATGCTCAGAATGGATAAAAAATGCGGTATGGTTCCTAAAATGCAACTGGGCCATCATGGTTTAAGTCTCAGGCTTTGTGAAGCCAGTTCCATGAATGAGTTGCGTCATACTAAAACAGCAATGGATTTAGGCATTTGCCAGATCTGACATGGCTTCTAGGTGCGCAATATTATTTATCAAATTAATAATTTTTTTATTCGCTTCCGGGAATTCAAATTGATCAAGCGCTGCAATATCTGCCCAACACATTCCCGATTGGGATTCCTGACAGGTTGGCTCGCCTGAGAATGAGGCAACAAGGTAAACCCATAAAGTCACCGAATATTCCGGATAGTTATGGGGAATTTTTCCTAAAAAATGGTGTTTCTTGACGGTAAGCCCGACTTCCTCCTTGATTTCCCGAATGAGCGCACAAACAGGCGTTTCACCTGCTTTAAGCTTACCGCCTGGGAATTCCCAAAGGCCGCCAAAGGTTCCCTCTTTGGCGCGCCTTGTGAGTAAGACCCGCTTCTTTTTTACATCAGTGATGACGGCAACTGCGACATTCATGCGAGTTTGCCATGGCAAACTTTGTATTTTTTACCTGAGCCGCAAGGACAAGGCTCATTGCGGCCTATTTTCTTTGATGTCCGCCTGACCGTGGACACAACAACCTGTTCACCTGTGTCAGGCGCCTGGCCATCTTCCGCATGATGAATGAACTGCATATTATCTACTTGTTCCGCACGCCGCTGGGCTTCAATAGCATCGACATCCGCTTCATTCCTGATTTGCACTGAAGAGAGCAGCTTGATGATGTCATATTTCATGTTCTCAAGCATTGAAGTAAACAAGGTAAACGCTTCACGTTTATATTCCTGCTTTGGATCTTTTTGCGCATACCCGCGCAAGTGTATGCCTTGACGCAAGTGATCCATTGCCGCCAAATGTTCACGCCAATGATTATCCAAAGTTTGCAGGATTACGGATTTTTCAAATTGCGCCAAAGTCTCACGCCCAATCTGTGCTTCTTTTGCCTCATATTCTTGGGTGCACAGGTTAATAATTTTTTCTTTAATTTCTTCAGGCTGGATGGAGTGATCCTCTTCAATCCAATCTTTAACAGGCGCCTTTAAGGTAAAGTCATCCGCAAGAACCTGCTCAAGGCCCGCTACATCCCATTGATCTTCCATGCTTTGGGGAGGAAGATAGCTGTCCACCAGATCACTGAGCACGTCTTCACGAATGGATTTGACCGATTCTAGCGGATCCTCCATCGCCATGATCTCCGCACGTTGCGAGTAAATGATTTTTCGCTGCTCATTCGCAACATTGTCATATTCCAATAATTGCTTTCTCACATCAAAATGATGCCCTTCGAGCTTGCGTTGCGCGTTTTCAATTGCTTTAGTGACAAGACTATGCTCTATGGGTTCACCTGGCTTCATTCCCAGCCGGCGCATCATGTTGGCCACCCGTTCTGATGCGAAAATACGCATTAAATTATCGTCCAGTGATAAATAAAAGCGGCTGCTGCCTGGATCTCCCTGGCGCCCCGCGCGGCCGCGCAACTGGTTATCGATACGGCGGGATTCATGCCGCTCC
>NZ_LNYK01000004.1 GCF_001467825.1 Legionella londiniensis
GACTACTATTCCCTTGAAATTGTGAAAAATAACAGTTTACGGATTTTTTTATTGTATTCAATTTAAATGGTGATTGAGCCTAGGTGAATCAATGTGTACCCCGTCCTCAGGGACTATATTTTCTGAAAGTTTATTGTTTTTTTTACAAACCCAACTTTGAAAAGCCGGATCTATTTTTCCAATATCATGCAATATTCCAGATATAAAAGCGGATTGTCTCAATTTATAGTCATCAACACCCATTTTTTCCAACAAATAGTAGGCAACATAGCCTACCGAAAAAAGGTGATGACTTAGAAGCTGTGCTTTAGTGTTAGCAATTAAATGACCAGTTTCAATGGGCAATTTATCCATTATGACTTCCTTTGATGTAAAATTAACAGGTACAACACCAAGATGGTTAAAAGCTTGCCTCCGACCTACAACCCAAACCAGCTCGGTTTTCGATCTTGTTCTAATCCAATGACAACAGACCGCTGTATTTTTACTGGCAGTTTTACGCAACAACTTCTTAACTGCCAACAATCCTTCTTGGGTTATTACTGTTTGCCAAGTTTTATCACCGATACGGTCTGCAAAAGCATCTAAGACACGACGGGTTCTAGCAAGCGCTTTTTTCTCGCACTGGGAAACAAAAATAACCATCATAGCAAGCTTTCCTCGCTATTTTCGCTTTCCCAATCTGTATTTAAGGCCATAGCTTTTACCTGTTCAAACATATAGTCCAGCGCTTTATGATCGATGAATGCCTGTAAACATTGCTGGCGAAACTCTTGTTCGCTACTATTTTCCTTGGCGCAGATAAAAGCCCAAGGCAGGATAAGGGCGTCCTTGATTAAATCCGCTACATCAAATACCAATGCACCGCGACGTGTCTTGCCGTGCATAACAGCAAAGCCGTGAGGAATCCCAAGAACCCACAGCGTTGTTGCCGCTAAGCCATAGGCAAGGTAATTGCCATGGTTTAAAAATATATTGGCCTTATCCATAGCTTCCCGCTCACGAATAAATTTGCCATACTGAGTTCGGCTTGCTGCGTAGCGGTATAGCTGTTTTGTTAATTCCGCTTCATTTTGCATCAATTTACTAACTTCTTTTGCTTTCTTGATTTTTAGTTCACAGCTTAATAATTCTTGTTGCAAGTCGTTAGAATTAAAACCTTCTGCAGCTAAATCTCGGCTTTTTTTCCAGTGAACTCTCAGGTATTCTATGCGTGAAAGTTGAAATTGTTTTGCTGCATATAAACGTTTTTGCTCATCAAACCAGAATTTCACCCACCCCTGCATATACTCTGTGGGTCTATATTCGCTTTGAGGTGTGAGCCATTCAACTTCGTTGGCCATCAGTAAAGGTGTACCGCCTCCGCCACAGAAGCCAACCAATACACCAGCCTGAGCCAGCATTCGCATTGCTGCCTGTGTGATAGATGTTCCCGTTCCAAGTAAAAGGCAAGTGGTGTTGGCAATGGGTATGTTCCAGTATTGATTTTCGTTTTTTGCCTCGGTGAGGTACAAAACACGCCCATCCTTTTGCATAATGCGGCATTTTTCTAGGTAATAAATATTGGCACGTTTTGAATGTAGAATAGCTTTTAAATCTGTTAGTATTTCCATTGGTATTTTTCTGCTTCAAAAATGGGGGGATTACCTTAATAATAATGAATAGCACAATAATTTTATAACAAATTTAAATTTATAAAAATATATGAAAATTGAATTAATAAATACCAACAAAAAACATCGTGGAATAATTGATTCGGAAATTTGTTAAGTCATTAATATTCAAAAATGTTTGGCTTAGTTCTTTATGATATTCAGTGCTTTTATGCAATATTGTAACTTGCGGCTAAATAAGTATTTAACTCTAATTATAAATGGCACTAAAAAAGAGGGTTACACATTAGATACTCTTTTTGAGTATTTATGTTCTTATAGAGCTTATTTATCATCTTAACCCGTGATCTTTTTACCAATGATTTTTGTGCGGTAGAGGCGCATGGATATGTTCATATTTTTGCTAATTATTAAGCCCCTGTTTGGGGCTTTTCCTGCAAAAATGGACATATTTATTCAATGCCTATATAAATAGCTACTTCATCGCCATCGCTATAAGTCTCGAAATCTGTCATAAAACAACGTTTATACAAGCTATTTACTTTGAAATAATCCCAAACGGCCTCCCATGCATCAATGATAGCTTTGGGGAGTTCGCCCTTATCCTTGAAAATCAGGTAGTTACCTGAGTTGATTTTTACAGAGTTCAACTCTTTCATCTCATTTGCGCCGGCAACGCCAGCAGTGACAGTGTAAAAACCATTTGCATCCGATTCATAATCTGAATAAACTCCAAAAACAGTTTCATCAATTGTGGGATTGTTTAAATTAAATTTCTGCCACAATTTTGGCAACTTCGCTGTTTTTTCATCGAACTCAATGCTGTTTTTAGTTCGAACTGAAAAACCTGTTACTGTAAACTGTCAATATATGTCACTGTTGGCTGTAATAATGACATTGAATGGCTCCTGTTAATTGTTGTTTTTAATTTGTATCGCTTTGGCAATCAGTTGCATGTCATGCTCACTTATGGCTATAAGCCCAAAGCGAAGTTGATAACCCCAATTTTGTTTATTTCCAGATATCCGGCCTTTTTGAACGTGTTCTTTGCAAGCAACGGCGATCCAGTTGGGCATTATGATTTTCCTAATGAGGCAACTCGCAATCGATTACCCTCTGGATCTTGCGCAAGAAATGTATAGCCATAAGACACAGTGCCCGGAGCGGCGAGTATGCTTATTTCTTTTTCTTGCCATTTTGCAAATAGCTCATCAACCGTTTTTTTATTATCGAATGTGAATGCCAATTCACCTGCCCCATTTTTATCAAAGGCTGGTTCAACAGCATGCTTGGCTTTTAAGCCTAAGCTCATTCCATTTGAGAATTTAAATGAATGAAATGTCGGTGAGGCTTCTTCCAGTTTTATTCCAAGTAAATCCTGATAAAACTGGCTGCTTTTAGCAAGATTATTAACGTAAAGTACGATAACGTTTGGTTCGAGTATCATGATTTCTCCTATGATGAATAAATTTCATTGATGGTATCGAACCTAGTTTACCGACATAGACTGACAGTTTCTGTCAGTAGTGAATGTTTATTTACTGCTCAGGAATATTGTGAATCTTACGCCATTTTTTTAGTAGCGTTTGACGGCGTTGTGGGTAGCGTTTCTCGCACTGTGTTAATTGAGAGATTCTATCGGTTCGAAAATGACGAAAATCGGATCTAAGCTCACACCAGGCCACAATAACATGCGCCTCCTCAAAATAACCCAGTGCCAGCGGCCAAATGGTACGTTGGGATTCATCCCCTTGAACATCGATATAGGTCATTTGAAGCTTATATTCCCTCCGTATGGCGTTGCGAATTAAGGTTTCTTTTTCGTCATCATTTTCTATTGCCGTTTTAACAGGGCCAATAAGTAAGCCTGAATACTCAAGTTGGTACTGAAGATCTTCAGGAAGGACTGATGATATTTTGGCCAGGACATTGGTTGCTGCAAGCCTTAAATTCTTATCAGCCCTGCGGGCTACCCAGCGGGAGCCGAGCACTAAGGCTTCAATTTCTTCTTCAGAAAACATTAAGGGAGGTAACATAAAACCTGGACGTAAGACATAGCCCACACCAGGTTCACCCACTATTGAAGCACCTTGGGACTGAAGGGTTGTGATATCTCGGTAAAGCGTTCGTAGACTCACGCCAAGTTCATCCGCCAATTGTTTCCCATTGACAGGGTAACGATGCCGCCGCAGTATTTGGATGAGCTCAAGAAGGCGCTGCGTTCTGGACAAAATATTGATCCTTAACTTTATGATTAATACTGACATATTTTGGCAGCATTAATTTAAAATTACTATAGGCATTATCGTGAACTGTTCCCAGGTTAACAAAATTTCATCTGTTGATGACAAATGACATTTTTTCTTATATATGTAAACCTCCCTATTGACATATTGAATATGAGAGATATTCAACGTTATAAACAACGATACGAGGCCATATTAGATCATTACTTTGCGCACAATTCATATGAGTTAGTTTCAGTTACGCCCCGCTTTGGGACTTGATTTACAGGGACTTCCGCTACAACAAACCGATTGCCTGCCTGATTGTTGTTAGATAAATATTGAATGAAATCAGTACTGCTTCTTCTTTTGATTTTAATTATGATTCACCGGCATTCGATTGTTAATCCTGTAACACCGCGAAGCATTTATACCTAATGATGTTAATAAAAAACCTCAAATTGCTCTGAGCTTGCCTCTACTTTATTGAAATGGATCTTTGCATCAATGGGCAAGCGGTATTGGGAAAAAACGTTCTTGTAGAAAAAAACATGCTCGTCAATGGAAAGTTAATCGCTCACCAATCTACACTCATGTCCGATTTAACAGTGAATGGTTCGTCATCAAAAGAAACACACCGAAGTTCAAGATGATATCATATTTGAAGCTGGCAACGGCGAAGTTTTATGCGATGAAACATCAAAAATTCATGGCAAAATTATTGGAGGAACACTCATACATTCCAATGAATGATAAAATAGTATTTAGTGCTCAAATTTTAGATCTGAATTGGCATTAAATATCTCATCCAACTGTTCAGTCCGCGGAACATGTTTTCCTTCATAAGTACGATAGTCAAACGATTGCGTTGTTTTATTCTGCCAAAAGTGTTTGGTATCCAAAGAATGACAACGTGTATCCTCAGTTGAATTAACTATGTTTATCGGAGTTTTGGTGAGATTAGCCATCCCTAATTGCATGGTCTTTAAAATATTCCGATCTTTTTGCATTAAATTTTTTAAATAATCCAAAAAATCTTGTTCAAAAAGTCCATTATATTCATCAATCAGTGATTCCAACCAGCCCTCACTATTGAGTGATGCCATGAGTTTGCTCTCACTGCAAACAGAAATCATGATGAGCCTTTCAATCCCAATGCCATAATAATGCTCAATAAGTCTTGCAATATGAAAAGCGATGTAGCCGCCCATACTAACACCACAAAAAGACAGTGTTTTGCTATGAAGGCTCATATCAGATAACAGTTGCATGATCGCCAAACTTAGTTCAAGAAAAGAAGTAGGCGCAAGCGATGATTCCTGGTTGCAACGTCCTGGATATTCAACGACATAAAGATCATACTCAGAACTAATATGGGGAGCAAAAGCATAAAATGACGAACCTAATCCCCCAGCATAGGGGAATAGCACCATCGCTTTTTGCTTTGCATCCTGTCTTATGGGTATTAATTTAGTCAAAATAAAATCTTACAGTATGAGGCACGAAGAGGTTTCTTCAGGCTCTTTATGTTCTTTATAACAAAGTTTTTTCACTTTCCTTAAAATATTCTAGTGGTTCCGTTTCATCTATAACCGATAATCCAACTTATGTTCAAGTGGTAAACAACAACTGCTGTCCATAGTAATAAAGAATACCCGCAGAAATCAGTTCAACTACTTTTCTGATTCTTAAAAAATAATCTCTGATGAAAGCACGAGAAAAGACAATTGATACCAATGAAAACCAAACAAAGGTAATGGTCAGAATAAACCCTAGATAAGTAAACATATCGATTGCAGTAGTGTTTGAACGCATCAGGGATGCGAAAAGACTAATGTAAAAAATAGTTACAAAGGGATTTAATAAATCAATCATCAAGCCTTGGACCAGCGGCTTTTCAATTTTTTCTAAGTAATCTGTTGTAACAGCTTTATTTTTTAGAGCTCGCGCAAAAATAGTTGTCGCTAAGTAAAAAATATAAAATGCGCCTGCAATTTGCACTGCTTTGAGCAATTTAGGAGTTGCAGTTAGCAATTGATATGAACCAAACATGGAGCATATTACATGCACTGCTATTGCAAGCGTTACGCCTAAAGTACACTGAATTGCGGCACTGAGGCCGCTTTGTAGGGCATAGCGTGTTAGAAGAGTGAAGTTTAATCCTGGAACGATTAAAACGGCACCATTTGCTGCCATAATAGTCATCAGTTGTTCTTTCATAACACACCACCTACATCAAATATGGGAGGGAATATCTTTCAAGCTCCGTCACTCCTGTGAAAGCAGGAATCCATTCCTCTAGCAAAGTGGCGGGCTGCGCAATAAGATAGATCCCCGCTTTCCCGGGGATGACACTTTATACCGCTTCTTTCGCAACGCTCTTAGGCATAATAACTATGTAATAAACAGACATCATGATGCCTGATATTATTAGGATAAATAACGGCAAAGCTTTTAGGCTACCATCATGTAAAAGCGCCATCAGTCCCGTAAACAAAGAAATTAGCAGGTAATAATAAAAGCCAAAAATTGAGGCTGCTGTACCCGCATAAGAACCATAATCCTGTAAGGCTTGGCTTAAACAATTAGGAATAATCATGGTGACACCGTTCATGACAATACATATACAAGCTAAAGAAATCGGTATAGAAATCAATGGAGTGGAAGCACTAATCACGGAAGTTGCCGTTAACACATAGAATGATAAAGCCCCCAAAATAATGGTGCTAACACCATACCAGATAATGGTATCGGCTCTATAGCCTCGAGCATGTAATTGTTTAGAAATGGTTCCACCCAAGGCTAACGGCAAACAAATCCCAAAGGCTAACATTCCAAAGGTTGAACTATTTAATCCTAAAGAATCGATGAAGAAAAATGGAGACTCAGCGAAGTAACCAAAGAGGATTCCATTCACACCACCCACCATCACGCCAAAGCCTAAAAGTCTGGGATCGCGGATCATTTGTGTCAAACAGCTCCAGAACAAGCTGCCTTTTGCAGGAGCTACGCCAAGTTGTGTATGTGTTTCGGGAAGAAACAACAGGATCTGAATGATGATAAGACCTGCTAAAACACAGAGTGCTAAAAACACAGATGACCATTCTGTATATTGAGTAATAATTCCACCAATAACAGGACCGAGAGCTGGAGCAAATGCCATTGCAATACTTATAATAGAAAAAGCGCGGCCTCTATCTTCTGGTGTTATCGCGTCACGAGCAATGGCCTGACCGAGAACAGAGCCAACGCTTGCGCCAAAGGCTTGTAAAAACCGCATGGCAAGTAATATCTCGATGGAGGTGCTTAGATAACATGCAAAAGATGCCACAATATAAACACTTAAACCGCATAAAAGCCCTGGCTTTCTACCAATGCGATCCGATAATCGGCCCCATAATAGCACTCCAAAGGCAAACCCCATGAGATAGGTTGTTAGGGTATATTGCGCCAAGCGATCATCAATGTGAAGCCCTTGCGCAAGTGTTGGCAACGCAGGTGTGTAAATGGTTTCACTCAGTTGCGGTAAGGCAACAATTAATACAATAATCCATAATGGTACTTTGATATTATTCACTTCAGATCCTCTTGGCTAGTAATGCGAGCATTTAAATAAACAGCTAAATCCCTAATGGTTGAATGTAGAATAAAGTCTCTAACAGTCAGCGATGCATTATGCAGAGAATTTATGTTGGATACAATTTGCGGTATATGCAAAGAATGCCCACCTAAACTAAAGAAACTTTCAACAACGCTTAAGTTATTCATTTTCATCACCGCCTGCCAAATGGACTGTAATTCTGCTTCAAATGAATTAGCCGGCGGAACATAACGTGTGTTAGAGCTGGCATATTCTTTATTTGGGATGGGCAGTTTTTTCCGATCTACCTTTTTATTAGGCGTTAGTGGAATGGCTTCCAGCTCAACTACAGCAGATGGGATCATATAAGAAGGTAGTTTATCTTCTAAACGAATTCTTAAGTCATCAACACTAACTGAAAGTGGCTCATCTTCTTTGGCGACCATATACGCAACTAAAACCTGATCATTTTGAATAGTTTGTAATGTGACAACAACTTGTGCAACAGAAACACAAGACAGGATAGCTGCTTCAATGTCACCAAGCTCAATTCGATGGCCGCGTAACTTGATTTGACTATCTGCCCGTCCTCCATAAACCAGGTTACCATTTGCATCCCATTTTACTTTATCACCCGTTTTGTATACCAGTTCATCGTTAATGATTACAAATACGGATTGCGTTAGCTCTTCCCGATTCCAATAGCCTTTAGCGACACCTGCACCACCAATGTATAAATCACCCCATACACCAATTGGGAGCTTATTCTTAGTATCATCCAGAACATAACAATCGGTATTACTAATGGGTTTGCCCATGTGAATTGTTTTTTCTGAGCTAAGTTCCGCAACCGTTGACCAGATGGTTGTTTCTGTCGGTCCATAGACATTGAAAATCCTAGGCTCAATCACCATTTAAATTGAATACAATAAAAAAATCCGTAAACTGTTATTTTTCACAATTTCAAGGGAATAGTAGTC
>NZ_LNYK01000005.1 GCF_001467825.1 Legionella londiniensis
TCCATTAACCTTCTTCAGTTAATGAGGCTACACCACCCAACCTTTTTTTCAATTATCTCCGTACACAACTTTCAACCGTAACTCCTTTCACGTGCTTATAGCCTTTTTCACTAATTTCACCTGTTAAATTGGTATATCCTCTAAGTTTAGGCATTGTGTGGTTGCTCTTACCTAGCTTACTATCCTCCTGAACCTTTAAAGTAGTTGGGCCATTCCAATTCACTACCCCATGACCAAAAGCAGTTATTTTGAAATCAACGCTTTTAATGCCTGTAATTTTCTCCATAGTAGGTTTCCTCTTTTAGATTGAGATGGTCTTAAGTTTCAGTTTTTTGAAAATGTTGTTTGAGCTTGTCAATCGACATAGCTCCTACAGGCTGTTTATCACTGATTACGTAATAGATAGCTTGTGGGTGTGCTACATCCATTCCACCGATATGCTCCAGATCATTTGGAGTATAACTAAGATAAATCGGTGTCTCCGGAGAACGAGCCTCTTTAATTAAATCCCATTCATTGCGTGCCTGCTTGTAGCCAGAGCCGTATTTAATATTATGATGTTTTTTTCTCATATACTGAACAAGATTATTATTATCCTCGCCATAGCCTCTCATACTTTCAACTGACGCAGTCAGGTATGTTTGTAACAATGAGGAATCAAGATCCTCACTATATGCGTAATCATTGATAAATTCATAGCGTAGTGTTTCAGTCACCCTGCAAATAGCCATTTGTACAAAGCGGCTATCACTCCTGAGTGAGTTAGCAGATATTTTAATTATTTCATCAGTCCTTTTCGTTTTTTGTGGGATAGATATAGGGTCAATAACTTTGTCATTGATTAAATCTACACTTTTTTTAAGGGCCTTTAGGAAGTCCTCTTTGAGAGCTTTCTGTGATGCTGGATTTGAATAAAATTCCCTGTAATATTTATATAGTTGGTTGATATTTACTTCACCATTATCCGTCAATTTATCTTTTAAAAATTTAAGCCAAGCTTTAGTGCTTTGCCAAATACAAAGTTGGTTTAAAAATCTAGCACAATGGCTCGTTTGCTTGCCCTCCCTACCAATACTTTCAGGTAATACAGTAATATAGTGATTAACCTCTGTATTAACACCAAAGCGATCTAAACGTCCTAGACGCTGTAACCAGTTTTCTGCACAAGTCAATTCCGTCAACATACGATCACAACTGATATTTAGAGATGCCTGAATAATAGGACCACTTCTAAGCACATCAAAGCGTCGGTTACCATTACGTTTAAAACTTTCATATACCTGATTAAACCAATATGCTTTATCCTGTTTGGTATATTTCGAATGCAGTAAGACACTGTTTTCTGTGCTGTAGTGTTTTAGATAACCAAGCTGTGCATCTTGGGCTGTATTGCTAATAATAAAAGTATTACTTTGTTGATCTTCAGTAATAAGTGGGCTTAACACCTCTTTTTCATTATAAGTTTTAAATTCAATTAGATAGCGCGAGCGATTGAAACTCTCGATAGCCACAATATCCTCGCTAGGAATATCAAGAAATTCTTTCAGAAAAAAATAATGTGGCGTAGCAGAGACCAATAATGTATTCGCTTGCGAGACCCTTTTTTTCTTAGCCTCAAGCAACTCAGCAAAAAGAAGATTAAAGGCAGGCATATGAATAAGTTCATGAAATTCATCAAATACGACATGTGCCTGCATTAAATCAGTTAAAGCCACGACTTTATGATGTGTAATAACGGTATTCACAGCCTGATCAATCGTGGTTATAACAATATCCCCGGAAAAATAAGCGTCTTCATTAGTTTCTGGTGCATCATCAAAAGCTATACCACCACTTAATATTTTCTTATATTCGCCAGTAAAGATTTCAATATGGCAATCCGGAAGGTAGTCTGATCCTGTTAAGTCATTCAATAAACCAAGACAAACCTGTACTCGAGGGCAAATCCATATAATTTTTTTTGCTTCTGTGAGTAATGCCCATTCCAGAGATATTTTTGTTTTACCACATCCAGCCGGCCCCTCAAGGACACTAATGTTAGGAAGCCCATTAATTTTGGCAATTTTTTGTAAGTTAGATAACTTTTTAGCTACTTCACTTTGCACACGATTTTGATCACTTGATGGAAAACGCTTCTCAAATCCTTCGAGACAACTACGGATTCCATTAAGCAATTGACCATCTTCCTGCTCGAGATTATCTACTAACTCCTTTAACGAGCCTTCAGCAAGATACTCCTCAAGATCCTCTGCAGAGCATGATGATACCAAACGGTCAGCACTAATAACTGCTGAGCGAATTAGATTATTTAAAGCGTTATGTCTTATATCATTTTTATATCTTTCTAAGTCATCTAATATGTTGTCATACTTTTTGAATTTTGGCAGATTATTCTCTGTTAATACAAAGATTTTTGCAAAATCTGGCATTAAACTTGAGATATTAAATTTACTTACAAATACGGAAACATCTTTCAAAACTACTTTAGCTTGAAAGTAAATATCGTTAATAGTCATATTACCTAATGAAGCATTAAAAATGGTGAATATCTTTTCCGCATCAATAAACTTATCATCCCTTCTAAAAGGCTTAGTATGATGCCAGTAAATTCCGTGAGCAATTTGGATTCGCTGATGTTTCGAAAGACTGCATGATTCAACAAGCAATGCCTCACTTAGTAACCATGAAAGCTCGTGGTGTCTTGGATAACTTTCGAAGGAGAATCTCTTAGGTTCAATCACCATTTAATTATGCCCAAATAGCAATGGCAGCGAGAGCAATGGACGAGATAAAAATGGAGTCACAACGGTC
>NZ_LNYK01000006.1 GCF_001467825.1 Legionella londiniensis
CTTCGGATATGGCTGCCGGCGATTCCAGTATATACGCTGCGAACTTCCGTACCCGCCATAAGCTCTGCTTCCTGGACTGCACGCTGGATTGAATTCACAGTAGATTCTATATCAACTACCACACCACGTTTGAGGCCGCGGGAAGGATGGCGGCCAATGCCGATCACCTCAATCACACCATCCGCGGTTACTTCACCAATTAAAGCTGCGATCTTGGTGGTACCAATATCCAAACCAGTGATAATATTTTTTTCTGATTTTTTTGCCATTATCTTCCCGTTTGTTGTTTCCATTGTACCGCCATTCCATGTGCATAACGTAAATCAACACTGGATAATTGCTCTGGCTTTTCCGCAAAGCCTGCCTTGTAAGCTTTGCAAAAGCGCAATACCCGTTGTTCCAAATCACGCTTTCCCAAACGCAACTGAATATTGTTTGCCAATATCAGCTCCCAAGCTTGATTGTCACGTAAATCTAGCGATGCAACTTGTAAACCATATGATGCTAATAGCTTACTTAATTTTTGATAAATTTGTAAGACATCTGACTGTTGATGAGCCGGACCGCTTAGCCTCGGCAACCTGGCAGCCAATTGCGGATCATTATCCTGAAAAAGTTCACCCCCGGCAGTCATCAAACTATTGTTCCATACCGCAAAAGGGACTTTCTCCACCAATATAATTTTTAGCGTGTCAGGCCAAACCCGTTCAACGCTTACCTGTTTTGCCCAGTTCAAGGCGGCCAGATCCTGACGCAGGCGGTTGACAGACAGAGAAAAAAAGCTATTATCCAGATAGCTTGCCAGTATCTCTGCAATTTGTTTACGGGTAATATGTTGATAGGTAGCACTGATTTTAACAGTTTTAATGGGGAAACGCTCTGGGTCTGCTAAAAATAAATAGCCGATGCGCATAAGCAGCAACAGAGCGCACGTGCACAATAAAATTAAAAGACCTGTATCATGCAAACGTTTTTTATCACCCATCCAGTCATCTCTTTAAGTCATCATGTGATAATAGCAATATGTGATTGGCAATGTAGCTTGCTTGTCAAGCTTTTCGGGCGCCATGAATGGCGCCCGAGAGGCAAAAGAATGTTTTTAACGTATCAGGCAATCCTCACTGTCAATTGCACCCATCAGTAACTCGTTTTCAATTGCTGACGTCTTTTATGATGCAACAGGGCATTGTCCACTAACTCACTCAATAAGGACTGATAGCTTATTCCGCTTGCCTGCCATAGCTTTGGATACATGCTAATGGAAGTGAATCCAGGCAGTGTATTAATTTCATTGAAATAAATTCTATCTTTTTTTTCATCCACAAAAAAATCCACCCGAGCCATGCCTTTGCATTTTAATCGAACAAATATATCAGCCGCTGCATGCTGCAGGCGTTTTGCTAAAGAGTCATTCAGTTCAGCAGGAACCAGTAAGTCAGTCTTTTCACTTTGCAGGTACTTTGCATTGTATGAATAAAAGCCATCCTGATGATTCACGCGAATTTCACCGGCAATACTGACTTTAGGTGATGCAGGGTCAAGGTTATTTTCTAAAACCGCCAGTTCAATTTCCCGGCCATGAATGCCTTCTTCAATCAATACTTCTTCATCATATCGTCTTGCGTCATCAATGGCTGTCAATAACTCATCCATATTCGAAATTTTATGAATGCCTACACTCGACCCCATCGCACAGGGTTTTACGAATAATGGCCATTGATATTCATTTGCAATATCCGCACAAAACTGATGCAGGTCTTGGCCTTGAATATGCCATGGAAGTAATCGATACCTGGTAGAGCGAACATCCCCTGTACAAGCAATCCGCCTTGCAATGTCTTTATCCATGCCAATTGCTGAAGACAGAACGCCGCAGCCAACGTAAGCGATATCACCCAGTTCAAGGAGACCTTGCAAACAGCCGTCTTCGTATAGAGGACCATGCATCATGGGGAATATCACATCGGCCTGAATTGCGAACTTCCCGTCAGTCAGCAGACTTGGCAGGGGCATTGAATGATTGGTTTTGACTGGCAAAGGGCTGCCATAAGACAACAAATCTTCATATTGATTAATAAAATAAAAGCCTTCCTTATCGACGCCCACTGGAATTACATGAAAACGGGAAGGATCCAGATTAGACAGTACGGAAGCTGCCGAAATCAGTGATATTTCATGCTCTCCTGATTTTCCGCCATAAAGAAGCGCTAGAGTGAGACGGTCAGGCATGGTTCATCTCCTAATATGTGTACTTCACGAATCAACTCTATGCTGGTATGCTCAAAAACCGCTTTTTGCACGCAATTGATTAACAATTCTATGTCCTTTGCCGTCGCCCCTCCCTGATCATTGATAATAAAATTAGCGTGCTTTTGTGATACCATGGCACTGCCAATCCGCTTGCCTTTCAAACCGCAAGATTCTATCAATTTCGCAGCATGATTTCCCGGAGGGTTTCTAAAAACCGAGCCGCAGTTATATTCATTGGTAGGCTGTGTTTCTGCCCGACGCGCCAACAGTTCTTTAATCAATTGTAAAGATTGTTCCTTTTTACCGCGGTTCAGTCGGCACTTGGCCGCAATAAACCATTCGTCAGGACCTAAACCCGAGACATGGCGGTAGGAAATTTGAAATTCATCAGCTTTGCGGCGATGAATTTCTCCATCCCGGGTCATCGTCTCCACTTCAATCACCGATTGCCAGGTTTCGCCATTAAAACACCCCGCGTTCATGCGCAACGCGCCTCCCATGGTTCCTGGAATTCCAGCCCAAAACTCTCCTCCAATCAGATCATTTCGGGCACAAAAGCGTGCCATTTGGGCGCATGATACCCCCGCTTCTACCCGTATGGTATCTTCAGATAAAAGACTGATTTCCTTAAGGCAACCCTGGGTTAAAATAACTGTGCCGTTAAAGCCGCCGTCCTTGATAAGCGTATTACTGCCAAGCCCCAGCCAAAGCAACCGCTCTTCATGAGGCAACTGTTTTAAAAAACCGGAAAGATCGGTTATTCCGACAGGTTTGTATATGGCCTTTGCAGGTCCGCCCACCCGCCATGAAGTATAATCAGCCAGCGGCAAATTAAATAACAACTGGCCTTTCAAACCGATTGGTTCTGTTGTTTTTCCAATGCTCACGCAGACTCTCTTATTTTTTGGGTTAAATTAATGGCCATCTGGCCGATACTGCCAGCGCCTTGCATTAAAATCACATCGCCATCACTCACTTTCTCTTCAAGAGCCTGTTCCAGATTCGCTTCAGAGACCAGCGTGACATTCGGAAACTCCAGACGGATTTCATCTGCCAGTTGTGCGCTGCTCACCCCCGAGATTGGCGATTCACCTGCAGAATAAATATCCAGTAAGAGCAACTCGTCTGCCAGTTTAAGCGCTTTAACAAATTGCTGGAAAAGCGATTGAGTGCGGGTATAGCGGTGCGGCTGGAAGACATGAATCAAGCGCTTATTCGGCCAAACAGAACGAAAAGCATGGATGGTCGATTTAATTTCCTCTGGATGATGACCATAATCATCCACTATCAGCGCCATGCCACGCCCAAACTGACGCTCGCCAAGCATCTGAAATCGCCTGCCAACGCCCTGGAATGTCAGTAAACCCCGGACAATGGATTCTCCATCAACTCCAAGCTCCGTGGCAATCGCAATAGCGGCAAGAGCATTTAACACATTATGGCGGCCGGGCATTTTAAATTTGACCTTTAATGGAGAATGAGGTGCAGGCCTTCGTACCATAAATTCGCTTAATAACCCGTTTTGCATCCAGTTTTCTGCCCGATAGTGCGCTTCTTCTGCAAAACCATAGGTTAACGTTGGCCGCTGAATCGCCGGTAAAATACGCCGTATCTCTTGATCTTCAATACAAACAACTGCCAAGCCGTAAAACGGCAGGTGGTGGAGGAACTCTAAAAAAGTATTCCGTAACCGATTAAAATCATCTCCATAGGTTCCCATGTGATCAGCATCAATGTTTGTCACGACCGCCATGGTCGGCTTTAAAAATAAAAAGGAAGCGTCGCTTTCATCCGCCTCGGCAACAAAATAGGCTGATTTGCCAAGCTGGGCATTTGTGCCTGAGCTGTTTAACTTGCCGCCAATGACAAAGCTTGGATCCAAACCGCCCTCTGCCAGCAAACTGCTGACCAGGCTCGTAGTTGTGGTTTTCCCGTGTGTGCCTGCAATGGCAATACCTTGGCGAAACCGCATCAATTCCGCGAGCATCATTGCCCGGGGAATGACCGGTATCATTTGCTGACGGGCGGCCACGACTTCCGGATTTGCATCATCCACAGCAGTAGACCGAACAACCACATCAGCGCCAATGATATTCTCTATGCGATGCCCAATCTTAATTTGTATGCCTAACTTTTGCAGATATTGAACGGCTCTTGTTTCTGCCAAATCGGAGCCTGTAATATGATAGCCTTCATTGTGCAACACTTCTGCTATGCCGCACATGCCGGCTCCGCCAATGCCCACAAAATGAATATGTTCAACCCGACCCATTCGGGGCAATATAAAATGTTTTTTGCTGTTCACAGCGTCTCCCAAAAATAAAGCAAGCTTTAGTTAAGTGCGAAGTCCCAAAGCCTGCCAGCGATTTTCATGATCAATGCGCAGCAATAAGGCAACGACCACCACGCACACCATCATACTGGCGCCGCCGTAACTCATGAAGGGCAGGGTTAACCCTTTTGTTGGCAACAACCCGGCATTGACCCCAATATTAATAGCAGCCTGTAATCCCAGCCAGAATGTGATGCCATAGGCTGTATACGCCGCAAACAGGCGGTTTTGCTCATATGCCTGAAAGGCAATGATGAATCCTCTAAAAACCAGTATACTATATAAAGCCAAAGTCAATAAAATACCAAAGAAACCAAGCTCCTCTGCCAGCACAGCAAATAAAAAATCCGTATGAGCTTCGGGCAAATAAAATAATTTTTGTACACTATCGCCTAAACCAGCGCCAAACCATCCGCCGCGTCCGAAAGCAATCAGAGACTGAGTGAGTTGATAGCCGCTGTTGAATTGATCAGCCCAGGGATTTAAAAAAGCGGTTAGACGTGTCAAACGGTAAGGAGATGAAATCACTAAAACGATAAAACTGCCGCTTATCAGGATTAATAGTCCCACATAATACCGAAGCTTGACTCCTGCTAAAAACAACATGGCCATAACCGTGCTGGTAATAACCACAGTTGCCCCGAAATCAGGCTCCATCAGCAAAAAAAGGGAAAAAACGGCTAGAATCATCATGGGTTTTAAAAATCCCATTACGTTGTTGTTTAAGACCTGCCTCTGGCGGACAAGATAACCCGCCACATAAAAAATCATGGCGATTTTGGCAAGCTCAGACACTTGGATGCCGATGGGACCTAAAGCCAGCCATCTTCTGCTGCCATTGACCATGCGGCCAATACCGGGAATCAATACAGCCATCAACAGCAATAAGCAAGCCAATAATAAAGGGATGCTTAATTTTTCCCAGATGCTGCTGTCGGTACGTACCACAATCAGAGAAATTGAAAATCCGGCTGCCAGATAGCAAACCTGGCGAATCAGAAAATGGAAGGGCTGATGATAATTCCTGGTCGAGATCATGACTGAACTGGACGCCACCATCATCAATCCCAGGATGATAAGTCCAAATACAGCCGCAATCAGCCACTTATCATAAAGCGCAAGCGGTTTATGCGTCGGTTTACCCAAGATGGTGAAATGCCGGGGCTGCATATTGTTCACAAGGCATTGACTGCGGCAATAAAATCATCACCGCGATGATTAAAGTCACGGAACATATCAAGACTTGCACAGGCCGGCGACAGCAATACAACATCTCCAGGTTGCGCCTCAGCCTGAGCAAGCTTCACGGCCTGAGCCAGGGACGGCGCTCTGAGAACATGGACTGTATCGCCAATGGCCGCTTGTATCTTATCGGCATCCTCACCCAGCAAAACCACTGTGCGTACATAATCAGCCATCGGTTGGCGCAGCTCTGTAAAGTCAGCTCCTTTTCCCCTGCCGCCTGCGATCAAAACGATTTTGCCTTGCATGGAACCTCCTATTCCAGAAATAGCCGATACGGTTGCCCCGACATTTGTTCCTTTTGAATCATTAACCCAGTCAACGCCATTAAGCGTACGAACCCATTGACTCCGATGGGGCAGGCCTGGAAAACGCTGCAGAACATCAACCATATGTTTGGAATCAATACCCACCGCATCTGCCAAAGCACAGGCTGCCAGGGCATTTTGCCAGTTATGCCTTCCTTTAATGCGTAAAGCCTCAGTCGATAACAAAAGTGATTTTCCTTTTGCCAGATAGATCTCATTATTCCGCTGACGCAATCCCCATTGCCCATCCTTGGGTTCTTCAAGGCTAAAACTGATTAAATGAGCTCTCTTTGACTGCTCTGATTGCGGAAAAGTGGTTGGATCATTAAGATTATAAATAATTTTTTCAGCCTGATTGTAAATACGCTGTTTTGCTTGAACATAGGCCTGAAAACTATGATGCCGGTCAAGATGGTCCGGGGTCACATTCAAGATGGCAGCAGCGGCTGGGGATAATGAATAGGTTAAATCCAGCTGAAAGCTTGACAGTTCAAGAACCCAGAGATCATAGGGGGCGCCTACGTCCAAAATATCAAGGGCGGGCAAACCAATATTTCCTGCTACAGCGACAGTTAACCCAGAAGCCTTGGCCATCTCACCAACCAATGTGGTTACTGTGGATTTTCCATTGGTACCTGTTATAGCAACGACTGGTACGCTAATCTCTTTTGCCAGGCATTCAATGTCTCCGTAAACCGGGATGTTCATTGCCCGCGCTTCCTGTAAAAAAGGCTCTTCAAGCGGAACACCGGGACTGACAATAATCGCCTGCAGATGTTTATAAAGCTCTGTTGGAAATTTGCTTAAGAATACATCCACGCCTGGAAAGGATGTATAAAAATCCTGCAAATTTTCCGGATCATGCCTTGTATCAAATACCACAAAAGGCTTATTGCGGCGTTGCAAATAACGGGCAATGGAGTAACCTGTCTTACCTAAACCCACAACCAAATAAAGCGGAGAATTCATAGCGTCCTCACTGAGATCAACCCATTCTTTAGCGTAACTTCAATGTGGCCAAACCACAAAGCACAAAAATGACAGTCATGATCCAGAATCGGACTATAACTTTTGGTTCAGCCCAGCCTTTTAACTCAAAATGATGATGCAAAGGAGCCATGCGAAAAAGCCTTTTGCCCCCGGTATATTTAAAATAGCCTACTTGGAGAATAACTGACAGGGTTTCGATAACAAACAATCCGCCCATAATCAGCAACACAAGTTCCTGGCGTACGACCACAGCCACAATGCCTAGCGCGGCACCCAGGGCCAAAGAGCCAACATCCCCCATAAACACTTGTGCGGGATAGCTGTTATACCAGAGAAAACCAAGCCCTGCTCCGACTATAGCCGAGCAAAATATGGTTAATTCTTCAGTGTTGGGAACAAAAGGAATTGCCAAATAATGCGCATATACGGCATTGCTCGCCACATAAGCAAAGATACCCAGCGCGCCTGCCACCATCACAATGGGCATAATGGCCAAACCGTCCAGGCCATCAGTTAAATTAACAGCATTGCTGCTGCCAACAATGACAAAATAGGCAAGGATAGGAAAAAAAACACCTAAATCAATCAACCAGTTTTTAAAAAAGGGAACAGTCAATTGCGTTTGCACCGGCAATGAAGCCTGGCTGTATAGATACAAAACGGCAGCAAACGCAATCGTCGACTGCCAGAAAAATTTCCACCGGCTGGGCAAGCCGCGGCTGTTTTTTAAAACCAGTTTTCGATAATCATCCACCCAGCCAACCAGGCCAAATCCTAAAGTTACCAGCAATACCAGCCACAAACTGCTTTGCTGCAAATCGCCCCAAAGCAAAACACTGACCGTAATGGCCAGCAATATCAGCACTCCTCCCATGGTAGGAGTTCCGGCTTTCGATAAATGCGATTTTGGCCCATCATCCCGTACCATTTGCCCAATTTGCAATCTGCAAAGCCACCGGATAGTATAGGGGCCAAAAAAAAGCCCAACCAGCAAGGCCGTTAATGCTGCAAGAATTGAGCGGAAAGTTAAATACTGGAATACTCGAAACGCGTGATACTGTCCCTGTAGCAATTGCGTCAACCAATAAAGCATCTGCTGTACCCCTTAATAATTCAATAATCGACGGGCTTCACAAAAGGGGCAAGGATAGCACAATCACCCTCTCTCAGCCTATAATCTGCTGCACAATCTTTTCCATTGCAGAAGAACGAGAACCTTTAACCAAGACGGTGGTTTCGCAATCCAGATATGGAAGCAATTCCTTTACCAGCTCGCTTTGTGAGGAATAATGTTTTCCTCCTGCCCCAAATGCCTTACTGCTTAATTCACTATGGACACCGACGGTCAACATGGAATCGATTCCGAGTCGACGCGCCTCAACGCCGACTTCCTGGTGATGGGCAGAGGTGTATTCCCCGAGCTCGCCCATATCTCCAAATACAAAAATACGGCGCCCTTTACGCTCAGCAAGCACCGCAAGCCCGCTTAATACTGAACGCAGATTGGCATTATAAGTATCATCAATAATCAATGATTGATTGATTCCCTGGCGATAAGTCATGCGGCCGGATACCCCCTTAAACTGGCACAATCCGGCTGCTATATCGGCCAGAGGTATATCCAAAGCATGGGCACAGGCCGCGGCAGCAAGGGCATTGCTTACATTATGCATGCCTGCAACCTGAAGTTGTATGCTGGCTTCGCCTGCGGGGGTCACCAATTTAAAACGTGCCTGTCCATCATCATTAAACCCGATATCACGGGCATGGATGGCTTCAGAAGATTGCCTGGAAAAACGCAGTGTCTTTTTGCCTTTTAACAACTCATTCCAAAAATCGCGATAATCATCGTCATTATTGATAACTGCAGTGCCGTCCGAATCAAGCCCTTGATAAATCTCACCTTTTGCTCGGGCAACACCTTCAATTGAGCCAAATCCCTCTACATGGGCGGGCGCAATATTGTTGATGAGGGTTACCTTCGGTTTTGCGATGGCAACGGTATGGGCGATTTCGCCGGGGTGATTTGCTCCAAGCTCCAAGACCCCATAGCGATGAGTTGGATTAATTTGTAAAACACTAAGCGGCACCCCAATATGATTATTCAAATTGCCGGGAGTCGCAAAAGACGGTTTAGGCAATATGGAAGCTATCATCTCCTTGACTGTGGTTTTACCATTGCTCCCTGTTAAGGCAATAATCGAACAAGAAAGGGTGCGGCGATGGGCACACGCGAGATCCGCCAATGCCTTTAAAGTATCCGCGACTCTAAGTTGAAAAACAGGATTAACATTTTCTCTGCTGCAAACCACTGCCGCAGCACCCTTGGAAACCGCTTCATCAATAAAATCATGACCGTCAAAGCGCTCCCCCCGGATGGCAAAAAACAAGTTGCCCGGCTTAACCTGCCGGCTATCAATGCAAATCCCGGTCAATGGGAAATTATAAAGAGGCTTCTCAAGATTGAGTGCCGCGGCCACATCATATAAATTCATTAGACTTCACCTTTTAATTACAGCGGTTGCTCAATCCGGCAAACTTTCGCATCACACTTTTCTGCCAAATTGTACCAGTAATATCGAAAGCCGGCTCTAATCAGGCTCTAACACAGTCTGTTTGACAGCCAGAAATATTCATCTGCCTGCGGTAACGTTTCAGGCTTTCCTCACTCAAGGGCTCTTTCCTGTCATCCAGCAAATGAGCGTCAAGGCCTTCGCTTAGTTTTTTGCCGGTCTCAAGCATGATGGCAAAACGCTCTTCATCAATGCTTGCATTCCCGGAAATCCGCATAAAAAGGCACAAGCCGCGAACACTGAAGGCACCAATATTTTGTAAATCAAACACACCGCTGGCTGTTGCTGCAGCCAGGCTGCACAATATTGGGCCTTTGCCATTGATATGCTGATGGCGATGAAATAAATGTCCCTCACCAAACCTTAAACCGGCTGCAAGTACAGTCTGGAGCAGTTCATATCCTGCCAATTGCCGGTTTTGCTTCGCCAGAAGAAACATCATAAGCTCGGCAGCAGCGTTACCCCGATCCTCCCTGGTTATTTCTTCCGGTTGCCGAGGGGCGGCAACTCGTTTTTCTTGATGCTCTATGGGCTTAATCAAGGGCATTTCCTCGTTTGTTTCCTTACGTTCAATTTTACGTACTGCAATAATCTCATCTTGAGGATTATCCGCATATAACACAGGAGTCTGCTTGGCATAATTGGCTGGATGGCGCCTGGATTTTATCATGTGAACAATGGCTATAATCACGCCAATCAACAACAGGGTATTAAGAATCAAACTCCAGTTTTCCTGCATTTTTAAACTCCTATTTCACAATGGATAAGGCCTGTTCAACGTCCACCGCGACAATGCGCGACACCCCTGGTTCCCGCATGGTTACACCAATTAAATGATCAGCCAGCTCCATGGTAATTTTATTGTGTGTAATAAATAAAAACTGTACAAATTGTGACATTTCTTTGACCAGATCACAAAAACGCCGCACATTAGCATCATCCAGTGGCGCATCTACCTCATCCAGCATACAAAAAGGGGCTGGATTTAATTGAAAAAAAGCAAAAACCAAAGCAACTGCGGTCATTGCCTTTTCGCCTCCGGAAAGCATATGAATGGTGCTGTTTCGCTTTCCAGGGGGTTGAGCCATCACCAGTATGCCTGCTTCCAGGAGATTATCGCACGTTAATTCCAAGAGCGCACGCCCCCCTCCAAAGAGACGGGGGAAAAGGGATTGAAAAGCTGTATTCACCTGCGTAAAAGTATCTCGAAGCCGCATTTCCGTTTCTTTATCCATCCTGGTTATTGCGGCGTCCAGGGTCATCAGCGCTTCCTGTAAATCCTGATACTGTCTCTTCAGTTCTTCCTGCCGTTGCAATTCAGCCTGATATTCTTCAATAGCTATGAGATTAATAGCGCCCAGTGCATTAATTTTATTTTTAATATGACTTAACGCTTCTTCGCGTTGCTCGACGGTTAACCCCGCAGGCAGTGAGCTCAGTAACTCCGGTACCTTGATCTCATATTCTGCCAACGATTCATTTAATCCTTCGCGCCGGATATGGAGAGCTTGTTTTTGCATCTTAAACTGCTGAATATGTTCTTTAAGCTGTTTTTCCTCCGCAGCTGCCTGCCTTAGCTGCCTTGCGATATTAGACTGAATGTCTTGCAAATCGGAAAGATCCTGCCTTTTTTGGCTTATTGCGTCTTCAAGCCTTGCATACTGTAAAAGTAAATCAGCAAGTGCAGGTTTAACATCGTTTTTTGGATTATCCATCGATTCCAGGTGCCCGCTTATGGCTTGCAACCGCTCCTTTAAACGCAGGCTCCGTTGCTCTTCGCGCAGCAGGTTGTCCTGTAACTGCTTAATTTTTATTTTTTCTTCAGCGAGTTTCAGCTCAGTTTGATGCGATTGTTGCCGAAGGGCTTCCATAGATTGCCGGCTTTTATTCAATTCGCTTTCTAGCCCCTTCTTTTCTTCATATAGTCCATGCTGCTGTTCTTTGAGATAAGCACAAGAGTCATGGGCTGCGGCTATTTTTTTTTGCGCAAGTGTTATCTCTTCGGCAATAATTTCAGTTTGTTCCTGCAAATCCTGCAGTTCTTCGCTTAAGCGATTTTTACGGCTTTCAGCCTGTTTTAAATTCTGCTGCTTATTCAGTATGGTGGCAGTTAAAATCTGTAACGCTTCTTTTTTGGCAGATAATGTTTCTCTCGCTGTCTCCACCTGCATGGTTTGGTTTGCCAGCTCAGCATGTGAAAGCTCACGGCTTTTAATCAAGGATTCATACCGGCGCCTTGCGTCATCGAGTTTTTGTTTGAGCGCTAAAAGCGCCTGCTGACGATAAAGAAATCCCTCTTTTTTTTGGGCAGCCAAATCCCTAAAACGCAGCCATCCATGACCAAGCCAGTACCCATCAAGTGTCACGACAGATTGCTGAGGCTTAAGATTTGGCAGCCAGCTTCTTGCTTCCTCAAGCGTTTCAGCAGTATAAACATCTTGCAATACGACCTGCCACTCAGGCATAAGCCCTGTTATTTTATCGCTTAAAAGCGGATAGTTATCTGGCGTGAAAATACCGGCTTTCTCAGTCACAAAAGTGAGAGCCTGGCCCTGGAAATCTGATAACTTATCAAACACGGCTGAAAGCGAATCCACTACTGTGGCGTGCAAACATTCTGCAAGAACCCATTCACAAGCAGGCAGCCACGGTTCAGAAACAGCCATGACTTCGACGAGCCGCGGATAATTTTGCCAGAGCGGATGATGAGATGCTTCATTAGCCGTTTTCAAGGCAGCGTTTTGGGCTGCTTCCATTGCAGCATGATCGGTACTTAAGCCGTGAATGTCAATCTGAAGCTGCCTGAGCCCCTCATCAAGAGCGGCAATGGTTTTTTGTAGATCTGAGCGCTCTTTTTCAAGCTGCCGATAGATGGCTGATGCTTGGCTTTGTTCTTCAGAAACTTTCTCTTTCTGTGCTTCCAGTTCTCTTAACTCTGAGTACAGTTCATCAATTTGAATTTCATTCAACTCACAGTTAAGTTTTTCATGGCGCACTAAAATTTCCTGCTGCCTTTGTTGGTAGCCGGTTAACCGCATCTTTTCATAATCTGCATTCTGTTGCGCCTTATGAATGGATGTTTGTAACCTTTGCCACTGCTCATTATGCTCGTTTACCCGCTGCTCTTTTGCTTGCAGTGATTTTATTTCCTGCTGGAGGAGAAGAATTTTTTCCTGGAGATCTTTTTGCAAATACTCAAAGCTTTCTTCGCTTTGCTTCAGCGCATCTTGATCGCTTTGCAGCTGCCGGGTAACAGCTTCAATTTCTCTTTGCACTTGCTGATAATCTTCATGAAGCCTTTGCCGCTCCTGCTGCCTTTGCTGCAATACTTCTTCCAGTTTGGCGATATCTTTTCCCAATTGATAAAGACAAGCTTGCTCATCTTGCAACTGATTTTGCTTTTCATCACACCGGGTTTGTATTTGAATGTGCTCATTCTCCAGCCGCATCCAATCTTTTTGATGCCCGTCTTCTTGCAGCAGCAGGATATTTAAAGCATGTTCACAAGCATCCTCTTCTTGTTTTAAAGCATTCCACTTCAAGGCCAGTATCTCTGCTTTATATAAACGCTCCTCTTCCTTTAATGCCTTATAGCGTTGCGCTGCTTTTGCCTGGCGCTCAAGGCGCGCGATCTGCTTTTGCAATTCTTCAAGAATGTCTGAAAGACGGGCAAGATTTTCTTGTGTATGACCAATACGCTGCAATGTTTCCCGGCGCCTGTCTTTGTATTTGGAAACCCCCGCTGCTTCTTCAAAAAAATATTTTAATTCGTCAGGCCTTGCTTCTATGATTTTTGAAATCATATCCTGGCCGATGATGGCATATCCGCGCGCTCCAGCGCCTGTGCCAAGAAAAATATCCTGAATATCACGGCGGCGACAACGGGACCCATTTAAGTAGTAAGCGGTTTCATTATCGCGGGTCACCACCCGTTTTAAAGAAATTTCCTGGTAATTCGCATACTGGGCTCCCAATCGTCCAAGCGTATTGTCAAATACCAATTCCACAGAAGCTTGTCCGACTGGTTTACGGTTTAAGGAACCATTAAAAATGACATCCACCATGGATTCGCCGCGCAAATTTTTTGCGGAACTCTCGCCCATTACCCAGCGCACGGCGTCTATGATATTTGATTTGCCACAGCCATTAGGCCCGACTACCGCAACCAATTGACTGGGGAAAGGCACTGCTGTTGGCTCAACAAAGGATTTAAAGCCTGCAAGTTTTATCTGTTTTAAATGCATGATGTATTCATCATGAATAAATTAAGAAAAATTGTAACCTACAATCTGGGAATAAAAAAATAGACTTTAAAACAAACAGGCAGCAACACAAAGCGGTAAATGAATCACTTCGATACCCTGAGAAAGTAATTTTTCGGTAAGCAATCCAGATTTTTTAGTGATCAAAAATTCAGTTATCCCACCCCCAAATTTTTTTGGTTATTGCCATGGTCAAACTCTATAGTTCCATTATCATGATGATGCGCTTGGGAATTAGAAATACCATTTTGATCAACAAATAAGGGTATAACTATTTGCTCATCATCAGAACCATGATGAAGTGAAGAATATTGGGAATCATTTTCTTCATGTTGAAGTTGAGTAAGTATATTATTATAGCTCTCAGTTTTGTTCATACTTGACTTATCGATTTCAATTACTTTATTTTCCTGAGAATCTGATTTCCCTTGAGCTACCCAAGGATTGAACTTAGTTCGTTTAAGTTGTTGCCAATCTAAAGAGGTCAAGTCCCAAATGCTGGAATTCTGTTGGTTATTCAATCGTCGAATATTTCTCTGTGTATTGCGGTATGGGAAAGTAACGGCGTTCCATAGACCACTTCCCAGCCCTTTGAGAGCACCCGGTATACCAGAATTGATTGCCCCCCAAAAACCTCCCACCACTGGATAAACAAAAATCAAACCAAGAGATATACCGATACCCGTAATCAATCCACTTGCCCCACAACATGCAATATCAGTATATTTTGTATAAGTATTGTAATCACTGCGAAATCGATCAGCGAGTGCTTTCAGCCCTTCAGAAGAATGATAACCTGAAGCTCTATCAAAGGCGCGTTTTGCAACCTTTTGTTCTATCCATGGTTCTTCGCCAAAAAATTGATAGAAATTGATGGCATTGTAATAAAATCCTATGGAAGTAGTCCCGCCAACAGTTTCTTTAACATTCCTAAACAACTCCTTGAACGGAACCCGACCGCCAACGGCCTCATTGACTTGGGTGAACAACTCCTTGAACGGAACCCGACCGCCAACGGCCTCATTGACTTG
>NZ_LNYK01000007.1:0-7943 GCF_001467825.1 Legionella londiniensis
GCGGGTACGGAAGTTCGCAGCGTATATACTGGAATCGCCGGCAGCCATATCCGAAGCCTTAATTCGCACGGTATCGTCGCCATCAGGGATCGGGAGGTTTCGGCAGCTGATGTTGAGCGGGTAATCGATGCTGCAAAGGCTGTCGTTATCCCTGCTGATCAAAAAATTCTTCATATCCTGCCCCAGGAATTCATCATTGATAATCAAGGGAATATTCGTGAACCGGTTGGTATGGCCGGTGTCCGCCTGGAAACGAGGGTTCACATTGTAACGGGTGCTGTCAGTGCCGCGCAGAATATTACAAAATGCGTGCGCCGCTGCGGGCTGGAAGTAAGTGATATCATTTTGGAACAACTTGCATCAAGCCATGCAGTCCTTACTGAAGATGAGAAAGAACTCGGGGTTTGCCTAATCGATATTGGCGGTGGAACAACAGACATTGCCATATTTTATGAAGGAGCTATTCAATACACATCGGTTATTCCCATAGCTGGCGATCAAGTGACTAATGATATTGCTGTGGCATTGCGAACGCCCAGCAAATCGGCAGAAGCAATTAAGTTGAGTTATGGCTGTGCATTGGCTGAGCTTGCCAATGCCAGTCAGATGATTGAAGTTCTGAGCGTTAATGAACGTCCGGGCCGTAAGATTTCAGCCAAAATGCTTTCTGATGTTGTTTCAGCTCGGTATGAAGAGCTATTTATGCTGGTGCGCAATGAATTGCGTCGAAGCGGCTTTGAAGACTTGATTGCTGCCGGGATCGTTTTAACTGGCGGGGGTTCCAATGTCCATGGCGCTATTGAGCTTGCTGAGCTCTGCTTTGAAATGCCAGTGAGGCAGGGCTGCGCCCAGCAAATGGCTGGACTTGAAGAAGCTTCAAAAAATCCATCCTTGGCAACCGGCATTGGATTGTTAATCCATGGCTTTCAACATCAATATGAAGGTGGTTATAATGTACCGGTGTTGAATGAAAACCAAGGCAGTATCTGGACGCGAATGAAGCAATGGTTTCATGGTAATTTTTAGCGCTGACAGCATGTTCATGGGCACAAAAAAAAACAACTCGATCACGAGAGGTATAGAATGTTTGAATTAATGGAAAGCCAACAAGATAATGCCGTGATTAAAGTCATTGGAGTCGGGGGTGGTGGCGGAAATGCTGTTGAACACATGGTTTCCGAGAATATTGACGGTGTAGAATTTGTTTGCGCCAATACGGATGCGCAAGCGCTTAAAAAATCCAATGCAAAGATTTTAATGCAGTTAGGCGAACAATTAACCAAGGGTTTGGGTGCCGGTGCAAATCCACAAATCGGCCGTGAAGCCGCTGAAGAAGATCGCGAGCGCATTAAGGAAATCTTGCAGGGCGCAGATATGATCTTTATCACCGCTGGTATGGGGGGCGGCACAGGAACCGGAGCTGCACCTATTTTTGCTGAAGTGGCAAAAGAACTGGGTATTCTCACTGTCGCTGTGGTAACCAAGCCTTTTTCATTTGAAGGCAAGCAGCGCGCATTAGCCGCTGAAGACGGGATACGGCGTTTGGCTGAACATGTGGATTCCTTAATAACCATACCCAACAATAAATTACTCAGTGTTTTAGGAAAAAATATCAGCCTGCTCAACGCATTTAAAGCAGCCAATAATGTTTTGCTGGGCGCGGTTAAGGGTATTTCTGATCTGATCACCTGCCCTGGTTTAATTAATGTTGATTTTGCCGATGTACGCACAGTGATGTCTGAAATGGGCATGGCCATGATGGGTACCGGCAGCGCTAAAGGAGAACAGCGTGCCAAGCAGGCTGCTGAAGCAGCCATTGCCTCTCCCTTACTGGAGGATGTAAATCTGTCCGGAGCTCGCGGCATACTGGTTAATATTACTGCAGGCCTTGATATGTCAATCGGTGAGTTTGAGGAGGTGGGTGATGTTATTAAAGGATTCATTTCTGATGATGCAACGGTGGTTGTGGGCACGGTCATTGATCCTGAGATGACAGAGGAAATGCGTGTCACGGTAATTGTCACAGGGCTAGGCGACACGCGGCACAGGCAACCCGCGAATAATCCCGCAAGCGGCAAAGCCCGTTTGGTTGAAACCAGAAGAGGGGACGGCACTTTGGATTATGAGCAACTTGAGCGGCCTGCGGTAATACGAAAACAGGCAGCCACAGCCCATCAGGCCAAGCAGGCAAGCGAAAGCATGCCAGATGCCGACTATTTGGATATCCCTGCCTTTTTGCGAAGACAGGAAGAAAGTTAAGCAGGCCTATTTTTTTAGGTAATTTCCAAATGCCAGCTTATGGGCAAGACTTAAGCAATTGATGTATCAGGGTGCATAACTGCTCATTCATTTCCTAATCCTCGGCAGAGGAAAGATCTCTTGGGTTTGCAGCATGCATCATTGTTTTTTATTTGCCTAAGTTGTTTTTATTTTGCCCATATTATTGGGTTTTTTTGAAAAAAATTAGACTAATCAATAAATTATTGATAATATTCGGAGGTTTACGTATAAAAAAGAGTTTAGCTTATAGGCGCACACTGAATGATTAAACAAAGAACTCCTAAAAAGGTGATTCAGGCCACTGGTGTTGGATTGCATTCCGGTGATAAGGTTCTGCTTACCTTACGACCAGCGCCGATTAATACAGGCATCGTATTTCGCCGCATCGATCTTTCTCCAGCCGTAGAAATACCAGCTTCCTATGAAAATGTTTGCGATACAACACTTTGTACTTCCTTGCAGCATAATGGAGTCAAGGTGGCGACTGTTGAGCATCTGCTCTCCGCGTTTGCTGGCTTGGGGATCGATAATGCTTATGTTGATATCAATTCACCTGAAATCCCAATCATGGATGGCAGCGCTGCCCCATTTGTGTTTCTGATTCAATCAGCTGGAATTCGCGAACAGAGCGCGGCAAAGCGCTTTATTCGAATTTTAAAGCCAATTCGGATTGAAGAAAATGGCAAGTATGTCCAGTTTCTTCCATTTAATGGCTACCGCGTTTCTTTTACCATTGATTTTGAACATCCAGTATTTAACGATAAACCGCAGACAGCCACATTTGATTTTTCGACTACCTCCTATGTCAAGGAAGTTTGCAGGGCAAGAACATTTGGATTCCTTTCCGATTATGAAAAGCTTCGTGAAAATGACCTGGCCAAAGGCGGCAGCCTTGATAATGCCATTGTGGTAGACAATTATCGTGTTCTTAATGAAGATGGCTTGCGCTTTGAAGATGAATTTGTCAAGCATAAGGTTTTGGATGCAATTGGCGATCTTTACCTGTTAGGTTCAGGGTTAATTGGCGCTTTTGAAGGGTATAAATCAGGTCATGAATTAAATAACAAGCTATTGCGCGCCTTAATGCTGCATGAAGATGCCTGGGAGTATACTTATTTTGACGCAGAAAATTACCATTTTTTGTTTCAGCCCGATCTGCTTCCCATGGAAGCATCTGCATAATTTATCTAGAAGTATATAATTAAGACTTGTCTTTGTAGCCTGCAAGGCGCATTAATGCGTCTTGCAGCGGTTTATAAGTGCATTGCCTGCCTAATATTTCTATTGTTTGCCTTGCTTTGTCCGAAATGATTGTAGTCGGTTTTTGTTTGGGTAATGGAGAGGATGGTTCGGCATCAAGCTTTAGTTGAATAGTGGTTAAATGGTAAATTTTACCATCAACCCTGAGTTTATCCCGTAATTCTGGCAAGATATAGCGCAGTTGGGAGGCCCATTCCTGATTAGATGCGATTAATACCAGTTTTCCCTTGTTATAGCTCCCTACCTTGACTTGCGCACGGAAGGATTCAGGTAAGAATTGCAAGACCTTTTGATTTAATTCGTCAAGATATAAGGCATTTTGACAAATATCAGCCAGCCTGGGATTCAAACAGCGGTTGATGCGGCGCATAATAGTTCCAAATGCTATAATTGTGTCAGATTTCACATACGGCTTATGTAAGGAGTATTGTTAACAGGTTTCTGTCGGCATATAAATAGCAATATGAGTTTCGCAGAATATGATATAAAATGGTAGCTGCTTGCTCAACATATCTTGCCATACGCCAGGATTTTGACTGAAAGGCGGCAGCTGCATAAAATGATTGTAGATTTTAAACTTGAAACCAAGGTTTATCAATGACCGATAATAATATCGTCTATTGCGCCCGCCTGCACTGGGTCCTTTTTTTCTGGCCTTTTATATTTTTGTGTGTATCGGTCTATATCGGTTTGAATTACCCTGTTTTTTATGAAGCGTCGCTTATATTGTCCCTGGTTGCCGTAACCTGGTTGGTGCTTGTTGGGCTGACCTATCAATTTTCATCTTTGACCATTAAGAAAAATCAGGTCATTTTGCGCACCGGTATCCTTGTCAGGCAAACTGTCGATATACCCATTAGTAAAATTGAAAGTATTGATATACGCCAAAGCTTATTAGGCAGTTTATTTCGCTATGGATCGCTGGTGATCACTGGCACTGGCGGCACAAGGCAAATGATTAACTATATTCACCGTCCTCTGACATGCAGACGTTACATCGAACAGCTGATCCATGGGTGATGAAGCGATAGATGTGAATATTCTGGCGTTTTATGAGTCTTTTTTTCAGCAATCAATCCGCCTCGAGCAACCGCTTCTTAAGTATCATCCTTCATGCCGGTTGCTCCAGTTTGAAGATGGCAGCCTGTGGGTGAGCAAGCAAATTAAAAAAGAGACTTGGCTAGGTCAGAGACGGAAGCGGGATATCGAGTTTTCAGAAGTGGTTTCGGCCATCATTGCGCAGGGACTTAAAGCGACTGTGACAGCGGTACGCTGGTCGCATGGTGGCGTGATAGTACCCTTATCTCGCGAATGGCTTATATTAATGCCCTATTGCAGGGGTCGGGTGCTTAAGCGATGGCAGCCTCTCCACGCTTCGCGCCTGGGCTGCTTGCTGGCTGCCATGCATGCGTTGCCGCTTCCTAAAAAAAATGCAAAACCGTTTCCAGAAATCAAGTCAAATTTGGACTATCCGCATTTTATTAAACAGCTGATTACAGGCTGCAATCAGCACCATCATTATCAACGGGATTTGTGGGTGGTCAGCCATCGTGATTTTCACAGGCGTAATGTGTTGTGGGATGAGCATGACATGCCGCGGCTCGTAGACTGGGAAAGCTGCGGTTTGATTCATCCCTTTGTGGATTTAATCGGCCTTGCGGTCAATTGCGCGGGTATCGCGGGCAGCGAATTTAAAGCAGATTGTTTTAGGGCAACACTCCTTGGTTATCGCCAGGGGGCGGGAGATTTGCCTGACGCAGATGAGCAACTCTGGCAGCTTTGTTTTCACAGTTGGCTTTTATGGCTGAATTACAATCATGCATCCGGAAACCTCGAAGAAGCGCACAATACGCTGGAGGCTATTCAGCGATTACAAAATTTGATGCCTGAAATGCAGCAGCACTACCAGGCACTCAGTTAATTTCAGGCTTGGGGTGCTGTTTTCAGATCATGCAGGCATTCGTTAATATAATGATGCCCCTTGCTCTGGCTGAATAATAACGGGGACTGGCCTGTTTTCATGGAGTAAATTCCCAACGCCACAAGACCTGGCACAATACCGGTGATGATTATTGCAATGGCTGCAAGGCAGGTTTTGCTGAAGGTTATCCAGGCAGAATCCCGATGTTGTTTTAAAGCGGCGTTTGCCTGGTTAAGTGAAGTTTTAAATTGAGTTATTTTTTCCAGAGGCGATTTGTCTTGATTCTGTAATTCATTGTACATACCTAATACCAGATCATGTTTTTGCTTGACCAGCTTATAAGCCCTGGTATTGTCCTCTGATAAGCCTTGAGCGTCAGGCAAAACTTCAAGAGAAGTTGTATTAATCCCGGGATTGTATTTTTTCGCTTTTTCCCATAAATGCTGAAGATACTGTAGAGTTGCCGGGATAAGTTTTTCCTGTATCACAAGGTTTGCTTTGGATTCGCGTGGATCGGCTGCCTGCTTTTTGAGCTTTTGATTGGCATCTTCGAGGGACTGTTTTTCCTGGGTTAAGGATTGAACTGCTTGCTTTTTTTCTTCAATCTCTTTTTTTTGTTGCTCCGTTAGTATCTTCTCTTCTTCCAGCTTGCTTTGAAGGTCATTTTTTTCAGCGAGCAATTCTTTTTTCTCAGGATCTTCAGCACCCTGGGCTATGGCTTGCTTCCTCGCTTTTTCGAAAAAAGATTCGCTGATGTTTTCCGGCCTGATTTTTAAGTCAAACTGTTTTTCTTTTAAAATTTTTCCTGCCAATTGCAAAAGATAAGCGCCATTTTTACGGAGCAAGTCTGGGTCAATTATTAATGGATTATTGTCCAGGGTTTCTTTCAACTCTGGATAAGCAGCAGCCAATCCTAAATTTGCTTCATAAAGTTTTGCAATTTCCTGGATATATTCAAGCGAATTCTGCTGATACAGCTCAAAATAAGTGTTGAGAGGATTCAAGAGCGAGCTCAGCTCTTGCATATGCTCCGTTTTAACGGATTCATTTGCCTTCATATTCTCAATTTCTTGAGTCAGCGCTTGGTGAATGGTATTCACGGATTCATTTTGCGCTAATCCAAGACGCTCACAAATAAGTTTTACCGCTGGATTTTTCTCTTGCTTCTGGCTTAACTGTTCCTGGACTGCCTGAAAGGCTTCTTTGAATTTTTCATCAATAGTTAAATATACATTGACTTCTCGATTCAGCCTGTCTGTTGATTCGGTAAGAGAGCGAGCATATGCTTCCAGCGTGCTTTGAGCATTTTCAATCAGAATTTTTTCGCATTCATTAAAAACTTTTTTATCTTGGGGGGATAAATCATTATTGGCTTTGATTTCTTTAAGTATTTTAAACGGCTCCTTGATGGCTTCTTTTAATTGGCCTCTTTCTTCCGTGCTTAGATGGTTACGCAGATATTTTTGGCTGATGGTATTGACGAGAAAGGACAAGCCCTGAAAAAAGAGTTTTTGGCCATCTTCTGTGGAAACCAATTCACGCAGGCAGGATTTCTTCTCTTCTTGACTAACGACAATAAAACTCCCGCTGAGACTATTGTTTTCCTCTTTTAGAGCGAGACCTTTAATCATGTCTTCTTTGAGGTCATTCAGCGCTTTGGCAATGCTCATGACCAGTTGATCAGGCGTGGTGCTGGCATTTTCGTCAAAATCAATATACTTTTTGAGATATAGCATGGCATGTTCAGTATTGACAAAACCACCTTTTAAAGAAGGGGCAATGGTTGCCATGCTGGTGTCGTTATGGCCTCGGTAGCGGATAATACGCTGGCCTTCAATTTCTTGTAAGCCTAAATAATCAAGATATGGATAGCCATGCTTAGTCAGACTTCGAAATGCTTCGTCATTTTTATTCACATCAAGATAAAGGTTTATCAAAGAGTTATCACGTTCTTTGTCTTGCTCTTTTAAAAATTGATTGGTAATTTGATCAAGTGTTTTATGTTCAAGATTGAGTGATTCTCGTCCTGACTGAAATATCTCTTTATTTGTTGCTTGGTGAAAAAAGTGGAAAATCTTATAGAGGACAAGTTTTTGTACCGTACTGGTATCGCGGTTCTGAATATTTTTATCGATATCTTGTAATTGCTGCGTGTACAAATTACCGCTGGCTGTGCCATGATGCCCCGGAATGACAGTAGGCTGAATGCCTTCAGCTACGATAGTTTCAAAACAGGATGTGCGTTCATCGCGCATGCATATTTGTTCAACATGACAGGGTAATTTCTTGTAAAAACGTGAGTCATGCCAGGCCCCTGGAAGACCAAACCTGCTTCCGCCTGGGACAGGATCGATGAGAAAAGGATTAATTTTCAGCTCTTTAAGTTTTTTCAATAAAAGCTGACGAGCCTCTTTATTGTCAGATTCTGTTGTTTGGTTTTTAAAAAATTCTTTTATGGCGGCCTTTGTATATTTGCAGGGGG
>NZ_LNYK01000007.1:8019-112347 GCF_001467825.1 Legionella londiniensis
TCAGGATGTCATACAAAGATTTATCGGGCTCTTTCTCTAAAGCTTCTTTGATTCTTTGAAGCTCATGGATAACAAGCATTGCCTCCACCGCTCCCCGGCTGTGGGCGAGAATTTCAAGGGTTTCTTTCCCGCTTGCTACAGCACGCAAGGCGAGGAAAACACCCTGGGCAATTCTTTGGCCGACTTCTGCGCCGAAAGTTGTGGGGCCGTTTAAAACATCTACAGATTCTGAAGAATAGGATAGGGGATCGGCATTAAATTTTGAAACTAAACTGAGAGCATCCTTCGATTTTTCCCCCTTTAGTTTTTCCTGGATAGCTTGAATTTCACGTTCATCGAATGCAACCTTTTTATAGTCGTCTTTTTCTGGATCAAGACTATTAATTTTTTGATTAACGCTTCCGGCTATTTTTTTTAACTTGGTTATTTCCCCTTTTGTGTAGCTCGAAAGGGCAAAACTCGGCTTCGGCGTTTCATTTAGGAGGGTCGTGATGACTTGTGCCGTGTAGGAAATGGTTTCGCCATTTTCATAAGATCTGTCTACGCTAACCGGCCTTTTGGTGAATACCGTATCTGTGCCTAAGAAAAATAAAAAGTGGTGAGGCGAAGAAGGTTTTTTCTTGTCGCTAAGAAAAGTAAAAATATCGTTTAAATGAGTTTCTTTAGCCATAAACGCTCCAATGGTACAACTTCAATCCATTGAATAACCCAGCCACCATTGCCACTCAAATGATCTTATGCGGCAAATTTTGTACATTTTACAGTTTTTGTGCACTGATTACAAGAGGGGCAGTGTAGGTGTGTAGGTGACAAATAAATTGTCCGGATCTGTAGCACGTGAATTGTCCGGTTTTTCTAATATTTTCTTGTAAACAAGGAGGTATAGATGAGTCGGACAAAATTGCTACAGGAGCTATTGATGTATCGGTTTGAAAATTTGTATAAAGAGTGGAAAGGAAAGAGACTAACCCAAGAAGAGGCCGCGAGGGCACTGGGAGTATGCGACAGGACATTTAGACGCTACATTTCAAGCTTTGAAGCTGAAGGGATGCAAGGCTTGGCAGACTTGAGAATTTCTCAGATTTCCCATAAACGAGCCCCGGTTGATGAAATAACTCGGATAGTTGACTTATATCGCAATCATTATTTGGGTTGGAATGTTAACCATTTTTATGGATTTTACTGCCGTGAACATCGAGGGACTCGAAGTTATAGTTGGGTAAAAAATGTTTTGCAGAAAGAAGGCTTAGTTGCGAAAGAATCAAAGCGAGGCCCGCATGGAAAACGTAGGGAAAGAACAGCAATGGCGGGAATGATGTTGCATCAGGATGGTAGCTCTCATCAATGGGTCCCTGGTAAAGAATGGGATTTAATTATTACATTTGATGATGCTACATCAGAGCATTATTCAATGTTTTTTATTTTAGAGGAAGGCACAGATAGTAGTTTTAAAGGGGTAAGAGAAACTATCGAAAAGAAGGGATTGTTCTGCTCTTTATACACGGATAGGGGAAGTCATTATTGGTATACACCAGAAGCGGACAAACGTGTTGATAAAACTCAATATACTCAATTCAGACGAGCAATGCGTCAATTAGGTATCGAAATGATTCCAGCTTATTCCCCCGAAGCAAGAGGACGCTGTGAGAGACAATTTCGAACGCATCAAGGTCGTTTGCCAAAGGAGCTCGCGCTGCATGGGATTACCGAAATAAATGCTGCCAATAAGTATTTAAAAGAAGTTTATATGCCTGCTTTTAATCGAGAATTTACGGTAAACCCGCTTTGTAAGGAATCAGCATTTGTGCCTTGGAATAGCCTCATAGCATTGGATGATATTTTGTGCGAGAAACATGAGCGTGTCGTAGGAAAAGACAATTGTGTCTCATTCAAGCGATTGTCATTGCAAATCCCTAAGGACAACCAGCGATGCCATTACATGAGAGCGAGGGTTAAGATTCATCGTTACATCAGCGGCGATTTAGCGATTTTCTATGGCCCCCGCAAGCTCGCAGAATATGATAGCAAAGGTATTTTAAAAATGCCTCTTAAACAGCAGGAGTATGTTGCAGCATAAAAACCGTCTGTGGACTACATGGATAATGGGGACAACTTAAAAACCAAGTTGACCCCATTACCCACGTGGGTCCACAGACTTAATAGCAAATTTTATTTATTAAACAAAAAGTGTAAACCGCTTCGCTTTTTGTCAGATTGCTTGAATATTAGTATGCATATCTGTTATATAAAAGCGGACAGTTTATGTGCTACAAAAACCGGACAATTCTATTTGCTGCCAACAGAGGGGCAGTTGATTGTTCAGGTAGCATCGGCGGTTTCCATTCTGGTATAATAAAAGACATTTTTTGAACTCTTCTTTTAGATCAGCTCATGCTCTCACTTGCGCTATTGCATGTTCTTATAATTGCGGTAACGAATATTACGGTTCAATTTCCCTTTATGTTTTTGGGCATTCATTCGACTTGGGGGGTATTTACTTATCCATTAATTTTTATCATCACTGACCTGACTGTGCGTCTTAAAGATGAAACAACGGCAAGGCGAACCGTTCTTTTAGCCATGTTTCCTGGACTACTGATGTCCTATTTTATGGCCAATTTTTATTCTGATTCCGCATCAATTACACTGTTTTCTTGGAATGAGTTGGCCTTCAGGGTGGCATTTGCCAGTTTCAGCGCCTACATTCTTGGGCAATGGCTGGATATTTATATTTTCCAAAGCTTAAGAAATCATCAAACCTGGTGGATTGCTCCTACAGCATCGAGCCTGGCTGGCAACACTTTGGATACTATTTGGTTTTTCGCTGCAGCTTTTTATCATTCCAGTCATCCTTTTTTTGCTGCGCACTGGATAGAAATAGCCTTGGTCGATTTGGGATTTAAATTGTGCATATCGTTGCTTTCTTTTATTCCCTTATATGGTGTGGTTCTGCAATGGTTAAAACCCAAGGAATATAGAATTGGCACTGAGCACAACATAACCATATTTTGATAACAATTTGTTCTGACGAAGCGTGTTCAGTCTATTTTTTGATATAAGGCATTCGAGTTTGAATAAACCCCGCTTATTATCGTAATTGAACCAACTTACTCACTCGGTGTTAAGAGAGATGACTGCCTATTTTATTGTGAAAGTCATTCATATAATCAGCTCAACCATCTTGTTTGGTTCGGGACTTGCAATCGCTTTTTTCATGTTTTGCTCAAAATTCAGCGCCAATTTACATGAAAAATATTTTGCTGCCCGCTATACGGTAACCGCTGATTTGGTGTTTACTCTGCCTGCAGTCATTATCCAGCCGCTCACTGGTTTCTGGATGGTCTGGTATGCGGGATATTCCTGGAGTGCGTCCTGGCTGATGTTAACCTATATCTTATATATTATCGCCGGGGCTTGCTGGTTGCCAGTAGTGTGGTTACAAATTGAGCTTAAGCGTATTCTTAAATTATGCATTGAACAAAACTATAAGCTTCCAGGGCGTTATCATCAGCTGTTTAATCTTTGGTTTATGCTTGGCTGGCCAGCTTTTTTATCTTTGCTGGTTATTTTTTATCTTATGGTGAATAAACCTTCATGATAAAAAGAATTTTAATTCTGGGTGGCTATGGAAATTTTGGCCGCTTCATCGCAAAGTGCCTGGCAAGAGATGAAGCCATCCAGCTAATTCTTGCAGGCCGTCATATTGGAAAGGCAAAGGATTTGGCAAGAAGATTAAATTCAGTTCATTTTCCAGAAACAGTGTACTGTGATATTCAACACAATTTAAACCAGGTGTTGGAAGAAATGTCGCCTGATGTGGTTATTCATACTTCCGGACCGTTTCAAAAGCAAGGTTATCAAGTCCCTGAAGCCTGTATAAAAAATGGTTGTCATTATATCGATCTGGCGGATGCCAGAGACTATGTGGCCAATATTGAGCAGTTAGATATAAAAGCAAAAGCAAACAATCTTCTGCTTGTAAGTGGCGCAAGCTCAGTGCCGGGTTTATCCTCCGCAATCATTGAGCATTATCTTCCTCAATTTTATAGACTTGAATCAATAGAATATGCTATTGCAACAGCACAATTAACCAACCAGGGCTTGGCGACCACAGCAGGTGTTTTAAGTTACGCTGGCAAGCCGTTTTTTACTTTAAAACATGGAGAAAAAAAAGTTATCTATGGTTGGCAGGGGCTTAGACTCAAAAAATTTTGGCATTTAAACAGGCGGCTTCTCGGAAATTGCGATATTCCTGATTTGGATTTATTTCCCAAATGTTATCCTCGGTTAAAAAATATTAAGTTTCAGGCGGGGCTGGAACTTAAAGTTTTACATTTGGGATTGTACTTTCTGTCCTGGTTCGTGCGCTTGAACCTCCTTCCTTCTCTGGATCGATTTGCCTCTTTCTTATTGAAGTTTTCGCGTTGGTTTGATGTATTCGGCCACAACAACACAGGCTTTTATATGTTGTTACAGGGAAAGAATGCTGAAGGGATTGAGAAAAAAATTCAATTTGATCTATACGCAGAAAAAGGGGACGGATTATACATTCCCTGTATGCCCGCCGTGCTCCTCGCAAAAAAACTCACCCATGAAAACCTGTCAACACGAGGCGCAATGGCTTGTGTTGGTTTGGTTAGTTTGCAGGAATATCTTGATGCGCTAAAAAATTTTGGCCTGGATATTATCTGGCGCGAGAATATGGAGGATTGAGCGCCACCCTTATTCTGTTTCCGTGGCCTCTTTGTAGCCACATCCTTCGTGCGGACAAATAACTTGCCTCCCCATACGTTTGGATTCTTTAATGGTCAGCACAGGCCATGCACATTTAGGGCAGGGTTTTGCTATGGGTTCATTCCATAATGCATAATCGCATTTTGGGTAATTGGCACAGGAATAAAATATTTTGCCTTTGCGGGATTTTCTCTTTAAAAGATTTGCTTGCCGGCACTTGGGGCACTCAACGCCTGTATCTGCGGGTTTCTCCAATGGTTCGATGTGCCTGCAGTTGGGATAATTGCTGCACCCAATGAAGCGGCCGTATGGACCGGTTTTGATATGCAAGGCACCGCCGCATTCAGGGCAGGTGCGATCTTCAAGCACATCTGGCTCAGGTTTTTCGCCGCCTTGCGTCTTTAAATCCTGGGTATAGTCACATTCAGGGTAGCCGGTACAGCCGATAAAGCGTCCCCGTTTCCCAAGACGGATTGCCAGTTGCTTGCCGCATTTTGGGCAGGGTTCAGCAAGTATTTCTGTCGTGACATCTTTGCGCTGTACTTGCTTGTCAACGGATTCGATTTTTTCAATAAACGGCTTCCAGAAATCTTTAAGCACAGGGATCCAATCTTTTTCTCCGCGTGCTATGGCATCTAGAGTATCTTCAAGTTGAGCGGTAAATTTATAATCAACATAACGAGTAAAATAGCCAGTCAAGAAATGGCTCACTATGCGGCCAACATCTGTAGGATAAAAGCGTTTTTTTTCTACAACCACATATTCCCGCTGCTGCAGGGTATGAATAATGGTTGCATAGGTGGATGGACGGCCAATGTCAAACTCCTCCAGGGCTTTCACTAAAGACGCTTCAGAATATCGGGGCGGAGGTTCAGTAAAATGTTGATTGGCTTTCACATCCAATAGAGCCACTTTATCTCCTATGGCAAAGGCAGGCAATAATGCAGCTTGTTCTTCTTCTTTGGAATCGTCCCGCCCTTCTTCATAAACGCTGAGGAATCCCTGAAAAACCACAGTTGAACCATTGGCGCGGAAAGTATGGTGCTCGCCGCAGGAAAAATCAACCGTGACTGTATCTATGAGCGCTTCAGCCATTTGCGAAGCAACTGTTCGAGTCCAGATAAGCTTATAGAGTTTTGCTTGATCAGCGGTTAGGGCATTTTGGATCTGTTCAGGCGTGCGCTTTATGGAAGTAGGGCGAATTGCTTCATGCGCTTCCTGGGCGTTTTTCGATTTGGTTTTATAGATTCTTGGTTCTTTGGGACAATTCTTTGCCCCATACTGTTCTTTAATGTATTCCCGAATTTCATTCAGGGCTTCTACTGCAAGATTCACAGAGTCTGTACGCATATACGTGATAAGGCCTACTGTCCCTGTGCCGATATCGATACCCTCATAGAGCTGCTGTGCGACCATCATGGTTTTGCGGGCGGTAAAGCCAAGCTTTCTGGCCGCTTCCTGCTGTAGGGTGGATGTGATAAATGGCGCCGCGGGATTGCGTTTTCTTTGTTTTTTATCGATGCTTTTAACGAGGAGAAAGCCTTGGGCTTCCTGTATCAGATCTTCTTTTATTTTCAGGGCTTGGGTTTCATGATTAATGCTAAACTGTTGCAGCTTCTCATCCTGATAATAAGTTAACCGTGCTTCAAACTGGGCCTTTTCGTAAAGGCACTCTGCTATAATTCGCCAATATTCCTGCGGAACAAAGCGTTCAATTTCTTCTTCCCGCTCAACAATGAGGCGAAGCGCAGGGCTCTGAACTCTTCCGGCGGATAGGCCCCTTCTTACCTTTTTCCATAGAAGAGGGGAGAGATTAAAACCGACCAGGTAATCAAGCGCGCGCCGAGCTTGCTGGGCATTCACCAGATCCATGGAAATTTCACGCGGATTTGCGATGGCGTCCTGAATAGCTGATTTCGTGATTTCATTGAAAAAAATTCGATGAACTTCTTTATCCTTTAAAAGATTGCGTTCCTTCATTAATTCGTAAACATGCCAGGAAATAGCCTCACCCTCTCTATCAGGGTCAGTGGCCAAAAGCAGCGAGTCCGATTTTTTCAATGCTTTGGCAATGCTGTCAATGTGGCGGATATTTTTTTCAATTGGGCTATAGGTCATGGAAAAATCATGAAGAGGATCAACAGAACCTTTTTTGGGCGGCAGATCTCTTACATGACCATAAGATGCAAGCACATCATAGTCTTTACCCAGGTATTTTTGAATGGTTTTAGCCTTTGCCGGCGATTCAACAATAACCAAGTGCTTGCCCATTAACCTCACCTTGTATTCAGCGTTTCAAGCTCAAATTGATTCAACAATGCTTTAATGTTTTGGATATGCTTCTTCTTTTTGATAGAGCACGAGGTCAAGAAAAGCAAGCTGTTTGGCATCAAGCGAATCAGCCAAGGTATCGCGCACCGCCCATTTGGTTTCTTCAAGCGTGATAATACGCGAATCAGATAAAAGCAGTTGATTGATGATCAATTCCATTGTATCAGGATGAATGATCTTCCATACCAGAAGGCGCATTAGAAATTGATAGCTTGCCTTTGTAAATTTCATTTGTTCCGTATAGGTAAAAATACGCATGGATTTTGGATGGGAAGATTGAATAAATTCCGGCGTTAATGTTTCTTGCCCAACTCCCAGAAGGGAAGATTGCGTGTCTTTTTTTTCTGCATCAGCACTGGTTTCATTGCTGGTTACCTGGCTTTCTTTAAGTTTTATCAATGTTTTTTCAAACAAGTTCAACAGCATTTCAAACAAGCTATCTTTCATAATCCACACCTCATATAACCGCCGGGTACTGCCTTCACAATGCCTTTTATTTCAAGCTCAGCCAATTCACACACGACTTTATCGATGGTAAAGCCGCTTCTTTCTGAAATTTGATCTATGGTAGTCGCTTCAAAACCTATGCACTTTACTAGGTTTTCATTCTCACATGCAAGAAAAGCATTTAAATCCTTTGCCCTCTCTTGTGAGTAATCAAGCCCCAATTCCGCTAATACATCTTCAGAGCTGGTAACCAATTTAGCTCCTTGCTGCAGCAAATAATGACATCCTCTTGCTTTGGGGTTATAGATGGAACCGGGAATAGCCAGAACGTCTCTATTTTGCTCAAGAGCCAAGCGTGCTGTAATTAAAGAGCCACTGCGAATTGCTGCCTCAACAACCAATGTGATCAATGATAAACCGCTTATTATACGATTTCTCCGGGGGAAATGTCCAGCTATTGGCGCAGTCCCTAGCGGGAATTCTGTACATAACAAGCCATGAGCAATAATTGACTCCGCAAGTTTTTGATTCTGCCTAGGATAAATATGGTCTATTCCGGTTGCCATCACGGCAATGGTTTTGCCTTTGGCCGCAAGGCAGCCTTCATGGGCTTTGGTATCAATACCTAACGCAAGCCCGCTGACAATTGCAATTTGTTTGCTTGCCAGCTCGTAAGCAAAGCGCCACGCAGTCTCCATGCCGGTTGCTGACGGGTTACGCGTACCTACCATAGCCGCTGCAGTATGCTCTAAAGCGGCAAGATCTCCTGCCGCATACAATACAGGAGGGGCATCATATATTTCGCGCAATAACCTGGGATAGGTTTCATCAGCCCAGCTTAATAAATGATGTCCAACAGATTCCTGCCAGCGAAAATCACGCTCAACTTTTGTAAAGTCAAATGTTTTTATGGCATGCGCTATTTTCTCAGTCAAGCCTGCAGCAATCAGCGCCTGTTTTGATGATCGAAACATTTCTGCCAACTCAGGCCACTGATTCAGCATTTTTTGAATGGTGCGGGGGCCGACCTGCTGCAGGTGATTTAAGGCCAGAAGATAATATTTGTTATTCATGGATTGGTTACTGTATCTAAAATTTCAATGGCCCGGATTGAACGGACAACCAGGGCAAAACTCGTGTTGGTGAATGTGCGAAATACCATAACTTCTCCAATTCTCTCAGGCGGGAGCGTGATGCAGTTCGGCGGACATTTGCCGTCAGGAACGCTGACAGGGCGGCTATAAACGCCAAGCACATCACCCGGCTGCAGGCCAGCTGTTTTGCCTTTATCGATTACGACGACGAGCCCCACACCGCCTTGTGAATAATCACCCGGCAAATCGATGATGTCTCCCTTGACGCGCGCAGAAGGCGTTTTGGGCTCAAAAAACAGGTTAAACTCAGGATAATTACGAGGCACGACGCGATCCCTGAGCCTCGTTCCCTGTATGATGTCGGTAAGCACAATGGTTGCGGGGTCTCCTCCTTGCAATAATTCCGCATAGCCTACCAATGTTACTTTGTAGCCTAAAAAACACTTGGTTTCAGGATGAATGTACTCGCCGCAGGGACGATAAATGGCATAGGCAAATGTTGTGCCAGGCGGCGGGGGAGGCGGGCACAGATTTTTCACATACGCTTTATCTCCCTGGCTGCCCAGCAAATGCTCGGTTGTGAATGCAATGATATACGGGGCATTTTGCAAGCTGTCTTTATCGAGCACCAATGAAGCATCCAAAAAGGGGCGGATATCGGCTAAAGGAATGGGCGGAATAGGGTCTTCAAGCGGCATGGGGCGCATGTAGGGAGATAATTTGATGGTTCCGTTTGAGAGCACCTGTAAATAGGGATTCTGTTGGTAATAGTGCAATTCCAGTACTGCGCCTGGGTAGAGGCGGTTTGGATTTTTAATGTGGGGGTTGGCATGCCAGAGCGTCTTCCATTCCCAGGGGTGTGCCAGATAGCGGCTGGCGATTTCCCAAAGGGTGTCGCCTGGTTGAACCACATAACGCGAAGGCGCGTCTGCTTTGAGCAATACGGCCTCTGCCGTGAATGAAATAACGAGGCAAATAACAAACAGCATGTAGCGCATGCGACCATCCTTGTATTTATGGCTTCATGACAATCAATCAAAAAATGACTAGATACGGGTTGTCAGCCCCGCACGAAGTCTGCCCAATTTATCGAGGTCTCGCAGGTAAACGCATCTAACATTTGAACATTATTAAGGTTTTTTGCCCACGTGCCTTGTTTTATGCGCGGTATCCAGACGATCTTGAAAAAAAATCGAAACTGGATTTTGCGCATAAAGCGCGGAGCGTAGGTATTTTGATTCAACAATGCGCTTATAGAAACGTTTACCCTGGAGGCCTGCGCTTTACTTGCGACAATATGGTATATTAGCGATAATACCACGCATTTAGTCTTTTTAAACCAGTTTAATGATGGCAATACGCAAGATTATCTATCTTCCCGATCCAAGATTGCGGCGGGTTTCCAAAAAAGTAGAAGATTTTGGTGATGGACTGCAAAAGCTCATCGAGGATATGTTTGATACCATGTATGAGGCAAAAGGGGTTGGGCTTGCCGCTCCTCAAATAGGTATTAATTTGCGCTTGTCTGTGGTTGATGTGATAGGCGATAAGACGCAACAGCTGGTTTTGGCAAATCCTGAAATCATTGCTTCTGAAGGCAAGGAAGAATATCAGGAGGGTTGCCTGTCTGTGCCGGGCGCCTATGACAAGGTCATCCGTGCCAAAAAAGTGACAATTCGTGCCCAGGATCGATATGGAAAATTCTATGAAATGACAGCAGAAGGCCTTTTAGGGGAATGTTTTCAACATGAAATAGATCATCTCAATGGAAAATTGTTTATTGATTTGCTTTCGCCGATTAAACGGGCCATGGTCAGAAGAAAACTGGATAAATTCAAACGCAATCAACTCCGTAAATCATGAACCCGTTACGAATCGTATTTGCCGGCACTCCGGAATTTGCTTTGCCGAGCCTCAAGGCGCTCGCGGCGACTAAACATCAACTGCTGGCAGTATATACCCAACCGGACAGACCGGCCGGGCGAGGACGGTTGCTCACCGCATCCCCTGTAAAAGAATGGGCGCTTGCCCATCAGTTAGCCATATATCAACCTTTGAATTTCAGGGATCCCGAAACGGTAGATGAATTAAGGCAGCTTAAACCCGATGTCATGGTGGTTATAGCTTATGGATTGATTCTTCCGAAAGCCGTTCTTGATGTGCCGCAGTTTGGGTGCATTAACGTCCATGCCTCCTTGCTTCCGCGCTGGCGCGGAGCTTCGCCAATTCAACATGCTATCTTGCATGGAGATGAGCAAACAGGAATCACTGTCATGCAAATGGATGCAGGCATGGATACGGGGGACATGTTGATGCAGGCCGAATATACCATCAAGCCAACTGAAACCGCGGGCAGCCTGCATGACCGCCTGGCCAGCCTTGCAGTAATCCCCTTATTACGCACTTTGGAAGCGCTGGCAGAGCAGAGGGTTAAGCCCATACCCCAAGATAATACCAAGGCAACTTATGCTCCCAAGATCAATAAGCAGGATGCTTTAATTGACTGGAATCAGCCTGCAATTCTAATAGAACGTCAGATCCGCGCGTTTAACCCTTGGCCTGTGGCTTATACGCATGCCCCTCATGCCATCATCCGCATCTATGAGGCTGAAGCACTGAAGGAGCCGTGCCGGCAGCCCCCCGGGAAAGTACTCGCAGTGACTAAAGAAGGCCTGCAGATCGCCACAGGCGAGGGGGTATTGGCAGTTACAAAATTACAATTTCCAGGCAGCAAGGCTTTGCGCGTTTCAGACTGGGTTAATGCCCAAAGCAGCCAATCTCTGCTCGATACGGTTTTGCGATGAAGCCCAATGACCGCCTGCAAGCAATAAAAATTCTTTGCAAACTGTTACAAGATAAAACGCCGCTTTACCATCTATTACGCAGAGAGCATTCTTCATTGGTCAAGGAAATTTGCTTTGGTTTTTGCAGGTATTATTTCAAGCTTGAAGCAATAGCCGACTCCTTGTTAAAAACCCGTCCCAAGGCTCTGGAAATCTGGGTGAGCATCCTGATTGGCCTATACCAGTTGCGCTATCTGCATATTCCTGATTATGCGGTTGTAAAAGAAACAGTCGACACGCTTTTGCTGTTAAAAAAGCCTTGGGGGAGAGGTCTTGTTAATGCTGTCTTGCGCAATTACTGCAGACAACAGGGGGAATTAGAGCCAAAGCTCCTGCAAAATGACGCCTATCGTTATAATCACCCTGCATGGCTGGTGGAGCGCCTTCGCAAAGATTGGCCGAATCATTGGCAGTCTATACTGCAAGCGAATGACAGCCATCCCCCGATGAGCTTGCGTATTAATTGCAGGCAAACCAATCAGGCTGAATATCTAAAACACCTTGCCGCTAAAGATATTGAGGCTTTAACCCATCCCTGGTCAGATTGCGGCATCGTGCTTGGCAAACCTTGCGAAGTCAATGAATTACCGGGATTTTCAGAGGGTATGGTATCGGTACAGGACATCGCAGCCCAGCTTGCAGCCCCCCTGTTGAATCTGAAGCCTCACTTCCGCGTGCTTGATGCCTGTGCCGCGCCTGGCGGCAAAACCTGCCATATCGCAGAATCAGAATCCAGGCTTCTTGAACTTGTGGCGCTGGATATTGATGAAAAGCGCCTGGAGCGGGTCCGTGAAAATTTACAGCGTCTAGGCCTTAAGGCGACAGTCACTCAGGGTGACGCGGTAAAACCGGAAACCTGGTGGGACGGCCAATATTTTGACCGAATCCTTCTGGATGCTCCCTGCTCCGCGACAGGTGTCATCAGGCGCAATCCGGATATCAAATTATTAAGAAAAGCTTCCGATATTACAGCCGTTGCCAAACGGCAATATGATTTATTGCGCGCTCTGTGGCCTTTGCTGGCAAGCGGCGGACAAATGGTCTATGCCACTTGTTCTGTTATCCCTGAAGAAAATGAAGAGCAAATCGCACAATTCGTAAAAGACACAAAAGATTGTCTTTATGTAGAACAAAAGCTTCCATTCGGTATGGTAACAGGTCATGGCTGGCAAATACTGCCGGGACAAGATAATATGGACGGGTTTTTCTACAGTGTATTAGCAAAAAAATGATTCAGTTGAACTGGCCGTTAATCATTGTGCTATTTAGCCTGGCTCTCCCCGGGGTATTCATTGCCATTCCGAGGCTGGTCAATTTTCTTCTGCATAAAGCCCAAGCCTCGATGCAAAAGCGCGTCAACCGCATCGCCGTCATCCAATCTCTTCTCATGATTTTTGTCATGACTATGGCAGGAAGCGTGCTGTCGCGAATTACCGGCCTTGGAGCGCCTGTAATTCAAACATTCCTTGATTCTGGGGATCTCGGATGGCCTTTGTTGCTAGACAGCTTGTTGCCTTTATTCCTGTTCACCGCTGTCGGTTTATTCATTTTTTTTGCCATTTACTATGGGTTACTGCCCAGTTTCCTGGATAAGGATACCTATCAATCGATGAGTCAATTGCGCTCTGCTGTTGGCTTGGATGGCTCGATGTTGTACAGTGGAATCGCAGAAGAACTCATAGTGCGCTGGGGCTTGGTTAATCTGCTCGTTTTTTTCGGCATTTTATTTATAAAAGCGCATCATCCCATGATTGTCTGGATAGCAATATTGCTGAGCAGCGTTCTTTACGCATTCAGCCAACTGCCGGTTTATGTTGCTGTCGGCTGTGCTTTTAACCGCCGTTTGATTTATGCGTTACTGCTCGCTTATGGTTGGCAGGGATTGCTGTTTGGCCTGATCTTCTGGCAGTATGGAATACTTGCCGCTATGATTGCCCATATGTTGTTTCATCTGGGGTGGTGGGTTTATCAAAAGCCATAAGTCAAAATGTCAAATGTTCAAATGTCTACCCATTGAGTACCTACAGCGCGGCCAGTACCAGCCTCGAGAAAGCTTTGATGAGACAGCATTAAAAGAGCTTGCTGCATCCATCCGGGTTCATGGGCTGATTGAGCCGCTGGTGGTCAGAGAAATCGCAACACAAAAGTATGAGATCATTGCCGGCGAACGCCGCTGGCGTGCGGCTATGCTTGCGGGCTTGAGGGAAGTCCCTTGTTTGATTGGGCAGTATACTGACAAGCAGGCGGCCGCTGTCACCTTAATTGAAAATATTCAGCGTCAGGATCTGAACCTGTTGGAAGAAGCCAATGCTTATCAGCGTCTTTTAACCGAATTTCATTTCAGCCAGCAAGAAATAGCCATGATGGTTGGCAAATCCCGAAGTCATATTGCCAATATATTAAGGCTCTTGCATTTAAGTCTGCCCGTTCAAGATTTGTTAAAAAAAAGAGAGCTGTCTCTGGGGCACGCGCGTATGCTGGTCGGTTTAAGCCCAAAGCATCAAGTGGAAATCGCGGCTGAACTTAAAAAACATGATTGGTCTGTTCGCCAACTGGAAGCTAAAATCCGCACACTCAAATCTTCTCTCTCCAAAGGCAAGGAAAGCAGCAAGAATCCTGATCTTATATCCCTGCAAACGATACTTGCCGAGCAGATTGGCGCGCCTGTGGAAATTTCACTCGAAAGGGGTGCGGGCGGTTGGGTTAAAATCAAATTCTATGATAATGATACTCTATCCGGGCTTCTAGAGCGTTTAGGCTTAAGGTATGATTAATCATGCTAGCTTACTCTTGGAGCTCCCTTATGCAACGGATCTGGTTGGGGTTACTGCTGTTTCTTGTCTCTGTAAAATTATGCCTTGCCGGCAATATTCAAAAAGTCATTGATAAGCTCATTAACCAGGTTGACCCAAACATCAATATTGGCGTTGATATTGTTGACTTGAGAACCGGCGAAAATTTATATCACCGCAATCCCCAAAGAGCCTATATCCCTGCCAGCAATATGAAGCTGTTTTCTGAAGCCGCTGCATTAATGGTTCTTGGGCCGGATTATCGCTTTAAAAATCATTTAAGCACCAATGCGGCTGTAATAGAAAATGGTGTTTTGAAGGGCTCTCTATACCTTCATCTGCCGGGAGATCCATCCTTAAAGCACGACCATATCTATTCCATGCTGGAGCAATTAAATCATTGGGGGATTAAATCGATTGAAGGCAATGTGGTGCTGGTCAGTGCAAACCGCTTCATTAACGCCTATGCGCCCGGCTGGATGGTAGAAGATTTAAAATACAGCTACGGCGCGCCACTGGCTCCTGTGATACTGGATGAAAACCGTTTAACGGTTATCATCAATCCCACCCATCAAGCGGGGAAGCCTGCTTTAGTCGAATTAAAAGATCAAAATACAAGTCTTTTTGTTAACAATCAGGTAAAAACCAAAAAGAAATCTGGAAGCTGCGGGATTGATTACCACATGAGCCATGATAACCGCTTAACCGTTCGTGGATGCATCGGGTTAGGCCAGTGGGCGGTGCAGCAGGGAATTGCCATTCGCAATCCGCTGCTCTACGCTCAAGAAATCATTAAATTACAGCTTGCAAAACTGCGCATCAAACTAAATGGGGAGGTGGTTCTTGGTTCCTCTCCAAAAAAGACGATGTTGCTGGCGACTCATCAGTCAAAACCTGTTTCCCAGCTTTTGGCGGACGCTTTAAAACCTTCGGATAACTTGTATGCTGACAGTCTTTATTTGCATGCCGCAGCCAAATTACATGGCGGGCCTGCCAACTGGGAACACGCAAAGACCAGTATCAAACAATTTTTACAGCAACAAACCGGTATTGACTTGGGAAGTGCTGTATTAAACGATGGTTCAGGGCTGTCGCGTTATGATCAGCTAACCCCGCAACAAACCGTGGAGTTGCTGCAGTTTCTCCATGAGCGTTTTCCACTCGCCTATGAATTTATTGCAGCCTTGCCGATTGCAGGGTATGACGGTACGTTGCAAAAAAGATTCCGTAAACCCAAACAACAGGGATTGCTGCGAGCGAAAACTGGAACCATGACGGGTGTTGTAAGCTTATCGGGCTATTTATACACCGCAAACGCACATATTCTTGCCTTTGCCATTTATATTAATGGTACGCCAGGCAGCCGTTCCGCTGGTGCCGGACGCTATCGTTATCTCATAGATGCCGTATGTGATTATTTCTTAACATATAAACCACAACATCGCGCCGTGAATATGCCGCAAAACCCGCATGGCCGGGTTGCATTTCAAAACCGGCCAACACAAGCCGAGTTGCAACGCGATAAATATATGCGCTGGCGGAGAATGGAATCAGCCATGAAAAAGGAACTTGCAGGACAGGCAGTATCAGTTTTATTTCGCGATAATCAACTGGCGCTTTTAGACGATAATGCCGATCCCAATTTGGTCTGGGCCAAGCTGATTCAGCTTAATCAAAAATACCCCTTTGCAGTAGCGCTGCAAGGAGAACAACCGCCGCGGCAAGTCAGCTCAGCCCCGCTGTTCTTATGGCAGAAAGGAAAGAGCGCAGAAGCCAGAAGAACCTGGATTATTCATGAAGTGCTGACTTTTTAACTGTGATCAATCTGGCGCTGCAAGATACGAAGCTCATCGCGGATTTGCTGCAGTTCTTCGAGCAAATCCAAAATCACAGCAATCCCGGGGAGGTTAATGCCCAAATCTTCTTTAAGCCGCGCCGCAGATTGAATACGGGATAACATGCGATAATCAAACCGCATTTGCTTTATATTTTTGCCCTGAACTTGAATTATTCCATGCTCGATAAGTTCGAACAGCAGTTCTTGCGGCAACTGATATTGCCTGCACACCTCAAGAAAAGAAATTGTGGTGCTTTCATCTAACAGTGTACCGGTCAGTATTTCTTTATCATCCATTTTATATCCCTATTTTTTCACGTGGATTAAATGGCATTTCATCAGCCATCTTACGATAGAGATCACGCGCAGTATCAGTTGTTGGTTGCGGGATTACAATTTTTAATATGATATATTGATCTCCAGGGGTGGTGCCCGGTAACCCTCGTTTTTTCAATCTTAATTTCTGGCCGCCCTGTGAGCCCTTGGGAATTTTTAAATCAACCCTGCCTCCCAAGGTTGGTACAGAAACTGTAGCTCCAAGCGCTGCTTCCCAGGGCGTAATGGGCAAAGTGAGATAAACATCATTTTCCTTCAGGTCAAATAAAGGATGTTTTTCTATATGCACGGTGAGATACAAGTCCCCTTTCTTCCCTCCTCTTTTCCCGGGCGCTCCCTGGCCTGGCAAGCGGATTTTCTGACCTGGCTTGACTCCTTTTGGAATTTTAACGCGAAGCGTTTGGGTACCGCCTTCAGCAGTTGGCAGGGTCAGCTGCTTTACAGTGCCTTGGTATGCGTCTTCCAGACTGATTAGAATACTGCTATGGTAATCTGCGCCAGCGGTAGGCGCCTCGCGAAAACCTGCGCCAAAAATTGATTCAAAGAAATCTGGCCCAAAATGAAAAGCCTCTTCTGCCGCACCCCAATCTGCTCGTTCTGAGCTGTAGTTGGCTTTTCGGCTAAAATCCCAGTCTCTTATATATTGATCATATGCCTTGCGTTTTTTCGGATCTTTTAAGACTTCATATGCCTCGCCTAATTCTTTAAATTTTTCTTCTGCGTTAGGTTCCTGGCTTATGTCCGGATGATACTTGCGCGCAAGTTTTCGATAAGCGGTTTTGATTTCCGTATCAGTCGCGTCCCGACTGATACCCATAATTTTGTAATAATCTTTTGTATTCATAGGCGATTCAATTAATGATGAATGTTTTTACTTTTGCAATACATAAGTTCCAGGGGCTTTCGGTAAGGCACTGTCCGGAACTCTTGGTGCAACCAGATGAGCGGAGGAATGCTTAAGCAGCCAGTCGTGCCAGGCGAGCCACCATGAACCTTCATGCTGTTCTGCGACTTCAAGCCATTTCTCAGGACCAAGGTAGGGGCTATGCTTTTTATGTTCGCGAATGCGATATGCACGACCCTTGTGGCCTGGCTCGCTTACAATTCCAGCATTATGACCGCCTTTGGTGAGCACAAAGGTTATATCATCATTGATCATTAAATGGGTTTTGTATACAGATGGCCAGGGCGCTACGTGATCTTTTTCCGTGCTGACAGCAAACGTAGGCAAATGTATATTGTCGGGCGCAACGTGATGGCCTTCAACCGTGTACCGGCCTGCGGCAAAATCATTATTTAGAAATAACTTTTCAAGATATTCACTATGCATTTTATACGGCATACGCGTAGCATCGGCATTCCAGGCCAGCAAATCAATCATCCCCCTGCGTGTTCCATGCATGTAATCCTGAACCATTTTCGACCAGATCAAATCATATGAGCGCAGCATTTGGAAGGAGCCTGCCATTTGCTTGGTATCCAAATACCCTTGATCCCACATCATATTTTCCAGAAAAGCCACTTCACTTTCCGTGATAAAAAGCATCAATTCGCCTGCCTCAGTAAAGTCTCCCTGAGCCGCAAGTAAAGTCAGGGTTTTCAAGCGCTCATCCCCCTCCCTTGCCATGGCAGCAGCAGCGATCATCGCCAAGGTACCGCCTAAACAATATCCCATCAGATGAATTTTGGCTTCGGGAATTTGTTGAGAGACCGCATTGATGGCTGCCATTGCCCCCATGCGATAATAATCATCCATACTCAAGTTGCGGTAAGAACTGTCCGGATTGCGCCAGGAAATGATAAATACGGTATGGCCTTGCTCGACCAGCCACTTCACCATGGAGTTATGCGGTGAAAGATCAAGAATATAATATTTCATGATCCAGGCCGGAATAATTAATAAAGGCTCCTGGATAACGGCATCCGTTCTTGGTTCGTATTGAATGAGCTCTATCAAATGATTGCGATAGACTACGCGGCCAGGAGTGATGGCCACGTCTTTTCCGGGGATAAAATGCTCTGCGCCGGCAGGAGGGGAGCCACTTAATTTTTCCAGGGTATCTTCTATACCAATTTCCAGTCCGCGCACGATATTTTGACCGCCGGAGCGGAGGGTTTCATGAAATAAATCAGGATTGGTCAGGACAAAATTAGAAGGAGACAGGGCATCTAAAAATTGGCGGACAATAAAAGAAACTGTTCGTTCAACGTGGGTTGGAGTACCCGATACGCCAACCGTGGCACGCCGCCACCAGTCTTCTATCTGCAAAAAGACTTCTGCCCAAATCCGCCATGGAGGGAGCTGCCAGCTTTCGGTATGAAAACGGACATCTTCTCCGCCCGCGGGTTTTGCTTCGGTAAGAATTCTTTTTAGGCAATCCGCGCCATGTAAAAAGGGATAAAAACTCAGTTCCAGCAAGCGTCCGGGGGACTGTAATAACTGTGAAAGCCATGAAAAATGGGCGCTGGCCAATGCTGCCGGACTGATGCCCAATGTGAATTTGGCAAGCTGTGCTTGAAATAATTTATCCAGAAAGTTAAAAAATTGTTCTGTGTTATCTTTATCCAGATCCAGGCTGAAGCAGCTTTGCCGCGGAGCATCTGATCCAAGGCAGCGTACTTCAGGAATCGATTTTTTTTTATCTGACTTTTTCCCTGTCACATTCATCATCCATTTTCCTTAAAATCATCCAACAACGGCTACAACAAAAGATAAGTGCAAAGAAGCTTTGCGCGTCTTGACGCTCACAATTTTCTCTAAAATAAGGTACCTCTGGCATCTCTCTATAAAGGAGATTGAGAAACACATTATAAAAGAGTATCAGATACAAGATGATTTTGCGAAGCGCACCTGACTCAAAACGCCCGCTGTTTTTCTTTTCTCGACCAATTCATTTTGCCTGCTCTATTGGAGGAGCAATGATTTAACTTTTCTTGCTCTTGGGGTCTATACTCCTAATAAAGCAACCAGGAATAGTTTCTTAATATATTGAAAATGAATTTTTTTTACTTAAAGCGGATCTTTCTAAAATCGGGGTGAAAAAGATCCACGAATATAAAGATGCCATACTTGCCCTATGGCAGTATTTGTTTAAATGGCCATGATAAATGACAACGCCACTTATATTAGATGAAAAGAAATTAAAGCGGATACCGCCTCTTTTTACGTTTATTTTGATTCTGGTTTTGGGGCTTCCGGCGATCGCCATGCATTATTTTGGCTGGAGTTCAGGCGCATTCCCCTACCATATAAGCAACCTTGCAAGCATTGATCCTTTACAACTCGAGATACAGATAAGAGGGTATTTCAGACAAACACTTCTGCAGTGGTCAGCCTTTTCTTTAGCGGCAGTCACGGTACTTTTGGCATTTACCCAATATCGTTTAACCCAGGATAAGGTCGCATTAATCATTGGATTGTCAATACTATTCTCCGGCTCAGTCGATGCATTGCATACCTTGATCATCGATGGCTTTGCCCCTCTTGATATTGATAAAAAAAATCTCGATGCAATCATTTGGACTTTTACTAACAGCATCAGCGGCCTTATCTTTGTGATAGGTTTAATTCTCCTTATTAGCCCGATTGAAAAGAAAACCATGCGCCTTAGCACATTTATTCTTTTAAGCGCGCTCATTGTACTGATTGCTTTTACGTTGATTTATTACGCAGCATCCAGAATGAACTTGCCGGAAATGTGGTTTGAATATTCTGTCATAACAAGGCCTTATGAACTAATCTACTTATTTATTTACTTATTTATCGTTTTATTTTTGTATCCGAGAGCTTATAAAAAGCATCCTTACATTCTTACCAATTGCATTTTTTATATGTCTGTCACCCAAATCGTTATGGCTATATATTTTATGCTCTTATCCGACAAGCCTTATGACAGCGCTTTTCATATTGCCTATTTCCTGAAAATTGTTACCTATTTTATTCCTTTTTCCTGCTTGATTATCAATTATGTCTTTTCGTACCACGCAGTGCTTGAAGCGCAGGGCAAATTAAAAATAAGCGAAGGGAAGTTAAAATATATTGCGGCTCACGACGCGCTGACGAATCTCTATAATCGACGTGAATTCAAGGATCTGCTGGATAAAAAGATTGCTGAGGGAGAACGCCTCGGTCGATCATTTGCCTTATTTGTTATGGATGTGGACAACTTTAAATCTATAAATGATACATTAGGCCATATTCAAGGTGATATCTTCCTAAAAAAATTCTCAGCACAGCTGACAGCGCTTACGCGAAAAGGAGACTTGCTGTCAAGAATAGGCGGAGATGAGTTTACCCTGATATCCTCGAAATTGAATTCACCGGCTGAAGCAAGAAAACTCGCAGAGCGTATCATTAACGGCCTTAATATTGCCTATCCTGTTGGCGGTAAACTGATAACCGCGACAGTGAGCATTGGCATTGCGATTTACCCTATCGACGGCACGACTTCAGAGGCGCTATTGAAAAATGCGGATATAGCCATGTACAGCGCAAAAAAATCGGGCAAAAACACGTACCACTTTTATACCGAAGAGCTCAGTAGAATCCAGAAGCGAGAGGCAGAGATAGAATCGCATTTGCGTCAGGCATTAAAAAACAATGAATTATATTTAAACTTTCAGCCTAAATATAATCTGCTAACAAGAGAAATCATAGGCGCTGAAATCCTTTTGCGCTGGAACAATGCCACTTTGGGTGAAGTCTCCCCATATGAGTTTATTCCCATTGCTGAAAATACAGGCCTTGTTTGTGATATTGGCCATTGGGTTATCAATAAAACCTGCCGCTATGCCGACTTCTGGGAAAAAAAATATAACCGAAAACTGCTCTTTTCCGTCAATATTTCACCCATCCAATTTGAAAGCAAAAATTTTTTTACTGATCTCAAAAAAATAATAAAGCGCTATCAATTCGCAGCAGAATATCTTGACATTGAAATTACCGAAGCCCTGTTGATGAAGAATCAAACCGAAATTATAGACAGGCTGTACCAGATTGCGGATCTTGGAATCAGCATTTCAGTCGATGATTATGGCATGGGCTATTCCTCTTTGCGACGTATTAAATCGCTGCCAATAAAAACACTTAAAATTGATAAGGCATTCGTGGCTGATATTCATAATCTTGATGATAAGGTGATAGTGATTGATACCATCATCAAACTGGCCCATGAATTGGGGATGAATACCGCTGCCGAAGGAATTGAAACCGAGACTCAGCTTGAATATCTGGTGTCTAAACAATGCTATGTAGGCCAAGGCTTCTTTTTAAGCAAACCGCTTACTGCGAAAAAATTTGCATCACTGGCATATGAAAGAGGGCAGAGCTGATTTGCGTTGCCGGTTTTTGCGCTATGCCCACCAATCCAATTGGTTGTTCGAGTTGTGTCATAAAAAGGTAACCGGATAAAAAAATGCTTGTAAATTGTTCATTCACTCAGTACAATCACTAAGGTTATATTAAATTTATAAACACTATGATTTCTATAAAATCAAATTGTATCGCAAGCGTGGTGGTCGTCGTTGCTTCAGCAATGTGCGGCAGCAATTTGATTTAAGATTGAATCACTACCGCACTTCCCCGGGAGTCGCGGCAGTATCATCACTTCAGCACTCCTGAGGAAGGCAAGCTTCTAAGGAGAAACTGAACATGTCATTGCAAGTTAAGCGGTTTTACCCCTGGCTTATCTGGTTGTTAGCCGCCAGCTTTTTTTTCTATAAATATTTTATACAAGTCTCTCCAAGCGTCATGAGCCTGGATTTGATGAGGGCGTTTGACTTAAGCGGCGCAGGACTTGGACATTTGGCAGCCTGTTTTTTTTATGCCTATCTTTTGATGCAGATTCCTGCGGGTTTGATTTTAGACCGGTTCAGCCCCCGCCTTGTTCTTTTTTGTGCCGCTTTTTTCTGCGCGGTGGGGACTATCTTATTTGCAGAGGCCCATTGGTTGCCTGTGGCGCAATTTAGCCGATTTTTAATTGGGCTAACCTCAGCGTTTGCAGCGATTGCCTGTTTTAAACTGATAACGATCTGGTTCCCGCCACATCGATTTGCCTTGATTGCGGGCCTTAGCATGACCGCAGCGATGCTCGGAGCTATAGGAGGAGAGGCGCCGTTATCTTATCTAATCAGTCGATTTGACTGGCGCCAAAGTTTGGAAATTATAGCCGTTCCAGGTTTTATACTGGCATTTTTAATTCTTCTTATCGTCAAGGATAAGCAGCCAAAAGCAGGCTTGCCAAAGCAAGAAGGCACAACTTTCAGCAAACTCACAACAATCCTTGTGAGCCCGCAAACCTGGCTATTATCCTTTTACAGCGGCCTTGCTTTTGCCCCGGTTTCTGTTTTTGGCGGATTATGGGGTGTTTCTTTTATTGAAAAGGCTTATGGGATGAACCCGGTTCAGGCTGCAAGCCTTGTTTCACTGATTTTTGTCGGTTTTGCCATTGGCTGCCCTTTAAGCGGCTGGTTATCTGATTATATGCAAAAAAGAAAACCTTTAATGTTTTGGGGAACTTTGATGGCGTATATCAGCATCACGCTTATTTTGTATGGCCCAATCACGAGATATATGTTGCCCTGTTTATTGTTTTTATTTGGGTTTGGAACCAGCTGCTTTTTTCTCTGCTTTTCGATGGTCAGAGAAACCCACTCCTTGCTTTTGGCCGGAACAGCGCTTGGTTTCATGAATACCTTCGATGCGCTTTGTGAAGCATTGACTGAGCCGTTCGTAGGCAAACTTCTGGATTTAAGCTGGAGCGGGGGGCTCGCGCTTGGCGCCCGCAGCTTTTCCGTGTTGGATTATCGCTTTGGGTTGTCAACACTGCCTATTTATTTAGCCATTGCCTTTTGCTTATTGTTTTTTATTCGGGAAACCTATTGCCAGGCACAAATCATCAATCCTTTGGAGAAATAATGTTCACTTCCTGACTGACATCCCATGGGATGTCGGTTAGAAAAAGTAAAGCCATAATCGACCTGGCAATTATTTGTTATTTTTCTTGTCGGCAGTTCGCAAAAATATTTGTGTGTAATACACCCATCCTGCTTTTGTCCGCACAATCCCTATGCCGGTTAAATTATAATTCCCTTCGATATTTCTGCGATGTCCGCGGCTTGTTAGCCATTTCCTTACCACTTCTCGCGGAGGAATCTTGAAATAAGCGATATTTTCTGCCCCGGCTTCACAGAATTCAAGGTGATTGTAAATGCGTTTGATGCGGTCATTGAAATGTTTATGACCAAATTCAATCGTTTTGTTTGCCATGTCAAGGCTATGTTGGCGCGCTACTTGAGAGATAAAAGAATTCAGCTTGAGAGGTTTTAAACCGCGTGACGCACGGTAGCGGTTCACTTCATTGAGCACAATCTGCTGATATGTTTCCTCTTCAGTCTTTTTGGCGTCAGCGTACGAAGCGTGAAGCAACATACAGCAAGAAAACCAACTGATTAAAATCAACCTGAACTGTTTCATGATTTTTTGACTCACTCTATGAAATGGGGTTTAAACTGATTAACTGCCAAGTTTTGGGGTATCATCGGAAGAATTGGCTCTTTCAAGCAATACTTCGCCTGCGGTATTAAAACCGTGCCGATATATCCGCTCTTCCGATAAGGAACTGAGGGCATCGAAATCCACAGAGGTTTGAAAGCAAACAGCGCCCTTTTTATCCAGGCCTTCTACATGAACTTGAATGGATTTGGCAACACGTTCGCTATTTTTAACGTCGTAAACCTCAGCGCTGGCCCAGATTCGTAACTCTTTGGCATGGCTGTTTTTAATCCAGTTTTTTATATAGGTTTCATAACCCCGCATATTGATGTTGGCGACAGAACTGCCGACTACCAGATTTTCCTTAACCTGAGGTTCCTGATTGCTGCCTCCGGCAATGGTAAAGGCAATGAGATGCAGCCATTCTGCTCTGTTAGCCAGTTTTTCAGGGAAGTCATGGTCATCAAAGAGCTCTTCAATGGCCGCGATAAACGTTTGATATCTTTTAGCCGCACTGACATTGTCCATGACGGCATTTTGGGAGAGCGAACGTTTGGCAGGCACTTTTTTCAGGGAGTCAGCCGTGACAATGACGGGATTTTTTTGATCTCTGAAACAAACCGTCTGGATTTTTGGTTTTTCCGGCGAAGACGGGGCTTTTGAATCTTCGCCATTGTATTCCCAGAATGTTAACTTGATTCTGGTTTGCTGATTTTGGTAAAAGCAAAAATGACGATCTTGCCGTTTCCAGTGGTTTTTGCCATTAGGAGTACTCAATTTTTCCGGAGTCTTATCTTGTTTTACTATTCCTCTGGGAGGGGTAAAACAGTTAAATCCCTGGTTTTCCATGGATTTTTTGAACGAATCTTTTTTTTTGGGGGTATCTGTTTGAACCCGGAAACATAATTTATTGTTGCTTGGCTTCATGAAGTAATCTATAAAAACAGTGAACAAGTTATTTTATCATATAATTTGAATAATATTGAGCCACTATAGTTTTTTTGTCATCAAATTCTGTCAACAAGGCATCAGGACTTGCTGATGGTTGAAAAAGGATAAAAATGTTCGTTGGTGCGCCTTAAATTTTCAAGCGCTTTTTTCATAAATTCCTGGACATTTTCGTAAGATTCTTTTATCGCTTCATGAATCATCTCTTTTTCATCCGCAAGATGTGCCAATGTTTCCTTTTTTTCCTCTTCAGAGCGAACAATATTTCTGCCCTGCAAAGTTTCATGCAGGCTACCTGCGATCTGGCCGCTGACAATAAATCCCTCATAATTGTTGGTTTCATCGGTTTCATCCGTGTTTGCGCCAGAAGCCTTGGCGCCGCTGTCATCGACACAGGCACGCACGACTTGCTTAATGCCTTCCGACGGCTGATTCAGAAAACGTTGAATGAGCGAATATGCAAAGCCCTCCGGCGGAGCATCGGTATTATCAGGCCGATAGCCGCTTTTTTCAGCAATCATGTTAACTCCTCGCATCAGGTATATTTGTCCAATATTTTACCATAAGAGATATAATTGGTTCAATTATTGATCATCATGTAACCGAGTTAACTCTCCTGGTTGTTCATGAGGCGATTTAAAAACATTTTTGCAAGAACGATGCTGAATGCTCTAATATTTTTAATGTATTGTTTGTTTTAAAACCGGGAAACCGCTTCAAAATAATGGGATTTGTGATCATCCAATGCCAATAAAAATATGCTTAAGGTTAGATGAATGAATAATAAAAACGGGTTTCTTGAAAATGTGACTTTTTCTGAATTAAACATCGGGGAGCAGGCAAGCCTTAGTAAAAAACTCACCCAGGACGATATCAATCTGTTTGCTGTGATGTCGGGGGATATCAACCCCGCCCATATGGATCCTGATTTTGCAAAAAGCGATGTGTTCCAGGGGATAGTAGGTCATGGCATGTGGTCAGGCTCATTGATTTCTACCATTCTTGGTACGATGCTGCCAGGACCTGGTACGATTTATCTCGGGCAGAATATCCAATTCAAAAAACCCCTGAGGCTCGGTGATACACTGACTCTGACCCTGACAGTTAAAAATAAACGGGATGACAAGCCGGTTGCTATTTTTGATTGCATCGGGGTGAATCAAAGAGGCGAAACCATTTTGAAAGGTGAAGCAACCGTATTGGCGCCAACTGATAAAATTCGTGTCCCCCGTACCGAATTGCCGCATGTTGCCATCCATAATCATGATCGTTTCCATGAAATCATTCATTCGTGCCGTCATTTTTCCCCCATGCGAACCGCGGTTGTTCATCCGGTGAAGGCTAGTGTTTTATCCGCCGTGGTAGATGCGGTGGCTGAAAACTTAATCATACCTGTACTGATAGGTCCTCGTAATAAAATCGAAAATGCCGCACTTGAGGCAGGTATTAGCTTGGCAGACTGGGAAATTATTGATACGGAGCATAGCGACGCGGCAGCGGCCAAGGCAGTAGAGCTCGCTTCTTTGGGAAAATTTGATGCAATTATGAAAGGAGCGCTGCAAACCTCTGAGCTCATGTCTGCAGTTGTTGCAAATAGCTCAGGCCTTAGAACCAAATATCGCATCAGTCATGCTTATCTGATGGATGTACCATCCTATCATAAGCCGCTGATTATCACGGATGCGGCGATTAACATCGCCCCAAGCGCCCAGGATAAGGCGGATATTTGCCAGAATGCCATCAACTTTTGGCGGGTATTATATGGCGAAGAGCAAAAACCCAAAGTGGCCATTCTCGCCGCGACTGAGTTGGTTAACCCTAAAATGCAGGCAACGGTTGATGCGGCAACGCTTTGTAAAATGGCCGACAGGCAGCAGATTACGGATGGGATCCTGGATGGCCCGTTAGCATTTGATAATGCGATTAACAAGCAAGCTGCCAGGGATAAGGGAATTGTCTCGGAAGTAGCAGGTGATGCTGACATTCTTTTGGTTCCAGAAATCGAGTCAGGCAATATTCTTGCCAAGCAGTTTACTTTTTTAGGGCATGCGGATGCTGCAGGAATCGTGCTTGGCGCGAGGGTTCCAATTATTTTGACCAGCCGTTCGGATTCATTGCGAACAAGGCTGTTATCCTGTGCACTGGCTGTCCGCTTGTCAAATGCGCGCCAGAAAGGGAGTATTAAATAATGCCTGAAGCAGGGATTTTAATGCTGAATGCGGGCTCTTCAAGCGTCAAATTTAAAATTTTTTCTTTAAACGAAGATTTGTCAGTTTTAGCCGGAGGCGCAATCAAGAATTTAGGCCACTCAGCTTTTTTTATCGCATCCATAGAAGGCAGTAAAGAGGAAATTGACAAACCCCTGCCTGCTGATATGACCCAAACCAAAGCGGTTCAATTTATACTGGATTGGATTGCTGACCATAAAAAACGTTGGGATTTAAAGGCGGTTTCGCATCGTATCGTTCATGGCGGTACTCAATTTACTGAAAGCTTAAGGATTACTTCCGCTGTGATGGAGGAGTTAAAAAAACTCATCCCCCTTGCCCCATTGCATCAGTCATATAATCTTGAAGCGGTTGAATATATCAATCAAACAAGACCTGATTTGCCCCAGTTTGCCTGCTTTGATACTGCTTTTCATGCCAGGCAAAGCGAGCTGCATACGATGTATGCATTGCCGAAATCCATTCGCGAGGCAGGTGTACGGAAGTTCGGATTTCATGGCCTTTCCTATGAGTGGATTGCTCATTTTTTGCAAATTCATGATCCTGCGCTATTTAGGGGCCGTATTATTGCCGCGCATCTCGGCAACGGCAGCAGTTTGTGCGCGTTGAAACATGGCGTAAGCATAGAGACGACAATGGGGATGACGGCGCTTGCTGGATTGCCGATGGGAACTCGCTGCGGTGATCTTGACCCGGGTGTTGTGCTGTATATGATTCGCGAGCTTAAGCTGCCCCCTGCTGAAGTCGAAATCATGCTGTATGAAAAATCAGGGCTTTTGGGATTGTCTTCCATGACCAATGATGTTAAGTCATTGGAGGAAAGCGATAAGAAAAATGCTCGATTTGCGCTGGATTATTTTTGCCTGAAAGTTGCCCAGTATATGGGTATGATGGCAGTAGCCGTTGGGGGGGTGGATGCTGTGGTTTTCACAGGCGGTATTGGTGAAAACTCAGCTTATGTTCGCGCAAAAGTGATTGATCATTTGAATTTTATCCGGCCTTTTCGAGTCGAAATCATTCGCGCCAATGAAGAAAAGATGATGGCCATCCATACGCTTTCACTCTTGAACAATAAAGGGTGACTGATTGCAGGCATGGGAAATAGATGAAAGAACAGGCAAAACGGCAGATGTTCATCCTTTAGATGCTGATTTGCTGTGGCAGCCTCACGGCATTGTTTTATCCTGATGGCAAGAAAAAAAGAGCGCAACAATATCTTTGAATGCAAGGTGAATCATGTGTGTCATTGATAATATCATCAAAAAAAAAGAAAATGCCGCCATTGTCTATGAAGACAGGGATTGGATTGCCTTTCTGGATCATCGCCCTTTATTTTTGGGACATACTTTGCTGGCGCCCAAAAGGCATGTTGAAACCCTGTATGAACTGGATGAGCCCTTATTATTCAGTCTTTTTGCTATGACCCAAAAAATCGGCAAGGCAGTGGAAAAAGGGATGGGGGCGGAAGGGAGCTTTATAGCCATGAATAATATAGTCAGTCAAAGCATCCCTCATCTCCATGTCCATATTGTTCCAAGAAACAAGGGGGATGGCCTCAAGGGTTTTTTCTGGCCGCGAACAAAATATGAAAATGACGAACAGCGAGATAAAGTTAAAGAGCAAATCAAACGCCATTTATAATTCAAAATGAAATAACTCTTTCACTATCCCTCGCCCGCAAGCGGGTGCGAGGAAAAAAGACGGCACGCAAAATCCAGGGCTATGGAGCTGCCCCGGGTGGATTGCTTAATGTGCCGGGGCAAATGAGTTACTTACAGGAGTTAGATAGATTGGAGGGGTTTTCAGCTTGATTGGCTTGTTGTGCTGTGCGATGTTGAAAAAAACCTCTGGATAAATAGTGCAATCTATCCGGCTCCAGGTAATTGCCAGGATGATTCTGACGATGGACTAAATCTTCCATTCGTAGTTCTGTTCTTTTTCCCCTGGTATTGCTGGTTTCAGCCTGGGTGCGAAAAGAGGGGTTATTGTGACGCGCTTTATGGCTGGCTTGATCTTTGGCTTGCCGAGGGAGAGTGTTTGCAGGTGCATGAGCATTCATTGTCTTGGTAGTTGTTGTTGAAACCGATAGGTTGGATGCTGCACTGGTATTAACAGAAACCTGCGTTCTTACCTGAACTGCCGAGTCAGCCGCATTATTTTCCGCAACTGGCGCTGCAAAAGAGGTACTTGTATGCCGATTTGAGGTTTTTTTGATTTTTGAATTGACGTAAAATTTAAAAATATATTTATCTTCAGGTCGTTTTTCAGCGTTTGGCTTGACATAAAATTTAAAGATAAATTGATCTTCAGGTTTTGCGGTGTGTGGTCTTTTGCCTTTGTTAGTCATATTTATAACCATTAAGTTTTTTTGTGAGCCAAAATTATAAATTAACGAACTAATTAATGCAATATTTTATGCAAAAAATTCAATTTTAATGCAACAAGGGTGGATGGCAGGATGTTCTGCCAAATCATATGTTGCTGGTGAATGAAAAGTTTGCAGTGGAATTGCAAGCGTATAGGGCATTCTTGGTTGTTTATTTATTGCCTGCGGCGACTTTTGAAGCGGAGGCGCTTTTTTCCAGGCGTTTTTCTTGCCAGTTTTTCAGCAGCACATAAAATACGGGAACAAATACCACAGCAAGGCAGGTCGAAGCAAGCATGCCGCTGCTTACTGCTATGCCTATTGAGCGTCTTGCGTTGGCACCGGCTCCTGTTGCAAACACCAATGGCATAACGCCCATAATGAAGGCAAATGAAGTCATAAGAATTGGGCGGAACCTGGTTTTTGCCCCGATCACGGCAGCTTCAGTAATGGAAGTTTGATGAATTTCCCGCTGTTCGTTGGCTACTTCTACAATCAAGATGGCATTTTTACTGGCCAGGGCAATTAAAAGCAGCAGTCCTATTTGCGTATACATATTATTGGCAATGCCGAGAATGGATAAGGCAAGTACTGTTCCGATCAAGGTTAAGGGTACGCTGAAGATAATAGACGCGGGGGTCAGCCAGTTTTCATACTGGCCTGCCAAAATTAGATAAACCAGGATCAAAGACATCAGAAAGATATAATAACTCATATTGCCCGCGACTTTTTCCTGATAAGCCGTACTCGTCCATTCAAACCCCATGCCTTTCGGCAGGAGTTTATCTGCCAGCTGCTCCATGGCATTAATCGCTTGCCCAGAGCTGTATCCTTGGGCGGCTACCCCATTGATGCTGCTTGAAGGATAGAGGTTATACAACGAAATCAACGAAGGTCCAAGAGCTGGCTGCATATCCGCCAGTGTGCCAAGGGGAACCATGGAGCCAAATTGATTTTTTACATAATAATTTCGTATGTCTTCAACGCTCATACGATAAGGCGCGTCAGCCTGGACATAAACTTGAAATACCTGGCCAAATTTTGTAAAAAGATTGACATAGGAAGAGCCAAGATAGGTTTGCAGTGTGCTAAATGCGTCTTTGATCGGCACGCCCAATGATTCCGCCTTATAGCGGTCAATGGGCGCCAGAAGCTGGGGTACAAAGGCGCGAAAGGAGGTCATTAATTTTTGCAGTTCAGGCAGTTGCTGGCCGTGATGGATGATGTTGTCGGTGATGTTTTGCAGTTTCCCATAGTCGAAGGTTCCATCCTGCAATTCTACCTGCATTTGAAATCCACCCGATAAGCCAAGCCCTTGAATAGGCGGGGGGACAACGACCAGGACTTTAGCATCCAGCGTATGGGCTGCAATGTCGTTTAGCTTCGTATAAAGCGAGAGCAAGTCTTCCCCTTTGCCACGCTCGCTCCAGTCCTTAAACATGACATATAAAACGCCGGCATTTGCGAGACTTGCATTGTTATCCAGTAATGAAATCCCATCTATGCCAATCACATTCGCAACCCCGTCAATTTTGGATACTTGTTGGCTTAACCGATCCACCACTTGTTCGGTTCGGGTTAAATTGGCGCCATCCGGCAAGAGCACATTTAAGATAAGATATCCTTGATCTTCCAACGGAATAAATCCTGTAGGAATACGAGTCAGGCCAAAAATGGCAAGAGCGACTAAAGCTGCGCCAATTAAGGCAACCGTTTTACTATGGTGTACCAGACGGTCAATAAAATTAACATACCGTGCTTCTATTGGATTATAAATTCTGTCAAAAGCCCGGAAAAACATGTTTTTGGGCTTGCTGGCATTTAATGGTTTAAGCCATAAGGCACATTGGGTTGGTTTTAAAGTCATGGCATTGATGGCGCTAATCAATGCGGTAGCTGCTATGATTAGCGCAAATTGCGCATACATTTGCCCGGTTAAGCCGGGTAGAAACCCTGCGGGGATAAATACTGCCATCAAGACCAATGTGATCCCAATGATAGGGCCAAATAGCTCTTTCATGGCCTGGATGGCGGATTCCCTTGGAGGAAGCCCCTTTTCTATATGTTGGGTGACTCCCTCAACAATCACGATGGCATCATCAACCACAATGCCAATAGCCAGAACCAGGGCAAATAATGTTAATAAGTTAATGCTGAAACCTAAAAGCATCATGACAAAAAATGTGCCGATGATTGTTACGGGAACGGTAGTAGCCGGAACTAAAGTCGCACGGAAATTCTGCAGGAAAACAACGATCACCAACAGGACTAAAATGCCTGCCTCAAACAGGGTTTTGTATACTTCATTTACGGAAGCTTTTACGAATATTGTGGTGTCAAAAGGGATTGAATAGGTCATTCCGGGCGGGAATTGTTTCGCCATTTTGGCTACTGTTTCCCGTACGTTCTGGGCTACTTCGAGCGCATTGGCCCCAGGCAGCTGAAAAATCCCGATGGCAGCTGTTGGTTTGTTATTGAGTTTGGCAAGCTGGCTGTAGTTTGCAGAACCAAGCTCAACACGGGCCACGTCGCGAATACGCACAACCTGGGCGCTGCTGCTTGCATTTCCGCTCTCATCTGGTTTCGTATTTTCAGTTTTAATGATGATATTCGCAAATTCTTCCGGATCAGCAAGTTGCCCTGGCACATTAACAGTAAATTGATAGGCCTCTTTTCCTGCTGTGGGCGGTGCGCCAATTTGCCCGGCAGCAACTTCCTTATTCTGGTAACTGATGGCATTGATTACATCGCTCGGATTTAATGAATAGGCCATCATTTTTTGCGGGTCGAGCCATATCCGCATGGCATAGGTGCCTTCCCCAAAAATAATGACATTTCCAACACCTGGCAGGCGGGATAATTCATCCTGCATGTTGATGACGGCATAATTGTTAAGAAAGAGGCCGTCATATTCATTATTCTCGGAGGTTAACGTAATAAACTGCAAAATGGCGGTTGATTTTTGTTGTACGACAACGCCTTGCCGTTGCACGGAATCTGGCAATTGTGCCATGGCTGCTTGAACCCGGTTTTGCACCAGAACCTGGGCATAGTTTAGATCTGTGCCAATTTCAAAAGTAACAATTAAATTGTAATTGCCGGCGTTGGTACTGGTGGATTGCATATAGAGCATGTTCTCCACCCCATTGACTTGCTGTTCAATCGGGAGGGCGACTGTATTAATTAAGGTTTTTGCATCAGCGCCTGGATAGTTGGTGGTCACCTGGATAGTTGGCGGAACAATGGCGGGGTATTGCGATACAGGTAAAAAAACAATGGCGACTGCGCCAAGAAACACAAGCAACAGGGCGATGACATTTGCTAAAACAGGGCGTTCAATAAAAAATTTAGAAATCATTTCAGTTTTCTCATGTCAGAGAATATCCAGAAAATTTATGGCGATTATTCCATATTGTTCTTCATTTGGGTTTCAGGTTTGACGAGCTGCCCGGGTGTCGCGTTTTGTAAACCGTTGACGATAACCCAATCCTCTGCGGCAAGCCCTTTTTTTACAGCGCGTATCCCTTGCTCTACACTGCCTAATACCACTCGTTTCAGCACAACAATATTGTCATGATTCACAACCAGCAAATAGGGGCCAATCTGATCATACTGCACAGCCGTATCCGGCACAGTCAATTGCATTCTGGGCTTGGTGACGGGAATACGTACTTCTACAAAAAGACCAGGCAGTAAGGCATAATCATTATTCGGGAGAAGAGCCCGAAACTGCATGGTTCCTGTTGAAGCATTGAGGCCTGTGCTGACGAAATCGAGCTTACCCTTGTATGGGTAATCAGATTGATTTTGCATTCTGACATCCACAGAAATCTGATTAATTTCTGAGGGCTTAAAACCATGTGCTCTGGCGGCTTCACGCAGCGTAATCAAATCTAATTCATTCAGATTGAAATAAACATAAATCGGATTAATTTGTTCGATAACTGCCAATTTTGTGGCTTCACCATGGCCTACCAGGTTGCCAGTATCCACGAGGTGACGGCCAATCCGGCCATCAAAGGGGGCTAACACATGAGTATAGCTGTAATTAATCGCTGCCTGTCTGGCATTGGCTTCGTCTTTGGCAACCTCGGCTTTGGCTTCCTCTGTTTTTGCTTCCCATTTTTCTACATTTTTTAATGAGGTTGCATTTTGTTTATACATATCGCGTTGGCGGGCCGCCTCAGTTTTGGCATATAAATATTGGGCTTTCTGTGCCGCAACGGTAGCCTCTGCTGCTTCAAGCTGCTCTTTGTACGGCTCAGGTTCAATCACAAACAAAACAGTCCCTTTTTTCACAAAGCTTCCATCAGTAAAGTTAATTTCTTGCAAATAGCCCTCTACGCGCGCGACTAAATTGACTGAATTAAAGGCAACTGTATTTCCGGTTTGGGTGATATAGTCCGCTCTTTTAGCCGGCATTGGTTTTTGAACGACAACCGCAGGCGTCGGCAGGGTTGGCGTTTTGTTTTTTGTGCCCATATGGACAATCAGGTATATGAGTAGAAAAAGAGCCAAAACTAAAGCTGCAATTCTTGATATTTTATGGGTTTTAGTCCTTTCCATCATCATCACCAGTTTGGTAGATAAAGTTCCTTCATGCGTTCCCATCCGGTTTGCGGAGGAAGATGATTCCTTTTTTCGAGTAAATTCCCCCAGTTGGTGCGTGAAGCCATTTCTGCTTTCACCTGTATAGGCACAATATCATTGCCGCCCCGAATTTGCCAGCCGCCCCCTAATGCGCGGTATAGTTCAACCATCGCCTGGGCGATTTCACCCTGCGTGTTAGTGAGTGAAAGTTGCACGCGTAATTGTTGGCGCTCAACATCAAGGAGAGTGGTATAGTCGGCTTCGCCCTGCTTGTATCGGATTAATGCCAGATTGGTCGATTCGATAGCGGAGCGATTGGCTTTGGTAAGGGATCGGGCTGCATTTTGGGTTTCAATGAACCGTGTAATATTATCCTGAACTTCCTGCTGCGCTTTTAACACTAAATTCATATAGTTTAAAAGCGCTTTTTGAAACTCTGCATCCTGCATGCGGACAGCATTGGTGATTTGACCATAATTCAACAGTGGCCAGTTTAGTGATGGGCCTGCCGTGATGGATCGGTTAGACCATTGAAAGATATCGCTGATAGAATTGTCGCCGATGGTATTTGCAGCAAACAGGAAAGTGCCGGTCAATGAAAGAGCGGGATACAGGCTCGCTTTGGTCGCGCCTATTTTTGCAGATTGGGCAACCGCTTCCATGCGGGCTTGATAAATGTCAGGACGTTGAGCCAGGGCTTCTCTTGGAATATTTACTGCAATCTTGGCAGGCGCTTTAGGAATTTTTTTATTGTTTGCCAATAAGGCATCCACCTTATCCGGCGTAGTTCCAAGCAATACCCCTAATTTGTCTTTTTGACTTTGCAAAGAGCTTAAATAGTTGGGCAGCGTCGCCTGGGTTTCGGAAAGTTCCGTTTGTGCCTGGTTCACATCCAGCAAACTTGTCTCGCCGCCACGATAGCGTGCAGTCGCTATTTTCAGGCTCTCGGTCTGAATTTGAATATTTTTTTTGGTGATGCGAATCAACTCTTCAAGCGTCCGAATTCGGATATAGGTGCTGGCAATATCAGCTGTGAGACTCACCAATGCGTTGTCATAGGCTGCAACCGATGCTAAAAAACTAGCATCATTGGCCTGGACGGCTCGGCGGTACTTGCCCCAGAAATCAATTTCCCAGCCTGCAGTAAATCCCAGGGATGCCGTGTCAAAATTTGTGGGGATAATATCCTGCAGCATCCCTCCGCCGATACGGTTATAAGTGTAATTGCCTATGAGCGCCTGCTGTTGCGGATAAAGCTGCCCTACCGATTGGGCAAGCTGGGCACGGGCCTGCAATACCCGTACGCCTGCTATCTGTAGTGACAGATTATTGCAATAACCCTGCTTAATCAGGGCCGTTAATGTCGGATCATGAAATGCTTTCCACCAGTTGGCATTTTTTAATTGGGCGCTTTTATCAACCGGTTTTTTAGGAAGCCAGTGTTCTGCGATTTTTTTTCCAGGCTCCCTATAGTCTGGGCCCACCATGCAGGCATTAAGAAGAAGGCAGGTTAAGGCTAACAAAAGCTTCAGCATTTGGCTTAATATTTCCCTATCAATTGCGGCCGTGGGTATGGAGATGGGTGTTTGGCATCATGCCATCTTGAGAGCCATTTTTATAATATTATCTTTGATGGCTCAACTGAACAAGTCTCTGTAAGCTTTGAGCGGATAAAAAAGAACGCTTAACCAGGAGAGCCGAAAGGCGCAGGCTCCGCTATTTCTGGGGCAGGATAATACCCCCTGTTTGTATCTTGTTTTTGGAGAGTTCTTTTGACTGAACAGGCATGTTATCTTATGGTGATTTTAGTTCATTAGCTTGTAATTATGACAAAAAAAACCGATGTTAAAGTGGAAAAATTGATGCAAGCAATTGCATTGATACAAGATCAGGAAGAAGCGCGGCGTTTTTTTACCGATTTATGTACTCCAGCAGAGCTTGATGCCATGGCCGATCGCTGGCAAGTGGTTCCTTTGATCCGGGAAGGCGTTCCCTATCGTGCCATACAGGAACGCACAGGCGTCAGTGTTGCCACCATTACGCGCGTTGCGCGATGCATCCATATGGGCGAGGGCGGATACAAGCTCATTGCCGATCGAGCCGATAAGGCCTGAAATCTATTTCCCTGCATAGCCTCTGAATTAGTCTCTTTCGTCCAAATCGTTGACATGCTTCATCAAGGGTGTTATTTTGTAATAGCGTTTTAGCGCATTAAAACATTATTACATGATTACTCGGGAAGAAGATGAGCATACGATTGAGACTGGCCTTGCAAAAAAAAGGCAGATTAGCTGATGAATCTATTTCTTTATTGCGGCAAAGTGGTTTGCAGTTTCGCCTGAAAGAACATGGGTTATTAGTCCATGTCAATAATCTTCCTATTGATCTGCTGTTCGTACGCGATGATGATATTCCCTCTTTGGTGTTCGATGGGATATGCGATGCAGGCATCGTTGGCGAAAATGTCTTGCGTGAAATGGAACTTTCATCCAGTAATACAAAATACCGCACACTGGCAAGGCTTGATGCTTGTGTCTGCCGTCTTGTTATCGCTATACCGGAGCAGTTTAGATGGGTTAGCCCAGGCAGTCTCAATGGCAAGCGCATCGCCACAAGCTATCCCAATTTGCTGAAAGAATATCTTAAGCGACATGGGGTTTCAGCGGAGTGCGTGGTGCTGTCCGGTTCGGTAGAAATGGCGCCCGGAATGGAAATGGCCGATGCGATTTGTGATTTGGTATCGACAGGGCAGGCGCTTGAGGAAAACAAGCTTCGTGAGGTTGATACTGTTTATAAAAGTCAGGCGGTATTGATTCAAACGGCAAAGCCTGTCAATTCCGGGAAACAGGAGTTACTTGAGCGGCTGCTCAGGCGTATTCAAGCGGTGCAGCGGGCAGATACGCGAAAATATATCCTTTTTCATGCTCCAAAGTCTCATCTGCAAAAAATTTGTGAGCATTTGCCTGGTGCGGAATCACCGACCATATTCCCTTTAGCCGGGGCGCAAGACAAGGTTGTTGTTCATATTGTATCCAGTGAGCAGGTTTTCTGGGATACCCTGGAAGCGATTCAGCTTCTGGGTGCAAGCTCAATTTTGGTGTTGCCGATTGAGAAGATGTTGATGTAAGGAGGATACAATGTTCAAACCTGTCAGTTGGAATGCATTATCCAGGGCACAACAAGACTCACTGCTAAAACGGCCTGTCCAAAGGCAAGAACATGATTTTACCTGCAGGGTTCAGCGTGTGATCAATGAAGTTCGAAAAACCGGCGATAAGGCAATTCGTTCATTCACCAAGCAGTTTGATAAAGTCGATATAGAGAACTTAAAAGTGCGTGAAGCGGAATTTGATGCTGCAATGAGGCAGGTTCCTTCTTCCGCAATTGAAGCATTTGCACATGTCGTTAAGCACTTGACTGCATTTCACCGGCAACAGAGACTGCCCGATTATGCAATAGAAACCTCGCCGGGTATTCTATGTGAACAGGCAGCACGCCCTATTCAACGCGTTGGCCTTTATGTGCCGGCAGGCAGTGCGCCTTTGGTTTCTACTGTGCTGATGTTGGGCGTACCCTCCCAATTGGCCGGATGCCCTCTGCGGATATTGTGCTCGCCGCCTGACAATGCAGGCAATATTGATCCCAATATATTGGTTGCAGCCCGATTAAGCGGCATCGATACCATCTTTAAGGTGGGCGGTGCCCAGGCCATTGCTGCTATGGCGTATGGCACAGAAAGCGTCCCCAAGGTGGATAAAATTTTTGGGCCCGGCAATCGATGGGTTACCACAGCCAAAATGCTGGTTTCTCTTGATCCAAATGGCGCGTTGCTTGACATGCCGGCAGGACCATCGGAAGTGCTGGTGGTGGCCGATGACAGGGCAAATCCTTCTGTAGTTGCCGCAGATTTACTTTCACAGGCAGAGCATGGGGAAGATTCGCAGGTGCTGCTGATTTGTATCAGCCAGGATTTTGCCCAAAAAGTATTGCGTGAAATTGACAATCAACTCAAATCTCTGTCACGGGCAGCGGTTGCCCGCCAGTCGCTTCAAAACAGTATCTTGATTGTAGTGGATGGTGTAGTCGAAGCCATCGCGATCGCAAATCAATATGCGCCCGAGCATTTAATTCTGCAGATCGCTGACCCCAGGGAATATCTGCCCGAGATTCATTCAGCAGGCTCTGTCTTTTTAGGGGACTGGACGCCTGAATCTGCCGGCGATTATGCAAGCGGCACAAACCATGTCCTGCCAACATATGGTTTTGCAAGATCTTGCAGCGGATTATCGGTTCGAGATTTTATCAAAACAGTAACTGTCCAGGAATTAACCAGAGATGGGCTTGTTTCCATTGCAGAAACCATTCGTATCCTCACAGGGATTGAAGGACTGGATGCGCACCAACATGCAATTGATATTCGGTTACAGTCGACAGGGGTACATGATGGATAATTTAAACAATCTGGCTAGAAAAGCTGTATTAAAGCTGATTCCATACAGCTCCGCACGCTCTGAAATTGCTGCGGACGGAATCCGCCTGGATGCCAACGAAAATCCCTTTTGCCAAGAGGAGGGCCTGAATCGTTACCCTGAACCGCAACCCCGGGACTTGAAACGTGCGCTGGCTGAGCTTTATGGAGTAAAGGACTCACAGATCATTATGACCAGAGGAAGCGACGAGGGGATTGATTTATTAACACGGGTTTTTTGCGAGCCGGGTCAGGATTCAGTAGTTGTGACCCCGCCCACTTATGGAATGTATGAAGTTTCCGCAAGCATTCAGGGCGTATCAGTCACACCTGTTCCCTTGTTGTCGGAGGCAGGGTTTGCCCTAGACAAGAAAAGCCTCCTTGAGAATCCGGATAAAGGCATAAAGCTGGTTTTCTTATGCTCGCCCAACAACCCTACAGGCAATGTGTTTGCCAGGGCCGATATTTTGGAAATCTGCGAGCAATTTCAAGGTAAAGCCTTAATTGTGGTTGATGAAGCATATATTGAATTTTCAGATATGGAAAGCCTAAGCTCCTCCCTGTCCCGTTATGACAATTTAGTCATTTTGCGTACGCTTTCCAAAGCCTATGGATTAGCCGGTGCACGCATGGGTTGTATTTTGGCGAATCAGGCGGTGGTTGATTTGTTAAAAAAAATCATAGCACCTTATCCGATCCCTGTGCCAGTGGTTAAGGCTGTATTGCCTGCTTTATCAAGAAAAAATCTGGATTGGATACGCGTCCAAATTCAATCTATTCGAAAAGAACGTGAGATACTCAGGATTTTTTTAGCATCCCTCTCGTCTGTCGTAGAGGTTTATCCGTCAGAGGCCAATTTTTTGCTCGTTAAGGTGCAAGATGCTAACCGATGGATGTCCTTGTGCAGACAACACCATATTGTGATTCGATCCCGTACTCACATGCCTGAACTTCGCAATTGCGTACGGATTTCAATAGGGACTGACAGGGAAAATCAACGTTTGCGGGAGGTGCTTTCCTATGTCTAAGCGTAAAATTTTATTTATTGACAGGGACGGAACCTTGATTCATGAACCGGAGGACAAGCAAATCGATACCTTGGAAAAACTCGAGCTTGAGCCTATGGTGATACCTGCGCTGCTCACGCTTAAAAACCAGGGGTACAGGTTTGTGATGGTCTCTAACCAGGATGGGTTGGGCAGCGATTCTTATCCCCCGGAGAGATTTAATCTCGTTCAGGAAAAATTGCTGGGACTTCTGGCATCGCAAGGAATTTTGTTCGATGCCATTCATATCTGTCCGCATAGGGAGATAGATTATTGTGAATGTCGTAAGCCTAGAATAGGGCTCGTGCTTGGTTATCTGTCCATGCCAGAACTGGATAGATCGCGCAGTTTTGTTGTTGGGGACAGGGAAACTGATCTCAAGCTTGCTGAACGCATGGGTTTGCAAGGCATGTTATATGACCGTGCACGAAACAATTGGCCGGCCATTGTATCTCAAATTCAAGGTCGGATGCGTTCTTGTACAGTGAAGCGTAAAACCGCAGAGACATTCATTGAAGCAGCGGTTGATCTGGATAATGCCTGGCCTTTGAAAGTCGATACTTCAATCGGTTTTTTTGATCACATGCTTTCACAGTTCGCAAAGCACGCCGGCATCAGTCTCAAATTAAGCGCCAGCGGAGATTTGCAGGTTGATGAGCATCATTTGGTAGAGGATACGGCGCTGGTTTTGGGACGCGCTTTACGCCAGGCCCTGGGAGATAAGTCCGGCATAAGCCGTTATGGATTCTTGTTGCCAATGGATGAGGCGCTCACCGAAGTTGCGCTTGATCTCAGTGGGCGGCCGTATCTGGTATTTGACGGATCGTTTACCCGGGAACAGGTGGGAGGGTTTCCAACTGAACTAATCCCTCACTTTTTCAGATCATTCGTTGAGCAGTTAAAAGCAACGCTCCACCTTAAAATGAGAGGGGACAATGCACACCATCAAATCGAAAGTCTTTTTAAAGGAGTTGGCCGCGCATTTCGTGAGGCAAAAAGAGTAGATGGGAATGATATTCCAAGTACCAAGGGGATTTTATGATCGTAGTCGTCGATAGCGGCGGAGCCAATCTGGTATCGCTTTTAAGCTGGGTTTCGCGTTTGGGGGTTGATGCATGCGTCAGTACCTGTTCCCGGAAAATTAAAAATGCAAGCCATGTCATTCTGCCTGGAGTGGGTTCTGCAGGCAAGATTATGGAACGGCTCTGTGCCCTTCGGTTAAAAGAACTCTTGCAATCCTTGACCCAACCAGTTTTGGGTATCTGTGTGGGAATGCAGGTGTTGTTTGAATGTTCGGAAGAAGGCGGCACCCCTTGTTTGGGCTTGATGGCTGGGATGATCAAAAAACTGCCTGAAAAGACCGGTCTGATTTTACCGCATATGGGGTGGAATACCCTGCAAATCACTGAAGCATCAGGACTCATGGCAGGGGTGCAGCCCAATGCCTATGTCTATTTTGTTCACAGCTTTTTTGCACCTGTCTCGAAGTACACCCGGGCGGTCGCATACCATGGCTTGCCATTCTCAGCGGCTGTACAGAGCAGCAATTTTTATGGCGTTCAGTTTCATCCGGAGCGATCAGGTGCGGCGGGTCTGCAAATATTAAAAAATTTTATAGAGCTTTGACATGATTATCTATCCAGCAATTGATTGTCGAAAAGGGAAATGCGTGCGTTTATATCAGGGGGATTACAGTCGGGAAACGGTTTATGAAAAACCGCCTGTAGAAAGAGCAAAGGCCTTTGCAAAAGAAGGGGCAACCTGGTTGCATGTCGTTGATTTGGATGGGGCAAAAACAATCGGGGAGAATCAGGCGCTTCTTCTTAAGAAACTGATTTGCTCTGTGCCACTAAAGGTTCAGGTAGGAGGCGGTATCAGAACAGCTTCGCAAATAGAGACTTATTTTAAGCAAGGTGCATCTCGAGTGGTCATTGGCAGTTTAGCGATTGAGGCGCCCAAATGCGTTGCAGGCTGGTTGAGTCGGTTCGGAGGCGAACGTTTGGTTTTGGCGTTTGATGTGGCGTTTGATGAAGCCAATAAGCCGAGGGTGGTAATGCAGGCTTGGCAAAAAATAAGTCACTATGTCTTGCATGAGCTGATGGAATTTTATTTAACCCAAGGTTTGCAACATGTATTGTGTACCGATGTTTCAAAGGATGGGACGTTATCTGGGCCAAATATTGAGCTGTATCAGGATTTAATAAAACAGTTTCCCTCGTTACAGATACAAGCATCGGGCGGCATTCGCAGCCTCGAAGATATTCATTGCCTCAAAAGGACGGGGGTCTCTGGCGCCATTATTGGGCGTGCATTGTATGAAAAAAAGATCACGTTAAAGGAGGCCATCTCATGCCAAGCCTAAGAATTATTCCCTGCCTGGATGTGAAGGGAGGGCGGGTTGTCAAGGGAGTCCAATTTCGAAACCATCGGGATATGGGGGCAATTGAGGATTACGTGGTTTTTTATCGCGACAATGGCGCTGATGAGCTGGTTTTTTACGATATCACAGCAAGCTGTGATGGAAGAAATCTGGATAGAAACTGGGTGACGCGCGTGTCGCGGCTTTTAGACATCCCCTTTTGTGTGGCAGGCGGAATTAAAACGGTTGATGACGCAAGAGCCGTGTTTAAAGCGGGTGCTGATAAAATTTCCATAAATTCCCCTGCCTTGGAAAGGCCGGAATTGATAAGGGAGCTTGCAGAAGAATTTGGGCGTCAATCGATAGTGGTGGGGATTGATAGCTTTGAACAATCAGGCATATACGAAGTATATCGTTATACCGGTTCGCCTGATAAAACCCAGAGTACCGGACGTAAAACGGCTGAGTGGGTATTGGAAGCAGATGATTTGGGGGCAGGAGAAATTGTATTGAACTGCATGAATCAAGACGGAGTTCGGAAGGGATATGATATCGAACAGTTACAGCAAATAAGAAAACTGACTAATCTTCCTTTAATTGCTTCAGGAGGAGCAGGAAGCATGGAAGACTTCCTGCAAGTGTTTCGCAAGGCACACGTTGACGGCGCTTTGGCGGCCAGTGTGTTTCATGATAGGGATATTTTAATTAAGCAATTGAAGCAATTTTTGGCTGTGAATCAACTTGAGGTGAGGCCATGAGTGAATTTAATCCTCCAATCATTGATTGGGAAAAAGCAGGCAGCTTGCTCCCTGCTGTCATCCAGGATCATTATACACGCCAGGTCTTGATGATGGGATATATGAATCGTGAGGCGCTGGCGCGCACCTGCGAAACGGGCCGCGTCACTTTTTATAGCCGGACAAGGCAACGCTTATGGATGAAAGGAGAAACATCCGGTCACGTGCTCAAGGTCGTCGATATCCTGTCTGACTGTGATCATGATGCCTTGTTAATTCTTGCCAAAATAGAGGGACATTGCTGTCATCTAAAGCAGCCAAGTTGTTTCGGAAGAGACGGCTCTTTTGTGCCTGTTTTGGAGAAATTGGAAGAAGTCATTGTCTCAAGATGCCGCGCCTCTGAAAGGCGCAGTTATACCGCACAGTTGTTCGCTGAAGGACTGCAACGGATTGCTCAAAAGGTAGGAGAAGAAGGAGTGGAGGTAGCTCTTGCCGCTGTTGCTGGCAATCGAGAGGAAACCATCAGCGAAGCAGCGGATTTGTTATACCACTTGCTGGTGCTTCTGGCGGCTAAAGAAATCGCATTTAGAGAAGTTTTATCCAGTCTTTTAAGGAGAAAGAAACCATGAGAGCAGCGTTCATTTCAGTGGGCAACAAACATGGTTTGATAGAAGTGGCAAATGCATTGGTTCAATATGGCATAAAATTGCTTGGCTCAAAAGGCACGGCAGATTTCTTGGCTGCACATGGTTTTTCAATATTGTCGACAGAGGACTATATTCAGATGCCGCCAATGTTGGAGGGGCGAGTGAAAACCTTGCATCCAGGTATTTTTGGCGGGATCCTGGCGGACAGGAATAATCCCAAGCATATGAACGAGCTAAGACAGTGGAATGTATATCCGATTGATTTTGTAATTGTTGACCTGTATCCATTTTCATCCAATCAAGATATTGAGCATATTGATATTGGCGGTGTGGCATTAATAAGAGCTGCAGCAAAAAATCATGCTTACTGCACAGCAATTAGTGATAGAAATGATTATGTCAAGTTGATTGATGAATTGCAGGAACAGAAAGGAGAGACCAGGCTTTTATTTCGCCAAAAAATGGCTGCCTCTGCATTTGATAAAAGCTCGCGCTATGATGCAGAAATTAAAGCCTGGTGCAGCCAGGAAGAAATGCGCCCCTTACCGCTGCAAAAAACAGTTCCGTTATCTTATGGGGAAAATCCTCATCAGCAGGCCGATTTTTATAATCTTGCAGGAGAAGCGCCAAATTTCACTTTATTGCAGGGCAGGCCGCTCACATACAATAATTTATTAGATTTGGATGCGGGTATACGCTTGATTTCAGAATTTGATGAGACTGCTGCAGCCGTTATCAAGCATGCAAATCCCTGTGGTGTGGCGCTCGGCATTTCCAGTATGGAGGCGGTTGCCGGTGCATTTCACGCGGATGAGAAAAGTGCATTTGGTGGAATTGTGGCGTTGAACCGGACACTTGATGAAGAAACTGCCGTATTTTTAAAACCCTATTTTATTGAGATGGTTGCAGCGCCCGACTATACCAGGGAGGCTTTTGCAATCCTCAGTCAAAAACCAAAATGCCGCGTCGTGAGGTTCATAAAAGACCAGCCAACGTTTGAATTGCGTACGGCATTAAATGGATTTTTATTGCAAACGACAGATAAAAAAGAGCTGGTACTTCATGAAATGGCCATTCCAACTTTGAAGCAACCAGACGAACAGTTATATGCCGATCTGCAGTTTGCGTTTAAGGTAGTTCGTCATATGAAATCCAATGCCATTGTCATTGCAAAAAATGGAGTCACAAAGGCAATGGGTGTGGGACAAGCCAATCGAGTGGATGCCGTCACGCAGGCGCTTTATCGCGCCGGAACACTTGATTTGCAAAATGCCGTACTTGCATCGGATGGTTTTTTCCCCTTTGCGGACAGCATTAGGTTGATAGCGAAGACGCCGATCAAAACCATTATTCAGCCTGGGGGCTCGCGCATGGATAGGGCGGTGATTGAAGCATGCAATGATGCGCAAATCAGTATGGTTATGACTGGCGTCAGAGCATTCAGACATTGAACAGAGGCATTATATCAACATAATATGTAAAAGTTTAACAAAGATAAGTGATAGCAAGCAGTATGCTATGGGTGTATATATTCGACAGCCGCGGGCCGCTTCCCGTCCACATGGAAGACGCAGCATCCCCGAGATCGCTTTTGCCCCAGGCGGTAAATTCATAGCCCAATCCAACGTTCCAGTTGGGGTTGATCATTTTTTGTGCCCCAGCCCCCAGGGCATAAGTAAAGACAAAAGAGTTGGTGTTGTCTTCGAACCATAGGGGAGCCAGCTCAGTATCAACCTGGGGTATGGTATGATACCCATGTACATGATTAAAACCTGCCCCAATTAATCCTGTGATATACGGCTGGACATAAGCATAAGTCGCGGCAGTAATCAATTTTCCTCTGGCTCCGACCATGCCGTGGCTGACTTTGTATTCATAACGTGAACCGGTTGGAACGCCGTTAGATGCAATCTTGCCCTGTAAATCCACTTCACCTGCCCCGCCGAAGGCTATGCCAAGCTGGGTTAGAAGATATTCGTTAAATGGCCACTGCAATGCTAAAAAGACTTCTCCTGTTCCCAAGGTACTGTTTTTCTCATCAGCTTGATAGGTATTTCGAACTGAAATCTGCCTTTGTTCAGGCGTGTTCTCAGTTTTTACCAGGTAGAGATTTTGAGTTTTACCGGCGCTGGTAAAAGCAACTCCTCCGCTGACTGAAATGACTTTAGTATAATTGCTTGCCGTCATCCAGTCTTCATATGCAAGCGCATATGAGCAGTTTACAAACAAAGCTACTGCTCCAAAAATCCTTTTATAAGAAGCCATATATTCTTCAGAGATTTAAAACCTATACTTTAACATTTTTTCTTATCAGATGGTCAATAAGAATCTTTAAAAATAATTTGAATCTATTCTTTATCAAATAGTTCCATCACTTTCTCGGGAGGGCGGCCAATGATTGCTTTCCCTTTATAGGCCACGATAGGCCGTTGCAATAACTTGGGCTCTTTTGATATTTCTTTTAAAATACGATCCTTATCATCAAGCGATAACCCAAGCTCTTTAAACTCGGGCTCATTGACCCGAACAAACTCTTGTAGCAAAAAATGCTCGCTTAGAGTCTTCAAAGTCTCAATATCAGGGGGAGATTTAAGATATTCGACAATAACAGGCTCTATTCCATGTTGTCTTAGAATGTCCAGCGCCTGTCTTGATTTAGAGCATCTTGGGTTATGATAAATAATCGGTGTTTCCATGGGCCTGCTTGTTGTTTGACTGGTCTAAAAAACATAGCGTAACTCAACAAAGCTCAAGATTCTACTGTGTTCTTCTCCGAATGAAATCTCCCAACCCCTGGGAATTTGCTATTAACTCATAATATGCTTGATAGTCCTCATATACTTTAAGGCATATTTTTTTGTGAGCGGCATTGCTGATTTCAGAAAAGGCAGGTTGTCCGTGACTATCCATTGCGTATCCTGCAGAAGCGTGAAAGCCGCGGCTGAGAAGGGCTTCATGATGCCAATGGTAAATGGCGTTTTTCTTTTTCGTTTCATGCCATATTTCACCTGTAAAATCTTCTCCCAAACACTCCCAGTGCAGGCTGTTTTCATAAAAAGGGATATCAAGATACGCGCATAAGTTGCCGACAGCAGGGGCAGTATCTTGAATGAGTTTTTCCGCATGAATCACATAGGGCTTGTTATAAGCATGGGTTTGTATCAATTTAAAGCTGTTATATAAGGCGCGGTAACCCGTTAGCCTTGCCAAATGGGGCATCATAAAATCCAGGTGCTCGGGGGGAATTTTTTTGTAATAGGACAGTATGCAATGATGGGGGTTACGTAATAAAAAAATAAAATAAATCTGTTTATCCTCTAAGAGCGGGGTTTCATTGTTGATGAATGCTTCAAAGGCAAAACTCATTTCCTTAATGAAAACATTTCCAAGCAGTAATGAACTGTATAATTTTTCTGTAATATCATGATAAGCGCTCCATTTTTTTGATTGATAGTAATCCTTGGAATCTGGAAAATGGATTGTGTTATAAAGAACAGTAGCCGGCTCATTAAATATTTTAAAATCCCCGCGGGCGTCGATCATTCGTAAAAAGGCGGTCGATAATGAACGGGGAGGAGCAATTAGAAAAACCATCTTATTTTTTTGATGACTCATTGATAGCAATCCCATGTTTTAACAAGTCTTTAATAGATAACCCAATTTCCGCGCAACATTTTAGCAAGAAGGCTTCATTTTTCGTATCATTTCTTCCCGCCCAGCGCTTTTGAAAGTAATGAGGCAAGCCGAATTGAAAAGACAGGGCAAAACATGCGCGATATGACAATTAACCTTTTCCAAGCTACAATCGAGGTTAAGAATCAAAATGGATAAAACAGTACTTAAGGGATTAACGATGAAAGGATTTCGTAACATCTTATATGTCAGCAATGGAATCGGCGAGGAAGATGAAGCTGTTAAACGGGCTTTAAAACTTGCGAGTGATAATCATGCAAAACTGAGTGTATTCATCGCATGCCCTCCTTTTCCAGATTATTTGCAGGAATATCAAAAAACTTATGAAGACTCGCTTATTGCCCAAATGGATAAAGCCATTTGTTCAGCTCGTGAAGCCCTAACAATCAGCCAGGAGAAAATACCGGTAAAAATTGATTTGGAATGCGTGCGCGCCCCGGCTATTCATATCATCCGCCATGTATTGCAAAACTCGCATGATTTGTTGATCAAAGATGCCGAACATTCGACCGGCTTAAAAGGATTTAAAGCTTTGGATATGGAATTGCTGCGAAAATGCCCATGTGCACTATTTTTGAGCAAGCCCTTTAAGCATGGCCAAGCAAATGCGCGCGTAGCCGTTGCTGTCGACCCTAATGATGAAGAATCTGAAGGAAAGAATCTCTCACTCAATCTTTTAGAAATATCTCATTCACTGGCTAAGCATTTCTCAGGCAATCTCGATATTATATCCTGCTGGCACTTTCCCTTCGAAGATTATCTTCGTGACAATATTTGGGTGAAAGTCCCTGAACATGAACTTAAGAAAATGATTCATGAAGAAAAGGAACGTACCATGAGTCAATTAAAGGCGCTGATGAAGGAAGTTAATGTCAGTGGGGAAAAGCATCAAATTCATCTTTTAAAGGGTAAGCCGGAAAAGCAAATCCCTGATTTTATTGATGAAAATAAAATCGATCTTTTGGTGATGGGAACGGTGGCGCGCACTGGAATCAAGGGATTTATTATTGGTAATACTGCAGAAAATATTTTACAGGAACTTGATTGCTCCTTGCTTGCCTTAAAACCCCAGGGCTTTATATCGCCAGTTGCCCCTTATTAGGCGTATCCTATTGATGCGGATTCTGCCGGTGCATGCATAAATATGATACTTTCATTTAACAAGAACACTCCATGAACCTGACTGTGCTGGCTGCAACACCATTTTACGAGCTGTCGGCGCTTTTGCTGATAACGACTGTAATTGGTTTTTTCAGTCTGCTGCTACGCCAGCCGATGATTGTCAGCTTTATCCTGGCAGGAATTCTTGCAGGGCCTGATTTCCTCGCCATTGTTCAATCCTATGCCCACATAGAGTTGCTTGCAGAACTTGGTATCGCGGTGTTGCTTTTCCTGGTTGGCCTGAAACTTGATATTCAATTAATCAGAACATTAGGGCTTGTTTCATTGGCAACCGGCATTGGCCAGGTTGTGTTTACCGCCATTATTGGCTCATTCATTGCCATTGCATTGGGCATGGATTTGATCAATGCGCTTTATGTGGGCGTTGCCCTCACTTTTTCCAGCACGATCATCATTGTCAAATTGTTGTCTGATAAACGTGAGGTCGATTCTTTACACGGTAGGATTGCCATCGGTTTTTTGATAGTGCAGGACATTCTTGTTGTATTGGCGATGATTGTCCTTTCAGGTTTCGGGTTAGGGATTGAGAATACCGAGCATTTGGGGTTATACATCAACCTGGCTTTGATGATGCTGTATGCTTTGGCTGTATTGGTTTTTCTTTGGTTATTCATTAGATATTTGGCCACGCCTTTGGTCAACAGTATTGCCCATTCTCATGAACTATTGATCATTTTTGCAATTGGCTGGGCGACCCTGTTAGCCAGTTTGGGTGATTATTTGGGATTCAGTAAGGAACTCGGGGGTTTGCTTGCCGGCATATCTCTGGCTTCAACGCCTTTTAGAGATGCCATTGCTGCCCGACTTTCGTCCGTGCGGGATTTTTTGCTGCTGTTTTTTTTCATTTCATTGGGCGCACAACTTGATTTAAACCAGCTTGAGAACCAGGTTTGGCCTGGGATTGTTTTTTCACTATTTGTTTTGATAGGTAACCCCTTAATTGTGTTAATCATTACAGGCTATATAGGTTATCGCAAGCGGACGGGATTCCTTGCGGGGCTTACTGTCGCCCAGATCAGCGAATTTTCCTTAATCTTTATGGCTATGGGCGTGAAGCTTGGCCATGCGAACCTTGATTCGCTTGGGTTGGTGACTCTTGTGGGTTTAATAACTATTGCGGTTTCGGTGTATATGATCACGTATTCGCATACATTATATCGATGGCTGGAGCCTTTTTTGAGCCCGTTTGAACGGCGATTCCCCTATCGCGAAGAAGAAGGCGCGGAGAAAAAAATAATACAAAATACATTTGATATTATTATATTTGGCTTGGGCCGATATGGCCAGGCAATTGCGGAACGCTTAATCCAAAATGACTTTAAAGTCCTGGCAGTGGATTTTAATCCCGAGGTGGTGAGCGAATGGCGGAAGAACGGTAAATATGCTTTATACGGGGATGCTACCGATATTGAATTTTTTGCTGCCCTCCCGTTGCAAAATGTTCAATGGGTGGTTTGCGCGATACCGCAACAGCCAACGGGTTTGACTCATGAAGATCCGCGGATTTTACTCATCGACGGGCTTATAACGCATCACTATAAAGGGAAAATCGCCGTCTCTGCTCAATATGCCAGTCAAGTTGTGCCATTGCAGAAAAAAGGAGCGGATCTTGTCTTTTTGCCATTTAGTGATGCAGCGGCTCGAGCTGTGGAAAGAATGATGAGTTTTAACGGATAAAAAAACCAATTAACAGGCAGCTGCTAATTGGTTGGATAAAAGCGCGATAAACGAATTCAGATAAACACCTAAATATACATCATGCTCCGGATTTCTTCGAACCGTTCTTCGTCTTCTTTTTTGCTTTGTTCAGCAGCCTGCAACTCCATTTGTTCCAGTTCTTGCTGAATCTTTAATTTCATCACTTCAATCTCATTTCGAGCTTTTAATTCCCCTAAAATACCGGCCAATAAAATGTCAGTGGTACTCTCCAATTTGATTTCCTGAAGGGGTTGTTGCTGCGTTTTTTGTTTTTTTGGCGGTTTTTCTGATAAGTGAGCTTCTTGCTTTTGATTAAAAAAAAGTGGTGAGCTTTGATTTGAATGAGAATTTTTTGTTTTATTTTTTTCCTTTTTTGGGTTCTCTATTTGATTATATTTAGGCATGATGAGCTCCTTTTCCTTGTGAGTCTCTTTCAGATTAATCCAAACAGCAAATTAAATGCAAATATTTATATTTTATTTTTTTGAAAAAATGGTTATGGGCGGGGTATCAAGGAATGCCTTGGAATATTTTTTGGCTTTGGATACTGCCTCTGTACTGAGTGGCACTGGGAGGTAAAACGAAAACTCGGCACTGAAGAGATATCTTGCTCCTACATCAAGTATTATGTCGATCACTTAACCGGAATGAACTGGAACCCATTGCTGGTAACCGCTGTTACAGGAATCCTTGGCATTTCAGCGTTTTTAATCTCCTGCTGGCTAAATTTGCAAGACTGGAAGGCTGAAGTTAGATAAAATTTAATCATAAAAATCAAAAAAATTAGCCAATATGATGCACAAAAAAATACTCTATAAAAAATACAAGATTTAGGCGGGATTGAGGCAGTGAGGCAATTGGTTTGTACCCTGGTCGCGTGAACCAGGGTGTCCTGAACAGCCGCTTACACAAATGTTAATGAATTGGTTGGAAGTTCATCTTGATTTTGCTGGGCATTTATCTCCTGAATAAAATCCATAGTATTCAAAATGCTCATGTTTTGGGTTAAGTGAATGGCATGAATGCCCGCTTCTTTAGCGCCTAATACGTGTTGTAATGTATCATCAATAAAAAGCGTTTCATGCGCCTTTATATTATTTTCTTTGAGCAATTTTAGAAAGGATTCTTTATGCGGTTTTCTCATGCCGAAAATATGTGAATAATACTCAGCATCAAAATAATCACTAAAATTTCTAATATTGCAATCTCGTTCGCTTATTCTAAATACTTCTTGCAAGTGAATTTCATTGGTATTGCTGAATAAAAAAGTTTTGTAGGATTGCCTCAAATCTTTTATCAGGCTTAAGCGCTCATGGGGTAAATCAAGCAGCATGGCATTCCAAATGGCATCAAACATCTCATCGTTAAGTTCCAAATCCAAATCAGACCTTATTATTTCTCTAAATTGAGATGAAGTGATTTTTCCTGTTTCATATAAATCCAAAATTTCGCTTTGCTTTTCTTGAGAATATATCTTATCAACTCGACCGTTGCTTAATTGATTCAATTGAACGATAGTTTTCTTATAATCAATATTAAGAATGACGCCGCCCAAATCAAAAATAATATTTTTAATGGCCATAAAATTTCCTTATTAACAATGAGTTAAGCAATGCAAAAGAGGGGCTCTGTATCTTGAACTGTAAAAATTAATTTTTGTAAGATAGCACCTACCAAAATTATGCTCAAGGTTAGCGGGATTCCGAACATGAAGTGCAGTCACGCCTCCCGGAACAAGTTGTAATCCTGCTTCATTCAATTCCTGGATGGGGTTGGTGTATCTTTTTCACTCATAGTGATCTTCCATGTTTCATATATAATTACTATAGATTAGAAAATAAAACCTAGGCGCAATTTGTTTGGTTACGAATCGTGTTGCTATGAGCAGTGGTGATTGGGTTAAACTGTCGTAATGCGGTACTGCAATACAAAGAATATAGATGAATCAATTTGCTTGGAATTTAAATACCCGTGTTCATGCGCTCAATGGTTTTCCTCCAAACTGTTATGTTAAACGTGATGATGAACTCTCATGCGGCATCAGCGGTACAAAATTGAGGAAATATGCGTCTCTTATGCCTTTTTTGATCCAAAGGCGGGTAAAACATTTGCTGGTTATCGCAGGATCACAATCCAATAATTTATTGGCCGCAGTGCAATTGGCCCGCGAAAATGGAATGAAAATCACGGCGTTTCTTATCAAACCCTGGAAAGAGATGTATCAAGGCAATTACAAATTCAGCCGTTTGTTTATAGAAGACGAAAACATCGTATGGATCGAAAGAAAAAACTGGGCTGCGGTTGAAACCATAGTGTCGGAATATGCCCTGAATTTAAAAGAAAATTATTTTATTTTGAAGGAAGGGGCAAGTGTTGCTGAAGCTATGCCAGGCGCTATGACTCTGGGCGATGATATCATTCGTAATGAAAAGGAATCAGGCCTTTGTTTTCACCATATTTTTATCGAAGCAGGTACCGGGTTCTCAGCCATAGCGCTGATTAAATCCTTGCTTGAGAAAAAACATCCTGCCTTTATTCATGTATTATTGCTTGCTGATGATGAAGTGTTATTTGATGAAAAGCTCTTAAAATGGATAAAAATAAAACCGAAGACCGTTCATTGTTTTTATCCCGAGACCGCTAAGGCATTCGGTGCGGTAAACCGGCAGATTAAAAATGAGATAAAAAGGGTCGCCAAAGAAGAAGGAATATTGCTTGACCCCGTATATTCTGCAAAATTATTTTATGAATCAAGGCATAAAATAATCAGGGAGCATCTTCAGGGCAACAAACTGCTCATTCATTCAGGTGGATTATTATCCTTGTGCGGCTTTGAGATATAAACATTTTTTTGAGGGATAGCGCAATGAAGTTAAAGGACATTTCAATTTGCAGGGTTTATGAGCTGCCGGAAGAAAAAGAAGGCATATGGATTCTGGTGGATAAATTATGGCCAAGGGGCATCAAAAAGGAAGAGCTGCCCTATGATGAATGGCTTCAAGAGATTGCACCCAGCGCTGCCTTGCGGAAATGGTTTGATCATGATCCTGAAAAATGGGAAGAATTCAGGCGAAAGTACGCAGAGGAATTGCATGAGAAAGAAGAGCTGGTCCAAAAGCTGTTGGAGAAAGCAAAACAAAACCCTGTGACTTTGCTCTTTGCGGCTAAAGATAAGCGACATAATCACGCATTGGTATTAAAAGAGGCTCTTTTGGCGTGGCCGGAATTTCCCGATTTTTGTAAGGATTAACCCTTAGGATATATGGCCAGCTGCCCGATAATGCCGAATGCTCCGGGAAAAAATTTATTTTGCCCTGTTAATATTTTATTAAGCTCAAAATTGTATAATTTTTGACAGATACTCAATGGAGTTACCCATGACTGTTCAAAGATTTACCGAAAAAAAACGATCTCGAATAATTCAAGAATATAAAAACCCTAAATCCGATAAAGTGGATTCTTCAGCTGAAAATCATAGCAAGCAAGAACAAATTACCCATCAAAAAAAGCTGCACAAAGCTCCTTTTCTTGAGAACAATCCCCGTATTGATAATTTAGATCAAAAAATTGATCTCATGAGAAAATATGGCGAGAGGTTGGCAAAAGAGGATGAGGATAAAGGCAAAACCGCTAAAAAACTTGCATATAAGCTCAAAGAAAAAGTAGATATATTTGTTCAAAATGCAGCAGAAACCGATCCTCAATCAGGAGAAATCAATCGATTTAAGCTTGAGTTTATTGATTTGCTGCATAGCAAAGATAAATCAATGGATACTTACAAAAAAGCGTGGAAGCCAATTGTTGATGATATCCTGGCTGCCTTGAGCGGCATTGGCCTCGTTGCCCTTACGATAAAGTCCGGAAGCAATGCTGTACACTCTATCAGGAATAATAAACCGTTTACGTTTAATGATTCCTGTTTTTTTGCAAGAACACGGCGTGAAGAACAGGTGCAGGAAATTGAATCAGCATTGAGTTTTATCAAGCCGTAATTGCAATGACTGCTGGAAAAGAGGTTTGATTAAATCGCGGCCATTCAATCTTAGCCTATTTATTTTAATCATAAATTAAGTTATACATTACTTATTCGGATAAGTGCCGACTCCTATATTATCAGTAAGGCAAGGAAGAAAGTCTTTATTCACATGTACACTAAATATGAGTTTTATTGAGCCTTTAAGTACGTGTTGCAAATAAGCCGCCTTGATAAGAGATCCGCAGTATCATCATTTTACCTTCATGAGGGATCATCATGTGCCGTTTGCGTAGCCTGTTTATTCTGCTTCCTGTGTTTCTTTCGACCTTCCCAACGGCATTTGCCATGGAGCCTGGAAATAATAAACCGGTACATAATTCACGCTTGTTTCTTGCGGCGGATATCAGCATGGCCTGGCCTGAATTTTCAAATGATATGACCATAGATAATGGCGCCCCATATCCTGCGCCTTATAACCAGGATCAATACACCGTAAAAAGTCAAAAACAAGCGGCTTTGGGCATACTGGGAGGTTTGCAATGGCAGAGGCAAAACGATTGGATACCCGCCTATTCCCTGGGGTTGCGTTATCAACACCTTTTTTCCAGAAGTTATAGCGGATTGATCGTTCAATACAGTCTTCCCCAATTTACCAATTACCATTATTCCTGGGATATCAATTCGGATGCTTTGATGTTGTTTTCCAAAGTGGATATATACCGTTTTGGCCGTTTTTTGCCTTATGTCGATATTGGACTTGGAGCATCGATAAATCACAGCCGCCATTTTCAGGAGTCGGCGTTACCGGGCATTACTCCCCGCTTAAGCCCTTATTTTGGCGACAAAACAAAACCCAATTTTGCTTATATGCTGGGCATGGGGGTTGATTATGAACTTGGGTCAAATCTTTCAATTTTTTTAGGTTATAACTATCAAAATCTTGGCCGTGTACAATCAGGGAGAGGTATTTCCACATGGTCGGGAGAGTATCTTGATTTAGGTCGGTATAAGGCAAATCTCATCACTCTGGGAGCATCTTGTTACCTTGATGCAAACCAACCGCTCTTGGGGTAACAGTTTTTTCATAATAACTGCGATGCAAATACAAAAGGACTGTAAATGAAACTTAATTTTTCCTTGATTGGATTGACCTTTTTAATGATGGCAAAGGCCTCGGCCGCAACTGATCCTATATCCTTTGAATTGCTGCCTGCTGCCGGGTTTCCAGATACCCAGGTTGGTCACCAATCTTCCATACAATATACCTTAACGAACCATTTACCGTTTGCAGCGACACTGATAACCGAATATCAATTCAGAGGCGGGGCCTTTAGCATTCATGATGATTGCCATAATCGTTCGGTAGCTTCAGGCGGAAGCTGCCAGGTTATTGTTGGTTTTAAACCGGCAGCCGCAGGCAATTCGAGCTTTAATTTAATTTATGGATACCATAATAACCGCGTTTCCTTACCTGCCATAACAGCAATTGGGATTGCCGAACCATCTACTACTGTTTTAAGCGGAACTATTGTGGGCTTGCCCCCATCATTTTATTCAGGGGAACAGGTTGATTACACCGCGGTTTTTACCAACAAGGGTCATGCGCAATTAACAGGTTGTACAATATCTAATTTTACCAGCACGGGTGTACCGGCAGTGCTGAATACAGCCCAAGGCATCCCGCCATGCGGGGCAACATTAGATCCAGGCGATTCCTGTCATCTGGATGGCACCGCTACTGCCAATGCATCGGGTATTTTGAAAATTACTGGCCATATGCGTTGCACAGGTCCTGCCGCCGTATCTTCTGCCCCTCATGCTTCCGCAATAGTCAAAAAACAGGGCGGTTGTACAGTTCATGCGAATGTTTTGTTGCCTTTACCCGAAACAACACATACCTATTCTGATAATATTGTGAAATACGTTATTGAAAATGAATGTCCCGGCGCAGTTGGTCTTGGCAATATAAGCATTCAATCTTCAGGCGGAGACCCGGTAATTACACGCTCCAAGGCGTTAAGTACTTGTGGTTCAACAATTGCAGGCCTTTCTGAATGCTATGTATTTGCTTCAGTCATACCGCAGAAAACCGGCGCGATGTCTATAACATTGGCTACCGTAACGGGCACAGGCGAAAAAATATCGGCTGTAACGAGCACAAAAATCCTGGCTCCAGGCTATAACCATACAATCAACTTTATTAATCAGTGTCCGTTTCCTGTATGGTATGGCGTGCAGAATAATCCAGGCGATCCTGATGTACAGGATCCCACAAAAAATCCAAGCCCTGATACGTATCGTCTCGCAAGGCAGGTTCCGGGTTCAGTACCTGTAGTCAAATCAATCACATTCCCTGGAAAATTTTTCGGCGATATGTTTCCAAGAACTGGTTGCACAGGCGGAACGACGACGCCTTTAGTTTGCAAAACCGCGGATTGTAATTCCGGCAATAATGGAAAATGCAATGGAGATGGACATTCTCCATACACCAGGATAGAGGAAGTTTTCTTTAACACGGTTGTAGGCGCAGGCTATCAGGGAACTTATGATATATCCGTTATTAATGGCATAAGTATACCAGTGGAAATGAAAGGATTAGGGCCAAAAAACTCAGCTCCCGCATTTGCTGCTACGCCGTTTTACTGCGCCGGGGCAGGCGCGCCAATCCAGCCGCCGCAAGCAGGTAGTGAGACGCTTGGAAATTGCAGCTGGAATTTTACTGTCCCAACGAATAACAAAATGAATCCAAGACTATTTAACTTTGTTGAATATAATGCGCCTAATTATAATTGTGCGGCTCCCTGCAATGGGGGGGAAGTGTGCGGGCTTGCCTATATTGATAACAATCCTGAAAACAATGTTACGATGAGTTGCGGCAAATTGATAGGCTACTGGACTATCAACCAGTCATGCGGTCCAACAACCTATGATGCATTATTGCCAAATTCCGATAATCCAAAGTCTGTGTTCAAATGTGCTACAGTATACAATAACCCGGGCAGGGCAGTGCAACAATACCCAACACCAACGACTTACTATGATATATACAGTTGCAATACGCCGCCAGGACCTAACCCTAATAAACTAGGATCCTGCTATCCCAGTACCTCTGGAAATTTATGCTGCGGCGCAAAAAACTGGAATAAAGACCCCTATTTGACCGCGCAGGATAAAAATGCAGATCATATCAATCCTGATTGGATCGGGAGCTCAAGCCCATTATTGCCTACACCTTTTTATTCTATTTTATGGATAAAGGAAGGGTGCCCGACTGCCTATGTGTATCCTTATGATGATCATTCCTCGTCATTTAGGTGTTATACCTCGGATGCAGCTCAAAGAAAGCTTGTGAAGATGGACTTTGATGTTGTCTTTTGTCCCGGAGGATTAACCGGTCAATTGTCCACTGATCCATAGGCTTATTCAGGGTAAAATCGCATATCGGCAATGTTATACAATTTGACAGAGCAGGGCTTTCCAAAGTTATGCCAGATGAAAGAGCGCTTCAGGAAAAAAAACTCTCATTCATGATCGTCAATATTTCTTCCGGAATTTTGTTGGGATTGCTGATTATCCTGGATACGACGGCATTGGCCAGTCTTGTTTTTCATGGAACTTTGCTGGTTTATTTGCCGGCGGCATTATGCTTATCCTTGCTGGTGACAATTTTTTTGACTGGTCTGCGATTGCTGCTGGCAGGCTCTCCCTACATTATTGGTAATGTTCAGGAAGCCTATTTTGTGATGATAGCCGCACTAACCGTTTCTCTGGCTCAAGAGGCGTCGCAATCATTAATTTCGATTCACACGACGTTAGCGCTGATGATGTTGTGCACGTTCATGATTGGATGCATTCTATATATGGCCGGCCGATATCGGCTTTACAAATTTCTCCAATTTATTCCCTACCCTGTGGTTGTCGGCTATCTTGCTGGATTAGGCGGATTAATTCTCCTGGGTACAATCAATATCTTGACCGGCGTTAATATTACTGAAGGGGGTAATCTTGGCAGCCTTTTTACCCCAAAAGAACTCGCGCTCTGGTTACCTGCTTTTGCTTATACCTTGCTCATGGTTTTGTTGGCTCGGAAATTCCCAGATAAAAAATGGCTTTTTCCAGCCATGATTTTACTTGCGATTTTTATTTTTTATTGCCTATTGTTCGTTTTGGATCTGCCTATTGATAAGGCAAGGCATGCCAATCTCATGTTCAATCTCGAGCATTTCTCGGGATTGAATGTTTTTTATCATCCATTTTTTGCAAAATCCTACATAGATTGGCCATTTGTGCTGCAACACCTATATGATGTAGTCGCCATCGTATTGGTTAATTTTCTTGGCGTTTTTGTTCATCTTAATGCACTCGAAACTGAGCTGAGCACCACTCTTGATATGCGCCTTGAGATGAGATCTTATGGACTTGCCAATCTATTGTTTGGTTTATTGGCAGCGCCAGCCGGGTATCATTCCGTTGGTTTAACGGCGCTGAATCATACCTTTGGGGGCCGCCATCTTGTTTCTATCATCACTCTGTTAGTTGTAGCCCTGCTAGGCATTTTTTATGGGAGTTATATTATTCTCCTGGTTCCTAAAAGTGTATTTGCCATTTTATTGTTTTTTATCAGCATCAATTGGTTGGCCAGTTATTTAATACAATCCAGAAAAAAACTGCCCTTATTGGAATATCTAATCGTCATGATTATTTTCTTAAGCATGCTTTTGCTAAGCTTTTATTGGGCGGTTATCTTCGGCATTTTACTTTCGGTATTGATTTTTGGTTATCAATACAGCCGAATTAGCGTTATCCATTCCGAGCTGCAAGGAGAACAAGTACGCAGTACAGTTAAGTATCACCCGATCCATGCCCGATTTCTGGAAAAAAAGCGTCATCAGCTCGTGTTAATCAAATTGCAAGGCTACCTTTTTTTTGGAAATACAGCAGAGTTGACGGCTAAAGCGCTTTCTTACATAAAAACAGTGGATTTTGCAGAAGAAGCTTTTATTTTGTTTGATTTTTCATTGGTGAAGGGGATAGATTATTCCGCAATTCATGCATTTGTCAGATTAAACCAACAAGTTAAAAAAACGAAAGTCCAGGTAATCTTGTGTAACCTTGCGGAAAAAATGCTTGCTTCTTTCACTCAGGCATACCGGCAGGCAGAGATGGCGCAGGATTTTATTCATTATGCCAAACTGGACTACGCCATCGAATGGAGTGAAAAAAAGCTATTAAATCATGCTCCTTCCCTGCCGCAAACAGAATCTGTTCATGTGCAGTTGAGAAATTTATTTTCTGAATCTTTGGCTAATGCCTTGATTCCCTATCTCACAGCGCGCCATTATTGTCCTGGAGAGATTATTTATCGGCAAGGAGAGCAAACAACCGGTATAGATTTTATTATCTCCGGTGCAGTCGAAATTTTATTGGAAACCAAGCTGCAAACTGTGCGTCTTGGAAAGTTTTATAGCGGAAATATGATTGGTGAAATGGGTGTTTATCTACAAGAAAATCGTTCAGCGACTGTCAAATGCATTGAGCCGGCACTCCTTTATACTTTATCTAAAGAGCAATTCAGAGAAATGAATCAAAAAGAACCCAAATTGGCAGCCCTGTTTCACTTCACGTTAGCCAAAATATTGAGTGAGCGCTTGAAAAGCACAAATCGATTTATATCAAGTTCATTATTTTAGGTTCATTTATTTATGAGTGAATAACTCATTGATCAGGGCTTGTCCTGTGCGTTCTCACAGGTATTTTACACATTGCTTTCCTAGCCTTTAATGCATGCTATCGGTTTGAGAAAAGCGACTCTTTGTGCCAGACCGGCACGTTCAGTTGCCATGACGACTTCCTCAATATCCTTATACGCGTCTGGGGCTTCTTCCGCGATACCGCGCATCGAATAACTGTAAATATAAATTCCTTGATTTTCAAGTTCATGAACAAGTTCCTTGCCGCGCCATTTTTTCAAAGCCTGTCTTCGGCTCATTTTTCGACCTGCGCCATGGCAGGCTGAGGCAAAGGCATGATTAAATTCAGGAGAGTTTCCTGCCAATATATAAGAGCCTGTGCCCATGCTCCCGCCAATGCATACCGGCTGGCCTGATTTTTTATAACGTATTGGTAAGGCAGGGTGCCCTGGCCCAAAGGCGCGCGTTGCTCCTTTGCGATGGATGTATATTTCCCTTGCTTGCCCATCGATATGGTGTACTTCCCGTTTGCAGGTGTTATGCGACACATCAAACAAGGTTTCAATATGTGCCTTTGATATAATCTTTGAGAAAACCTGGCGCGCTAGATGGGTAATAATCTGTCGGTTAGCAAGCGCACAGTTAATGCCGGCACACATCGCCCCCAGATATTGCTGCCCTTCTTTTGAAAGTATCGGGGCACAGGCGAGCTCACGATCGGGTAAATGAATTCCTTGTTGTTTGGCCGCTTTGGCCAAGGACACTAAATAGTCTGTACCTATCTGATGGCCCAAGCCGCGAGAGCCGCAATGAATGGAAACGATGATTTGATTTTTAACAAGTCCAAATATTTTGGCAATATCCTCCCGATGTATCGTTTTGACCACTTGAATCTCCAGATAATGATTTCCAGAGCCCAATGTGCCCATTTCCTTTAGCTGACGTTTTTTGGCTAAATCCGAAACATACAGAGGATTTGCTCCCTGCATGCGGCCGTTTTCTTCGATATAGGACAAGTCTTCTTTTTCGCCATAGCCTTTACTGACAGCCCATTCAGCGCCGCCTTGCATGACTTCATCCAGCTGGGAACTGGTCAAACGCAGCTTTCCTTGCGAGCCGACGCCCGAGGGGACCGCAGCAAACAATTCATCAGCAAGGGGCTGGAGTTTCGATAATATATCTTCTTGAAACAAGTTAGTTCTTAGACAACGGATACCGCATGAAATGTCAAAACCGACGCCGCCTGCAGAAATAATGCCGCCTTTTTCAGCGTCAAAAGCGGCAACGCCTCCAATTGGAAATCCATAACCCCAATGAGCGTCAGGCATGGTCATCGCAGGCCCCACAAGTCCTGGGAGTTGCGAAACGTTGATGATTTGTTCGCGCACTTTTTCATCCATAGCGGAAATTAAATCTCTGCTGCCGTACATCCGCACTGAATCCAAGGCTTCAACCGGCGCCCAACAATATTCATCAATTTGTTTTATTGTCGTCATATCCATAACAATATCCTGTGAACTTTAGACATCCACCACGCATTGCGCGATCCAACGGTTGTTCGTCTGTTTGACTGACAGCATGGTTAGCGTTGCCCCTTTCACTTCAATGCCCCGTACGATATCATCCCGCCATTTTTCCCCCCAGGCTTTACCTTTCCACAGTTCATTTGTTCGGTAGAGCTGAAAACGGCTGAACACCCGGTTTTCGGTTTGCGATTTTGCCAAAAGCAAATTAAGCCAGGTCACAAAAGCCAACTCCAAATCTTGTTCCCTAAATTCTAAATTAACTGATGAATGGGCATGCACCAACGACAGATCCGCAGTTAAAGCAAACATGGCTTCTGCGGCATTTATAAAACATTCTTCTACCGTTTTACCATGGCCGATGATGCCGATATCGGCATCATGATCAAAATAATTTTCATCCGATATCATGATCCCTCTTAAATTCTCATACCTGCTGCTCAAAAAGATTAGGCTGGGTTGAAAGATTTCGAACCATTATTTAAGTGTAGTAGTTCAAACTTGATCTGCCAGTTGCCGGTTACGGGCAGAGAATAGGCTGATGCTGATCTTTAGAAACAGATTTCCTATTGATCTAAAACAGAACAAATAAAGCATTGTATAGTCAAATCATGATTTTACCCTGTATAGGCAGGAAAAAATATTGGGATTTTTCCACCGTTTAATTTCAGTTTGCGTATAATATCAATTTTGCCTAATAGATGAATTGAGATGGCAGTGCCCGAAACCATAGTTCCCAAACAACAAAGTCTTTTGCGTTCTACAACCCTGGTTTCTCTCATGACATTCATATCGCGCATCATGGGGTTCGCGCGCGATATGACCCTTGCGCATTTTTTTGGTGCCTCTGTCGGAATGGATGCTTTTCTCATAGCTTTTAAAATACCCAATTTCATGCGCCGCCTGTTTGCGGAAGGGGCTTTTTCGCAGGCTTTTGTACCTGTATTGGCCGAGTATCAGGAAACCAGGACCATTGAGGAAGTTCGTTTGTTTCTGGCCCGTATTGCAGGTACGCTCAGCGCTATTCTTACACTGGTAACGCTTGTCGGAATTATTGCATCCCCTTATATCGTTTTTATTTTTGCGCCAGGGTTTGGCGAAGGTTCTCCTCGTTCGCTGATGGCTATTGAGATGCTGCGCCTTACCTTTCCGTATCTGATGCTGGTATCATTAACAGCTATGGCAGGGGCCATATTGAATACTTACGGTTATTTTGGCGTGCCGGCTTTTACTCCTGTTTTGCTCAATATTTCAATGATCGTGGCCGCTGTATTTGCAAGTCCCCATTTTTCTAACCCTGTCATTGCCTTGGCATGGGGGGTTCTCTTTGCAGGTATTGCCCAATTGCTTTTTCAGCTGCCTTTTCTTTACCAGCGTAAGCTTTTGGTCAAGCCTCGATTGTTATTCAGCGACCCGGGTGTCAGACGGGTATTGAAGCTCATGGTTCCTGCTTTATTTGGCGTATCGATTGCACAAATTAATCTGTTAATCGATACCATTTTTGCCTCTTTTCTTAAAGTAGGCAGCGTTTCATGGCTGTTCTTCAGCGATCGTTTGACTGATTTTCCCTTGGGTGTTTTTGGCGTTGCTATTGCGACAGTCATCTTGCCGCATTTATCTCGCAGGCACACGGAACACAGTGTCGAACTGTTTTCCAAAGCGCTTGACTGGGGATTGCGCTTGCTGCTGCTTATCGGTGTGCCTTCGGCGCTGGGATTGGCACTATTTGCGATGCCATTGATCAGCAGCTGTTTTGCTTACGGCAAGTTTTCCCTTTTTGATGTGTTGCAGACGCAAAAAAGCTTGTTTACTCTGGCTCTTGGCGTTCCAGCTTTTATGATGGTTAAAGTGTTGGCCTCTGGATTTTATGCCCGGCAAAATATCAAAACTCCAGTGAAAGTTGGCGCGGCTGCCATGGTTGTGAATACAATATTCTGCGCTTTGCTCATTGGTCCCTTGGAACATGCGGGTTTAACCCTGGCGTCAACGATTGCGGGATACGTCAATTGCGCCATTTTATTTTTACTGCTGGTCAGGCGCCGTATTTATATTCCCTTGCCGGGATGGGGAAAATTTATCCTGCAACTTTTGATTGCGAATATGATCATGAGTATGTATCTTTTGTGGGCGGTTGGAGATGCTTCATACTGGATGGATCTCGCGGCAATTGCGCGCCTTGGTTTATTGCTTGGGCACGTGCTGGCGGCTTTGGTTATATATATATTATCCTTGATCCTTTGTGGCATGCGCCCTGCTCAATTTCGCGGGCAAATAGGAGCGGTTTGATTTCGCAGGAGGGGATATTCAATCCAGGAGTTACCATGCAAGCGGATATTTTTTATAAGACAACCTGCAGTGATGCCTTGCCGTTAAGCTTCTTGAGCAAAGCGGAATTTCAGCAGCAGCTGCCAGGTTTAACGCCCTATGAGCGTGAACATTTTGCCATACAGCAATTTAACGGCAACCTCGGGCAATTTGCCATTATTCGTAACGCAAAAGGGCGTCCTGAAAAAATCATTATAGGCACGGGTGACGGTCATCAAGCTCTGGCTATGGCGCATGCTGCAACCATGATACCGCCAGGACATTATTATCCAGAATCGCAATTATCAGAGTTTGCCCAAATTAGCTGGGGGCTTGCGCAGTATCGCTTTGATCGGTACAAATCGGCCGACGCTTTGCCGAGAGTCCTCTTGCTGCCCAAGGAAAAACTTGATTTGCTCCTGCCGGAAATCAAGGCAGTTTTTCTGGTTCGTGATCTGATTAATACTCCCGCAAATGATCTGTCTCCTGAGCATCTCGCTGAAGTTGTGGAAAAACTTGCCAATGAACACGGCGGGATATTTAAGCAATGGGTTGGCAATGAATTATTGGATGATAATTTTCCTGCTATTCATGCAGTAGGCCGGGGCTCTGTAAAAGAACCAAGGCTTTTATCACTCACCTGGGGAGATGCCGCACACCCCAAAGTGACCTTGCTTGGCAAAGGGGTTACGTTTGATACAGGCGGTTTGGATATCAAACCCTCCTCCGGCATGCGCTTGATGAAAAAAGATATGGGCGGTGCTGCTCAAGTGATTGGCTTGGCAAGTTGGCTTATGGCTATTCAACTGCCAATTCGCCTTCAAGTACTGATTCCTGCTGTTGAAAATTCCCCTGGAGGAGATGCTTATCGGCCGGGTGATATATTATACATGCGCAATGGATTGAGCGTTGAAATTGATAATACCGATGCAGAAGGCCGCCTGATTCTGGCGGACGCCCTTTGTAAAGCCTGTGAAGAAAAACCGGAGTTGCTGCTTGATTTTGCAACACTTACGGGAGCGGCAAGAGTAGCAGTCGGCACGGAAATTTCAGCGCTTTTTACCTCTGATGACGAACTGGCGATACACTTGAGCAAGAAAGGAGAGGAAAAATTTGACCCAATTTGGCGTCTGCCCCTCTACGGGAATTATTCCAGCATGCTTGAATCAACTGTTGCCGATCTGGTTAATTGCAGCGCTTCGCCCTATGCAGGCGCGATTACCGCCGCATTATTTTTGCAACGTTTTGTCGACCCTGGCATCCCTTGGGCTCATTTTGACATTATGGCCTGGAATTTGGGAAGCAAACCAGGGCGGCCAGAGGGTGGTGAGGCAATGGCCATGCGTGCTGTTGGCAGTTTTCTGCTGGAACGTTATGGCCGCAGGGGCAGTCCAATTTCTTGATGGATAACCTGCAGCCTAATCAGGGCTTTGGGAAAGCTGGTGAATATGGATGTTACAGCCCTGGCCTTTATAGTCGCGATAATGCCTGCGGCTAATTTCCTTTGATACTTCATCAGCAGAAACAATTTCAATGACGCGTTGGAAGCGCTGGTAGTAATGAGGAATATTATCCGCAAGATTCATCAGTAAATCATGAAACCCCCGCGGCTCTTTGCCAAAGCCAATCTGAACAGGAGGGGGCGGCTCAGGCCCTTCGCCTTGCAAATTGTGCGGAATGAAACTGTCATCCTTGAAAGTCCATAACAATTCATCGAGATTCTCAGCATCTTCTTGATGATTGCAGTTGACAAAAACCTGATGATTGCGCGCATATGCCTTTTCAAGCAGGCGGCAGGCAAGCAGCCAGCGGGCCTCAGGCCCGCCTTCTTCGAGAAGATAAAAATCAATCCTGATTGGCAACATCTTGTAATAGCTGCATTAATAGTGGTACAGGGCGGCCGGTCGCATTGCGCTTTTTGCCTGAAATCCAGGCAGTGCCCGCGATGTCCAGGTGCGCCCAGCGGTATTTTCTGGTAAATTTTGACAAAAAACAAGCAGCAGTAATGCTGCCCGCTATGCGGTCAAATCCAGCATTCATCATGTCGGCCAGCGGGCTTTCGAGCGCGTCTTGATAGGCCTCTTCCAGAGGAAGCCGCCAGGTTTTATCAAGACTCTCTCGCGCGGCCTGTAAAATCATATCGGCAAGCTCGTCATCTTCTGTCATCAAGCCAGTATAGACAGTCCCAAGAGCTACAAGCACAGCGCCTGTTAATGTGGCAATATCAATGACGAGCTTGGGGTTGAACTGTTCGGCATAGGTGAGTGCGTCGGCCAAAACCAGGCGCCCTTCAGCATCTGTATTGACGATTTCAACAGTTTGGCCTGACATGCTTTTCACGATGTCGCCAGGTTTCACAGCATGACCGCTTGGCATATTTTCCGCAGCCGCCACAAGACCAATGACATTCACAGGAAGATTCAGCAACGCACAGGCTTTAAGCACGCCAAATACGCTGGCTGCCCCTGCCATATCGTATTTCATTTCCGTCATGGCATCAGCAGGTTTCAGAGATAGCCCCCCAGAATCAAAGGTTATGCCTTTGCCTACCAAAACCACAGGCGGCCTGTCGCCTGCACCCAGATACTGCAGTTCAATCAATTTGGGCGGTTCTGTGCTTCCTTGGCCCACGGCTAATAAGGCTCCCATGCCCATGGCTTTCATATCGGCCGGGGTCATGATTTTGGCGTTTAGCGAATCGTAATGTTCTGCAAGCTCCATGGCTTGAGAGGCGAGATAGGCAGGCGTGCAGACATTGGCAGGCAAATTGGCAAGCGTACGTGCCAAGCGCACGCCTTCTGCAATGGCTTTTGCTTTTGTCAGGGTTTTATCTTGGCTGCCGGGTAAGTAGAAGAGCAGCGATTCTATGCCATAGGCTTTTTTGTCTTTACTTTTAAATTCAAGCAGCTGATAAAATTGGGCATCAAACTGCAACACCATTTGCTGCAATTGCGAGTCTGGGCTTTGTTTTTTCAACAACGGCATGCAAATGGTCGCGACGTTTGTCCGTCGTTTTATGAGCTGATCGGCAATGTCTTCGATTCTTTTTTTTAATTCTGCTGCAGAGAAGCGATTTTCCGCGCCGCAATGAACAAGCATTAAATCGCAGCCGTCGATGTCGCTCCAGATTATATCGCCCTTGTCGAGCAGTTTTCCGGCAAGGCGGGCTAAAAGGCCGTGATGTTTATTATCCAGGTGATATGCAACTTCAGGCAAATCACGGCCAAAGGTACCTAATACCAGGCATTCGTTTGGATTAATGGCAGGCGTATGGGTTAATGCGTATTTCATGCTGCATCCGGATAGATAAAACTGCAAGTTTAATCAGGTTTTAGATTTTTTTCCAGGAAGACCACTCATTCATCAAAATGGTATATACTATGGGCTTGTTTTTCAATTTTGGATAATTTGAATAGTCAGGCAAAATCGTATTTTGGCTATATGCCCAATATTGATGCCATTTGAAAGATGGGCTTCCCCGTGCGGAAATAGCAAATTGTATAAATGCATTCATTATCCAAAATGGTATGATTTTGCTCTCATCTGAAAAGGAAGCAGCGTTTTAGTTAACTTTTTAAGAGGCATACTATCCTTGTGATAATTTTTCGTTATCTGGCTAAGGAAGTCTTTATCACTTTGGCGTCTTTGACCACCATCTTGATGCTGATTTTCATGAGCAACCAGTTTATGCGCTATTTAAGCCGCGCGGCCAGCGGAAAAATTCCTGCTGTGTTTATCATGAAACTCATGATGCTTGAATTGCCTAATTTAATGGGGCTTTTACTCCCTTTAGGCTTTTACGTAGCGCTGTTACTCGCCTATGGACGCTTATACGCGGAAAGCGAGATGACGGTATTGCAAGCATGCGGCTACGGCCCAAATCAATTGTTAAAGCATAGCTTCATCATGGCTTCTGTTGTGGCAGGGGCGGTCATGATCATCATGCTCTGGGTCAGCCCGATGATAGCTGTGGAGCGGGCAAAATTACTGCGCACAACCGGTATTCAAACCCTTATAAAAACCATAGTGCCGGGACGGTTTCGCGAAATCCCCGGCGGCCGCCAGGTTTTCTACGTAGAAAAAATGAATCCTGCCCATACTGAGGCCAAACATGTTTTTCTTGCCAAACTGGTAGAGAAGAATAACAGGCAACAATGGGATGTCATCTGGGCTGATAAAGCATATGCAGAGACAGAAGAGAGTACCGGGGAAGATTATATTATTCTTCAGGATGGCAAAGCTTATGAAGGCCAGCCTGGCAAGGCAGATTATCAGGTTGCTGAGTTTAGCGATTACCGGGCGCGATTGCCGCATCCCGTTTCCGCCGTCAGTGAAGATATCCGTACAGCCGCAACAAAAACTCTCTGGCCGCTGAACAACCCTGATCGTCAAAAAGCAGCAGAATTGCAATGGCGATTATCCATACCGATCATGGTTTTTGTCCTGACTTTAGTTGCCGTTCCTTTAAGCCGCGTCAGCCCACGCTCAGGCAAATATGCCAAGCTGCTTCCCGCAGTTGTGCTTTTTATCATTTATGCCAATTTTATGTTTGTGGCCAGGGACTGGCTGATTGCAGGAAAGCTGCCAATTTGGTTGGGAATGGGGTGGCTGCATTTTGCAGTTGCCGCATTTGGATTGTTTTTAATCTGGCGAAACGGGAAGAAATTATCATGAAGTCCCGCTTGCTTGAGCGCTATATTGCAAGAACCGTGCTGGCGGCAATTGGCCTTGTGACCCTTTTGCTGGCTGGTTTGCAACTGTTCATTCTATTTGTTAATCAGTTAGATGACCTGGGAAAGGCAAATTTTGGGCTGCTTCAGGCTGCCGTGTATGTTTTTTTACAAATGCCTTACCAGGTTTATCTTTTCTTTCCCATGGCGAGCTTGCTTGGCAGCCTGGTGGGGCTTGGCGTGCTCGCAAGCCATCATGAGCTCGTCGTCATGCGTGCCGCCGGCATGTCTATCGGGCAAGTCATTGTGGCGGTGCTTAAAGCAGCTTTCATTGTGATTGTTATTGTTACCATACTGGGTGAGACTATTGTGCCTCGCTTGGCGCAAATGGCTAATGATCAACGGTTGCAGGCTATGAGTGAAGGCCAGGCTTTACGGACAGCCAGGGGGGTGTGGCTGCGGCAAGGAAATGATTTTATCAATATTGATACCATATTACCGAACAATATTTTATTGAATGTGAGTCAATTCCGCTTTAACGACAGCCATCATCTGCAACGTGCAAGACAAATTGAGAAAATTGAATACCGCGAGGGTCAGTGGATAGCAAGCGGTATTTCCGAAACGAGGATTACACCTCAGTCCACAGAGGCAAAATTTCATGACAACATGGTATGGGATATTGCCCTTAAACCAAGAATTTTGCAGGTGGGCAGCAGCGAACCGGATGAAATGACCCTGCGTGAAATACGCCAATATTTGCGCATCCAAAAAGCAAATCACCAAACGGCGCTTAACTATCAGTTGGCTTTTTGGCAACGCCTGTTACAGCCAATAACAACTGCTGTAATGATGTTTTTAGCTATCCCCTTTATTTTTGGCCCTTTGCGATCTTCTTCTATGGGGTCAAAATTACTGATTGGGGCAAGCTTGGGCTTTACCTTTCATATCATTAACCGGATTTTTGGGCCCATAAGCCAGGTGTTTCAATGGCCAGTAGAAATCGCAGCTTTTGCTCCAATCTTAATCTTTGCCTTACTTGGCTTTTATTTAATGCAGCGAGTCAGATAAGAATTCAGCCGATTTTCTGCTGCGTTTTAAGGGAATAAGCATATGTTTGTTTACCGGCACTTCCTGGAAGCAGTTTTTAATCCTTATATTATTGGCCTGTCCATTCTGGTCATTTTTACGGTGGGATTGCATTGGTTTGGAAACACGAGAAGCGTCCGTATCGGCATCACAACAGGAGTGGGTGCTCTCATATTGTTCAGCATGGGTTGGTTGCCGATGTGGCTAACCAGAATACTTGAAAATCAATACCCAGTGGTGAAAAAACCAAACCCAAACGTGCATTGGGTAGTCGTTTTAGGTGGCGGGCAGGCGCAATATGTAGACGGAGAAGCCCATAACGTATTGTATACGGCAAGTATCAGGCGGCTTCTTGAAGGAATAAGGCTTTATCGATTATTGCCTCATGCGAAATTGCTGTTATCCGGCGGCGAATATGGCGGGGAGAAAAAAGAGGCGCATCGCCTGGCAGAAATCATTTCCTGGCTTGCCATACCTCATGAAGACATAGTTATTGAGTCTAATTCCAGCAACACTGCCAGTCAGGCAAGAGAGCTTAAAAAAAGGTTAAATCAAGAGCCCTTTTATCTTGTAACCTCAGCTATCCATCTACCCCGAGCCATGGCGTTATGTCGCAAGCAAGGATTGAAGCCCATTGCCGCCCCTACGGATTTTACTTATTTCTGGCAGGATGAGCGCTGGGAAAAATATTACCTGCCCAACCCCAAAAATCTGGTTTATTTAAATATTGCCTGGCACGAGATCCTCGGCAGGGCATGGGCAAGGCTGCAGGGTCAAGCCTAGAGGGCATCTCAGCATGGCTTTAAACTTGAATGCGGTTTATTCGCTTTTTGAGTCTTTTTCAAGCCAGTTTGATAAAATATGAATAATTTTGCGAGCCTGCTCTTCGCTTGAGATATTAAATTTTGATTTTTGCCAGTATTGGTTGTTGCGCTTCTGGTAGCGGCGAATGGAATACTTGACCGGACCATAAGCCTGTTTGCTGTTATCCCAGTCTTGATAGCGGAAGAGAATAGTGGTCCATGCGCCCTTGGATAAGATTTCCTTATCTAATTCTTTAGTGGTTTCAACCCCATTTTCGCTGTAAGAAACAGTTATATCATCAATTGTTTCGCTCATCCAAGTTTTCCAAATAATAATGCCGTAGGTTTTAATGTTATGATTGATCTTTTGCCGCGGAAAAAAAAGCTGCCGCTATTGATGCGGCTAAGGTTATTAATCTGATTTCAGTTGATGGATTGTAATTCCCCGTCAACAAAAGTCAAGCGTACTGGAGGTTGGTAAGGATTTATCTGGTAAATCCAAATTTGCGGCTTTTCATTGGTGGGGACGGGTTGATAAATAAAGGTATTGTTCACCAGTTCAGGACTCCCGCAGGCATTTAAGACCTTGCTTTCCTCATCGCCTACCTGGAACGTCCCATACTGGCAGATAGAAACGGCATTGGTATCTGAGCCATTTAAGCGGATGGAGCTCACTTTATCATTAATAACATCCACTTCCAGTCTGACCCGGGTTGTACCGGAGGGCAGGGACCATTCCTCATAAATCGGCTCAAGCGTAGGGTATAAACTGCTTTCATTAAGCCTTGTAAAAATCAGCTGCTTAACAGGAACCTGGATGTTCGGAGCTTGATCCACTTCCTGCTTGCTGAGCGGCTCCCCGCAGGCAGCAAGCACTTCCTGCTCTTTCATGCCAATTTTGATATAGCCTTGTTTTTGCGGGCAATAGAGCATATCAACAGCAAATGAAGATGGCGAAAACAGTAGAATCGCAGATAAAATAAGAAGATGAAACAAACCATATGAAGTCATGGCTTGTTTATGAGAGGAATTGCGGGCATTGGCTGAATTGTTGCTCATAATTGATTTCAAGCGGCAAGTTCATTAACTATAGTATAGTCGACAATCTGATTTTTTCTCTTGCCGCTTGGCCGAAAATCTCAAACAAGCGGTATTGAGGCACGAATAAAAATAGTAATAATCTTAATAATGACCAAAATTAAAATAGGAGAAAAATCAAATCCTGAAATATCCGGAACCAGCCGCCTGCCCCATTGTAGAACAGGTTCGGTGATGAGCCTTAATATTTCGGCAATTGGGTGTTGCGACATGGGGTTGACCCAGCTCAAGATAACACGAATAATGATGGCGTAAAACAGGAGATCCAAAGGTTGGACAATTAAATCCGCTAAAACGCAGATAAAAAGCAAGACAATGGGGATGATGGCACCGTAAAAAAGCAAAGCCAGCAATACGAATTTTATTATTTCAACCAATACGAGAAAAGTAATGCATGCCCAATCATACCGGCTTTGTCGTGAGCCTTGAAACAGGAGGCGGTTAATGGGCTGGATGACAGCATCAGTCAGGGTATGAATCATTCGGCTAACGGGATGCAGGGAGCTTACCCTGAGGTAGCGAAGGGCAATGCGCGCCCAAAGCAAAAAAATGAGTAAGCTGAAAAATAAGTTAAATAAAAAATAACCCACTGTAGTTAACCCTGCCATACGAACCTCGTTTTTTATAATTGATCACTCATGTCCATTGCCAGTTACCTGGCTTGCTTCAAGAAGCAGATTGCAGTTCTTCCGCACGTTTTAACGCAGATGTCATCGCAGCCTTGACAATAGGTTCGAGGCCATGTTGTTGAAAAACAGCAATGGCCGCGGCCGTTGTCCCTGCCGGAGAAGTTACTCTTTTTCTTAATTCCGCAATCTCGCTGGCGCTCTGTTCAACCAGGCTAGCCGCCCCCATAACAGTTTGCAAGGTAAATTTTTGTGCGGCGGCTTTTTCAATGCCCATATCGACTGCTGCGTTGATCATGGCTTCCATAAATAAAAAAATATAAGCCGGGCCGCTGCCTGATAAGGCTGTAAAGATATTGAGCTCTTTTTCTTCTGTGACCCAGGTAGTAATACCTACATGGTTAAAAATTAATTCTGCCTTTTTTTGCTGCGGCTTCGTAACCCATGAGTTTGCCATTAGGGGCGTCGCGCCCAGGCCTATCGCTGATGCTATATTGGGCATTGCCCGCACTATCGGGACAGGTTTGTCGTATTCTTGTGCAAACCAGTTAAAATCAATGCCGGCAGCCAGCGAGATGAGCAAGCTCGTAGGCGGCAGATGTCTCGATATTTGATGATAGACGGCTTTCATTTGCGCAGGTTTAATGGCAAGGATGATGACATCCCTGCCGGGTAATACAGCAAGATTGTCGTTATGGGTTTCAATGCCCTGATCATTCACGCCCGCGGTTAAAGAAGGAGCCGCGGCGGAAATCTGGAATTTTTTCGTTTTTAACAGGCCGCATGCTATGGCTTTCGCCATATTTCCAAAGCCGATGAAACTGATTTTCATGAGTGTCTTTCGCCAAATATTGCTTGTCCAATACGGATCATGGTACTTCCAGCACATATGGCAGCGGGCCAGTCACTGCTCATACCAATCGATAAGGTATCCAACTTTACAGGTAAACTGGAGTTTAATAAATTAAAAAGCTCCTTTAAACGGGCAAAATATAAATACTGTTGATTTTCTTCTGCGGATTGAGGCGGAATCATCATCAATCCCCGCAAGCGCAACCGGGGCAGGGTCAAAATTGCGGCAATCAGTTCGTGCGCCTGTTCCGGATCAATTCCTGATTTCTGTTTTTCTTCGCCAAAATTGATCTGCACACACACATTTAACGGGGGTAGCTCGGGAGGTCGTTCATCATTTAAGAGCCTTGCGATTTTTAATCGGCACACACTATGAACCCACGAAAAATAGTTGGCAATTTCTTTAGCCTTATTGCTTTGAATGGCACCGATAAAGTGCCAGGAAACAGGAAGTTTTGCCAAGGCTTTGATTTTCGGCAGCGCTTCTTGAAGATAGCTTTCTCCAAAACTGGTAAGGCCTGCTTCATATGCGCGTTTGATTTTTTCGACAGGCTGGCCCTTACTGACTGCGAGAATATGCACTGAGTCCGGATCCCGCTTGCAGGTTAAGGCGACATGATGGATTTGAGCCTGTAATGTTTTAAGACGTTTTTCAATATTCATCAAACCGATTCCAGTGTTATGTAACTATTGTCCACAGATTTCATCTTATGCCATAAAAAGCGAAAAATTAATTTTTTCTTAATGTTAGTGCTATAAAATGAAACAGTTAAGCTAATCTATGAGATTGATGCCATGCCCTTAAACGCCCGTTATACCCGCAATGATTTGATACGCGTGCTTGGGGAGCCAAGCAAAATCAAGATCGAGCCCGAAGTTCCTCAGCAATATGATGAAATGAGCGGGTCTAAAATACCGCTTTGCTATCAGACTGACAGCACGCTTGTCTTTACGCCGGTCACCGATGTGCAGGATTTTCAAATGCGCTCATTGTCCGAATCTTTAAAAGAAACCTGCAATAAGCTGCCCGAAGAAACAAAAAAACGCATAAATACCTTAATCTTTCCTGTTGCCGAGCAGCGTTATAACCGCAGGCACTGGGCAACCTTGCATTATGATGTAAAAACAGGGGTCGCGACACTCATCGATTCAAGGCCGTGGTATGTTTCTTTTTGGTATCCAAGCTCATCCATGAAGCAAGCTTTGCTTGATAATGGCTTCAATGTGACACAATTTAATACAATTTACCAGGGCGTGCAACATGATGATACCCACTGTGGTGCCTGGACTGCGGCTAATATCATCGCGCTTACGGAGGGCAAAGTTTCTGTTCATGACCTCTCAAGCCGCTTCAGTCATTATGATAAATATAATCTGGTCAATCATAATATCCGCCTTGCCAACGGAGAAGTCGAAGATACAAATCGAGTCTACCAGCCGCTTGCGACAACTTTTTTCCAGAGGCATAAGGGTAAATTACTGTTGGCGGCAGGGGTAGCTTCTTTTTTAATTATCGCAGGATTGCTGGCGGTAACAGGAGGCATTGCAGCCATTCCAATTACTGGTGTGATACTTGGCAGTTTAACGGCAGTCTCAGGCAGCTTGATTGCAGCAGGCGTTTTAGGCGGTGGCCTTGCCATCACCGCGGGCATTGCGGCATTACTGAGTGTAGGAATCAAGAGGTTGTGGCGCAGCCAGCCTCCCGGGATGCAAATGGCTGCGACCCAAAAAGAGCAATATCCTACCACTTATGACGCGATTCACAACCTGACCCGAGGTACAGTTGTTTCCCAGCATGATGCAAGGCATATACAAGAAGAATGCGAAGAAAGTTTTGAAGATGGTTTTGAAGTGATAAAAAGAGAGGAAGAGAATAAAAATATCGGGGAAGTTAATCCCCGTTCAACTTTTTCTTTATAATGACTGACTAATAGATTAAGCTCTCACATAAGCCATAGAGTATGGCGGATAACGCCGCAAGGCCCATCAACAGGATAAAACCATTGCTGATGCGGCCCTGATATTTCTTCATTGCAGGCACTTTGGCAATAGCATACATCGGCATTAAGAATAAAATCAGAGCGATAACTGGCCCGCCCAATGTTTCAATCATGGTTAAAATATTGGGATTTAAGGTCGCAATCAGCCAGCAACTCAAAACGATAACGGCGTCAACAATAAGGGATCTTAGTTTTTGATTACTGTTTCTTTTGCCTTCCTTGTAAATTGCTTTTTGCAATAACCCTTCAAGTCCTTCTCGTGCGCCAAGATAGTGGCCGAGAAATGATTTGGAAATCGCAATAAAAGCAACAAACGGCGCTACATAGGCAATGAAGGGGGCATGAAAATGATTAGCGAGGTAGGATAAAATCGAGATATTTTGTTCTTTCGCCTGTAACAAGTCATGCGGCGAAAGGCTGAAGACGCAGCTGAAGGTAAAAAACAAGACTGTACCTATCATAAGCAAATGTGTTTGCCGCAATAGCCGTGAACTGTTTTCATCCGCATTTGCCCCAAAGCGTTGTTTTTGGCTGAGCGCAAAGGATGAAATGATGGGGGAATGGTTAAAAGAAAACACCATCACAGGGATGATAAGCCATACAGTCATTAAAAAACCGTGCCTCGAACTCATATTCATCCCGTCATGCCATAAAATGGCGCCATTCCAGTGAGGGATAAGGTAGAGTGAAAAAGCAAGCAAGATCGCTACAAATGGATAAACAAGGACACTCATTGATTTAACGATGAGGTCTTGGCCAAAACGGATGATCGTCATCAAACCTATAATTATTATAAAAGCCAGCACGCTGCGCGGGGGCGGGGATATATGAAGCTGATGGTGCATAAAACTCTGCAAGGTATTAGTAAGCGCCACGCTATACATCAATAAAATTGGAAAAATGGCAAAAAAATAGAGCAGGGTTAATATTCTGCCGGCTACGGGGCCAAAATGTTCCTCAACCACATCTGTTATATCGCTTTGGGGGGCTGCGCCTGATAAAACGAAACGGCAAAGCGCCTGGTGAGAAAAATAGGTCATGGGGAAGGCGAGAATTGCCATAATGATTAATGGCCAAATTCCGCTGATTCCGGCATCAATAGGTAAAAATAAAGTGCCGGCTCCAATTGCTGTGCCATATAAACCAAGGATCCAGGTAATGTCCTGTTTACGATCAGGTTTAAATTGTGTATTAATATCCAATGCTTCACTGCGTCTAAGGCATAATTCTGAAGGAGTATAACACAGCACAAGGTGTATTAAAATTGGTTTCTAAGTTTTTTTCTGTTGCACTGCCTGATTTTTCATCCATCATGCGAGCATCAGTCAGGCAACCTGCCGCGAATTCTGCTCAAGTCTTTCTGCATCGCATCATGAAGTTCACAATGAGATTTTCCATTTTTTTAAATGGCTTAAGTCGAAAGCGGATAGGATTAATCATTTGCTGCTGGTTGAATATTGAGCTATCTTCAATATAAGTCTTTGAACGTTGGAATAATGACCCATGGATATAGCCGAGTTATTAGGCTTTGCAGTTAAAAACAATTCTTCCGATTTGCATTTGTCATCCGGTATGCCCCCGATGATTCGGGTAGACGGCGATTTACGTAAAATTAATGTGCCCGCCCTTCAACATAAAGACGTCGTAAAGATAATTTATGATATTATGAATGACAAGCAGCGGAAAGAATATGAAGAGAAGCTGGAAACGGATTTTTCCTTTGAAATCAAAAACATTGCTCGGTTTCGTGTGAATGCGTTTAATCAGGACAGAGGCGCTGCTGCTGTTTTTCGAACCATTCCCTCAAAAATTCTTTCGCTGGAGGATTTGAATTTACCGCCTGTCTTTAAGGAGCTAGCTTCATATCCCAAGGGGTTGGTACTGGTGACCGGGCCTACCGGTTCAGGAAAAAGCACAACCCTTGCGGCCATGATCGACTATATCAATTCAAACCGCTATGAACATATCTTAACAATTGAAGATCCTATCGAATTTGTGCATCAAAGCAATAAGTGCCTCGTAAATCAGCGGGAAGTCCATCGTGATACTTATAGCTTCAGCGCTGCATTACGCTCCTCGCTCCGTGAAGATCCTGATATCATTCTGGTGGGCGAATTAAGGGATTTGGAAACCATACGGCTTGCGATGACAGCTGCTGAAACAGGCCATTTGGTTTTTGGCACATTACACACCAATTCAGCCACCAAAACCATTAACCGAATTATTGATGTATTTCCAGGCGATGAGAAAGCAATGATTCGTTCCATGCTTTCAGAATCCTTGCAGGCAGTGGTGGCTCAAACCTTGCTGAAAAAAACTGGCGGGGGAAGGGTTGCTGCCCTGGAAATCATGATTTGCAACGCAGCAATTCGCAACTTAATTCGCGAAGATAAGGTCGCGCAGATGTATTCCGCCATTCAAACTGGCCAGGCTCAAGGCATGATGACCCTGGATCAGCATCTGGTTCAGCTGGTCAATTCCAACCTCATTGCCCGCCAGACCGCGCGCAACATTGCTTTGAACAAAACGCTTTTCCAGTGAGGCGTTCTTGAGGGGCTGTTGACAATGCGCGACACCACCCTACATGCCGCAGCTTGTCCGCAGCATGCGGGCGCGCTATCCTGGCACAAATATTTTCATATCAATCAAGCCAATGCGCATTCGCTTCAGCATAAATTGAACAGAAATTTGCGCATAAAAGTTATTCCGGCTGAATATTGAGCAGAAAATTTTATGCGTTTTTTTGTATTTGAATTAATTCATTGATTCCTGTTTCAGCAAGTTCCAGCATTTGATTTAATTGCTCCCGGCTAAAACTGCCATCTTCTGCGGTTCCCTGCAATTCAATAAATTGTCCTTGTTCATTCATGACCACATTCATGTCAGTTTCAGCCAGCACGTCTTCTGCATAATCCAGATCAAGGACAGGCTGGTTGCGGTATATGCCTACGGATACGGCAGATACATAGTTGAACGTTGGGTTTTTCCGTAATTTTTCTCTGCCAACCATCCAGCTGATTGCATCCTTTAAGGCAACGCAAGCGCCGGTTATGGCCGCAGTTCTTGTTCCGCCATCAGCCTGAATCACATCGCAATCCAAAGTAATGGTGGTTTCGCCAAGCGTTTTCAAATCGATGCAAGTGCGTAATGAACGGCCAATCAAACGCTGAATTTCCAGTGTTCTTCCTCCCTGCTTGCCTTTGCTGGCTTCCCGCTCACTGCGGCTATGGGTAGAACGAGGCAACATGCCGTATTCTGCAGTGATCCAGCCCTGATTTTTTCCTTTTAGAAACCTTGGCACGCCGTCCGTCACTGTTGCAGTGCATAAAACACGGGTCTGACCAAATTCAACAAGCACAGAACCCTCGGCATGAGCCGTGTAATGGCGAGTAATTTTAACAGGTCTTAGTTGATTTGGTTCTCTGTTACTTGGACGCATGTTGGTATCCTCTTGCAAAATGGTGAAGTTTAACATATCAGGGATGATTTACAGAAGTTCGCTTGGAACGCCTAAGGTTAAGATCATGTCATTGCGATGGCAGAATGTGTTTTAATGACATAAATAGTCCATGATATAACAAAATATGATTTGCCCTGTTGAGCAGTGATTAGCATGCCTGTTTGCTTTTATAACAATTTAAGGTATAGTCGCCCAAAACTGTTCAGCTGGTAGATTAAATGACATACAGTATGACGGCATTCTCCAGAGTAGAAAACCAGATTGGTCAAAAACTGCTTTGCTGGGAAATAAAATCAGTTAATCATCGCTATCTTGACGCATCTTTTCGCTTGCCGGAAGCATTTCGAATGCTGGAAGCAGGCTTAAGGGAAAAGCTTCGCGGGCAGATCCACAGGGGGAAATTAGACTGTTTTCTTAAAATCAGCGGTTTAAGTGATGAAAATCAGCCTATAGTAATTCATGATACTCTGATAAGAACAATGCTGGACGCAGGATCTTCCATAGCCATGAAATATGGCTTGGCTAATGATTTAACGCTGAGCCAGGTTTTAAATTGGCCAGGTGCGATAGAAGTTGCCGATTCTGATGGCGGAGTGCTTGCAAAGGATGTACTCGATACATTTGCAGAAGCATTGAAGCAGTTATTAATTGCAAGGGAAACAGAAGGCCGTGCATTGGACAAAAGCATTCAATCACGCCTTGCTCTTCTCAAAAAAGAAGTGCGGCAAGCGAAAGAAGAGACTTCTTCTATTGCGCTCCAGCAGCGGGAAAAACTGCAAAACCGCTTGGATAGTTTACAAATGGCGGTAGATAAAAGCCGCCTTGAGCAGGAAATTGCCTTGTTGATTACCCGGCTTGATGTCAGTGAGGAGCTGGATAGATTGGACATGCATATCCATGAGGTGTCCCGCACCTTACAGAGCGCGGAGCCCGTTGGCAGGCGTCTTGATTTTTTAATGCAGGAGTTGAATCGGGAAGCAAATACCCTAAGTTCAAAATCAGATTCAGCGCTTTTAACCAAGCATGCGGTTGAGATGAAAGTGCTGATCGAACAGATGCGGGAACAAATTCAAAACATTGAGTAAAAAATGGCAGAACGATATCCAGGTAGTCTTTTTATTGTAGCTGCGCCTTCTGGAGGCGGCAAAACCAGTTTGGTCAAAAAACTGGTGAGTGCGCTAGATAATATTGAAATTTCCATTTCTCATACCACACGCCAAAAACGGCCGGGCGAACAATCGGGGGTGGATTATTTTTTTGTGTCGGAAGAGGAATTTAAAGACATGATCGACGCAGGCGCTTTTGTAGAATATGCCCGCGTATTTGGCCAGTATTACGGTACGTCGGTGGAGCAGATTCAAGATCGCCTGCAGGCAGGTATTGATGTCGTGCTGGATATAGATTGGCAGGGGGCCCAACAAATCAAGCAACAATTTAAAAACGCAGTCGGAATTTTTGTGATTCCCCCCTCGCTTGATACCCTAAAGCAGCGTCTCACTTCCCGCCGGCAAGATGATGAAGAAGTGATTCAAAAGCGAATGCAGTCAGCCAAGGATGAAATGAGCCACTATCATGAGTTTGATTATTTAATCATCAATGATGATTTTGAAAAAGCAGCTCATCAATTGCAGTCAATTGTGACCGCTCACCGTTTGAGAATGCAAAGACAGCGTATAGAGCAAAAACAATTGCTTTCCTTCCTGCTATCATCGCAGTAAAATAATAGATCGCACTATTTTTGACAGTTAATCAATCCCGAGTACAGATAAAGCATATCAATGCTTAACAGTACGGGTTTGGTTGCAGACAAAAAACTGTCAAAACTGGATGCGGTTTGTGGTAAATTAATCCAGTAGCAGCTCAGGGCGGTGGTTATGCCTCGGTGAACCATCGTTTCTTGAGGAGCTAGGTTATGAGTTAGTCCAGTATTCGGGCGCCAACGCACCCAACTATTGCTATTATATAAGTAATAGATTTTTAAATATCAGCAAGTTGGCGATGTTTGTCAAGGTTTATAATTTCGTAGAGGTAATGTATGGCACGTGTGACGGTTGAAGATTGCTTGGAACATGTAAACAATCGTTTTGAACTGGTGATGCTTGCTTCCAAGCGCGCGCGGGAAATTGCGGTAAAGGGCGCGCAGCCTTTGGTGGAATGGGAAAATGACAAGCCAACTGTAGTCGCGCTGCGCGAAATCGCAGAAGGATTGATTACTCCGGAAATTTTAGAAAAAGAATAAGAGATGTTTTTATTCTTTGACTGAAAAGGTTTTTTAGAGATAAAAAATGGTCAAAAACAGCTTGTGGCATCTGGCTGTTATCGAACATCAAGTGGCTTTTCCTGGGAAAAGCCATAATCAGACTATAGTTATAATATTGTTGAGATAAATAGGGTTTTCCATGGTGGAAATGCAGGAGCGCTGCGTGAACTATTTTAAGGCATTACATGAGGAGCTTAAATGCTACTTGAAGCCTGAGCAAATCAAAAAGTGCTTTCAGGCTTATCTGGTTGCAGAAAAAGCTCATCAAGGCCAAATGCGCCGTTCAGGTGAAGCATACATCAGCCATCCGGTAGCGGCAGCGCAGATTCTTGCCCATATGCGTCTTGATTATCAGACTATCATGGCAACCTTGCTCCATGATGTGGTGGAAGATACAACGCTCAGTAAAAATGATTTAACCCGAAAATTTGGTGAAGATGTAACGGCGCTGGTAGATGGGGTGACCAAGTTAACCAAAATCAAGTTTGAGTCACGGGCTGAGGCACAGGCTGAAAATTTCAGGAAAATGGTGCTGGCGATGGTCAAGGATATTCGCGTTATCATCGTCAAGCTTGCTGACAGACTTCATAATATGCGCACCCTTGGCGTGCTGCCGCGTGGAAAAAAAAAACGAATTGCCATTGAAACCCTGGAAATATACGCACCCATCGCAAACCGCCTTGGAATGCATGCCTTTTATACCGAGCTCGAAGACTTGGGGTTTAAAGCACTTTATCCCTTGCGTTACCGGGCCATCAAGTCAGCCGTAGAAAAAACCCGTGGAAACAGGCGGGAACTAACCCAGAAAATTGAACAGGATCTGCAGGAAGCGTTAAGCAAGCTTCACATACCCTTTGAGCAGGTCTTCGGCCGTGAAAAGCATTTATACAGTATTTATCGTAAAATGCGGCAAAAAAAAGCTTCTTTTGCCGAGATAACTGATGTATTTGCCTTTCGGGTTATCACAGACAATATCGATTCCTGCTATCGGGTATTGGGCGCATTGCATCAAACTTACAAGCCTGTTCCCCAGCGCTTTAAGGATTATATAGGCATCCCTAAAGTTAACGGTTATCAATCGCTGCACACCACGCTTTTTGGTCCATATGGAGTGCCTCTTGAGGTTCAGATCCGTACTCATGATATGGATAATGTAGCCGAAAATGGCGTTGCGGCTCACTGGATTTATAAATCTTCGGGGCTTGAGGTCAATGAAGCGCAGTTGCGCGCCCGGGAATGGGTTCAGCGCCTGCTTGAAATGCAGCGAAGCAGCGGAGATTCTCTTGAGTTTATCGAGCATGTCAAAGTTGATCTTTTCCCCGATGAAGTTTATGTTTTTACGCCTAAAGGGGATATCATGGAATTGCCCAAAGGGGCAACTCCTGTTGATTTTGCCTATGCTGTGCATTCAGATGTTGGGAACAGCTGTGTTGCGGCCAAAGTCAATCGCCGCCTGGTACCGCTCAGTATTCCCTTAACCAATGGCCAGACAGTTGAGGTGATTACCGCCCCCAGTGCGCACCCTAATCCTGCCTGGTTAAATTTTGTGGTCACCGGGAAAGCCCGGAGCAATATTCGAAGCTTTCTAAAAAGCCAGCAACATGCAGAATCCATTGCCCTTGGCCAACGTTTGCTGGAGCAGGCGTTTACTGAATTAGGCAGTGATTACGCGAAAATACCGAAGGAATCTTTGCAGGCATTAATGAACGATTTGAATTATAAATCAGTTGATGATTTATTGTATGCCCTGGGTATCGGCAATCAAATGCCCATGGTGATTGCCAAGCGTCTGGTCGCTGCCCAGGAGAGCGGCGATTTGGTCAAAACAGCGCAAAACAGGCCGCTTGCCATCAAGGGAACTGAAGGGATGGTCGTTCATTTTGCCGAGTGTTGCCAGCCGATCCCCGGCGATAATATTGTTGGCCGTTTTCAGCAGGGAAGGGGAATTCTTGTCCATACGATTGACTGTCCAAGCGTTAAAAAAATACGCAGCAATCCAGAGCAGTTTATTTCCTTGCGCTGGGATGAGGAAGTTCAAGGCGAATTTTGGGTAGATATTACCGTAGAGGTGACTAATGAGCGCGGCGTGCTTGCAGCGCTGGCTACCGCAATTTCTGAAGCGGAGTCCAATATAGGCAATATCAATGTGGATCCGAGAGATGGGCGCCATAATGCCGTAACTTTTTCGTTGAGCGTCTGTAACCGGACCCATCTCGCGCGCGTGATGCGCCGTTTGCGCGCCAACAAGGTGGTGCTGCGCCTTTATCGAAACAAACATGGAGATTAGATGATGCAAGTGATTCAAACCGAATTGGCTCCCGCAGCTATCGGAACGTACAGTCAGGCAATAGCAACCGGCAATGTTGTCTATCTTTCCGGACAAATACCTCTTGATCCTAAAACCGGGCAATTGTGCAGCGATGAAATCCGCTTGCAGATAAAACAGGTTCTTGACAATCTTTCAGCGGTTTGCGAGGCTGCCGGCGGCAGTTTAAAGCATATTGTGAAATTATCTGTTTATCTCACTGATTTAAATCATTTTCCTTTAATCAATGAAGCCATGTCGCATTATTTTAATGAGCCTTATCCTGCGCGGGCAGCAATAGGTGTAGCGTCACTTCCCAGAAATTCACAGGTTGAAATGGATGCCATTATGGTATTGCCTGAAAATTAATTTTTTATGAGTATTATTTCTCTTCACAGGATCCGCCTGAATATTGCTGGCAAAAGCTTGCTCGATGAGATTGACTGGCAAATTGGGCAACAAGAGCGCATTGCCCTGGTTGGCCGGAACGGCGCCGGGAAATCAACCTTGTTGCGGTTGCTCCAAGGGCAAATTGTTCCAGACAGCGGCCAAATGCATATCATTTCGGGCTTGCGTATTGCAGGGTTGACCCAGGAAATTCCAGAAAACAATGAAGGCTTGGTGTATGACTATCTGACTGATGGCCTTGGAAAAACCGGTGAGATATTCGCAAAATTCCGTTTTTACTCCAAAGAGAACGATGCAGGTAAAATTGCTTTTTATCAGCAGCAAATTGATGGGTTGCACGCTTGGGATATTTTGCCCAAAATTGAATCTATGGCAAGCAGGCTTGGCCTTGACCTTGACGCGCGCATGCAAACACTTTCTGGAGGAAAAAAACGCCAGGTGTTGCTCGCTGCTGCCTTGGTTGCAGAGCCTGATTTATTGTTATTGGATGAGCCGACCAACCATCTCGATTTAAACGCCATTGAATGGCTGGAATCTTATTTGAAAAATTATTCAGGCAGTGTTTTGCTCATCACCCACGATCGTGAGTTTTTAAAAAGAGTGGCGACACGGATTGTAGAGATTGACCGAGGCCAGTTGTATCCGTATGACTGTGATTATGATACCTATCTTAAGCGCAGGGAAGACAGGCTTTTGGCAGAAGAAAAGCAGCATCAATTATTTGACAAGCAGTTAAGTGAAGAGGAAGCATGGATTCGGCAGGGCATTAAAGCCAGAAGAACCCGCAATGAAGGCAGGGTGCGTGCCTTAAAAGCCATGCGTGAAGCATATAAGCAAAGAAGAAAAGTCCAGGGACAGATAAAATCGCCCAAACTGGATACGGCTCTATCCGGTCAATTAGTGATCGAAGCAAATCATCTAAATTATTCTATTGCGGGCAAGTCCATTGTGGATGATTTTTCATTACTGCTGGCCCGCGGGGATAAAGTGGGTATTATCGGGCCAAATGGTTGTGGTAAAACGACCCTGGTGCGCTTGCTGCTGGGAGAGCTAAAGCCCGATTCGGGCAATATCCGCCATGGCACAAATCTTGCCATCGCTTATTTTGATCAGTTGCGCAGTCATTTGGATGAACAGAAAACCGTCATGGCCAATGTTGCCGATGGGGCGGAATTTGTCACAGTTAATGGTAAATCAAAGCATGTGGCAAGCTATTTACGCGACTTTTTATTTCCCCCTGAAACGTTTAATCAGCCGGTCTCTGTTCTTTCAGGCGGGGAACGCAATCGTTTGGTTCTGGCAAAACTCTTCGCCAAGCCATTTAATTTGCTCGTGATGGATGAGCCGACTAATGATTTGGATATTGAAACTTTGGAATTGCTGGAGGCCTTGCTGGTTGATTACAAAGGAACCCTATTGTTAATCAGCCATGACCGAATGTTTATCAACCATGTGGTAACAAGCGTTTTAGTCTACGAGGGCAAAGGCAGGTTTAATGAATACCCGGGCGGATACGATGAGTATCAACTCGTAAAAAAACAACAGAAAATCCCGGTAAAAGCCGATGTTGCTCATAAAAGACATTACCAGGATAAACTAACATACAATGAACAAAGGGAATTATCACAGCTGCCAAAGCAAATTGAATTGCATGAAAAGACCATTGAAAGATTGCAATTGGAAATGACTGAGCCTGCTTTTTACCAGCAAAGTCCTGAAATAATAGCTGAGGCAAGGCAACGACTGGAAGAAGCAGAAACAAAACTTTCACTGCTTTATGAGCGTTGGGAAGAGCTGGAAATCAAACAGGGGTAATCCATGCTGTTGACACTTGCATTGATAATTTTGGGTACCTCCATTTTGGTATTTTTTTCTGATGAGTTTGCAAGGATAATCAAAAAATTATTTTCAGTTTACTGGATAAGACTCCTGCTTCCGATAATCATCGTCTCCATGCTGATTGAGCATTATATGGACTGGGTTTTTTGGCTGCTGCTGAGGGGCAAGGAATTCATACTCGAGCTGGTTTATTGCATCAACGCTCCCCTGCACCTTGAAACCACAGTCATTGCCCAAATCATCTTCCTGTTTTTAATCGCCAATATTCCCATATGGATATTGCATCTTCTGGCAAAACGGAAGATGATCCCCAAGCCCTGGGAGCATACCTATTTGACAAGCATTCTCTTATGGGTTGTGGCGGTTATCCTGTTGATTGTTCCCTAGGACAGGCGTGGCGCCTTACACAAAGATCGTCGTTTGAACATCCGCTAAACTTCGTGGTCTGCTGCCGGTGTTAAGAATTTGGGACTATGGTTTTCTTTTTTGCGGAGTTGTAGCGGGCCTGAAGCTCTACATCGATATAGCGATCGGTGGTCGCGCTTGAACTGTGTCCGGCATCATCGCGGACATGTTCCCGCGGCCTGGTTTTAACATCTTCTGAAATGCCGGTATGCCGGAGCCAGTGTACGGTTGCTGCCGCCAAATTATCGGCTTCCTCATGTTTATTCATCCGGCGCAATTTTTCCTGGGCAAGATTAAAGCATTGTTGGACAAGCCTTCGAATTGGCGCTGTGTCACTGATTGGGCCTGTGCCCCGAAGTTTAGGAAGCAAGGGAGAATTATCTGCCGGCGTTGGCAGTGGGGAAAGCCCAAGGAAAGTGCGCCAGCGCGCGAGGCTTTTCAGCATTTCGTCACTGACGGCAATTTGCCGTTCCTTGTTGCCTTTACCAACTGTCGTGAACCACCAGGCGCCATTACTGTCTTTGGCAAAATCATTCATGGTTGGAACCCAGCGTTCGTTTGCGGCCAGTTCTGAAATTCTTAAATACATGCCGTATAAGAGGCTGATTATAAAGCGGGTGCGCTCATGCTTTTCCGAGGATTCTAAAGCAAGCAGTTCTGCCGCTTCAATCACGGCTTCCCATTGCACAAGACTTAGCCGCCTGATCGGCGCTTTTTGCTGATGCTTGCGAATGAATTTGCTTTTCTGTCTGATTAATGCCACGGGATTGGAGGGGAGATATTCTTCCGCGATTAAAAAGTTAAAAAAAGTGCTTAAAATGGCAAAAATTTCCTGAACTGCCCCTTGTGACAGGGAAAACTGCTCAAGGGATGGCATGCGCCCTTCCTGGCGGGCTGATTTGCTCACTGTTGCGACAAAAGGCCGCCATTCGCGGTTGGGGATGCGCTTCCCCTCTTTTTCTATAAATTTGGGAACTTTTTTTAATCCTATCCAGCCTTGCGGTGGATTTTGACAAAAGCGTATGAACTGCTCGATGTCTTCACGGCGCAATTCTTTAAGTGTTTTGCCATTGATGTGCCAGCTCCATTGTAATAACCGCTCTACTTCGCGCCGGTAGCTGTTGAAGGTGCCAAGACTTCCGCGGTAGCTTTTAAGAAAATCAAGGGTATGCTGAAAATCGGCATGATATTGAGGGGATGGCAGGATTGCGTTTTCTGCATTTTTATGAAGGTTGTCGACATTATCAAATAAGGGCAGCAGTTGCTTCATGATTGGGTTCTTTTGGAGTTAGTTTGCTAACTGCTTAATATTAAACTATCTTTTAAAAATACAGTAGGGTAAAAAAGGTAATAAAATGGTATTTGTCAAGCGCGACCCCAATAATGCCATTTGCGCGATTTATGCAAATGACAAGAATGGCGAGCTTGAAGCATTAGACAACAATGATGCGGAAGTGATCGCGTTTCTCACTCAGTGCGCCCTTGAAAAACAATATTCTTTTTTAAAATCCGATCTGGATTTGATCCGTGTGCTTGAAGATTTAATTCAAATTCTGATGGAAAAGAACTTGATTTCTATTACGGATTTCCCATTGCCAGTGATTGAAAAGCTGATAGCGCGGCAAAAAATTCGTAAACAGTTTGAGGATGTATCAAAACTATTTGATGAAGATTGAGGGCTTAAAAAATCAGTATGGTAAAAAGTTCAAAAACCTGAGGAACCAATGACAGGGAAAGACTGGGATATTTCAGAAGAAGCTTTGAATACAGAAGACCCCTTGCTGGCTGCATTGCTGTTTTTGACGAAGTATTATCACATTCCCTGCTCGGCCACCGCTTTGACCGAACGCCTGCCCTTGGCGGATAACAAGCTTACTCCCGCATTATTTGTACGCGCAGCAGCACGCGCGAATCTCGCGGCAGAAATCAACAAAATCGACTTCGATGACTTGAACGAGTTAATGCTGCCTGCGGTGCTGCTGCTGGCAAATGAAGAAGCATGCCTCTTGTTGGAGAAAAAGGATGATCATTGTGTTATTTTGATGCATAAAACAGGCCATGGCAAAGTCACCATGCCTACGGAAAAACTTCGGCAAAATTATGCGGGCTATGCCATATTTGTAAAGCCGCTTTACCGCTTTACCCGCCGCGCGCAAGAGACTGTCAAGAAGAAGCCGAAAAACTGGTTTTGGGCGGTATTGGTAAAATCATGGCCGATTTACCTTGAGGTTTTAACCGCCTCTGTGTTGATTAACCTCTTTGCCTTGGCCGTGCCGCTGTTCATTATGAACGTCTATGACCGGGTGGTGCCTAATCAGGCTATTGAAACCATGTGGGTTCTTGCCAGCGGTATTGCCATTGTATTTCTTTTTGATCTGTTTTTAAAAACGCTGCGCGCTTATTTTATTGATGCTGCCAGCAAAAAAACGGATGTTCAGTTATCTGCTATTATTTTTGAGCATATTCTTGGCATACAAATGGGCGAGCGGCCAGGCTCTGTGGGCGCTTTTGCCAATACCATCCAGTCTTTTGAAGCGTTCAGAGATTTTATTGCCTCTACTACGATTACGGTACTGGTCGACCTTCCTTTTGTATTTTTATATCTTCTGGTGATTTATTACCTGGGCGGCAGCCTTGTCTTGATTCCATTGGCCGCGCTGCCCCTTGTCTTTCTCATGGGATATCTGCTGCAGTTTCCGTTAACCCGCATGACCAAAACTGCTTATGAGCTTGGCCAGGAAAAAAACGCAACTTTGATTGAATCTCTGGCCGGCATTGAAGCAATTAAAAGCAGCGGCGCTGAAAGTACCATGCAGACCCGTTTTGAGCAAACGGTAATTGAGGCAGCAAAACTTGGCGCAAGGCTTCGTTTTCTGGTGAATTCAAGCATCAATATGACTATGTTAATCCAGCAGGTTTCAAGCGTCATGGTCGTGATTGTTGGCGTATATAAAATTATCAATGGCGAGCTGACTGTCGGCGCTTTGATTGCCTGTACAATACTTGCCGGACGCGCATTGGCGCCAATGGGGCAGGTAGCGGCTATTTTTTCCCGCTATTACCAATCAACCCAGGCATTGAAATCAATCAGTGAAGTCATGAAATTACCTACGGATGTTCAAGACGTTACCAGTTACCTGCATCGTCCGGATATAGAAGGGAATATAGAATTTAAGCAGGTTGATTATCACTATCCTGGACAGACTGTTCCGGTATTAAATCAAATCTCTTTTAAAATTACGAAAGGAGAGCGCGTTGGCATTATCGGGCGGACTGGTTCCGGTAAATCCACGATTGCCAAACTCATTATGGGATTGTACCGTCCAGATAAGGGCAGTATCTACCTGGACGGCACGGATTATCTACAGCTTAATCCTGCTGATTTAAGGCGCCAGATTGGCTATGTGCCGCAGGATGTCGTGTTATTTTATGGCTCCGTTAAGGATAACATCCGCCTGGGCGCGCCATACGTTGATGATGAAAAAATTCTAAAAGCGGCGACCATTTCAGGTGTGGTGCATTTTACCAAAAATCACCCTGAGGGATTTGACAGGCAAGTCGGTGAGCGTGGATTTCGCCTGTCTGCGGGCCAAAGACAAGCGGTTGCCATTGCAAGAGCCTTGCTGCTTTCGCCAAAAATTTTACTGCTCGATGAACCTACTGCATCAATGGATGATGGCAGTGAAGCACTGCTTAGGAAAAAATTAAAAGAATATTTGAGCAAAGATACTACACTTATATTAATAACACACAAAGCATCCATGCTGGATCTGGTCGACAGGCTCATTGTCATAGACAACAACCGTATTGTAGCAGATGGCCCTAAAGAAGCCGTTTTGCATGCGTTGCGTAGCGGACTAAAAGCGCATAAAGACAAGAAACGGCCTGTCAGTTAATCGGTAATTTTTAAATGGTGGTGAGGGTAAATGCCGATTCGGTCAAATAGAAAAATTGGAATCCTTGAAGACAGTAATCCACAAACATTAAAAGGTACAAAGCTTTTTTCCCACCTTATTATGTGGACCATTGTGTTATGTCTGGTTGTTTTTTTCATTTGGGCAAAATATGCAATTCTTGATGAGGTCACAGTCGGTGAGGGCAAAGTCATTCCTTCAAGCCAGGTACAAGTGATTCAGAATCTTGAGGGCGGCATTGTCGAAGATATTCTGGTAAAACAGGGAGATATGGTAGAAAAAGGGCAAGTGTTAATGCGGCTCGATGCCACATTATTCCGGTCAAAATATAATGAATTACAGAAAAAACTTCAGGATGTAGAGATAGAATTGACCCGGCTGCAAGCTGAAATCAGCAATGAACCCTTAGTATTTAATCAGGAAATTGCCGAACTAAATCCGGGTTTGGTTGCAGCAGAAACAGCTTTTTATAAAGCCCGGCAGAATGAAAAAAATCAGTTGCAACGCGATATAGAGCTTGCCTCACAGGAACTTAAAATGACCAAGCCTCTGGTTAAGAAGGGCGCGGCTTCTCCTGTTGAAGTATTGCGCCTTGAACGTACAGTCAGTGAGTTGCAAGGAAAACTATATGCGTTCAACAGCAAAACCCTGGAGCGTTATAACGAAGCCAAGGCAGAATACGAAAGGCTTCAGGAAGAAATTCAGGCGCACAAGGATAGGGTTACAAGAACCACCATTAGGTCTCCCGTGAAAGGAATCATCAAGCAGGTCAAGGTCAATACCATAGGGGGTGTGATCAAACCTGGCATGGATATTATGGAGATTGTGCCGCTTGATGATACCTTACTGATTGAGGCAAAAATCAAGCCTGCTGATATTGGCTTTATCCATCCCGGTCAGAAAGCAATGGTCAAGCTAAGTGCCTATGATTTTTCTATCTACGGCGGGCTTGAAGGCACAGTGGAACAGATCAGCGCCGATACCATTGTGGATGAAAATGACAAAAAGGAAGAAAGCTATTATCTGATTCGGGTGCGCACGAAAAAGAATTATCTGGGAACCGAGGCGCGTCCTTTATACATCATTCCAGGCATGCAGGCGACCGTGGATATTTTAACAGGCAGAAAATCTGTGCTTGATTATCTATTAAAACCCATTCTTAAAGCCAAACAAGAAGCCTTGCGCGAGCGGTAGCTCGGGTGAATTAGTTTTGAATCTGATTCCCTATCCTTAGGCAAAATTTTGTTTGCGGATTGAATATGGTCTCAGCCGCCGTCTGTGACGATATTACCGTTGTTAATCAGGACATCAAGAATTGCCTGGTCTGTTTGCAAGGTACCGCCCGCTGTTAAGTCCACGCCAGACAAAACAATTGCCTGGGTAGCGCTGAAACTTGCGCTGCCATCTGGATTGACACTGACGGTTGAGGTATTACTGGCATTGTCGTAACTGATATTGAGGTAAGCATCGAGGCTTTCTGCGGTATTGCTTTCCCCAACCAGCAAATCGGACAGATCGAGAACGTCGCCGTTTTGACCCAGTTTGAAGTCGGTGATGGTGTCGATGGAGCCTCCTGCGTCATCACCTGCTTTCCATACAAAAGTGTTTTGCCCATCGCCGCCAGTCATCGTATCATTGCCTTCACCGCCAAATAATGTATCGTTGCCGTCCCCTCCATGCAAAATATCATCGCCAAGTCCCGCAAAGAGGACATCATCGCCGCCATCGGCATTAATCATATCATCGCCGTCGCTGCCAATGAGGATCTCTGAAGCCTCGCTGCCAGTTAACTCATTGCCTTCCTGTACAATGATGTTGACGGGGGCGCTTATTTCTACAGCGTTATGATCATTGACGGTATAATCAAAGCCTTGATATTGGGCGTTGCTGGTGTCAATGGTTATATTAGCCTCATAATTCAGGGATGAACCTGAATTTTTTGCTACTTGAAAATAATAATTGCCCTCTTCCTGGACGGCAAAAAGACCATTCGTTATGCCATAAGTTCCATAATATGAGCTGAAAGTATAATCAAAAATCTGTGTTAGCTGGTTGCCATTATCATCATAGGCAAATATATCAATATTGTAGGCGGTATTGTTTAAATCAATGTGGACCAATTCGCCGGCCGCAAGGCTTAGCATGAACCAGTCGGCATCATTGGATGATACAGCTCCCCGGTAGGTCATGCTGTAATTGTTCAAGCCATTTGATTTAAAACTGCCTCGGCTAATCTCATCCGCATTCAGCTTCGTATTGTTATTTTCCGATTCATTCACAATCTTGGCATACTGTGTATTGTTAAAATCGTTCGCGCTGTATTGTGCGTTCAGATTGAACTGGATCATGTTATTATTCAGGCTCACCGTACCGCCTTTAGGGTTATTAACCTGACTGATCAAGACATCATTGGTAATGCCTGCATCATTATTTAATAAAGCACTGGCATCAAAATTCAGGCTGCCTTCTGTAAGATTGGTAATGATGGTGTCCCGGTTGGCGTCAATGCTTGCTTCATAATTGACTTGGACTGTTAAATGAATTGTTTTTTCATCGCCATCACCATCTACCAAAGTTATGGGGAATGTTTCGGCAGCAATGATTTCTTCATTTGAGTCGACCGTGTACTGGTAGGTTCCGGTGAGGAAGTTGAACGTTAAGGTCGCCCCTTTTATTCCGGTTGCCACCTCAATTTCCGGCTCGGCAGGATTAAATTCGTAAACTACATGATTAATCATAATCGATTGAATATGGCTGCCGGCATCATCTGCGCCAATGATGAATCCCTCAGCGCTGGCATTTTCTGTATTGATAACGGTTCCTGTTTGCACATGGTCGACCAGGGAATTAATCAGCGCGTCTGCCAAATCACTGGCGGAATCGATGATGATGACTTCACCGCCATCTTCACCATTCGGGTAGGCCACAGGTTCCAGCGCGCTGGATCTGGCGCCGGCAAAGCCGACCGCGAAGGCTTTATCAATGCTGCTGTCCGTGATAAATTGCTCCCAAGCCTCGGTATCTTCATATCCATTGTAGGTTAAATTGCCATTGGCTATGCTGTGGTTATTGGTTGGCTCCCCGTCTGAAATAAAGTACAACAGGTGCTGATCGGCAGAGGGCTCAGGCGCGCCATTGCTGCTGATGACTTCTTGCAAGGCATTGTCATAATAGGTATAGCCGTTAGCTTGCAATAGATTTAAATAATCAATGGCGGCTTCAATGTTATTGACAAACCATCCAGAATTGGCCGCCATGGTAGAAAAAGCGATGATCTTGATATTGATGGTTCCTGCTTCATCCCCTGTTCGGATTAACTCTTCCAGCGATTGTTTTGCAAGTTCCAGCCGGCTTGCCGTTTCGCCGCTGTCGATTTCATTCATACTGCCGGAAACATCGATGACCAAAGTCATATTGATGGTTAAAGCTGAACCTTCTTTGTTCAGTGAGGCATGAATATCCTGGCCGCGAGGCGCATCATCGGCAATGTTTATAGTCAAGGCGCTGCTGCTGGCGTTGCCGGTGCTGCTGTTAATCAGCTGATAGGTAAAGGCTTCAGAAACATGATCACCCTCGTTACTTGCATTTTGCAGGGTGTATTCATAATCGCCCTTGTTGTGGCCGTCAACGCTGTCTTCTGTGTAGACGGTTAATATGCCAAGTGGGGTGTCTATCGTAATCACACCATCCACGGGCGCGAAAGTGTTACCATTAAAACTGATTTCATTGATAGCAGCATCAGGGGTGACATTTTCATCATTTGCCAGCAAATTGCCAGAGGCAACGATGGATGCGATTCCTGCTTCTGTGCCTTGCGGTAATCCTGATTCAAATACGGAGCTTTCATCACTGACCGCTGTAGTACCCAATGTACTGTCATGAGTGATGGTTAAGGTTGTTTCCTGAGACGTGCTGCCGTCAGCATCGACTAAAACGTAGGTGAATACGTCAGGAGGTACATCCTGATTGGCCTCAGCAGGAATATATTTAATGTTCCAAAGGGTAAAATCGTCATTGCCATCATGGCCCATGAAGGCAACTGAACGGAATGCCTCGGAAGCCGTAATGGTAAAAGTATATGTATGGTCGTTACCAGGGGCAGAGTTTTCTCCAGTAAAGATGCCGGTTGCGACCTCGTCTCCGTTCTCATCATACGCTATCCAATGGATGCTGTCGTGATTTTGTACATCGCGCGCCCCAACAGTGACTTCGGTAACATTCACGTCAAACTCAACGACAATTTTTTCTGTTTTGAATGTATCGCCTACAGCTCTTGAATCAATTTCCCTGGAATTATCTACACTGCCGGGCGAATTGATGTAAAGTCCATAATGTTCACGATAGCCGATACTGTTTGGGGTGGGTTCAGTAGCGCCCAGATAAAAACCATGCAAAGTGACGCCATCCCAGCTAGATAAGCCGCCGCTGCCCCCAACGGTGATTTCTGCTCGCGGTAAAGTGGCATTGGATTGGTAAGTATAAGTTCCATCCTGATGTATGGTTAAAACCCCATTTGCCGCGTTTATGGTTAATTGGCCATTAACAAATTGATCATAGGTGATGTGGTTATACGTGACTGATTGTAACTGCGCCGTATCCTGACCGAAGAGATCATTTGTCGTTACATTGCCGGACACGCTGCCCTGGTATGCAACTGTCGCTTCATTCGGGTTTGCAGTGGGCGAAGTATCTTGAATATTGATGGTAACTTTTGTCCAGTCTGATTCATTGTAGCCGTCTGATGCTTTGTAATAAAAACTATCAACTACATCTGCGCCGTTTATATTGTTAACGCTTTTTGGCGCGCTGTAGGTATATGTGCCGTCAGCGTTCATGGTGACTGTGCCGCCAAGCAAGGTCGTAATTGTATTGCTGCCATTTGCAGTTTCAGCGCCGCTGCCGTTGCTGTTGGCGGAAAACAGGCTGACGCTCAGAATATCTGAGCTGTTTTGATCTGTATCGTTACTTAGTACATTACTGCCAATTAAATCATCACCTTCAAACACATGAGCTAAATCCTCCATCGTTTCAGGCGCGTAATTAATGCTATAAGTATGATCGGTACTGGCTGTGGCTTTGTTGCCCGCGCGGTCTTCGGTGGCGATGGAGGCTTCGATGGTTAAATTGGCGTCTGCCGCCAAATCGCGGCCGGGGACTGCGATGCTGAAAAGCCCTTCTGCATTGACAGCGCCCTGGAATTCCTTGCCGTTGACAGTTAACGTGACGGTATCGCCTTCATTGAACTCGCCGGCCACAGTGCCTGTGATGGTGATGTCGCGGCCTGCTTCACGGATATTGACGATGTTATCTTCAGTTGTCTGATTTACCTCGATATTGATTTCAGGATGTGTGGTATCGATGACAGTTGGTTTTAAGGAACTCGTATTGCTGATGTTTCCCTCTGAATTGATTTGCCTTACTTTTACTGCCCCTTCTTTATATTCGCCTTCGGGCAAGACGAAACTGTTACCGTTGCCTGTAATCCATGGTCCATTATTAACAGAATACTGCCAAGTCGCATTAGGATTTAGCCCGCTGACGATAATGGAGCCGTTATTGGTAATAAAGTCAGTGTTGCTGATGCCCGTATCCGCGGCGAGATGAATGAGAGGAGCAGAAGGAATTGTTGGCACAGAAAGCGAAGGGCTTGAAATGATGCCGTCAGGAAAAGCAAAACGAAGAGCATAAGTCGTTAATTCTTCGGGAACCAGATCATAGGCGAAAGGTTTAAAGGAAGCCCGCGTATCAAAACCTACTTCAACCTGCCCAAGCGTATTGATGAACTCAATAAACACAAGCTCGCTGGATACTTCAGAACCATTTACGTAAGATAGAATTGGGTTTGCGTCCTCGCCGGCAGCGGTAGGGGGCAGTATCAGGCTTAAGTCGATGTTTTTTTCACTTAATAATATGACGCCGTCACCAAGTTCCAGGCTGTACCGGCCGTTTGGATCCAGCGCAAAATCTTTAAAGATCTGGTAATAGATCTGATCATTTAAGGTTGATGGAAAAAGCCAGTATCCCCCCGCTATAAAATCTGCAATGTTTTGAGAGTTCAGCGGAGTTGCCGTTGCTGTCTTTTTGGGCAAAGCAAAAAACACCGCTTTAGAAACTATAGCAGCCACATCTTTCACCCTACATTAATACCACATCCTACATAGAGTATAGCAAGTATTTAGTAAAAATCTTGACTAAAAAGCCTAAAAATAAAACAAATAATTGCTGTCGCGGAAAAATTTAAAGCGCTGCCAATGTACTGATTGGTTTAAAATAGCTTATTTTTGTATCTGCACAGGGCTTTGGACATAATGCCCCTGATAATGGGTAATACCCAAGTCTTTGAAATGTTGAAGCTGGCTCTCGCTTTCAATCGCTGTGGCAATCAGCGTGATGTCGAGATTGCGGCAGATGGCCAGCAAGTTCATGATTAGCTCTTGTTTTATCATGTTATTTTTTAAATCATTCGCAAAACTGCCGTCTAACTTTAGATAACTCAAGTTTAAATTTTTCAAGTGGTTGAAGGATGTTAATGTTGCGGCAACCCTGTCCAGGCCAACCTTGGCGCCCAATTGGGTAAGCTCTGTAATCAATATTTTAGTTTCTTTTTGGCCACGGGTTAGGTAATGTTCACTGAGTTCGAAATGTATTTTTGCAAGCCGCTCTGGCGGAATTTCCTGAATCAGATTGATAAGGGCCAGGCGATTCTTGGGTATGCCTACTGTCGCAGCAGACAAATTAACCGCCAGATTTTCCTTCACATTAAGACATAAGATTTTCTGCAACATAAATTGATCAATTGCAAAACTTAAATCATATGCTTCGGCCAATGGCATAAATTCACGTGCTGATATTTCTTCATGATTAACCTGCAATCTGAGGAAGCATTCCTTATGATAAATTCCGATATTTGATTGTACTGGTTGTGCATAGATAAAAAATTTGTGGTTATTCAAGGCGTCTTTGATCAGAGCCTGCCATTCCTTGCCTGGACGGGTTTTGGCTGCAGTTTTGCTGTCTAGAAAATAACGCTCATCTTCTTGCTGGCTTGCCTTGCGCAGTGCCTGATCTGCACGGATTAATAGTTGTGAAGGATCTTCTGCGAATTTTAAATTAACTGCGCCAATATTGCATGTCAGCGCTTTTTCCCGCAGAAGTTCATTGCATTGCGTGGACAAATTTTTTATAAGGGCCTCAACAACATCCTCATGTGTTTCATGAATAATGATGCCGAATTTTGGGCCGTCAAGCCGTGCCCTAATATCTGCCTTTTTATTTTGTAAGACATGATTTAGCTTTTCAGCAATGATTTTAATGACCTGGTCGCCTTCAAAATATCCATGCAGGGAATTAAATGACGCCATTCCGGCCAATTCAATCAGAAGCATATGTCCCGGAAAAAAATCTTCTTCACTCGAAAGCAGATGATTCAGTTGTTGAAAAAAATAGCGCCGATTGCCCAAGCCGGTTAAGTTATCCTGATAAGATTTTTTTCTGAGCCGGTCTATCTCTTGAATCTGTTGATCAAAAAAACCTTTTAACTTCCTGACCATGTTATTAATAGTATCGGAAAGCTCCCTTAACTCTTTTAATCGGGGAGGGGGCTTTAGCTCATAAAAATTCTTACGGCCGATGTCTCGGGCTTGTTGGGTGATGCGCTTTAAGGGTTTGAAGGTAATTTTGATTAAGAGCACGCTGATGAGGGTGATGAGGAGCATCAAGGCAAGAAAAAGAAAGAACAGTCTTAAGGTGGTTTGCCATAGCGCAAGAAAAGCGAGATCGCTGTCACTTTGCACAGTGACTTTACCGACTTGCTGCCAGCCGCTTAGAATCAAAGCGGACTTTTTTGCATTCTGAATCGGTATTAGATTACGGAACCATTGCGGAACGATGGCTTTTCTTTCTTTTTGCGAGCGCGCAACCAGGATTTTATCATTGATATCAGTAACAACAATACTGTTTAGGTAGCCTCTGTCAAAAACAGCATTTACCTTGCCGAGTATCGTTGCTGTATCGGTTCGCTTGGCAAACTGTTCAGACAGCGAGAGCCCCAGAGACGTTGCTGTATCTTGGGCATTTCGTTGTAACTGTTCTTCAAAGTATAATTTGGATTGATAAACAGTAATAAAAAAAGTCCCAATAAACAGCGCAATCAAGGCACCGATTACAATCATTAAAGTTTGTTTCGATAATGTCACTTAAATTCCACCTTGTAATTGAAAACGCTTAATCAGCGCTTGCCATTTGCTTAAACTGCTTGCCTTTCCATAAGGTATTGCCATTTTTCTGTTCTCATATAACCAGACGTCCTCGGCATTAAAGCTGTAAACCGGTAAAAGATCGGAACGTTTGGATGCCGGTAGAATTTCTTTAACCAGGCTGTCCAAAATCAATGGTTCAGCATCTGGTGTTTCATAGTAAGCTAAAACCATATGTGCCTGATTATGAGTCATAATTGTGACATAAGTAATCCGTAGCTTTTGTTCAGGCACTCCCATGGCCACAAGGGTAAAATATTTGGCAATCGCAAATTCTTCACAGTCTCCGCCTCCCGCGGCTAAAAACTCATAAGGTGTGAGCCACACATCAACAGAATCTTGCGGTTCTTCCGGTATATAGGCAAGTCGATTAAAAAAAGTATTCACTTGTTCCAATAATTTTTGTGTATTTTGAGGATTTTGTCTATTGATTATGGCCTTCCATTCAGCAATGCGTTTTTTTGAACCCGGAACAGCTGTTAATTCATCCCCATTAAATCCATGAAGCTTATTGTTGAGCGAATTGGCGGCATATAAGTTATAACTTAGCAGGAGGAACAATAAAAAACATCCTCTTATAACAAATGCGGTGAATTGATTGTTTGAGGTATTGATTTGCATCTGTTGGAATAGGATTTGCCGAAGAAAGAGAATGTTTCTTTAGTGTAGCTCAACTTGTTTTAAATGGCGCATGGTGAAGGTTGGTATTGGGGATATGTTTTCTTGGGCCTGGTGTTGTTTATTTAGTAAAAAAATTGCTTTTTTGCGGAATCCTTATGGGAGAAGTCCGGCTAAGATAAGGTATCAGGCAACCAATACTGTTTAAAATTCGATAACGCGCAAACAGTTCATCATTGATTGCCTGCAGGTGGTCAATTTCCGCTTTATATTTTTCATTTTGTGTATTGAGCAAATCGAGGAATGAACGTTGGCCAATTTTAAATTGTTCAAAATAAGCTGCTCTTGTCTTTTGCGTATTTAACACATAGGCTGCAAGAGCAGTTACTCTAAGGCCGCTCGCATGCCAGGCGTTGTAGGAAAGGCGGATGGCTTCTTTTAAATCAATAATGGAGTTGTTGCGAATTTCCAATGCTTCCTGGACTAAAAATGCAGTTTTTCTGCTGTTGGCCAGATCGCTGCCGCCTCTGAAGGCATTATAGCTTCCACGAATAATTGCGAGATTATCGTTGTTCCTGCCTTCAAGTCCATCCAGATTCCGATTTCTGGAAGCGCTCAAAATACCATCAATTTTGGGATAAAACCCCGCCTTGGCAACCTGATGCTGGGCACGGGCTTCTTTGATGTCTGCTTGTGCGGAATGAATAAAAGGGTGATTCTGCAAGCCTTTATGGATTGCCTGGTCTGCTGTGGGCGGGATCGCATCCTTGTCTGGGATATTGGGTTCCACAAGATTTTCAGGCCAGCAGCCAACATATTTTTTAAAACGAATCTTGGCTTCCTCATAATTGCTTTCCGCGGTAATCAGATTGGCTTTGGCAAGCTCAAGCCTGGACTGGGCTTGATCAAGCTCGGCTTGCCTTGAAATACCTGCCTCGCTTCGTTCCTCAATTAAGTTGAGCAAACGCTTATGTACGGCTAAATTTTTTTTTGCGAGCAGAACAAGCTTTTTATGTAAAATGACATTTAAATAGGTTTCAGTGACGGTGAGGGCAAGGTCGTTTGCAACGCCTAGTGTTTTAAAATGTTGCGACTGAAAAGAAAACAGGTTGCGTTTGACCTCGCCTACAATACCGCCGCCGGCAAAAATATTCTGAGTTAATGCAACACTGAACTCACGCCGGTTTAAAGTAATTTTACTGTCTCCCTCCAGATCTTGGGTAATTGGGCTTTCGGTCATTTCACGCCCGTAACCTGCATTAATATCAATGGAAGGATAATAAGCACCCTCAGCTTCTGCTATACTTTGTTGTGCGGCAGCAGCTTGAGCAAAATTTTGCAGTATTTCGGGATGGGAGGTAATTGTTTGCTGAATGGCTTCCTGCAAGGTTTGGGCAGAAACCTCACTCCATGTGAATATCAGCAAAAACAGGCTTATCAAGTGACTTTTATTGAACATTCAACTGCAAAAAATCCGTGGTTTATATAAAGGTACACACCTTCATTATGCATGGCAATAGCTGGGGTTGTTAAAAAATTGCATGAAGGATTATTGACCTCATTACCAAGTGCGGTTATTATGCTCGCTCTGTCCTTGGGATGGGTTCGCGGGGTGTAGCGCAGTCTGGTAGCGCGCCTGCTTTGGGAGCAGGATGTCGGGAGTTCGAATCTCTCCACCCCGACCAATGTACCCTCGGAACTGCAGGGTATGCTTATTGCGCCCGTAGCTCATCTGGATAGAGCATCGGCCTTCTAAGCCGAGGGTAGCAGGTTCGAATCCTGCCGGGCGTGCCAAACGTCAAGCGGTATCTGTTTAACTATGGTATGAATATATGGTGGGCGTAGCTCAGTTGGTAGAGCCCCGGGTTGTGATCCCGGTTGTCGTGGGTTCGAGTCCCATCGCTCACCCCAGTACATTAAAGCGGATGTGCGGTTTTATTTCACAAAGCATCCCAAGTCTTTACAAGACAATCCTGCTGTTTGATAATTCCACCCTGTTTGCGAAAGTGGCGGAACTGGTAGACGCGCTGGATTTAGGTTCCAGTGGGGAAGCCCGTGAGAGTTCGAGTCTCTCCTTTCGCACCATTTCCAGTATAAATAATTTCAAGAGGTGAATAGATGCAAGTTTCTGTTGAGACCTTGAATGGTTTGGAACGTAAAGTAACTGTTTCGGTACCAACCGAAAAAGTAGAGGAAGAAGTGAGCCTGCGTCTCAAAGATCTTGCTCGAAAAGTGAAAATAGCTGGTTTTCGCCCAGGCAAGGTGCCTATGGATGTTGTCAAAAAGCGATTTTCTGATTCTGTGCGGCAAGAAGTTGCAAGAGATATGATTCAATCCACATTGCACGAAGCTTTAAAAGAGAAAGATTTAGTGCCCGCAGGCTACCCTTCTGTGGAGCCCCTCGAGATAGAGGCAGGCAAGGATTTCCGCTATAGCGCGGTCTTTGAAATATTTCCTGAATTCACCATCAATGAATTGGACAGCGAAGATACAGTAGAACAAATTCGCGCAACGGTGACCGATAGCGATGTTGATGAAATGTTGGAAAAGCTTCGTGAACAAAACAAAGAATGGCATGAAGTTTCCCGTGCCGCGGCAGAAGGCGACAAGGTTACAATTGACTTTGAAGGCTTTATCAATGGTGAAGCATTTGAAGGCGGCAAAGCAAAAGACTATTCAGTTGTCATTGGCTCCGGCAGCATGATTCCTGGATTTGAGGAAGGGCTGATTGGAGCGGAGCAAGGGAAGGAATTTGATCTGAAGGTCCGGTTTCCCGAAGATTATGGCCATAAGGATTTAGCCGGTAAAGATGCTGTGTTTAAAGTTCAGGTTCAATTTGTGAAAGAAGGACAGTTGCCTGAGTTAAATGATGCTTTCGCAGAAAAATTCAACATCAAAGAAGGCGGAATCGAGGCATTAAAAAAGGATATCAGAGAAAACATGGAGCGTGAATTGGAGCGCCGCCTCAGCGCTTTAAATCGTGAGCGGGCATTTAATAAATTGGTGGAAAAAAATCCTATTGAACTTCCTAATGCTTTGATTGATCGGGAAATTGATAATTTGAAACATGAGATGTTTCATCGTATCTTTGGACCAAAACATCATGACAATGAAAAAATTCCTGATTTTCCACGTTCCTTGTTTGAAGATCAGGCAAAAAGACGCGTGCATTTAGGCCTGCTGTTTTCCGAATATGTCAAAAAACATGAGTTGATTGTTGATAAAGGCCGTGTTGAGGCAATGATTGATAAATTTGCCAATGCTTATGAAAATCCGGATGAGTTGCGGGCCTGGTATCAGGGTGATAAGGAACGTATGGCGGAAGTTGAGGCTATGGTCATGGAAGATATGGTTGCAGAAAAAATTTTGGCGGATGCTAAAATATCTGAGGTTAAGCAAGAATATGAAGATGTGATGAATCCTAAAAAGGAAACTGAACAAGGAGCCTAAAACATGCGCGAATACCCAGAAAATCTGATACGAAACGCCAGCGGGCTGGTTCCCATGGTGATCGAACAAACTTCAAGAGGTGAGCGCTCATATGATATCTATTCGCGGTTGCTGAAAGAAAGAATCATTTTTCTATTGGGTGAAGTAGAAGATCATATGGCCAACCTGGTGGTCGCGCAATTGCTGTTTTTAGAATCAGAAAATCCGGATAAAGACATATCGCTTTATATTAATTCCCCTGGCGGGGTTGTGACGGCCGGGCTTGCTATTTATGATACAATGCAGTTTATCAAGCCTGATGTCAGTACTTTATGCATTGGCCAGGCTGCAAGCGCTGCAGCTTTGCTGTTATGCGCAGGAGCGGCTGGCAAACGGTATTGTCTCCCAAATGCGCGCGTGATGATCCATCAGCCTTTAGGCGGTTATCGCGGCCAGGCAACAGATATTGAAATCCATGCCCGGGAGACTTTAGCGGTGAGGGAACGTTTAAACAGCATTATGGCGAAACATACCAACAAAACGCCTGATCAGATCATGCGCGATACGGAGCGTGACAACTTTATGAACGCGCAGCAGGCAGCAGATTATGGCCTGGTGGACAGGGTTCTTTATGATAGAGCCACAGCTGGAAAAATGGCTGATGAAAGCGGTGCGTAACAATAAAATTCTTTAGAACTATTTGAATTCGAATTTTACAGGGTCTGGAATCTGCCGAAAGATGGATTCAAGCCCCTCCTTTTCGTTTTCAGCGCCTCTCTTCAATTGGCGATAAATTTCGAATTGACTAAAATTTTACTAGAGAATAGTAAATTCATTAGTAAAAAGGGGTTTGTAGATGAGTAAAAATAACAGCAGTGGCGGAGACAAGGTTTTATACTGCTCGTTTTGCGGGAAGAGCCAACATGAAGTGAAGAAACTGATTGCAGGTCCTTCGGTATTTGTTTGCGATGAGTGTGTTGAGCTCTGCAACGATATTATCCGGGAAGAAACACAGGATGTACAAGAAGAAGCGGAAACTCGTCTGCCCACGCCCAAAGAAATTTCCGCGTTTTTGGATGAGTATGTGATAGGCCAGGTCCACGCCAAAAAGGTTCTGTCTGTTGCCGTTTATAACCACTACAAGCGGTTGCGCCATAAATCTCGTGACGAGATTGAGCTTGGCAAAAGCAATATTTTGTTAATCGGTCCTACTGGAAGCGGAAAAACCTTGCTGGCACAGACAATGGCACGCCTGCTGAATGTCCCGTTTACCATGGCTGATGCGACCACGCTCACCGAAGCTGGGTATGTTGGTGAAGATGTTGAAAATATCATACAGAAATTGCTGCAGAAATGTGATTATGACATTGATAAAGCGCAGCAGGGCATTGTGTACATCGATGAGATCGATAAAATTTCCCGCAAATCCGACAATCCTTCAATTACCCGCGATGTATCTGGAGAAGGGGTTCAGCAGGCTTTGTTAAAATTGATTGAAGGAACGATTGCTTCTGTTCCCCCACAGGGCGGGCGAAAACATCCGCAGCAGGAATTTTTACAAGTGGATACATCAAACATTCTGTTTATCTGCGGCGGCGCTTTTGCGGGGCTTGAGAAAATCATCCGCGAGCGCAGCGATAAATCAGGAATCGGATTTTCGGCAGAACTGAAGCGAAAGGATGAAAAAGCCGAGAGGTTGCTGGACTCTCTTGAGTCTGAAGATTTGGTAAAATACGGCTTGATACCTGAATTTGTGGGTCGATTGCCTGTTGTCGCAACACTGCATGAGCTGGATGAAGACGCCTTGGTTACTATCCTGACCAAACCAAAAAACGCATTGGTTAAGCAGTTTTGCGCCTTGTTTGAAATGGAAAATGTGGAACTTGAGTTCCGCGAAGAAGCGTTGAGATTAATTGCCAAAAAAGCTCTGGATAGAAAAATTGGCGCGAGGGGGTTGCGCTCCATCATTGAAAATATTCTTTTAGACACCATGTATGAATTACCTTCGCTTGAAGGGGTGAGTCGCGTCATTGTAGACGAAAGCGTGGTGAACACCGGCAAGCCAATATTAATCTACGGCCAGGAAACCAAACATACCGCTGTAGGCGGCGCTGAATAATTGGTTTATGAGCAAGGCCTATCCGCGCCCAACTTCAGGCGAAGTTGGGCTCTGCGTTTTAAGCCTCAAATTAAGGTATTTGCAACAAATTCGTGGAACAATGGCTCTCATAGGGTTAGCATTAGAATAAGGGAACATAATGGCGAATGAAAATGAATTGGTGCAAAAAAGCGAGCTTGATTTAAGCTTGCCTGTTTTACCATTGCGGGATGTGGTTGTATATCCTCACATGGTCATCCCTCTTTTTGTTGGCCGTGAAAAATCGATTAAGGCTCTGGAAGCCGCCATGGTCAACAACAAACAAATCTTTCTGGTTGCCCAGAGAAAATCGGCAAATGATGATCCTGGCGCTGAAGATTTATTTAATGTGGGAACGATTTCCAGCGTCCTTCAATTGCTGAAATTACCTGACGGCACAGTCAAAGTGCTGGTCGAAGGAGATCAAAGGGCCCGTGTAACCGATTATCATTTGGAAGATACCCATCTTGTAGCGAAGCTTGATCTGCTCGAAAATGTCAGCGAAGCATTAAATGAAAAGGAAATTGAGATTTTAATGCGTTCTCTCATGTCTCAGTTTGAGCAATATATCAAACTGAATAAAAAAATCCCCCCAGAAGTGTTGGGCTCAATTACCGGTATCGAAGAACCTGGCCGCTTGGCGGATACAATTGCCGCTCATATGTCGTTAAAAGTCGATGACAAGCAGGAACTTCTGGAAACGCTTGATATCGGCACCCGCCTGGAGCGCCTTATGGCGGCCATCGAAACGGAAATTGATTTGCTGCATGTCGAGAAAAGAGTCCGTGGGCGGGTCAAGC
>NZ_LNYK01000007.1:112413-136226 GCF_001467825.1 Legionella londiniensis
GTCAAATGGAAAAAAGCCAGCGTGAGTATTATTTGAATGAGCAAATGAAAGCCATCCAAAAGGAACTGGGCGAGATAGGCGAAGAAGGCAGCGAAATTGAGCAGCTGGAAGCAGCCATCAAAAAAGCAGGCATGCCGAAAGAAGCAAGAGACAAAGCCATGTCTGAACTGAATAAGCTTAAAATGATGTCGCCCATGTCTGCTGAAGCAACAGTCATCAGAAACTACCTTGACTGGATGCTAAGCGTTCCCTGGAAAAAAAGAAACCGTATTCAGTTTGATTTGAACAAGGCTGAAAAATTACTGGATAAGGATCATTATGGACTGGAGAAGGTAAAAGAGCGGATTATTGAATATCTTGCAGTTCAGCAAAGAGTAAAACGCCTGAAAGGCCCCATTCTTTGCCTTGTCGGTCCTCCAGGCGTCGGCAAAACTTCCTTGGGTCAATCCATTGCAAATGCTACCGGGAGAACCTTTATTCGCATTGCCCTGGGAGGCGTGCGTGATGAAGCCGAAATTCGCGGGCACCGTCGAACTTACATCGGTTCAATGCCGGGCAAAATCATTCAAAAGCTATGCAAGGCAGGGGTTAAGAACCCGCTGATTATGCTGGATGAGGTGGATAAAATGGCTATGGATTTTCGTGGCGACCCAGCTTCCGCATTGCTTGAGGTGCTTGATCCCGAGCAAAATCATACATTCAGCGATCATTACCTTGAGGTCAATTATGACTTAAGCGATGTGATGTTTATTGCCACGGCAAACTCACTCGAAATTCCTGCTCCATTACTGGATAGAATGGAAGTGATTCGCCTGCCAGGCTATACCGATGATGAAAAAATTAACATTGCCAAGAATTATCTCATCCCCAAAGAGATGGCGCTTAACGGCTTAAAACCAAGTGAGATTCTCATTACAGAAGGCGCAATTCAGGAGATCATCAGGCATTACACTCGCGAAGCCGGCGTGCGAAATCTTGAACGTGAGATTGCAAGCATTTGCCGCAAGGTGGTCAAGGATATTTTGACCCATAAGAAAGTAAAAAAAGTCACTGTGGGTAAAAACAATATTGAAAAATATCTGGGGGTGAAAAAATTCCGCTATGGCCTGGCTGAAGAGCATGACCAGATTGGACAGGTGACCGGGCTTGCCTGGACGAGCGTAGGCGGCGAGTTGCTGACTATTGAATCATCCATGATGCCGGGTAAAGGCAAGGTAATTCATACCGGGCAGCTGGGAGAAGTCATGCAGGAATCAATTCATGCCGCCATGACTGTGGTTCGAAGCCGCGCGGATTTGTTTGATTTGCCAAAAGACTTTTTTGAGAAAAATGATTTTCATATACACGTTCCGGAAGGCGCTACACCCAAAGACGGCCCAAGCGCCGGCATAGGTATGTGTACAGCTCTGGTTTCGGTCATTACCCATATCCCGGTTCGTGCTGATGTGGCTATGACAGGCGAAATAACCCTGAGAGGGCAAGTGCTGCCTATTGGCGGCTTGAAAGAAAAACTTCTGGCGGCACACCGTGGAGGAATTAAGCATGTCATTATCCCTGAGGACAACAAGAAGGATTTGGCCGAAATCCCGGAAAACGTGTTAAAAAAATTAATCATCCATCCTGTCAAAACAATTGAGCAAGTACTGCAGATTGCCCTTACAAAAAGTCCTTTAAGTCATGAGAATCGTGCACACCCAACAATTATTGAACCTTCTGCAAAAAAAATTGAAAATAAGGATTTACATGTGCGTGAATAAAGAGTATATTTCACTCCGTTGCCCGCCAGTGGCGGGTTAGCAAGGATGTAATAGCTTGACTGGAGTAAATCAATCTGATGTAATCAACTCCGATAAAGGATGAATAATAGCAAAGGGGAAAAGATGAATAAAAGTGAATTGGTTGAAGCTATCGCTAATAACTCCGGCGTAACCAAGGCAGTAGCAAGTAAAGTTCTTGATACTTTTATGCAAACTGTAACGGAGGCGCTGAAGAAGGGCGATCAAATCGTTTTGCCAGGATTCGGGTCTTTTTCAACTGGTAACCGTTCTGAACGAACTGGACGTAATCCACAAACAGGTCAGGCTATAAAAATTAAAGCATCAAGAGTTGCCAAATTCAAAGCGGGTAAAACTTTGAAAGAAGCTGTACAGCAAGCGTAATTGATCGGGTGCTTAGCTCAGCTGGGAGAGCATCGCCCTTACAAGGCGAGGGTCGCAGGTTCGATCCCTGCAGCACCCACCAAGACTTGGAGTGGTAGTTCAGCTGGTTAGAATACCGGCCTGTCACGCCGGGGGTCGCGGGTTCGAGTCCCGTCCACTCCGCCAGCATAACGCGCCGAAAGGCGCGTTTTTTTTATGCTCCTATTCCTTTTGATACCGATATAGTTTTACTGTGCCTGGATAAGTAACAAAAACAAACAAGATGCTGGGAAATTGCAAGGCAATTTGATGAATGAACTGTTTCCGTTACCGTATAAGTTTGCTATCTTCTTGCAAATACAAAATTTAATGGATCGTCTTACATGCTGCAAAAATTAAATGAACGCATCCAGGGGATTGTTGCCTGGGTTATCGTGATTCTCATTGCGGTGACATTCGCCTTCTTCGGCGTTGATTATTACATCCAAAGCCGCCACGACGCAGAGATTCTGGCTGAAGTGAATGGTGAAGCCATCAGCAAACGAGAGTTTGAACTGGTGTATCAGCGCACCCGGCAATTCCGCGACGCCTCCCAAATCAATCCCAGTCAGGAACAGCGTTTTAAAAGGCAGGTTATGAATGAGATGATTATTAACCTTGTCAGCCTGCAAGCAGCGAAGAAATATGGATTTCATGTTAGCGGAGAGCAGGCTAATGCAGCAATTTTAAATATCCCTCAGTTCCAGGAGGACGGCCATTTTTCATCCGCGCGTTATCAGCAAGCATTAAGCGGCGCGTTATTTACACCTGAAACTTTTCAAAAAGAAGTACGGCAAGGGATGGTGCTCAATCAGCAGCGCTTTGCGTTTATCGGCACAGCTTTTGCCTTGCCAAGCGAGGTAGAGCGTTTTATAAAATTGTACATGCAAACAAGAGATTATGTGTATTGGCTAATTCCAGCGGCAAACTTTGCAAGCGGGGTGAAAATCGCCGATAGGGAAATCTCAGAGTATTATCAGCAACATCAGAAAGAATTTGTTTCACCTGAGCAAGTGGTGGTTGATTATGTGCGCTTGTCGATGGCTGACATTAAAAAGAAGATCAGTTTATCAGAAGAACAAATTCAATCTTACTATGAAGAAAACAGAAGCAATTATTTGCTGCCTGCCAAGTGGAAGGTTGCTCATATCTTATTTGCAATACCAAGCGGCGCTTCAAGGGAAGAGATTGAGCAGATACAAATAAGGGCAGAAAAAGCATATGGGGAATTACAGGCAGATCCCAATCAGTTTGAAACCATGGCTAAGCAGTACTCTGACGATAAGCTATCCGCTCTTCAAAATGGCATACTGCCCTGGATCGTTGCCGGGCAGTCAGACATGGATAAGGCTTTGATTAATCTTACGCAACCAGGCCAGATATCTCCTCCGATTAAAACCAGGCATGGCTATCAGATTTTTAAATTGATAGCGTATAAACCTGCTGAGACTAAGCCGTTTTCCCAGGTTAAAGAAGATATCCGCGGGCAGCTGCAAAGTGAGTTGGCGCAAGCCAAATATGCCCAATTGATGGAAGATCTGTCAGATCTGAGTTATCAAAGCCCAGATTCTCTTGAACCGGTTGCCCGTGCGCTTGATTTAAAAGTTGAGAGCACAAAGCCTTTTTCCCGTCAGGGTGGCCAGCCGCCATTGGCTGACAACCAAAAATTTATCCGCGCGGCATTCAGTCATGATGTCCTTGAGCTTGGCAATAACAGCGAGCCGATTCAGGTAGACGATGACTCTGTGGTCGTCCTGCGTGTACAAAAACACATTCCTGCGTCACAGTTGCCTCTTGCGGAAGTGAGCTCGAAAATTGCAGACCTACTCGCAAAACAGAAAGCAGAGCGTAAGGCCCTGCAAATCGGGCAGGAACTGTTGCAGGCAAATGAAGCCAAACGGCAAAATATAATCGAAAAGTATAACCTCAAGACGCAAGAGGTTGCTTCTGCAGGCCGTGAAAGCGATGAAGCGCCAGCATTGATTAATCAATTGGCATTCGCCTTGCCGAATCCGGGAGCAAGCAAGGGCGGCCGGCTTGAAAATGGCGACTATGCTGTTGTAGAGCTGAAAAAAATGAACGATGGTGACCCGGCTAAGCTCGACAACGAGCAGATAGCAAACATTACGCAGCAATTGGAAGCGAGTTATGGTGTGATGGCTTACGATTTATATGTGAATCAATTAATGCGCGATGCAAAAATCAACCACTCTCCCAGTTAGTCATGCAACCCAGATTAGGCGCGGTCATAATCCGGGGTTTTCGTTTATGATTCCCGCAGGTATTTCAGCAACGTACGGCTTATTGTCCGCATAAGGTAACCAACGACCGATCAATAAATGAATCATTTTGATTAAATTATATACTTTTATTTAATTTTGTTGTATTATAATATCCGATTGAACTGGAGAATAAACATGACTCATCAACAAAATGTCAGCACTTTTTTTAATAAAGGTTATAAGACCTATAAAGACATAGGCATTATTTCTGCTGCAACGCCTATATTGCCTGCCCTGCTTGGACTAGGAATAGGCTATAAAATAGACAATAAAGGAATAACAGTGAAGGAAGACAGATCTGCAGGTCGGTATACAGTTGCAGGTAGCGCAATCGGGCTGCTTGCTGCTGTGGCTCTGGCTCCTGTTACGCTTCCTATTGCTGTCGCAGGCCTAGGCGTTACTGCTGCCTTATTTTTCTTCACAGGTATTGCCCATGCCGCTTCCGCGCTGGCTGCAGGGATCATGGATTTGGTGGCAGGCAGCTATAAGTCTCAACAAAGTCAGCAAGAAGACGATTTTAGCCTTATTATATGATGTAATCATATTGCCATACCGTAGCCCGGATTAGACGCAGTCGTCATCCGGGTTTTTTATTTCTCATTCCTTATTACGCGCCTCTAATAAAGGCTGTTTTATTCTGTAGCCCCAACCATGGATACAGCATGGTAGCCGGCATCGACATGCACCACTTCACCGGTGATCCCTGAAGCAAGATCAGAGCACAAAAATGCTGCGGCATTGCCGACTTCTTCCTTGGTAATGTTGCGCCTTAAAGGAGTGATCTCGCCATAGGCGCTTTGGATTTTTCGAAAATCCTTAATGCCTGATGCGGCCAAAGTCTTAATCGGGCCTGCAGATATGGCATTAACGCGAATTCCTCTGGGACCCAGGCTGGATGCAAGATAACGAACCGCTGCTTCGAGGCTTGCCTTGGCAATACCCATGACATTGTAATTAGGTACAGCTTTTTCGGCGCCATAATAGCTCAGAGTCAATATGGAACCCTGCGTATCTTGCATCATAGGTAAAGCGGCCTTGGCCAGCCCCACCAAACTGTAGGCGCTGATGTCGTGGGCGATGCGGAATCCCTCGCGGTTGGCGTGCTCTATAAAATCGCCGCTGATTTGATCGGCAGGCGCATAAGCGACGGAGTGGACTAAAATATCCAATTGCTTCCATTCTTTTTGTAGTTCGGAAAACACAGCTTGAATGTCTTCATCACTTGCAACATCGCAGGGATAGGTCAGGGTAGAATTGAATTCAGCCGCCATATTTTGTACGCGTTCTTGCAATTTTTCATTCTGATAGGTAAACGCGAGCTCGGCTCCCTGCTGGTGAAACGCCTGGGCAATGCCATAGGCAATTGAGCGATTGCTGGCTAAACCCACGATTAACGCTTTTTTACCGCTTAAAAATCCCATATTTATCTCCTATATCAAAAAATATGGTGAATCAGGAATTGTTCATCGCCAGAAGCTCACGCATTTTGGCTTGAATCATATCGATAGCTATACGGTTCTCTCCGCCTCTCGGCACAATCAGGTCAGCGTAGCGGCTCGAGGGTTCAATAAATTGCAGATACATGGGACGTACCGTGGTTTCATATTGATGCAATACGGATTCAAAAGAACGCTGGCGTTCCACAACATCACGCTTCAGCCGGCGGCTTAAGCACACATCAAGAGGCGCGGACATAAAAATGCGAATATCCATCAGTTCACGCAATGCCTTATCGCTGAAGAGCAAAATGCCTTCCAGCACGATAATGGTATGGCGTCCAACGAATCGGGTTTCTGGCAGGCGGATATGCTTGGAGTGCGAATAGATTGGGATTTCCACCGACTCGCCTTGCTGTAATCGGCGCAGGTGCTCGCAAAGGAGGGCATGATCAAAGGAATCAGGGTGATCATAATTTATTTTTTCGCGCTCTGTAAAAGGAAGATGGCTGTTGTCCTTATAATAAGAATCTTCGGAGATAACAACAACCTGATCAGAACCCAGCTCATTAACAATAGTATTGGCCAGTAAACTCTTTCCGGAAGCAGAAGGGCCGGAAATCCCAATAATAATAGCTTGCTTACTCATGGTGTACAGAATAAAAATTTAGTACGAATAGTAAAGGTTTGTAACAATAAATTCAATGGTAAAACCTTTATTCAATATTATTTTAGCTTATGTATGCGCTTTAGCAGCACATATAATGCGCCGTTGCCGCCGTCTTTAGGTCGCGCGCTGTGAAAGGCAAGCACTTCAGGCATTTGCTTCAGGCATTGGTAGACCATATTTTTTATAACCGGCGGCTCGCCAAAGCGGCCGCCTTTTCCATGAATAATGAGTATAGAGCGGTGTTCCTTAAGAAGCTCTTGGGATATAAATCGATTCAATAATCCCCCGACGGAATCAGAGCGCATGCCATGCAAATCAAGTTTAGCCTGGAATGAAATTTCGCCATTTTTTAACTGTTTGAATTGCTTTGCCGAAATATTGCTCTTTCCAAAGGATAATTCTTCCTCCGCCTTGACCGGATCAGAAGTTGTTACCGAAAAACAGCATTCTTCTGCGGGTAAGGCTGGTTTGGATTTGACTGTTAGGGAAGTTTTTGGGGGCTTAGGCTTTTGTATTTTTCCGGGAGATTTTTTTAAAGGTTTTACATCCCCGACTGCTTGACGAAAAAGCGCTTTGTCTTTTTCAGAAATGAAATTGTCTGACATGTCATACTAATACCGATTGCAATAGTGTAATTATAAGCCTGAAAAGATCTTAAGCGGGCAAAAACAGTTAAAAAAAACAGGAGCGATGAATTGCTCCTGTATCGGATTAAAATTTAAATTTTTTTTCAAAGTCCATTTCTTTATAATCATATCTGGCTCCCTGGCCCAGGGTATCATCAATGGCATCATAGGGATTTGCCGCTTGCTTAAACATGCCAAAGAGCATATGGGCACGGTGGCCGACCAGGTCAAACCCCCTTTGTTCTTTACATTTGGCAATATTCTCCTCGGTTAATGGAAGCTTGCTGTATTGTTGAAGCGTTTTTTCATCCTGGCGTTTGAAGGAATCGGCAATTTTTGCCTCGAAAATTGCGTCGCGATACACTTTGGTCTGCCTGCAGGTGGTTTTTTCGACTATCCTGTGCTGCAACTCAATCAACCGTCTTGATTCATAGCTTAATTCAACTTCTTTTCGATCAAGCATTTGATTGACAGCCTGCACATGAGGAGGCGTATTTTGTGATAAAATTTTGCGCTCGGGCAATTTATAATCATACTGATGATGAACGGAAGCGTCCAAAGCCTGATATACCACCTGATAAAGTTTGTCCAATTGGTTGCGTAAATCGGGATTGGTTTTTTCTTTCAGTTTTACATATTTCTCTTTCACGGCATTTCTCCGATGGTTTTGATAACTCCATCTTAAGAGGAAATAATTAAGAAAAGATTAAATTGTGCTTTTTACGAATTAACTTTTCAAAAAATTTACAAATATTGACAATTCATTGCTTTTTTTTAACAAAAATAACGCAAGCTGTTGCGAATCAAGAGTGATAAGCTAAACAGACGGCACTGCCGCTTGCTTTCATTAAATTGGGGAGGATATCATCTTCCAGTAGCGTTCTTGACTTTGAGGGATTCTCAATTGTTGACTGTTGTTTAGATAAACTGAAGGCAGGATCGCTTATTGGACAACCCGTTCCAAAGGGCAATGGCAGCAACTGAGAAAACGCCTGATTTTTTGGTTTTCTTTATATTTCAGACATAAGGTGTCATCATGAAAAAACTTTTTTCCTGTGTATTAATCGTCTTGCTTGGCTACGGCCTGTTGATAAGCGATGCCGCTGCCAAGCGCTTTGGAGGCGGCCGAAGTTTTGGTGTGCAACGCTCGCACCATTCCTATACAAAACCTGCTCCAAAGAATCAACAGCATAAGCATGCAAACCAGCAAAGCCGTCTTGGCAAATGGGGCGGAGTTTTGGGCGGCTTGCTGATAGGAGGGCTATTGGCAAGCTTGTTTATGGGGCATGGTTTGGCGACAGGAATCATCTCATGGCTGATTCTTGGTTCATTAATCTTGTTCGCTTTGATGCTGTTTCGCAGAAAGCTGCAGCCAGGTTATGCGTCCGCAGCTTCTTCGCGTGATGCCCCATATACCCATGGCGCTTATGAACCAGCAGGCTATTCCTCTTCTCCTGAAGAGTTTGAGGCAGAAGCTTTCTTACGGGAAGCCAAGGTCAAATTTCTCCGCTTGCAGGCGGCCTATGATCAAAAAAATCTTCATGATTTGCGGACATTCACAGCGCCTGAAGTCTTCGCTGAAATAAAAATGCAGATGGATGACAGGGGGGACTCTGCCAATATTACCGAAGTTTCCCAATTAGATACGGAACTGCTGGATATCTCTAAAGAGGCGGGTGGATATATCGCAAGCGTACGTTTTTCAGGAATGATGACAGAGAACGGCGATCGTTCATACTTCAGCGAAATCTGGCATTTTCGTAAATTCAGCGGCCGAAATGAATGGGTTGTAGGCGGCATTCAGCAAGAGGGTTCGCTCTAAAGTACCGAATGAATGCCTTGTTCAACCGTTTTACAGGTAATCATTGTCATGACTGCGCATTGCCCGTGAAGTCATGACGCATTCATCCGGGCCGCAAAAATGACGCCAGAGTTATCTTTTTTTGTACCTGCCGCCAAAGCTTGGATCCTTTGCAAAAAGATCAACAAAAACATTCACAACATCGCTGTCATATTTGATTCCGCTGTATTTTTTGAGTTCCAAAATTGCCTTATCTCTTCCTAAACTCTGGCGGTACAGCCTGTCTGAGCTCATGGTATCGAATGAATCTGCAACAGCAATGATTCTTGCTTCAATGCGGATCAAGTCTCCAATTAATCCCATCGGATAGCCAGAGCCGTCAATCCGCTCATGATGCTGGAGAATAATTTCATCTACAGGCCAGGGTATGCGCAAATTAGAAAAAAATTTGCTGCCGTTTTCTGCGTGGGTTTTTAATAGCTCGTATTCTACCTGGCTTAATTGCCCCGTTTTAGTCAAGAGCTGGGTTGGAACGGTCAGTTTGCCAATATCGTGCAGCAGCGCTCCAAGCCTTAATCCAAATAGCTGTTCTTCAGGCAAATTCATTTCCTTGCCAATCAAGCAGGCGATGTGGGCTGTATTGGCTTGATGAAAGGAAGTCAGCTCGTCACGGGTCTCAATCGCGCGGCTTACTGCGCTTAGGATGTGTAATAATATTTCTTCCCGGGAATTGGAGCCTTCATATCTAAGATTTAAATCAATCCCTTCATTGGTTTCGCGGATTTTTTCCTTTACTTGCGGCCAGAGCGCTCTCACCATCTCTTCAAACTGCTTAACTTCCTTTTTGCCATAAGGGTTTAACGCGTTACCCACTCCAACGAGGCCGCAGATTTCATTATTCTCCATAATACAGGTGCTCATGTGGCGGAATATAGGGTAATGGCCTTCTGGAAGATTATCGCTGCCGTATAATTTATCATAATCATTATGGACTACGGTTTTTCGCGACCGGATACAGTCGGCCCAAACTCCCGCGTTTTCTAAAAAATAATGACCTTCATGAATGGTATTACAATGCTTGTAAACTTCATCAGACCAGACATTCAATTCGATTTGCTGAGTTTTTTCTGAATATCGATGCAAATAGCCTATCTGACTTTCCGTGGCCTCTACAAGGTAGTTGATAAAAAATTGGTAAACATCCTTTTCAGTAAGAAATCGGCGTGGACCGAATAGGGTCAGATTTTCCTTAATCATGGCAATCAAAAAAGTGGATGATAAGAAAAAAATAGCAATGAACTTGTTTTTTTTCTAGGGGATTAATATTTTCTTAATATACTATTTGTAAAATTATGTTTAGATATTGGCGATTGATCCAGTTAAGGGGATGAGTAATGAAAGAGAAGCAAGAACAAACTGAGCAAGAAATTAAACGCTTGATTGCGCTGAAGAAAAAGCAGGAAGAAGAAACCTTATCGCAGCAAGAGCTTATAAAATTGCAGAATTTTTATCAAAAACATCCTGGTTATGAAAATCTTTCCAGCGAAGAGATGCAGAAAAAGCTGGATGAGGATTTAAGGGTAAAGAAAGTGCAGGTGATAAGCGATGGCGACATTGATCCAATCATTCAGGCGTACAACGATAAATACAAGAATGAAACATGGTATAAAGAGCCTGTAACTCAAGGCAATGAAACAACATTCACTTTCCCGTCCTTAAAGGAAGCATCCAGTTTCTTTCTGGAACAGGCAAAGAACGTGCAAGAACCGTTCATTATTGTTGACGGCAAAACCAACAAAGTTATGGCGTACTCAAAAGGCGACGGTAAACTGTATCACAGCGATGGCAAGGAGTTTGAGCAAGGGCATACATTAACGCCTGGCGAACATGACGCCGCAAAATTTGAAATTCCGGATTTACCCAAATCCTTGAAGATGTAAGGTTTGCATATTCAACCGAGGGTCTTTGCCGTTGTACAAAACGGCAAAGACAGCTGGACTGCCGGTTATTAGGCATAAAAAAGGGACCTCATGGCGGATAAACTCTGTATGCACTGTTTTGTGTCCGGTAAAGTCCAGGGTGTCTGGTTTCGTGACTCGGCCAAATCCGAAGCAGAAAAACTGGGCATAACAGGTTGGGTTCGCAACCGCAGCGATGGCCGGATGGAAGTGCTGGCCTTTGGCGATAAAAAAAATCTCGAGGATTTCTACTCCTGGCTTAAAAGAGGGCCCAAGCTTGCAAAAGTGACTGAGCTGGTAAGGGAAGATCTGCCCTGGCAACATGTTGAAGCCTTTGTCATTAAACCGACTGTCTAATCAAATTCCAACTTCCTGCCCCGGCTTCTTGTGAATAAGCTGATTAAATTTAAACCATTATGTTGATATATTATTATTTATGATTTAAAATGTAGTTCTTTAAGATTTGATCAGGCGATTCATTGTCCGTTAAAGAAGTCAAAGAAATTTATTCCCAAAAATGGAGTGTATTATGCGCTGGCTAAATGCTTTGCTGAATTCATTCAGTAGCTCAAAGGAACCCAAGACAAATGCTCCCAAAGAAGAACCCCATCCTTTTAAAAATCAGGAAGAGACATTAAAGCGATATGATCGCTATGTAAACGAAAACGGTGATCCCGTTGGTATGTGCCAGTCCATGACCAATGTTTATGCGAAGCTTCGACTCCAGGGAGAAGACACCGGCCAGTATCTCGGCGATGACAGGAAATTTCTCCAGGCATCCATTGATGAGGAAAATGAAGAACTGGACGCTGAATTGCAAGGGGATGAGGATACCATTCATCATGCCTTTAACAAACAGCAAGTTCCGCACGAACATGTAAAAATGCCGGTCAGGGAGTTTTCAAAAGAAAAACTTGAAACAATGCTTAAAGACAGTGAACACTTTATTATTTCCTACCCCACAAATCAGACGTTAAATACGCACCAGTCAAAACCTGACACGCTGCCGGATAAAAAAATCAGCCATGCGGTTTATTTTGGAAAATTAGAGAAGCATCTTGATGACTGCGTGACTTTTGATGCCAACCATGGGGAGCAAAAAGCACCCTGCGGCGAATTAATCCGGATGTTTGTTGAAAAAGTCAGGAACGAAGCCAGTGACGGGGATATCCAAATCGGCATGGCAAAGGTTTAGTTGGTTTTATTTGCCCACTGCTTATCCATATTCTTACACGCCTACCCTGAATTAGGGTAAAATGGCAGTTTTTTCTTTTCTGGAATTTAAATGGCAGAACCATATAACCATACGATTGACCAATTTCAATCGATTCTTGATTACCTGCGTTATGGCTTATCTTGCGCCAATACTAAAAACCTTTATTACGGGCATGGTACAGATAATGCCTGGGATGACATGCTGGCTTTGATATTGGGGAGCTTATCGCTTCCGCTCGATGTCAATCCTGAGCTCCTGCATGCAAGGCTTACAAAAGAAGAAAAACAATATCTCTGCGAACAATTGCGGCAAAGAATTGAACATCATAAACCCACGCCGTATTTAACCCAAAAAGCGTACTTCTTCGGCTTAAGTTTTTATGTTGATGAACGCGTATTAATCCCCCGCTCCCCCATTGGCGAATTAATCAATCAGCAATTTACGCCCTGGATTGCGGAGTCCCGGGTCAAGCGCATACTCGATCTCTGTACCGGAAGCGGCTGTCTTGCCATAGCCTGTTGTCACGCATTTCCTGATGCGGAGGTTGATGCTGCCGATATCTCCAGGGACGCATTGGCAGTCGCGGAAATCAATCGAAAAAATCATGGGCTGGAAGACAATCTTCGTCTTTTCCATTCGGATTGTTTTGACTCCATACCGAAAACCCGCTATGACATTATCGTGAGCAATCCGCCCTATGTGAGCCGTGAGGAAATAAAGACTCTGCCTAAAGAGTATCATCATGAACCAAAGCTCGCGCTTGAAGCAGAACAAAACGGCCTTGCCATCGTTGAAAAAATCCTTCGCGAGGCTCAAGATTATCTCAGTGCAGAAGGAATATTGGTGGTTGAAGTGGGTAACAGTGAAGAGGCGCTTGTTGAAGCCTATCCCGACGTGCCGTTTACCTGGTTGGAATTCGAACATGGCGGAGCGGGTGTGTTCTTGTTAACCCATGATGAGCTTAAAGCCTATTTTTCATAAAAACATTAGGGCTGACATGAGCGGAAATACATTTGGAAAATTATTTACTGTCACAACTTTTGGCGAGAGCCATGGCCCCGCAATTGGCTGCATAGTCGATGGATGCCCGCCTGGATTTCCTTTAGAAGAGGAAGATATCCAGCCGTTTTTGGATAAGAGGAAACCGGGCCAGTCGAAATATACCACGCAAAGGCGCGAAGCCGATAAGGTTCATATTCTTTCCGGGGTATTCTCGGGAAAAACAACAGGCACGCCTATCGCGTTGCTTATTCATAATGAAGATAAGCGTTCCAGTGATTATGAGCCAATAAAAAATGTATTTCGCCCGGGACATGCAGATTACACCTATCAAAAAAAATACGGCATCCGTGATTACCGCGGCGGCGGGCGCTCCTCCGCGCGGGAAACGGCAGCAAGGGTTGCGGCAGGAGGCATTGCCCGCCTTTATTTACAACGCGAGTTAAATATTCAAATTTTCGGATTTTTACAGCAAATGGGGGCGCTTGTTCTTGATTTTGAGAGCGAGGCAGAAATTTCACAAAACCCTTTTTTTTGCCCGAATCATCATCAAGTGGCCGATTTGGCCAGGATGATTGAACAATTACGCCGGGAGGGGGATTCCATTGGTGCGCGTGTTGGCGTATGCGCGCGGAATGTCCTCCCTGGGATAGGGGAGCCAGTATTTGATAAGCTTGATGCCGCCTTGGCACATGCCATGATGTCAATCAATGCAGTGAAAGGGGTTGAAATTGGCGCAGGTTTTCAGGCAGTCACCCAAAAAGGCAGCGAGCATCGGGATGAGATGGCAAAGCATGGTTTTCTCAGCAATCATGCAGGCGGCATTCTTGGCGGCATTTCCACAGGCCAGGATATTGAGTTGAGTATTGCTCTGAAGCCGACTTCAAGTATTGTCAAACCAGGAAGAACACTGAATACTGAAGGAGATGAAGTTGAAATCGTGACCAAAGGCCGGCATGATCCTTGCGTTGGAATACGTGCTGTACCAATTGCGGAGGCCATGATGGCGCTGGTATTAATGGATCATTACTTACAACATAAGGCGCAGAATTTATAAAACTTTTTTAAGCAATCGCCGAAAGGGGTTATTCATGAGTAGAAAGTTAAATGTAGCTATTGTCGGTGTAACAGGCGCTGTTGGGCAAACTATGCTGTCTGTGCTGGAAGAGCGCCAATTCCCCGTCGCCGAATTATATCCCCTGGCAAGCGCACGGTCGGTCGGGAAATTGGTCGAATTTTGCGGCCGGCAGTATGATGTGGGAGATGTGGCTCAATTTGATTTTGCTGATGCGGATATTGCCCTTTTTTCCGCAGGAAGCGCTGTTTCCAAAGAATTCGCGCCCATTGCCGCTGAGGCCGGATGTGTTGTGATCGATAACACTTCTTGTTTCCGCTATGACAACGATATTCCGCTTGTGGTCCCTGAAGTGAATGCCAGGCGTATTGCGGATTATCGAAACCGCGGCATTATTGCCAACCCAAACTGCTCAACCATTCAAATGGTGGTTGCCTTAAAGCCTCTTTATGACGCTGCAGGTATTGCGCGCATCAATGTTGCAACCTATCAGGCCGTTTCCGGAACAGGCAAAAAGGCAATTGAGGAATTAATTTCCCAATTGGGCGAGCTGTTGAATGGCAGGCCGATTGAGCCTTCTGTCTATCCTCAGCAAATTGCCTTTAATGTACTGCCTCACATCGATGAATTCCAGGAAAATGGGTATACCCGCGAAGAAATGAAAATGGTCTGGGAAACGCGAAAAATACTCGAAGACGAGCACATTCTTGTTAATCCTACAGCCGTCAGGGTGCCCGTGCTGTATGGCCATTCAGAAGCAATTCATCTTGAACTGAAAACACCACTTGATGTCAATCGTGCACGGGCTTTGTTATCCGAGGCGCCGGGAGTGAAAGTGGTTGATTCTCCCGAGCAATTGCTTTACCCAACCCCCATTATGCAGGCCTCTGGACACGATGATGTGTATGTAGGCCGCATCCGTCAGGATATTTCCCATCCTCTGGGGCTTAATCTTTGGGTTGTTGCCGATAATATCCGCAAGGGAGCGGCTACCAATGCTGTGCAAATTGCTGAAATTCTGCAGCAGGACTATTTATGATTTATAATAGAAGATATGAATAACCGGGTAAAAATTCATATCGATATGCCAACTCCTGAAACCAGGCAGAACAGGGAAAGCTCGTTTCTGCCTGAAGAAACGCGTTCGATGGAACGTAAAAGGCGCCTCTTGGAACAGCAGGGCCATCGTAAGCTTGCCCGCGTGCACGCCAGAGACCATTCTCTTGAAGAGCGAAACGATATAGCGCCTGAGGGAGAGTTGCAAAATAACATTCTGCAAAATCCCTGGCTTGACAGTCAGCGATTTGATGGCATTGACCCCAATCTTAATCCTGAACCGCCTTTAAATTCTGAAGCGCGCCGCGAATATGATAACCAGCGCCGTGAGCAGGAAATGGAAAAGCAGCTTCGTCTTGGCCACATGCCAAAATTTACCACTGCTCCTAAACCAGAAGGTCCATAATGACCATTGCCAATGATATTATCAGTTGCCGTATTCCTGATTTTGATCATTACCTAAGAGCCGGCGAATCTCTGGACGATATTGATGAATACGGCTTTACACCGTTGATTGAAACTGCCATCACCCGCCAGCCCCATATTGCCGAGCTGCTCTTAAAAAGAGGAGTTGATGTCAATAAGCCCGATGTCACTGGGCGCACGGCCTTACACTGGGCAGTTGATAACCATGATCTGGCCATGGCCAGGCTTCTCCTTGAACATGGGGCGAATCCGAATGCTTATACGCGTTCGGGGTTATCTGTTTTGGTATATCCTGTTTTGCGCAGGCATGATGATTTAAAACACTTGCTGTATCAATATGGCGCAAGGCTGGATTTTGCGCTGGACTTTATCAACGCCAAACTATTAGGCCATCGTTTTGAGCTGTCAGGGGATGTGGATATCGTCAATGCTGAAGATGAATTTATTGAGCTGGATTATGAGGGATTTATACTCGAATTTACCGTGGCCATGATTAAGGATTCCCTAAGGCGGTTTACCAGCAGTTTTTCCACCAAACATCTGCGGCAGCATTTTCCTTATTTGTATGCCATTATGGATGCCTTTGGGGTGGCAGGGGAGCTTCTGAACCTCCAGCATCTGCCTTATTTAAGCGATGCGGATACCGCGCATCTTGGCCGCCTGATGAAGGAGCCAATGCTTGTTCTTCCCGCTGCCAGCCGCGGTCATGCGATTGGTTTTGTCCGTTACCGGCAATGGTGGGCAAAAATCGACCGCGGCGAAAATAGCTTAAAAGAAGGCAGTATCAATATTTACCGGATGACTCGCCCGGAAGCGTTCAATGTGAAGTTTTTACGCGAGTTTTTATACAAAAAACAGGGAAGGCAGTATTTCCATAAAGCCGTCAATCAGCATCTGGGCTTGATGCCTCTCGGGCAAGTCCCAATGACTTCTCAAATAACAGGGAATTGTTCCTGGGCAAATATGCAAGCTATCATCCCGGCAGCTTATGTTTTACAGCAAATGGAACCCAATGAGTCCATTCATGTTGAGGAGGGGCTTGATATCTATAATTTTTGGGTGGAATGGGATAAGGACAGGGCTCTTGACGAATGTATACAGAGGTTTTATCTGGTCAATGCAAAACGCAAGGCCAGCTATGCTTCAATGCTCGCCGCTGTGCTGTTTCAAAGCCTGGATCACAGCAAAAATCATGATGTTGAGCGGGCAGAAAAAATACTCACCATCCTCACATTGCCGGAATATTACTATATATTGGAAAGTTACCTTGAGGTATATTGCGTTGAGCGCCTGACTCGAAAAGGCAATAACCTGCTGAAATTGCTTGATGATTGCGGCATTAATCCCAATATCGGCGTAACTCCGATTGCAACCGGTCTGAAAACTCGTTCATAGCCGTAAACCAAAGATGGCCTGGGGTTTGTGGGCAGTCAGTATTTTCGGCTGCAAAAGGAACTTAACCATCTCAAAATCGCCACAAAAAATCAGGGGCTGTTGCCAATTCGCCCCAGCTCCTGACTGTCCAAAGCCTTTAGGAACAAACTTTATTCTTTGGGTTGTTCCCGGCTAGATGGCGCTTTTTTTTTTGAAAGTTCCGTATTGATAGAAACGACTTGGCTGCTACCGGGCTGATGCCCCCGTTTACGTCGGTTTGCAGGGTTTCTTTTTTGTAAATGTCCGCCTGAACGCCGCTTGCCCCCATTTTGAGCCCCGTTGCGTTTACCCTGGAATTGCTGTTCAGCAGGAGCGGTTTTTTGCTTTTTCACCGGAGCCTCTTGGGTTTTGCTTGGTATTGCCGCGCTTGCTTCATCCGTTTTGCCGGTAGCCCGAGTAAAAAGATTATTCCATAAGCGCTGGAGGAACCCTGATTCTTTTTGTTTGGCAGTGTGGATTCCATGGCCGGTATACGGCTTAACCACAGGCTCATCAGGCTTGGCATTGAGTTTTTCATCACGCGGTATTTCAAACTCCGGCTGCTGGATCAGGGAGTAACTTGGCTTCTTTTGCTTTCCGACATTGTCTTCTTTTACCCGGGTGATGGTGTAGTGGGGCGATTGCAGGTAAGGGTTGGCAATCACCAGGATATTGACCTTGTGCCTTTTTTCAATTTCAAGGATGAAATCACGTTTTTCATTCATGATAAATGTGGCCATTTCCGGGGGAAGCTGCACATGGACTTCAGCAGTTTTTTCCTTCAACGCTTCCTCTTCGATTAACCGGATAATGGATAATCCATGAGACTGAATATTACGCACGGTTCCGCGTCCTTCACAACGGGGGCAAACTTCCTGCGCGCTTTCTCCCAAAGACAGCCTGAGCCGCTGGCGGGACATTTCAAGGAGGCCAAAGCGGGAAATCCGCCCAACCTGTATGCGGGCGCGATCGGCTTTCAGCGCATCCTTTAGCCGGTTTTCGACTTCGCGCTGGTTTTTACTGGAATTCATATCGATAAAATCGATGACCACCAGGCCGCCCAAATCCCGCAATCTTAATTGGCGCGCAATCTCATCTGCCGCCTCAAGATTGGTATTTAATGCTGTGGTTTCTATGTCCGAGCCGCTTGTGGCTTTTGCCGAGTTGATATCGATAGAAACCAGGGCTTCAGTACGGTCAATCACCAGCGCGCCGCCTGAAGGCAGCAGTACTTCTCGTTGGTAGGCGGTTTCAATCTGGCTTTCAATTTGATAGAAATTAAACAGCGGAATGGTGCTTTTATATAATTTCAGATTAGGCAGAAAGTCAGGCTTAACCTGTTCTATGTATTGCTTGGCCTTTACATAGGAGATCTGATCATCAATAATGATTTCCCCTATGGATTTGCGCAGGTTATCCCGAATAGAGCGGATGATGACATCGCCTTCCTGATGAATCAGGCAGGGAGCAAGCTGGGTATTATAGGCGTGTTTAATTGCTTGCCATTGATTGCACAGCATATCGAGATCTGCCTGCAGTTCTTCCTGGCTTTTGCCGACTCCGGCCGTGCGGATGATTAAACCCATGTCTTCACTCAACTGCAGGGAATTGAAGGTTTCTTTCATCTCATCACGTTCTTCCCCTTCTATGCGCCGCGAGATGCCGCCGGAACGGGGACTGTTTGGCATAAGCACCAGATAGCAGCCAGCCAGGGTAATAAATGTGGTCAGGGCAGCTCCTTTTGTGCCTCTTTCTTCTTTATCCACTTGCACCAAAAGCTCCTGGCCTTCGCGGATTAAGGTGGTAATGGGAGGTTTTTCCTCGCCGAAATTATCAGGATGAATACTTAAATATTCCGGCGCGATTTCTTTTAGCGGCAAAAACCCCTGGCGTTTTGCCCCGTATTCCACAAAAACCGCATCAAGGCTTGGTTCCCGCCTGGTGACAATAGCCTTGTAAATATTTCCTTTCTTTTTGACTTCTAAAGGGCATTCAATATCAAGATCAAACAAAATATTGTCTTTGACAAGGGCAACGCGTACTTCTTCTTCCTGCGTTGCATTGATCAGCATTTTTTCCATCTTTAACCCCATGATTTCAGGGCGCTGAACTTAAGTAAGGTCAGAAGCAGGAATTGTTTGGCTCTTGCTGTATTTTACAGGATCCGTTGATTTGCTGGATAGCGATTGTGCTGACAAAAATCAACTGGTTCCTCATACAAAAGATCGTTTTAAATAACCCAAGATTCCATAAGCATATCTACAGTCTCAAAGGCCTTATCCACAAATCGCTTGGCCGCCATAAGGACAGCGAGGGGTTCTAAAATAGCAGGACGGTTCATAAAATTTAGCAGGCTGTTCGTCTTAAATAATTGCCGTTTTAGCCGCGAGTTCCTTTTTGTTCGCGCCATCAAACAATTTGCAGTCAGGCACCGAATAACAGACCGCACGCATGTTTCCTTTGTCATGTTGAAAGGCGCATACTGTTTTAAGCAGTATGTCTGGCATCCGTGGGTATCTGATGAGTATGTATTCAATTTGGCTCTGGTACTGGGCTTCCTGTTATCTGTTTATTTACTTAAGGGAAGCGCATTTTATTGATACACTGGCATGAATTTTCATGCCGATAAATAAATAATTATTTTTGCATTATAATTCTGTCGCAGAATAAATACTCTGCTCATTAGCAATCATAGCAAAAAAATTATAAACAGGAAATAGGAAACCCTTTAAAGTCAGAGATTTTGTGTGAAAAAATTCTGGACGTCATGCAAGGCCATATACCAGGCGTACCGTACTCGTTTTAGCGCAGACATGAAAGTCAGGTGAGATTCGGCTTTAATTTTCATGAAAGGCATCAAAAAGTGTTCGATTTTTGTTAATATTCCCACAAATGAAACAAGACAGTGTTGACAGGCGCAAATGACTGATGTTCGTTATACAGAAATAAGTATGGAAGAAGCAGGGCAGCGATTGGATAATTATTTGATTAAAATTTTAAAAGGGGTTCCCAAAAGCCGCATTTACAGGTTGATTCGCAATGGGGAAGTCCGCGTCAATAAAAAACGCGCCAGGCCTTCAACACGCCTGTCTGCCGGTGATATGGTAAGGATTGCGCCTATCCGCTGCGCTGAAGAAAAGCAAGTAAACCCCAAGAGGGCAACAGCAGAACGATTATTGGCATCGATAATATACGAGGATGAATATTTCCTGGCGATCAACAAGCCTTGTGGCATCGCTGTCCACGGCGGCAGTGGAATCAGCCTGGGGGTTATTGAATGTTTGCGTCAAATCCGCACTGATTTGCCTTACCTTGAGCTGGTGCATCGATTGGATAAAGAAACTTCAGGCTGTCTGGTGCTTGCTAAAAAAAGAAGCATGTTGCGTGCCCTGCAGGCTTTATTTGAATCAAGAGACGTTAAGAAAACATACTGGGCGCTGCTCGCCCAGCCATGGCAAGGGAAATCTTCCCTGGTTGTTGATGCCCCCCTCAAAAAAAATATCCTGCAGTCCGGCGAACGCGTGGTCAAAGTTGATCAACAAGGAAAAAGCTCTGAAACAAAATTCAAATTATTGGAAAATTATTCTTCATCCTGTTGGGTAGAAGCGAGGCCAAGTACAGGCCGAACGCACCAGATCCGCGTTCATAGCGCTTATCTTGGCCACCCAATCCTTGGGGATGAAAAATATGGCGATGGCGCTAAAATAGCAGGGCTCGGCGCAATGGGTAAAAGACTCTATTTGCATGCGCGAGCGGTTGAATTTACGCTCCAAGGCAAGTCCTATTATTTTCAGGCAGAACTTGACGAGCGGTTTAATGCGGCGATAGCCCAACTGCGTTCAAGCGGAGGCGGTCATGACTAAATATCAATTGGCTGTTTTTGACTGGGAAGGAACTCTTGCCGACACTCTTGGCCAGATTTTAATCATTTTGGCCACAGAAGCAAAAAGGTTGGATATGGGTGCAATTGATGAATACTCCGCAAGGCAAAGCCTGCAGTTTGGACTGGTTGTCGCAATTAAAAAACTCTTTCCGGATGCCGCAAGGGAGAAGCAGGCGCTTTTGCTGGAAGCCACCCAAAAGGCCCTTGCTTTGCGGACAACAGATGCGTATCTGATGCCTGGCGCGGCCGAACTTTTGGCCAGGATGAAAAAGGCGGGCATGGATTTAGCCATCGCCACCAACAAAGGGCACTCCTCCCTGCAGAGGGCTTTGAAAGGCTCGGGGCTGCAATCGTTTTTCAGCATAACGCGAAGCGCAGGACAAGCTCCGGCAAAACCCTGTCCGCAAATGCTTGAAGAAATCATGGCTTGTCTGGGAGTCATGCCCCGTGAAACCATTATGATCGGTGATTCCGCGAGTGATATGGAAATGGCTCAAAAAGCAGGCGTCGATGCGGTAGGAGTAGATTTTTATGATCAATCAGATCAAAATAAGGAATTACGCGAAGCGGGCGCCCTGCATGTTTTTAACAGTTATGAGCAGTTGGCTGACTTTTTACAGGTATGAAAGCCTGTTAAGCTAGTACTGTTTCCATGTGATAGTGACCCAAAATTCACGGGAAAGGCACAAAATAATAGACACCATGTTTAATGCCGCCTGTCCATCTTAAAGGGGGCGCGGCACTGGAATCTGCCCCGGCTGTTTGTTTGGTTTGGCTTGTTTAAAGAGGTTAAAGGTGTGAGTACACTTACCAGTTGGCCCAATTTATTGACCCTAATGCGCATTGTGCTCATTCCGATATTTGTTGTCGTATTTTATCTGCCTTTTTCCTGGGCGCATGCGGCTTCAGCTGTCATTTTTGCAACCGCCAGTTTTACTGACTGGATGGATGGTTATCTTGCCCGCAAATTAAAGCAGATGTCGCCTTTTGGCGCCTTTCTTGATCCGGTTGCGGATAAGCTTCTGGTTGCCACGAGCCTTTTGCTGCTGGTAGGAGCCAAGGATATTAATTACATTACCATTCCCGCAATCATCATTGTCGGCCGGGAAATCGTCATTTCCGCTTTAAGGGAATGGATGGCAGAAATCGGCGGAAGAGCGAGCGTTACGGTGAGTTTCGTCGGAAAACTAAAAACAACGCTGCAAATGCTTGCTTTGGTATTGCTGCTTGCATTTCACCCTGAGCAGTCTTTGTGGGGCATCATTGGGTTCATTCTTCTTTATCTGGCAGCAATCTTAACGATTTGGTCAATGGTCGCTTATTTGGCAATCGCCTGGCCGCGGCTAATAAAAAAAAGTTAGTTTCTTTATTGACAGGGTGTTTATTTCCGGTAAAATCCAATGCCGTAAAGACGCGGGAATAGCTCAGTGGTAGAGCACAACCTTGCCAAGGTTGGGGTCGCGAGTTCGAATCTCGTTTCCCGCTCCAATGCAAGCGACAGCTAGGTCGCTTTTTTTTTACTGGCTGTGTGGCAGAGTGGTTATGCAGCGGCCTGCAAAGCCGTGTACGCCGGTTCGATTCCGGCCTCAGCCTCCAAATAAGCCTAAAAATCAGTTATAGTTAACAAGTCATTGCCCAGGTGGCGAAACAGGTAGACGCAAGGGACTTAAAATCCCTCGGGAGTTAAATCCCGTGCCGGTTCGACTCCGGCCCTGGGCACCATCCCCCGCCTGCATTTGAAACCCATAATTGCGCCGATGCTACCTATGGCAGCAGCGAAATGAATCAAACAAAACAAGGGCAGCCTGAGGCGTTGAAGCTTAAGATTTACTTGTGGCGAAGATTGAGAGATTTGTGCTTTAATTAGGATAATTTTTATGTTGTCGAGGGGTTGCTATGACGTTTGTGGTGACTGAAAACTGCATTAAATGTAAATATACTGATTGTGTGGAAGTTTGCCCGGTGGATTGTTTTTATGAAGGGCCGAATTTTTTGGTGATTCATCCTGATGAGTGCATAGACTGCGCCCTATGCGAGCCGGAGTGCCCTGTGGAAGCCATTGTCTCGGAAGATGATTTGACAGACGATCAGAAAGGGTTCCTAAAGCTGAATGCCGAGCTTGCCCAATCCTGGCCGAATATTACAGCCAAAAAAGAACCGCCCGCAGATGCGAAAGACTGGGAAGGCGTTGAAAATAAATTGCCATATTTGCAAAAAGAGTGGACGAAATAGCTGAAAGTTTTGACGATTTGGCACGCAAGTGCCAGCGCATGCTGGGGGAGCAAGGGCGGCTGACAACGGCAGTTCCTGGATTTATACCGAGGCAGGAACAAATTCAGCTGGCTCTTGCAATTGCAAAAGCGATTATTGAAAAATCTATTTTGGTCGCGGAAGCAGGAACCGGCACAGGCAAAACCTTCGCTTACCTCATACCTTGCCTGTTAAGCGGTAAAAAGGCGCTCATCTCTACCGCAACCAAAACGTTACAGGATCAACTTTTTCAGAAAGATTTACCTCTGCTCGCCCGTGCGCTTGGCATCTCGCTGCGGGTGCAGAACCTGAAGGGGCGGAGCAATTATCTTTGCCGCTACCGGATCGAATTGCATGCCGGCGAGGGTCGCTTTATTAACCCGCAAGCGGTGCATGACATTTTATATGTGCGTGAAAAATTGCCGCAATTACAGATTGGCGAACGCAGTGAGCTGCCTGAGCTAGGTTCAATCACCATTTAATTATGCCCAAATAGCAATGGCAGCGAGAGCAATGGACGAGATAAAAATGGAGTCACAACGGTC
>NZ_LNYK01000008.1 GCF_001467825.1 Legionella londiniensis
GCGATGGACGAAGGACTGCGGTTTGCAATTAGAGAGGGTGGCCGTACTGTCGGCGCAGGCGTGGTCGCTAAAATCATAGAGTAACAATGTGCGCTCTTCTAGCGAATCCGGAAGAGCGCTTGTTAAAGGCCAGTAGCTCAATTGGCAGAGCGGCGGTCTCCAAAACCGCAGGTTGGGGGTTCGATTCCCTCCTGGCCTGCCAAATACCTAAGAATTATGAAAGAAACAAGCAAATCCAAAATAAAGCCCCTTGATTATGTCGCATGGCTGGGAATAGCCTTGATGACATGTGCTGCATTTTTCGGAACATATTATTTTAATTTTAGTACTCCAATCAGGGCGATCATTTGGGTATCTTGGTTAGTGCTTTTTTTTGTATTAGGATTTTTTACCTCACAGGGTAAAAAAGTGTTTTCTTTTGCCAAAGAAGCCAAGATTGAGATACAAAAAGTTGTGTGGCCTACTCGTCCGGAAACAGTCCAGACTACCGGGATTGTGATGATTATGGTTACAGTTACTGGGTTTATCCTTTGGGGGGTAGACGCGGCCATGATGTGGGCGATTGGAAAAATAACACATTTAGGTTGAATACAGTGGAAGATCAAAAAGCTAAGCAGTGGTATGTAGTTCATGCCTATTCAGGCTATGAAAATTTTGTAATGCGAGAAATTAAAGCGCGTGCTGAGCATCACAATTTGAAGGATAAGATTGGCGAGGTAGTGGTGCCATCTGAAGAAGTAGTTGAGATGCGTGCCGGTCAGAAGCGCAAGAGCACAAGAAAATTTTTTCCTGGCTATGTTTTAGTTAACATGGTGATGGATGACGAAACATGGCATATGATTCGCGCTATTCCGAGGGTATTAGGATTTATTGGCGGTACAAGCCAGACTCCAACGCCTATTTCAGATAAAGAGGCAAAAGCCATTATGCAGAGGGTAGAAGAGGGCGTAACCAAACCCAGACCCAAAGTATTGTTTGAGCCAGGAGAAGTGGTACGAGTTAAGGAAGGTCCATTTGTGGACTTTAATGGTGTCGTAGAAGAAGTTAACTATGAGAAGAATCGATTGCGAGTAGCTGTTCTGATTTTTGGCCGCTCAACACCTGTTGAATTAGAATTTAGTCAAGTTGAAAAAACATAATAACAAAGACTATTGCCTATTATGAAAATTCAAATCGAGGCAAATAACCGTTCTATACCATTTAACCCCAGCTAACGACAATTTTTTTTTAACCGGGGAGCCATTAAAAGTTCCCTTATAATGGCGCTATACCCAAAAGAGGAGTAAATATGGCTAAGAAAGTTGAAGCCTACATTAAATTGCAGATCCCCGCAGGGAAAGCAAATCCCAGCCCTCCAGTTGGACCAGCACTGGGTCAACGGGGCTTAAATATCATGGAATTTTGTAAAGCATTTAATGCGGCTACCCAATCTCTGGAACCAGGCTTGCCAATACCTGTTGTTATTACAGCGTACAGCGACCGCAGTTTTACCTTTATTACCAAGACCCCTCCGGCTTCAGTGCTATTAAGGAAAGCAGCTGGAATTCCCAAAGGCAGTGGAGCACCCAATACCAATAAGGTTGCTAAACTTCCACGCTCAAAGCTCGAAGAAATCGCTAAAACTAAAGAGCCAGATTTGTCAGCGGCTGATCTGGATGCTGCAGTAAGAACGATCGCAGGCACTGCAAGAAGCATGGGCATTGAAGTTGAAGATTTAGAGCAAGGGGTTTAGGCAATGGCACATATCAGTAAAAAGCAGAAAATGATTAGAGAAAAAATAAAACCTAATCATTTGTATAAAGCGGCTGAAGCAATCGATTTGCTAAAGGAATTTGCCAGCAAAAAATTTAAAGAAGCAGTCGATATAGCGGTGAATTTAGGAGTTGATCCCCGAAAACCAGATCAAATGATTCGTTCATCGACCAACCTGCCTAACGGAACGGGAAAAACTATCCGCGTAGCTGTATTTGCCCAGGGCGAAAATGCTGAAAAGGCAAAAAAAGCCGGCGCAGATGTTGTAGGATTTGAAGACCTGGCAGAGGAAGTGAAAAAAGGCAACATGGATTTTCACGTAGTAATTGCTACACCTGATGCGATGAGGGTCGTTGGGCAGCTGGGGCAGATCCTTGGTCCTCGCGGGCTTATGCCTAATCCTAAAGTTGGCACGGTTACTATGAATGTTGAAGCTGCTGTTCGGGATGCCAAGTCGGGACAGGTGCGATATCGTACTGACAAAAACGGAATTATCCATTGCTCGGTTGGAGCAATCGACTTTAACGCAGATGCGATCATTGAGAACGTAACAGCGCTTATAGCGGATTTGAAAAAGGCAAAGCCAAGTTCTGCCAAAGGCACATACATAAAAAAAATTACTTTATCAACCACGATGGGGCCGGGCTTGACTATTGATCCCGCGTCAATAGGCGTGTAAAATATTCAGCCTTTTTATAAAGATTCACGGCATGGACTTAGGTTCAATGCCGTCGAAGACCGCAGGTGCGAAAGCTTAATACCCTGCGCAGACGGTGAACCGGCTCCGGGAATATACTCTGAGACGGCCACCATAACTGTCAAATCCTTGCGATTTGCACAATGTAGGAGGTCAGTAACGATATGTTAAATTTAGCTGCAAAGAAAGCCGTGGTAGAGGAAGTAAATCGTGTAGCTTCTAAAGCCATATCCGCAGTAGTTGCTGATTATCGCGGTTTATCTGTAAATCAAATGACACAACTTCGCGCTGAAGCCCGTAAAGCAGGTGTATATTTGCGCGTTGTTAGGAATACTCTGACAAAAAGAGCGTTTGAAAATACAGATTTTGCCTGCTTGAACGACAAACTGGTAGGTCCTTTGTTTATTGCATTGTCGCTGGAAGCACCAAGCGACGCTGCAAGACTGCTAAAGGATTTTTCTAAAACTTACAGTCAGCTTGATATTAAGGCTTTAGCTGTGGGGGGGAAGCTATATGCGGCCAATCAGATAGATGCGGTTGCAAGCTTACCCACTAGAGATGAAGCGCTTGCCAAGCTTCTGTATGTCATGAAGGCGCCAGTTGAGAAATTTGTCCGTACACTTGCTGAACCACACGCAAAATTGGTTCGTACATTGGCTGCGATAAAAGACAAAAAGGCAGGCTGAGCCGATAATCTTATTTAATTTTTAACTTAGGAGCTAGAAATGGCTGTATCAAAAGATGAAATCCTGGAAACAATTTCTAATATGACCGTAATGGAAGTTGTTGAGCTTATAGAAGCAATGGAAGAAAAATTTAATGTTTCTGCAGCTGCCGCCGCCGTTGCAGTTGCAGCACCAGCAGCTGAAGCAGGTGCAGCAGCTGAAGAAAAAACTGAGTTTGATGTTGTAATGACCAGTTTTGGCGACAATAAAGTAAATGTGATTAAAGCAATTCGTGGAATAACCGGCTTAGGCTTAAAAGAAGCCAAAGATCTGGTTGAAGGCGCGCCTTCAACTGTGAAAGAAGGTGTTTCAAAAGACGAAGCAGCTAGTATCAAGAAACAATTAGAAGAAGCTGGCGCTTCAGTCGACATTAAGTAATTTGCGTTACATTGCTTAAAACCCAGCCATGTTTCATGGCTGGGTTTGCTTGTTTAAGATATATATATTTCGCTAATCACTAAAAAGACTTGTTGCTCAATCTAGAAATGATATCTGAGCTCTAAGCGATTGGCAGTTATTCCAAGATATTCAATAACTTACAGAGGAACTACCATGGCCGAAGCAGTTGCAAACCCTCAATATTCACATGCTGAGAAAAAACGATTTCGCAAGAGCTTTGGTAAGCAAGCTGAAATAATGCCAATACTTAATTTATTGGAAATTCAGCTTCGATCATATAATGACTTTTTATTTGCTGAAGACAATAACGGTCAACAGAAGGCTGGCCTCCATGCTGCGTTTTCATCCGTTTTTCCCATTGAAAGCTTCTCAGGAAACGCCCGTTTGGAATATGTCAGTTATAGCCTTGGAGAACCAGCATTTGATGTACGTGAGTGCAAAATGCGCGGTCTCACCTATTCTGCTCCATTGAGAGTTAAAATCAGGCTTATAGTTTATGACAAGGATGCTGCCGGAGATCCTAAACCGATTAAAGACATTCGTGAACAGGATGTTTTTATGGGCGAAATACCCCTTATGACTGATGTGGGAACTTTTGTTGTAAATGGAACAGAGCGAGTGGTGGTATCTCAGCTGCACCGTTCGCCGGGCGTCATATTTGAACATGACCGCGGCAAAACACATTCGTCAGGCAAGCTATTATACTCTGCTAGAATCATACCTTACCGCGGATCATGGCTTGATTTTGAATTTGATCCAAAAGATTGTGTATTCGTGCGTATAGACAGACGGCGAAAGCTTCCGGTAACTATATTGCTGCGCGCCTTGGGATATGACACTGAAGCAATTTTAGCTGAGTTTTTCGAGACAACTGCATGCCACATTAAAAATGGAGAGTTTCATGTAGAATTGGTGCCGTCGCGTTTGCGTGGCGAAATTGCATCATTCGATATCGCGCTTCCTGAAACGGGTGAGGTCGTTGTTGAAGCCGGAAGGCGCATCACAACGCGTCACATCAAGTTGCTGGAAAAAAACAACATGAAGGACTTGGTGGTTCCGCGTGACTACCTAATCGGTAAAGTCCTTGCAAAAGGGATTGTTGATACCAGCACCGGCGAGTTGATTGCTGAGGCCAATGATGAAATTACCTCTGATCTGTTGGATTCAATGATCGATCATGGCATTCATGATTTTGATATGATTTATACCAACGATCTTGATCATGGATCATACATCTCAGATACGCTGCGTATCGATCCAACCGCAAGCGATCTTGAAGCCCTGGTTGAGATTTACCGTATGATGAGACCTGGTGAGCCGCCCACTAAAGAAGCTGCTGAAGCACTCTTTAAAAATTTATTCTTCGCGGAAGATCGATATGATTTATCTGCCGTTGGCCGCATGAAATTCAACCGCCGGGTAGGCCGAAAGGATGATAAAGGGCCGGGCACGTTAACTAAAGACGACATTCTGGCTGTGATTAAAACCTTAATCGATATACGCAACGGCATTGGCATGGTTGATGATATCGACCATCTTGGTAATCGCAGGGTTCGCAGTGTTGGTGAAATGACTGAGAATCAATTCCGCGTGGGATTGGTAAGAGTTGAACGTGCGGTGAAAGAAAGGTTAAGCCTGGCTGAATCAGAAAGCCTGATGCCGCAGGATTTAATTAACGCCAAGCCTGTATCTGCTGCCATTAAGGAATTTTTTGGCTCAAGTCAGCTTTCCCAGTTTATGGATCAGGTTAATCCCCTGTCAGGTGTCACCCATAAGCGCAGGGTTTCCGCGCTTGGTCCTGGTGGATTGACGCGAGAGCGAGCAGGGTTTGAAGTACGGGATGTACACACTACCCACTATGGCCGGGTTTGCCCTATTGAAACGCCGGAAGGACCGAATATTGGTTTGATTAATTCATTGTCAGTTTATGCCAGGACAAATGAATACGGTTTCATTGAAACTCCATGCAGAAAGGTTGTAGATGGTTATGTAACCAATGAAATTGAATATATTTCAGCCATTGAGGAAGTGGATCAATATATCGCACAATCAAGTGTTGCTGTAGATAAGAACGGTAAGATATTGGCTGATCTTGTGCCTTGCCGCCATCAAAATGAATTTTCACTGACTACACCGGATAAAATCAACTATATGGATGTTTCGCCCAAGCAAATTGTTTCTGTGGCAGCTTCCTTGATTCCGTTCCTGGAGCATGACGATGCAAACCGTGCGTTGATGGGATCGAACATGCAACGTCAGGCGGTTCCTACGCTCCGTGCTGAAAAACCTTTGGTAGGCACAGGAATGGAACGTGCCGTAGCTACAGACTCTGGGGTTTGTGTGGTTGCCAAGCGTGGCGGAGTTATAGATCAAGTCGATGCCGCAAGAATTGTGGTGCGCGTTAATGATGATGAAACTTCTGCCGGTGAAACAGGCGTAGATATTTATAATTTAACCAAGTATTTCAGATCCAACCAGGATACTTGCATTAATCAAATCCCAATTGTGGCAAAAGGAGACAGGATTAACCGCGGAGATATATTGGCTGACGGCCCATGCACCGACATGGGTGAGCTTGCGCTTGGCCAAAATCTGCTTGTTGCGTTTATGCCCTGGAACGGTTACAACTTTGAAGATTCCATTCTGATATCAGAACGCGTGGTGAAAGAAGATCGTTTTACCACGATCCATATCGAGGAGTTAACCTGCATAGCCCGAGATACCAAATTGGGAGCTGAGGAAGTTACCGCAGATATTCCTAATGTAGGTGAGTCGGCCTTGGCAAGTCTGGATGAGTCTGGAGTTGTATACATCGGTGCTGAAGTCAGCGCTGGCGATATTTTGGTCGGCAAGGTAACACCTAAAGGGGAAACCCAGCTGACGCCTGAAGAAAAACTACTGCGCGCAATTTTTGGAGAAAAGGCGTCGGATGTAAAAGATACCTCCTTGCGTGTTCCCTCTGGTATGAATGGAACCGTAATTGATGTGCAAATTTTTACACGGGACGGACTGGAAAAGGATGCGCGCGCTAAAAGTATAGAAGAAGAATATCTGGCGCGTGTACGCAAAGATTTAATCGATGAGCGCCGCATCAGAGAAGAGGATATTTATCAGCGCGTCTTTAATTTGTTAAAAGGAAAAGTTGCAACAGGGGGGCCTGGCGATTTAAAGCCCGGTTCAAGCATTACAGAGGAGTACCTCAATAAGACGGACCGTGAAAAATGGTTTGATATACGTCTAGAAGATGACGCTACGAGTCAAAATCTTGAGCAATCTTCCAAACAGCTGGAAGCCTTGGCCAAAGAGATAGAAAAACGTTTTAACGACAGTCGGAAAAAAATTACTCAGGGCGATGATTTGGCGCCGGGGGTACTTAAGATTGTTAAAGTCTACCTAGCAGTTAAAAGACGCATCCAGCCTGGTGATAAAATGGCAGGCCGGCATGGAAACAAGGGGGTTATTTCTATCGTTGTCCCAGAAGAAGACATGCCTTATATGGAAGATGGCACTCCAGTTGATATTGTACTTAATCCCTTGGGCGTTCCATCGCGAATGAACATAGGTCAGGTCCTTGAGACGCATCTGGGGCTTGCGGCAAAAGGTCTCGGATTAAGGCTTGGAGAAATGTTGGATAAAAAGGAATCAATAGCCAAGATTAAAGACTATTTGCTTAAAATTTATAATCACGATAAGCAAAAACGCTTAAGTCTTGAGTCGTTGACCGATGATGAGTTTATGGAATTGGTCAATAACCTGCGAGATGGCATTCCTATGGCTACTCCTGTATTTGATGGCGCCAGCGAATCAGAAATTAAGGAAATGCTGGAACTTGCAGGTCTTCCTACTGACGGAAAGACAACATTAATTGATGGCAGAACTGGCAGAAAATTCGATAATCCAGTTACCGTAGGCTATATGTACATGCTCAAGCTCAATCATTTGGTCGATGACAAGATGCATGCGCGTTCAACTGGCTCATACAGTCTTGTTACCCAGCAGCCGCTAGGCGGAAAAGCTCAGTTTGGCGGGCAGCGTTTTGGAGAAATGGAAGTATGGGCGCTTGAAGCCTATGGTGCTGCCTACACCTTGCAGGAAATGTTAACAGTAAAATCCGATGATGTTGGAGGTCGAACTAAGATATACAAGAACATTGTTGATGGTGATCATCGTATGGATGCAGGAATGCCAGAGTCGTTCAATGTATTGTTGAAAGAAATTCGAGCATTAGGTATCGATATTGAACTCGAGCATGATTAACAATAATGAATCCTTAAGGAAATTATCCGGCAGGCAGCATATCCTGCCGGATAATTAATTCTGACTGACCCAATTTTGGAGACACTAACTTGGCTAATCTAAGCAACGACCCAATGAAAAAGACACCGGTGATGAGTGATTTGCTCGGTATGCTCAAACAACAGGGGCAAAGCGAAGAATTTGATGCGATAAAAATCGCTTTGGCATCACCAGAGTTAATTCGTTCATGGTCATACGGTGAGGTTAAAAAACCTGAAACCATTAATTATCGAACTTTTAAGCCTGAACGGGATGGTTTGTTCTGTGCGAAAATTTTTGGCCCAATTAAAGATTACGAGTGTCTATGCGGCAAATACAAGCGATTGAAACATCGAGGCGTTATTTGTGAAAAGTGCGGCGTAGAGCTTGCATTAACCAAAGTTCGCAGAGAGCGTATGGGGCATATCGAATTGGCCAGCCCTGTCGCTCATATATGGTTTTTGAAATCATTGCCATCAAGGATCGGTTTGCTGCTTGATATGACCCTTCGGGATATAGAACGAGTATTGTATTTTGAAGCGTTTGTTGTTGTTGATCCAGGGATGACAGAACTGGAGCGGGGTCAACTGTTGAACGATGAGGCCTATCTTGAAGCCATGGAGCAGTATGGCGATGAGTTTGATGCGCGCATGGGTGCAGAAGCAATTCGCGATCTGTTGCGGCAAATTGATCTGGATGAGGAAATCAATTCGCTTCGCGAAGAGTTGCCGACAACAAATTCTGAAACAAAAATTAAAAAAATTACCAAACGATTGAAGCTTCTGGAAGCTTTCCAGGAATCAGGTAACAAGCCTGAATGGATGATAATGAGCGTATTGCCTGTCCTTCCTCCAGATTTGCGGCCTTTAGTTCCCTTGGATGGAGGACGATTTGCAACCTCTGACTTAAACGATTTATATCGCCGTGTCATTAACCGCAATAACCGTTTAAAGCGGCTGCTGGATCTTAATGCGCCGGATATTATCGTTCGCAATGAGAAACGAATGCTTCAGGAATCAGTAGATGCCTTGTTGGATAACGGCCGTCGAGGCAGAGCAATTACAGGAACCAACAAGCGCCCGCTAAAATCGTTGGCAGACATGATTAAAGGAAAACAGGGACGGTTCCGTCAGAATTTATTAGGAAAGCGAGTGGATTATTCCGGGCGTTCTGTTATCGTGGTTGGTCCTACATTGCGTCTGCATCAATGCGGATTGCCCAAGAAAATGGCTTTGGAATTATTTAAGCCGTTTATATTCAGCAAGTTAGAATTTAGAGGGTTAGCGACGACCATAAAAGCAGCTAAAAAGATGGTTGAGCGTGAAGAGCCCGTTGTGTGGGACATCCTGGAAGATGTCATCCGCGAACATCCGATATTATTAAACCGTGCTCCAACACTGCATCGTCTGGGTATCCAGGCTTTCGAGCCAGTGCTGATTGAAGGCAAGGCAATTCAACTGCACCCTCTTGTCTGTACGGCGTACAATGCTGACTTTGACGGCGACCAAATGGCAGTTCATGTGCCATTAACCATCGAAGCGCAATTGGAAGCACGCACGTTAATGATGTCTACCAACAATATTCTTTCTCCTGCCAGCGGGGAGCCGATTATTGTTCCCAGTCAGGATGTGGTGCTTGGCCTTTATTATTTAACGCGCGAGCGAATTAACGCTTTGGGTGAAGGTAAAATTTTCGGAAGCATACAGGAAGTTCAGAATTTCTATGAAGATGGTTTGGTGGATATTCATGCAAAAGTAAAAATCCGCATGCCAGCTGATGAAGCCGGTGTCGGCACCGAAACAGCGTTGGTGGAAACCACTGTTGGCCGGGCAATTCTCGCCGATATCCTGCCTAAGGGAATGCCTTTTTCTCATATCAATAAACCAATGACCAAAAAAGCCATTTCTAAGGTGGTTGACAGTTGCTATCGAAATTTCGGCCTGAAAGAAACAGTGATATTTGCTGATCAGCTGATGTATATGGGCTTTAAATACGCGACTCGCGCCGGCGCTTCTATTGGGATTGAAGATATGGAAATTCCCGAAGATAAATCAGCCATTATTGCCCAGGCTGATAATGAAGTGCGTGAAATTGAAGCGCAGTATCGCTCTGGCCTCGTGACTAATGGGGAGCGGTATAACAAGGTCATTGATATTTGGTCGCGCACTAACGAAATGGTTGCTAAATCGATGATGGCAAAAATTGCCACTGAAGAAGTGATTGACAAAAAAGGCAATAGAGTTCGTCAGGATTCGTTTAACCCGATATTTATGATGGCTGATTCTGGTGCCCGGGGATCTGCCGCGCAAATACGGCAGCTTGCGGGCATGCGGGGATTGATGGCAGCACCGGATGGCTCCATTATTGAAACGCCAATTACGGCGAACTTCCGGGAAGGCTTGAATGTATTTCAGTATTTTATCTCTACTCACGGAGCACGTAAGGGTTTGGCCGATACTGCTTTAAAAACGGCAAACTCCGGTTATCTCACCAGGCGATTGGTTGATGTTGCACAAGATGTGGTCATTACCGAGAGCGATTGCGGAACAGAAAAGGGCATTATGATGCAGCCTTTGATTGAAGGCGGAGATATTGTAGAACCTCTTCACGAACGCGTATTGGGTCGAGTTGTCGCTGCTGATGTTTACGTTCCAAACCATCAGGAACCAATAGTAAGAGCAGGGACACTGCTGGATGAGGAGTGGGTTGAGCGCCTTGAAAAGATTGGCGTAGATCAGATTTATGTTCGTTCACCCATTACTTGCGAAACCCGCTATGGCTTATGCTCCAAGTGTTACGGCCGTGATCTGGCTCGCGGGCATTTAGTCAATACAGGCGAGGCAGTAGGCATTATTGCCGCACAATCTATCGGCGAACCTGGAACTCAGCTGACCATGCGTACCTTCCACATTGGAGGCGCTGCATCAAGAGCTACAGCTGCAAACAATATCCAGGTTAAAAATAAAGGTATTATCCGCCTGCATAATATCAAGACAGTTACGCATGAAAACAGCAATCTGGTCGCTATTTCGCGCTCAGGTGAAGTTACGGTTGCTGATGAATTTGGCAGAGAGCGCGAGCGATATAAGCTGCCTTACGGAGCCGTGTTGACTGTTCATGACAAATCTAGCGTAGAAGCGGGCGAAGTCATAGCGACATGGGATCCGCACACCCACCCTGTTATTTCAGAAGTAAGTGGAAAATTGAAGTTTGTCGATTTAATTGAAGGCATCACAATGAATCGCCAAACCGACGAAATGACGGGTCTAAGCAATATAGTGGTTATCGATGCGAAGCAGCGCGGAATTGCAGGACGTGATTTGCGTCCAATGGTTAAGTTGGTATCCGAAGATGGAGAGGATATTTATCTTTCTGGAACAAATGTGCCGGCTCAGTACTATCTGCCTGTTGACGCGATAATTAACTTTGAGGATGGAAGCACGGTTGGTATAGGTGATGTCATTGCGCGTATCCCGCAAGAACGCTCCAAAACAAGAGATATTACAGGGGGCTTGCCACGTGTAGCAGATCTCTTTGAAGCGCGGAAACCCAAGGATTCTGCTGTAATGGCTGAAATATCCGGTATAGTCAGTTTCGGCAAGGAAACAAAAGGAAAACGCCGCTTAATCATTACAGCCTCTGAAACCGAGCAGCATGAAGAATTGATACCCAAGTGGAGGCATATTTCTGTGTTTGAGGGCGAACATGTTACAAAAGGCGAAATTATCGCCGATGGTCCGCCTAATCCTCATGATATTTTGCGCTTGCTGGGTGTTGGAGCGTTGGCAACATATATTGTGAACGAAGTGCAGGATGTATATCGCCTACAAGGGGTAAAAATTAACGATAAGCATATTGAAACTATTGTCAGACAAATGTTGCGTAAACGAATCATTACGTTTGCTGGCGATTCAAAATTTCTTGTGGGCGAGCAGGTTGAAGAAACTGTAATGTTGCAAGAGAATGACGCACTTATTGCCGAAAATAAAATGCCGGCAGAAGGAACACCAATATTATTGGGCATAACAAAAGCGTCCCTTGCAACTGAATCATTTATATCCGCAGCTTCCTTCCAGGAAACGACTCGCGTACTTACTGAAGCAGCCGTAAGCGGCAAGGTGGATGATTTGCGCGGGCTTAAAGAGAACGTGATGGTTGGCCGACTGATCCCCGCAGGGACCGGATATGCCTATCATCAGAGCAGAAAAGCAAAGCGTGCAAAAGCGATTGGTGGCGATCATGCATTACATTCAGTTTCTGCAAGTGATGTAGAACATGCATTGAGTGAAGCACTCAATGCGGATAACCGCGATGGGGATGCCGGATTATAGCAACTGTTGACGTTTAACAATTTCTTGAAGAGCTGAGCCGATTTACAAAGGCTCAGCATTCGAGAAAATGAGTTAAAAAACTTCTCGCTAAACGGCTAAAGTTGGTCTAAAACAGAGCGATACTTGACAAAAGCTCTGGACATATATAGAATCCGGCCTCCTTATGCATACGAAATAATCTCAAGCTAAGTTTGGAGTTAACAATAAATGGCTACTATTAATCAGCTGGTGAGAAATCCGCGCAAGAAGGTTAAAGCTAAAAGCAACGTTCCTGCACTGGAGTCTTGCCCGCAACGCAGAGGAGTATGTACCCGTGTATATACAACAACACCCAAAAAACCTAATTCGGCTATGCGTAAGGTTGCGCGTGTCCGCTTGACTAACGGATATGAAGTAACTTCATATATTGGCGGTGAGGGACATAACCTTCAGGAGCACTCTGTTGTATTGATCCGCGGCGGAAGGGTAAAAGACCTGCCTGGCGTTCGATACCATACAGTACGTGGAAGCCTGGATACATCGGGTGTTAATGATCGAAAACAGGGTCGTTCCAAATATGGAACCAAGAAGCCAAAAGACAAGAAATAATCTTAGTGTAGGAATTTAGCGATGCCAAGAAGAAGAGAAGTCCCTAAAAGGGAAATATTGCCAGATCCAAAATTTCACAGTGAACTCCTGGCAAAATTTATTAATGTGCTCATGGTAAGCGGCAAAAAATCTGTTGCTGAAAAAATAGTCTATGGCGCTCTAAGTACGCTTGAAGAACGCATTAAGAAAATGAAGAAAAGCTCAGAAGGCGAAGGCGATGCTCAGGGGGGTGCAGCTGGCAGCGCATCCGGAGTGTTGCGGTATTTTGAGCAGGCTCTTGATAACGTGCGCCCAACCGTGGAGGTTCGTTCGCGACGTGTCGGCGGGGCAACTTATCAGGTTCCCGTAGAGGTCCGTTCCGAACGCAGCATTGCCTTGGGCATGAGATGGATAATAACAGCAGCGCGTGCCCGGGGAGAAAAAGGCATGATGCTTCGCCTGGCATCTGAATTGCTGGATGCCTATGAAAACAAGGGCTCAGCAGTAAAGAAAAGAGAAGAGACACACAGGATGGCAAAGGCTAACCAGGCGTTTGCACATTTCCGCTGGAATTAAAGAGGGGTTAACCGTGTCAACCACACCTTTAGAACTGTATAGAAATATCGGTATTGCCGCACACGTTGATGCGGGAAAAACAACCACAACAGAGCGTATTCTTTATTATACCGGACGATCTCATAAAATCGGCGAAGTTCATGAAGGCGCCGCTATTATGGATTGGATGGCTCAGGAGCAAGAGCGCGGTATTACCATTACCGCGGCAGCTACAACCTGCTACTGGCCTGGAATGGATAACCAATACAAAAAACATCGAATCAATATCATAGATACCCCGGGGCACGTAGACTTTATGATTGAAGTTGAGCGGTCGCTTCGTGTTCTCGATGGTGCCGTTGTTGTATTCGACTCAGTATCGGGTGTTGAGCCTCAGTCCGAGACCGTATGGCGTCAATCTGATAAATACGGCGTCCCCCGTATCGTTTTCGTCAATAAGATGGATCGTATGGGCGCTAATTTCTTGCGCGTGGTCAAGCAAATTAAAGAACGGCTTGGATCGAACCCTGTCGTTGTACAGCTGCCTATCGGTGCTGAAGAATCATTTAATGGCGTGATCGATCTTGTCAAGATGAAAGCCATATATTGGGACGAAGAATCGCGTGGGATGAAATTTGAATACAAAGATATTCCTGCCGATATGAAAGCGCAATGTGAAGAATTTCATAATCAAATCGTTGAAGCAGCAGCTGAAGACTCAGAAGAACTGATGGAAAAGTATCTTGAGGGTGAAACGTTAAGTGAGGAAGAAATTAAAAAGGCTTTAAGGCACAGGACTATCAATAACGAGATCGTACCTGTTTTCTGTGGTTCAGCATTTAAAAACAAGGGAGTTCAAGCTGTGCTGGATGGGGTGGTAGATTATCTGCCCTCTCCCTTGGATGTGCCTCCCGTCAGAGGAGTTGATGAAGAAGGGAATGAGGCTACACGTAAAACATCTTATGATGCTCCATTCTCAGCCCTTGCATTTAAAATTGCAACCGACCCATTTGTCGGAACCTTGACCTATTTTAGAGTCTATTCCGGCGTTTTGAAGTCAGGTGATACGGTATATAACCCTGTTAAAGAAAAGCGAGAGCGTATTGGTCGATTATTGCAAATGCATGCTAACTCACGTGAGGAAATCAAGGAAGTTCGCGCAGGCGACATTGCGGCAGCAGTTGGGCTAAAGACAGTCACTACGGGTGACACTCTGTGTGATGTGAACTCCGTTATTACACTTGAGCGCATGGATTTTCCTGATCCGGTTATTGCTGTAGCTGTAGAACCTAAGACAAAAGCAGATCAGGAAAAAATGGGCATTGCCTTAGGCAAGCTGGCGCAAGAAGATCCTTCCTTTAGGGTGCATACTGATGAAGAATCAGGCCAAACGATTATTCAGGGCATGGGTGAGTTGCACCTGGAAATCATTGTCGATCGCTTAAAGCGGGAGTTCATGGTTGAAGCCAATGTCGGCAAGCCACAGGTGGCGTACAGGGAAACACTAAAGTCTGCAGTAGAACAGGAAGGAAAATTTGTAAGGCAATCGGGAGGCCGAGGCCAATATGGGCATGTATGGCTGAAAATTGAACCTTTGCCTCGTGGTTCCGGATATCAGTTTGTAAACGAAATTGTAGGCGGTGTTATTCCTAAGGAATATATACCAGCTGTTGACAAGGGCGTTAAAGAACAGATGGAAAACGGAGTTATCGCTGGATATCCTGTTGTCGATGTTAAAGTAACTTTATTTGACGGTTCTTACCATGAAGTAGATTCAAGTGAAATGGCGTTCAAGATTGCTGGCTCACAATGTTTTAAACAGGGTGCGCAAAAAGCCAATCCTGTCTTACTTGAACCAATCATGAAGGTGGAAGTTGTAACTCCCGAAGAATATATGGGAGATGTCATGGGTGATCTCAGCCGCCGTCGTGGCATGGTTCAAGGAATGGATGAATCTCCTGCAGGTCGAGTTATTCGCGCAGATGTACCGCTTGCTGAAATGTTTGGTTATTCCACTGATTTGCGGTCAGCAACACAGGGGAGAGCAACATATACCATGGAGTTTTCCAAATATGCAGAAGCGCCGGCTAACATTGCTGAGGCAATAATCAAGAAACAATAAATTTAAAGAGGTAAAAAATGGCAAAGGAAAAGTTTGAACGTAAGAAACCACATGTGAATGTGGGCACCATAGGGCATGTGGATCATGGTAAGACGACGCTG
>NZ_LNYK01000009.1 GCF_001467825.1 Legionella londiniensis
GAGAAATCAAACAAAATGGTTCAGTGGATGAGGGGAAAGCTGCCTGATCTTTTTTGACCATACACAACTTTTAACCGTAGCTCCTGAACAATATTTTTGCCTCTTCATCAAAGGGTTTTATCGCTAGATATTCCCGAATTATCTGTTTGTGGTAATTAAAGGTCCGCTGATTATATTGTGTAAGTTGCACCTCATTGGATAAGATTTGTATGATTTATGGATATGTTCGGGTAAGCACTCAAGATCAAAGTGTAGACAGTCAAAAAAATAGCATTAGCCGCTATTGCGTAGATAAAAAGCTAATAGTTGATGAATGGATAGAGCTAGAAATGTCTTCACGTAAATCAACTGTTTTGCGCCGAATCGATGAATTACTGAATAAATTATCACCGAGTGATATTGTTATTGCATCTGAGTTGTCTAGGCTTGGACGTTCAATTAAAGAGACTCTTAATACTATAGAAATGATCACTCAAGAGAAGCAGGCAAGACTAATTTTGATTAAGCAGAATTTAGATTTAAATCCTACAATCAAGAACAATGTAGCCAATAAAGTTCTTATCACGATTTTTTCAATGCTTGCAGAATTAGAGCGTGATTTTATTTCAGAGCGCACTAAAGAAGGGTTACGTGCTCGAGTTGCCAAAGGCATTAAGCTTGGAAAACCAAAAGGAGTGATCCAGGCATCGATGTATGATAAGGACAAGGAAAAAATTTTACATCTATATCAATTAGGCGTACCCCTCCAAAAAATTATTACAACACACTTAGGTTATGGCAAATATTTATCTCTCAAAGCCTTTATTGATAAATGCAAGGAGTTGAAGTGATTAATAAAATGAGCCAGATTATTATACTGGGTAGCTCTAGGAGTTTCGGAAATACCAGAAAGGCGGTAAATGCAATAATTGAGGAAGGTACTATTCCACTTATTGATCTTAATACTCTTAATATTAAACCGTACGATTATGAATATCGTAATCATACAGATAATTTTATGGCTTTAATTGAGCGCATCATTGAATTTGACACTCTGATCCTTGCAACCCCTGTCTATTGGTACACAATGAGTGCAACAATGAAGATTTTTATAGATAGAATTAGTGATCTTTTAGATATAAGAAAGGATTTAGGACGTAAGTTACGAGGAAAAAATCTATTTGTAATAGCCAGTTATACTACCTCATTACCTAAGGGATTTGAAGATGCTTTTGAACAGACTTGCCAGTATTTACGAATTAATTACTTGGGAACCAGTTATATTTATAGTGGTACTGAGGATAAAACATTTTTAGAGCATAGCACTTTAGAATTATTAAAGGCCCAAGAAATTTTGAGATTGCCAACCCCTGATTAGTAAAATGTCTTGTTCTTAAATTTAAACAATTTCTAGGTTATAGTTCTTCATTGCCAGTTTGGGCTGGATATGCGGTAAAACCCAATTTTACCGTGGGCGGGCTCAAGGCTTCTATCCACCATCAGCATATCGCCTGATCGAATACCCGCATTTTCCATGGGATCTCCCGCAACACGGACAAAAAATGTTGCTCCAGGATGTTTGACTAAATGCGCATTTAAATCAAGTTTGCATTCGAGATAATCATCAGCAGGGGAAGGGAAACCCGCACCCACTGAACTTGAGTATAATGGTAATTTCAGTGTTGCCGGGGTATTTTCAAGATATGCCATGACATCATGGACGCGGGACACAGGAATGCGAACAGGGCGTGTGGGTTTACCATACCGGTTTCTACCCGCAGGGCGGCCAGCACCGGGTCTTTTCCCGCCATGAGAGATAAAAACTCCATTTGATAAATGTACAATAATCAAGGCATCATAGGCGAAACTGTGCTCATTGTAAAGAAAGCGAAGTCGCGATACTGGGGGAACGTTTCATTACTTCCATGTAGCCTTGATGCAGCGCAGCGAAATCAAGGTTTCAACTTGATTCCTTAGTTGGTTGACAGAAAAAAAATTTTATATGAGTAATTTGGATTTATAAACCTTGATTTCGCTGCGCTGCATCAAGGCTACGTTTGCTTGTACTTAGGAATTATTTTTTGCTAACTGGTTAAATTCATTGAGAACGGTATTCAATTTTCTTTGTCTTGACGTTTCAGAGAAGAAAGCGCTGCCGGTAGCGAGCAGTTTGCCGATGATGATTAAGAGTCCAACCCCGGTTGCGGCGATGGCGATATTGGCCAGGATAGGTTTCCATAAAGCGCGGTGAGATTTTAAATCATGATGGCACTGGTCAAATGTTTTTTTAAATTGTTGCTGGAGGGTTTTAATGATTTCAGTGTCTTTATCAGGAGAATTGAGTTCGGCAAAGAAAAGATTGGCCTGATATTCCATAGTATCGGCAGCGGTTACTGCTTTTACACCTTCGATAATACTTTTTCTATTACCCTGCTGTAGTTTTTTGCCGTATTGGCGCAATACTTGCATGCTATCCAAAAGTTTTTTGTTACGTTCTTCCTGTTGGCTCAGGAAGCGAAGAACTTCAGTATGTCCTCCTATGAGGGCGATATCATAAGGCGTAATGGACAGAGGATTTTTACCTTGTTTTCGGGTAAGGAAATCATCGGCTCTTGCCAAGGCTTCCTGGCTAAGACCAAGTTTGTTTATCAGTTTCCGCAGCGTATTTTCAGGTAAAGAAACAGCCATGTTAAAGTTGGCATTTAACTTGATTAGCTCTTTAATGACCGCCAGGTGTCCGTGGTAAGCAGCAAAAAATACGGGTGTTAACCCGAGCTTATCCTGATGATTTAAATTAATACCACGTTTTACCAGCTCCGGCACTAAGCAGGCATGACCGTTCAGTGCCGCTTTATGGACTATATTTTCTCCAAAATTATCCTCGACAGCGAGATCAAAGCCTCTCTCGGCAAAGAGTTGGATTACGCCAAGCTGTCCTTTTAATCCCGCCATATGTACAGGAGTCATGCCGGAGTTGTCTTTTTTATTAAAGTCGACTCCTTCATCAATCAGTTCTGCGATTAAATCAACATGTCCGTAGGCCGCAAGATAATGGGCAATGGTTAGCCCCTTGCTGTCCCCTATTGTTAAGTCAAATCCCCTTTTTTTAAAAAGATTGATGAGTGCTCCATAGCCTTGAAATGCTGCATAATGCAGTGGCGCAATCCCGTCTCTATCAGGTTTGCAAAAATCTATTCCTTCATTCAGCAGTTTTGCAACCAAGGAGGGGTTGCCGCTGAGTATTGCATAGTGAGCAATGGTTAGCTGCTTTTTATCGACACAAGTTAAATCGGCGCCTAATTCTTTGAGTTTATCGATTGCTTCAGCGTTTCCACGCGAGGCCGCCCAATGCACCGGAGATGCTCTCCATTCATTGGGCGCATTTGGGTTGCCGCCATGCTTACATAATGCCTGAAGAATGTCGCAGTGATTGTTCAGGGCTGCTGCATGGATTGGCGTGGATTTGAGATTGGCTTTATTGACATCAACCTGATATTGAGCCAGTAAGTTAATGATTTCGCAGTGTCCATTTTGTGCCGCAAGATGCGCCAGAGTAGTTTTACTGTCGCCATAAATTTTATCCAGGTTGATTTGTTCTTTTCCAAGTTTATCAATAACTTCTGTGTCTCCGTTTTTTGCTGCAATATAGGCCAAATCAAATCCTTCTTTATTGCACCGTTTGGCCAGTTTTTTAAAATGATCATCGGCCAGGTGGATCTTTTTAAAATCTGCCAATTTTTGCTGTAAAGCCGATTTTTGGTGAGTACCATGGGTGGTAAAAAGGGACACATTCAAAGGAATAAAATCATAAGGATTAGTGCTTAGACCTAAAGCGATTGTTCGCGCCAAGCTCGCCGTATCATTCGTTGCAAATTTTTCAGGGGGGTATTGGTTAATATCCATAAACACCCATCCAGTGCCAGGCTGGTAGGTCAACGCGATAGCATGGTCAAGGCTTGAAAGAATAAAGCCTGCTCTTTCTTCTTTTTGTAAGAATTGATTAAGAATTGCAGCAATTTCATCAAAATATTTTTTGATTTCATCCTGCTTGTAAATGGCAGGTTCGTTATAAATAGAGGCTAATCTGCCTTTGTTCCGCAGAGAATCCGAAGAGGCAAATGGTGAAATATCCTCTATATGTTTTTGAGACATACCTTGATTAAACAGGGAAGTGTGGTGGGATGGGTTTTGATATAAGGTCAGGCTTTCATAGAAGGCCAGGATATCCAGTATTGAATAGTCTTCTTCGGATAAAGGTTGGCCTTTTTTGGCTTTCAGAGTTTTAATTTTTTTTATAAATTCATCCCTGTTTTTGTAATAGGTGCCAATTTTTGTAATGCGGTCGTAAAACCGTTCTTCTTCATGAGTGAGGTTTGCTTCCAGCCAGCGCACAGAAAACCCGTGACAGCATCCGTCATCATTGCTCGCAAAATAGCCCAGTTTTTTAGCTAAGTCTAGTATTTCCGTATGAAAACACATGTTTTATATAAAGTCTAATTGATCTCAATTTGATCATTATAGCATGGGCTTAGGCTTTTACAAATAAGCGCTCATAAACCAAGCCAGCGGATAAATTGATCTGTGCTTTTAACCTTAAGAGAAGGTTTTTGTTGAAAATGAACAGTAAATTCTGTCGGAGATCCTGCGGCATCAGGGCTCATATTGCTTTTGATTTCTTTTATCTCACCAAGCGGCACAATTTGCATTTCAGTGGCGTAATATCCGCGTACTTTTTTTATAACTGGAACGATGAAAAGGACTTCTCGTTGATGCTCTTTGCCGGGCGGAGTAATCTTTTCAGGATAATGAGTAATGATTTGCTGCAATTCATCAAGATTTAAAGCCACGAATTCCTGATTGTTAAGGGGACGTCTTAGCATGCGTTTTAAAGGAACTTCTCTATTAAAAACCTTTTGATAATTATCTGCGCTTATCACCAAAATGGGTTCATTTTCTTCGCGCTGATTATTATTGTTTTTTTCAAGGAAAAGAATTTCATCCCTGTTTTCTTCGGGTTCATTCAATTCAGTTTGAAGGTTTGCCGTTTTGGGGACGGGGGAGAAATTATTGCAATTGATGTATTTTGATTTCATATACCAGTTCTCACTTGGATAATAGGCTATCAATAAGGAATTATCTTTGATGGTGTTAATAATGAAACGGGTATGTTCTCTTGGAACGGCAGGGCATCCCCAGCTCCGGCCCGGCCTTTTGTATTTTTCTACAAAATTTTCATTAACATACCAGCCGCCATGCATCACGACAGCCCGGCTGAACGCATTGTCATTAAAACCAGATTCAAGGCCAATAAGCCTTAGCGCATAGCCATAGCGGCCGTAATAATCATTTTCCGTTTTATAAACGCCGATACTGCTTGCTTTACTGTTATGCCGATTTGAAAAATAGCGCGAGGATAAAATTCCGGATTTAATGCCGTGGGATACATAAGTATGGAGCAGCAGTTTTTTATGATTCAAATCAAAAATCCAAAGCCTTCGCTGGCTGGCTGGTTTGGAATAATCAATGACGGTAAGGATTGGGTTATAGGATATATCGTATTTTTGGGCGCATTTTAAAATGGTTATGATAGTGTCAATCAGATCTTGGCTCATAGAATGCGATTCCTTGTTAAGCATGAATTGAATTTCCCTGATTGAATGAATCTCTTCATGCGCTTTGATTTGTTCCTGGCTGATAAAGGGAAAGGGGGATGGCGTATAGGGAAAAACAGTGCTTCCTTGTACAGGCAAACTCATATGGCCTAAAAAATACGCTAGTACCCATGGTCTTATCCTATTCATAGATAACCCCTTTTCCTGCAAAATGTTACATTTGAAACCTCAATGGCTAAATCATTCAAATACAACGCTATATGCTTACTGCCTTTCAAAGTAACTTTCATAAATCTTCAGGTATGTTCCTTCTTTTTCAAGATCAACAATGGCCTGATTGACTGATTGAATTAAGTCTTGTTTGTCTTGTAAGGCAACTATCCCATAGCCGCTGCCCACGCGTATTTCATGACCTATTTTTTTAAAAATTTCATCATTAGCGGCAATCCAGTAGTCAGCTGTGAATGCATCAATGAGGGCAGTATCAATATTTTGATTTTTTAAATCATTGATTAAATCATTGAGCGAAAGATAGGGTTTAATCGTAATTTGATTGCCAAAAGCCGCATTCAATATTTTGCGGGAAATGGTGCCTGTGAGCATGCCAACGGTTAAACCGCGAATTTGATCCGGAGATTCGATAGGGCTGGATCTTAAGGCAATATACTGTACATAATTTGCCAAATAAGGGTAGCTGAAAAGATACTTATATTTTCTCTTAACCGTAATGCTGATTGCGCCAATTGCCAGATCAATTTTTCCTGAATCAAGAGCAGGAAAAAGATCCACAAAATTCATCCCTTTAAAAACACATTCTCTGTTGATTTTTTTGCAGATTTCTTTCATTAAATCAATGTCAAATCCTGAAAAATCACCTTTTTCATCGTCTTGTTCGGCAAAAGGAGGGTAAAAATAAAGGGTGCCGATTCTCAAAGGATCAGCCATCGCCAGGGAAGAAACAAACAGCAATATTATTATTAATGGCTTCATATTTTTTATTTCCTGCCATGCCGGATTATTTCTTTTGTCGGCGGGCAAGTTTGAATCATTAATATCATTGTGCATATTTTTTGCCAAATATTGAGGTTGAAAATAAAAAATCATAAGGAAAAAACCGGGTCAAAACTTGCAAAAAATATAATTACGTGTTTCTTTTAAAAGAAGTATATGCGAAAGGAGGGAAGCAAGATGTGGACGATATCGGATATCCAGCGCATCATTCATGTTTGCCGCTGTGCGGGAAAGAAAGGCCTTGGCAATGGGAACAAAGGTATAATTCCTCCTCTTGAAATTGATATTTTGACACCTCCCCATGATTTTCTTGGAATAGGCGAAAACCCTGCAATTTTTGTGAATGAGCATACCTTTAGTCTTCTTGGCAAGCATCACAACCAATGGAAAGAAAATCAGACGATTGCGGTAAAAAAAGACTTTTTAACCCTGCAGACCATGCAAATGATTGGTATCCTGGTTCACGAAACCGGACACGCATTTAATGTCGCAGCAGATATCCCGAACACGGAAGCCAATGCATATATTTTTGAAATTGAAATTTTAAGCAATTGGCATCAAAACAAATACACGTTCTATACTGATTTTTCTACTGATGATTTACAGAAGTATTTTTCCTCAAGGCTTCCTTATTACCGTAAGGAAACCAAGAATAGCTCTTATCTTCAGGAGTTAGTCAAACGAATTGAAGAAGAAGGCCAAAAAAATTTGCAAATTGCCTCTACAAGCACACTCATCCTCCAAAAAAACAAGAGAAGTTATCATAAGTTATGTTTTTTCAATGAAAGCTTATTGACGAAGGAAATTGAGGAATTTCACAAGATGTATTACTCTGCGACACTGCATGATGAGTGTCAAATTTTATAAACCCCTAAAGTTTTGATATAAGCTTCAGAGTACGGCAGGGAGTATGGTTTAGGCAGTTTGGGCGCATTCTGGAATTTCATGGGGAAGCCATCCGGCAGTGTATTTTACAATTCAAAATGCGTCCAAAATTCAAAAAAAAAAAAGACCTTTCATCATGAAATTAATTGATCGAGCGTATGGCATCATATTCTTGTTCAAGATCATGATCATAAGCCGGGTATATATAGGGTTCAGCAAGTTCTTTTTTGTCTTTTTTAGTTTGTTTTTCTTTTTCCTTTTTTTCTCTGTGTATTGGCAATGATTTTTCTCTATTGTTCATGGCAGCTCCTTTTGACCTTGTATAGTTAAGAATAGTTCAGATAAATAAAAATTGTAGTTGAAAATAAAAATGAAGGGATTGCCGATGCTTTGAATTAAGTTACTGATTAATTATCTATATTGGCATGAATGCAATGAGATGGCCTATAGTTATTAAAAGACTTTTATTTTAATGTTCCATGCCAATGACCAGCATAAAAAATACTCTCTTAACCAGACAGAGGCATATGCTTTTGATATACAACATATATCGTCTGGTAACGATAGGCCTCTTGTTTGGTCTTTTTTGGCTGAATATCTATAGTCAGGCTAATGCCGCGATTTATTCAAGCTCATTGCTTGCCTATTTAGTCTTTGGACTGGTGTTTTTATATATTTGGTATAAACAATCCATCAAATTTGAACAGCAGGTGCTTTGGGCTGGTACGGTTGATATCATTGTGATGGTGCTGTTCATTCACGTCCTGGGCTATCTTGAGTCTGGCCTTGGTATCCTTTTAAACGCCTCTATTGCTGTGCTCAGTATTCTGGCTCCAGGGCGCCTTGCTATTTTTTTCGCATCAATAGCCAGCTGCATGTTATTGGCTATCAGCGCTTTTGAATATTTTTATATCAAGACAAATGACGATTTAAGTATCTTTTTTTCTACAGGGATATATGGAGCAGGATTTTTTGCAACGGCATTAACTGCCTGGTATCTCGCGCAATGGGTGCGCAGCAGTGAGCATATGGCATTGGATAAAGCCAAAGAATTGGCCAGTATGCACCGTTTGAATGAGTATATCGTTGAACGACTGCAGTATGGCGTCATATATATAGACACCAACCAGGAAGTTCGGGTAATGAATACCGCAGCCCGCCAGTTCTTCAATATCAGCGAACGGCAAAAAGGATTAACGCTGCAACATGTCTCGCAGGCATTGTATGAAAAGTATTTGCAGTTTTTATCGCAAAGAAAGGAAGATGAGCTTGTGGCACAGGCAATTATTGAGAATCCATATCTGCAGGTTCATTTTTATTCCACCTCTCACGCGGCGCAAACTGCGGTGTTAATTATTCTTGAGGATATGACCAATATCGCCCAACAAGCGCAACAGTTGAAACTTGCCTCATTAGGTCGATTTTCGGCAAGCATTGCCCATGAGTTGCGAAACCCTTTGGGTGCAATTTCTCATGCTGTGCAGTTAATGGGAGAAGGAAGCCATTTAAATGAGGAGGACAAAAGGCTCAGGCAACTGATTATCAATAATTGTAACCGCATGAATACCGTCATAAAAAATGTGTTGCAGATTTCAAGGCAGCAACAGTCAAAGCCTGAAACCATTGAACTGGTGCCGTTTGTTGAGCAATTTATTCGTGAATTTTGTATTATTAATCAATGTGATATGAGGCTTAATCCTCCTCGGGACAAGAAAAAAACAGTGGTTTTTGATAGAAGCCAACTTGAGCAGGTTTTGGTGATTCTTTGTGATAATGCCATGCAGCACGGCCAAGATGAATCAGGGCATGTCAATATAAACATCACCATCAAAACCAAAGCGCGGAGAACATCTTTAATGGTATGTGATACAGGCCCAGGCATACCAGAAAGCATTCAAAATAATATATTTGATCCTTTTTTCAGTACCCTGCGTTCCGGTTACGGGATGGGCTTGTTTATTGCAAAAGACCTATGTGAAATTAATCAGGCAAGACTGAGTCTTACTGACAGCGATTTGGGATGCTGTTTTACCATCAGTTTTCATCAAGTTAATGAGTTGCGGTTATGAATAAAGCAAAAGTACTGGTAATTGACGATGAGCCGGATATTCGCGAACTTCTGTCATTAACTTTAAAACGCATGGGATTGGTTTGCGATGTCGCGTCAAATTACAAGGAAGGCGTCGAACTGATTCATAAAAATGAATATTTTCTCGTATTGACGGACATGCGCCTCCCTGACCGGGATGGTTATGAAATAATTTTATATATACAAAAACATAAGCCGCAATTACCGGTCGCGGTGATTACGGCTTATGGAAATGTAGAAGCAGCAGTCAATACCTTGAAAGCAGGCGCATTTGACTATGTATCAAAGCCAATTGATTTGGCAATGTTAAAGTCATTGGTTAAAACGGCTTTACATATGTATCATCGTCCTGAGCAGCATGATGAAGTTTTGCTTGGTGAAAGCGAAGTGATGCAAATTCTCAGGCAGAAAATTCATAAGTTGGCACGCAGTCAGGCGCCGGTTTTTATACTTGGTGAATCTGGGGTTGGCAAGGAGCTTGTAGCCAGATTGATTCATGCCTACGGGCCAAGGAGCGACAAGCCTTTTATCGCTGTTAACTGTGGCGCAATTCCTGCAGAATTAATGGAATCAGAATTTTTTGGACATAAAAAAGGCAGTTTTACCGGAGCATTTGCAGATAAAAAAGGGCTGTTTGAAGCAGCTCAGGGCGGCACTTTATTTCTGGATGAAATTGCAGAATTACCCTTGGTGATGCAGGTTAAATTGCTGAGGGCGATTCAGGAAAAAGCGGTAAAGCCTATCGGCGAAATTCATGAAATTCCGGTTGATGTTCGCATTTTAAGCGCAAGCAATAAAAATTTACAGGAAGAAATTGCAGCGGGCCGCTTTCGCCAGGAACTATATTATCGAATCAATGTCATTGAGCTTCGCGTACCCACACTGCAGGAGCGGATTTCTGATATCCCGCTACTTTCTGAAAATATTTTACGAAAGCTCGCTGAAGAACAGGGAACCGAATTGGTATCGCTTTCACCTGAAGCGCTTGAGGCATTGAAAGCTTACGATTTTCCAGGAAATGTGCGGGAATTGGAAAATATATTAGAACGCGCTATGACCTTGTGCAATGGCCGAACAATTGAAGTAACGGATTTGAATTTGCCAAAACCGGAAATGGAGGATTTATCTATCTTAAAAGGAAGCGAAAAGCTGGATTTAGAGCAAACCTTACAGGAACATGAAAAAGAGTTAATTTTAAACGCTCTTGAAAAAACAAAATGGAACCGTACTGCTGCTGCAAAATTGCTGGGCATCAGTTTTAGAACGCTCCGGTATCGTTTGAAAAAACTCAATATCGAGTAGCAGGATATAAATGAGTACAAATACGCCGTTAGGCATTGCCGCTATCCCCATGCCACCGCCTGGTGCGAGAAGATATGACTCCTATAGACTTTCCTTAATTTCCTCAATCTTGGCTTCGATTCTGGCCTGCAAAAACCGATCTTTTTTATCTATTTTTTTAGCGATATTGAGCTGATTCAATGCCTGTTTTTTGTTTCCCTTAATGAGTTCGCACTGCGCTCTCGTAAAATAGGCATATCCTTTGTGATTGGCCTTGGCCTGACTGCGGGCTAATTGTTGACATACAGGCAAGTCGCTTTTAAATTTCCTGCTGGCTTTTAACAAAAGGTTTTCAGCGTCATGCGCTTTCCCGGTATTCATCAAAACATCAGCATAGGCTAGCAATACGGCATAGCTTTCAGGATAATTGACATATAGCCTGTTTAATATATCCCAGGCATCAGAGGTTTGGTTCAAATGCATTTTTGTTTCGGCTAAAGCAAGCGCATAATAAAAATTATCTGTATCCAGGTTGTATAAAGGCAGTAGTTTTTTTTCTGCTTTTTGGTATTCACGGGCTTTTATTAACGCCAGGGCATACCCATACTGGCATGCCTGTTTACTTTCTTTTTGGCATGACACAGTATAATAATCCAGCAATTGCTTGGTGTCCTGGCCTGTCAGGTTGCGGATTAGTTCTTTAAAAAGAGGGTAATTCAAATCATTGGGGTAAATTTTTTGTTTGAGATTCTGACACCGGTTTTCTGCTTCCGCGATACGGTCATCATCAAGCGGATGAGTGCGCAGGATAGGAGGCAGATCAGAGAAATAATACCGTGAATTTTGCTGCATTTTTTTAAAAAATCCAGCCATGCCTCTTGGGTCTATGCCCGAACGAATCAACATGTCAATGCCAATTCGGTCCGCTTCTTTTTCATTAGCGCGGGTAAAGTTGATATTATCCTGGGCAAGCCCTGTAAGAGAAGCCATTAATGCCCCCCCTCCGAGTGTCGGGTTAATCACACCGAGGGCCAGGGAAGCCAGCACAGAAGCCAGCATCGGAACGCGCATTTGTTTTTGATGCTCCAGCATACGGTATAAATGATGCAGGCGTACGTGCGCGATTTCATGCGCCATCACTGCGGCAAGTTCACTTTCGTTTTCTGTGGCAAGAATAAGTTGGGAATTAATGGCAATATACCCGCCAGGCCCGGCAAATGCGTTGATTTCATTTGATTTTACAATAAAAAAATAGGGCAGATTTATATCATTCTGACTTGCCAGGCGTTTACCCAAATGATTGATGTATTCCATGGCCAAGGGGTTTCGCAGCACTTGATTTGACTGATGGATTAGATTTGCAAATTCCTTTTCCAGTTCATCAAGCTCTCGCGTTGTATAGGGGTTATAGGCATACAGGTTTTGCGTAAAAAATAATACCAGCCATAAACAGGCGGCCGCTATTCGATGGTGAAACATCGTATTTCGCCAGATTCTATCCAAAAAAGCATTTCGCAGCATTAAGTCCATTAGTCTACTCAAAAATTGAATACTTTGTTATCATACGCGCACTGATCATGGGTGACTGAATTATGCACAAAAAGTTTCTGCTTGCCGCTCTGGAACAAGCCTGGCTTGGGCGTGGAATCTGTGCGCCTAACCCCAGTGTTGGTGCGGTTGCAGTACAAAACGATAAGATTATAGCACAGGCATGCCATCTTGGTGCCGGAACACCTCACGCAGAGCAACTCGTTTTAAATCAAATTTCAGGATCACCAAAAGACATCACCTTATATGTGACTCTCGAGCCCTGCAACCATTGGGGCAGAACCCCTCCCTGCGTCAATGCGATTATAGAGCGTGGGATCAAGCGCGTTGTATATGCGTATCGGGATCCTAACCCGGTAGTTGCGGCCAATAATACGCCGGTAATATTAAGCCGGAATAATATAGAGGTTATCCATTATCCCGTTTCTGAAATTAATCATTTTTACCAGAGCTATGATTACTGGACCCGTACCGGCAAACCCTGGGTCACGGTGAAGATAGCTCAAACACTGGATGGTAAAATTGCGATGAGAGGGAAGCGTGAGCAGTTATCCAATTCGCGTTGCTTTGAGTTCACCCATCAAAACCGCAGGCATTGTGATGTGATTTTAACAACAGCGCAAACCATTCAGGTGGATAACCCTTTGTTGAATGTTCGCCTGCCGGGCAAGGAGCAAAGTAAGCCGCTCGCTGTTCTTGACCGAAAAAACCGGTTAAATCCAAAAGCAAATGTATTAACGATCGACAGGCATTGCCATATTTATCATGAAGCAACCAATGCTCCGCGCTTCTTGCTGCCTAACTGTTCATATCATCCCGTTGCAACTGATGAAAGTGGCTTGCTCCGGCTTGAGGCAGTTTTAAGTCATATTGGAAGCCTTGGATATCACGATGTTTGGGTAGAAGCTGGAGGAAAACTGTTCAGCGCATTACACCAGGCAAAATTGGTTCATCGAACCTATATTTACCTGGTTCCACGTTGGCTTGGAACAGACGCGACAGCAGTCTATCCTGTTGCTAACCCCCTTGCGCAAAACTGCAAGGTATCCTGGCAGCCTATAGATGATAATGTGATAGTGTCTCTGGACTGGGAAAATGCACGGGAGGGTGCCGCATGTTCACAGGATTAGTTGAAGGAATGGGCGAAGTCATCGCAAATTCGTCAAACGGCGTTGGCAATCGATTGCTTATTAAAGCTTCGTTTGAAAATCTTAAAGCAGGCGAGAGTATTGCGGTAAATGGTGTTTGTTTGACGTTTTTACCTGAATTTGAAACCAATCTTATGTTTGATGTTTCATTCGAGACTTTGGCAAAAACCAATCTTGGCGCTTTACAGGAAGGCGATGTTGTCAATCTGGAGCGTGCCATGAGCATGGCCTGCCGCTTTGGCGGACACTATGTCAGCGGCCATGTTGATACCACATCAACCGTAGACAGCGTGAAAGTGGTGGGTGATTATCTTGAATTAACTGTGGGACCGTTTAATTCAAAAGCCCTGAAATATCTGTTGCCTAAGGGCAGTATTACGCTTGATGGGGTGAGCTTAACCATCAATGCGGTGGAGAACCATCACATCAGCTTATTGCTGGTTCCACATACGCGCGGTAATACCACATTGGGCAAATGCAAGCCCGGCGCATGTTTAAATGTGGAATTTGATTATTTAACCCGGATAGTTGCGCATCAAGCTGAGCTGATAACCAAGAATTATCTAAAAGGCAGCAGCCTTGCCGCAAGTCGAGAATAAGTAGTGAGGTAACGTATGACAAACTCATTTAGCACCATTGAGCAGGCAATTCAGGAATTACAAAATGGCCGTATGGTGATTTTGGTGGATGACGAAGATCGAGAAAACGAAGGGGATCTTGTCATTGCTGCTGAGTTTGTTACCCCGGAAGCCATCAATTTTATGTCCCGTTTTGGACGGGGTTTGATCTGTCTTCCTATGGCAGAGGCATTGGTAGATAAACTGAATCTGCCCATGATGGCGCGACATAATCGCTCCCCTTTTGGCACGGCGTTTACGGTTTCGATTGAAGCCGCGAGAGGCGTTTCCACGGGTATTTCAGCCAGGGACAGAGCCCATACCATTCAAGTTGCAATTGATCCGGCAAGCAGTCCGGAGGATATCATTTCACCCGGACACATTTTTCCCCTGCGCGCTCGCCCGAATGGCGTGCTGGAGCGCCGTGGTCAAACTGAAGGCAGTGTGGATTTAATGAAGCTTGCAGGTCTCAGGCAAGCCGCGGTCATTTGTGAAATTATTAATGAAGATGGCACGATGAGCAGGCGTGATGATCTGGCTAAATTTTCCCGGCAACATCAGTTAGCCATGGTGAGCATCCAGGATCTAATTGAGTACCGCATCCGCCACGAAAAGCTTATTGAAGCAGAAGCTACAAGCAGAATTCCGCTTCAAAAGCATGGTGATTTTAATATGACGGTCTTTACCAGCCTGCTGGATAGAGGAGAGCATTTTGCCCTTCTTAGGAAACCCGCGGTTTATGGCAATCAGGTTCCGCTGGTGCGCATTCATTCAGAATGTATTACGGGTGATGTGTTCGGCTCCGGCAGGTGTGATTGCGGCTCCCAATTACAGCAATCCCTGGCATTAATCAGCGCTGAAGGTGGGGTGTTGATTTATTTGCGCCAGGAAGGCCGTGGAATCGGCCTTGCCAATAAGCTCAAAGCCTATGCGCTTCAAGAGCAGGGGTTTGACACGGTAGAAGCCAATTTGGAACTTGGATTGCCGGTGGATAATCGCGACTATGCCATTGCGTATCAAATTTTAAAATTTTTTGGCATAGATGTTATCCGGCTTATCACCAATAATCCCGATAAAGTTTCGGCAATCAGCCGATACGGAATCAAGGTCTCTGAGCGTGTTTCTCTTGCCATTGAGCCGACCAAGGAAAACCGTCATTATTTGAAAACTAAAAAAGAAAAATTAGGTCATTTTTTGACTGTTGAATAGGAGTAGTTATGCAATACATCAAAGGAAGCCCAAGGGATAATTATTCACCGTTTCCCATTGCAATTGTCGTAAGCCAGTTTAATCGACCAATCACCCGCGAACTTTTGCAAGGCGCCTTAAAAGAGCTCAATGCCAAGGGGTTTACGGAAAAAGATATTGCCGTTGTTGAAGTGCCTGGTGCTGTGGAAATTCCTTTGACAGTCAAAAAAATCGCCAAATTGAAGAAATTTGAAATCATCATTGCATTGGGTGCGGTCATTCGTGGCGAGACGACTCATTACGATTATGTTTGCCAGCAGGTCAGCGATGGTTGTCAAAAGGTTGCATTGGAATTTGAAATTCCGGTGATTTTTGGGGTGCTGACTACTGAAAATGAAGCCCAGGCATGGGATAGGTTAGGCGGAAGGCACGGACACAAAGGAATTGATGCGGTCGACTGCGCCTTAAACATGCATGAGGTGATGCAGAAAATGGAGCTTGAGTTATAAGGGGATTATGAAATTAAGCCTTTAAAAGCGTAGGGTAAATCCGGCAAGATCATGCCGCTTTGTATGATTTTCCTGTAAGGCCAGAGAATTATTGGAAATTCTTTGTCATTCCTGCTCTGGATTTGTTATAATAAGACCCCGTTTATATGCATTTTTGTTAGAGTTGTTAGTAAATTCTAATGAAACTGTCTCCAAAACTCATTCTAGCGAATTTGCAAACACTCTCTTATACCGCCGAAGGCGGTTGGCATTACGACGGGATTTTTTATGACAAGTTATATTTTCATCACCGGCGGGGTGGTGTCCTCTTTAGGTAAGGGTATTGCTGCCGCGTCATTAGCGGCTATTCTCGAAGCCCGTAACCTCAATGTGACATTAATCAAGTTAGATCCCTACATCAATGTAGATCCGGGTACGATGAGCCCATTCCAACATGGAGAGGTTTTTGTAACTCATGATGGAGCAGAAACCGATCTTGACTTAGGTCATTATGAACGATTTGTCCGGACTACGATGACCCGGAAGAATAATTTTACCTCAGGTAAAATTTATGAAACTGTCATCAAAAAGGAACGCAGGGGGGATTATCTTGGAGGGACTGTACAGGTTATTCCGCATATAACCAATGAAATAAAACGCTGCATCAAACAGGGCGCTGATAATTATGATGTAGCCATGGTTGAGATTGGCGGGACAGTAGGGGATATTGAGTCTCTGCCTTTTCTTGAGGCCATCCGGCAAATGCGGATAGAGCTTGGAGCCCAGCGGTGTTTGTTTATTCACCTAACGCTTGTTCCTTATATTCCAACATCAGGAGAAACCAAAACCAAACCCACGCAGCATTCTGTGAAAGAGTTGCGTTCAATAGGCATACAACCCGATGTGCTTATCTGTCGTTCGGAAAAACCCTTATCCAATCATGACCGCTCAAAAATCGCACTGTTTACCAATGTGGAAAAAGAAGGCGTAATTTCCTTGCATGATGCGCGCTCTATTTATGAAATTCCCATGATTTTGCATGCGCAGGGGTTGGATGAACTTGTGGTGCAAAGGCTGTCTCTGCCGGCAAAACCTGCTGATCTCAGTGAGTGGCAAGAAGTTTTGGATAAGCAGGCGAAGCAGGATATGACTGTTAAGGTTGCAATGGTTGGCAAATATACTGAGTTGAATGATGCCTATAAATCAATTAATGAAGCGTTAATTCATGCCGGCATTCACACCGGGACAAAAGTGGAAATTACCTACATAGATGCTGAATTAATTGAGGCGCATGGCCCATCTTTGCTGGAAACTGCTGACGCGATTTTGATTCCCGGAGGATTTGGAGAGCGGGGTGTTGAAGGAAAAATTAAATCGATTCAATATGCGCGTGAAAACAATCTCCCTTTTTTAGGAATTTGCCTTGGCATGCAGGCAGCATTTATTGAATATGCACGGAATGTAGCGGGATTAACGCGTGCCAATTCTACGGAATTTGATAAAAATACACCCTATCCGGTTGTTGGCTTAATCAGCGAGTGGATGAGTGACGATGGCAGCATTAATATCCGCAATGAAGAAAGCGAGCTTGGCGGAACCATGAGGCTTGGCGCGCAGCTTTGCAATCTTGAAGAGGACTCTTTGGCGATGCGTGCCTATGATAAGCTGCAGATTGTCGAGCGGCACCGTCATCGTTATGAAGTGAATAATGCTTATGTAGAGGCATTGGTTGGGCATGGCTTGGTTATTTCCGGCCGTTCTGCGGTGGATAACCTGGTTGAAATTATTGAAGTCCCGAATCATCCCTGGTTTCTGGCGTGCCAATTTCATCCTGAATTTACTTCAACGCCCCGTGACAGCCACCCGTTATTTAAATCGTTTGTGCTCGCTGCGCGTAATCAACATCAAAATAAGGATAACTCATGAATTTATGCGGCTTTGAAGCAAGTATTGATTCTCCATTATTTTTGATTGCAGGTCCCTGCGTGATTGAAAGCGAATCGCTGGCTTTGGAAACCGCGGGTTACCTTAAAGAAATGTGTTCTCTTCTTTCTTTGCCTTTTATCTATAAATCCTCATTTGATAAGGCAAACCGCTCATCGCTTGGCAGCTATCGCGGACCTGGATTTGAAAAAGGATTGATGATTCTTGAAAAGGTAAAAACGCAAATTGGTGTGCCGGTTTTAACGGATGTTCATGAGGATACACCGCTTTGGGAGGTTGCAAGTGTTGTGGATGTGTTGCAGACTCCCGCCTTTCTTTGCCGGCAGACGAATTTTATTCAAAAAGTGGCTTCTATGAATAAGCCGGTCAATATTAAAAAAGGCCAGTTTTTATCACCCTGGGAAATGAAGCATGTGGTCGCGAAAGCAAAAGCCACTGGTAATGATGCAATTATGGTTTGTGAGCGGGGGGTAAGTTTTGGTTATAATAATCTCGTTTCCGATATGCGCTCCTTAAAAATCATGCGTGAAACCGGCTGTCCTGTCGTATATGATGCAACCCACTCTGTGCAACTCCCCGGTGGGAATAACGGCGCATCAGGCGGTCAGCGTGAATTTATTCCAACGCTTGCCCGGGCAGCAGTTGCAGCGGGTGTAGCGGGCATTTTTATGGAAACCCACCCAGAGCCAGACAAGGCGTTAAGTGACGGCCCAAACAGCTGGCCTTTGGATAAGATGAAACCCTTATTGCAAACCTTAATGAGCATTGATTCTACTGTTAAACAAGCAGATAAATTATTGTAAGCATTAGGGAATCAAGCGATACTTGAAGTGTTGTAAGCGTTAAGCCCTGTTGCTGGGCACAGTCTTATTTATGGACAGGCGGCTTCGCTGCGGTTTTTGATATTTTTTGCAACCCGGATTTGACCCGGGATTGGCGCATGGATGTCAGGCTATGAAGAGACCCTGCAAAACTTAAGCCCATCTTCAAGATGAGCAGCACAACGCTTTAACTTTTGCTCCGGATCTTGAAAAAATAAAAAACCGCCCCGGTTTTTGCTGGTCAGTATCATAGCGACTAATCCTACCACCGTCACTGTGGCTAAAGTTGTTAAGAAAATATTACCGGCCCAACGTAAAAATTTTTTAAAGGAATTGTTATCAATTGTCTTCAATGTTTCCCTGGCAATAGCGGGATAATTTTTTTGGAACGAATCCTTGCCAGTTGCAGCCAATTTTAAGCAATTAATCTTGTATAAGGCGAGAGCGCTTTTTACTGACTCGTCTTTGCCAAAGTTCAGTTTATTGCATTCTTGGATAAAGAGCAGAATTGTTTCTTTTAATCTCTTGTTTGCAAATATAAAGCCAAGCTCATTCTGATTAAAGTATATGCCTTCATGATGCAAGTGGGATACAAATATTTTTCTTTCCTGAAGAATGGTTTGAAGCTTATTTTTTAAAATAGGCAAATCGGGTCTTCGCAAAGGGCTTTTGTGCCCGCAGGTTTTGATGAGTTCTGACAAATCCTCGCTCGGTATAATTTTTTCACCCAGACGACTCATCATTGTGCCTAAAGAAAATATATCCATGGCGGGAGCTGCGTAAACCTCTCCAGTGGACCAGCACTCAGGCGCGATGTGGATATATTTTCTTTGGTTGTAACTGACTGCTTGTTCACTGCTTTTTCGAAAAATTTCGGGATTGATGGGCGTGTATATTTTTTCTGAAAAACCGCCGTCTATCAGATACGCTTTTTGCGTGTTTTTATCATAATAAATATTGTCTTCTTTTAAATCAATAAGAACAATATTTTTCATATGGCACTCTAAAAGCGCGTCAGATGCCGCAAGGAACAGGTGAATGAGCTCTTCTTCTGAAGATACAGGTAGCGATTGATAGCTTTGGCCTGGAATTTCTGGAAGGATCAAGCGGTAAGTTGTTTTGGCTTCATTGCTTATCAACTCAACCTGACTTTCGGGATATAGCGTTTTAAAAAAATGATATTTTCTCTTTGCTTCATTCAAATGTTGCTTTTGACTATCGACCGGTTTTAAGACGACAAGCTTATTTTTGTTGGCAGAACTCTGAAATCGTCGGGCGGTGGCGTAATTGCCAGTGCCTAACTTTTTTTCCGGTGTATAAACTGTTTCTCCATCACTTTCATATTCTGAATCGTCATCATTATTTTGGGCAAACTTGTATGCAGGCATTTGGAAACTCAAAGATTAGATATTTTGAAAAAATTGATTCCAATAGAAATAAATCAAGAAACATTTGAATAATTAGGGCATACATTTGGCTGGCGGAGAGACAGGGATTCGAACCCTGGGAAGGTTGCCCTTCAACGGTTTTCAAGACCGCCGCAATCGACCGCTCTGCCATCTCTCCGGTGGCAATATTAGCCCAAGAGATGTTGTTTTGCAATGTTTTATATTAAATTTCCTCTGTGGCGTGTTGCATCGCATTAAAGGTAACCCGACAAAAATTTAAACAAGTCTTAAAAAGGATTCGTTGCATCACAATTAAGGTAACCCACAATTGTGATGCAACGAATCACTGATTTTGGCTCTATTTAGATTATTTCGGGTTAGCTATTTCAGTGATGCAACGGGGTGGACAATGACAAAAAAAATCTGTCATGCCCGCGCAGGCGGGCAACCATTTTGAGTTTGGGCCTGAAGTAAGTTAAGGTAACTCGCTGACATGCAATGAAAATCATATAATCTCGATCGCCAAAAGGAGGTTATATGGAGTGTATCAGCGAGTTGAAGG
>NZ_LNYK01000010.1:0-112634 GCF_001467825.1 Legionella londiniensis
TGACTACTATTCCCTTGAAATTGTGAAAAATAACAGTTTACGGATTTTTTTATTGTATTCAATTTAAATGGTGATTGAGCCTAACACAATACCTTCAAGCAGAAGGATTTGAAGTTAGCTGCGCCCATGACGGGGAAATTGGGGTTAAAAAAGCACTGAATCAACCCCTGGATGCGATTGTTCTTGATGTGATGTTGCCGAAACTCAATGGCTTTGAAGTCTTAAAGGCCATTCGCGAACATCTTGATACCCCTGTTTTAATGTTGACCGCTCGGGGCGATGATATAGACCGTATCGTGGGGCTGGAAATTGGCGCTGACGATTATCTCGCAAAACCTTGTAACCCGAGAGAGTTGGTTGCCCGTATGCGTGCGATTTTGCGCCGTGCCCAAAAAGCTCCCATGCACCGTCCGGTCATAGAACATGGAAATATCATGATAGACTGTTCAAAGCGTACGGCAACCATTGAGGGCAATCCGCTGGAATTAACAAACACAGAATTTAATATTCTGGAAATGCTGATGAAATCCCCGGGCCAGGCCTTTTCCAAGGAAGAGTTGACCGAATATGCCTTGGGCCGTAAATACACAGCTTATGACCGCAGTATTGATGTCCATATCAGCAATTTGCGCAATAAACTCGGTCAAAATAAAGCAGGTGAAGACTGGATTAAAACAGTTCGTGGTTTTGGTTATTTATTCAATGCGTAGTTTATATTGGAAAATATTTCTCTCTTTTTGGCTTGCTACGATTCTTATCATTTTAACCACAGCCTGGGTTACCAGCGAAATTGCCAAAAAATCTTCGATTCCTGCCCGCGAACAGTTATTTATGGACAGTTTTGCTAACGCAGCAGTTGTGACCTATGAAGCAGGACGTCATCAAGCATTAAAAGACTGGATGGCCAAAACCGGCTTGGAAAGGCATATGGAACTTTATCTGCTGTCAAGCAAAGGAGATATAATCGGTAATCAGCGCCCTCCTGCAAGCGTCAAGAAAGTGGCTGAAAACCTGAAGGATGATGAATTAAATGCCGGCATCATTAAATCAGGTAATTTAATCGTCAGTCATGAAATCCTTTCAACCACAGGCGTTGCCTACCGGCTGGCCGCGGTCAGTGAGAAACCTCTGGCTCATTTTGTCCAAATCCCCTGGGCAGGCCTGTCTCTTCGACTGCTTATCGCCATATTTATCAGTGGCCTTATCTGCTACCTCTTATCAATCTATCTTACCCAACCGCTCCGCACTTTGCGGCTTGCCGCCAAATCGATTGCACGCGGAAATCTAAAAACACGTGTTGGGCATTTCGCAGGGCACAATAAGGATGAAATTGACGAATTAAGCGACGAATTCAATCATATGGCTGAGCAGTTAGAAGCGCATATTCACTCTAAAGAGAGATTGCTACAAGATATTTCTCATGAATTGCGCTCTCCTTTAGCGCGTTTGCAAATGGCAATCGCAATTGGCCGCCAAAAAACAAATCATAGTGCAGAACAAGAATTTACCCGCATGGAACTCGAATGCATGCGCCTTAACACCCTCATTGGCGAAATACTTGAATATGCAAGGCTTGAGAAATCGACCAACACCTTGAAAAAAACCATGCTCGACTTGAAAAAGTTACTGTATGACATTATTGAAGACGCTAATTATGAGTTTCCCTCATCGCTAACCCGTGTTCAACCGGGACAAATAGATGATTGCCGCATTATGGCGGATGAACGCTTAATTCGCCGTGCCATCGAGAATATTTTGCGCAATGCGTTGCGATACTCATCTCCTGAAGAAGCCGTTTTCGTTTTGCTCTATCAAAAGGATGAAACAGCAACAATTGAAATTAAAGACAGAGGTCCTGGAATACCGGAAAATGAATTAACCAAGGTTTTTAATCCTTTTTACCGGGTAGACACATCCAGGGAGAAAAAAACCGGCGGCTTTGGTTTAGGGTTAGCCATAGCCCAACAGGCTGTAAAACTCCATGGCGGTGAAATTGAAGCAAGAAACCGCAAAAAGGCAGGATTGTTGGTTAGAATCATATTGCCCCTAACCAATAAACTCTATAAACAAACAAAACAATAGCCAAAAGGCTCTCCTCGCATCATGACTTCGTGCGTCTCATAGTGATACATTTAGGGTGCTGTTATGCTTTAGTATCATGATAACCGCCTGTTTCCCCTTGTGCATCAAATTCTTTATGAGTATAGTTCGTCCTTTCAATGAAGGAAAATTGTATGAATGAGTTAATTCAGAGGATGATCAAGGAAGCAAGCCATGCGCTGCAAAATGCGTACGCTCCTTATTCTCATTTTGCTGTTGCATGTTGCTTGCGAAGCAATGATGATTTGTTTACTGGCGTCAATGTAGAAAACAGCTCATATGGCCTGACCATTTGTGCTGAATCTTCTGCAATCAGCCAAATGATAGCGGCAGGAAAGCAGCGAATTAATGAACTTGTGCTCATAGCCGGCAATAATCTTCTATGTTCACCCTGCGGTGGATGCCGGCAAAGAATATATGAATTTTCCGACCTTGATACAAAAATACATTTATGTAGTCTTGAAACGGTTTTAAAAACAGCAACAATCGAAGAATTGTTGCCGTTAGCTTTTAACATGAAGTCTTAGAGAAATAAAAATGCTACAAAAAAACATAACTGACGCTCATCGTGCCGCAGAACTGATTAAACAACAACTCCCTTCTTTTTCCCCTAAAATTGGTGTGGTGCTTGGTTCAGGGCTTGGAAGTTTCGCCGAACAACTCGACGAACCAACTTACATTGATTATGAACAACTTCCCGGTTTTCCAAAATTAACTGTACATGGCCACAGCGGCAAGATGGCATTAGGGCACCTGCATGGTACCGGCGTTGTTTGTTTGCAAGGTCGCGCGCACTCTTATGAAGGCCCAAGCTGTGACTATGTAAAAACGTATGTTCGTACGTTAAAATTACTGGGATGCGAGTACTTTTTAGCCACGAACGCATCAGGATCGCTCCGTGAGGATGTAGGACCCGGCGAGTTAATGCTTATTACTGATCACATTAATATGCAGCCTGGCAATCCGCTGGTAGGTCCCAATGACGAAGAATTCGGACCTCGCTTTTTTCCCCTCGATAACGCCTATGACAAAGAATTACGCGAAAAATTTTTAAAAATTGCCTATGAAGAACATATTTCGCTCCATCAGGGCGTTTATTTGGCCGTTCTTGGGCCTAATTATGAAACTGCTGCAGAAATTCGGGCATTTCGTATTTTGGGTGCCGATGCTGTAGGCATGTCAACAGTCCCGGAAGTCTTGGTGGCCAATCATTGCAGGTTAAAAGTAGGTGTTATTGCTACCATCACCAATTATGCCACGGGACTTGCCAGCAGCAGCCACAGTCATGAAGCAGTTGTATCGATGGCATCCCAGGCTGCAGAAAAGTTAAATAGATTGATTAAACGAATCATCATGGAACTATAACGTGACCTGGGAAAAGGATTTTACTGAGGCCATATCCAGTGCCGCCCTGCATGCGGGCAATATGCCAGATAATAAGCAAATTATCAGCTTGATTGATCTAACATTGCTGAACAATAACGCATCCCTGGATGAGCTGCATGCATTAGCTGCAAAAGCAGAACGCTATTCTGTCGCTGCTGTTTGTGTTCTACCCAAACATTTAGATGATATCCCTCAAGAATGGCAGATTAAGCGGGCGACAGTAATCAATTTTCCAGGAGGCAATCAAAATCGTCACGATGCGCTTTTAGCGGTCGAAGCCATTATTAAATCTCGCAAAGCAGATGAAATTGATTATGTGTTCCCCTATAGTGCTTATCTTAACGGTGAACATGATTATGCACTATCCTGCTGTCATGAACAGTTTAAACTTTGTCAGGCAAACAACGTAATTTTTAAAGTGATTTTAGAAACAGGCGCATTTCCCGATATGGAACGTATTCATCAAGCAAGTTTAGATATAATAGGAAGCGGCTGCGATTTCCTAAAAACCTCTACAGGCAAAATCCCAGAAGGCGCAAGCCTTGAAGCGGCTTTTGCCATGTTGCAGGCAATCAAAAGCAGGAATGCAAGTTGCGGCATTAAAATATCCGGCGGAATCAAAACCAAAGCGCAAGCTTTGCAATATATTCAACTTGCACAATTCATGTTGGGAAGGCAAGCAGAGCAAAGCTGGTTCCGGATTGGTTCCAGCAGTTTATTAGATGATTTGCTTTGAAGCAGAGGCTTGTGAATAATGCAGACAGGAACAATTTAAAAAATGGTCTACCGACAAATGTCCAAGAGGCGCAGTACAGGTCATTATTATTAAGATCTAATATGTCCTTCACCAAGGACAACCCATTTATAACTTGTTAATGCGTCTAAAGACATGGGCCCACGGGCGTGCAATTTTTGCGTGCTAATTCCTATTTCAGCGCCCATGCCAAATTGGCCGCCGTCGGTAAATGCGGTAGAAGCGTTAGCATAAACAGCCGCGCTATCAATATGATCCAGAAAATAACTAATGCTTGCTTGGTCTTCAGCAATAATTGCTTCGCTATGACCAGAACTGTGCTCCATAATATGATCTACAGCTTCTTCTAATGAACCAACCGTTTTTATTGCCATTTTATAGGATAAAAACTCTTGGCAAAAATCATCTGATGTTGCTTTTCGGAGTAATTGTTTTGGATAAAAAGAGGTAAGTGCCTGGTGACTCGGTTCATCCGCAAAAATTTCAACCCGTTTATTAGCAAGTGGTTCTACTATGAGCGGTAAATCAACCAGGCAATCCTGATGGATAACCAATATATCGAGCGCGTTGCAAACACTGACTCTTCTTGTTTTAGCATTATCAATAATTAAACGGCCCTTCTCCACATTGCCGCTCTTGTCGAAATAAACATGAACAATGCCCGCGCCTGTTTCAATAAAGGGTATTCTTGTATGCTCACGTACAAAATTTATCAATGACTGGCTTCCCCTTGGAATGCACACATCTACAAACTGATTTGCTTTTAAAAGAATATGCACCGCTTCTCGCTCCTGGGGCAATAAATAGATAAGAGATTTATTGATACCGTGTTCATGCAAGATCTGATGAATCAATGAAACGAGGAATAGATTGGTGTGATAGGCTTCCTTTCCACCTTTCAAAACACATGCATTACCTGTTTTAAAGCATAAAGTAAAAGCATCTATCGTGACATTCGGTCTCGACTCATAAATAATGGCAACGACTCCCAATGGAACAGAAACTCTCTGAATGATTAAGCCATTAGGAAGTTTTTTTTGATCCAAAATTCTTTTTTTTGAATAAGGCAAGGAAGCGACTGTTTCAACATCTGCTGCTATTGCTTCAATACGTTCTTTAGATAAAAGCAACCGATCATGCTTTGGATCGTCTTCATGAATCAGTTCCAGGTCTTTTTTATTTTCATCAATAATTTCATTGATAGAATGACGTAATCGATTTGCAAGATCTAATAATAGGTTATTCTGCTTTTCTTCATCAATAAATCTTAAGCTGTAACTGGCTTTTTTGGTTGCTTGAAGCTGGTTGGTAATTTCTTCCGTCATGAAAGCCTCTTAAAAAATATGTAAATGATCATAATGAATAAATTCAGGCTTTGATGATTGCCCTAAATACTCATTTAGTTTAGCCGCATCGTATTTTGCAAGGCCAATCCCGATTTTTTCATTATTCGGCGTCATTATTTCTACCAGATCCCCTCGTTTGAAATGACCAGTAAATTTTTCAATTCCAACAGGCAGGATACTGATAATTCGTTTATTTTCTTTTATAATTTGTAATAAACATGAGTTTATCGTAATTGATCCAGTCTTGTTTTCACTATAAGCAATCCATTTTTTTATATTCGACCTCTTTTTAACAGGTAAAATAGTTGTACCCAAAGGCTCATCTCTGAGGATGCGCGTAATTACCGAAGGATGATTAATGCTGGCTATATGGGTTGTTACTCCCAGGCTCGACATTTTTCGAGCCGTCCCAAGCTTACTAATCATTCCGCCTCTGCCGTGAAGACTTTTTACAGCAGAAACTTCAGGCCAATCACGCATCGGATTAATAATTGAAATTAATTCTGAGCCGGCTTCATCAGGATGTTTGGTATAAACACCTTCAACGTTGCTCAAAATAATTAATTTATTTGCGTTTATCATTGCCGCGATAAGACCTGAGAGTTCATCGTTATCAGTAAACATCAGCTCTTCAATAGCAACGCTGTCATTCTCATTGATAATAGGTACGATATTCCTATGATCCAGAATTTCACGAAGTAATCTTGAAATATTTAAATAGTGCTGTCTCGTTTGAAAGTCTTGCTTTGTGAGTAACAATTGAGACGCAAGCATGTTATGTTTTTTTAGCATAGAAGCGTAAACATGCATCAACTCATATTGCCCTAATGATGCCAGAACCTGTTTTTCTCCTATTGAACTGCCATATTGACGACCAAGAAATTGGCGTGCGGCTTTGCGGCCCGAGGCAACAGCGCCTGAGCTTACTAAGACAACCTGATGGCCGGCTTTTTGCAGTTCAACAATCTGTTCAACTAAATGAAGCATAACAGGTTCAAATGGTGTTCCATCATTTGATAAAATGCTTTGAGTTCCGACTTTAATGACAATTTTCATGTTTGGCTCATTTTAATGAAGCTTCTTTCCATTAGGAACTTTGGGATCAACAGTAATCAAGCAAATCGCCCCATTCTCATCAGAGAAACCAACTAATAAAAATTGAGACGTAAACCCGGCAATATTTTTTTCGCCAAGATTGACACATCCTACAATAGAACGGCCTATAAGCGATTCTGGCGTATAATGTTTTGTTACCTGTGCTGAAGTTTGCAAGACTCCAAACTCAGGACCGAAGTCTGCCCATATTTTATAAGCAGGTTTTTTCGCGCGGGGGAATTCTTCCGCTTTAATAATCGTTCCTGATCTTAAATCTACTTTTAAAAACTCTTCATACGATATATTCATTTCATCAATCCTTCATTTATCTTCTTGCATACAAACAGAACAAGACCCATGCCAGCACTCCCGTGAAGCCAACTCTTCTCCTGATTTGATTCAACAGATCTCAATTTAATGCGCCATAAGCGCTATCCACATCAGTGTTCCATACCCGATATTCAAGTTAAATGCTTTAAAGCAAGCTTCTCTTTCGCGGCTTTTGACCAGTTTTTGCTGATAAATTAACCATAATCCTGCAATAAACCAAAAGCCAAAAAACCAGACTGTGAATTTTGCTTGATATGCCAAGGCGAGCCAAAGTGTGTGAAATATCCCTTGCAACAGCAGAAGAGCCAGGGAATCAAACTCAGCCAGTAACACTGCTGTGGATTTGACGCCAATTTTTAAGTCATCATCACGGTCAACCATGGCATACATGGTGTCATATGACATGGTCCATAAAAGGCATATCAGCATCAAAAGAGCCATATTAAAGTCGACAGACTTACCAGAAGCGCTATAAACCATCGGGATACTCATGGAAAATGCAATCCCCAGCATCAACTGAGGCGCCTGAAAAAAGCGCTTGCAAAAGGGATAAATCAGGGTAACTGGCAGAGCTAGCAAAGCATAGTAAAAACAGGCTATCGGCAATTGCAATACGATAAGACAGGCAGCCATCAATAATACGATTAACAGTACTGTGGCTGCCCGCAAGCCAATTTGCCCGCTGGTTAGTGGGCGCATTGATGTTCGTTTCACGTGTTTATCAATATTTCGATCAGCAATATCATTCACCACACAGCCCGCCGCCCGCATGAATATGGTTCCTAAAAGAAATAACATTACCAGCTTGGCTGGAGGATGAGCATTATTAGCAAGCCACAGAGCCCAGGCGGTCGGCAGCCAAAGCAGCGCTATGCCAACCGGTTTATGAAACCGCATCAATTTAAGATAAGCCACCATGTTCATCCGCATACCTTTCAATACCTGGCATCAGCAATTCTGCCAGGTAAAATGGGAATTGCTCATGTAACATAAAAACAGACAGGCGAAGCCAAATAACCTCTGCCGGCAACCGCAATCCGGGATCAATCCAATGATATTCTATATTGTTTTGATTAACCCCATAACCACAAAACAGGACTCGCTTAATATTGGGGTTATCAAAAATAATTTCGCCCAAAGATTCATACTGCAGACGCAAAAAAAGATGATCACCGGCTTGATAAGTATACTCAGGGATAACGGTGCGGGCATACCAGCAAGGTTCACCGTTAGAATGCATCATGATTTCACGGCACAATACCTTTTTATCATGAATAAGCAGCGCATAGTTATCCCACCAATCGCTTGGTCTCCAGCATTGATTTAAAATTTCAAGCCGGGCGTCTCCAGAAACTGACTTGAGTTTTTTGGTGAGCGAATAAGGATAGCTTAACCAGGTTTTCACATTTTGAGATGGCTTGCAAGTCACTTTTAACAATGAATCAGTGTTCAACAGCATAAAAACAATCATCAAAAAATTTCAGGCCTTTGCTTGGTGATGATCATGCTACAGTGAGGGAATTATGACAAGTATTATCTTCTTACGAACATATGCGCTCTATGCCTTGGGACATAAACAAAAGTGCAAACGCTGATATTGCAAATGAAATAGTTGCTAATAAAATCTCTAATTACAGGACCCAGTCACAACACTTAAACGGCCGCTGGACGACACATTGACCGTGCGCGCATTATTGCCCGTACAACCGGTTGCTCTCAAGTTCAGGGTAGAAGCTCCACTGCTTACGAAACCTGAACCATCATAACTGATGATGCTGGAAGTTGAACTGATTGTTGTTCCATTGGGCACTGCCTCGGCAATTTTCACTAAATCATTGGCTGAATCAATGGCATTGTTATTATCAGAATCGGTAAATACAATCCATCCTTGATTCCATTGAGTATTGCTTCCGCATGCTGTGAACGCATTATTAGCTGCAGGACAGACAGAAACCCGCACGCCTCTCTTGACAGCTTCCATACGAGCCATATTTAAACTGGCTGATAATTTATTGGTGATGGAAACTACCTTATTATTTTGAATCAAGGCCTGGTAACCTGGAACGGCCGCAATCAGAAATATTGCGCCTATCGCAAGAACGGCAATAAATTCAACTATTGTAAATCCTTTCATAGAATTCAGGCTTCACTACATTTTCCCACCATTGTGTATAATTATAGGACATCAATTACACGTTTGTGTTTTCATTCGTCCCAAACGATTGATGATCAACCGGTAACACCCGCTTTTGTTACTCACCAGGAAATGTCCATTAATCATGCTGTTTTTTATGCCGGGTGAAAAAAGTAAAAAACTGTTCGATTGCAAGCCATGCCACCGAATATCACACCCTTTCATTGCCGATTGCCCCCATTCATGAATCATGGTTGGGGATAAGCGCGTCTGGCGGATGCCGTCATCCACAAACAGCACTAAACCGTTTTTCCATTGATTCATACCAGATTTGGGAGCAAGCACAACTTTTCTGCTATAAATTAAGGCCTGATTTCTTGAAAAAATAACGATGCTTTTGAGTTCACTCACGGCAGCTTGCAGATGATTTCTACTCAGGATTGACTGAACAAACGGAGGCGCAAAAAAGAATAACATCAATAAAATGCCAGTAGACACCAGTAACTCAAGCAGGGTAAAACCTGATTTTTTATAAAAGCAAGGCGCTTTTTTGAATATATACAATGCTTAAACCTTCCATGGAATTAGGCTTTGCCCAGTTATGTCCAATAATCCTTATTCTTAAATGATAAACCGCTCAAAAATTGTCTGACTGCTAATAAGTCCTGGTATGCTTTTTTCTTATCTGCAGGATTGCGAAGCAGGTAAGCAGGGTGGTAGCTGACAAGAACCGGTTTTTGCTGGTATTGGTGAATTTTATTTCTCATTGCGTTAAGCGGCAATGTTTTCCCGATCAAACAGGAGCCGGCAAAGCGTCCAACAGCAAGTATCAGCTTAGGGTCAATCAGTTTTATTTGCTCCCTGAGAAAACCTGTGCAGGCATCAAGCTCTTCCCTTTTCGGATCACGATTATCCGGTGGACGGCATTTAAGCACATTGGCAATATAAACATCTTCTTCCATCAGGCCAATGGTTTTCAGCATTTTATTCAATAATTGCCCAGCCTTTCCAACAAATGGCATTCCTTGTTTATCTTCATAATACCCTGGCGCCTCTCCAATAATCATTAAATTACTGTTTGGGTTTCCCCGGGCAAAAACGGTGCGTGATCGGGTTTTATGGAGTGTGCACCGCTTACATGCTGCAACTTCTCTTGCCAGCTTCTTAAGCTTCTCATCATTGCAGGGATTAATCTGCCGCTCAACCCAAACATCAATTCCCATTTGCTGAAGATAGAAGTTGCGTAGCTGTTGGTCATGCATAATAAAAATTTCAGGGTAAGCTTGATAAAATTGATTTTACCATTTCAGAAGGGTTTTCGGCCTCTGTTATCGGTCGTCCTATTACCAGGAAGTCACTGCCAAGTTTAACAGCTTGTTCTGGAGAAATAGTGCGCTTCTGATCATTTTTTGCTGTATTGGCAAAACGAATGCCCGGTGTAACAGTTAAAAAATCATTCCCGCATGCTTCTTTAATCCTGCGCGCCTCTAAAGCGGATGAAACCACGCCATCCAAGCCAGCCCGCCTTGCCAGTAAAGCTAAATTCAAAACCTGGTCTTCAAGAGAATTTTCTATGCCAATTGAGGGTAACTCCCTTTGTTCCATGCTGGTTAATACCGTAACAGCTATCAGCAAGGGACGCTTTATACCAAATTCATCGAGTGCATTCTTAGCGGCAGCCATCATTGCTAATCCGCCTGATGCATGGACATTGATCATCCATACTCCGAGTTCAGCAGCAGCCACGCACGCTTTGGCAACTGTGTTTGGAATATCATGAAATTTTAAATCCAGAAAGACTTTAAAACCTCTTTTTACCAAATGGCGGACCAATTCAGGTCCGAATAATGTGAACATTTCATTACCAATTTTTAAGGCGCATTGAGCGGGATCAATTTTGTCAACCAATTCCAAAGCCTTATCTTTAACATGGTAATCAAGAGCAACAATCAGCTTTATAGACACGGGTTAATCACCCTCCAGGCCATGAATGGGTTTAATTCTACCCCAGTGTTTGCAACTTGGACAGTGCCAATGCAGCAGCTTACCGCTGAAGCCGCACTGCCCGCACCGATATACAGGTTTATTGTCTATAAATTTGCTGGTGATATCATAAAGCATTTGTAATTTATCGCGAACTTTTCCGTGTGCGGATTCCAAATGCCAATAAATTAAGCGGTTAAGTCCGCGAATTGAAGGGTGTTTACTTAATTGCATAGAAACAAAATCAATCGCATAATCGATATTATTCTCCTGCCGCAGATATTCACCTATCACAAAAATAACGGATGCCCTCGGATTATCAACCATGGTGTCCATTAAATACGCAATGCATTCATCCATTGCGTCTAACTCGCGATAGCAGCGCACCAGAGGCTCAATAATTTCTGTTAAAAATTCCGGATCCTGTTTTGGAACTTGTTTTAAAGCGTGGATTGCAAGTTTATATCGGCCTTTTTTGATTTCGAGGTCAGCAAGCATTAGGCTTGCACGTACGGAACGCTTATCAATTATTAATGCCTGGCGAATAACATTGTAGGCTTTATCAAAAGAATTTTCTTTCAAAGCCTGATTTGCCATTTCACAATAATAATGGGCGGCCTGCGAAGCCATGGAGACTCCCGTGCTGGTTTCTAACCGCTTGCAGATTTCCAACGCTTTTTCCCAGGCTTTTTCCTGCTGATATATCGCCAACAATCCATGCAGGCTGCAGGTCTCTTGAGTTCCTCCAAGTTCGAGTACTTCAGTAAAAATGCGCTCAGCACGATCAAACACACCGGCACTCATGTAATCATGCCCTAATGCCATCAGGGCCTCTTTTCGCTGAAGCACGCTTAGTTGGGGTCTTGCGATAAGATTTTGATGAATGCGAATGGCCCTGTCTACTTCACCGCGACGGCGGAATAAGCTACCCAGCGCCAAATGGGTTTCTACTGTATCACTGTCAACTTCCAGCAGTTTAATAAACACATCCACTGCTTTATCAGGTTGTTCATTTAAAAGATAATTCAAACCAACAACATATTCCCGCGATAAGCGATTGTCGAGCTGCCTCCCTTTATTAAGATAATTGCGGCTAGCAACCCACCAACCTGACCAGGCAGCTGCAGGCAATAATAATGGCCACAAATTAATCATTAAAATCTCCGCGAAGGTTTTTATCAGTTTTTTTAATTTAAATAAATCCTGAATATCCTGTGCCTTTTATATTTAATTTTGACAGCAACATTGAACGGTTTTTACTATTTTAATGCCATTCCCGCAAAGGCGGAAACCCACGCTTCACCTGACAGCACCAATTTTCAAAATAGCTTCCAGCGAAGCGGGAAGACAATAACCAGTCAACATTCAATAAAAACGGTACTAATGTTGATCTCTCAAGGGAATAGCACGCAAATTTCTTATTTCTTTTTCATTGATCTGTAATTGGCTTTTTAATTTACGGTATTCCAATTTTAACCGCCAATATTTAAATAAACAGATTATATAGCCAAGCAGCATACCTGCGCCAAACATCAAAGTCAGAAGTAAAGAAGTCGGAAGTGTAAAACGGGTAAAATAAAAATTAACCTGCATTGGTGCGGCATTGAGTACTGCAAAGCTGACGCCCGCCAAAACCAGTAAGAGATAAAATACAATCATGACTATCCGCATGCAATCATCCTTTTTAAATCGTGGAAGAGACTAATACACCAGAATCCTTGGAAGATAATGATTGTCACTCCATTTCAACAAAAACACAACCCGTCGAATAGCAATAATTCAGACCGTCATAAATCAGATTGACTAACCATTCTACATGTTATCTTTTTTGACCTATAGGCATTCAGGTGTGTAATTACAGTAAAAAAAAAGCGTAGGTAAACTACGCTTTTTTAAAAAATCACAAAAATTATTCACCTTCTTTGGAGCCCATTTTTTCCTTTAACAGATCTCCTAATGTGGTAGTAGCTTCGCCACTTCGAGAATATTTTTTAATGGCTTCAGCTTGATCCTGAGCATCTTTTGCCTTAACAGAAAGTGAAATTGTGCGATTTTTTCTATCAATGTTGATAATTTTTGCTTCAACTTCATCGCCCTCTTTGATCAAGGCAGAAGCATCTTCCACTTTTTCTTCAGAGAGATCATTTGCGCGGATTGTGCCAAAAACTTCATCAGCAAGCTCAACAACCACGTGTTTGGGATCCACAGCTGTTACCTTGCCTTTGACAATTGAACCCTTGCCATGAGCATCAACATAACTGGAGAAGTTATCGCCTTCCAGTTGCTTCAAGCCCAAGGAAATGCGCTCTCTTTCTGCATCAATACCAAGAATAACTGCCTCAAGCTCCTGGCCTTTCTTGTATTGCTTAACTGCTTCCTCTCCAGGCATGTCCCAGGAAATGTCAGAAAGATGAACAAGCCCATCAATGTCGCCTTCAAGGCCAATAAAGATGCCAAAATCGGTAATAGAGCGAATTTTTCCGCGAACTTTTTCGCCTTTGCTGTGATTTTGCGCAAATTGCTCCCAGGGGTTGCCAACGCATTGTTTCATACCCAGAGAAATGCGGCGACGCTCTTCATCAATTTCAAGAACCATTACTTCAACTTCATCGCCGAGAGACACAACTTTACTTGGATGAACGTTTTTATTTGTCCAGTCCATTTCAGACATGTGCACAAGACCTTCAACGCCTTCCTCGATTTCAACAAAGCAGCCATAATCAGTGATGTTGGTTACTTTTCCATGCAAGCGTTTACCAATTGGATATCTTTCAACCAAATCAACCCAAGGATCGTTGCCTAATTGCTTCATGCCAAGCGATACACGATTGCGCTCGCTGTCAAAGCTTAATACTTTAACTTTTACATCCTGGCCAACGCTTAGTACCTCACTTGGATGTTTAACCCGCTTCCAGGAAATATCCGTGATATGCAAGAGACCGTCAATACCGCCCAGATCAATAAAGGCGCCATAATCGGTAAGATTTTTTACGATACCATGCAGCACCTGGCCTTCGTGCAGAGATTCAAGTAATGCCTGACGATCAGCGCTGCTTTCCTCTTCAACTACCGCACGTCGGGAAACAACAATGTTATTGCGCTTGACATCCATTTTAATGACTTTGAATTCAAGCTCTTTGCCTTCTAAATAAGATGGGTCTCTAACTGGTCGAACATCCACCAATGAACCGGGCAGGAACGCACGAATAGAACCAATCTCTACTGTAAAACCGCCTTTTACTTTACCAGAAATTAAACCGGTAACCGTTTCGTTATTCTCATATGATTTTGATAGTTTACGCCATGCTTCCTGACGTTTTGCTTTCTCGCGAGACAGTATTGTTTCGCCGTGACCATCTTCAACCGAATCCAAAGCAACTTCGACTGAATCTCCAATACTAATTTCAATATCGCCGTTCTTGTCTTGAAATTCTTCAATTGGGACAATCCCTTCCGATTTTAAGCCGGCATTTAACGTGACATAGTCATCGTCAATATCAATGACTTTTGCTGATATAATTGCACCGGGATAAAACTGGGTCCCTGCGATACTTTCTTCGAATAATTCTTTAAAACTTTCAGACATGTTAATAAACTCTTTAGTAAAAAAATGGAATCAGAGATCCTCTCTTCATCCCCCCATTATCGATATTATTGATTTAATATACGATCATTAACTAATTTTAATACATAGTTAAATACTTGTACAACAGTTAGCCGCGTTGTATCCACAAAAACCGCATCATCAGCCGGCCTTAGCGGAGCATGAGCACGATTCTTATCCCTCTCATCTCGTGATCTGAGTTCTTCAGCGACTTGCGCGAGGCTAACATCATTTTCCTTTTCTTTCAACTGTAAATACCGCCGCTTGATTCTTTCTTCTTCTGTGGCATATAAATAAATTTTCAAATCTGCATTGGGAAATACAACTGTGCCCATATCCCGTCCATCTGTAACAAGGCCGGGGGGCCTTGCAAAATCCCGTTGTTTGGCAAGCAAGGCTTCCCGTACCTCAGGAATACTGGCTACTATTGAGGCATCCTGACCGCACTGTTCAGAACGAATTTCTTCGCTTACGTCTTTTCCTTCCAGAAATATCCGGCATTTCGAATCGTTGGTCTTAAAATGAAAATCAAGATCTCCTGCAAGCGCTGCAAGCTTGTTTTTTTCAGACAACCCGATATTTTTTTTATTCGCAGCCAGTGCCAGTACACGGTAAATTGCGCCGCTATCTAAAAAATTCCAATTCAGATGATTCGCTAATCGCAAACTGATAGTCCCCTTCCCAGTGCCGCTTGGTCCATCCAGGGTAATAATCGGGACATGGTTATTGGTCATAATCGGTTTCCTGCATTCTTATTGTTGACTGATTGCCAGATTGACTTGGCGTGCGGTATCCAAAAAACTTGGAAACGAGGTAGCAACGTTCATGCAATCTTTAATCACAACCGGTGATTTTGCTGCAGCGCCTGCAATTGAAAAAGCCATCGCTATACGATGGTCTTTTCTGCTGTCGACCACTCCGCCGCCAAGAGTGCCTCCTTTTAGAAAAACGCCATCATCGAGTGCCTGAGCTTCAATGCCAAGGCGCTGCAATCCATCGACCATGGCAGCAATGCGATCACTTTCTTTTAAGCGCAGCTCTCTCGCTCCGTGCAATAACGTATGTCCTTTGGCGCATGCGGCAGCAACCAGAATAACTGGAAATTCATCAATGGCAAGAGGCACAAGATTGGCAGGAATATCAATTCCTTCAAGCGGGGCATGACTGACACATAAGTCAGCGACCAACTCTTCGCCGCACAAACGCTTATTGCTAAAGCTGATGTCTGCGCCCATTAGCTGCAATATTTGAATAATACCTGTTCTCGTAGGATTTATACCCACATTTCTGATGAACAGCTTAGATCCTGGAATGATGGTTGCCGCAACAATAAAAAACGCTGCTGAAGATATATCTCCAGGCACAATCACATCTGTGCCCTGACACTCACTTGCAGCATTAATAATGATCGCATTATCCATTTTTTGCAAAGGATAAGAAAAAGCGGTCAGCATTCTTTCGGTATGATCACGCGTCAAGCCAGGTTCAATGATACAGGTTTCACCTTCTGCATACATGCCGGCCAAAATTAAACAGGATTTAACCTGGGCGCTGACTTCAGGCATTTCATAGGTAATGCCCTGAAGTTTCTGACCACCATGTATTCGGATGGGCGGCTTGCCGTCGGCAGTAGCAATATCTGCACCCATTTTAATCAAGGGACGTGCCACCCGCTCCATCGGTCGCAGCATTAAGCTCGCATCCCCCGTTAATTCGCTATCGAAGGGTTGAGCCGCTAAAAGACCGGAAAGCAAACGCATCGTGGTACCTGAATTGCCGCAATCAATTACTGATGATGGGGCTTTCAAGCCATATTTTCCAACGCCGTGTATGATAACTCTTTTAGCGACAGGCCCTTCAATACGGACACCCATGTCTTGAAATGCCCTAAGTGTTGCCAAACAATCTTCGCTTTCTAAAAATCCGTTGATGCTGGTGATGCCTTTGGCAATTGCGCCCAAAATTAATGCCCGGTGAGAAATAGATTTATCGCCAGGTACGACGATATCCCCTTCAATTGCCTTAACTGGCTTACTGATAAAATCATAGGGTGTCATGAATGGTGCTCCTCTGCAAAACACTGCATAAACTCTATCAGAGAATCAACGCCATCCATGGGCATTGCATTGTATATGCTCGCTCGCAACCCGCCTGTAATCCTGTGGCCTTTTAGGGCAATCAAGCCGTTTTTTCGCGCCTGTTGTAAAAACAGATCCTCAAGATCTTTGCGTACCAACGAAAAACAGACATTCATGATGGAACGCGCGTTTTTTTGCACTTTACACTCATAAAAAGTTGATGTATCAATAAATTGATACAGTTTATCAGCCTTCAGGCGGTTTTTCCTATATAATTCCCTTATCCCGCCCTGCGTTTTAACCCATTGGAACATTTTTGCAGCCAGGTAACAATTAAAAACAGGAGGGGTGGCATAAAGCGAATGATTTTGTGCGTGAACCCGATAGTCGAGCATGGTAGGGATTGGGTGGCTGGTTTTTTTTTCCAGTAAAGCGCTATCAATAATCACAATGGTTAGTCCGGCAATAGCAATATTTTTCTGTGCTCCGGCAAAAATTAAGCCATAATCCGAGACATTGATAGGCTCGGATAACAGACAAGAAGTCATATCAGCCACCAGGGGTATCCCGCCGGCATCTGGCTTTTCATGAAATTGCACCCCATTTATGGTTTCATTAGGGGTATAATAGAGATATGCGGTATCGTCCTGAATTATCCAGTCTGCAGGAGATGGCAGAGTGAAAAAATTCTGAGGAGAAGAGCTTGCGACACAATAGGCTTGTCCTGAACATTTTTGTGCTTCTTCATAGGCAAGTGATGACCAAACTCCCGAGATAATATAGCCCGCCTTTTTATCGTTGGCTAAAAGGTTCATTGGAATCATTGCAAATTGCGTTCTAGCCGCACCGCCTAAAAACAAGACATGATAGTTTTCGGGAATATTAAGCAAAATGCGCAAATCAGTTTCAGCTTCGCGCATTAATTGCTTGAATTCATCTGAACGATGGCCTATTTCAAGAATTGAAGCGCCTTGCCCCCGCCAATCAAGCAATTCCTCCTGCGCTTCTTTTAAAAGAGACTCTGGCAACATCGCAGGACCCGCACCAAAGTTGTATGGCCTACTCCTCTTCATCCTGAATGTCTTCAATTCGCTGCATACCCACGACCCGCTCCCCAGGGCTGACATTAATTAATCTCACCCCTTGCGTATTGCGGCCGATGACTGAGATTTCGTTCACTTTAATCCGAACCAAAGTTCCCTTATCGGTTATCAGCATGACTTCATCCTGTTCATTGACCTGCAAGGCTTTTACTGCCTTTCCATTGCGTTCGTTCACTTGAATGGAGATGACTCCTTGCCCGCCCCTGCCAGTGATGCGGTACTCATTCAGATTTGTCCGTTTGCCATATCCAAACTCAGTTGCAGTGAGTATTGTCCCTTCTTCATTATGAACAACAACCAGTGAAATCAGGGATTGCTTTTCTCCCAATCGAATTCCTCTGACACCTCTTGCGGTTCTGCCCATGGGACGGACATGAGATTCTTCAAAACGGATTACCTTTCCTGCATCACTGAAGAGCATAATGTCTTTGCTGCCGTCTGTAATATCCACGCCAACCAGCAAATCGTTCTCCTGCAAATCAATTGCAATAATGCCATTTGTGCGCGGCCTGCTGAAAGCATTCAAAGGGACTTTCTTAACCGTACCGTTTTTTGTTGCCATGAATACATAATATCCTTCCTGATACTCTCTTACAGGCAACATAGCATTGATATATTCCTTTTCAGCTAGAGGCAGAACATTGACAATTGGCTTGCCGCGGGAGGTTCGGCTGGCGAGCGGCAATTCATACACTTTCAACCAGTATAGTTTGCCAAAGTTGGAAAAACATAATAATGTGTCGTGTGTGCTGGCAATAACCAACCGCTCAACAAAGTCTTCTTCCTTAACATGGGTAGCTAACTTTCCTTTTCCGCCACGGCGTTGCGCCTGATATGCAGACAGGGGCTGATATTTGACATAGCCCTGGTGCGACAGGGTAACCACGACATCCTCTTCAGTGATCAGATCTTCAATCGTCAAATCTTCCTGAGAAGCAATGATTTCAGTACGGCGGGCATCACCGAATTGCGCTTTCATCTCAAGCAGCTCTTCACGGATAACCTGCATCAAACGCGCAGGCGACGCAAGGATTGCTAAAAGTTCCTGAATTTGCTTAAGCAACTGTTCAAATTCATTAATAATTTTATCCTGCTCAAGGGCTGTTAAACGGTGCAGCCTTAAATCGAGTATGGCCTGAGCCTGTGCCTCAGATAAACGATAACCTTGCTCGCTAAGGCCAAACTCTTGCGGCAAATCATCCGGGCGAGAACCGAGATTAACCGTTTTTTCAAGCATGGCCTTCACCATTCCAGGACTCCAAAGCCTGGCAAGCAGCGCTTCTTTGGCATCCTGAGGTGTAGGTGATTTTTTAATGAGCTCTATCATTTCATCTATATTGGCGAGCGCTATGCCTAAACCTTCAAGAAGATGGGCACGGCTTCTTGCTTTTTTCAGCTCAAAAATACAACGGCGGGTAACCACTTCACGGCGATGCTTAATGAATGCTTCAAGAATCTCTTTCAGATTCAATGTCCTTGGCTGGCCATCAACCAGAGCAACCATATTAATGCCGAACACATTCTGCATTTGAGTATGAGCATATAAGTTATTGAGCATCACCTCCGGAACTTCACCGCGTTTAAGCTCAATGACGACGCGCATGCCTTGCTTGTCAGATTCATCCCGTAGGCCTGAAATACCTTCCAGTTTTTTTTCACGAACCAGCTCAGCGATTCTTTCCACCAAACGAGCTTTATTAACCTGGTAAGGCAATTCGGTAATGATGATGGCCTGCCGGCCAGTCTGTTTTTCGGTTTCAATTTCTGTACGGGCGCGAATTAATATGCGCCCGCGGCCTGTTTTATAGGCTTGTACAATTCCTGTCCGGCCATTAATCATGGCAGCGGTCGGAAAATCAGGTCCGGGAAGGATCTCCATGAGTTCATCAATGCCGATTTGCGGGTCATCGACTAAAGCAATACATGCATTAATAAGCTCGCTGAGGTTATGCGGAGGAATATTGGTGGCCATCCCTACGGCTATGCCGGATGAACCGTTAGCAAGCAAATTGGGAATACGCGTGGGCAATACTACCGGCGCAAACTCAGTTTCATCATAATTGGGGCTGAAGTCTACCGTTTCCTTTTCAAGGTCGGCGAGCAAGGCATGGGCAAACTTTGACATTCTAACTTCTGTATAACGCATCGCCGCCGGCGCATCCCCGTCTACAGAGCCGAAGTTACCCTGCCCGTCCACCAGCATATAACGCATTGAAAAAGGCTGCGCCATGCGCACAATGGTGTCATACACGGCCGTATCGCCATGAGGATGATATTTACCGATAACATCCCCCACGACCCGCGCTGATTTCTTATACGGTTTATTCCAGTCATTACCGAGCTCGCTCATTGCATAAAGCACCCGCCGATGAACTGGTTTTAAACCGTCACGCACATCCGGCAAAGCACGCCCGACAATGACGCTCATCGCATAGTCAAGATAAGATTGTTTTAATTCATCTTCAATATTAACTGGTATTATTTCTCTGGCTGATACCATGGCTGGGATACATCCTCACATGATCATTTAAGAATGAGATTAACTTGCTAAGGATAGCACGATAAGCTATAAGAAGTCAGCTCATGCAAGAAGTTGTTACTGATTTTTGAGTTGTAATACAATGGGCAATGCTTTTGCAATCATTCCATCCATAAGCTCATGAACATTCGTCGCAAACGCTCCAGTTTGACGATTGGCCAAGGCAAGGCTTAATGATAAGCAGCGGTGTCCCAGCAGCTTTCCAAATCCCAGCAACGCTGCAGTTTCCATTTCAAAATTGACAATTTTTAGACCGGCAATTTTGAAATGAGCCAATTTTTCTAGTAATTGCGGAAATCTCAAGGGAGCGCGAACTTGCCTTCCTTGCGGGCCATAAAAACCGCCACAGGTTGCCGTGATTCCTGTTGTACCGAGATGGGAAAATTGCTTTAACAACCATAAATCTGCTTCAGCGAGATAAAATGGTCCGGATTCATTTGCCAGATAGAGTTCCATTTCGCGATGCAATTCGCCAAGCTGGATTGAATAATCATATTTATAATAATCAAATAATGAGTCAAAACCGACAGCATATTGCGTAAGGTAGATATCGCCTGGCTGACAGGACATCTGTAATCCGCCCGATGTCCCAAGGCGTATGACAGTCAGCTTTTGCGGATGCGAATAAGGCGTTCGGGCTTTTAGATCAATATTAACCAGCGCATCGAGCTCATTCATGACAATATCGATATTCGGAACCCCGATTCCTGTAGATAATACGCTTAATCGCTTGGCGCCAATATATCCAGTGTGGGTCACAAATTCACGATGTGATCTTTCTGTTTCTATCTTGTCAAAATGCCTGCTCACCTGGGCAACACGTCCTGGATCGCCTACTGTAATCACTGTATCTGCCAATTCTTCAGGAAGTAAATCCAGATGATAAACCGCACCTCTTTCGTTTAAAGGTAATTCAGCTTCAGAAATCATGTTATTAAATAAATTGACTGTGAAATGTCATTTTTATATAGTTCTCGGCAATATTGCAAGACTGCAAATATCACAAAGATAATTTGCCAGCGTCAGATTTACTTTTATGTAAAATAAGCTACCCTATTCTTCATTCTATTGAATAATCTCCGTCTGACGATTTGCTGGCAGCCCTAATTTAACAGGAGTCCATATGACACAAGATACTGCAAAATTGACATTGCCTGGGCATGACCCAATCGATTTACCCATTTTAACCCCGACCCTCGGGAAAAAAGTTATAGACGTAAATGATCTTGGATCCCATGGTGTGTTTACGTTCGATCCAGGCTTTGTCTCCACAGCTTCCTGCGAATCAAAGATCACATTTATTGACGGTGAGAAAGGCGTATTGCTTTATCGTGGCTATCCTATTGAGCAGCTGGCTGAAAAAAAGGACTTTCTTGATGTAAGCTATTTGTTGCTGAATGGCGAACTTCCCGATAAAAACGAAAAGACAAAATTCAACAGCTTAATTAATAACCATACCATGGTACATCAACAAATGTATCAATTTTTAAATGGATTTCGACGTGATGCGCACCCAATGGCGATTATGGTCGGCATCGTCGGTGCATTATCAGCGTTTTACCATGAGTCAATGGATCTGAATAATCAAAACGATCGCTATACCGCTGCCGTTCGTCTAATTGCAAAAATGCCAACCATGGCTGCCATGAGCTACAAATACTCAATAGGACAGCCTTATATGTATCCGCAAAATAAAATGTCTTATGCAGAAAATTTTCTGCACATGATGTTTGGCGTTCCCACAGAAGCGACCACACCCGACCCGGTCATTGTCAAAGCAATGGATACTATTTTTACACTGCATGCTGATCATGAACAAAATGCCTCTACCTCCACCGTGAGGCTGGCTGGCTCAACAGGAGCCAATCCTTTTGCCTGTATTTCTGCCGGCATTGGCGCTTTATGGGGACCTGCACATGGCGGAGCCAATGAAGCGTGTTTAAACATGCTTCGCGAAATTGGCGATGTAAGCCGAATCAATCAATATATTAAGCGCGCCAAAGACAAAGATGATCCGTTCCGTTTAATGGGCTTTGGACACCGCGTTTATAAAAGCTACGATCCCCGTGCCAAGGTCATGCGCGAAACATGCCACAATGTTTTAAAAGCTGTTGATGCTCATAATGAGCCTTTATTCAAATTGGCTATGGAATTGGAACGGATCGCATTGGAAGACGATTATTTCGTTGAGAAAAAATTATATCCCAATGTGGATTTTTACTCAGGGATCACACTCAGCGCAATTGGTATACCTACCAATATGTTTACTGTTATTTTTGCGCTGGCGCGAACTGTGGGCTGGATGTCCCACTGGATGGAAATGACAGCAAGCAAATCACGAATCGGCAGACCGCGCCAATTATATACTGGCGAGAAACAAAGGGACGTGGAATAATGATTTTCCCGCATCTTTTCTGATTCAGAAAAATTATGTGCTCCTCGGGTCAGAAAAGATGTAGAAATACGTAAGGAAAACTTTTAAACCCGGTTATCAGGCGAATATGAAAAAAACAATCGTTGAAATTTATGCGCTTGCAGTATGTTTCTTCACCATTATTTGTTTTTCATTCACAATCGTTTTTATGGCATATAATATTATCCGCGCTCTTGCCCCTTCATTCACAATCAGCGCATGGCAGTATGCAGAATATCAATCAAACGAACAATTTTGCAGTGGCGGAATAGTAACTTTTGATTCTGGTTCCAATAAATCAACTTCTAAATGTGGGGATAAATCTCCAGAAGAAATAACGAAATTAAGATTGAAAGCCTATACAAATGTGCTTGCTATAGAACAAAAAACCGCCATGCAAAATATAATTTATGCCTTGATTCTCTTACTCACCATCATGTTCATATATGTTTCCCATTGGCGCATCGCACGCAAGGCACGGCAATAATAATTCACAAGCAGACTTATCACGAAATGCAGGCAGCGGGGGATGTCTTGATTCCCCCATATTGCGCCATGCCAATATAGGCTATCGTGTATGCAAATAGCTGGTTTTTAATAAAAATAATGAGTATTCTATGGCGGTGTTTAGCTTAATGGAGATAAGCCGTGACAATTGTGGCAAGTTTTGAAATACCTTACCGCCAACTGCTTGATAAGCATGGCAAGTTATTAGGCCCCCTCCCTGCTTTTGCGCAAAAACATTCTACATTGATTGAATTATACAGGATGATGGTCCTGACTCGAACATTTGACAAGAAGGCGATAGCTCTGCAGCGTACCGGAAAGATGGGAACCTATGCCCCTATCAATGGTCAGGAAGCGATATCCACTGCAATTGGCCATGCCTTAAAACCCGAGGATATCCTTGTACCTTACTACCGAGACTATGCAGCTCAGTTCCAGCGCGGCGTTAAAATGTCTGAAATCCTAAGCTACTGGGGTGGAGATGAACGCGGCAGTGATTTTGCCTGCCATTCTCAGGACTTGCCCATCTGCGTTCCAATTGCGTCACAATGCCTTCATGCAGCAGGCATTGCTTTTGCATTTAAGCATCGCAAAGAGCAACGTGTGGCTCTGGTGACCATTGGGGAAGGCGGAACATCGGAAGGAGATTTTTATGAAGCGATGAATGCTGCCGGCAATTGGAATTTGCCTGTTGTATTTGTGGTTAATAACAATCATTGGGCTATCTCGGTTCCAGTAGAAAAGCAAACAGGAGCAAAAACCATAGCCCAAAAAGCAATTGCTGCGGGATTCGCAGGCATCCAGGTCGACGGAAACGATATTCTTGCGACTCGTCAGGTTGTTGAAGAAGCAATTGAGAAAGCAAGAAGCGGTGCTGGACCGACACTGATTGAAGCCCTGACCTACCGGCTATGTGATCATACGACTGCGGACGATGCAACAAGATACCAGCCCAAAGAAGAGGTAGAGCAGGCATTAACCAACGAGCCCATCAGTCGGTTTAAACAATTTCTGTTACATGAAAATATCTTAAACGCTGAAGAAGATAAAAAGCTGCACGATGACTGCGCCAAAGAAGTTCAAAAGTCTGTGGAAGAATATTTAAATCGCACACCGCAATCAATCAGCAGTGCTTTTGATTATCACTTTGCAACTGAGCCTGATTATTTAATTGAGCAAAAAGCAATTGCCATGGAGGAAGCAAATAATGCCTGATATTACCCTGGTTGAAGCAGTGACGCAGGCACTTGCCTATGAACTGGCGCATGATGAAAACGTGTTGGTCTTCGGCGAGGACGTGGGGAAAAACGGAGGAGTATTCCGAGCGACTGAAGGATTGCAAAAGCGATTCGGAGAAGAGCGTGTTTTTGACTCTCCTTTAGCGGAATCAATGATTGCCGGACTGGCTATTGGCATGTCTTTGCAGGGATTAAAACCAGTCGCTGAATTTCAATTCATGGGTTTTATTTATCCCGCAATGAACCAGATAATTTCTCATGCAGCCAGGATGCGTAATCGAACGAGAGGCCGCCTACATTGCCCTCTTGTTTTTCGAGCGCCATTTGGCGGCGGTATCCGCGCGCCTGAGCATCATTCTGAAAGTACGGAAGCTTTATTTGCTCATATTCCCGGCTTGCAAGTGGTTATCCCTTCCTCTCCCAAACGAGCTTATGGCTTATTGCTCGCCGCGATAAGAAATCCGGATCCCGTCATATTCCTTGAACCCAAGCGGATTTATCGGCTTGTTAAACAGCCCGTTGAGGATAATGGGGAAGCCTTGCCAATTGGAAAATGCTTTATTTTACAAGAAGGAACTGACGTAACGCTTGTTAGCTGGGGAGCAAGCATCCATGAAACCCTGCAGGCAGCAAAACAGCTAAATGAAGAAGGCATATCGTGTGAAGTGATTGATGTCGCTTCAATCAAGCCACTTGATATAGATACAATTTTAGCTTCTGTAGAAAAAACCGGGCGATGCGTTGTCATTCATGAAGGGGCAAAAACCTGCGGCGTTGGCGCAGAAATCAGCGCACAAATCATGGAAAATTGTATGCCGGATCTGATTGCTCCTGTACAGCGGGTCACTGGCTATGACATCGTAATGCCATATTTTCAATTGGAAAAGCACTATCTGCCCAGCGTCAAGCGCATCAAAGACAGTGTTATGATCATAATGGAGTAAGCATGAATATATTTAATTTACCCGATTTGGGCGAAGGTTTGCCAGATGCAGAAATTCATGAATGGTTTGTCAAGGAAGGTGATCATGTAAAAGCCGATCAACCTTTGGTATCGATGGAAACCGCAAAGGCTGTTGTTGATGTTCCAAGTCCACAAGATGGCGTGGTTATTAAATTCTTTGGAAAACCAGGCGATGTTATTAAAACCGGCGAACCCCTGGTTGCATTTGCAGCAGAAGAAGAAAAAACCAGGGACAAAGGCACTGTTGTTGGCAATCTCGAAGAAAGCAGCGACATCAGCGAGGATAATTTTATCATTGGCGGTTCCAGCGATACCCGCTTAAGAATGAAAACAACCCCGGCGGTTCGGATTCTCGCTAAAAAACTGGGCATAGATCTTGCCAGAGTCAAAGGCACAGGAGAAAAAGGTCTTATCACACGTGAAGATGTACAGAAAGAGGCGGACAAACAATCAAAACCTCCGGAAGGATTTGAACCGCTGCGCGGTGTTCGCCGTGCCATGTTAACCAGCATGACCCAATCGCACAGGGAGGTGGTACCTGTTAGTATTTTTGATGAGGCAGATATTGAATGCTGGCCATCGCAAAGTGATATTACGGTGCGCTTGATTCGTGCCATTGTTTATGCCTGTAAACAAGAGCCCGCATTAAATGCCTGGTTTAGCGCTGAACATGCTGCGAGACGTTGTTTTAATGAAGTCCATCTGGGGCTCGCCATGGATACGGAAGATGGCCTTTTTGTTCCTGTCATTCATGACGCTGCAAATCAAACGGATGAAGAGTTAAGACGGATAATTGATGAGTACAAAAATACAGTGCGCGAACGTTCAGTTCCAGGTGAAAAACTCAAAGGGGCTACTATCACGCTTTCCAATTTTGGCAAGTTTGCGGGTCGTTTTGCAAGTCCCATCATTGTGCCGCCTACAGTCGCCATTCTTGCAGTCGGGCGACTATATCGGGGAGCTGTGAATCACGATGACAGGGTCGCTGTACATCGGCTTTTGCCTTTATCTCTCAGTTTTGATCATCGTGCCGTAACTGGCGGAGAAGCTACTCGCTTTTTGGGAGCAGTAATAAGCGCCTTACAAAAATCTGAATCGTAACATTGTGAATGCCTCACTGCCTGGAAAGTGAGGCATTTTAAAATTAAACCTGTTTTTCTCTATACGCTAAGGTTTGTGCTCACTTCAGTAGTTGAACTCTCTTCTTCTTTTTTATCTTGATTTTTGGAGTCATTATTCTCTTTTGGCTCATTCTGGATTAGATTTTGGCTGGAATGACTGCTTTCAGTAATATTTGTTTGTTTTTCTTGATTTGAAAGTTCTTTTCTCTTTCCATCAATAATGTCTTGAGCTGCTTGAACCAAATAGTCATTTAACGATCCAAACGATTTTTTATGTTTCTCACATAATTGTTTGTTGTCTTGGATCAATTGATCAATACTCAGCAAAATGATTTCTTTAACAGCTTCTCTGTATCCTTTATGATTCTGTCCATCAAGCAGCACGCTTAAAACATTTTGTTCTTTTTGTACTGTTTCCTTAAGCATTGAGACATCAATGCGCCTTGCATATTGAGCATAGAGGTTAAGAACTTCGAGTTGGGCGGTGTTGTATTCTTTGTGATCTTCGCCAGAAGCCAACACTTCCAGAATCTTTTTACAGGTTTTAATGCGTTCACTTAACAGTGTTTCTTTATTTTTCCGTACCAGATTGTTATCCGTGATTTTTGGATTGCTCAAAAGACCCTCTTCTGCCTCTAATTTACGGGCAATATTTAACGCAAAGTAACGGGCAGCATGATAGAGAAACAAATTGAGCGGTTCATTATTATCAGGTACATCTAATAAGTTTTCTTCATTAAGTTTTTCATATAATTTTATTTCCATTGTTAAAAGTGTTGAAAGGGCATTACCGCTGTTCCCTTCATCATAATTCTTTTCACTGCTTTTTTTTGACAGTTCTTTTTGGCATGTCTCTATTAAATTTGTAATGTTAGTTGCCGCCGTATAATCATCATGGTTATCTTCAATTTCTTTAATTTTGCTTTTTAAAGCATTTAATTGCTCACGCTTGGTTTCTGATAAGGCAAAATCCCTGCCATATCCAAAAAAATAAAGCGCATAATTAGATAAGGAATAATCCAATTGCTTTGTTGTTTTTGTGACTTTATCAATTTCTTCCGTAATAATATTCTGAATAATTGTACGATATATAGTCATGGATACTCTCCTTAGTAAGCAGCTTTTCTATCATAACAACTTTATAAACTTCTGCAATTGTTTCAGTCTCTTACAAATTGATCTGGCGTGGGGTGTAAATCATCCTGATTTTTGCAAATCTAAAAGAGAAGTTTTCGAAGCTTTGGAAGACACTTTTCAGTCTATTCAAACGACAAATCACACACCAGCTCACGAAGGACAGTCGTTGCAAATCCCCCTTTTGGCAAGATAAAGGACATTGTATTATCCCTGAATTGAAATTGACTCGGATAGAGTACCATTGAGCGGTATGATTTTTTTAATCCATGCTCCTCGAGTTTCAGACACCATTCTTGCCAAGGTTCAAGCGCTTTGCTTTCAAGGTCAAGCGCGTCATCCTGGATGCGTTTTTTATCCTGACCCCAAAGCGGTGCCGTAGGATAAATATCACGCGCGCTTACGCGACGCTTAATTTCATCGTCAACTTCATCTAATCGGAAAATACTGTTAGTACCTGAAAGCATCATCAGATCACCGTTCACCGGCTGATCCCAGCAATCATTTAAAACACGGTAACTCAACACTTGATTAAATAAAAATGCCCGCGCTGCTGAATAATAGATGCTCCGTAAATGACGGTTTTTTACTTTTTTATTTTCAAACAATAAACTATAGGCATGGTTTAAATTACTGCATTGATTTCCAAACCGCTGCGGCCCAAAATAATTCGGCACGCCTCTTTTTATAATCTGCCGGATCCGCATATTGATGTCAGACTGGTCACATTGAAAATCCTGAATTTTGATAGAGAAGCGGTTTTCTTTTAAAGCGCCAATTTTGAGTTTTTTATGATGACGCACCGCTTTTAGCAGATGATAATTTTCTGAATTGAGCTGATTGAGATCAGGATCAGGCATACCAGGCAAATGCACGCTAAACCACTGTATGGTTCGCGCAAATTTATCTTTAAGGCCGGCATAAGATATGCGGTTTATATCTACTGCCAATTTTTGTGAAAGAATCCTAATCATTTCTTCAGTAGTCAGTAACTTTTTTTCAATCTGAAGAAATAAATGCTCCCCTTCGCCTGCAGGTTCAAACCCTAAAATTTCCTCAACGAAAAAATCTTCCGGACAAGCTTTAATTTTACCGCTTGATTTAGGACTGCCATAAGCAAATGCTAATTCATGCATCATAGGAAACTCAGTAACTGATGTAATTAAATTTAAAGGATCAACCAGCAGGCATTATTTTAATTTCGGCCTATTTTTAAATCAATTTATTCATTATTCGAGCTTATTGCTGATCCCAGGAAAGCATAAAAAGCTATATGAGACAGATTTTACCCTATGCTATAATAATGATGCATTTCTATATACATTACAGGGATTAGTATGAATCGACAGGAAAAAAAGAATACGGTAAAAGAAACCGCACTCAATCGTATATAAATGCTTTTATCATCAACAGCTTTTATTTTAGGGTTAGCTGCGCTTTTTTGGAGTGCTGAACGATTTATACGAAGCGCGGCATATGCTGCAAAATATTTTCATCTCCCCCCCTTGCTTATCGGTATGGTTATTGTCGGCTTCGGAACTTCTGTTCCTGAACTTGCCGTTTCCATATTGGCCGCAGCTCAGGGAAATCCAGGCATTGCTATCGGAAATGCCTACGGTTCAAATATTATTAACATTGCGCTCATCCTTGGCCTAACTGCCCTGCTCAGCCCTGTCATTGTCCATTCATCAGTCATTCGCCAAGAATTGCCTATTCTAATCGGGACTACAGGTTTGTCCATATGGTTACTTTGGGATATGAGAATCTCAAGGCTTGATTCTTTATTGCTACTCATTTTGTTTTTTGGGTTAATTTGCTGGAATATCCTGCAAGGGATAAAAAAGCACAATGATGCCTTGGAAATCGAAGTCGCTCATGAACTGGCCCAGTATCAATTAACCATTCAACAGGCGATGATGTGGCTAATCACCGGATTAATTCTGCTGATAATCAGTTCCAGGGTACTGCTGTGGGGCGCAGTCAATATTGCTCATCAATTTGGCATCAATGAAACGATCATTGGGTTGACGATAGTCGCTTTTGGAACATCTTTACCAGAGCTTGCGTCCTCCATCATTGCTGTACAAAAAAATGAACATGATCTTGCTTTAGGCAATATTATTGGTTCAAATTTATTCAATACATTAGCTGTCGTTGGCTTCGCGGGCATTATATCACCGATGGCGGTAGAGCCTTCAGTTCTTTACAGGGATATGCCTGTGATGAGTTCGCTTACGGTTTTTTTATTTATCAGTTGCTTTAGTATTAAAAAACCGGGGTTCATTAACCGTTTTGAAGGTTTGATATTACTGATTACTTATTTTCTTTATACCGCATTTCTTATATATACCCTATTTTGATTGCAAAAAACTCTCTGATTGTACCGGGCTCGGAATAAGATCATGCCGTTTTGATTCAATCCTGTCTTTCTAAAATATCTGAAGTTTTTTCTATTAAGAGATAAAATGAACCAGAGGCATACGGACAGATGGTTTTCCTAAGACTCATGGTTTAAAAAGTAATTGTTCAAAACCTCTAAAACAAGAGGTTTTAGAATTTGGCTGCCTGCAAATTGATTTTGCTCTTTATGAGGAGGATATTTATCGGTTAAATTACCAACAAAGATGTATTTTTGGGTGCCATTCTCAATAAATCCTATAAACCAGCCATCACGTAAAGTATGATCATCTGTTGTTAAATCAGCCTTATGAATCCCAGATCCTGTTTTGCCAAATAATGCCGCTCCATTTTTTATCCTGCCAAGATACATGTTTTGTTCAGTATTGATCAGTGCTTGATTTGATACAGGGAGCTTTCCAGTTAACATATTCTTTATAAATTCAAGTTGTTCATTTGCGGATATTTTCAAACTGCTGGATAACCATGCCCTGCTTAAGCCATTATTGAGGCCAGGATCGCCTGTGAAATCCTGATTACCGTAATTAAAATCTGCCAGATATTGTTTGATATTCGCTAAGCCGAGCTTTGGTGTGATTTCTTGCGAAACCCATACGGCAGAATTTTCAAGCCAGCTTCTTGGATTTTGATTTTGATTCCAGGCAGGCAATTCCCTTTGTTTGCCGTCCCAAAGAAATACAGTTTGCCGCGTAATGACTTTTTGATCAAAAGCCATTAAAGATAAGGCAATTTTGAATGTGGAATCTGGCGCTATTCTTTGCTTACAACGTTCATTCGGATTATGGTGTAAAAGGATTTTGTTCTGATTGAGGCTGTAGAGAATAAAACAAACATCATACTCCTTAAACTTATCTGCCATGTAAGAGTCAATAGTTTGTGCGCTAACAACATGATTCAGCATGACTATGATGCACATAGAAAGAAATTTCATTTTTTATGATTCCTTTTTGCCGCTTCTTACAGGCAAATCATTTAAATTAAAGATTTTTAAAACATGGCTCAGACTCATTGGAGGAAATGTTTCTAGTCCTATTTTGAGCTGGGGCAAACAGGCTTAATTGGGGAAGTGAACTTTCTCTTTTTGCATCAATACCATCACTTTTGTTCGCTTGAGATTTGAATTGGTTTTTTTTGTTATTTAACTGTAATTCTCTTTCGTTTCTCTGCACTCTACTGCTTGCGTTTAGTAATTGAGGAATGATCCTAACTTCATTCGCCTGATTATCCAAAGCCCCCAAACCTTGTTCCGGGGAAGTCTTGTAAACATTTGCTCCCTTTTGGGATAAAAACCGTATCAAAGAATCTGCGTTACTGTCTTCCCAGCTGACGCCTGAAGTGAAATCACTATCAGGAGTATTTTCATAATGGATAAATACGGCCTTATCAGGTAAAACAGGCATAGACATCTGCTCCATCACACTTAGTCCCCCGCCGCGAATCACCACGCAATTGCTGCGGGTCATAATCGGTGCCATTTCCTGATCAGTCTGATGGCCAAGAAGAACCAGCTTATTCCTGATGTTGACTTGTTCGACAGAAGAATATGTTTTAATAATCTCTTCAACCTTCCTTGAAATATGCTGGTTTAGTCCGCCAAAAATAAAAATATGATCATAATCTTTTTCAAGGAGGCATTTCACATAGTCTACAGTGGCAGTAGCTGCCAATGAGCCAATCATGATGGATGCAACTTTCGCGTTGGGATTAATAGTTATTTCTTTCAAACTGTAACTGGATGATTTTTCATCCTCAAATAATCGATAACCAAGTGTTACCGGTTGGTCTGTCACGGCAAAATTTTTTAAATTATCATCCTTAAAACCTTCCCTGACTAGCGGATTTTTAAGGGGATCAATATTATGAACCGCTTTAAAGCTCTGCTCCTGTCCAAAATAGGCAGCTTCCATGCATTCACTGATATTCACTGCATGTATTTCAAGCAACTGCTGCTGCCTGGATGACAAGTCATCCAAATTTTCCATAAAATTCGTGCAACCTGGCTCAGGTAAATCAGTTAAGTATTGATCAATATAAATGGAAGGGTAACCTGTTTTCTTGTTCCTGTTAAACGCAGGCAAAAATTCTCTATTATAATAATCTACAGCATCACATAACGCTTTTAACGAAAGGGCTTGAGTTGAAACTACCCTGGTAAATGGAGTCTTATTCGTGGCTGCTGTAATTAATAGATCCAGTGTTTTATGATAAACCGAATGATAATTATTTTCTTCAACGGAAGATTTGTTTGTCAAAAGCTTCTTTAAACTTTTTGTGCTTAAGGATAAGTGGCTGGCATTGTTTAACGCGGTAAACTCATAGCCTGCATCATAACAATCCTTCAATACATCTATATAAGGGCGATGTATAGGTTTAACAGTCTCTCCTTCCTTACATTGCTCCATTTGCTGAATTTTAGACATTTGATCCCAAAAGGTATCATAATCCGGCAAATCGGGATAACCAATCCAGTTCAGAATAAAACCAACAATTGCCCCAATCACAGGAACAGAATTTATCCATAATGCTGCTCGTAAAAAAATAGCAGTTAACGAATAAGGTTTATCTTGATACAGTTCGGCTCGATGCTGCGTAATAACAACAGATGGGTTATCTTTTTGAAGTTTATTAATAATTCCCTGGGCAGCCGAAATATGACCCGCCCCTCCGCTGCAGGAAAAAATTAGCGGACGCTCAACAATATTGGATGGGATGCTTATCATGTCATCCGCGCGATTTTCCACTTTCACTTCCATAGAATGGCTGGTTTTCTCGAACTCGAATTTCTGTTTCAGCTGATTAATAAAATAGTCATGATTCGTGTATTCCTCCCGATGGCCTAATTCGGCTATCAGATCGGTTCGCGATATAAAATGCGGCCCACGATACCCGGGCCTTTTAATAACATCATATTTAGGCTTGAAGTTAGGGGAACATTCCGAGCCTTCGCGCCCATCTTCCATTGACGCAATGGAACTCAACTGATCATGGATGATGCCGTCATATACATGTTGTTCATTGTCGCGAACAACAGAATAAATCTTGTCTTCATCTGGAATTTTTTCCCATGCGCTGGCAGCATCAACATGCCAGCCCGCTAGCCATAAAACAGGCGCGCTAATCAGATAGGCAATACCCGCTAATACAAAGCGTAAATAAGTTAATGGGTTCCACCAGTTAGCATTTTGTATTTCAGGTGCAATAAAACCAAATATCAAGCGGGGTAAAGAACGAAATGAACGTTCATTATTCAGTTTAACCTTATTTCCCTGGCTATGGAGTTCAGCTGCGGCAATGGTTGCTATAGCGCCGCCCAAAGACATGCCATCGAGACAAATGTTCTCAGGCCTTGCTCCAAGAGCTGTTAACCGCTCTACTTGAGCCCGGACATCATCAACCATATTCTTCAAAGTCCAGATTTGGCCTCGGCTATAATCAGTGCCTCGATAATTAAAGCTTATGGCGGTCGCGCCTAAATTTGTTGCTGTATATTTTAAATCCTTAATCCAATTAATATAGTTTTGATCGCGGGCAAGGCAGGTGATAACAAATTTTCTATCACGCATGTCCTTTAGGTTTTCTCCAGGAGCTGAAATTTGCACAGAATCGAGCTCAGCATTATCAGGCGTTTTTAAACTGAAAAATTCAATATTATTCTTTTTTGCATCTTTGTAAGCTTTCGCGCCATATTTATTGTCCAGCTGTTCATAAACATAGGCCCGCATCTTTACATCTAAAAATTCCATCCCTTTTAAATGAATATGAGACCAGTCAAATTTCCGATTGACACAGTTTTTTTCAGTGCAAGTGCCGTTGATTAGGTTATCAATTTTATCCAGTATCGAATCAACATATGCCTTATCTTTTTCATTTTCGTAGCAGAGCCTGTTTCTTAATCCGGAAGATAACCCTATGCTGCTTTTCAGTTTAATCAGCATATCATCCAGCCACTTTATTGATGGCTGCTTGTTAAAATTAACAACTGCTATATCCTCTTCAGGTTGATTACTGGTTTTTGTAATATGAATGGTTCGTTGTTTTGGAACGAAGCGGTAGTTAACCACCAGGTGGGCAATATGCTGCGCCAGAAAAAAAGAAATAATCCAGTTGAATATCTTTAAAGGGAGTAATAGAAAATTGAGCAAAGTTCGCCATAAGGAAAGCTTTTCTTGATTTAATGTATAATAATAGTGCTTTTTATCCATAAAATGGCCATCTAGTCAGAATTTAAATTAAAAATTAAAACCAGGCGATTATAATAAAAGACAGGAAAAATTGGCACTATTTTTTCAATATGAGCTTCTCGTAGACACTTTCTTCGGATCGTATTGCCTCTACCCTATTGATAAATAGGGTAAGTTATTTTTAATAACCTTAACGATTCCTTGTTCATTTATGTATACGACCAGAGGCTACTGACACTCCCAAATAAATAATTTTTTAAATTTCTCCCAAAAAGATTCTCCAAGCACAAAAAATCCGGTAATGGTAATCAGATCCAGGATAAAATGGGTCAACAAATACGCCCGGTTGCCTAAAATTAAAATCAATCGCGGAGCAAAATAAGTTGCAAGCCAACTGATAACAATGCTTCCAAAAAATAACCACAAACCCACTTTATATTGAACTTTCCCGACAGGCTTTACCGGCCGCTTTACTCTAAACCAGTCTTTTATTTTTTGCTTGATTGCCGTAATTGCTTCTTTTCCAGCCAAAGCCGCGCCTAAAATCAGAAACAATTCCGGCCCTCCTACCAAAAAAAAGCCAATTAAAGTGGCAGAGTAACTTGCGGATAAATGAAACATGGGAACCAAAAACGTCCCAAGCGGTAAAATGCAACCTAATACAATTAAAAATATACCTGTTTTATATCGAATGGTTGTTTTTTGCTTTGTCATCGCAGGCCTTGAAATTGTAAACAATAAGAATTAATTGGAATTTAAAATTTTCCAGTGCAAATTACTAAATTTGGCTTATCTATGTAATACTATTATCTCTAATTTCTTTTATTGCAAGCGCTTAAAAAAGGGATGTGCATGCTACAGCAATTCAATTATCAGTTTCATCTCATCATAACTCTGATTGTCTTATTGTTTGCGCTGATAAGTTTTATTCGTGAAAAAATTCCTGCCTATATTACAGCGCTTCTTGTGATGGCTGCCTTATTGTTTTTTGGTGTTATCAGTACGGGAGAAGCCCTAAGCGTTTTCAGCAATAGCGCGCCCATAACCATTGCTGCCATGTTTGTTATTGGTGCGGCATTAAAAAACACCGGTGTGATTGATCTGATGGTTCATTATATTATGCAAATTGCAGAAAAGCGCTTCTGGTTGGCGATAGCCGGATTTTATGGCTTTGTTTTAATTGCTTCCGCGTTCATGAACAATACCCCAATCGTGATAATCATGACGCCGGTAATCATTATGATAACCAGGAAATTTAATCAGTATCCCTCCAAATTTTTAATTCCCCTCTCTTATATTGCCATCATGGGAGGGACTTGCACTTTAATTGGAACATCGACCAATTTGCTGGTCAATGGAATTGTTATCTCATCAGATGTTCCTTCATTTAATATATTTGATATTACTATTCCGGGATTAATCATGGCAGCTGTTGGCATCCTGTTTCTTTTAGCATTCGGCCACAGATTGCTGCCCGTTCGGCCATTATTCACCGAAGAAATATTTACACCTGAGAATGGAAACAAGCATTTTATTGCCAATGCAATGGTCTTGCCAGATTCGAGGGCAATTGGTAAAACCCTGGATGAACTGGGGTTTCCAGAGAGCAAAGATTGCTTTGTAATCGATATTATCCGAAAGGACAAGAGCCTTTCGGAAACATTGCCTACCCCTCAAAAAAACATAAACTTGTTATTAAGAACCATACCATTGCAGCCGTTCGACAGGATTTTAATCCGCTCAAATAAGGAAAAATTAATAGCAATCAATAAATTACAAGGACTGATTTTAGGCGAAAGAGAAGGTTTGTCCGCTCTTCGAGAGACTAAAGAGACGATTATTATGGAAGGAATTGTCGGCCCGGACTCAAGGCTGATTAATCATCACATCAGCTCGTCATGGATCCGACGGCGTTACAACTGCCATATTTGGGCACTCCATCGAGACAATAAAATTATTAAAAAAAACTTCTACAAAATACCCCTGAAATTTGGTGATGTGTTGCTGATTGAGGGCACACATGAGGACTTGGATGATTTTTTTAAAAATGAAGAAGTCTTGAGCCTTACAAAATTTAAAAAAACGTCATTCGATAAAAAAGGATTGATAGCGCTTTTTACTATTATTTCCGTTGTTGTTTTTTCAGCGCTGAACTTTATGCCCATCACTGGCCTTGCCTTGATAGGAGCCATACTGGTTATAGTCACAAACTGCATTACAGCCCAGAAAGCCTATGAATCAATCGACTGGCGAATTCTAATGCTGATTTTTGGGATGCTCAGTTTATCCACCGCAATGGAAAATACAGGGATTGCTGAATATATTGTCCAAAATACCGCAGCCTTTACAGCTCAGTTTGGCCCAAGGGCCATTCTTGCATCAATATATATGATGACCAGTATCTTAACTGAGTTCATGACCAATAATGCGGTAGCAGTATTAATAACCCCCCTGATTATCAGCCTTACCATAAAATTAGGCTTAAATCCCGAGCCTTTTATCGTCGCGATTATGTTTGCTGCCAGCGCAAGTTTTGCTACCCCGCTTGGCTATCAGACTAATACTTATGTCTATAATGCAGGTAATTATCAATTTCGCGATTTTTTGAAAATTGGCATTCCAATGAATATCATTAATTTTATCACTGCAATTATCGTAATACCGTTATTTTGGGATTTAAAGAGAGCAATATAATGGATTATACAATGTTTACCCCATATAAAGGCCTGATTGGAGGATTTTTAATAGGACTTAGCGCGGTTTTGCTGATGTGGTTGAACGGCCGCATAGCAGGCGTGAGCGGGATGGTCCATGGTCTTTGCCCTCCAGGAAAAAAAACTGAATACTGGCGCATTGCTTTTATTCTTGGCCTTCTTGTCGGCGGGTTATCTTTTCAGATGTTTCCAGCCATTCAATTTTCCTTACGTACCCATTATCCAGTTATGATTTTGTTGCTGGGCGGTTTTTGTGTTGGCTTTGGAACGCGTATGGGGCATGGTTGTACTGCAGGGCACGGCATTTGCGGCATTGCCCGTTTATCCGCACGCTCCATCGTTGCAACCCTTACTTTTTTTATATCCGCTGTTATTACAACAATAGTCTTCAGACACATCATAGGGGTTTATTAATCATGAACCGCTCAATAGCCGCTTTTTTTACAGGGATGATCTTCGGAACCGGACTCAGTATATCCAATATGACAAACCCATATAAGATTTTGAATTTCCTGGATTTTTTTGGGCCATGGGATCCAACCTTGCTGGTTGTCATGATTACGGCTCTTATCACAGCTTTCATTGGGTATCAGATGGTTTTTAAAACAAAAAAACCGGTTCTCGAGCAAGTGTTTCATATCCCTCAAAAAACCAATATTACAAAAGGCCTCATTATTGGCAGCATTATCTTCGGTATAGGTTGGGGTTCCACAGGCTACTGTCCTGGTCCATCGATCACTGCTCTTTCCACCGGCAATCCAGATCCTTTATATTTTGTACTCGGAATGGTATTGGGTTCACTCGTTTATTGGATGCTTTTTGAACGGCGCAGTTAGGGGCTGTGCGCTTATTATTTGCCGGGGTATACTGATGAATTTCAATGAACGCTATTTTTTATGATCAACTTAAATCTTATTGGCATACTGCTCATTACCGGCTTATTTCTGCAACTTATGATTCTTGTTTTTCTTCTTTTGCGGCAAAGCCGCGTTCAGCAAATATTGACTGCAACGCTTCATCAGCTGCAACTGGATGTACAAAATGCCTACCTGAGCAACCAACAGGCAGTTTATGAGAAAATCTCCCAAGGCCATCTGACCAGCCAGCAACTCATTGCTGAAACAATGCAGCGCCAGATGACGGACGTTCGTGAACAAATAAACCATAGCTTTAAGCAGCATGCCAATGCTTTAAGTTCCCATCTGCATGCCCTGACCGAAGAAATCCGCAATCATCTGCAAGCGCTCACGCAGCAGGTTAACCATCGCCTGACTGAAGGATTTGAAAAAACTTCGACTACTTTCACTGATGTTGTTCGCCGCCTGACCATTATTGATGAGGCGCAGAAAAAAATTACTGAATTATCAACCCACGTGGTAAGCCTTCAAGATGTCTTGGTGGATAAACGCGCCCGGGGTGCGTTTGGCGAAGTGCAGTTATCCACTTTGATCGCCAATGTGCTTCCGAAAACACATTATGCGATGCAATACACCTTAAGCAATCAAAAAAGGGCAGACTGTATTTTGTTTCTGCCAGAACCTACAGGAAATGTCGTAATTGATGCGAAATTTCCTTTGGAAACTTATCAAAAATTGATGAACGCTGATATCAGCGTAACTGAAAAAAAATCATTGCAGCAGCAGTTTCGACAGGATTTACAAAAACATATTAAAGATATTGCTGAAAAATATATTGTTCCCAATGAAACTAGCGATGGCGCCGTCATGTTTCTTCCGGCAGAAGCCATTTTTGCAGAAGTGCACGCCAATTATCCCGAAATCGTCAGTCTCGCTCAGCGTTTGAAAGTCTGGATTGTATCGCCCAGCACTTTAATGGCAGTACTGACCACTGCCAAAGCAGTCTTAAAAGATGATGCCACCCGTAAACAAGTCCATATTATTCAAAAACATCTCCACTCATTGGCTGATGATTTTCAACGTTTTGAAAAACGCATGGATAAATTATCCAAGCATATTGATCTGGCCCATCAGGATGTCAGTGAAGTGAACACATCTGCAAAAAAAATTACCCAGCGATTCCAAAAAATAGAATCTGTAGATTTGGAATCGTCTGATAAGGCATTATTAGAGGAGCACTGATAACTGTTCGCTAAAAATTGATTTGCCGGATGTATGTGATATCCTAAATTTAATCCTAACAAAAAGGTTAACAATGCGACTTTTACGTTTGCCTGTATTCTTCTTATTGCTTGCGGCGCTTGCCGCATCAGCACAGAATTCCTGTGTCAATGATTACTGCACGAACCCCTGCCCAAAGCCCACACCGCCTCAATATAGCTCCTGTCCGGGCTGCTGTGAAAATATGGGAGGCATACATTACTGCGACTCTTCTGCCGGACGCTTTGTGTGCAAAAACGGTTATTATTCTTCCTGCTATTGCACGCGTCATGCAGTGATGGATTTACAAAAGCTTGAGGGTTGCTGTTTATGGAAAGGCGGCGTTCTAACCACCGATATACGATCCGGCCTGGTTATCTGTAACAACGGCGGCGTCTCTGAAGTCTGCAGTTTACAGACTTTTGAAGAGCGAGTGGCGGCCTGGTAATCTTCCTGGCTATCCTGTATGTAAACCTGCGTAATTTTTTTAAAGATATAGACTAAAATTCTTTCACTATACTGGACAACTTATGTGCGAACCATCATAATCGCATCCTTTTTAAACCCTATAGAGCAACGTCTGAATTTCATACGTTGTAATTTCTTTTAAACTGAAAATGCCAAAACCTCTCATTGAAATTCAACAACTTAACAAGTCATATGGATCTGCTGCCATATTGGACAACATTTCTTTGTCGGTTTATGCAGGCGAGTTTTTAACTCTACTCGGCCCTTCAGGTTGTGGAAAGACAACCCTTCTGCGCATGATATCGGGTTTTGAACAACCTTCATCTGGCCGTATATTGATTAATGGGCAATGTGTTAATCACCTGCCTCCACAAAAACGGGATGTTCATACGGTATTTCAAAGTTATGCCTTGTTTCCCCATCTCTCTGTCTTTGAGAATGTAGCTTTTGCCTTGCGCTGCAAGGGCGTGGCCGAGGATGAAATCATCACCCGTGTTGATGAAGCGTTGAAATTGGTTCGTCTTGAGGCTTTTTCTCAACGAAGAATAAAACAATTAAGCGGCGGCCAGCAACAACGAGTTGCCATAGCACGGGCAATTATTAACCGCCCTCAGGTTTTATTGCTTGATGAACCGTTAAGCTCTCTGGATTATCGCTTGCGAAAAGCCATGCAATATGATCTGAAGCAATTGCAAAAAACCCTGAACATGACATTCATTTTTGTTACTCATGATCAGGAAGAAGCGCTGTCCATGTCTGATCGCATTGTCATATTTAATCATGGGCACATCGAACAAATCGGAACTCCACGAGAGGTTTATGAAACACCAAGCAATTTATATGTTGCCGGTTTTATCGGAGAAGCCAATATATTTGATATTGAAGTCAAAGCATTAACAGACGACAGCCTATGGACTGAAATAGAATCTATTCCGTTTCAATGCAAAAACTCAGGCGGTTTTCAAGTCGGGGACAAGGTTCATTTAATGATTCGCCCGGAGGACATTCGCGTCTGGGAACCGCATGAGGTTTCAGATCCCGCAGGAATGTTGCCTGGAAAAATCGTCGATATTATTTATAAAGGCTCAACTGTTGACCTGAAGGTTCAGCTCACATCAGGCAAAATCATCAACGCCTCAGAGTTTTTTGATGAAGATGATGATAAATTGGAATACACCCTCAATGAGAGTGTATGGGTGCATTGGTTCTCTGGCTGGGAAGTGTTATTGCCTTATGAAAACTAGGCCTTGGTCAATTTATTTTATCTACATATGGCTTATTGTATTCAGCTTGCTTCCGTTTGGTTTGATCTTGTTTGCAAGCTTTCTGACGAAAGATCCGAAGCATCTTGTTTCCCTGCCTTTTACACTGGAAAATTATTATAATTTGTTATCTCCTGTTTTTGGTAAAGTCTTCCTGCGCTCTGCCTTAATGGCCGCAGTAACGACCTTTTTTTGTTTATTGCTCGCTTATCCATTCAGTTATTTGCTGGTGAAATCAAAACATCAATCCGCATTATTGATCTTAATCATCATTCCTTTCTGGACAAGCTCGCTTGTCCGCACTTATGCGCTTATGGCCATACTAAAATTCAAGGGTATTTTGAATACTATTTTGCTTAAGCTACACCTTATCAGTGAGCCTCTTACCTTGCTTTATACCAATTTTGCGGTTCTCAGCGGACTCGTATATAACCTTTTTCCTTTTATGGTTTTGCCAATCTTTACCAATATGGAGCGGTTTGATTTTCGTCTAATCGAAGCCGCTAAAGATCTGGGCGCAAACAAATGGTCTATCTTTTTTCGGGTATTTTTGCCCAATACGGCACCAGGAATTATTTCAGGATGCCTGTTGGTTATGCTGCCTGCCATGACATTATTTTACATCCCAAACATTTTGGGCGGTGCGAGATCCATTTTGCTCGGCAACATGATTCAAAGCCAGTTTTTAGTATTAGAAAACTGGCCACAGGGTGCCGCGACCAGCACTGTATTAACTGCATTATTATTGTTACTGCTGTTATTCTATCGCAGGCATAGCAGGGAGATGATTCATTGAAATCGTTTTTGCAAAAAACATACCTGGCTGCGGTTTATGGCTTACTCTATTTTCCGATTTTAGTGCTGGTTGTCTTTTCAGTGAACCAGGCCAAATTTTCTCTGCAGTGGAAAGGCTTTTCATTTCGTTGGTATATTGAACTCTTTCATGATTATGAACTTTGGTCCGCCTTTTTAAATTCGGTTTTTTTAGGATTGAGCGCTTCTCTTATTGCATCAATTCTCGGCTTACTGGCATGTGTCCACTTATTTTTATATGGGAGCCGGCACAGGCGTTCTCTGTTTGCAATTTTACTGCTTCTCATCATCATTCCTGACTTGGTGTTGGGCGTGGCACTTCTGATATTTTTTAATGTGATGTCCATTCCATTAGGTTTTTTCAGCTTATTGATCGCACACATTACTTTTTGCATCCCATTTGTCGTGTTAACCATCAATAGCCGTATCCACACCCTGGATGCCAATATTTATTTTTGCGCACTGGACCTGGGCGCAAGCCGATTGACCGCTTTGGTGAAAGTGTTATTGCCCTTATTATGGCCTGCCGTCATGAGCGCCTTTTTGCTCTGTTTTACTTTATCTTTCGATGATGTCATTATCAGTTACTTTGTGGCAGGACCAGATTATAACATTCTGCCGCTTACAATTTTTTCTTTAGTACGAGCAGGAGTCACGCCAGAACTAAATGCACTGTGTTCCATAACATTTTTTATCTCAATGGCTCTGGTTGTCACGGCTCATCAGCTAACAAGGAAATCAATATGAGACTTAAGTACTTTCCCCAGAATCAACTTTCTGGTGATGAGCTATTATGAAGAGCTGTTTTTTTAGCCTGATATTGCTGGCTTTCCTTGCCAATCCCCTTCATGCAGAAAAAATTGTTAACGTCTATGTTTGGGGCGGCGAAATTCCCAAAAAGGTTATTCATCAATTTGAGAAAGAAACCGGCATTCACGTGAACTTTTCTACCTACGACAGCAATGAGACAATGTTTGCCAAATTAAAAGCAAGCAGAAAAAACCCATATGATGTGATCCTTCCTTCAGGATATTATGTCGAGCGCATGAAAAAACAAGGCATGCTCACTGAATTGAACCATGAAAAACTGCCAAATATCAGTAATCTCGAACCTTTTTTTACAACGAACGAATTTGATAGAGGCAACCAATACAGTGTACCTTTCATCTGGGGTGCTACGGGAATTTTTTATAACAAGGACCGGGTTCAAAATCCTCCTGAATATTGGGGCGACCTATGGGATCGGCGCTGGAAAAATAAACTTTTATTATTAGATGACCCCCGTGAAGTATTTTCCATAGCTCTCTTAAGTCTTGGTTATCATCCCAATGATAAAACACCTGCCCATATTCACAAAGCTTACTTAAAATTATTGACCCTGGTTCCCAATATTAAGCTTTTTGCCAGCGAAAGCGTGATGGCAATTATGATTGATGAAGATGCAATAGCCGGATCTGCCTGGAATGGAGATGCTTTTAAGGCTAATCAGGAAAATAAGCAAGTTCAGTTTGTTTATCCTAAAGATGGATTTGTTATCTGGATTGATTGCCTTGCAATTCCCAAAAATCCACCTCATCCGATAGAGGCCTACCAATTCATTAATTTTTTACTGCGCGGTGATATTGCAGCGAAAGTCGCGCTAAAAGAAGGCCATGCCATCACGAACCGGAAGGGCAAGGCATTACTGCCGAAAGCGATTAGCCAAAACCAAGTGGTCTATCCCTCAGAAGAAATTCTGAAAAAAGGTTATTTTCAACGCGACGTGGGGGATAAAACCGCGACACTTTATAATCAGTATTGGGAGCAGCTAAAGCTCGCTTTTTGAGGCTTACGCCTGTCGATTTGCTCCCTCCTGCAATTTTTTTTGCCGCCCAAGAGCCTCTCCCAAGCATAATGCCATAAATAAAATAAAGAAATAACCTGAGCCTGAATAAAACAGTAAAGAATCAGACAGGTTCCCCGCCATAAACGGCAAAAGAATAGCAAATGCCATTGCTCTCATAGTATCCAGTCGATAAGCAGCTGCCAGTAAACTGGCAAAGAAAAACAGCAAGGCAGAAATTCCAACAAGGCCAAATTCCGCAGCAACAAGCCAGTAAAAACTATGAGGCTCAAGAAGCCTTCTATCCCATGAAGGCACGGGTTTCAATTCGCTGAATAAATAAGTAAAACTACCGGTTCCATTACCCCAATAGGGCTGGTGCATAAATAATTGCCTGGCAAAAGAATGAAACTGTAATCGATACCCTACTGATGTGTCTTTTTGATTCTGGCTATAACTTTGCAAATCTTCGACTATCTGTTCAACTCTGGTTTGTATGCCAGGATGTTCATAGTAAATGATTGCCAGTAAAGAACAGGATATCAAAAGAACAAGCAGACCTTGCCTCCACGAAAAAAATTGCACAATGAACAAGATGAGAAGAATAAGATAAATGACATACCCCGTACGCCCCGTATTCACAAACCAAATCTGATAACTGAATAAACCAAACAGCAATCCATAAATGAGGCGATTTCTTCCTGCTTGGCGAAAGGCTAATAACAGGGACAGATAAGCAGAAAACGCTATCATATAACCTGTCATGATATGGTTACGAAATACATGACCGGGATCGTCAATACCAAATGGGGAAACACTCCAATATTTATAAATTGAAACAAGTGCGGTTATGGTCATCGCCAATAAAAAAGCATTGAGCGCGTATTTTCTTGTGTTCTCATCACGAAAGCCAACAGCAAGGATGGGAAGAAACAATAATTTACTGTATTTTTCAAGCACCAGTATCCTTTCGCTGTATAAAGCAGGACTCCACAGGCAGGCAATAAGCGCTATAAAAAATAAAAATAACGCAGCCTTGCACCAGCCATGGGAAAAAACATCGCGTAATTGCTCCCGATGAGCAGGCCAAGATAAAACGAGAATAACTGAAGAGACTAAAAAAATACTTTTTGCTGTGGAGCTGATGGGCAAAGCCAAAAACAAAAGCCCGAGAGATGCTGTTATCAAGGTTTGAAAAGAAGCTGTTTGCAAAATCCTTTGCTGAGCTGACATCATGCTTTCTTATCCTCCACGTCAGGCAATTCATCAATCAAGTGATCAGGATAGAGTTGCTTCAATCCACGATACAACGTCCCCTGAGCATTCATCACCGCAAAAATAAACCCTTCTTTCCCATCAAGAAATCCCCTTTGCAATACAAAGCAGCGAAAAAACATCCACACGGTTCCAACAGCAGTTTTAGTAAAGCTGATTTTCTTTTTTTCCTTAATGCGTATTTTTGCGCTGTAAGAAGAATACCGGTTTAGCTTGTAAAGCGCGTGACTTAAATCACGAAAGGAATGATGGCGGATGGGCGTACTGATTTTACCGATTCTTGCATCCTTTGGCAGAATAATTTTTTCATGGACAATATCATGGCTGTATCTTGCACCCTGTCGTTTGAATAAGCGGATATGCCGTTTGGGACTTGAAGAGTATCGCAAAGCCTTGTTATAAAAATACATACGGATTGGGATGCGGTAAGCATCTGCCTTATTGGATTGAATGGCTTTTTCAATAGCATTTTTAAGCAATTCATCAACCGATTCGTCGGCATCTAGATTTAAAACCCATTCCCCTGAGGCATAAGCCAGGGCACGTTGTTTTTGAACCCCATATCCCTGCCAATCTGTTTCGTATACTTTATCTGTATATTCTTTAGCGATTTGCACCGTGCTATCGCTACTGCCTGAATCCAGAACAATGATTTCACCTGCAAAGCTTACTGACTCTAGACAGCGTCTAATATTCAACTCTTCATTTTTGGCAATTATAATGACACTCAGCATGTCTTTTTATCATTTTAACATCTAAATAGGGTTCATTTTAGCCGAACCACACTTGAAATGTAAGCTTTCCACGATAGAGCCAGCCTCAGGCTAGTTCGGCACTCCTTCGCGGTGGCTGTAGGTTTCAAAATAGAGTTTGCCGTCTTTCATTTTCAAAATCACATGGCCGCCATTGGTTAATTTTCCAAAGAGTAACTCTTCAGCCAAAGGTTTTTTAACATTATCTTGGATAAGGCGTGCCATTGGGCGTGCGCCCATGGTTTTGTTGTAGCCGTGTTCAATCAACCACTCCCGTGCAGGTTGCTCAACCTTAAACGTCACGCCTTTATTACTCAGTTGTTCTTCAAGTTCCATGATAAACTTGTCGACGACAAGTCCAATGGTTTTTACATCCAGTGCCGTGAAGTTGATGATGGCATCCAGGCGGTTTCTAAATTCCGGGCTGAATTGACGTTTAATCGCTGCCATCCCGTCATCGCTGTTATCCTGCTGAGAAAAGCCAATAGAGTTTCTGCTGATTTCCTGGGCACCAGCATTACTGGTCATGACCAAAATCACGTGCCTGAAATCTGCCTGCCGGCCGTTTGTATCGGTTAATGTGCCATGATCCATGATTTGCAATAAAAGATTGAACACATCAGGGTGAGCCTTTTCAATTTCATCAAGCAATACCACTGAGTGAGGGTTTTTGGTAACCGCTTCAGTCAACAAACCTCCCTGATCATATCCCACATAGCCAGGAGGTGCGCCAATTAAACGAGAAACCGTGTGTTTTTCCATGTACTCAGACATATCAAAGCGCAATAATTCAATCCCCAAAACGTTTGCCAATTGTCGGGTTACTTCTGTTTTACCGACTCCTGTGGGACCTGCAAAGAGAAAACAGCCAACAGGTTTTTGCGGCTCCCTGAGACCTGAACGGGCTAATTTAATAGCCGATGCCAATGCCGTTATGGCATCATCTTGTCCGTAAACCAACAATTTTAAATCTCGTTCCAGGTTGCGAAGGGTATCTTTGTCACGCGCTGAAACTTTTTTGAGCGGAATCCTTGCAATTTTAGCAACCACATTTTCAATTTCAGTCACACTGATGATTTTCTTACGTTTATTCGCAGATAATAAATTCTGATATGCGCCAGCCTCATCGACCACATCAATGGCTTTATCCGGTAAAAAGCGATCGTTGATGTATTTTGCCGATAACTCTGCGGCAGCACGAAGCGCTGGAATCGTAAACTTAACATTGTGATGTGACTCAAGCCTTCCTTTAAGCCCTTTTAAAATTTCAAATGTCTCATCAACGCTCGGTTCTGAGATATCAATTTTTTGGAAACGCCTGGCTAAGGCACGGTCTTTCTCAAAAATTCCACGATACTCCTGATAGGTTGTCGAACCAATGCATTTCAATTCACCGTTGGCCAAGAGAGGCTTAATTAAATTTGAAGCATCCATCACACCGCCGGAAGCTGCCCCTGCTCCGATGATGGTATGAATTTCATCGATAAATAGAATTCCGCCATCATGTTCGCCAAGCTGTTTTAACACAGCTTTCAGACGTTTTTCAAAATCTCCCCGGTATTTTGTTCCAGCCAAAAGCGCCCCTAAATCCAGAGAATAAACAACACATTTTTTAATGGCTTCTGGGACTTGGCCGTCTACAATTCGGCGGGCAAGGCCTTCTGCAATCGCGGTTTTTCCAACGCCGGCTTCACCAACCAGCAGGGGATTGTTTTTTCGCCTACGGCATAAAACTTGAATAGTACGCTGAATTTCTTCATTGCGTCCGATTAGGGGGTCGATTTTACCCATTCTGGCGCGCTTGTTGAGATTCATACAATAGCTTTCCAAGGGAGACTCATTACCCTCGGCAGTCATCATATCTTCATCCATAGCCGAATTCATATTGTCCTGCAAATCATTATTCTGATATTTGGAAACCCCGTGAGATATGTAATTGATCACATCAAGCCTTGTGATGTTTTCTCGGCGCAGGAAATAGACAGCCTGACTCTCTTGCTCACTGAATATAGCCGCCAATACATTAGCCCCGCTTACTTCAGTTTTACCTGCAGACTGCACGTGGAAAACTGCCCGCTGCAGAACACGCTGAAAACCAAGCGTCGGCTGTGTTTCCCTGTCCATCTCATCTTCGGGGATTCTCGGCGTTGTTTCATCAATAAATTCAGTTAAATCACGGCGCAAGGCTTCAATATTAGCATCGCAAGCCTGCAGCACATTTCCTGCTGCTGGATTGTCAAGCAGCGATAAGAGCAAATGTTCTACCGTCATAAATTCATGACGTTTTTCTTTTGCTTCTTTAAAAGCCAGATTTAAGGTGAATTCAAGCTCTTTGTTTAACATGGTCGCTGCTCCTCCTATCCAGCAATGCTTCAATCCGGTTCCATGCTGCATAGCAATGGATGTTCATTTTTCCTGGCGTAATCGTTGACCAGGGCTACTTTGGTTTCGGCTATATCCCGTGTAAATCTGCCGCAAACACCGCGTCCTTGGAAATGTACCTGTAGCATCACCTGTACTGCGGTTTCTTCATTAAAATGAAAAAATCGTCTCAATACCTCAACTACAAAATCCATTGGGGTATAATCGTCATTCAGTAAAATGACCTTATATTTTCTGGGTTCTTTAAGAGCCGGAGCGGCTTTAGATTCCGCGGTCTTATGCTCTACAATTTCCCCCAAATACCACCTACTCATGACAAACACCCTTTATTAAATTTATAGACTTTCAAGATGAATTTAGCCAGTAAATATACCCTAAACTTCATAAGAAAACGCATACATGTTTAAAATATTTGAAGTGATTATGAAAAAATATATAACAACTTGTTTAAATTTAAAAAATCAATCTGGATGTGCTATGATTATATTTTAAACATTTCTGAATCATATATCCGGGTGCAAGAAGGGATGGGAGGGGTTGTTAGAGTTTTATCTTGAGGATGATTTTGAGTTGGGCACGGCTAACCAGGCCATGCCCTTTTTAAATTTACATATGACTGATAACGGCTTCACCAAAACCTGAGCAACTCACACAAGTTGCATCCTCCATTAAGCGCGCAAAATCATAAGTTACTGTCTTTGCCTGAATGGCTCCTTCAACGCCTTGAATGATTAAGTCAGCTGCTTCCTTCCAGCCAAGATGACGAAGCATCATTTCTGCAGATAAAATAATCGAGCCTGGATTGACTTTATTTTGTCCGGCATATTTTGGTGCCGTTCCATGTGTTGCTTCGAATACGGCAACGCTATCACTCATATTAGCTCCGGGTGCAATTCCAATACCACCCACTTGAGCTGCCAGGGCATCCGAAATATAGTCACCGTTCAGATTCAGCGTTGCAACGACACTGTATTCTTCAGGCCGCAATAAAATTTGCTGCAAAAAAGCATCGGCAATAACATCTTTAATGATAATGGATTGGCCATTTTTGGGGTTTTTAACTTCAAGCCAAGGCCCGCCCTCAAATTCAACAGCATCAAAATCATCCTTGGCAACCTGATATCCCCATTCTTTAAAGGCGCCTTCAGTAAACTTCATAATGTTACCTTTGTGGACGAGAGTTACCGAATCACGGTTGTTATCAATAGCATATTGGATTGCCGCCTTAACTAGCCTTGAAGTCCCTGCTTTAGATACAGGTTTAATGCCGATGCCGCAGTGCTCTGGAAAGCGGATTTTTTTGACGCCCATCTCTTCCTGTAAAAACCGAATGACTTTATTGGCTTCCTTACTGTCGGCTTGCCATTCAATACCTGCATAGATATCTTCAGAATTTTCACGGAAAATGACTATATCTGTATTCCAGGGTTCTTTTACTGGACTTGGCGTACCGGAAAAATAGCGCACAGGCCGCAGGCAGACATAAAGATCAAGTTCCTGGCGAATGGTTACGTTTAAAGAACGAATCCCGCCGCCCACAGGGGTAGTAAGAGGGCCTTTTATGGATACGAGAAATTGCTTAATTGCCTGTAACGTCTCATCTGGCAGCCACTTATCCTTGCCATAAACTTTAACTGCTTTCTCTCCAGCATAAATTTCCATCCAGGAGATTTTTCTTTTACCTTCATAGGCCTTTTTTACTGCCGCATCGACAACCTGGATCATGACGGGACTTACATCAACACCTATCCCATCACCTTCAATATATGGAATAATTGGTTGCTCTGGAACATTGAGTGTTGAATTAGAGTTTAATGTGATTGCTTCGCCTTCACGGGGTACTTGTATCTTATCAAACATCATTAGAACCTCTTTGTCTGTTAAAGTGGGTCATCATAGCATGCGAAACAGAATTTTTCATTCCGAACCCTTACGGATGAACAAATAGTTTCGGCAAAAGGATTTTATCAGCCAGGCTTTTAAACCAGGGCCACAACAACATAGTCATTGCAGCGCGGCATAAACCGGGCCAAAACTCATAATGATACCCCTGGAAGGCATCCAGTATAATAAGCAAGAATTGATATACATAACAAAAAAAGCCTACAAGAATAATTTGCTGAGTCGGGGAAAAAAAGCTAAACCGGCGCGCTTTGCTTGCGGCAAGCCAGGTCGTCAAAAGCATTGAAAAGGCATGTTCGCCAAGCGTTGTCACGAGTAAAACATCAAGACACAATCCAATTAAAAATACTGCCGCGACGTTAAAATATTGGGGCATAAAAAATTGAAGATAAAGAACCAATATAAACGCCCATGACGGCCTTAAATCCCCAAGAAATTCCGGCAAGGGAATAATAGCCAGAACAAAACTGAGGGAGAGCAGTAATAAAAAGCGCGGTTTTAAAAAAATCATACATAGTCCCGATCAGTCATGCGTCTCATCCTGAACTTTAATCCGTTCATTGATTTCTTCGCTCAGCTTTGCATGTTCTTCTCCCTGCCATAATAACAGTACCAAGCGGTTGCGGTTGAGCATCGCAATCGGCTCTACATTCACAATGATAAACTCTTCGCCCGGTATATTTTTTATTTCCCTAACCCGGCCAACCGGATATCCTTCCGGATAGCGCCGACCCAAACCGGAAGTAACCAAGAGATCACCTTCAACAATGGAGGACGTTTTTGGAAGATTAATCAGTGACAATTCACTGATATTGTTTGTTCCAACGAGAATCGCACGTTCACCAGTGCGGTTGTTTCGCACAGGCACGGCGCTTTTGGAATCGGAAATTAATAAGACCGTGCTGGTCATCGTGCCGACATCAATAATTTGACCCATAACGCCTTTTGCATCAAGTACAGGCTGCCCCGGGAAAACCCCATCACGTTTACCCTTATTGAGCACAAGCAATTGTCGGGATGAGCTCGTATCTACGGCCAGAATCTCCGCAGCCATCGCTTGAATATTTTGATTTGCCGTCGCCAGCAGCAATTCTTTTAACTGGGAATTTTCATTACGAATCACCCGCAGTTTCTGCAATTGCGCCTCAAGCATGGTCTGTAAATAACGAAGGTGCATATTTTCATCAATTAATGCCTTTTTGCTGCCGACCATAGAACGCACCCAGCTAATAATACGCACTGGATAGTCAACTGCATACTGCAGCGGGGCAACAAATAGCGACACGCCGCATCTCAGTCCATCAAGATAACGGTAATGAAAATCTGCAATCATGACCGTAAACGACAAAACCACGGCAAGCACGAAACTTAAAGTTGCGTGCTTGCCGTGCGTAAAAAGCCGGTTACGTGAATTATTCGGTTGAAAGGAAATCACCGCCGCGCAAATCCATGGTTTCCAACGCTTTGCCACCGCCTCTTGCCACGCAAGTCAGGGGATCTTCTGCAACAAGTACCGGCAAGCCGGTTTCTTCCATAAGCAAAGTGTCCATATTTTTTAACAATGCTCCGCCGCCTGTCAGCACCATGCCGCGTTCAGCTATATCCGCAGCAAGCTCAGGAGGGGCCAGCTCCAGAGCAGCTCTCACAGCGCCTACAATCCCGGATAGTGGTTCCTGCAAGGCTTCCAAAATTTCAGCGCTGGTTAACGTAAAACTGCGGGGAACACCTTCAGCCAAGTTTCTTCCGCGCACTTCAATTTCGAATAAATCGCGGCTGGGAAATGCGGAGCCAATTTCATGTTTGATACGTTCTGCGGTGGTTTCGCCAATCAGAGTACCGTAATTACGGCGAACGTAAGATACAATAGCATCATCAAACTTGTCACCTCCAATGCGGACAGATTGGTGATAAACAATTCCGCTTAAAGAGATAATTGCCACTTCTGTGGTTCCGCCGCCAATATCGACGACCATCGAGCCGCTGGCTTCCTCAACCGGCATACCAGAACCCAGGGCCGCGGCCATCGGTTCTTCTATTAAAAATACTTCACGCGCACCAGCCCCCATGGCAGACTCACGAATAGCGCGCCTTTCAACTTGTGTTGAACCACAAGGCACACACACCAGCACCCTGGGGCTTGGCCGTAAAAAGCGATTTTCATGAACCTTATGAATAAAATGCTGAAGCATTTTTTCTGTTACAAAAAAATCCGCGATCACGCCATCCTTCATCGGCCTTATGGCATTGATATTGCCAGGCGTTCGACCCAGCATTCGTTTTGCTTCCAACCCTACGGCTGCAACCCGCTTTTGACCAGACTCATTGCGCAGAGCCACAACAGAAGGCTCATTAAGTACGATGCCTTTGTCCCGCACATAAATCAGCGTGTTAGCCGTCCCAAGATCAATTGACAAATCATTGGAGAATATACCTCTCAACTTCCTGAACATGTGTTCTGTTTCCTCTTTTTTTTGGTGTGCACTTTAACTCAATTTTGGATAAAAATCGACTGATCTTTAGCAAGAATTTCTAGAATAAAAAATGACTATATACTGAATACAACATTCGTTTAATTTTATCCCATCGAGCCTCTTACCGCTTTTCTCCTGCAGAAGGAGAAAAAAGATAGGAGAAAGATTAAACGAACGTTGGACGAGAGGCATGCTGGACGCAGAATATCGAAATAATCCTGGCTAATGCATTAACTCAGTTAATGCTCCAAATTGAACCCTCTGAAATCGAACTATTCTACCGCAAAGACCGCTTCGAGTTCAACCAGATGCGCTTTGACAAACTTTTCACCCAAACCATGGACGCGAGCCAACGTTTCAAGTGATTTGAAAGGGCCATGTTCATTGCGATACTGGACTATGGCTTCCGCACGCTTTTTTCCTATTCCTTTAAAGGAATGCGCGAGCGCTTTTGCATCTGCCTGATTAATGTTAATTTTAGCTGAGGAAACTTGAGACGAGCTGGCCGCAGGCTCCGTAGCGGCTGCACATAAGACAGGAGTACACAATGCAATAAAAAGAGACAAGACGATTGCTTTCATGAAAATTTCCTTATTTTAGATTGGACTTAAATTCAAGTTCCTGTTTTCTTTCAGGAACTTAAAAAATTAAACCATGAAATGTCCTGAATGTCGAGTTTTTGTATTCACTCAAGGTCTTTATGCAAAAATTGTTGGTGGAGAACATCGGATATACAGGCCGTGATTTTTTTTGCCATATCCAAGTGCAGAAATTCATTCGGGCCATGTGCATTGGAATGGGGGCCCAAAACGCCGGTAATCATAAACTGGGCTTTAGGAAACTGCTTGCCAAGCATTGCCATAAATGGGATAGTGCCGCCTTCCCCCATGTAAACAGGGGGTTTATTAAAGTATTTCATTGATGAGTCAAAAATGGCTTTTTGCAGCCACTTGGCCATTAAAGGCGCATGCCATCCTTCTGCGCTATCTGTGATATGAAAGGAAATTTTTGCCTGATAGGGCGGATCCCCGGTCAGCACTTTTTGCATTACCTGCGCTGCTTTTTCAGCATCAACCAAGGGCGGTAATCGCATGGACAGTTTGACGCTCGTGTATGGTCTTAAGACATTACCGGCATCAGCGACAGGAGGAAGGCCATTGGCGCCGGTTACGGCCAAATAAGGTCTCCACGTGCGATTTAAAATCAATTGCTGACAATCTGAATCCAAAGGTTTAACTCCCTCGTGCAGCGGAAATGCAGTAAATACTGCGTCGCCCAAAACTTCAGCACATTTTGCAGCCTCATTCACGCGCTGCGGAGGAATCTCGCAATATAATTCATCGAGAATGATTTCCCCGGTTTCCTGATTTTCAAGACGGCTGATTAACTGCCTGATGACCCTGAAACTGTCGGCAACAATACCGCTTGCGCTGCCTGAATGAACCCCCTCTGAAATCAAGGCGGCAGACAATTCGCCTACAACATTACCCCGCAGCGAGGTAGTTATCCAAAGCTGTTCATAATTACCGGCTCCTGAGTCAAGGCAGATAACCAGTTTTGGCTCGCCGATTATATCTCTAAATTGCTTGATATAATGGGGCAGATCGCAGCTGCCGCTTTCTTCGCTGCCTTCAATGATGATCACGCATCGGTCATGAGAAAGATGGTGTGTTTTTAAAGCGCGAATAGCTGTCAACGCCGAGTAGACAGCATATCCATCATCGGCGCTGCCCCTTCCATATAAGCGTCCCTCTTTGAGAACGGGACTCCAGGGGCCTAAACCATCGTGCCAGCCTTCCATTTCAGGTTGCTTGTCCATGTGGCCGTATAATAAAACTGTGTCATTCGATTGTCCGGGAATATCTATTAAAATAAGCGGCGTTCTGCCCTCAAGGCGCAGGACATCGAGCTTCATCCCCTCAACTGAATTTGCCCTGCACCAGGCAGCAAGATGCTCTGCTGCCTTATTCATATGTCCATGCTGATGCCAGTCTATGTCAAAATGCGGTGACTTATTGGGTATTTTTATAAATTCGCAAAGGTTTGGGATAATATTTTCCTCCCATTCCTTGTTTATGAATTCATACATAGCGCTTTGATTTGGCATGCACAGTTTCCTCAAGGATTCCGATAATTTGGTTTGACGCAGAATCAATCTGGAGACTTTTAATTTTAGCAGTAATTGCTTCCCTGTTTTGATAAACCTCGTCAATAGCTTGCAAAAGTGTATCTGCTGCTAATTCTGTTTCATTAATAACCCGACTGATCCCCTGTTGTTGAAAGTAACAGGCATTTTGCACCTGATCGCCCCGGCTGACGCTGGAAGAAAGCGGAACCAGAACGTGAGGTTTCTGTAATGCCAGTATTTCATAAAGCGCGTTGGCGCCAGCGCGAGAAATCACCACATCACTGGCCGCAAAAAAATCAGCCAGTTCTTCCGCGGCATATTCAAGCTGATAATAACCTGTTTTTTCATAATAATCAGGATCAACTTTCCCGCGGCCGCAGAGATGGATCACCTGAAAGCGCTCGCAAAGGGTGTCTATTGCCTCGCGAACACAGAGATTTAATAATTTTGCTCCCTGACTTCCCCCAATGACCAGGAGACAGGGCTTTTGATTGTTAAAATGGCAGCGGCTAAGCCCGTTTTCTTTTTTGCCTGAGAATAGAGCTTGTCGTAACGGTGTACCCGTGATTTCAACTTTCTGCATATTCTTAAAATGTTTCTTTGCAGCGGCAAAGGTCAGACAAATTTTATCAACAAAAGGAAAGCTCAACCGATTTGCAAGTCCCGGGGTTATGTCTGATTCATGTGCAATTATAGGAATACGGTTTAACCAGGCGCCAACAACGACGGGGAAAGCAACAAACCCGCCTTTAGAAAATACAACATCGGGCTTTAATCGTTGCAGCAACCGCCAGGACTGGATGATGCCAAGAAAAATTTTTAAGGGATCTTGAAAGTTTTGCCAGCTGAAATAGCGACGAAGCTTACCTGAACTCACAGCATGGTATGGTATATGAATTGCGGAAATCATCTCTTTTTCAATGCCGTCTTTTGATCCAACATATTCAACCTGCCAACCGCGCTGCTGTAGTGTTTCAATCAAGGCAATATTAGGATTTACATGCCCTGCGGTACCGCCGCCTGTTAAAACAATTTTTTTATTCATGTCATTCTACCAGCAAGCTTAGGTCGATGGCTTTTATGGATTTAGTGATGCTGCCAACAGAGATATAATCCACTCCAGTTTCTGCAAATTGGGATACAGTTTCCAGATGAATACCGCCTGATGCCTCAAGCTCGCAGTTCTTTGGCTGATTCATTGCGACTGCCTTTTTTATCATATCAAGGCTGAAATTATCCAGTAAGATGCGATGCGGCCTGGCGGATAAGGCCTCTTCAAATTCTTCCAGTGTTTCAACTTCAACTTCAATCAAAAGATCACTTCGTATTTCTTTTGCTTTTGCCACAGCACGCTTGATAGAACCGCACGCCTTGATATGATTTTCCTTAATTAGAAAAGCATCGTACAAACCAAAGCGGTGGTTAAGCCCGCCTGCGCAGGCTACTGCATATTTTTGTGCCATTCGCAAACCAGGCAATGTTTTTCGTGTGTCCAGCAAGCGTGTTTTATACCCTTTTAAACATTCAAGAAAACGATAAGTCTGAGTGGCAGTCGCAGAAAGCATTTGCATAAAATTCAGTGCGGTACGCTCTGCTGTCAACAGACTTCGAGCATTACCGCGCAAGAGGCAAAGTGTTGTAGGTTCAGACAGAAAGCACCCCTCCCGAACCTGCCAGGAGAGTTCAATTTCAGGATCAATTTCCGCAAAGACCGCCTCAACCCAGGGTATGCCGCATATAAGCATTGCTTCGCGGGAAATGATTTTAGCGGTAACGGTCAGTTCCCTGGGCAATAACAAGGCAGTTACATCACCGGTTCCAATGTCTTCAGCCAAAGCCTCGCGAATTTCAGCGATTATATGTTTTTTTTCAGGAAGCATCGCGTTTCCTCTTCTTTTTGCCATAGCGTGACTTAAGCCAGGGAGGAGCCAATAATGTTGTCACCATCACCATCAAAATAATCGCAGAAAAAAGCTGATCAGAAATAACGCCTATCGACCTCCCAATCGATGCAAAGACCAATCCCACCTCTCCCCTTGGAACCATGCCCATTCCAATTAAAAAACGGTCATCACGAGAGTTTGCCCCTATCCCGCTTAATAATTTTCCAATAATGGCTGCAGCAATCAATCCACTGGCCATTAACAACACATGCCAATCGAAAAATAATTCTATTTTCACCTGGATGCCAATGAGCATAAAAAAGAGAGGAGCCAAAACGAACTCCAGGGGCGCTACCAGATCTTTAATACTTAAGGCATTTTTATGATCTTTTTCCCGCTCAAAGAATCCATCATGAATGATAATGCCTGCGGCAAATGCACCAATAATAGTTGCAAGCTGCACTAATGTTGCAAGCCAGGCAAGAAGCATGACAAAAACAAAAGAAATAAATAATTTCACTTCCCAAATTTCAAGGAATTGAAAATATTGCACCGCCCGTTGCAAAACCCATGGCCCGATGAGCAATGAAAAAGAAAAAAAGAGTATGGCAGAAATGATAATTTGTGCTACCTGCATCAAATCAACGACATCGCTTATCACAATACTGCTGACTATGGCCAATATGACCAGCCCCAGAATATCATCGAGCATTGCCGCACCAAGAATGGTCCTCGCCTCACGAGTCCGCAGTTTTTTTAATTCTTTAAGAACGCGCGCCGTGATGCCTACGCTGGTAGCAGAAAGCGTGGCAGCAACAAACAAATCTGCTTTAAAGGTAGAGTTAGGAGCAAGGATATACATCGTCAGCAGCCCAAGAATAATTGGGGCAACCACACCTATAATAGCAACCTGCATGGACTCCCGACCGGTATGTTTCAGCTCCTCGACAGAAGTTTCAAGTCCCACCATAAATAATAAAAAGATAACGCCATAACGGGACAAAATATCAACAATATATGCAGTTTTAATCAAATCAATTGCGTTGGAACCGCTTAAGGCAGTTGCCACTTCCGCCGCGTAATGGCTGTTAGCGATGCTGATTTTGATGGCTTCAGGAAGCGCCACCCCATGCAGCATATCCGGCATAATATTAAAAATTGCTGATCCTTCCCGCAAAATAACAGCAAGATTCATCCCAAAAAAATAACAAAGATTGCCGACTAACGCGCCCATCACCAATTCGCCAAGAACGCCTGGCTGGTTAAGCCGCTGAGCAAAATAACGGCCCATGATTCCAAAAAGAAAAATTAAGGTAACCCATAGAATAACAGGCGCGACCGGATCAAGATGGGTACCGCTCATTCCTGCATACACAACGGCAGGAAACAAAATGGCTGTTAGAAACCAATATCGCTTGTATTTAGATTGCATGTTCATGTCGCATTCGTGAATTGTTATCCTGCCTTATGCTCTGCAAGAAACAAGCAGGTTTCCAGAACAGAATCAGGATTCAGTGAGATGCTTTCAATCCCCTCCTGCATTAGCCATTCAGCAAAATCCTGGTGGTCAGATGGCCCCTGCCCGCAAATGCCAATATATTTCCCTTCTTTTTTACAGGCGGAAATAGCCATATGCAAGAGCATCTTGACCGCGTCGTCCCGCTCATCAAACTGGGAAGCAATTAATCCTGAATCCCTGTCAAGTCCAAGTGTCAACTGGGTCAAATCATTTGATCCAATAGAAAAGCCATCAAAATATTTTAAAAACTCATGAGCCAGTAAAGCGTTTGCGGGAAGCTCGCACATCATAATGATACGCAATCCCTCTTTTGTGCGCTCCAAACCATGTTCTTTCAAGATTGCAATCACCTGTTGCGCTTCCATAACGGTACGCACAAAAGGAATCATGATTTCCACATTCTTAAACCCCATGCGTTCGCGAGCTCTTTTTACCGCCTCACACTCCAGCGCAAAACAGTCTGCGAAATCGGAAGATACGTATCTTGAGGCGCCGCGAAACCCAAGCATTGGATTTTCTTCACGAGGCTCGTAGAGATATCCGCCAATCAAATTGGCATATTCGTTTGATTTAAAATCCGAAAGCCGGACAATAACGGGTTTAGGATAAAAAGCTGCAGCAATGGTTGCAATGCCCTCTTTTAAGCGCTCAATATAAAATTCCACAGGGGAAGGATATGCCGCGGTCTTATCAGCAATCGTTTGTTTCAATTCTTTATCGCTTAGGAAATCATATTGAAGTAAAGCTTTTGGATGAATGCCAATTGTATTGGAAATTAAAAATTCAAGCCTTGCTAACCCAACTCCTGAATTTGGAATCGCCTGAAACGCAAACGCACGTTCAGGATTTCCGACATTCAGCATCACTTTAAGGGGCAATTCAGGCATGGTGTCTACATCTAATTTCGTATGCTCAAAAGCCAGCAATCCCTGATAAACATAACCATTATCTCCCTCGGCACAAGACACGGTTACTTCCTCGCCATCCCTGATTGAATGAGTTGCATCCCCGCACCCTACTACAGCTGGAATACCAAGCTCCCGCGCAATAATAGCAGCATGGCAAGTGCGCCCGCCGCGATTTGTTACGATGGCGGCAGCACGTTTCATTACGGGTTCCCAGTCAGGATCCGTCATATCTGAAACCAGAATATCACCCGGCTCAATCCGATGCATTTCACTGATGTCTTTGATCACTCGAGCCCGCCCTTGCCCTATTCTCTGACCAATGCTTCGCCCTTCTGCCAATATCACTCCTGTTTCCTTTAAACGATATCGTTCTAAAACCTGCTTGCTGGCGCGGCTTTTCACGGTTTCGGGCCTGGCCTGCAGAATGTAAAAATTGCCATTCACTCCATCTTTAGCCCATTCTATATCCATTGGCCTGCCGTAATGATCTTCAATAATCAGCGCCTGGCGAGCCAGTAATTCAATTTCCTCTGACGACAGGGAAAACTGCCGCTGGGCTTTCTCTTCAACTGCAATGGTTTTTACCGTCCTTTCCGCGCCTTCCTGGTCATAGACCATTTTTAAGGCTTTAGTGCCTAAATTGCGGCGCACAATGGCTGATTTTCCTGCGCGCAGCCCTGGCTTGTATACGTAAAATTCATCGGGATTAACAGCACCCTGAACCACCATTTCCCCAAGGCCGTAAGAAGAAGTAATGAAAACCACGTCCTCAAATCCCGACTCGGTATCCATGGTGAACATGACGCCGCTTACCGCAAGATCACTGCGCACCATTTGTTGAATGCCGACTGAGAGCGATACTTCCTGATGGGCAAACCCATGATGGACGCGATAGGCAATTGCCCTATCATTATATAATGATGCAAAAACAGTTTTGATAGCCTGCAATACCGCATCAATCCCGCAAATGTTAAGCAGAGTCTCCTGTTGCCCTGCAAAAGACGCGTCAGGCAAATCTTCGGCAGTCGCAGAAGAGCGAACCGCAACACTGAAATTTTCATGCCCAATAGAGTTTGCAAGATTTAAATAGGCAGTGCGAATTTCATCCTCAAAAGCGCCAGTAAAGGAAGATTTAAGGATCATCTCGCGGATTTGCTTCCCAACTGAAGCGAGTTGCCGGACATCATCGACATCCAAGTTTTCCAATAATGCCGAAATTTTTCTGTTTAACCCATTATGGGAAAGAAATTCCTGAAACGCTTCAGCGGTTGTGGCAAAACCACCGGGAACTGCAACGCCAGCTGAGGACAAATGACTTATCATCTCACCTAAAGAGGCATTCTTTCCGCCAACCTGGGGCAGATGATTGATGTTCAAGTCTTTAAATTCCATTGTGTATGCAGTAACCGCCATATCTTATCCCAGTTTTAATAAAATGAAGGTCATTCTACTTAAATTACCCTATTTTGTGAATTGCATGTGTGCTGTTTTAATATTCACATCTTAGTCCGCATCTAATATCATATGGGCATTTCTGATTGCCAAGAATTGCTAATGACCCTATCTGCCTTAACAGCCATATCGCCCATTGACGGACGCTATATCAAAAAAACCCGTCCTTTATGCGCTTATTTTAGTGAATTTGCTCTGACTTATTATCGCTTACTGGTTGAAATCCGCTGGCTTGAATCATTAGCTGCCAATAGTAAAATCCGCGAAGTACCAAAGCTTAAAGCACAACAAAAAACATTTCTGCAGGATCTGCTGACCAATTTTGATGAAAGCGAAGCTTTAAAAGTAAAGGAATATGAAAAGCAAATCAATCATGATGTGAAAGCTGTTGAATATTACTTGAAAGAAAAACTTGAACAATCTGAATTCCTTGAATTACGTGAGATTACAGGGTTTATTCATTTTGCCTGTACTTCTGAAGACATTAATAATCTTGCTTACGCCCTCATGATGAAAGAGGCTATTGGGCATGTGATTTTGCCTACTTTGGCAGAAATTACAGGAAGCATCACGCTTCTTGGAAAGCAGCATGGCAGCATCGCCATGCTGTCTCGAACACATGGCCAGCCGGCAACACCCACTACAATTGGCAAAGAACTGATTAATTTTGTAGCCCGTCTAAAACGGCCGCAGCAGCAATTGGCAGAAGTTTTAATTGCCGCAAAATGTAACGGTGCTGTAGGCAATTATAATGCCCATATGATAGCTTATCCCGATATTGACTGGCGAAAACACTGCGCGAATTTTGTGAACTCCCTGGGTCTTTCGTTCAATCCCTATACCACCCAGATTGAGCCGCATGACGGTATCGCTGAAGTATCACACCTCATGATTCGCATCAACAATATCCTTTTAGACTACACCCGGGATATCTGGAGTTATATTTCTCTTGGCTACTTTAAGCAAAAAACCGTTGCTGAAGAGGTTGGGTCATCCACGATGCCGCACAAAGTCAACCCGATTGATTTTGAAAATGCCGAAGGCAACCTGGGTCTGGCCAATGCCTTATTTGATCACTTTGCCAGCAAGTTAACCAAATCCAGGCTGCAAAGGGATCTTTCAGATTCTACCGTAATGCGTAACCTTGGAGTTGCTTTCGCTTATACGCTCATTGCTTTTCATTCTATTGCAAAAGGGAATGATAAATTGCAAATCAATAAAAATGCACTGAAAAAAGATCTGGAAGAGAACTGGGAAATTCTTGCGGAAGCCGTGCAAACCGTAATGCGCCGTTATCATATACCCAATGCCTACGAAAAGCTCCGCGACCTGACCCGCGGGCAGGGAATAAACCGCGAGAATTTACAGGAGTTTATCCGTTCATTGGATATTCCCCCTGATGCCAAAGAGCAGTTACTCTCGCTCACTCCGCATAAATATACCGGACTTGCTTCCCAGCTGGTCAAGGCATTTTCATGAATAATGCATTATCCCAGCAAGGGCAAACCTATGAATACGACGCCCTCGTCATTGGCACGGGGCTTGCGGGCCTTCATTACTGCATGCAATTAGTGCAGTTAGAGCCTCATATTAAAATTGCACTCATCAGCAAAGATCAGGCTTTGGAATGCAACAGCCGCTATGCCCAAGGGGGGATTGCCGCTGTATTCTCCCCTGAGGATACAATGGAGTCTCATATTGAAGATACTCTACAAGCTGGAGACGGCTTATGCTACCGGCCTGCTGTTGAATTTATCATCCGCCAGGGGCCTGAAGCCATCAAGCAATTACAACGCTATGCCATTCAATTTAATAAAAAGCCGAATGGCAGTTATGAACTGGCAAAAGAAGGAGGCCACTCTCACCGGCGCATTTTTAACTGCGGCGATCAAACCGGGTTAAATACAGTTGAAGCTTTAATTGAAGCAAGCAAGCTGCAAAACCAAATTCATTATTTTGAATATCATGCAGCCATTAATTTAATTACCCATTACCATCCCCACCGTACGGATAATCAAGGAGAAGTACTTGGCGCCTATATTCTTGATTGCAACAAAAACCTCATTCACACTTTTTTGGCCCGCTGTGTTGTACTCGCTACTGGCGGCGCTGGAAAAACGTTTCGTTATACTACAAATCCTATGGTCGCAACTGGCGATGGGGTTGCCATGGCTTATCGCGCTGGCGCGCGGGTAGGAAATATGGAATTTTATCAATTTCATCCTACTTTACTACACCATCATACCTTGACTAACTTTTTGATTTCAGAAGCTGTTCGCGGCGAAGGCGGAATCTTAAAAAATGCCGACACGGGAGAGCGCTTCATGAGCCGCTATGCTCCTAACCAGTTAGAACTAGCCACCCGTGACGTTGTAGCCCGCGCCATTTTCACTGAAATAGAACAAAGCGAACGCAGTTATGTTTATTTGGACATTACCCATCAATCCAAATCTTTTCTGCAAAAACGATTTCCTAAAATTTATCAAACGCTCCTTTCCATCGGCATCGATATGAGCCAGGATATGATTCCTGTGGTACCCGCGGCGCATTATCAATGTGGCGGAGTTTTGACTGATGTATATGGCCGCACTGATCTCTTTCGGCTTTATGCGATTGGTGAAGTCGCATTCACAGGGCTTCACGGCGCAAATCGCCTCGCCAGCAACTCACTGCTTGAGGCTGTGGTCATGGCTTCAAACGCTGCGCGCTGCAGCATAGAAGATATCCGCACTCCCTGGAAATCGACAGGTTCTATCGCCAGCTGGAACTCCCCAGGAGAGGTCAATATGCGCCGCGCCAGTCAAATCAACGCCCACTGGCGGAGTTTACGTGGCGAAATGACCTCTTATGCGGGCATTGTCCGGACTGAGGCAGGCCTTCAAGATTTGCTACAATTAATATTGAAAAGAAATAAAATAATCGAAGAATATTACTGGAAACACAGTATTACCAGAGATTTAATTGAATTGCGCAATATCATCCTGAACGCTGAATTAATTGTCCGGGCTGCCTTGTCCAGGAGAGAATCCCGGGGAGGACATTATCGTGAAGATTTTCCTTATAAAAAGCCGGAGACTCAGGAAAGCATTGCCCGTTCCAATTCACCGCAACCCCCTTTTATATGATTGTCAGGTAGTATATGTTTAAACAAGATGTCTCTTATCAGCCCGAAAAAACGTTGATGCACATTCATCATGACATGAGCATCTGCCAGAGTGATTACCCCCTCGATTGGTATCAGGAAGAGTTTATTCCTTATGCTGAAGAATATCAGGCTTTACCTGATCGTAAACTCAGCACAGTGCTGTCCTGGATGAAGCCCTACATGAAGAAAGCTGAGGCGCATTTTGGCGATCAATTGCTTCTTCTCGCCCATTATTATATGGGAGGAGAGATAGTGAGGCTGGTGGAGCAATTTGGCGGCAAGGTGGGTGATTCTTATCAACTGGCGCTCATGGCTGCCAATCATCCTGAAAAATCCATCATTATTGAATCAGCTGTGCATTTTATGGCTGAATCGATCAGCATTCTTGCCAATCCCGGGCAACAAGTCTATATCACAAATCCCAAATCCGGCTGCACCATGGAAATGCTTGCCAAGGATTTTATGGTTGAGCCTGCTTTTCTTGATTTAAATGAACGATACGGCCCAAAGAACATATTGCCTGTCTGCTATATGAATACTTCAGGGCGCGTAAAAGCCATGACCGGTGCCCAGGGAGGCGCTGTATGCACGAGTTCGAATGTTAAAAAAATATTTCAATGGGCAAGAAAGCAAAACAAGAAAATACTTTTTATCCCCGATCAGCACATGGGCGAAAATGTCGCCTGGTGGCTTGGGATAAACAACATTGCCTACTGGCCAGGCGGCACTCAAGGCGCGCAATATTCTTTGCTTGCCCAAGATAAAGAAACCATTTCACAATTTGATAGAGCTGAATTGATCCTGTTTGCCAGCGAATGTGCTGTTCACACTTACTATGAACCGGAAATGTGTGATTACTGGCACGGTCAGGGTTATACCACAGTCGTTCACCCAGAATGCCGCAATGATGTCATCCGCCTGGCAAATTATGCAGGCTCTACTGCATTCATTTGGGATTTTGTCGCAAATGATAAAGCAGGCACCAAACGCTATGCAATCGGTACGGAAAATCACCTGGTGGAAAATCTAAAGCAGTTTTGTAAACCCTTAGGCATTCAAGTTGTCAATTTGGCAGAAGTGCCGGCTACTCTCTCACAAAAAAGTATGGGTTGCGGCTGCGCTACGATGTCGCGTAATGATCCGCCTCATCTGGTTGCTTTGGTTGATCTGCTGCGCCAGGGTAAAATGCTTCCCTATAATGAGGTTAAAGCAGGCGATGTAGTGAATGAATTTACCGGGTTAAGAAACCGGCTGAAACAATTCGATCAAAACTGGGTCATCCACAACGCAAAGAAGGCATTGCAGATGATGATTGATATTACTGAGGAAAGAATTTAAATCCCACATCTGCAGGGAATCAAAAACACTTAGAAATAAAATAAACAAGCCGCAACTGAGGCAGTACACTCATAACCGCCAAGTGTTTTATGCCAGTTATAATCCATACTGGCCGGCACATGGACGCTTGCTTGTTTCCAAATGGTGTAATAACCCAAAGAATTTTCATAGGTGCAGGCGACGCCGTGGCCTCTGCCCGCAACCAAAATATTGGCACGAGTGAATTGAGTCCCTTCTTCTCCCTGCACACTGTTTTCAGAAAAAGGACTTAACTCCCAGGATGGCGGTACTTCACCCCAAAGTAAAGAGCTATTACCGGGATCAGGACAATTTGCCGCAAACGCGGCATTCATGCACAGCAGTAAGACTGAACCAAAGAGAATTTGTTTTTTCATTCACACCTCAATCACGGGTTTTGGGATAATGCCGATTTACTGAATAAACGATTGCGCTACGCCGACTATATCGCAATTCTTTTCCCTGCCGCAAGAGATCATATTCCTCCTGCTTTTTCGTCCCGTATGAAGAAAATTTTTAAAATACCCATTGTATCAGTAAAGTTCTTTGCTATAATGAGCCACCTGTGCCGGGGTGGCGGAATTGGTAGACGCGCCGGATTCAAAATCCGGTGGTGGTGACACCGTGTGGGTTCGAGTCCCACCCTCGGTACCATTGAATAATTTAAAACACTTCTCAATCATTCACAAAAACACCTAATTTGCTGATTGCCTTAATCTTATTGAGTTATTTTCAACGAGCCGTTATTTTTAATATTGAAGCGAAATGATTCACAAAACTTGTATTACCTTTACCCTGAGCCGCCGTGTCAAAAATTAATACTGTTAACTGCTTTGACTTGACTGATTGAATGGCCATCCCAAAGATATTCAAAATGTTTTCCTTGAACGGGAATAGTTAATGCCGGCGGTCTTAGAATTGCAGCGCAGAATGAGTTCTGGCTTCGAACACTTGGGTAATATATTCCCCATTGATTGTCATTCTTTACTTTTTTTCCAAATGCTTGACTAATCTTGTATTGATTTGGATTTGGGTTCAATAAATGATGATACTCGCTGCCTGTTATATCAACTAGAGGCTTTACAACGTTTGCGACATATTCCCGCATGGTTATTTTGCAAGCAGGCTCGTTGGAAGCGCTATAAAACAGCTCACGGTGAAAAACTGTTTCCTTTATAGCAGCCTTTTGCGAATCTGCCGCATAATAAATACCAAAGGTTTCATCGGAGAATCGAGATGGATATCCGATATGGGTAAAAGCCGCCATAAGTGGTGTAGCCCCTTGCCCTCCTACCCAATCCTCCTTAGGCACTAAATTCAGTTTTCCATATTCTGTGCTAAGCCTGTCATTTGTAAGTCCCTCAAGAGCTGCTATTTGCTCTAACTCCTCCCGGTTCTCTGCCCAATCAAATAGAGAAACCGGCGGAAACTTGGAAGGAAGGATTCTATGAACTCTCTTTTGTACATCGATGTAATGATACACTTAATACCCTCGCCAAAAATCCAAAAACCGCCTTACCTCGGACAATCTTACGATACTGCCTTCCAGCATAAATTCTTTTGGTGTTTTTCCATAGAAAGGCGGCAGTGAGTTATTGCGGATTATCCAGCTCATAGCTTGCTGCCTGTCATCAAATAGAATGACAAGAGCCTTATAGATACCTAATAAATAGGAAATACGCTCTAACTGATCCCGATTTAATTTTCCTTGATAATGCCCAATGCCTGCATAATAAGTTGCCTTGGGTATATCTCCCATCAAGATCATAGCTTCTCTGGGTTTAAAGCTAAATTTATATACAAGTTGTTTTAAAGATTTCCATGCGATAGCATCTGAAATCTTCAGTGAATTTGCAGTTGCCAGTTGCACTGTGTTCTCCCGTTAATTTTTTATAATGTTAGTCTAAATTTAGATTTTTGTCTAATTTAAGACTAAATAAACAACCATGCCAGCCGCATCTAAAGACCAAAATATGACAGATTGGCTATCGACAATAAAACCTGATACTGTAATAGGGTTTTACCGCAAAGATAAAGGACTATTGGCTATGGCTACTTTTTTTGGATATGAGTTTAATATGCCGTCTCTACAAAATATTTTCGGTGCCGCAACCTCATCCTCCTGCGCGCGAAACGCCGGGCGTTTGAATTTGGGAGCGCAAGTTTTAGGTTCGAGCCTTAGCATCATTCCAGGCTCAAATATTCCTGCTAAATTTTCCCAAATATTAATTTCAGGGTTTACAAGCATCCGCCCGGAAACCCATGTTCCAGAAAGACTCCTTCATATTCTACAAGCCTTAATCGCAGCGACTGAAATGGGATTAGAAATTACTTTGTTGTTTCAAAACCAACAATGTCATGACTTAACATACAATATTTGTAAAGCAGCCTATCTAACAAAACTTCTATACGCAGGCATCCTGACGACAGGGCAAGTTTTCAGTGAAATATCTAAAGATCCATATGTCCCGAACACTCAAGATCAAGAGCAGCAAACAGAGCACTCACATAATCATAAAGAGCAGACAAATGAGGCACAACATGATGAAAACCGCACACAAGTTATCACCATTTAATTGCCTGGTTATAAGGATTAATTCCACCAAATTCGGTAAATTTGATATCATCATTACCAGGGAACAGCCCTATTTGAGTACTGAGCTATCCTTGTACTTCAGCCATCTGCCACAAGCTACGATTTAAAATGAGAAGGAAGGGAATAAAGCCCAGTGCCAGTAAAACTGAAATTTGATACAAACCTACCCAGCCAAACCAGGATTGCAGCAGCGCCGCAACTGGGCCGGAAAAAACCCGGGGGATTGTTGCCAGTGTCGCCAAAAGAGAAAATTGTGTTGCAGTGTAGCGCTTATCGACAATACGCATAAACAATGCGACCAGGGCGGTAGTTGCCATGCCGGCCACAAAATTATCGCACACTATCGCAAATGCAAACAAAGTCAGATTTTTTCCCGCAATTGCAAGGAGCACAAATAAAGAATTAGCCATCGCCTGCATAATGCCAAACCACATGAGCGCCCTGTAAACAGGCCATTTGGTTAGAATGAATCCGGCAGTTAATCCACCGGCTAAAATTGCAACGATCCCCATGAACTTATTCACATACCCAATTGTCGACAAAGAAAATCCCACACCCTGGATTAAAAAAGGCATAACAATACCGCTGGTGGTAGTAGTAAATGCTTCTCCAAATTTATAAAAAAGAATAAAAAGGATAAGCGAGACAAAGCGCGGTCGGGTAAACAGTTCTTTAAGGGGAGCAAAATACGCGTTTACCATAGAAATTTTTTCAGTCGATTTTGAAGGTTCAGGGCTATAAAATACAGCCGCCATGCCAAAAATCATCAAAAACCCCATGAGGCGGTAGGTCACGGCCCATCCCGCATACTGCGCAAGAATCAATGCCAGACTTCCAGAAACCATCAGGCCCAACCGATAGCCGAAAGTAGCATAAGAAGCGCCAAGGCCATGTTCATGCAAAGGCAAATATTCCGTACGATGCGCTTCAATCGCCATATCCTGAGTAGCTGCAAAACAGGCAAATAAAAACGCCAGTACTGCGAGCATCTGAGATGAATCTTCTGGTGAAAACCAAGCCATGAAGTTGAATCCCAAAAGCAGTACCATTTGGGTCGCAAGAATCCAGCTTCGTCTTTTTCCCAATGAAGTCAGCGTATAACGATCAAGAAGAGGCCCCCAGAGAATTCGATAAACATAAGGAAGGCCAACAAGACTTAATAATCCAGTTGCCATGATTGAAATGCCAGATGCAGAAAACCATGCTTGCAAGGTACTGGTAAGTAGTGATAAAGGGAGGCCGGAAGAGAATCCCAAAACAAAAACAATAAATAGACGTTTATTCATATTATTTTTTCTTAGGCTGGCTCAAGTGAAAGTAGAGCCTGGGCTACAGAAAAGGATAAATAATAAAATTCTGCTCAGTTACTCCATGTAAGCTGGGAGTATTTCAAAACCATCTCTTTTTGCAACCCAGCGAAAACTCAATAGGTAATGGCGAGTGCAATTTGCACGCTTATAAAATATTCACCTGAATAGCTAGAGCCGCCATCCAGATGAATTCAATGTATTTTCAAAAATGCGTGCTAATTACGCTTCACTTTTATTGACTTCAAGTAAATGAATTTTAAATATCAAGGTTTCATTTGGTCCAATTGGCCCGCCAACACTGCGTGGACCGTATGCCAGATCTGAAGGGACATAAATTTCCCATATCGCGCCTTCTGACATTAATTGCAGTGCTTCTGTCCAACCGGGTATAACCTGGGAGAGCTTGAATGTCGCGGGTTTACCTGTTTTTTCAGTGCTGTCAAACACTTCGCCATTAATCAGGCGTCCGGTATATTCGACAGTTACAGTATCCTCTTTACCGGGCTTTTTTCCGGAACCAGATTTAATGATTTTATATTGCAAACCGCTCGGCAAAGTTACAACGCCTTCTTTGGCTTTATTTTCTTTCAAAAAGGCTTCACCCTTTGCTTTATTTTCTTCGGCCTGCTTCTTGTATTCGGCCGTGCGCTTGGCCATTAAATCCTTTTGAAACTTATCAAGTACATCCCGCATCTGATCTTCAGTCAACAAAGACTTATTGCCGCTGATACCGTCTTGCAATCCTTTGACTAAAATTTCGGGATTTACATCAATGCCCTGGCGTTTAAAATTTTTTCCAAGATCAATGCCAATGCTGTACGAAAGCTTATCAATATCGCTATCCAGCGCAGGTGTTGTGGTTGCAGCCATTGTTGTTGTCATTGCAAGACTCATCGCAGCAGCAGCGACCAGTTTCATTTTCATAACTCATCCCCTTTGTCTTCCATATGATAAATAATGCAAAAATGCCCAGCTATTTTGCCTAAACTAAATTTGAAATACTAGGGTTTGGCAACATTTTATGCGATACGAGGAAACTCTAATTATGGAGAAAGAATAAATGTTATGCTGGCAAATGGTTCAGGCAGATCAATTGCCTGAACCAAAATTGATAACCGGTTTTAGACAAACATGCGCTGAACTGCAAGCAGCTCATTTTTCCCCTTGCAATGGGCAATCATGGCATCCCCTCTGGACAACAATTCATTGACCAGCGGTTTGATATGGCCAGGCACTGCGGACATTCCCTCACGCAAGGTTTTAATCAGATTGCTTAGCTTTTCTTCCGTAATAGCCTCATCTCCGGCATGTGCTTCTTTAAAATTAAAGACAGCGTTTGATATTTTCCGAAGCGCTTCCCTGTGACGTGCCGGATTACTGAAAAAATTACCAATCTTTCTTAAAATGTCGTTATTCCTTGGATCATCCGGGCTAAGGTAAGTTTCCTCACAGTGATTTGATAATGCGGTAAAGAGTGACCCTGCCAGGGATTTGAATTGTTCCTGGTGTACCTGTTGATAAACCTGAAACTGTTGCAGATGCGTCTTGTCTTTAGACCAGTGGCGAAGCACCATATCCTGCATCTGGTTTAACGTGTTCAATAAGCGGCTTTCTCCTCCACGGTTGATCTTAAACCAGCGAGGACGCAATGTATTTTCTTGCAGATCAGCTTCGAGAATAAGCATTTTCGTCTGCATGATGGCCGTTAGCACAGCCTGGTATCTGCTCTGCCCATCAATTCCTGCATTAAAACTGTCATCTATACCCTGTTGAATTTGATCACACTCCATTCTCCTGGTAATTGATTTAAACCAGCAGGATCGGTATTTAGCCAGCAACATATTGAGATCAGATTGCAATTGGTTAAAATCCGTATTCGGCTCAAACACCGAGGCGGAAGGATCAGCAATTGTTGCCAGTTCATCCGTCAAACGCAGCAACTCACTGTGCTGACCTCCGGTTAAATCAGAGATCCGATGCACGCTTTTGCACGGCTCACCCAGCAAAGTCTTGGTATGATTCGTATACCGCTCATAAGCAAGGCTTAGAAGCTGATTATTGGATTCCATATCCCACAGGGTTTCCTCACCGATTTGGGTTTCGGATACGGCATCATCCTTGTTAAAGACTTGCTGATAATGAAGATGCATATAAATGCTTCGCTCTTTTTGGGTATGTTGATTAACAAACTCAAAATATTCTGTAAGAGAAGCATCCCCAAACATGGCTTCTGGCTTGGAGTTATTGCGAGAAGCTACCTCATAGAAGCGCTTCATGACTTTCAGCACATCTTCTCTGGCTTCTTCACTGACAATCTTTGTTGCCAAAAATTCTGCTGCATTATCAAACAGCGGCATGGCAGTAATAGTGCCGTCAAATAGTTTAAGCAAAGAGTGTAAAATGGCCTCTTCTTTGCCTTTAAAGCGTTCAATACCTCGAAGTAATACGGTTATATCTGCATTTTGATGGTTTTGCCTGTACTGATGAACCCGCATTAAAAGCTCTGTCAACAGATCGATTTTAGCCAGCGGTATTGATTCATCGCTGAGATATTCCATCAATGCAGCAAGAAGCTCAGGCTGGCAATCAAACGCTTCTTTGTATTTTTCTGTATCATCCAAAAGCTTCATCAAGCGCGTATGATTCAATCCAGAGAGCGCCCTCAGCAGACCTTCTTTTTGGTTGTTTAATCTATTTTCAATAAAATGACGCATACTCTCTAAAGAAACAGCATAACCTCCAAATTGCTCATTTTTCTCCTGCTTTGTCGTTAATATTGTATCCAAATGGTTCCAAAGCTCTAATAATTGTCGGCTATGCATGACTATTGCATCAATTGACATCGCTTTGAAACAAATGGTTGTAACCTCAAACCAGGATTTGCCGCCAAGCTTAATGCTCCACTGCAAAAAGCCGTTCAGGGATCCAAGCGAATGTTTGCGCAAAGCCAGCTCTTGCCAGAGAGCCCGCAATTCCTGGGTATATTCACCATCACCTTTAGCCCACCAGGTATTGGTTTGTTTCATGAGAGTCAAAAACGTATCCCAGTTTTCCCCTTCCTTGCAATGCTCCATGACCTGACAAAAATCAAGCAAAAATGGAACTCTTTCTTCTTTTGGCAAGGTACCAGCCCAGTTTTCCAATTGCGCCAAGGCACGAAGGCGCTGCTCGGGAGCGTTCTGGATAGCTATATTTAATTGCCTTAAGGCGGGGTCAAGTTCTCCCTGTTTTAGATCAAAGGCTTTCACCAACCGCCAGATAGCGTCAAAATGCCGGTAGCCAAGATGTTTGCTGTGCTTCAGGCGAAGCTTGAGTTCATAAGGCGCATCTTGATGCATATGCATCAGTTCAGGCAGATGCTCAATGTACTCTCCCACCCACATTTCCTGCTCATGCACTGTGAATTTTTGCAGATCACCTAGATGCTGAATGACCGGCAATGCGGCATGCCACCGCTTTTCTGCAGGCAACAGGCTTGGTGCGCGCAAAAACTGCAAAATGCCTTCTTGGTGTTCTGGCAATAGATTGTTTAATGCTTTCTTGCAGGCAAGCTTGGTATTTGCGCTCACGCCGTCAAATAACCTGCCCTCAGGAATTTCTATTTCAGAATGGTCAAGGATTGATTGCCATTCCTTGGATGGCTTTTCGATTTGTTCTACAGCAATTCGTAATTTTTGCAGAAACTGTGAGAAAGAATCGCAACTTGCAGCATCCCTTGCAAACTCCATCAACCTGGCTTCATTCTTTTCAAGAATAGCGAGCCACCCTGGTATTGTTTTTTCCAGTTTCGCATCATGGGCATCAAACTTTGCCAGTACACGGCAAATCTCTGCTTTTGCCCAATCCCTCATTGAATGCTTTTGTTCAGGGCGCGGTACAACGAGTTGAATCCTGGTCTTTGCATGCCGATTAAGTTGCAAAGGCTTGATATCCTGTTTTAGCGCTTGCTGGCATTGGTTGGAAAAAATATGAGTCCCACGCTCAATTTCCTGGCCAATGGCTGCTATTTTTTTATTTACACCAAGCTTGTGATCGCTGCTGATATCAATCCATTTTTTATCCAGTTCTTTTAATAACGCGCTGAATTTACTGGTTAACTCCGAGCGAATTTTAGGATCATCAATTTGACCTAAATTTTCCATACCCCAACTTGATAACTGCGCAAGATAACTTCGATAGCCCTGATTAGCTGCGTTTTGGAGGGCAAACACATATTCGCGAAGCAACATAACCCGTTCAAAACATCGTTCAGCATCAGAACTGCCGGCAACCTGCTTTAATTTTTCATCAACTTCAGCCATTGATTTTTTTGCCAAAAAATTCACTTGTTGCAATAAAGCAAATTCTTCGTTTTCCAATTCAGAATTGATATAAAACTGAAATACTTCTCCTTCGGCACCATTTCTTGCAGTGCGTCCGCCTTTTTGCAATTTGTCGTTGGTATCGCTGACATCAAACAGAAAAACAGCTTCAACGCCAACATTATCCCCCCGGCCAAAACCTGAAGCCACAAGCCCTACAGCCTGCTGTTTTTTACCTCCCCGCCATTGCTCTAAAATCTCTTTATCTTTTAAAACTTCAGGAGCGCTCCTATGCTCTTCGTTGGTATAAAAGATAAATTGCTTAAGTTCCTGCTCAGTTAATTTTTGCTTAAGTTGCGCTTCAATTGTTTTAACATGCTTGTCATTTTTACAGGAAAAAAGAATGGACTGCCTGTTTTTCAGGCAAATGCGAATCTGCTTAACCAACGCATCCAGGCGTTGATTCTCGTTTTCATAAAATCGAGGTTTATGCCATAAGCGTAAATCACGTTGATTGGTTGGAACCTGCAGTACCTCAGTACCTTGCTCAGCATGTAAAGCCGCAGCCTGGGCTGCAGAAATGGTACCGGAAAACCCTTCCCATTGGCCCCAAAGCTCGCGCATGCGCTGGGCTGCAACCTGAGAGCTGATAATGTTGCTTTCCGGGTGAATATGGAAATTCTGTGCTTCTCCTCTCTGCCTTGCTTCCGTATTCAAGCGCACAGCAAGCAACTGCTGAACGCCCGCGCTAAACGTTGAACCAATCATTTTCTGATTATCAGATGAAAGCGGAATAATTTCCCTCATCGGGTAGGATTCATCACCCACTTCAATATTTTCTTCGCGGACAGTAAAGCCAACTCCCCATTCCAGGGCGTGCGTTTCATGCGCTGCCTGCAACCATTGCACCAATTGTAAGGGATCGCGGACGATCCGGTCCAAAATGTTTTCACGCTCTTCATTGCCTTCTGCAGCCTGTTTTAAGGCCTTATAAAATTCCTGAAGTATTTTTACATCAATTGTTTTTGTCTGCATCAAGAACGTTTCATTCTGCTTGTAGAAAGCGTTGACTTCCTGATAGAACCAGGTCATCTGTTTTGGCGTTTTGCCGGTAGGACGCGCATAGTTGTATTCTGTTTTCGTCCCTTCTTCAAAGCGAATAAAGTCAAACTCATCAAATAAAGCAACCCGTTTATGAATCTCTATCCTGACCGGCGTTCCAGAATAGCTTTGTTCATCAAGAAACAATGAGATATCGCCAGTGGTTGAGTAGCGTATTTGACTTTTAACATAATCATCATGCGATGATTTGGGGTGAATATAGGCGGTCTTGAGATTAAGGTAGTCAAAGAAAGCTTTGTAATCTTCGAGATCCCGCTCTGCAAGCGTTCTTTTTGCGGTACAGACATCAACAGTTTTACCAAGACCGGCATGTCTTGCCGCCCGCATTGCAATAAAGTGACTCTTGCCTTCGCCAGTTTTCAAAAGCACTATGCGTGATTGGGCATTCATACAACTGTCATTGGCTATCAATGAAAATTGCTGGGCAAGGTGGGGATATTTTTGCGTAGTACGACCCATCACTTCAAACAACACAGCCCAGATTTGTGCTGCATATTGAGTGCTATCCGGGTGTTTTCTCGTTTTATCAGAAAGCTCCTGATAAGCCTTCGCCAGTTCTTCCTGACTCATGTGAGCCACAGAATGTTCATATCCATCGATACGCTCAGAACCATTTTCCAAATGCTTCAAATGAGCAAAAATCAGTGTCAAACGAGAGGCATCGGAGAGAGAGAGGCTCGTTTTCTTTTCTCCTTGCATCACAGTTGCCTCTGAAATCATACGCTGCAAATCGACTTCACGCATGGCGCTGACTGTTCCATAATCCACGCGCAACAGGGAATAGGGATGACGTAAATATCCATCAAGGCACTCTTTAAAGCTTAGATGATTATCCTTTTGTTTTTTCAAAAGCCTAAGTATGTCTTCAGCTGCAGGTGAGGGCTGCCTGGGATAGCAGGCTGCTAAAGAAGCCAAGTCCTCAAGAGCCATCTCACCTAAACGGCTCACGAGTTTTGGCGCCTTTTTATTTAACTCGTATTCATACACATCATGGTCTTTCAAACCGGGATGCAAGGCGCTGTAAGCAATGATTTTTAAAATAAGCGCCTGTTTTTTTTCATCCTGAATGGATGATTTAATCTGACTATACAATTTCTCCTCATGCTCACGGGCACTTAAGGCTTTCATCCATATCGCCGTGATATCAGACCAATCAGATAAACCGGAACCTTCGGCATGCTGCAACAGCCAGCAACAGCTATGAAAGCGTGATTCAAGCTCGTTATTGTGTTTGGCCTTGGCCAAAATTTCCAGGACATGCCCACGGCTTGCGGCATAGGTCTCCGTAGATAAAGTAGCCATAATCTGGTTAACCAGTGCGATCCGACCTTGCCAATTAAATTCTCTGAGCGCAAGCTGACACAGCCTGGCTTGCTCATCACGCTCAAAAACCGTATTTTTCAAAATATTTTTGATGGCAATTTCTAAAGAATTTGGAAAATTCCTTTCCACACTGTCGATTGATTTTGCAGATATTGCCTGCTCTTTAAGCAATACTTTTAACAATGAGATAGGGAATGAAATTTCTTCATTTTCGGGCTGCAAGGCACGAAGCATTTGATAAAAATAACTTGCGCTCCAGTATTTTCCTTCATCGGTCTTTTCAAGGGTAGACAATAAAGGTTCAATTTCATTCAAGTAAGTGCGATTGAGCTGCAATCGTTTCAGAAAACGCATGATGGGTTGTAAAGCTTCTTTTGCATCTGACTCAATCGGCACTGCAATATGCCCTTTGATAAAATTCCACAAACGAGCTTCATGATCCACAAAGAAATTAAGCTCATGGGGTCCATCCTGCTCTCTGGTAGTCAAGGCTCTGAATTCACCGTTTTTTGAATATTTAAAAAGAATATTTTGCTCATTTAACGATTCGATAAAACGAATACGAAATCCAGCTGTTTTGCCTGGCTCTTTATTCATTGCCTTGAGGCAGTCAATGAATGCTTGCCAGTTTTCATGGCTCTCTAACGCTGACAAATCGCTGTTTTGGTAATCAATGGATAATAACTGCCTGATCAGAAGATTTAATTCCTGCATTACCACAGGTTTAATTTCATGCGTGGCCTCATAAAACTGTTTTAAGTTATCGGTATTATAGACACCAAAAAGAGTTGCCAGCTTGAATCCTGCAAGATAGAGTGACTCTGGATATCCAATATCAGGCTTAAGGGAGCCCTCTGCCCCTTTAGCAAACAAGGCATAAAGCTTATCAAAATCCTTTTTCTCTCGGTGCTCACATTGATACAGAATACTGAAGGCTTCAAGAAACGTACCGTTGGGATATTGCTTGAGAATATTCCCTATATTCTGCTGCTTCATAAACTCAGTAAGTGCTGCCATTGCTTCCAGACTGAGATTTAACTGCTGATTGCCGAGTACATAAACTGCCTGATGCAGGTGCAATGCGATAAGCTGAAATTGAGTTGCATCCACTTTTTGCAAGGTTTGCAAAATATCGTTTATATCATGCGCATTATACTGGGTGTAGAAGAGCCATATTAAATAATGCCTGGAGACAAGTTCTGCATTGCCCAGAGCCTGTACGAGAGTCCTGTATGCTTCATGGCTAAACCGTGACTGGGAAGCCAAAGCCCGCTTGATATTAAGCGGCGCGTCACCCATTCCCCACTGGTACAGATTAGTCAAATCCGGAGCATAGGTAGGAGTTCCTCCTGCAAAATCATATAACTTCAGGTCTTCACTAAAACGCTTAAAGTTTTCATGCTGAAGGGCATAATGGACACCGCCATGGGTTAGATCGAGCTTTCCGAGGCTGGCTAGAAAGCGCTGCTGCTCATCGGCATTAGGAATATGCTTGAGACTTGCGAGGATTCTATCCATACAAATCAACATATTTCCTGGCTCGACTGCGTCAAATTCATTGCCTTTCAGTTCGAGTCCTAACTGCTCCAACTCAGCCGTGAAGTAGTCAAAGCCGCGCCAAAGGGTTTCAATGCTTTCCCAGTCAACTCCCTGCATTTGTTTGGTTAACACGGCTTGCAAGGCAAGCTTTTTGCCCAGCGCTTGATTGGGATTTAATTTTGTCATCATGTCATCCAGCGTTTTAAAGCAAGCGGGAGACATAAAGCAGTTAAATGTGTTTGTTGTGCTTAAAACAGATTGGTGGAAAACAGCGAAAAATCCCTCGCCCAGGGCATTTTCAATTTGTGAAAACTTGCGTAACAGCAAAGTGACGCCAGAATCGCCATATCGGTAGTAAACCTGCCCTATGGCGCGCAAAAATTTCTCATCAAATCGATGCTGATCCAACCAAATCTGAAGTTCTTTTGGCTGGTTTTTAAATAACAGTTGGCTGATTTCCTGATTCGATAGCCTTATCGTTTTCTCATCCAACGCTAAAAATTGCTTAACTCCCTCTTCACCAGCATAATGCCAGGCCTGCAAAAATATCAGCCAGTTATTGAGAATTTTTTGCTTAGCACCGACTTTGCTGCCAAACACGGATGATAAAATAGAGGATTGCTCAAGCTTTAACGACGGATTATTGATTTTAAAAAGCTCATACTCTTTAGAGTAATCTTTCTGCTCTAGCTGTAGTTGCGCAAAAAGCTTAATGTGTTTCCAGGCACTCTCATCAAGTTTATTCTTGCTTAAGTATTGTTTTAAATCAAATTGGCGGAAATCCCCTTCCCAGGATTCTGCCTTAGGTTTTCTGGCATCTAAATTAATTGTCAGATTAGTTTGTGTATTCACATAGGAAAGTTCAGGGCTGTAACATAAAATCAAATGTCCATTTTTTGAGCGTTGCGTATAAAATCCTTTTGGCAAGTTATCAAGATTTAATCCGGAAGCAAGCTTGCCATGCTTGCGTAATAATGCCTTGGCCGCATCCTGGGTCATGAATTTGATGACATGTTGCGCATCCACTTTGGGCGCAGCATTAATCCAGGTGTGGAAAAATTTCTGCAGCAAGGTTTCATGTTCTTGCTTTAAAGGAGCATACCGTTCATCAATATCGTTTTCTTCCTGATATTTTTTTAAAAAACCACCCAAAAGACGGTCGATATTTGTGTAATCAACCAGTTCTTCGGCAATGGGATCCTCAATGACATTAATAATGACTTTTTGCTGCTCCTGCTGAATCTGACGGTTTTGTTCAATTTGCATTTGCTGCTGCAGCTGCAATTGAACAACGCCGCCCTTTTTAAGAGGCCAGGTTTTATCAAAGTCATTAAAGTTCAGCTCATTAACTTCTTCTTCAGAGTCATAGTCTATGTCATCGTTTATTTCATCTATAACATCCTGCTTTTCTTCGGCCAAAAAAGCAGTAAAGTCACTCTCTTTTTCTATTTCCTTAAGTGTTTTTCTGCCCGCCAGTTCATGGCGATTATGCAAAATAATGTCATTTAACAATGAATACTGATTGTAAAGCAGTTTCAAATCGCCTTTCTGATTCTCTTTATCTTCAAGTTCAGGAATAACCACAAGGCTGGTCCATGATTCTTTCACGGCAATTTCAGATAATTTTTGCAAAAACTGATAACGCGCTTGTAAATCAAAATCGTTCGTTAAAAATTCAGTGAGCTTTAGTTTTTCAAATCGTTCAAGCTTATTGATTTCACCGAGCATGACGCATAATAACTCGTCATTTCCCGGATGATAGGCAATACCGAGCTCATTAAAAGGAAAGTACTCATTCTTCTTGAGGTAATTAATGAGTTCTTGCAGATACTCTTTAAACTGATGAGGCTCACATGAAGCATAAAACTGAGGTTTGTTGCGGCCATAAACCCGCTCAAGAAAATCACGCTCTAGGGGATCTGATAAAAAGCCCAGTAAATGCTTTAATCCCAAAAGTCCCATCTCATGAACGCAGCGCTTAAAGAGCTGATGTTCCTTTTTGAGTTCAAGAATCGCTGGTTCTTCATGTAAATGTACCAGCCAGTACTTTGCAGCCTGACGCCAGTAATCATCGATCAGCGGCGGCAGGTAGCCTTTTTCTTTAAGCCAGCGATTGCGGGCAAGGATTGGCAGCAATTCTGCCTTAACAGCAGTCAAAGAAGAATTACCCCCAACAATGAATTCCGTGACGAATGCATTGTTAGTCATATTTTGCACAATAAATTGTTGCTCTTCTCGATTCAAAGCGAAAGGACTGGGCAAATCGATTTCAATGCGTCGCTTTTTAGACTTGGCCCGCATCAGTGCCAGTACCATCATGCTGGCATAATATTCATCCTTCGAACCTGCGCGGCGCACTGTTTGGGGTAAAAAATTGAGCCATCTATGATTCGCTTTTGTTTCTATACAGAGACTTTCATGCGCTTGGGATAATGAAAAAAAATCTATTTTTTCAGGAACCGTCAACTTAATGGAGGCAGCATCTTCATGAACAAGCTGCGGGTAATTTTTTTCCTGGCATTTTTGCATCGTTCTTGCAAAACCAGGGGGCAACGTGCGCTGTGCGCGATTATTACTGGATTCAAGAGTTTCAGTAGGATCTGAATGAGCCAATATTTTTAAAACATGAGAAATATCACCTGCGCAAAACCGCGCCTTTTTTATTTCTCCCAAGACGCTTGCGCTGGCAACTTTCACCAAAGGCGAAGAAGGATACATTTCATTTGCTGGAGGCAAAAGCATTTTAAAGCCTTTGCAGGCAAAAAGATCATATTCCGTTTTATCGAGTTTATAGCTTAATCCAGGGTTATCCCCGCCAAAATGAAGCAGGATAAAATCTTTTAAGAGAGAGGGAAAATCGGCATCAACATCAAAATTCCAGGCATGGGCAATGTTTTGATCAAGCCACGCGATGGCTGCATATCCTGTAGATGGCAGGCTGTTTGCGGTGGATCCAAGGTAATTTTGATGGTTAATTTTGAGATTCAGGTTAGATTCTAAAGATTTTTTTTCTCGTTCAGTCAGCGGCGATTCGCAATAAACCCGCGGTTCAGATTGAGACAAATCTATAACGCCCCATTTGGGTACTGATTTTAAATCGTGATTAAAGTTAACCAACAAAGCTTTTTTTTGTTTCAGGGCTTCTATATCCAAAAACGGCATATGTTGTAAATGCACAGCCGCAATTTCATCTGCAGTATTTTTCTTTTTTAATTTTCCGATGCCACAAATGAGGCGTTGCATGTCTATCAAGCTTAGAGGTTCTGCGATTCTTAACTCTTCAGTCGCCATTTTTTCAAGAAATGCAATTTGCCTTGTCTGTTGATTGCCGGCAGACGGTACAAAAATAAATTGTTTATAGTCGTAGTTATCGATATTCTCTTGTAGTTTTTGAACCACTTCCCCGACCGTGTATAACTCCTCCAGCTCTTTCATGCAGGTTTCAAAAAAACGCCAGTAACTGCCTGTGTTTTCATCCTTCCTTGCCTCAAGCTCCAATGCATCGAGCCGGAAAATATCACCAAAATATTCATCAATTGCTTTGGCAATGGTTTCAAAATTTTCAACATTCAATTTTGCTTTAAGATGAGGATAAGCATCGGCGTACATAGTAACGATCTTCCAAGTATTGAGATAGAATTAGGGCAATGTTGTTTGTTGCGTAATTACATCTGCTTAAATTATGGATGGTTAGTATAAATTAAATACTTTATTTCAGCAAATATAATTCTGGACTTTGGCCATTTTTGATTTTTGACTTAAATCAATCTAAATTGTTGATTTGTCATCCCCGAGAAAGCAGGATCCATGTACAAATTGGCATATAATTGTCTTGAAAGATAGATTCCCGCCTTCGCGGGAATGACAATATCAAAAATCGCTAAAGTCGAGTTAATTTACGCTTGCTTAATCGGTCATAAAAAAATCAATAATAAAACTATGCAAATATTAACTGTCAGTGAACTAAACCGCGCGGTTCGAAATCTGCTCGAATTTGAAATGGGTGAAATCAGTGTAAAAGGTGAGGTTTCTAATTTAAGTAGACCTTCTTCCGGACATTTCTATTTCACTCTGAAAGATGAACATGCGCAGCTGCGCTGCGTATATTTCAGAAACCGCCACCATACTGCTCCTTGCAGCTTGCAGAACGGCTTGCAAATGATGGCTAAAGGAAAATTGAGCATTTATGAAGCCCGCGGCGATTACCAGCTGATTGTTTCTGAACTTTCTGAAATGGGCGAAGGTGATCTGTTTCGCCAATTTGAGCTTTTAAAAAAGAAACTGGCGCTATCGGGTTTATTCGATACTGCAAAGAAAAAACCTTTACCCCGATTTCCGCGATCCATCGGCATCATCACATCAAGCAGCGGCGCTGCACTCCGCGATATCTTAACCACTTTAAAAAGACGATATCCGATTGCAACAGTCATCGTTTATGCCAGTGAAGTACAGGGCAAGCAGGCAGCACCTCAATTGATTAAGGCGCTAAAAGCCGCAAACCTGGATAAACGATGTGATGTTTTAATTCTGGCTAGAGGGGGCGGCAGCATAGAAGACTTATGGGCATTTAACGACGAGAAATTGGCTTATGCCATTGCTGAAAGTTCCATTCCTGTTGTTTCCGGCGTCGGCCATGAAACAGATTTTACCATTGCAGACTTTGTTGCAGACTTTAGGGCAGCAACCCCAACCGCCGCGGCAGAAACGATAACTCCAAGTTACACTGATCTGTTCAATTACCTAAAGGATATGGAGACAAGGTTGTATAATGCAATCCTTCGGCTCCTGCAGCATAAAAAATTGTTGCTGAAGCATCAAATGGAAAAAATCATCGCGCCCAGGTGGCTGATTGAAACCCAATGGCAAAAACTTGATTACCTGACCAATCATTTACATCGCAATATGCAGCATAGCTTGCAGGAAAAAAAACATAGGCTGCATTTTTTACTCAATCGCTTAAAGCATCAAAATCCCAGAATCTTATTAGCGCAAACTAAAATACACCTGAAGTTGCTTGAAGAAGAAATAAAACGGCATGCCATGCGGCAAATTACTATTTATCGGCAGCATTTGCAGACCTTGCTTGCCACTTTGCATGCGGTCAGCCCTTTAGCTACACTCGATAGAGGGTATGCGATTGTCAGCCACCAACAAAAGATCCTGTTTTCTTCAAGTCAGGTTGAAATAGGCGATGAAGTCGATATACGCCTGGCGCAAGGAACATTGTGCGGTAAAATTACGGGAAAAGGAGATTAACAGCATGAATTTTGCAAATAAACTAATCAGTTCCTGGGCTTTATTCTTATTTTCTACAGGCAGCATATATGCCGCAAATCTGCCGGAAAACCATGCAGTCAACGGCGGCCTTACAATTGTACCCATAGATATCAAGGAGAAACCTGAAGTATTTTACAAAAATTGCCGCATTGCTGTCACTGAAAGCCCCAAGCCAAATCAATGGCTGCTGGTGGTTGGAGTTCCCCTCGATAATAAAAACCCAATACAGGAATTAGAAATGATTAAGCCGCATCGAGGCAGCATTCCTTTTCACGTTAGCAATAAATATTACCCAACCCAGTCTTTAACCATCAGCAATCAGCGTAAAGTTGATCCGCTAAAGGCAGATCGAAAGCGCATTGAAGATGAAAAAAAACGTATGGCTGATATTTTTGCCCAATATTCAGGAGAAAATCCTTTCAAAGAATCATTTTCAGCCCCTGTACATGGCCCAATCAGCAGCCTTTTTGGCTTAAAACGGGTATATAATAAAAAACCGCGCGCACCCCATACTGGATTAGATGTCGCAGCACCTGAAAACTCCCCGGTGAAAACCATCAGTCGGGGTACAGTTGTTGATGTGCATGATTATTTTTTTACCGGTAATACTGTTATTGTTGATCACGGCATGGGTATTTTTTCTCTATATGCCCATCTAAAGGATACTCATGTGGAAAAAGGCCAAAAACTGAAGAAAGGCGATTTAATCGGTACAGTAGGAATGACAGGCCGTGTTACAGGACCGCATTTACACTGGTCCATGATCATGAATGAAACATTTGTTGACCCTTTGCTTTTTGTCTCAGCCCAAGAAATTCGCACGATATCTGAGAAACCCCAAAAAAAGGATGGACAGTAGGCTTTGTTAGCAAAGCGCAATATGGGAAGAGAGATTTATTGTTCCCGGATTAAGATCTTCGGTCTACGCCGGGCTACCTAATCTGGTTTAAATATATGCTCCAAGAATTAACCATCAGCATGCAAAGGATTGTTTATCAAACCCAGGCGAATCTGCCGACCCTTGGCATCATCATACTCATTCCCTGGATAACGTATATCCTTACCCTTTTGAACAGGCGGCTGTTATGTCTTGGCATTTATCCACGCAGGATGCATGGTTTATTGGGTATTGTATTTTCTCCCTTTTTACATGCAGATTTTAACCATCTTTTTTTTAATACAATCCCGCTGCTTGTGTTGAGCAATTTTTTGCTTATCAATGGCCTTGCTTATTTTATTTGGGTGACAGCTGCCTTAATCCTCATCAGTGGATTATTGCTCTGGTGTTTTGGCAAGCCTGGCTTGCACATCGGTGCAAGTGGCGTCATTACAGGGTATTGGGCAATTCTGGTCAGCGATATTTACCAGCAAGGAACCCTGACAGCTACCCTGCTTGGCATCATCAGCGCCTATTATTTTGCAGGCATTTTTTTAGGCGTCTTTCCCGGCAAAAAAGGCATCTCCTGGGAGGGACATTTGTTTGGTCTTCTTGCCGGATTTGGTTTAAGTTATTTTCTTGCTGCAATTTAGGTTCTGCGCATGCCATCAATTATTTACCATTTTTTGTATAATGTGATATATACTTTCGCTTTTGTAAAAACTACGTGTTAACGCTTTATCATGTCCAAATCGATTTTAATTCCTGCAACTTCCAGCAAATTTCAAATCTGGGGCCAACTGCACGGCAGCAGCCTGTCTTTAGCTCTGGCAGAATTTTGCGAGAAAACTTCAGGAATAAAACTTGTTATTGCTCCGGATAATTTCACTGCAGGCCAGCTTCAGGAAGAAATCCGTTTTTTTCTGGCAAAAGATAATAACCCTCAGGAAATTTTGGTTTTCCCGGATTGGGAAACTTTGCCCTATGATCAGTTTTCGCCCCATCAGGACATTATCTCAGAGCGTCTCTCTACCCTAAATCGCCTTTCCCAAACCGCTAATGCCATAGTCATCAGTGCTGTAAGCACGCTGATGCACCGTATCTGCCCCCAAACATTTTTGCATCAGCACAGCCTCGTTCTCAAACATGGGCAAAATTTAAATATCGAACAGTTTCGAAAGCACGTGCAGCATGCGGGCTATCATTGCGTCAACAAAGTTCTGGAACACGGAGAATTTGCCGTTCGCGGTTCAATAATTGATATTTTTCCGATGGGAAGTCATCTACCCTATCGAATCGAATTATTTGATACTGAAGTGGAAAGCTTGCGCCAATTTGATCCAGAAACACAGCGAACCATCGACAAGATCAAAGAGATTCAACTGCTGCCTGCTCGTGAATTTCCCTTAAACGACCAAAGTATTACTTTATTTAGGCGCTCATTTCGCGAACAATTCTCCGGCAACCCAAGTCTTTGTCCTGTTTATGAGGCAGTGAGCAATCATCAGTTTCCCCATGGCATTGAGTATTATTTGCCATTATTTTTTGAAAGCAGCGCTGTCTTTTTTGATTATTTACCTGAAAACTCCACCGTTTGCCTGATTGAGTCAATACCGGAGCAGGCAGAGCAATTCTGGCAGGAAGTCAATAAGCGTTATGAGCAGCGAAGCTATGATATCACGCGCCCAATCCTGAAGCCCAATCAGATGTTTATATCACCAACCGAATTCCTGACTTCCGCCAGGCAATACCGGCAATTGCGTATTTATCACCAAACCCAGGATAAAAAAGGAGCTCATAATTTCAACATAAAAAAAGCGCCTCCCTTGCCGGTTGACCGACAGTCGCCTGAACCATTACAGAGTTTGCGCAAGCATATGGAAGAAGACACCTGTCGATACCTCATCGTTGCAGAAAGCCCAGGACGCCGGGAGGTATTGCTGGATCTTCTGAAACAAAGCGGCATCAGTCCTAAAATTCAGCCAACATGGCATGATTTTCTGCATGACGACAGCAAAATCAACATAGCGGTGGGCCCTTTAATCTCCGGCGCAGAATTATTGGACAAGCATATTTCGATTATTGTTGAATCTCAATTATTTGGCGAGCAAAGTACCCCCCAAAGACGCAGTGCCTCAAAAGCAATCGATCCGGATTTAATCATAAGGGATCTGGCAGAGCTTCGTATTGGCGCGCCCGTCGTGCATCTTGAGTTTGGCGTGGGCCGTTATCAGGGATTACAAACCATTAAAAATCAGGGGCACCTCAATGAATTTTTAATTTTATCCTATGCAGGGGATGATAAGATATATGTTCCGGTCACCTCGCTTCACCTGATTAGCCGCTACACGGGCGCCGACAGCGAACATGCGCCATTGCATCGCCTCGGCAGTGATCAATGGCAGAAAGAAAAGAAAAAAGCAGCCGAAAAAATACATGACGTTGCCATAGAATTACTCGATATTTACGCCAAACGGGAAGCAAAAGCAGGTTTTACCTACCGTTTCGATGAGTTTGAATACCAGCGTTTTGCCAGCGGCTTTCCTTTTATTGAAACTGCAGATCAGCTGCGTGCCATTCAGGAAATCATCAAGGATATGGAATCACCCCGTCCGATGGATCGCCTAATCTGCGGCGATGTTGGATTTGGTAAAACAGAAGTCGCCATGCGTGCGGCTTTCCTTGCTGTACAGAATGGCAAGCAGGTTTGTGTTCTGGTACCAACCACCCTGCTTGCCGGACAACACTTTGAAAATTTCCGCGATAGATTTGCTGATTTCCCCATAACCATTGAACTGCTTTCCCGATTTCGTAGCGGCAAAGAAGCGGATCGTGTGATTGAGTCGTTAAAAGATGGACGGGTGGATATTGTTATTGGTACCCACAAATTATTCCAGAAAAATATTCATTTCAAAAATTTGGGTCTTTTAATTATTGATGAGGAACACCGTTTTGGTGTTAAGCAAAAAGAACATATTAAATCACTCCGTACTCAGGTAGATATACTGTCTATGACCGCAACGCCTATCCCGCGCACCCTGAATATGGCCATGGCAGGGATTCGGGACATTTCGTTAATTTCCACACCTCCTGCCAAACGCCTTGCGATTAAGACTTTTTGGCAGGAGCGAAATGATTTTGTATTACGGGAAGCTGTATTGCGTGAAATCCTCCGGGGAGGGCAGGTTTTTTTCCTGCATAATAATATTGAGACCATTGACCGGATCGGTCAGGATATTCAGGCTCTGGTTCCAGAAGCGAAAGTAAAATGCGCCCATGGCCAAATGCGTGAACGCGAACTGGAACGCATCATGTCTGATTTTTATCATCATCGCTTCAATGTGCTGGTATGCACAACCATCATTGAAACCGGTATTGATATCCCGACCGCCAATACGATTATTATTGACCGCGCGGATAAATTTGGCCTCGCCCAGCTTCATCAACTACGTGGCCGCGTAGGCCGCTCCCACCACCAAGCCTATGCTTATTTGCTGACACCAAATAGAAAATTATTAACGGCAGATGCGATAAAACGGCTTGAAGCCATTGTCTCTCTGGAGGATCTGGGAGCAGGATTTACTCTTGCGACCCATGATCTTGAAATCCGTGGAGCGGGTGAATTGCTGGGTGAAGAGCAAAGCGGAAACATGCATGCAATCGGCTTTAATTTATTCATGGAAATGCTCGATAAAGCGGTCAATGATCTTAAAGCGGGAAAAACTCCGGCACTTGCCGCACCCATGCATGCAGGTCCAGAAATTGACTTAAGGATAAGCGCTATAATTCCCGATGACTATATTGCAGATATCCATACCCGCTTAATCATGTATAAACGAATTGCCAATGCCAAAAGTAAACAGGAACTACGTGATCTGCAAGTTGAATTGATTGACCGCTTTGGCTTATTGCCAATGCAGGTTAAATACTTACTTTTAGTGACGGAATTAAAATTACTTGCTGCCAATTTGGGTATTAACCGCATACAGGTAGCAGGCCAGCAGGGCAAAATTGAATTCAATGAATCACCCAATATTGATGCCGGCGTATTGATCAAATTGATTCAAGTGCATGCTGCACGGTACCAGATGGATGGTCCATCACGTTTAAAATTTACGCTTGATAATACAGCTCACGAAGCCCGTATTCATGAAATTTTTGATTTACTGTATAGGTTAGGTCAAGTTCCAAAGCAATAAACTATCCAGCACTTTATTCCCAGATTATGGCATTGTGTTTTTCAATGGCTTCCTGAATAAAGTCATGATAGCGGTCTTCAACTACTCTCCGTTTGACCTTGAGTGTTGGAGTCAAAATATTGTTCTCAACAGTCCATTCATCCGCAACCACCAGAACATGGCTGATTTTTTCGTAATTTTTTAAATCATGGTTGGTCTGATGTAAACGCTCCTGTAAATAATCTTTTATCTCATCCTTCGGCATATTTCGAGCTTTTTTGCTTAAATCAACCAATAAAACATTGCTTGATAACTCCCGCCCCACCAAACATAAATTTTCTATGAAATCATTTTGCGCAAATTTTTTTTCGATAGGGGTTGGCGAGATGAATTCCCCTTTCAGATTTTTAAATTTTTCTGATAGCCGTCCTAGAATCTTGACACGCTGTTCTTCATCAATCTCGACAATATCGCCTGTACGAAGCCAGCCATCCTCGGTAAATGCCTCTTTGGTTGCCTCTTTATCTTTAAAATAACCTTTCATCAAACAAGGACTTTTGATTAAAAGCTCATCTTTTTCACCTTTTTTTATCTCAACCGCAAGTCGCGGCGTACCGACATACTTAGGCTTACGGTTCTCAAGCATCGATAAAGTGGCATAGGCAAAATTTTCAGTCTGTCCGTAACCTTCCTGGATTGGAATATCAAGTTTATCGAAAAATTTCAATATGGAGACAGGGAGGTGGGAGGCGCCAGAAAAAAACCCTTTGCACCGTTCAAAGCCCAGCTCATGTTTGATTTTGTTTTTAATCAAGCCTGAAACAACAGGGATCTTCAACAAAATGTTTAACAGGGCAGGCGGCAGTTTTTGTTCAATTTTATTCTGAAATACATCCCAGATGCGTGGAACCGCGGCAAAGAGAGTTGGTTTTACCTCACGCAAATTTTTAGCAAAGGCGTCAAGGCTTTCGACAAAAGATACATCACATGAAATGTTGATGCTGCCAAGCTGAATTGCCGAGCGTTCATAGACATGGGCAAGGGGCAGATAAGATAAAAGATGATGATGAGCAAGCCGCGCAACTCTGCTGATATCTTCAGGAAACAGGGTTAAATATTTCGCGATGATTTCATGCGTATACATCGCCCCTTTGGGTTTTCCTGAAGTCCCAGAAGAATAAATAATCGTGTACAGGTCTTCCCGTTCAGGCAAAAGAATTTCTTCCAAAGGTTCGCCCTGCATTATCTCCCGCCAGCGAAACGTTGTTTCAAGGTCGGAATAGTAATCAAAATCAACAGTTTGAATATTATCAGGGATATGTCTTCGGGATGCTAAATGATTATCAAGTTTACCGACAAACACCAGCTTGACCTCAGCATGCTCCAGTACATATTGAATGCTTTCTTCATGCTGATTGGGAAATAAGGGCACATTCACCATGTTCGCGAGGCTGATGCCAAAATCCGCGATAAACCATTCGGCACAATTTTTTGAATAAATGGCGATGTGCGTTCCTTTTTTAAGGCCTGAATTTTTAAGAAATGCGGCTACCTGACGCGCTTTATGCATAACCTCAGCCCAGGTATATTCATGCCATTGACCTTCCCGCGGCTGCCTCAGGTAAATTTGCGATGCCCGTTTTTTTTCGTGTTCAAGTAAGAGATGGCATATTGATCCTGTGAATTCTTCTGATTTCATCCCTGCTCCTTGGCAAAATAACCTCAATTCCCGCGGCAGTAGTTTAAAACTTTAGCCTGTCTCGCCACAAATAATATGAATGATATTGTTTTGCATTACAAGACTTCATGTGTTGAGTTCCGCAGTCATGACAGTAGAATGCTTGCTGAATAAAAAATAAACTTCAAAGGATCAGAGTCAAACCATAAAAAAAGCAATTTATCATCCCGATAAAGCGTCTTAGCCTAACCGGATTATCCTGCCTGACTCGGCAAAAGCTTCATATACGGGTTCCACCCACGGTAAGCTCATCAATTTTCAAAGTAGGTTGCCCAACACCCACAGGAACCGATTGGCCGTCTTTACCGCAGACGCCCATACCTAAATCCAGTTTCAGATCATTGCCAATCATGCTGATTTTTTTCATGACATCGGGACCATTGCCGATTAGGGTCGCGCCTTTCACCGGTTTGGTAATCCTGCCGTTTTCAATCAGATACGCTTCACTCGCTGAGAAAACAAACTGGCCTGAAGTGATATCAACTTGTCCTCCTGAGAAATTAGCAGCAAAAAGGCCTTTTTTAACCGAACGGATAATTTCATCAGGCTCGTAAGAGCCGGCAAGCATATAGGTATTTGTCATTCTGGGCATGGGAGAATGAGCATAAGATTCGCGCCGGCAATTACCTGTAGGAGACATCCCCATCAATTTGGCGTTCAGCTTGTCTTGCATATAATTAACGAGGATGCCATTATCAATTAATGTTGTGCACTGTGTCGGTGTCCCCTCATCATCTATAGTCAATGAGCCTCGCCGATTAGCCAAAGTTCCATCATCCACTACGGTAACCCCAGGAGCTGCTACTTTTTGCCCAATTCGTCCGCTGAAAGCTGAGAGTCCCTTGCGATTAAAATCGCCTTCCAAACCATGGCCGACGGCTTCATGCAGCAAAACACCAGGCCAGCCAGGTCCCAACACAACAGGCATTACACCCGCAGGAGCTTCTTCTGCATTCAGATTTACCAGGGCTTCCCGAACGGCTTCACGGGCATAACCCAAAGCCCTCTCCTCTTCCAGAAAATAAGAATATCCAACCCGTCCGCCGCCGCCGCATCTTGCTGACTCCCTACGCCCGTTCTCTTCCACGATAACACTTACATTGATGCTCACAAGCGGCCTGATATCTGCAGCCATGCTGCCATGCATACCAGCAATGATTACCACTTCATAACAGCCGGACAGACTGGCGTTAACCTGGATAACCCGTGGATCTATGCGCCGTGCTTCACGATCAATAGACTCAAGTAAGGCAATTTTTTCCTGCTTGCTCATGCCTTCGATGGGATTGATGCCGGGGTATCGAATAATTGGTGAACGGGCTACGTGGATTGGCTGTATTTTGGATGTACCGCCATGAGCTATGGAACGTGCAGCAGTTGCGGCGCGCTCCATAGCGGGTAAAAGGATATCGTCACAATAGGCATATCCTGTTTTATCACCGCTGATTGCGCGTATCCCTACACCCCTGTCGATGGAAAAATTGCCGCTTTTAACCTCTGAATCTTCCAGATACCATGATTCATAACTGCAACTTTGAAAATAAAGGTCAGCGTCGTCTACTTCTTTTTTTACAATCGTCTGGAACAATTTGTCTATTGCTGACTTGTCAATTTCAGCGGGTCTTAATAAAAGATCCTGTGCGATCGTTAGTGTATTTAACTTCATAATAAGCTCTACAATATGTGATGTTCGTTGCAGGGAAACTGTCGGCGTAATTGATGCAGGCGTACCAAATCTATATCTGCAATTTGTATCCCAATCCCTGCTTTTTGTTCCGCAAGCTTTTTACCCCAAGGTTCAATAATCATGCTGTGCCCGTGAGTTTTCCGGCCGTTTTCATGTACTCCGCCCTGATTGGGAGCCAAGACATAACACAAATTTTCTATCGCTCTGGCGCGCAGTAATATTTCCCAATGCGCTTTTCCAGTTACTGCGGTAAAAGCTGATGGAATGGAAACAATTTCAGCGCCCTTTAGTATTAATTGTCGGTATAATTCAGGAAAACGCAAGTCATAGCACACGCTCAAACCAATTTTTCCAACAGGCGTCTCCACCACCACTACTTCCTTTCCAGGTGAAACGGTTAATGATTCCCGATGCGCTTCTTCCCTGGATACACGAACATCAAACAAATGGATCTTGTCGTATCGCGCGACTCTCTGACCGCCAGAGTCATACACCAGAGAGCTTGATTTTACGCGTCTTGGATCATCGCTTTGCAATGGGATAGTGCCTGCTATGACCCAGAGTTTAAATTGTTTTGCAAGCTTACTGACAAAGCGCTGGATTTTACCATCGCCGTCTCTTTCTGCAACAGCCAGCTTGTCTGCTTCATTGAAGCCCATGAAAGCAAAATTTTCAGGCAACACCAAAAGCTTGGCCTGATCTTTTTGCGCTTTTGCAAAAAAATCAGGAAGTTGATTGAGGTTTTCCTCTATATTTGCCCTGGAATTCATTTGCACTATCGCTACACGAGTCATCTTCATACCTTTTCTTGCAATATACTTTGGGCACTTGCCAGCCTGAAATCGTCTCGATACACTTGAAAAGTCGGCAAGCCATACCTATCTATGCTACACTACTATCGTAAATAATCGGAGTACATATGAACAGAAATCACATTTCAGTATTAACACAAGGCAGGGAATCAGCCCTTCAGGCCAATAAAGTCTTACGCAACACGTATTGGTTACTGGGTATGACTTTTATATTCAGCGCAATTACAGCATTCGCTTCTTTTGCGATGAATGCCCGTCCCCATCCATTATTGGTGATAGCAGGCGCTTACGGCTTAATGTTTCTGACCCATGCATTGCGAAACAGCCCTTGGGGATTGGTCAGTGTATTCGCATTCACCGGCTTTCTTGGCTATACCGTAGGCCCTTTACTGAACGTCTATATATCAAGCTTTTCTAATGGCCCGCAACTCGTCGGCACCGCATTAGGAGGCACAGGTTTGATATTTTTTGCCTTATCCGGCTACGCCTTGACCACGCGTAAAGATTTCAGTTACCTGGGCGGTTTTCTATTTATTGCTGCCATAATCGGCTTACTCGCCATGATTGCCAGCATATTCTTTGCAATACCCGCCTTGCATCTTGCAATTTCTGCACTGTTCATGCTGATTGCTTCAGGATTAATTTTAATGCAAACCAGCGCAATCATTCATGGCGGCGAAACCAACTATATATCTGCCACGGTGACTTTATTCGTATCCATATACAATTTATTCGTAAGCTTGCTGAATCTCTTGGGCGCTTTTGGTGGCCGCGAATAAAGCTTTCCTTTAAGCACCCTTCTGTTGTTTAGGGGGTGCTTTTCCCTTTACCTATGCTTAATTGAACAGCCAGGCAGGATTGTCATGTGATTCGTTAAACCTGATTCCAGCTGGTTTTTGCACATAAAAGTGCGTGCATATCTTCTTTTGTTTTTTTAACTTCTCCTTTTAACTGATATACATCCCGGATTTCTTGATAATAAATCCCCAAAGGGACAGGAAATTCACCAAATTTCAATCTGGCAAGTTCAGTGGCTGCGAGGTAATTAGAAGGGTCATGGCGGTATGAGGCTTCGTGCGCAGGAACAACCTGAAAGGAAGAACCAATTAAATCCAAAGCACACGCATGATTTTCGCCAAAGAATAAATGCTCGCCTTTGGCGAGCATAAGTGTATTTTTTTCGCGGTTTGCCTTGACAGCAAAATCATCAAAAGCACCGGGGTTAAATATATGGCAATCCTGATATATTTCTATAAAAGCACAACCTGGGTGCTCATGAGCTTTTCGAAGGACTTCTGCCAAATGGTTGGGATCCTTATCGACTGCGCGAGCCACAAAACTGGCGCCGCTTGCCAATGCCAGCGCCAGTGGATTGATAGGCATGCTATTGACACCCATAGGCGATGTTTTTGTGATTTGGCCAGGTTTGGAAGTAGGCGAAAACTGTCCCTTCGTTAAGCCGTATACTTGATTATTCAAAAGCAATATATTGATATTCACATTGCGCCGCAGGCAATGAATCAGGTGATTCCCGCCGATGCTTAGCGCATCACCATCGCCTGTAATTACCCATACAGACAAATCCTCACGCATGGCTTTAAGGCCGGTGGCCACCGCGGTTGCGCGGCCATGGATGGTGTGAAACCCATAAGTGTTCAGATAATAAGGCAAACGGCCGGCACAACCTATTCCTGATACAAATACATGCTTTTCAGGCGGCAACCCAAGTTCCGGCAATATCCGCTGAATTGCCGCTAATACTGCATAATCTCCGCAACCCGGACACCAGCGAACTTCATTATTATTGATAAAATCCTTACGCTGTAACATGTTATTATTCATAACTGGCTTCCACGTTCATATTGATAGCCTTGACGAGGTACCCTACAGAAAAGGGTTGGCCGTTGCATTGATTGATTAACTGCGCATCAACCAGATATTTCGCCCGCAGCAGCTGGCATAAGTGTCCTGTATTTAATTCAGCAACGAGAATTTTTTTATACATCTGCAAAACCTTGCCTAAAGCATCGGGCAAAGGATTAAGATAACGAAGCGGAAGAAAAGCAATGGCCAATCCATTTTCTTGACAACGTTGAACGGCTGATTTTATTGCACCATAAGTGCTTCCCCAACCAATGATTAACACATCGGCATCCTTATCGCCCTCTAAATCCAAATCACGATACTCTCTGGCAATGCCCGCTATTTTTTGTGCACGTAATACGACCATATTTTGATGGTTATCGGCATCGTAGCTGACTTTGCCTTCTTCGCCCTGTTTTTCAAGCCCACCGATCTGATGAATCAGATTCCTGGTACCAGGAATATTCCAGCTTCTGACGAGATGTTCGTCACGCTGATAAGGCTTTTCGAAGCGATTAAACCTCGGTAAAGGAATGGGCAAAGAGTCAATTTCAGGAATTTTCCAAGGCTCTGCAGCATTAGCCAGATAAGCGTCCAGCAGAACAATAACAGGCGTCATATAATTTACAGCAATGCGGAACGCTTCAATAACCGTTAGATAACAATCAGCAGGAGAACTAGCGGCGATAACAGGAAGGGGCGCTTCGCCGTGCCGTCCAAAAAGCGCAAGATTAAGATCACTTTGGCCTGTTTTTGTCGGAAGTCCGGTAGATACTCCGGCACGTTGCACATCAATCAATACGAGAGGCAATTCGGCAGCAACTGCCAATCCCAGGCTTTCGCTCTTTAAATCAAAACCTGGTCCTGACGTACACGTTAAAGCAAACCTGCCGCCAAATGAGGCGCCAATAGCGGAGCAAACGGCAGCAATTTCATCTTCTGCCTGAAACAGCTCCACACCGTAGTCCGCAAGCTTTGCGCATTCCTGTAAAATAGCGGATGCAGGTGTAATCGGGTAACCCGAAACAAGCATCGGAATGCCTGTACAAACTGTTATGGTCGCAGCAGCGAGAGCTACCGCTTCTACACCGGTAACCTGACGGTATGTCCCGGGTGAGCGATTGAGTTTTCCCAGCATAAAATGACGCCTGCTGAGCTCCAGTGTCGCCGCATAATTATGTCCTGCCACCAAAGCGAGTTCATTGGCCCGGGCAAGCAGCGGCTGTTTCTTAAATTTATTTTTTATAAATTGGAGGCAATGTTCTTTTGGCAAATCAAAAAGCCAAAGAACCATACCTAATATATAAAAATTTTTGGTTTTTTTAGCCTGATTGTGGCTGATGTCCAGTGTCTCAACCGCCCGTAGCGTATTGGTGATTAAAGGGAGAGAAATAATCTGATATTGGCTTGCTATGGTATCCAGATAGTCGGGGGCGAGGCCTGCTTTTTCCCAATCTTTTTCCTGCAAGCTGTCTTCATTAAGAATAAGCAATCCGCCATGATTTAAAAATTGCAGGGAGTGCTTTAGAGCTGCAGGATTAAGCGCTACTAAAACATTGAGATTTTCGCCGGCTGTAAATATCGCCTGCTCCGCCATAGCAAGCTGAAATCCGGATACCCCGCCTGGCGTACCGGCTGGCGCTCTAATCTCGGCAGGGAAATCAGGAAGGGTGCGGACATCATGACCGGCCAATGCCGCAGAGACCGTCAGCTGCTCACCGATAAGCTGTACGCCGTCGCCTGAATCTCCCGTCAGGCGTATCACCAAAGATTCAGTCATGGACATAATGTCTTGCTTCCTGCATTAATTGCCTCATATGCTTAACCGCTTCCTTTAAACCGCAGAACAGGGCTCTTGAGATAATGGCATGGCCGATATTCAACTCATGCAATTCCTTGATAGCAGCCACAGCCTGCACATTGTGATAATGCAAACCATGTCCGGCATTCACAATTAAATTTAGCTTAGCAGCATATCGCGCTGCTTGTCTAATACGCTCCAGCTCTTCTTTCTGTAAAGTTTCATCCCGGGCATCAGCATAACAACCGGTATGAAGTTCAATCGCCTCAGCGCCTGTTTCTGCTGCTGCCTCAATCTGACTAATCTCAGGATCAATAAACAGTGAAACCTGGCTGCCCTGCTTTTGCATACGTTTCGTTGCTTGCTGTATTATATTAAAGTGGGCTTTCACATCTAACCCGCCCTCAGTTGTGAGTTCTTCCCGTTTCTCGGGAACAAAGCAAACATGTTCAGGTTGAATTTCTTCGGCGAAAGAAAGCATCGCATCGGTGACCGCCAATTCAAGGTTCATTCGCGTTTGTAATACCGCTTTAATCAGCCTGACATCACGAGCCTGGATATGGCGCAAATCTTCGCGCATATGCAAAGTGATGCCATCTGCCCCAGCTTCTTCGGCAATCATGGCAGCCTGCACTGGATCAGGATAACGGGTACCCCGTGCCTCGCGCAGCGTTGCTATATGATCAATATTAACCCCAAGTAAAAGATTTTTATTCATTTATCACCATTAACGAAAAAAACATCATAATTGAGCGCTGAACAATTCGCGAGCCTTAAGGCGTTTCCCTTCCAAAAAATAATCGATTGCAGAGCGCATGATTTTTTTTGCAACACGCAGTACGTCAGGATCATCAAGACGGTTGCCCGCAAAACCCAGTATATGCCTGCCTAAAATTCCATTCGCTGCAGGATAAAAACCATCTCCTGCAATATAATTGTAATATTCCAGTGCATTGATCGGATTTTGCTTGGCGTCTTCTGTCAGTTCGACTGCATAGCCGCAAGCCGAGAGCAAATGATACTCAAAACGCCTTAACACAGCTTCAAGTTCAAACTGGCCTTGCGCTGTCTGCAAACTGTTTATTGTCGAGACATAAGACTCGAAGAGTGCAGGCTGCACATCAAAAGGCTGCAAGAAATGATGCAGAAGTTCATTCGCATAAAAAGCAGAAAAAAGATTGCGGCCGCTTAAATCAAGCGTTTTGCCAGTAATCTCAATTTCACGAACAAAACAAAAATCCTGGCGCTGATTCACTGAAAGCCATAATGGCGTAAATAGTTGCAATCTTGATTGGTTTTTGGGCGCTCTCGCACCTTTTTGCAAACAGCGGACCATTCCCTTTTCCAAAGTGAAAAATTCAATATGCGCACTGGTATCCCCTACCCAGCGCTTATGCAAAATCCAGGCGTGCCATGCATCAGTGATCATAACCTAATTGCCGCAATATCCGCTCATCATCAGACCATCCCGCTTTCACTTTGCACCAACATTTCAGCAACACTTTCTTATCCAGCAATTTTTCCATATCGATACGCGCGCTGGTAGCGATTTCTTTGAGCTTTTGCCCGCGTTCGCCAATAATCATACGCTTGTGATTCTCCTTATCGACTAAAATCAAGGCATGGATACGCGCCAACCCTTCCTCCTCTTTAAAGGATTCAATTTCAACAGTGGTGGAATAAGGCAATTCCTGGCCGCACAAGCGAAAAATTTTTTCACGCAACAATTCAGCACATAAAAATCGAGTCGGGCGATCGGTCAATTGATCGCTTGCAAACAAATGCGGACCTTCTGGCATGATCTCTTTCAATTCAGCCTGAAGCTCATCTACCTGAAGCCCGGTTTTAGCTGAAAGCGGGATAATGGCTGCAAAATCGTGGCGCTCACTGATTGTCTTGATAATGGGCAGCACTTGGGACTTGTCGGCAAGTTTATCTATTTTGTTAATCACCAGGAAACAGGGTACATCGATTTGTTTAATGAGACTCAAAATATATTCATCTTCATCAGTCCAGCGCGTGCCCTCAATCAAAAAAACAACGGCATCCACATCACGTAATACACTGATTGCGGCTTTATTCATCAAACGATTAATTGATTTTTTTATCATTTGATGAATGCCTGGCGTATCCACATAGACATACTGATAATTACCCTCAGTACGAATCCCTAAAATGCTATGTCTTGTCGTTTGTGGTTTACGGGAAGTAATGCTCAGTTTTTGTTTTAAAATTTGATTCAACAACGTAGACTTACCGACATTAGGCCGCCCGATTAAGGCGATGTAACCACAATAAGTTGGCATGAAACAATGTTCCTGTAGTTTGAAAAAAAATGTAAATAGTACAATATTATAACTCATTACCCTGTTGCGGTACATTAGCGCAATCAAGCTTTCAGGCTAAAGCGTACAGACTCGAAGTTTCGGCTGAATAAGGCTAAACTGCTTACATGCTGCGAGTCGGCAAAAGTAAAATAACTGATGCTGCTTGAAGTAAAAAGGCGCAAATTATTTCATATAACTTATTGGATTCAAGAAAGGACTGGATTGTGAAAAAAGGGTTTTCACTGATTGAGCTGTTAATCGTGCTGGTCATAGTCGGCATACTTGCAAGCATTGCCTATCCCAGCTACCAGGAATACATCACACGCGCCCGCCGCAGTGACGGCCAGGCTGCGCTACTGACTCTTGCAAGCCGTATGGAACGCTATTACTCAGAACATAACACTTATCAAACGGCAACGATCGGCACGGGAAATAATACGGATATATTAAGCAGTAACCTTTCACCCGAAGGGTGGTATCAATTGTCGATTAGCAATGCAACAAGCAACAGTTTCACCCTTCAGGCAGCACCTTTAAATGCACAGGCAACTAACGACACCCGTTGTCAGACGTTAACATTAAATAACATAGGCGTAAAAGGGATCGCGCCAGGTCCTGCCGGTACGCCCACTGGCACCGCAAACCAATGCTGGTGATTCTTGCACTTGGGGTTGCAACATAAAGCACAAAATGTAATTTTAATATACAAAATATTCGTGTTATAATTAATAATTAAAGATTACAACGTTTAGAGGATTGCCATGGCGAAGAAAGAGCCGACCGTTATGACTGATTCAAAGACCAATATACCCCCCGTACAAAAAACGCAAGCCAGGCAACCTGAGTCCATGCAAAAGGATTTACAATCTAAAACAGATATACAGCAAGGCCCTGCAAAACTTGAGCAATGGTTTGCCAATATTATTCAAGATGCAGCCAGATCACTGCCCCAGTCTCAGATAAAAAGCGACCCGCTATCCTTAACCAAGGCTGCCTCAGAACTCATCAGCCTGTATGGGTTTAAATCTCCAGAAGACACAAGAAACTTTTTTTTGAGGCCTGAAAGCGACTCAATCAAAAAAAGAATGAGCGATAAAATAGTATTTGAGCATAATTTAGAAGAAGCACAACGCATCCGTCTTCAGGACGAGGAAATTCGAAAAAGCCGCTTTTTAGCTTTCTTGCTGCACTTACTCCTTAGCAAAAAGAAAGCCAACGCCCAATCTCTAAACGAATACATACAGCAACAAATCGATAACAGATTGCATACTAAAACCGCGAATAAACCAGCATCGGCTACAGGAAACAATAAGGTCAGCGATACGTGGACTAAATCCTACCAGGAATTAAATCATAAATTGCAAGCAAAAAATGCCAAGTTAACTGAGCTGGATAATCAAATAGAATCCCTTGAGGCTCTGATAGAAAATATTGAAACCGAATATAGCGAGTTGCTCAAATCAGCAAACCAAAGCGACAATGAGATAAACGCGGAACTTAAAGACTATGCCGCAAACCTTAATGCTCTGCTTGCCCCGAGTGCTGAGAATCAGCCTACTGCTGTGCGAGACAAGACAGAGTTGCTAAGAACGATTGATCTTAAAATTCAATCTCTTAAAGATAAAGCTGATGATATTGTCAAGAATATTATCGAAAATCCTGAAATTCTTGAGCGCGATCCTCTATTAAAAACCAAAATGAATACCCTTTTCGTGGAGGCAGGCGCTTGGGAAGATTTAAAATCAGTGCTTAAAGGCAACAAAAATCTCTGCAACGAAAATGGCCAGGAAACGCATTCACTCTTCGATGCCAAATATTATGTTTCTAAAGATCAAAAACTTCATAAGGACGAAAAAACCGGCAAGTTTTACTTATTGCAAAAAGATCAGGATTTTGACCTGATGACTGAAGATGAAAAAGCCAAGGCTCATGAAAAATTCGTGAAACATGAGCCTGAACTTAAACGGGTTAGCGAGCTGGTCACTCATAACAAATCCCTGGTTTTGCAGGAAATTGACAGTCAGCTTAAAGGACATATGCAAGAAAAAGAAAAAGTTCTTCTGGAGAAAAAAGAAATTGAATCGGAACTTCAGCTTCTGGCACGCAAACAAGCTGTTCTTGCCTATGAACAATCGCAAGGCCCAAAAGAACAGGATGAGGAGCAGGAGCTAAAAAGCAGCAAGCAGCTGAACAATCAATTCTCAAAGGTAATGACTCCTACTCCCAAACCATCGGTAAATATCAAACAGAAATTAGATCCGGCAGCAATAAGGGATAAATTCGTCAGTTTACTCAATACGATCCGCAACAATCCTTCTGCACAAGCGATGGATGGCCTGCGCGATGCATTAACGGAAGCGGCCAAAAATAATCCGGAGTTAAAACTGGCCTTGCGTGATTTTCGCGGCCATGAAAACCTTCAGGGCGAAACATTCCGTTTGATCATGGAGCTCACCAAATCAATGAAAGCCGAGCACATGCAACCCTTAATGAGCTCTTTGGAGAAAATTGCCGCAACCAAACCTGAACCCCAGGCGCCGAACCCATTTAACATGACCCCAAAATTTTCACGATAACAGGTCATGTAAAACAAGGCAGCCACAAAGGTTAATGCCAAAATGCGCCTTGCCATTTAAATTTATTGGCATTGGTAGGCTCTTTTTTATTATTCGCTTTTGCCGATGATCAAAAAAAACCGAGATGCCTCTATAAATTAACTTGCTAACTCTCAACATCTCTTCTAACATGATTGCATGGGAATTGTATACCAGTGAACAGCAGGCTATGGAAACATTAATTGACAATCAACCTTACATCATTACGCTTGATGTCGATGAATTTCTTTTTGAGAGGCTGCAAAAAATTTCTCAAGCAGGCTTTGCGGTGGCTGAAATTAATTCAGTTGATGAACATGTGTTAGGCAACGTTTTAAAAAAATTTCCTCAGCTAAAAATTGGAGCAGGTAATATTATTGATATCCAGCAACTGGAAACCTGTTACCAGGCAAATGTGCATTTTATTACAAGCCCCGGATTTTTACCGGCACTTGCCCAGACAGCCAATATTTATTCCATAAAATACTTGCCAGGTATTGCAACGATTTCTGAAGCAATGCAAGCGATGTCATTTGGGTGCTATCATGTCAGACCTTATCCTGCAAGCTTAGCTTTTTGCAGCGCGTTAAACAAATGCCTGCCCAAGCTTCGGCTGTATCCTGCTGAAATTGAATGGGAAGAAGCAGAGCATTTTTTCAACTTGCCGTCTGTCGCAGCAGTTAGCTTGCTTAATCCGGAATATACGCAGCTTACTTCTTTAGAAACAGCATAAGATACCCATAGCTGCCTACTCCGAAAGGCCAGAGTCAGCAGCTTGGTTTTTTAGGAAATCAATAAACAATAACAGAGCGCCAAGAGAAATCGCGCAGTCAGCAAGGTTAAAAACTGGCCAGTGGTAATGATGATAATATACATCAATAAAATCAATAACATAACCTAAAACCACACGATCAACAAGATTACCCAAAGCGCCGCCTAAAATCAAAGTGAGTGCGGTTAACTGCAAATGTGCCGAGCTGGGTGAGCGAATAATCCAAACAGTTAAAAAAATACTCATGCCAAGACTGAACAACACAAAAAACCACTTGTGCCAGACACCCGCATTGCTTAAAAAGCTGAAAGCAGCGCCGGTATTATATGCCAGGGTTAAATTAAGCATGGGAATGACGGGTTCTGGTTGGTACGGGGATAAACTTGCCAGCGCCCAATGTTTACTGCCCTGATCAAGCAATATAATAAGTAAGGCCAAAATAAACCAAGAAAATTTTTTCATGCGTACTTTCTCAGCTCTGCGTCACCTGTGATATTGCCAATGCAGCGATGGCATAAGCCTGGATGATTCTTATCCAGGCCAACTTCTTCACGGCGGTGCCAACAGCGCTCGCATTTGGCGTGTGCTGAAGCTTCCACTTGAATTGCTATACCAAGTTGTTCGTTAAAATTATCCAGGTAACCGCTTTCTTCCAGAGGCAATACTTGGGCGCTTGAAGTTATCAAGACGAAACGCAACTCATCGCCGAGGAGCTGCAGCAGGGATTGCGCGCGCTCATTGGCAAACAGCGTGATATCTGCTGCTAATGCGGAACCAATAACACCTTCCTGGCGTTTTTGTTCCAAAGCTTTATTCACTTCATCGCGGATAGCTTGAATTTGCTGCCAGTAATTCATATCCACCGGACTTACAACCGGCCAGTCCTTATACCACACTGCAAGAAAGACCGAATTTCCCCGCTTGCCCGGGATAGATTGCCATATTTCTTCTGATGTAAAAGACAATATAGGCGCAAGCCATCGGGTAAGCGCTTCCAGTAAATGATACATTGCTGTTTGACAAGAACGGCGCGCAATGCTGTTGACAGGCGTTGTATATTGCCTGTCTTTAATGATATCAAGATAAAAACTGCCTAACTCAATAGCACAAAAATTGTGGATTTTTTGATATATCACATGAAAGTTATATTGCTCGTAGGCTTTGATAATTTCCTCCTGGAGGGCCTGGCTTCGGGCAATTATCCATTTATCAAGCTCAACCAGATGCTCGGAAGAGAGTGCGTCACGACCGGGCTCAAAGTCAAACAGATTCGCCAATAAAAACCGTGCGGTATTACGAATACGACGGTACGTATCTGTAGTACGCTTAATAATTTCATCAGAAATGCTCACCTCGTTACGATAATCGGTCGAAGCTACCCATAACCGCAGGATATCTGCGCCATGTTGATTAATGAGCTTATCCAATGCGACATAATTGCCTTTTGATTTGGATAATTTCTTGCCTTCCGCATCAACTGTGTATCCATGAGTTAATACCGTCTTATAAGGGGCTTTGTCCTGCATAGCAACAGAAGTCGTCAATGACGAATTGAACCAGCCACGATGCTGATCGGAGCCTTCAAAGTAAACATCAGCCGGGAAATTTAAAAGATTATTCTGTTGCAATATGCAATAATGTGAAACGCCAGAATCAAACCACACATCCAGTGTATCATTGACCTTCTCATAATCGTCTGCTTCATCCCCTAAAAATTCTCTGATATCCAAATCAAACCAGGCATCGATTCCTTCTTTCTCTACCCGCTTTGCCACCTCTTCTAACAAAGCAACTGAATCAGGGTGAAGACTTCGGGTTGATTTATGAACAAAGAGCGGAATTGGCGTACCCCAGGCTCTTTGCCGCGAAATACACCAATCTGGCCTGTTCTCAATCATTAAGCCGATACGCGCCTTACCCCAGTCAGGCATCCAGGTCACATGCTCAATTTGATCCAGCATCTTCTGACGCAGGCCATTTTTATCCAGGGCAATAAACCACTGAGGCGTGGCAAGAAAGATAACAGGGGTTTTATGACGCCAGCAGTGTGGATAGCTATGATGCGTCAACTCCTCATGCAGAAGTGTTTCTTGATTTTTTAATTCCTCTATAATCAATGGATTGGCTTTTAAAACATGCATTCCTGCGAATAAGGGTACATCCTGCGCATAACACCCATTGGCAAGGACAGGATTAATCAGGGGCAAGCCATAAGACAGACCTACCAAATAATCGTCTGGGCCATGTGCAGGAGCTGTATGTACGCAGCCTGTGCCGGACTCGGTCGTAACGTGTGTACCCAGTACAACAGGTACCTGACGGTTATGAAAGGGATGCTGCAACCATAAATGTTCAAAGGCTCTGCCCTTGCTTCGGCCTACCCTTGAAAATTTTTCAATGCCAAAGCGCCCCATAGATGATTCTATGAGTTCTTCCGCAACTATAAAGTATCGGCTACCTGTATCAAGCAGAACATAATCCAAATCAGGATGGAGGCATACCGCTTCATTGGCTGGCAAAGTCCATGGCGTCGTGGTCCAGATAGGTACTATCAACGGTTTTACGGTAAGTCCTTCAGCTATTCGATGAAGGAATTCGTCCGGTTTTCTTGCATAAAAAGCAACATCTATGGATGGCGAAGTTTTATCGTCATAATCCACTTCTGCTTCGGCCAGGGCTGAACCGCAATCAATACACCAATGTACAGGCTTGAATCCCTGATGCAAATGTCCATTAGCAATAATTTTTGCCAGGGCACGGATGATATTTGCCTCATAAGCATAGTCCATGGTGATATAAGGATTTTGCCAATCTCCAAAAACCCCTAAACGCTTAAATTCATCACGTTGGATATCGATTTGGCTCGCAGCATACTTCCGGCATTCGTTGCGAAACTCCCGAGCGCTGATTTTCTCGCCTGCTTTGCCGAGTTTTTTTTCTACATTTAATTCAATCGGCAATCCGTGGCAATCCCAGCCAGGAACGAATGGTGCGTCAAAACCACTTAAGGTTTTTGATTTAATAATAATATCCTTAAGGATTTTATTGAGGGCATGCCCGCAGTGCAGATGCCCATTGGCGTAGGGCGGTCCATCATGAAGCGTAAATCGCCTCATGCCTTTTCTTGCTTGCTGAATTTGTTCATATATTTTGTTTTCTTCCCAATATGCAAGCATTTTGGGCTCACGCTCTGCAAGATTAGCCTTCATTGGGAAAGAAGTATGCGGTAAATTTAAAGTATCTTTATATTCAGCCATGTAAATTACTCATCCAAAAATAGGGCTATACCCAAGTTTTGCGGTATAGCATACGCTACATTGTATTTTAATCCAGTTTAACGAATTCAAGCCCAAACTTGAACATCTTTTTATCATTGTTTTTCACGCAGGGACAAAATTTATTTTTTCTATCCAAAATGCAGCGCCGAGCCTGCTTAAGTCATTTTACTGGCAGAGCATGCAAAATAGTTCTTAGCTTCCTTGATATCTTTATGTATTTGCTCAATTAAATCATTCAGTGATGAAAATTTTACTTCATCACGCAACTTATATAGGAAAAACACCTGTAACATTTCCCCATAAATTGTCCCATGGAAATCAAACAGGTGTACTTCAAGAGTGGTTTTTTTCCCGCTAACCGTAGGACGAGTGCCTAAATTTGCAACTCCCTGGAATAGCAGCGAGCCCTGGCGCTTTACCTGTACGCAAAAAACTCCGCGAATTGGAGTAAGATGATGTTGCAAGCGAACATTGGCAGTAGGAATGCCCCATTGCCGCCCCCGACCTTCTCCCTGAACAACCCGTCCGCAAAGGCTGTATGGCCTGCCTAATAAAAGAGCCGCTTTTTGTAACTTATCATCCTGAAGTGCCCTGCGAATTTTAGTTGAACTGACGCGTTCATTGGCAATTAAAAAATCAGCATATGCCTCAACTTCACATCCTCTAAGCGCTGCCAAATCTTTCAGCAGATTAAAATCTCCTTCTCGATGGCGTCCAAAGCGAAAATCCTGGCCTATCAACAAATATTTTACATTCAGCAAAGAAAAGATTATTTTTTGAGCAAAATCCACGGCAGACATATTGGATAAGGCCTTATCGAATTTCAGGCAATATACATAATCAATGTCTAATTGCTCTAATACCTGTAGTTTTTCACGCAAACTAGAAAGCCTTGCAGGCGCCAGATTTCCTTGAAAATATTCACTGGGTTGCGGTTCGAACAAAATCACAATCATAGGCAGTTGCTTCTCTCGTGCCTTATGCTGCAACTTTTTAAGCAGAGCCTGATGGCCTAAATGAACGCCATCGAAGTTTCCGATGGTTGCTGCTGCCCCATGAGCAAATTTGGCAACTGACTTAAAACCGCGCAATAACTTCATATTAACTGAATAATAAACAAAAAAGGGGATTATACCCCCAATGTGATGGAATGCGAATAATCAATTTTTCAATTAGAAATCTTGAGCCTAGATTATGTCATAATGGCTAATTTTTTAGCTTTCTTTGGGTGGTCGAACAATCAAAACATCACATTGTGCGCCATGCAGTATAGCATTGGCAGTAGATCCTAGCAGCAATGCCAGACCATGCTTGCCATGGCTTCCTGTTACAATTAAATCAACTTTTTGCTCTTCCGCCACACGCAAGACCTCATTTTTTGTGGAGCCAAACTCAAGAAAGCGGTGCTCTTCATCAACGCCAAGCTGCCCTGCTAATGTATTTAACTCTTTTTCAGCTTGTTCACGAATTGATACCTCAACCTCAGCAAATCCGGCAAATCCGGGATAAGCATAAGCCGGGATAGGCTCTACCACATGAACCAGCAGCAATTCCGCCTGATTTTCATCGGCTATCTTTTTTGCTTTGTGTGCGGCATTAATACCAACTTCGTCAAAATCCGTTGCAAACAGTACCTTTTTGTACATGCGCTTCTCCTTAAATCCTGCTGACGGTTAAAAGAGTAGCAGATATCAATTGAATTTCCTAGCGCAAATCATTGAATCAATACTATCTATTAAAAATAGAATGAATTGGCTAAATAAGATAAAATAAAGCCAATTGGGGTGCTTTTATACCTTGATGTATAAAGGCTGAGATCAAACCCATTGAACCTGTACGGATAATGCCGGCGAAGGGAAAGCATGATTTATGATTTTTTGGGCGCACTGGCGTCACTTATCTCCACATATTATTTTATCCGCCAGGACAAGAGAGCCTGGCTAATTGGACTCATTGCTACATCCTTGAATGGCTGGCTTTACTGGCAAAACGGCATCTATGCCGACATGTGCCTTGAGTCGTTTTACGCCTTGACTACAGGATATGGCTGGTATCAATGGTCAAAAAACAAAAGCCATCAGCAAAAACACTACCTAATAACAAAGCCATCTCCTAAACAGGCTTTAATTGTTTTGTTGGCTGTCGGCATTATATTTTTACTCATCTATTATATTTTATGTTTTTTTCATTCGACTATTGCCGCACTTGACGCCCTGACCAGCTCATTAAGCCTGGTTGCGCAGTGGTTGATGTGCCATAAGATAATAACCACCTGGATATTATGGTTTGTGACCGATGCCTTGTACGCCCTAATCTATATCCAAAAAAACCTGCCGGCACATGTCATTCTCATGCTTTTATATATGTTTTTAGCCATTTCTGGATACAAAATATGGCTTAAGTCCACCTCGAAGGAAAATTCATTATAGATAGCCATCTACTATAATTGATTATTATGGATAACTATTGGTTTTTTTAGTGTTTCTATGATTTAGGAGAAGTTGTTTTAGAGCCGCGAATTGCCGAACATAAGCGCTGAGTAAGGCGCGATTAGGCAAAATTACAAGCATTAAATAATCAGTTATGAGGCTCTTGGAATAAGGACTGTTGTCATGTTTGAGACACTGGATACCCTAAGCCTTCTGAAGCAAGGATTACCTGAGAAAAAACTCAGCAAGGATATCATCATTGTTGGCGCAGGCATTGCGGGTCTGGTTGCAGCCAGAATACTGAGCCAGGCTGGCCATAATATCAAAATCATCGAAGCCAAATCACGGCCTGGCGGGAGAATTTTTACCAAACGATTGCATGATGGCCGGTTCGTAGAACTTGGGGCAATGCGCTTCTCAAAGAAACATACTCATGCAATGGAGTTAATCAGCCAACTGGGATTAAAACTTTCCCCTTTTCATCTTCGAAAAAAGCAGATCTATATTGGCGGAAGATTATATAAAATGAATGATTTCCTGCCAGGATCCGTTGGCTTTAAGGTATATCGAAATGAAGATATTCCGCCCCCCTTGTTACTCAACAACATTATGAAGCCTATCTTTTCCCTTTACAATAGAAAAGATCAAGATGAGACGGAAGCCTGGTTTGAAATGCTTCATCGCTATGATCGATTTTCTATTCTGGATTGGTTTAAAGAGTGCAAACTATCTGATGCAGCAATTGCCGTGTTGAGTTTATACAACAATATTGAAGGGCGGCTAGGATTTAATTTTGCAGAATGGTCAGAATATATCAGGCAAGATGCGTTTGGGGATGATTTAACGTATATCAAGCAAGGTGCTGACACAATCATTGAAAAACTGGTGCAACCTTTTAACGATCGAATAAAATACGGATGCAAACTGGTAGAAGTAAAGCAAAGCCTGACTCATGGGATCATCAAATATACAACAGCTTTCGGCAAGGTTGTATCCATGAAAGCTGATGAAGTGATTCTCACAATCCCCCCAATTGTGCTTCGCCACATTCCAATTGAAGGTTTTGATTTGGAAAAGCTCTCAGCCTTAAGGGCAACATATCAAGGCAGGGGAGCAAAAGTATTTTTGCAATTTAACAAACGATGGTGGGATGACTTAGGTTTTGGTATAGACGGCGGGCTGGTTGTAACCGACCTTCCTGCGCGCAATATTATCTTTACTCCCGCAGGCCAGGGAAGGGACAAAACCCGAGGCTTGATTTTAGGCTCATACACCTGGGAAGCCGACAGTATGGTACTGTCCAATCTCCCTGAAGCAGAAAAAATTGAGCGGGTACTTTATGATGTCATAAAAATCTTTCCTGAAGCGGAAGGCAGTTTTGAGCGAGGATATACGCATGATTGGGGCACTGATCGCTGGGCTGGTGGCATCGGCGGATTATTTCAGCCGCATGAAATGACTGGGCAACATTACCGCAATCTGCTGCGTCCAGTGGGTCGAGTATGGCTCAGTGGCGATACTTACACCCGAAGATATAGAAGATGGATTGAAGGAGCCATTCGTTCTGCAATAAAAATTTCTTACGCGGTGCATATGGATATCCGGGGAGAAAAATTATGGCTGGATTAGAAGCAGATGTAACCGTCACAATCTGTGAAGAAGGTAAGATCATAGAAATTGAAGGCAATTTTAAAAAATTATTTGGGTGGGAAATTAAAGAAGTTCTTGGCAAGTCGGTCGAAATTCTAATGCCGTATAAGTACCGCGAACGTCATAGGGCTGGATTTGAGCGTTGGCGCAGGACTGGAGAAAAAAGGGCTATTGGTACGTGGATGGCTATCGAAGCAAAACATAAAGATGGCCATGTCTTCCCTATTTCAATGATTCTTGCTGAACGCATCATTGGCAAGCATAGGCGGGTAACAGCTTATTTCATTACAAACAGGCACATGATAAGCAATTCAACATAAGCGCTCACCCGTCTTTATAGCTTCATGCCTTCCAGAATGCAACGCGCTTCTGAATCAGGCTTGAGTTTTTGCTGGTATTGCATGATAACGACATGCCAGGCGCAAGCCTTAACCTATATCGCGCAGCTCTGCTATAGGTCGAACCCAGGGGTTTAATTGAGCAAGCTTCAGCGGAAGCCTGGACGCAGCAAGCTTTGCAGTATCTCGTTTATCATACTCGCCCAATGTTAGTACATACCAGTCAATGCCTTGCTTTTGGGTTCTGCGGATTTTGCTTTTTTCCTTAATATGATTCATTTGGGCAAAATGCTCTAATGAATGAGTGTTATGGCTGGCTAGCAACTGAATTGTATACTTTCCGCGTTTTGCCATATCTTTGGTTAAACGGTTTGTTTGGCGAGTTACTGGTTTTTGGGCTTTTCCATTTGCTTTAGAAACAGATGGATGATTGTGCTTTTTCTCGGACAGTTTTTGGGGTTCATTGCTTTCTTTTTTGATATTTTTAGGTATAACAATCACTTTATCAAGCAAGACCAATGATTCATCAACTTCAACCTCATTTTCAATTTCATCAAGATCCATTAATGATGTCTTTTGATTTAATGAGACATGCACAAGATCCTGCCTTTCTGCATTAATTTGATAACCGGGGATATAGCTGTTTAATAAAGGTGCAGTTTCCACTTTTGCTTGTTGAATTGTTGCTGGCTGTTGAGGCAAAGGCGTGACCACGGCAACCGTTTCTTTAGTTTGAGTTCTGTCAGGTTGCGTGATTTGGCGATGCGGCTCAACAATAAATGCGATGCCTAGCGCCACGAATACCGCGGCTGCAACCAGCGTAAACCGCATTCCTGTTTTATTGGATTTTTTATGTACTTTTTGTACAAGAGATGGGTTTCCAAAAAAACTATCCAACTGGCTATTAATACCGACAATATTGCCATCGGTTAATTCATAAAACTGTTTTAACCGCTCGTCGGTTAAAAAGCCAAGCCTTGATAACAATCGATAACGGATATAATCCTTCGCTTCACTTTCACTGAGGGCACCCAGCTCTATCGAATGGATCATATCCTGATTGAGGTCTTTTCCTGCCTTATTGAGGGTGCGCAAAATAGAATAATTAGAAATAAGGCAAACATGAAAATAACAGGATGTCCCTTGTTCCTGGAGGGCATGGATGAGATCTTGAATAAATTCTTCAGAAAGGTAATGGGCATCATCAATAATAATCAAGGTATGTGTCTTCGCATTCTGGCTCTGTTCAATATAGCCTCTGATGCTGTGATCTCCTTGATGATTTAAAATAAGCCCCAACTGCGATAGGAAAAAAGCGTGGTCAAATAAAGGACTTGCGGCCACAAAATAAGTCTTTATCTGTTCATCAATATTGGCTTTTAAAAGATGCGCAAAAGTTGTTTTACCCCCGCCCTGCTCTCCAAGCACTGCCAGTAAAACATTATTGTTTCCTTTGATTAAATGATTGATAAACGCAATTTTAGTTATCCAGGAAGCAGGTTTATAAATCGCTTCTGATGCGTTATTTTGTTCAGCCTTGAACTGGTTTAATCCGCTATTCATTATGGTTATTCTCCTTCAACCGCACTTAACATTGCCTGATGCACAGATTCTTTCGTTACTTTATCTTCAAGATAACAATTTCCAGATTGCTTAATGAGTACAAACCGTAATCGCTTATTTTTAACTTTTTTATCACTGAACATCAAAGCATACAATAAGTCCAGATCAATTTCTCTTGGTATGCGGCGAGGTAATCCTGCTTTTCTTAATAACTCATCAATCATTTGTAATTCAGAATAAGGAAGCACACCCTGCTGATGAGAAAGCAATGCGGCGCAAAACAGGCCAATTGCCACCGCCTCTCCGTGAAGCCACTGCTCAAAATGTGTACAAGCCTCAAGTGCATGAGCAAAAGTATGCCCCAGGTTGAGTAACGCCCTTTTCCCTGATTCACGCTCATCACATTCAACAAAACGAGCTTTAACCATGCAGCAACGGGCAATAATGGGTGAAAGGTTGTCTAAAGAGACAGCAGACAATCCATGATGCAAATACGCTTGCACCATTTCCAGTAAGGCGCCCCCTTCTAACAGGGCATACTTGATGATTTCTCCAAACCCCGCCCGAAATTCGCGAATGGGTAATGTGGTCAAAGTCTCTAGATCCATAATGACTGCTTGCGGCTGATAAAAGCAGCCAATCATATTTTTTGCAAGAGGGTGGTTAATTGCTGTTTTACCGCCGATAGAAGCATCAACTTGCGCAAGCAACGTAGTCGGCAGTTGGACAAAACCCACCCCTCTTTGATATGTTGCCGCGGCCAGTCCTGCAATATCTCCTATTACACCACCGCCTAAAGCCACTATCGTTGTATCGCGATGATGATGTTTTTTAACCAAAATTTCATAGATCTGGTTGAGGCTTTCCTGGTTCTTGTACGACTCTCCATCTTCCAGGACTACAGAATTGCATTGCGTGATAGAAAGCGCATTCTTTACTTGGTCAAGATAGAGGGCTCCAACGGTTTTATTGGTCACAATTAATGCCTGGTCAGCCTGGATGACCTGACGCAACATTGCCCTGTCAGAGAGGCATCGGGAACCAATATAGATTGGATATTCATGGCCTGGCACACGAATACTAAGCCTATGACTTATTTCAGATTTCACCATAAATATACTTAATGATATTATTGGCCACAGCCTTAACAGTCAGTTTATCTGTTTCAAAGCTGATATCGGCCAATTCTTCATAAAAAGGCTCTCTTTCTTCACGCAGCACTTCCAAGCGCTTTTCCAGGTCATCGGTCTGCAAAAGCGGTCTTTTTGTATCGCGCTTGGTACGTTCAAATTGTTGCTGCAAGGAAGTTTTAAGATAAATAACCGTCCCGCGCGCGGCTAGAGCATTACGATTTTCGGGAGTCATCACAACACCGCCGCCCGTGGCCAGAACGATATTGCTTTTTTGGGTTAATTCTTCAATGACTTTTTGTTCGCGACGACGAAATCCTTCTTCACCTTCCACATCAAATATCCAGGATATATCTGCCCCAGATCTCTCTTCAATCACCTCGTCAGAATCATAGAACTCAAGTTTGAGCTCCTTTGCCAAAGTACGGCCAATTGTACTTTTACCAGCACCCATTGGCCCGATGAGAAAAATATTTCGTACTTTAACTATGCTCATTTTTAACTACATACCTCTATTTGCTAAATACATGAAAAATCCAAATTGTTAACTCTGCATCTTTTGGCAGAAAGCATTTCAGAAAACCTATTCTTTCCAGGGCTTTGCTCTTACAGGAGCAGGGGGCACAGCAACTGGAATTGCCGGACCAACAGGCTTGCCAAATTTATCCAGCTCAATTCCCTTGACAACCTGCGGCAATTGTCCCTGGATAGTCGAGATCGACAAATTGTTGGTTATTATCCTAGGAGTTATGAAAATGAGCAACTCCTCATTAGTAAGTCTAGCTGAACTACGCGTGAATAAATTTCCAACAATTGGCAGTTCACCCAGAAACGGTATTCTCGTTATGTTATTGTTTTTATCCTGTCGGTAAATACCACCCAAAACGATGGTTTGTCCATTATTAACCAAAACATTTGTTTCAATTGATTTAGTGATAATAATAGGCACGCCTTGTACACGACGTCCCGAATCGGAATCCTGGTTGATTTGAAGATCCATTAACAGCTTGCCATCCGGGGTAATTTGCGGGGTAACCTTTAAGCTTAATACCGCCTTTTTAAACGCCACAGCAGTAGCGCCGCTTGATGTTGCTTCCTGATAGGGGATATCTTCACCAGATTCTATGACAGCAGCCTGTTGATTCGTTGTCATTAGGCGGGGGCTTGCAATAATCTCCGCGCGTCCTTCACTTTCAAGCGCTGATAATTCCAAATCAAGCAATACATCATTACCAAGTTTAGCCAACGCAATACCAATTGATCCAGGCGAGCCGGTAATAGGCAATGCCCCTAAGTCCACATTCAAGCGATCCGCAATCGGTACATCGGCGG
>NZ_LNYK01000010.1:112729-143177 GCF_001467825.1 Legionella londiniensis
TCATTCGCGCCTTCCAACGTACCGCTTAAATGATTGGGCCTTGAAACACCAAAGCGCACGCCAATATCTTCAGCACAATCCTTGGTCATATTGACAATCCGCGCTTCAATGACGACCTGTTTAACAGGTACATCCAACTGTTTTACAAGCTCTCTGATTTCTTCTATTTGTGTAGCCGTATCTTGAAGCCATATTGTGTTTGTCCGGGTATCGACACTGACTGTGCCGCGCTCTGACAGTAAAGAATTGTTTTTATCTTTCAGCATGGTTGCAATATCAGCGGCTTTGGCATAATTAATCTGAATCAGCTCAGAGCGGATTGGAGCAAGTTTTTTTGCTGCCTGCATGGCCTCCAGTTCTTGTTGCTCTCTTTCAGTAAAAGTTTCGGCCCTGTCTATCAAGATTACATTTCCAACCTGGCGCTTATCCAGATTTTGTGTAGTCAGAATAATATTCAGAGCCTGATCCCAGGGAACATCATTCAAGCGCAAGGTAATATTGCCTTCTACCCGATTGCTGACCACAATATTTATGCCAGTAAATTCGGCTAGCAACTGTAAAACAGACCGAATGGGTATATCCTGAAAATTCAAAGAGATGCGTTTACCAGTATAAACTTTTTTCTTCTCCTTTTCTTCTTTTATTTCTTCCTCTGTTAAAGGGAAAATATCGATGATAAATTGTTTATTCACTTGATAGGCATAGTGATCGAAAACACCCTCATTGTTCAAGGTAATCACTGCATTTCGCCCCACTTGTTTTGCGCTCACGATTTTTACAGGACTGTGAAAATCCGTTACATCAAACCGTTTCATCAAGCGCTGCGGCAATCTGGTGTTCATAAATTGAACGGCCACTTCTTTACCTGATTCAGTGACTTCAATAGGGATGCCGGTATTGGACACATTCACAATGAGACGCCCGCCCTGCTTGTCTGCGCCGGTGAAGTCCAGGCTGTTGATGCTGAAACGCGCATTAACCGGCCTATTAGTCACAAAGACTTCCTTTCTCTGCGGGATAAGTTGCTGGTCTTTGCCTCTGAGCATTAAGCTGTAGGTATTTCCCGAGATCTGTCCGGAATAAGAGATCGAGTCCGACAATTCAAGAATTGCCCGAACACGATTTTTGACAGCAATAATCTTATAACGAGCCAATGAGCCAAAATCGATTTTTTTAGCTTTATCAGCTTCATTCAGTCTAAGATTGCTGTCGATAAAATCAAGGACTAACCTCGGCGGTTCTTGTGTGATGAAGCTTGCGGGCAACTGTTGCAGAGGATGCGCAAATTGAAAATCCATTCGCACCCGGTTATCAGGCATGGGCATGATTTTTATCCCGACTAATGTATTATCCCTCGCATGCAGACTTGAGCAGGACATCAATAAAATAAATAATATGTGAATCAGCTTACGCAACGTAATCTCCTTTCACCATGAAAGCGCACTCGTCACTCTTCACGCAGTTTAAGGGTAATTGTTTTCTTTTCCCACTTACCGCCAATTTGTACTGTTTCTTGCAGAAGAATGGTATCTTCTGTAATTTTGATAATTTGACCAAAATTTTTTCCCATATAATCTCCAGGCTTCACTCTGGTAATTAGACCCCCTGGTTGGCTAATAAGCCCCCAAATAGTCGGTCCTTCTTTTAAGATGCCAACAAATTTCAATGCGTCTAAAGGAAAAGCTTCCAAGGGTTGTCTTGGCCTATCCAAATTAGGGGCTAAGAGATCTTTTTTCTCTGGCGCAACTATTGGTTTGAAGGGGCTTCTTCTTTTTTCTTCTTCAGGATATTTAAACTTTTGCGGCGTTTCAAATTCCGGTATAGGTTCAATGGGTCGAGAAGGTCTTGATTTAATTTCATGCATATAGCGTTGCAGGTCATCCTCAGCAGGTGCGCACGCTGTCAGTAAGGAGAAACCTAACAAATACAGTTTTGTGATTATCGAATTTTTCTTGGTCATCAGGTTCGATACCGGTAAATTTTAGCAGTCATTCTCATTATCAACTGATCGCTTGCTCCATTTTTTTGCTGCTCGGCTGAAGCAGGCTCAATCACAAAATCATGCATCGTGACTATACGGCTCATCTCAGCCACTCGACTTACAAAAACAGCCAATTGATGATAATTGCCTACAACAGCAATCTTAATAGGTAATTCCACATAAAAATCATGTTGTACTTCTGGCATAGGCGCAAATAGCTCAAAAGTTAATCCGCTGGCAATACCGGTTTTAGAAATATCTTCAAGAAGCCCCGGCATTTCATTTTTAGCCGGAAGTTGCTTTAACATGGTGCCAAAGCGCTCCTCCATCAGCTGCATTTGGTTTCGATATGCCTGTAGATTCGATGCCTGGTGCTGTTTTAACTCGAATTTGGCTTTTAAGGCCGGCTCCTGTTCCTTCAAGCTTTCATACTGCTCAAAATTTTTCTTGGCAATCAGCCAATACCCCATGCCCACCAGCAGTAAAGACAAGAAAACAATAACACCAATTTTTACGGGTTTTGGCCATTGCCCTATATTTTCCAGAGTTAATTCGCTTAAATTAATGTTATTCATAAAGAAACCAGTACCAGACTTATGTTTTAACTTCTCTCAGGTTAAAGCTTAGCTTAAATTCATTTTCTACCTGCCTTTCCGCTTCTTTGGTTTTTTTAATTTCTGTCAAATCAGGATTTTGAATCCACTGATTGCGTTCAATATTCCGCATCAACTGGGAAATATTGCTGTTGGATTCTGCATAGCCAAGTAAAGTGATGGTATCTTCCTTGCGTTCAACCTTTGTCAAATAGACCCCGTTGGGAATAATTTTTACAAGCTCATCGAATAATCGCGGAGTAAGTGAACGGGTAGCCTGCAAGTTCTGAATAATTGTCATTCTGGCAATCAAAGCCTGACGCAAGGCTTTAATCCCTTCAATTTCCTTGATTTGCTTGTCCAGACGTGCAATTTCATTTTCCAGCAACTGATTTCGGTGCATTTGATTTTCGATAAGCTGGTTCGCATAAAAATTAATTAAAAAAACAATCAGAGCAGCTGTTATGAGACCAAGAAACAAATAAAGGTTAAATTCTTTTTTTTCACGCTCACGCCTTAATTCGCGCCAAGGAAGCAAATTAATTTCAGTCATGAAGGCTCCTTACCTTACACGTAGTCATCAAGCTCCATTAACGCTCAAGAATGTTTATGAAGCCCTAAGCGCCAGTCCACACGCAACTAATAAACTTGGTGCATCTTTGGTAATACTTTCTCTGTTAACCTGCTTGCCCATTTCCATGCCAGTAAAAGGGTTGACAACCTCAGTTGGGATATTAATATGCTCATTTAAAAGCTCAGCGAGCCCTGTTTGTTTCGCGACTCCTCCCGCAAGTAAAATATGATCCACATGGGTATACTGACTGCCGGAAAAGAAAAATTGCAGCCCTCGTTTTACCTGTAAAATAACCAGTTCCTGAAACGGTTGTAACACTTCGGTTATGTAATTTTCGGGAAGGTTTCCTTCTTCTATTGCAGCTACTGCTTCTTCCTGCTTTAAACCATAGGCTTGCACGATAGTATCGATCAATTGTTTTCCGCCAAACTCTTCTTCGCGGGAAAAAATGATCTTCATCCCATGCATGACGTAAAAAATGGTATAGGCATACCCAAAATCAATGATGGCTACAATGCTGTTGGCCCCGCCACCCGGCAATTGCGGCGCGATCAATTGAACTGCCCGTTCTACCGCATAAGATTCAACGTCAACAACCTTGGCCTCAAGCCCTGCGCGCGTTACCGCTTCTACTCGGCTGCTCACATTTTCTGCCCTGGATGCAACGACCAAAACATCAAGCATGGCAGCGCTTTTAGCCGAAGGCCCCAACACATTAAAATCAATGTTAATTTCGTCTATAGGATAGGGAATATATTTATCTGCTTCCATAATCACCAGTTCTTCAATTTCTTCCTCACTTAATCCTTCATTGATTTGGATTATTTTGCTTATCGTTGAGGAATCAGGAACAGCCAATGCTGCTTGCCTGGAGGTAAAACGCTGGGAAGAGAATACCCTGCGAATACGGCTGGCCACCATATCTACGTCTTTGATAGTAACCCCCTCCATCGCATTTTCCGGCAATTTAATCGTTCCATATCCTTCAACGGTACGCTGATCGCCGCTTGATGAAATTTCAAGAATTTTCACAGAAGTTGAGCTGATATCGATTCCCAATATGGACTTTGCCCTGGGCTTGAATAATTTAAGCACCTAACTCATCTCCCTGAATCAATGCCTGTCACAATCTTGTATAAAAAGATCTAAATTTTGAAACTTATGGAAAACGACAGATTGAATGCATTCTGAAAGATCGTTTTCCGAAAATATATGATTGATATTAACGTAACTTGTTAAAAAATGAAATTTTTTTAACAGGTTTATCCATCAGGTTGATTTTTTATATCCACGCTGTCCATTTGAATGTTCATTTGACATCGGGACGCCTCAATAGCCTGAGGCAAACACGCATAGCAACATTACTGACCAAGCTCTATATGCCAGGTAATTCAGGCATGCTATCTCCAGTTTGCTGTGGTATAATCGCAGACAGCCGAATCTTTTTTTACCAATTGCCTGTCAAAAATTGAATAATTGGCATATAACTCATAAAACACGGTATAATTGACGCCTTCATATATTCTCTGAATACCACCTCAATGAAAAAAATGACATATTTTTGGCGTAAGGGGCTTTGGGCTTTATGCAGCCTGTTTTTTTTAGGAATGGTGTGCATAAGTCTGCTCTATTTTTATCTGGAAAGCCAACTGCCTTCTGTCGAATCGTTAAAAACTGTTCAGCTTCAAGTACCGCTTCGTATTTATACACAAGATGGATTGCTTATTCAGGAATACGGCGAAAAAAAACGTATTCCTTTAAGCTATGATGAAATTCCAAAAACACTGATTCATGCTGTTTTGGCAACTGAAGATCAGCGTTTTTTTGAACACCCTGGCGTTGATATTTTTGGCCTGGGCAGAGCGGCCTTGCGCATGGTGCAGACTGGATCCAAATCTCAAGGCGGAAGCACGATTACCATGCAGGTTGCGCGGAACTTCTTTTTAAACCGCAAAAAAACTTTTCTGCGTAAATTCAATGAAATTTTATTGGCCATCAAAATTGACAGGGAATTAAGTAAAGAAAAAATTCTTGAATTGTATTTGAATAAAATTTATTTGGGCAACCGGGCATATGGTGTTGGTGCTGCAGCGCAGGTCTATTACGGAAAATCACTGAAGGAACTCAATTTGGCTCAACTTGCAATGATTGCGGGCTTGCCTCAGGCACCCTCTACACAAAATCCCATTGCGAACCCTCTGGCAGCTAAAAAACGCCGTGATCACGTGCTTGAGCGCTTACTTGAGGAACGCTACATCAGCGAAGAACAATATCAAGAAGCAATCAATCAACCAATTACAGCAACTTATCATGGTGCACAACTTGAATTAAATGCCCCTTATGTCGCAGAAATGATACGCCAGTCACTTTATGATCATTTTGGGCCCGCCGCATACACCCGCGGCTACAAGGTTTACACCACGATCTCCGGCCGCCTGCAGAAAGCGGCCAATGATGCGGTTGCAGAAAACCTTCTGGCTTACGACCGCAGGCACGGCTATCGTGGTCCAGTAGCCAATATAGGCGCAATTAATCCGAATACCGCAAAAGAGGCGATTCATGAAGTACTCAAACAATATCCAGTGATTTATGACCTTGAACCTGCTGTCATTGTTGAAGTAGGGCAGCAATCTGCTATTGCCTCAACCCGACATGAAAAATCGATCACCATTCCCTGGAAAGGCCTGTCTTGGGCCAGGCCTGCTTTGCGGAAAGGCTGGGTAGGAAAAGCGCCCGCACAGGCAAGCCAGGTGGTCTCTGTCGGTGATGTTGTTTATATTCGGCCGGTTGGTCAGGAATGGCATTTGGCGCAAATTCCCCAGGTTGAAGCCGCCTTGGTTGCTATGGATCCAAACAGCGGCGCTATTAAAGCTCTGGTAGGCGGGTTTAATTTTGAGCGAAGCAAATTTAATCGCGCAACGCAGTCAAGCAGGCAACCCGGCTCAAGTTTCAAGCCGTTCATTTACGCAGCTGCGCTGAACAAGGGGTACAGCCTGGCTACCTTGATCAATGACGCGCCGATCGTGGTCGATGATCCGAGCCAGGCTACCCTATGGCGGCCGCATAATGATAATCGCAAATTTAACGGCCCAACAAGGCTGAAAGAAGGCTTGGTCAAGTCGAGAAATCTGGTGTCCATCCGCATACTGGATGATATTGGCATTGATTATGCGGTGGATTTCATTACTCATTTCGGTTTTCATAAAGAAGCCTTGCCAAAAGCTTTATCCCTTGCTCTCGGCAGTTTATCGGTCAGCCCGATGGAACTTACTGCGGCATATGCAGTATTTGCCAATGGCGGTTACAAAGTTGAACCATACCTGATTGAGCGCATTACTGATCACGATGGCAATATTTTACTGCAGTCCAAACCCACGCTGGTCTGTCATGATTGTGCGAAAGAAAATACTGACCCCGATCTTATTGCGCCAAGAGTCATACCAGAGGATATCGCGTTTTTAATGCACTCAGCCCTGCAAAGTGTCGTACAGCACGGGACCGCTAGAGCGGCAACTCAGTTGAACCGTCAAGATATTGCAGGTAAAACAGGAACAACCAATGATCAAGTGGATGCCTGGTTCGCGGGGTACAGCAGTAATCTCGTAGTTACCGCCTGGGTGGGATATGATGTGCCGCGCTCTCTGCATGAATATGCCTCGCGCCTTGCCCTGCCTTTATGGATAGACTTTATGAAAATTGCTTTAAAAGACGTACCGGAACAAGAACGCAAGCAACCGGAAAATGTTGTGGCAGTCAGCATTGATCCCAAAACAGGCCTGCTTGCAAACAGCAACCAAAAAAATGCCATTCTTGAATATTTCCGTGAAGAAGAAGTACCGACGATTGAAGGCACTCAAGAAATAGAATCTTCACAAGAAGAAGAAAGCCGGCACTTATTTTGGTAAGGTTTTTGAGGATTAAAAAGACCCCGGATTACGACTTCGTCTAATCCGGGCTGATACGAGTTAACTGGCCAGAGCATCCGTTGCTGCCACATATTCATACCCGAGATCACGGGCAACGGCTTCATAAGTTATCATTCCCCGATGAACATTTAAGCCATTGAGCAAATGACCGTCACTTAGCAAGGCAAGCTTAATACCTTTTTTCACAAAGCTCAGGACAAACGGTAACGTGGCATTATTTAAGGCAAAAGTTGACGTTTTTGGCACAGCGCCAGGCATATTTGCCACACAATAATGAACAATTCCTTCTTCTACATAAGTAGGCTCATGATGTGTTGTTGGGCGGCTGGTTTCAAAGCATCCACCTTGATCAATTGCAACATCAACCACGACAGAGCCAGGCCGCATGGCTTTTAACATATCCCGTGAAACCAATTTGGGAGCGGCGGCGCCAGGCACCAGGACCGCGCCAATGACTAAATCTGCTGCTGTTACATATTGCTCCATCGCTTCTGCCGTGGCATAAATGGTATTGAGCTTGGAACCAAACTGAAAATCCAATTCCCTTAAACGCTGCAATGATTTATCAATAACCGTTACATGCGCTTCCATGCCCATAGCCATCCGTACAGCGTTGGTACCGACTACCCCCCCGCCGATTACCACAACATTCGCTGGAGCTACTCCGGGTACACCCCCTAAAAGGACACCGCTGCCTCCCTGCGCCATTTCCAGGCAATGAGCGCCTGCCTGAATAGACATGCGTCCTGCCACCTGTGACATGGGTGTCAGCAATGGTAAACCGCCATCATTCTGGGTAACGGTTTCATATGCGATGGCTGTAACGCCCGATTCTTTTAATAGCCTTGTTTGCTGAGGATCTGGCGCCAGATGGAGGTAGGTAAATATAGCCTGCCCCTCGCGAAGCCGCCTGCATTCTATAGGCTGAGGCTCTTTAACTTTTACAATTAAATCGGAACGAGCATAAACTTCATCAGCAGTATCAACAATGTCTGCGCCAGCGGCCTCATATTCTTCATCACTGATGCCAATCCCAAGACCTGCATTTTTTTCCACTAAAACTTCACCACCTGCACGAATAACTTCGCGTACGCTGGCAGGTACCAAGCCTACCCTGTTTTCCTGTGGTTTAATTTCTTTTGGAACACCAACTAACATACAACTACTCCTATTGTTTTTATAACTATGCATACCGCAGGTTAAGTACTGCCCTTTTACGAACGTCTCCTGATTTCCTTTAACTTTTCAATCAACTTGGGCACAAGTTCAAATAAGTCTCCTACCAATCCGTAATCTGCAATTTGAAAAATGGGCGCATCAGCATCTTTGTTGATAGCAACGATAACTTTTGAATCCTTCATTCCTGCCAGATGCTGAACAGCTCCTGAAATTCCTACAGCAATATAAAGAGCAGGAGCAACAACTTTCCCTGTTTGGCCAACCTGATAATCATTAGGCGCAAAGCCTGCATCAACAGCCGCCCTTGAAGCGCCGACTGCTGCTCCCAGTACATCGGCCAACTCTTCAATTAATTTGAATTGTTCCGCACTTTGCAGCCCCCTTCCCCCAGAGACTATTTTATCCGCGCTACCCAGATCGGGTCTGGTTGACAGGCTTAACTCCTGCCGGACAAACTGACTGCTGTTATTTTGTGGGTAATCTTTATCAATACGTTCAATACTGCAAGCTTCCTGAGTACCGCTTACCGCATCAAATGCGGTAAGGCGGATGGTCAATGCTTTTTTTTCATCCAAAACGCGCACTGTCTCCAACGCATTGCCGGCATAGATAGGGTGCTCAAAAGTGTTTTCATCAATTATTTTTGTGACATCTGTCACTTGTGCGATATCCAAAAGAGCCGCAGCTCTTGGCAGAATATTTTTTCCAAATGTGTTGGAAGGAGCGAGAACAGCAGTAAAAGAAGCAGCCGATTCAGCAATAAGTTTGCTTAAACCTTCCGCTAATTGATGCTCAAATGAAGGGTTATCTATCCACCAGACTGCACTGACTCCAGGTAGTGAGGCTGCAGATTTTGCGACAGCTTCGCAACGGTGGCCCGCTACCAGCAAAACCGGCTTATCATCGAGTTGTAATGCCGCAGCCAGGACATTGCGGTTAGCAGGATGCAGCGAATGATTATCATGTTCAACCAAGACTAAGACGCTCACGATCTCTCCCTATCAAAGTACTTTTGCTTCGTGCTGCAATTTATCGACTAATGATTCCACAGAATCAACCATAATTCCTCCGCTTCTTGGCAAAGGGGCCCGGACTGCCAATACCTCAAGATGATCGCGTAAGGATAAATTAAGCGAATCAAGCTCAATCACATCAATTGGTTTACGCTTCGCTTTCATTATATTCGGAAGGCTTGCATAGCGAGGTTCATTTAAGCGCAAATCAGTACTTAATACTGCAGGCAATTTAAGCATCAGCGTTTCCAGTCCGCCATCTATTTCTCTTGTTGCTTGAAGAGTTTTATGCTCTGTATCAAAAGTTAATTTGGAGACATAGGTGGCCTGGGGCCAATCCAGCAATGCTGAAAGCATTTGCGGTGTCTGATTGTTATCTCCGTCAATGGACTGCTTGCCAAGCAATATGAGTTGGGGCATTTCGTCCTCGACAATTTTTTTAAGTATTTTCGCTATGTTCAGACTGCAAAATGTTTTTTCACTGCGAACCAATATGCTTCGGTCAGCCCCAAGCGCCATGCCATGGCGCAGCGTTTCCTGACAAGCATCCGTGCCTACTGAAACCAATACCACCTCGGAGGCAATATGTTTTTCACGAAGCCTCAAAGCTTCTTCTACCGCGATCTCATCAAAAGGGTTCATCGCCATTTTAACATTTTGCGTCTCAATCCCGCTTTGGTCTGGCTTAACCCTGACTTTTACATATGGATCAATAACGCGCTTCACTGCAACCAGTATTTTCATAATCCCTCACTGTCATCACTCAATTCAGCCTGCATCTTGCCAGATGCGCCGGAAAAATGGAATTATTCGGCGAATCCCACATCCTTTTTTAAATGCATTCATCGAATTCACGAGTCAAATTTGCCTGATGCAAAAAATCACGGAATGCATGCCCTACTTCTTCATGGCGCATGCCAAATTCGACCGTTGCGAGCAGATAGCCAAGCTTAGAACCACAATCATAGCGCTTTCCGCCAAAACGGTAGGCATACACCGGCTCTATACCCAAGAGGCGCTGAATACCGCCTGTAAGCTGAATTTCACCACGGTGGTCAATTTTGGTATCTTTTAGGCAAGGAAAGATTTCAGGTGTAAATATATATCGACCTACAGCAGCAAGATTTGAAGGGGCATTTTCTTGGGATGGTTTTTCTATCATATCGCTGATGCGCATAAATGAACGCGTGTCATCAACTGTTTTTACTACGCCGTATTGATGAATTTCCTGCCAGGGAACCGGCTGCACGGCCAATACTGATCTCCCGGTTTGGGAAAAATGATTTGCCATGGCTGAAAGACAGGGAAAGTTAAAATCGTCAATCAAATCATCCGCCAGCAACACAGCAAACGGTTCATCGCCAATGGCATGTTCTGCGCTCAAAATCGCATGGCCCAAGCCTAAAGGTTGATGCTGTCTCACATAAGAGAATTGTATCCCTGGCGGTGAAATACTTTTAACCAATGCCAGTAATTTTTCCTTACCCTGCTCACGTAATCTTGTTTCAAGCTCGAAATGATTATCGAAATGATCCTCAATGGCGCGCTTGCTGGAGCTTGTAATAAAAATCATATGTGTTATACCGGCGCGAACAGCTTCTTCAACGGCATATTGAATGAGGGGTTTATCCACAACAGGCAGCATTTCCTTGGGATTGGCCTTGGTTGCCGGCAAGAAGCGTGAACCTAGCCCTGCAACTGGAAATACCGCTTTTTTAACCTGCATAGTCAAATTCTCTTATGTTCATCCGGGTTAAACCATGCCGTCTTGTCAAAATTATATCATCCATCTTTGAAAGAGTGCTCCTGAGGTTTCAGACAATTGAGGTAACTCGATTACGATGACTCGATGTCAAAAAATTTGATATTATCGACAATTAACTAATAAATCACAAATTTAAACATTCAGCAAATTTACCAAGCCATGCCATCACGCAATTATTTTACAGAATGTATAAATAATGCCGCTAATTATATTGCCAAACAGACTTCTAATATAACATCCTATATTTGTTCCGAAAGGAAATATGCTAAGATCTAATCATTAGATTCTTTTTTTATTTTAACATGAATATCAGTTTATTTGACCTTTTTTCCATCGGCATTGGCCCTTCAAGCTCCCATACCGTAGGACCAATGATTGCTGCCAACGAATTTCTTCGTCTTTTGGAAGCAAAAGAATTATTTACCTCTGCCAGCCGAGTCAAAGTCGAGCTCTACGGTTCATTAGCGCTTACTGGAAAAGGTCATGGTACGGATAAAGCAATATTAAACGGTTTGGAGCAAAAAGCTCCTGAAACCGTTGTGCCGGAAAGCATGGTACCGCGCATGCTGGAAATTTTATCTACAAATACATTATGTCTTGGCGGGAAGAAAAATATTGCATTTTATGAAGACAGGGATTTTATTTTATTTCAAAAAGATGTCTTGCCAAAACATAGCAATGGTATGCGTTTTTTAGCCTTTGACGCAGATGACAACCTTTTGGTGGAGCAAGTTTATTATTCAATTGGTGGCGGTTTTATAACCACTGAGGAAGAATTTGATCAAAATTCAACAAATCAGGAAACCGTACCTTATCCTTTTGTTACCGCAAAACAGCTGCTGGAATTGTGCAGGAAAAATAATTTAACCATCGCCGAATTAGTCATGGCCAATGAACATACCTGGCGGGATAGCCAAGCCATACGGCGCGGCATATTAGAAATTGCCAAGGTAATGCTTGACTGTATTGAAAGAGGCTGCCACCACACTGGCACCTTGCCTGGAGGCTTGCAATTAAAACGCCGCGCGCCCGATTTGTTTAAAAAGCTCAATGAACAAAAAGGGATACCAAGTATTTATGAGCAGTCTGATATTATGAATCGCCTTAACCTATTTGCTATGGCTGTCAATGAAGAAAACGCGGGCGGCGGCCGAATTGTTACTGCACCGACTAATGGCGCCGCAGGAATTATACCGGCCGTTTTAAAATACTGCCAGGAAGCCCATGGCAAGTTCAGCGAAGAGGATATTATGACGTATTTCCTGACCGCTACAGCTATTGGAATTCTCTATAAAACCGGCGCTTCAATATCCGGCGCGGAAGTTGGCTGCCAGGGGGAAGTGGGCGTAGCTTCATCCATGGCGGCTGCAGGTTTGGCAGCAGTTTTGGGCGGTACTTTAGAGCAAATTGAAAACGCTGCTGAAATTGCGATGGAGCATCATTTGGGAATGACCTGCGATCCGGTTTTAGGACTGGTGCAAATTCCTTGCATTGAACGCAATGCCATGGGTGCAGTGAAGGCCGTAAATGCTTCACGCATGGCCCTTATAGGGGATGGGCAACATAAAATTTCCCTGGATAAGGTGATTAAAACCATGAAGCAAACGGGTTTGGACATGCAAAGCATTTATAAGGAAACTTCACTGGGAGGATTGGCCGTTAATCTTCCGGAATGCTAAGGCCTAGGCTGCTCGTGTTCGCTTCCAACAATCGAAGAACAGAAAAAACCTCATCCAGTTCATGTAAGTTGCGTGTTCGTTGAATCGACATTAACTTTTCCTTCCAGATTTTAGCTCCCGGCAAGCCATGGGCCAAGCCGTAGAGGGGTTTTAAAAACGCATTGACAGAGCCACCTTTTGTCAATGCGTCAGAGACATTCTGCAAATATTGTGATAATACAGAACTGCGGCCTGGCAATGAAGATTTAGGGTAAAGCGCTTGATGAATGGTTGCGATCCCGTAAGGGTTTTGACAGGCAAGCCTGCCTATCATTACTCCATCAACATGGGCCAAATGCGTTTGAATCTCTTGTACCTCAGTGATATTGCCATTGATGATAACAGGAATACGCCCAATCTCTTTTTTAATCTGGTACACAAAATTGTAATGCAATGGCGGAATAGTGCGATTTTGTTTGGGATTTAAACCTTTTAGCCATGCCTTACGAGCATGCACAATGAGTTTATCCACGCCAGCATTGATTAAATGCTTCACAAAGGATGAAAAAAAATCATAACTGTCCTCTTTATCAATACCAATACGCGTTTTTGCTGTAATTGGAATGCGGGTTACTGATTTCATTTTTTCAATGCACTTCGCGACCAGGGCGGGTTCAGCCATTAGGCATGCCCCGAATCGTCCAGCCTGAACGCGGAAACTTGGGCAGCCAAGATTCAAATTAATTTCATCAAATCCCATCTCCTCAGCAATCTGCGCGCATCGAGCCAGGGCATCAGGGTCTGAACCGCCAAGCTGAAGCGCCAAAGGTTTCTCGAATTTGCTAAATTGCAAGGCTCGTTCTGGATTGTTAAAGACCGCACCCGTCGTTTGCATTTCTGTATATAACAAGGCATTGGGAGCCAATATTCTCATAAGACGGCGAAAAAAGGTGTCAGTCCAATCAATCATTGGCGCTATTGCAAGCTTTTCAACTGATGAGTGAATCACAAAATATCTCAATAATTTAAACAAATTGTATATTATATATTATTTATCTGGCAGGGGCAGCATCAATCAAGGTATAATGCCACAGTAAAATCATATTTTTGGATAATAGCCCTTGTCGTTGATTATCCTTAATTCTTGGCATTTATTCTGACTGTTTCCTTGTAAGATATTAGGAATTTTTATGAGCCATAACGCAAAATCCTTACCCGAAAAAGCAATAGAACAAGTCAAAAATTACCTCTTAAGCCTGCAGCACCATATATGCTCCGCACTTGAATCCCTGGATGGTAAAGCCCAATTTCACGAAGATTGCTGGCAACGTGAGGAAGGTGGCGGCGGAATCACCCGCACACTAACAAACGGCGCTGTTTTTGAAAAAGCCGGGGTGAATTTTTCACATGTTACCGGTGCCAAGCTTCCAATATCCGCAACCGCCGGTCGTTCCGAATTAAGCGGATGCCGCTTTACTGCTTTGGGTGTTTCTCTGGTCATTCACCCGGATAATCCCTACGTCCCTACATCACATGCCAATGTCCGCTTTTTTGTTGCTGAAAAAGAGAATGATTTTCCGGTCTGGTGGTTTGGGGGAGGCTTTGATCTGACTCCTTATTACGGCTTTCAGGAAGATTGCATACACTGGCATCAAACAGCGAAACGCGCCTGCGATCCATTTGGCAAGGAATTATATCCGCGTTTTAAGACCTGGTGCGACCGTTATTTTTATTTGCCGCATCGCAATGAAGCGCGCGGTATCGGCGGGCTTTTCTTCGACGACTATAACGAGGTGGATTTTACCCATAGCTTCGGCCTGATGCAAAGCATCGGCGATCACTACATCAAAGCCTACGCGCCCATTGTGTCACGCCGCAAGGATATACCCTACGGGGAGAGAGAAAAATCATTTCAGCTGTACCGGCGGGGCCGCTATGTTGAATTTAACTTAATTTACGACCGCGGCACCATTTTTGGCTTGCAAAGCGGCGGACGTACTGAATCCATCCTGATGTCTTTGCCCCCTGAAGTTCAGTGGCACTACAACTGGCAACCAAAGGAAAATACGCCCGAAGCGAAATTGTATTCTGATTTTCTGCCCGCCAAAGACTGGTTAGATGGCCTGGCTGCCTTATGATTTTATTTAAAGGCACTATCATCTCTTCATGATGGTTAAAGCCTGCTCGCTGGCGGGAATATAGCCCGCTATAAAAAACGTTCCTCAAGATGGCGGCTTTTTTAGCCAAAACCGTAAAACAATTGCTGCCGTTGCATTAAGTAGGCCGGTGATTAAAAAAACCTGTGGGATAGTCAGGCTTAAATAGAGTAAAAGCATGACTAGTAAAGTACCGCCCACCATGAATATTGCATTAATGATGTTATTGGCGGCAATTGTCCTTGCCCGAAACATTCCTTCGCTTTTTACCTGTAAAGTCGTATATAGAGGCACAATGAACATCCCACCGCTTAAAGCAAGAAAAAACAAATCCAGAGTCACTCTGAGATGTGTGGGTTTTGTGAAAAATTGCGAAAATGTTTGCAGCGGCAAATCTGAAGTATACAATGGCGTTGCCCAGTATAAATCGCAAGCAAATATTGAGAGCAACAACATCGTGTGGGGTACATAATGCAAGGTAACTTTTCCTGATAAAAGCTGATTAATACAAAGCGACCCTAATGCTATTCCAATAGAAAAAAGCGCCAAAAAAGCCGCAAAGACTGTGGTTTCTGCGCGCAAAACATAATTAGCATAATCCGGTAATTTTGTTAAAATAATGGTACCTACCATCCAGAACCAGGAAATGGCTATTATTGCAACAATGACCTCTTTATTACTGAATACGTCTTTAATCATGCGGTTCGTTGCCCTGAACAACCGCCAGTCAATTGTCAAGTTTTTTGCCGTTGGAGGCGCAGAGGGTATAAACCAACTTGCTGCGAGTCCAAAAACTGCAGCAATCAGGGTCAAGCCAATTGCATAAACCGTTCCTGATTGAGCGCCTCCAATACTTAAAGTTCCAAGAGTTGTACCAAGAAGGATAGCAAAAAAAGTACTTCCTTCAATCAAAGCTGTAGCGCCCATTAATTGATTTTCAGGCAAATGATCCGGCAAAATTGCGTATTTGATTGGGCCGAAAAAAGTTGAATGTATACCCATACCTGTCAAAGTTGCCATCATCAAGATGATATTTCCAAAATAAAGGCTAATGCCGCCTATTGCCATTAAAAATAGTTCCAGGATTTTTACCCAACGTGAAATCACTGCCTTATCAAATTTATCAGCCAGCTGCCCTGCTGTCGCAGAAAAAATAAAAAACGGAATAATGAACAATGCACCAGCCAAAGCCTGGTAATGTTCTGAGTATGCTTGTGATTGGGTTAAAAAATAACTAATTAACGTCAACATGGCCAATTTAAAGGCATTATCATTAAATGCGCCAAAAAACTGAGTCAGAAACAAAGGTAGGAACGATTTTTTAGTCAGCAAGGAAAATACCTCAACATTCATTCTCTTAATTCTCAGTCAAGCGCGTTTACTTAAAGCAGTCATGATTTTTTCTAAACTGTGGCGGTTTGGAGCTTGCTGATCCATAATTCCCTGTACACGTTGTTCACAATAGTGTTTAACCTCCTTATCGGGCAGAATATAAAACTTTTTGTTATCAATTTCCCGTAAAATATGATCAGCAATCTCTTCAGGCGAACGGCTTCTTTCCAACAACTCCATCATCATCTGGTACAATTGGTTCGGTTCTTCAGGTTTTGAGTTAAATAGCAAGGCCGTATTCGCAAATGATGGACATACCACTGCAATATCTACCGGTTTGTTGTGGTTTTGCAAATCAAAGTAAAGGGACTCCGATAAGGAAACTATGGCATGCTTAGACATGGAATAAGGGGCAACCTGGGAGCTGCTGACAAGGCCGTATAAACTCGCCATATTCACGATCACGGATCTGTGCTTTTGGGCAAACATTAAAGGCAGGAAAACTTTTATACCGTGGATAACACCAAATAAATTAATATCCATTACCTTGCGAATTTCTGCCTCTGTCAACTCCCATAGCGGCGCTAATGGTCCACTGATGCCGGCATTATTAATCAGTAAATCAACACGATGAAAATAATCCATAGTTGTGTCAGCCAGACGCTGCAAGTCACTTAATCTGGCAACATCGCAATCAACCTGAATTATTTCTCCACCAAAACTGCTGAGGTTAGCAGCTGACTGACTCAGTTTTTCTTTCGAATTATCAGCCATAACCACATGCATTTTTCTTTGCAAACAAGCTTTAGCCAATGCAAGCCCAATGCCGCTTGCGGCACCGGTAATTACAGCAACCTGTTTTTCATCTGACATATGTCCACTTATAGTGAGTTATGGTATTTCTTGGGCTAAAACCAGTATTCTGATTGGATACAAACAATCTGAATGCTTTTTATCATTTTCGATGTAACCAAGGGTTGCTATGAATTGCTATTCTCGGTGACTGGAAGATCGTTGATCGCACATTTTGATAATTTGAATCCCAGATAAAAACAAGCCTACCTACATCGAACAGGTTTATCGGCTGCCTTTTGTAAATTTTAAGCCAAGATTATTCTGTTATGACGATTACATCCTGAGCTTTTAACCCTTTAGGACCCTTATCCAAAACAAAACTCACCTTATCATTCTCATGCAGCGTTTTAAATCCTACGCCTTGTATATCCTTGTAATGAACAAAGATATCATCACCCTGTTGACTCACGATAAATCCAAATCCTTTTTTCTCGTTAAACCATTTAACTTGTCCTGTTTCTCTTTGCGACATTTCGCTGTCCCCTATCTTATCAATAAAACAGCTGCAGACTCCTTGCAGCCTTAGAGACGCATAAAGCATCTTCAAATTATTATAAATATGATTCTATCGGAGTTCAAATCATCATATTGAGCATAACCATGGTTATTTTGCAGCAATTGGCCAAGCTTTCGCTATAGAATCACCAGAACATCCGGCAGGAATATAGTTTATGAAAATGAAAGAATTGTAAAGATCTGATTAGATTAATATTTTGCGCATACCGTATTTTTTATCGCAAAAATAGCAAGATGCGATATGCAGGAATTGATTATTTCACAGCAGATCGATATCCTTTCACAATCATGAACAGCATTGGGTCAAACACTTGAATGATGTTAAAGATGCCTTCATCAAACTGGCAATTGAATCAAAGGCGTTAAAATTCGGATCCTTCCAACTGAAATCAGGCCGAAACAGTCCTTATTTTTTTAATGCCGGCCTCTTCTACGACGGTACTGCCATTCAGAAAATCGGGGATTTTTATGCCCAAATTATCATGGCAAATCAACTTGATATCCAACATCTTTTTGGACCAGCCTATAAAGGCATTCCTCTTGCTACGGCCACAGCAGTGGCTTTGGCAAAACTGGGCCTTAATGTTACCGTTACTTTTAACCGCAAGGAAACCAAATCTCATGGGGAAGGAGGCAATTTAATTGGCGCACCGCTTTCTGGCAATACAGCTATTATCGATGACGTCATAACTGCCGGCACAGCCTTTAGAGAAGCCCAAAAACAGATTAAAGAAAATGGCGGCACCTTAACCTCGGTTTTAATTGCTCTAAACCGTTCTGAACGCGGTGAAAGCAAATTATCCGCCATTCAAGAAATTGAGCAACAAAATATCAAGGTATTTTCCATTATCACTTTTTTTGACCTGATTGATTATCTTAAATCTGAGGGCGAGTATGCAAAAGTCCAGGAAATGCTTGCCTATTATGATCAATACGGGTGTGCCTGAATAAAATATTTTTTATTTTTAAAGTTGCGGCTGCTGCAGGCAGCACATTTTTTAGCAAAAAACTGTGTTGCCTGGCATTGTTTTTGCAATTAATAGGCTGCAATATCAATGGTTTTCATCTTGTAGTTTATCTGTTTGCCATTGCGCAAGACGGTCACGGTGATTTCCTGGCCTATGCTAATCTCAGTTAAGTAGTTATATAATATATCATAATTTGCTACCGGATGGCCGTTTAGCGCCACAATGATATCTCCTAAATGAATTCGCCCCCATTGATCACGATAAGTTCCTCGTAACCCTGCATGGGCTGCGGGTGTATTTGGTAACACATCTGAAATCAAAATGCCTTTTTTAACACCAAGATGCTTTGCAATGCTTGGATCCATCCGTTGTATGCCGATACCGGCAAGCCTAACCCGCCCATGCTTGATAATTTGCGTTACGATACGCGAAATTTCATCGGCCGGTACGGCAAATCCAACACCGGCTGAGGAGCCAGATTGTGAGTATATTGCTGTATTAATGCCAATTAGGCGTCCCGCACTGTCCAAAAGCGGCCCCCCGGAGTTGCCAGGATTAATAGAGGCGTCCGTTTGAATCATATCATGAATGGTAACGCCCCCGACACCGGGAACCTGGCGGCCAAGCGCAGAAATAACACCTGTGGTTAAACTGTGATCCAAACCAAAGGGATTGCCGATAGCGATGGTTTTCTGGCCGACCAGCAATTCGTTAATTGGCGCGATTTCAAACGGGATAAAAGACTCCAGTGACTTTAAAGCCTTGGGTGAAGCCAATGCCAGAACTGCAATGTCCTTTCTTGGTTCTGCGCCAATAACCTTTGCAGGATAAGTCTGCTTACCAATACTGACCGCAACTGTATCGGCTCCATCAATCACATGATAATTGGTAACTATATGCCCTTTTTTATCCCAAATGATCCCTGAACCTGCCCCTGATGGAATATATAGCCGTTCATAAGAACCATTTAATACCGTTTTCAAACGGTGCACGTAGATTACTTTAGGGGCTGCTTTTTGAAAAATTTCAATAGTATTACGTTCATTTGGCAATAATTTACTTAAATCAGTAGCGTATAAACAAGCAGAAAGAAAAGACATCAATAAGATAAAAAACATCCGATGAATATTAATTTTCATTCTCCCGCTCCACTTCAATTAATTGCTTCATTTGAGACAAACACCCAAATTATGCACTATTAATAATCAAAATGGCAAATATAAAATATTCTTTGGAGAGCAAAAATCAAATAACATCTGTCATCTTACTGCCCTTATCAGGATTGATAGAGGCTCTCTTATCCATAGTTTTCCTGCGATGAAAATTTTTCAAAAGACCAATTCGCCGCAGGAAATTTATGATTGCCTAGTTGACATAGTCAACCACCGATTCCAAATCCTCATCGATTTCATCGGTTTCGCTTTGCGCATCATCGTTAATATCGCGTTCAACATCCGAAACCTCATCCCTTGAATCACGCTCCTCGGATGCCTTGCCTGGATCTGCACCGGTAGATAATTTGAAAAACTGCAGCAAAAAGCGTATCGGTTCAGTTAAGAGGCTATAGGTTTTGGTCGATTCCTCCAATGTTTTCGTAGCGACATGTTCTGTATTATCCATGTGGCGCAAAAATATTTTCTCAAGTAAACTGCTGTGCCTGTGGTATAGGGAATCCATCTTGGCATTGCGGAATTTTTCCTGATCGAGCAGATATTTTTGCAGTTCAGAATTTGAATCCCATAAAGATGCGCGCCGGGTTTGCAATTTTTCGAGCTCAGCGTCATAAATTTTGAGCTCATTATCGATTTCATTTTTAAGCAAATCACAGATTTCCTTACGATCTCTATATTCCTGGCCAGATATAATGGCGGCAGACGTTTTTAAAGTGGCTTCACCATACCGCTTAATCAATGCCAGCTTTTTATTCAATAATTCCTCTATTTTCTGATCAAGGTATTGAATGGCATCACGATTTTCTCCAAGCAATTTGTGATGAGAGCTAAATCGCTTATTGTCCTCCATTTCACGCCGCAGCTTTTCCAACACCATTGATTCCTGGGAAAGAGCGCGTTCCTGTGCTTGATCATTCAATAACTTATCACGGCTGAGCAGTAACTGGCGAATAAAGACCGATAACGCTACAATCCCCCCAAACACCGCAGTACAGATGAGCGCAATGGCTATTGTTTCCATAGCTACACCCTCCTTAGTGCAAATGGACTAGTTGCGTGTGGATTTCAACGGCAAAATAGCGGTTAAAAGTCTCATAGGAGTCAACCGCGGGCCACTGTTCAGCACTGTCGCACATACGAAGCATCTCTGTTTTAAAGATTGGTTGGTAATATTGTTTGAGAAATGGCTTTATCTCGGCAAGATGATTAAAATTTTTCACAACGACTGTCGCATTCTCCGCAAGCTGAGATAAATTCACCTGTTTCAGCACGGTTGTCAGTTCTTCATCTTGCTCGACAGAAGACTTCATCCATTTCAATAAAACAGATCTTGGCTTAATACAGATTAATTGCCTCCCTTCCTGAAGACTTGGTTCCATTAAAACTATTTGTGAATGCAATTCAAATTTAAAACAACATAAAAAATCTAAAAAACTGGCCTCAATCTCATTACGTGCTCTGCTACCTAACCAACGGCATATCTCATGACGAAACATCTTTGGAAAATAGCGCTCAATTTCATCCAATGTAGCTTCCTCATCTTGATGTTTTCGGATGGTATATGCGGTAGTATCAGTCTGCAACATTTTTAAATCAGGTAATTCTGATTCAGGCAGTTGGGATGCCAAAAAAGACAGGAAAACTGAGGTGGGTTTTAGGATGACAATTTCCCATTGACTTTGTTTCATTATGCTCTCCTTAATTGTTTGTTCTCGTCCTGAGTACAACGTGAAAGCTAAAATCAACGGCATTTTTTTCAGGGGAAGGCTATCAGATTAACACCAAACAAAATCAGTTTGCAAGCAGGATTTTTATTTCCATAACGTTGCAGCAACTATTCACATCATCCCGCTCAGCATGGCACAGGGAGTCGCTCATTGTGGCGTATCAGGATATTGGGGGAATGAAGCTTCCGAAATAAATCGCTTCCGAAATGCCAGGAGTTTATCGTTATTTAACTGCCATATAGCAAGCGCTGAACAACGTGCTGATCGGAAAAATGAATTCGTTTTTTTCCGATTTGCTGATAAGATTCATGTCCTTTGCCGGCAATTAAAATAATATCGCCCGTCACGGCAATATTTAATGCCGTTTCAATGGCCTCTGCTCTATCAACCACAATTTTAGGCTTGGTTTCGGCATTGATGCCTGCTATGATTTCTTCAATAATACTCGAGGGATTTTCACTTCGGGGGTTGTCGCTTGTTACAATTACCTCATCCGCATAATCGCTTGCAATCCTGCCCATCATCGGTCTTTTTCCTTTATCGCGGTCTCCGCCGCAGCCAAAAACCACGATCAAGCGATTTTGTTTTAGCTTTCTCAGGGTCAAAAGAACATTTTCCAAAGCATCCGGAGTATGAGCATAATCAACAATCACACAAGGAGAGTCAGCAACCACCTCCATGCGTCCAGGCACTGCGCGCAATGTAGCCATGACAGCAATCACATCCTGGAGAGCCCCCCCATTCAGCAATAAATGACTGAAAATAGCCAAGGCATTATACAAATTAAACTCGCCAAGCATGGCAGTCTTTATCTCACATTTCCCCCAGGGAGATACGATATCAAGTATGCTGCCAGTCATGGTGGTATGAAAGCTTTGCGCATAAACATCACAACCTTTACGAAGGCCATAAGTCAATTTTTTACAACCCGCAGGCAATTGCCCAATCATCATTGGTGCATACTCATCATCCAAGTTGATAAGTGCGGACTGCAAGCTCGGCACTGCGAATAATTTTGCTTTTGCAAAAGCATAAGCTTCCATGGTGCGGTGAAAATCCAGGTGCTCGTGGCTTAAATTGGTATAAATGGCGTGTGAAAATTCGATGCCCTCTGTACGTTTTAATGATAAAGCATGAGAAGATACTTCCATACAAATTTGTTCAATATTTAAATCCTTATAGCTTTTCAGCAACTGATGCAGGCAAAGCGCATCAGGCGTCGTGTTGTTGAGCGGGTGTAAAGCAAAAGGCCTGCCTTCCCCTAGAGTGCCAATGTATGCAGCCTTTCGATTTAGACGCTCAAAGGCATGTGCCAATTGGTAGGCTATGGTGGTTTTTCCATTTGTGCCAGTGATACCCGTGATATTCAATGACCTGCTCGGATTCCCGTAAAAAATTTTCGCTATCCTCCCAAGTTTTTCTGCCAAATCTGAAACGGGAATACATGGAACATCCTGGTTGGAATGAAACGCATTGGCAATAGGAGCTTTCGCCTCATACAATATCGCTCTGGCACCTCTGGAGATAGCCTGAGCAATAAATAGCCTGCCATCCGCTTCGGCGCCAGGGTAAGCAACAAACAGATAGCCTGGCTTAATCATCCTGCTGTCGTTATGAATCCCCTTGATTTCTATATCGTAGGATGCATCACAATCTAATTCGGCCAAAATTTTACGAAAATTCATGATACAACATCCCCATGTGGCTGATCCGGTTCAATATCCAGTACCTGTAAAGCATCCCCCATAACCTTGGCAAATAGCGGGGCTGCAACCGCTCCGCCATAATAGCTCAAACGAGTCGGTTCATGAATAACCACCGCAACAATTAAACGGGGATTGGATACAGGGGCAATTCCAACAAATGATGCAATATGCCTGCTTGCCTCATATCCCTGTTTCCCGGCAATTCTTGCGGTACCTGTTTTACCAGCAACGCGGTAGCCTGGAACTTGCGCCTGCCTCCCTGTTCCTCCTGTGCCCACTACTTTTTCCATCATGGCAAGAACCTGACTTGCTGTTTTAGAACTCATTACCTGAACGCTTTGTATGGGCTCATCATAATGTAACAGTCGAATTGGCAAAATTCGCCCTCCGTTAGCAAAAACCAAATAACTTTTTGCCAATTGAAGGGCAGACACAGACATGCCATAACCAAAACCAAGTGTAGCCAATACAAACGGCTTGGCATCAGCTACCTGAGCTAAAAGACCATCTCCTTCACCCGGATATCCGCTTTCGGTGCGCTGCCCAATACCACAGCGCTTTAGCAATCCAATCAATTGTTCAGGCGGGCTTGCAAGAACCATTTTAGTTACGCCTATATTGCTTGAATGTTGCAAAACACCAGTAACATCCAAAACGCCAAAGTCACGTAAATCACGAATCACATGCCCCTGAAGCATCATCCAGCTTGGATGTGTGTCGATTAAACTGTCCGGTGTGAAATGGCCACTTTCCAAGGCGCTGGCTATGCTAAAAGGTTTCATGACCGAACCAGGCTCAAACAAATCAGTTATTGCCTTGTTACGGTAGCTGTCACGAGAATAGTGGTTTCTGACATTTGGATTAAAAGAAGGATAATTGGCTATCGCAAGCGCTTCGCCATTTTTTGCGTCCAGTACAACCACAGATCCCGCTTTTGCGGCAAATTTTTTGACAGTTTCCTGTAATTCACGATATGCAAAATATTGTATCCTGGAATCAATGCTCAAATTTAAATCATTTCCTGGACGAGGGTCTCGGATAATACCCAGTTCTTCAATGACTCTACCCAATCTATCTTTGACTACTCTTTTCTTACCACTGACCCCCATCAACCAGTGTTGATAAGCAAGCTCAATGCCTTCAATGCCATTATCATCCACATTTGTAAAACCAATCAGCTGAGCAGTAACCTCACCTTGCGGATAAAAGCGCTTAAATTCTTCTTGAAAAGAAATGCCATTAATCTCAAGGCCGGCTATTTTTTTCGCTAATGCCGGAGGCAGCTGCCGCTGCAGGTAGATAAATTCACGCTCCTGACTTTCCTTTACCCTTTTTAAAAGCTGACTTTTCGACAGGTTCAACAAGCGGGCCAGTTTCGTTAACTGCTGCTCGCTTGGGAAAAATTCTTTTGGGTTTATCCAGGCTGATTTGACTGGCGTGCTGACCGCAAGAGGTATGCCGTTGCGATCCGTAATCATTCCCCGGTAAGCAGGAATATCAATGGTACGTAAACTTCTGGCATCACCCTGGTTTAATAAAAACTGGCGATTCATAATAGTTAAATCATACATCCGCCAGATTAAGACGCATAAAATCAGGACAAAACAAAAGGAAACAAATAAAAACCGTGCACGATGGCGAAAAGTGTTCATTGTGCACGCAGATTAATCACTTGTTTGCCAGATGTAAAGCGCATTCCTAATTTTTCGATAGCGAGCTTTTGCACTCTGGCAGGAGAAGCAAGACTTGCCTGCTCCAACAGCAATTGCCCCCACTGCAGCTGTAAATGATGAGCCCTTTCTTCTGCCTGCTGCAGTTGATTAAACGTGATGCGATGTAAATTTGTGACATAAACCACAGCTAAGGCACTAAAGAATACAGAAAGGGCAAGTATGACTCGCAAACAAAATTGTCTTGATATGCGAATATCAGTAAATTGCCCCGTAAAAAAATTACTTTGATGAATCATTTTGGCTGCGGCATTCATGCTATTTTCTCTCCTATCCTAAGTACGGCGCTTCGGGCACGAACGTTTTGCATCACTTCATCGTATTTTGGTTTAATGGCTTTCCCTACCCGCTTGAAGCGGGCCTTTATTTCAGAACTCTTGACTGGAACATCAGGCGGCAGATACCCGCCCTGCTCTTTTTCACGCATAAATTGCTTAACCACTCTGTCTTCCAGGGAATGGAAACTGATGACAGCCAAACGGCCTCTTGGCGCGAGAATGTCAATACACTGTGCCAAACAGCGTTTTAAGTCCGCCAATTCCTGGTTGATATGAATCCTGATAGCCTGAAAGACTCTAGTAGCCGGGTGCTTGTGCTTTTCCCATTTTGGATTTGCCTCTTTTACAATCTCAGCTAAAATATCAGTAGTCACGATGGGTGCCTGTTCACGAGCCTTGACTATCGCCCGTGCAATTCGCCCGGCATATCGTTCCTCGCCATATTCGCGAAATATTCTGGCCATTTCATCAGGATGAGCCTCATTCACAAACTCAGAAGCGGTAAGCGCTTGCTTTTGATCCATCCGCATATCCAAAGGCCCTGCCTGCATAAAACTGAATCCTCGTTCAGGATTGTCAAGTTGTGGCGAAGACACGCCCAAATCAAGCAAAATACCATTAACCTTACCGACCACATCTTCCTGTTTGGCAATACTGCCTATTTCTGCAAAAGAGCCCTGGTGAATTGCAAAACGGGGATCTTGACCAAAAAGCTCTTTTGCATAACTGACAGCATCGTGATCTTTATCAATGGCAATTAACCTGCCCGCCTGACCTAATTGTCCAAGAATTGCTCTGCTATGACCGCCACGACCAAATGTTCCATCAACATAAATCCCGGAAGCCTCTATCGCTAAAGCCTCTAAAGATTCCTGCAATAGGACTGGTCGATGTGTTGTCATAAAATCGTTCCAACATTAAGCTAAATACCATATACAGTTCATCCCGACCGCAAAAAGCCAGAATTACAAAGAAAATGTTTTCATTTCATCAGGCAAGGCATCTGTCTCCGACGATTCCTCTGCCAGCCACTGCTCGCGCTTGGTTTGCCAGATTGACTCATCCCAAACCTCAAATTTATTGCCTTGCCCGATTAACACCACACGCTTTGCAAGGTGCGCATAATCGCGCAATAAAGCAGGCAACAAGATCCTTCCATTGTTATCAAGCTCCACATCGGTTGCATGGCCAATCAATAAGCGTTGAATACGCCGCGCTGCTTTATTAAAACTAGGCAGGCGCTGCAGATTATTTTCAATCACCTGCCACTCTTTGGCCGGGTACAGCAGCAAACAGGTTTCTTCGGTATCAATCGTCAAAACGAGCGATTTTCCTTCTTGCTCCAGCACGTCACGGTAACGCGCCGGAATGGCAAGCCGCCCTTTTCCATCAATGTTAATGGCGTTGATTCCACGAAACATGATTATTTTTTGTGGGAATAATCTCCCACAACTCTCCACTTTTTTTCTATTTTAAACCACTTTACTACACTATAGAAACACAATTTCCCATTCGTCAAGCCATGAAACAGTTTTTTCTAAAAAAATCATCAAGTTTAGGCGATTGAATAAACCTCTATCCATCATCGTGGTCATGTGAGGAGATTATTGGATGAAAAAAACCTTGCAAAAAGGCTTATGCCTGGTTTATTTCAAGAGCGATGCGAATGCCATGCAACACCAAATCCGGCATAAGATGATCATACAGGGAGTATTCTTCAAACATGGAAGCAAAACCGCCAGTGGCCAACACCAGGATGTCTTCATTCGGAAACGCTTCTTGCTTAATCTGATTGAGCAGCTCTCGACATGAGCCCAAGGCGCCAAAAAAAATGCCTGATTGAATGCTTGCGATTGTTGTTCTTCCAACAGGTTGTTTAACTTTAATAATTTCTACAGGCGGAAGTTTTGCGGTATTATTGGATAAGGCATCCACTGCCAGACGAACGCCAGGCATGATAGCGCCGCCTAAATAATTTTTTGCTTTATCGACAGCGCAAAATGTCGTAGCGGTGCCAAAATCAATCACAATGATATTTTTACCAGGAAACTTATGTGTCGCAGCAATAGCATTGGCAATCCTGTCAGCACCGACTTCCTGGGGGTTCTTGTATTTGATGTTCAATCCGGTTTTAACACCCACTTGCAGGAAAAAGGGCTCGGTGGAAAAATATTTTACACAAGCTGAGCGCAAGGAATAATCAAGCTGGGGTACCACAGAACAAATACCGATGCCAGTAATTGCTTCCGGCGAGCAATGGTTTTCCCGTAAGACACTTTTGAGAAAAATGCCCAACTCATCAGAAGTACTCATTTTTGAGGTGAGGCGAAAGCGTTGCCGAATAATATCGTCCGCAAACACACCGCCATAAATATGGGAGTTACCCACATCGATACAAAGAATCATGAAGAAAAAATCCGGATAGAAATCAGAATAACAAAGTCGGTCGATAAGCCGGGTTCTGTCGCGGACAATCATTCATCTGGGACAAACGTCACCGTTTGCCTCAAGCGACCTACCCGAATCCCACATGGGCCATGTGTTGCAATAAATTGCAATGGATTCCTATTTGGTCTTGCTCCAAGCGGGGTTTTCCATGCCATTGCTGTTACCAGCAATGCGGTGCGCTCTTACCGCACCATTTCACCCTTACCCACCCAAGATTGGACAGGCGGTATATTTTCTGTGGCACTTTCCGTAGGCTCGCGCCTCCCAGGTGTTACCTGGCGCTTTGCCCTGTGGAGCCCGGACTTTCCTCTCTCCGCGAATTGCGAAAAGCGATTGTCTGACCGACTTTGCAGTTAATGGTAGCAAAGTGACTAGCAAAAAACCAGAAAAAATGTAAAAATTTAAACTTCCCGTGTACCAATAAATTCATCATCAAAGTAGCGCTTAAGTTTGGTGCGCAAGGTTCCACGGCTAACTCCTAAAACCCGCGCTGCCTTAGATTGGTTGTAGCGGGTCAATTCCATCACCGTACGGAACAAAGGGGCTTCTACTTCTTCAACAATAAGCTGATATAAATTTAAATTTGCATCTTTACTGCTGGCTGTACTCAGGTATTTTTTAACCGCATTAATGACTTGTTGCGTTAAGGTATCGTGTTGTTCTGCATCTTGCATGACTACGCTCATTTTAAAATCTCCAATCAAAAATAATCATCATTCTTAAAGTATTGGTCGATGCTCGCCCTCTCCAAGCTATCCCGAATGCAGGGGAATATATCAGCATTTGGCATGGCACAAGCTCAGAGGGAGCCTTCGCCAATACTCAAGATGGTGAGGGTGAGTGTTATATTCATTGTATATGGCAATGAAAAACCAACTGATATCGAACATCATGATTCATATCATAACAAATGTCTCAAAGAGTGTAAATATTGTCTCAATGATATTCATTTATTAAGGGAAGCTTAAGCAATTTTAATGAAATAATCAAGTGCAAAATGCATAATTATAAATCATAGATTGTGCAATCAGCTCTCATGGCAGCTGCCGTGAGTGACAGGCCAAAAAACCCTAGAGTTTGGAATAACGATTATCTGGTTGTTGCTCATTGCATTCTTGAGAAGGAATTCTTTTAGTGGCAAAAAACACCATGGGTGATTTCTGGGAATTAACGGGGTTATCTAATAAATGTTCAATTTGCTGATAAAATTTTTCAATATGATATTCGCAGGGCTTGGGGTTAAAAAATAAGCTGATGTCTTTCTGGAAATAGTTGACTTGTTTCCCATATTTATCTTCAAGTTCTTTAAGAAATCCTGCCTGTTGCCTTTCTTCAATATCAACCTTTTTCAGATCAAACGGAATATAATTTTTACCGGGTTCTTCAAGATAAAATTTCTTCATCAATTCAGCGCGGATAAGTTTGCTGTTATCTGTCGAAATGACTTTTTTGTAATAATTATAAACAAATGAATTCAGTTCCTGAGCAAGGATTTCTTTTGTTAAAATCTTAAACATCGGATGCCCTAAAACAGAGTGAAACAAACGGCGTTTTATACCGCTGTAACAACTGGGGTTGTCTCCCTTTAAATCATCGTATTCCTCAAACGTTTTGTTTTTAAGCCGGTTTTCATCCCAATTGTGCGCTCGGCCAATTAATGCAAGCGATGTAATAAACTGTGCCTGCCGTTCCTCAATTGTGAAATTATCAATAGCTGGCGTTTCTTCATCACTCGCTGCCAGCCAAAAGTAAGCTATCATTTCCTGATAAGCCTCGAAATAAGCATAACCTTGCCCTCTTTGAGGGTTGCCGCAGACATATGAGGCATTTTTTGCCATCCAGTGGTTGGGCTTGGACAAAAAACGATAAGCGGTATGCGCGGTATGTTGGTAGTATGCTTTTAACGCATGGGCTTGAAACTCCTTTCTCGCATGGTCATTTAACTTTAAATCCGCTAACAGATCCTTAAAGTCATACCAATCAAGCGGTAAATTAATTTTCTTGTCAGCCAGCATGCAATATGCGGGAGCCTTTTGATAATTTTTTGCCAAATACTCTTTAAATTGTTTAAAAAAATTCTGCCCTCCTCCTTCTTTATCCAGTTTAGTTCGATAATGATCATAAACCCTGTCAAGGATTACTTGCTCAACATCAGTCAAGGCCTTCATTGATGATTCTTTATCTTGGGCAATTTCCCATAGGCCGCTTGTCCTGGTTTCAGGACTCGGTGATTCCAACATGGAAATATTAAGCATGATTTCAGTTGCCGTCTCGTTACGCACGCTCATGGCCAAGCGTAACAACTCGCTTTGAGCTTCACTTGCGAGATCCCTTCTGACAATATTTTGTATTTGAGGTATTGCCGCTAACCAACTGATCATCAAGTTATGGTTTTCTTCATTACGGCGAATTAAGTTTTTAAGCAGATAAAAAACATGATTGGCCTCGCTTTCACCAAGATCAATTAATTCCCCATTAGAACCATTTATCTGGATAGATTCCATTAAGGTCAAAATATATTGGTCAACATATGGATCCACATACTGTTGAAATTGATCCAGGTGGGATTCTGCATAGGCTAACACTTCCGTACAGGAAAGCAGTTTATATATTGCCATTTGTTTAACATCATCTGGCGAAGATTGTTGGCGAATTTCCTTGATATCATCCGCCGACATGGAGTGGGGTTCAAGCTTTTCCCATAGTTCTTTCAAATCCTTATCACCAAATAAAAGATTGGCATAAGGAATAATCAGTAAATCATAAGTATCCTGTGGATTGCTTTCGCCTAGGCTCAATCACCATTTAAATTGAATACAATAAAAAAATCCGTAAACTGTTATTTTTCACAATTTCAAGGGAATAGTAGTC
>NZ_LNYK01000011.1 GCF_001467825.1 Legionella londiniensis
TTTACGCTGCGCCTCGTTCATATTGCCCATAATGCAGGCGGCACGCCATTCCCGTACCTGTTCAACCAATAAGCCTTTTTCCCGACAGTATCGGCTTAATTCGGCTTCTGATAACGAAGCGGTTTCAATCACAACAGCGAACTTCGATTCTACTAACCAATCATCAGGCTTTTGACCACTTGTAGGCACAACATATCCTTGAGCTTTTAACTGATTATGCCAATTGTACAGCGTTTGCTCTGAAATGCCTTCTTCTCGTGCCAGCTGGGCTACCGGGCGACTGACTGGCGGTAATAACTTCTTTAAAATTGATTCTTTTCTTTCTGGTGAATAAATAGCCACTTCAACCTACTAACCACCCGCCGTCTGACTCTAGTTATTGTGAATAGAAGACCGGACAACTATCCTGACACGGCGGGTATCCTGACTTTGAAATTCAATGATTGTCTTATTGAGCAGATTATAAACTATTTTATTGCTGCAGCAATATGGTCGTTGGTTCATTTCCGAAATCACTTAAAATCGCTAATATAAAAATTGTTCTATATTATTTGTAATATATAATTATATCTGCTTAAGGTAATCCTCCCATTTTTAAGAGAAAATCATTAGGATAAGTGTTGGGACTTGTTGTAGTGAGTTGCTACTGGTTATTTATGACTGTCCCAAAAGTGTCCCATGGGACGGTGTATTTGTTTTATTTTTGAACTTCAATGTTCGTAACTACTTGATTTTATTGGTGGGCCCACTAGGACTTGAACCTAGGACCAACGGATTATGAGCCCTCATCCTATAAAGTAACCCGTTGATTTTAAAGTAATAATTTGTCACGGGATACCACTACAAATGTCGTATAATGTACAACAGTGTCGTACTCAAACACGCAAATCTCACGCACGAGTATTTTTGACATTCTATCCATTCTTAGCAGAGGAAGTCACTCTATTTCTATGGAAATGACTATTTGTGACGTTATTTTATGCTATAATAAAATGACTATTTGTGACGTTACAGTGACTATGCTATGAACAGAAAAAAACATTACAACACGGGTTATCGTGATAAGTTAAGAAAAAAAATCAATCATATCACGAGTCAGGTGTTTTCAAGGGATGATTTGACCCAAGATCATTCTAATCGCGAGCAATTAAGATTAAACCGTGCACTGCGTGCTTTTATAGATGAGGGGATCATCATTAAAGTGGCTCATGGCTTATTTGCCAAGGCAGAACCCATCTCACTTCCTGGAAGAGAACCGCAAGCAATGCTTACCGATTCTTTTGAGGCGGTTGCTACGGAAGCACTGGATAAATTAGGTGTTAAATGGGAGTTAGGCAGTGCCATCCGTGATTATAATGAAGGCAAGACTACTCAAGTTCCTGCTGTCTTTAGTGTTCGATTAAAAAGCCGATACCGCGGTTCAATTCATGCGGAAGGACGAAAGCTGGTCTTTGAGGGTAGTATCAATGCCAGGTGAATTAAATGAACATCAAATCCGTCAAACTGCCATAATATTAGGTCTGTCTCCCGATTTTATTCGTAAAGATTATTTTGTGACCAAAGCAATTGGTTTGCTGTCTGAAATATCCAATGATTATTTTGAACTGGTATTTCAGGGAGGAACAAGCCTTTCTAAAGGTTATGCGGTTATTAGCAGACTATCGGAGGATGTGGATTTTCGCGTAATTTCCAAACCATCCTGTCTGAACTTGGGTCAAAGTGCAAAGAGACGTGAGCTTAGGTTGTTTCGGCATTCTTTAGTTGAGTCTTTAGTTAATGCTGGCTTTGATGTCCAAGCTCAGGATGTGAAAGTGTATTATGAAGGCCGATATATGAGTATTCGCGCTTCATTTGATGGTGCTCAAGGTATTGTATATTTGAAGCCGCATATTGCTATTGATTGTTTTCTTGGCGAGCTTGAATTAAAACCAGAAATTAAAAATATTTCATCGATGATTAAAGTGACTCTTGGTAATGCAGAGTGTGATCACCGTTATTTTTCAGTACCCTGTGTAGCGCTGAATGAGACAGCTGCAGAAAAATGGGTAGCATTGTCACGCCGAATCGTAGATGCTAATCAAACCCCGCGAGATTCAGACAAACACTTGGTCCGTCATTTGTATGATCTTTATCAATTACATCAGCAAAATTGTCTTTCGGATGATTATTATCTTGTCCTTGAACGTGTGCTTGAAAAAGAGCAGGAAATGTTTGGTACGGGGGATTTTGATGGCATGCGCACAAAAGTGACATCAGCATTGCATCACCTTCGTGCTGATAAAAAATGGGAAGAGCATTGGCAATTTTTCCTTGAGCAAATGGTTTATCAATCAGAAAAACCTAGTTTTAAGCAGGCTATTATTGCTGTTGAAGAATTAAATGGTAGATAGAAATAGGAAGTATCAATTAGGAGCTTGAATTGATAACGGATTATAAGCAAACGCACCATAATCAAAATATATATTTTATCTTCAATTATTACATAGCAGCATCAAAGCCATAATCAGCAATTTTTATCTTCATCAAGCCATTTTTGGGTTTGTTTTTTCCATTCTGCATAACACTCATTGCCGCAAAAATACCGGACATAATCTTCCCCTTCAAACGAATTAGCGGCTGATTTTGGAACCAGTTTAAGGCAGGTATAACAGCTTTCTGTTTCACAGTTTCCCTGGAGATTAAATTTTTCAAATGAAGTGAATAAGGGCAAGGCTTTTCTATCTTCTTCGGCATGTGCTTTGAGTGGTTCTGTATGGTGTCCTAAAGCCAATGCACCAATAATGGTATGTTCTTTAGGGATTTCTATTTGATCTTTGGTAGAAGCCTCATCTAAGGTAACCCAGCAGCAACCAATATCAAGGGCGACCGCCGCCAGCCACATATTCTGCATGGCAGCTGCACCGCTGTATAACTGCTGATTATGCTTCTTTAACCACTTATCAATATCAACACCTGTATCAACAGTCACGATAATTAACAGCTGGGCTTGAGAGAGAAATGAAGCATGCTGTGCTTTCTTAGATAATGTTTTCAGGGTGTCTTTGTTGCGAATCAGCGTAAAATGCCAGGGTTGTGAATTTAAAGGGCTGGGTGCGTATTGACCGGCTTGCAGTATTTTTTCAATGGTTTCCTCATTCAGAGGTTTATCAGAAAATTGACGTACCGCCCGTCTTCGTTTTATTGCTTCAAACAGTTCCATAAATAAGTATCCTGTGTTTTCTATATTAACTAAGTTACACAATGCTCATCACTCAGAAAAAGTGCAGAAAAACCGTTACCGGGGTAGTTTGCGCGTTGTTGATTTTCGCCAGCCAGCGCAAAATATTTTTTCTGCGATAGCAATTCCTCGAGTACCACGCGCATCTCTAATCTGGCAAGAGGTGCTCCTAAGCAAAGATGAATTCCTTGTCCCCAAACTAAACTATGTTTCGTGTCCCGCTCAAGCTTAATGGTGTTTGGCTTATCGAAGACACGTGGGTCGCGATTAGCCGCTATCCACATCAACGACAGGTTCTCACCTTGTGGAATGGTTTTTTCAGCGATTTTAACTTCACGTGTTGTAACACGGCGATTGGCGACAAGCGGGCCATCGACGCGCAAAATTTCTTCGATTGCCTGAGGAATAAGCTTATGATCGTTTCTAAGTCTATCTTGCAGACTGAAATCTTTAGCAATATGGAATAGTAGAATACTTAATCCAGCAGCAACGGTACCGTGCCCGGCTGTCCAGTTGCGTAAGATACTTACGATTTGTTCATCATCTAATTTCGCACCATCCACCTCGGTCTTAAGTAGCGCATCGGTTGCGTTATTTTCAAACTCTAATGAAGCTCGGTGTTTATCTAAATTAGCCTTGACGCGTTCTAAAAAGAGTGTGGCCAGTGCTTTGCCAGCAGTTTGATCTCTATTAAAAGTAGCTTGTTGATTCTCATCCGCCCAGCCGCTTAAAAATTCCCATTGCTGCTCGGGCCAACCCAGAAAAGCACACAAGACTTGGAATGCAAACGGGGTAACAAAAGAGCGCATGAGTTCTGTTTTTTCATCAAAAGGTATAGAATCAATAAGATCTCTGGCAATTTTGCGGGCTTGGGGCTCAAGGCTTGCCATTTGTTTTTTGCTAAAGTTGGGAGCTAAGGCTTTGCGGTATTTTTCGTGAATAGGAGGATCCATTCCGTTAGGAATCGCTAAAAATTGAGATTGATTACTAAAGATTTCTGGATCGGATAAAACAGTTGTAATATCTTGATGGTGAAATAGTGACCAGCCCATAAAATCGCTATGTGCTACTGGACATTTCTCCCGCATTTTATCATAGGCTGATCGTTGATTTTGCAAGACCGATTCATCTCTGGGGTCCCAGTCATTGCGCGTCGTTTCATCCATTGTGCACTTCCTTGTTCAAATATTGAAATTGAAAAAAATCAAATGTAATTTTTTTTTGTCTGGCATTTTAGTTATTTTAAACTATGGAGCATAAGGCGATGATTGTCACGTTCCTAACATTTTTGAAATACTTTACATTCTTTATTTTTACAAAAACGCATCGCTGTAAATTTTAGATGAGGGAACGCCAGCCAGAAAGGCTTTTGTTTTTAGTTGATTGGTCGTTTCTTTTGGTCCACACACATAAACTTGAACATTATCGGCATTATTTAACTGTATCAATAATTGCTGCGTAATATCCGATTCCTGATAACATCCATGACTCTTTAATACGCAGGGTACGTATTGAAAATTCTGATAAAATGACGCTAGGGTTTCCAGTTCTTCAGCGTAATAGATGTCATCGTCCTGACAGCCCCCATGAATTAAGGTGATTTTCCCTTGGTGTTGTTTGCTTAATGCTGTTTTGACGATAGCCAATAAAGGCGCTAATCCAGTACCGGTTCCAGCTAAAAGTATATCAAATGACGATTGGTCCGGATTCATATAGTAGCATTTCCCAAAAGGCCCTCTAATATAAATCGTTGTGTCAACGGCTGCCTTTTTCCGAAGCCATTGGCTCATTGCCCCGTCATCTTTAAGCTTGATATGCAGTTCAATGTAGCCTTCTTTTTCTGGCATGTTGGCGATGGAATAACTTCGTGATATCCCTTCAGGGTTTAACAGATTCAGATATTGCCCTGGTATCCAGTTTTCCAAATGCTCTGCTAAAAGTTTTACTCGAATAACATTATGAGTGAGGGGTGTTATCTCTGTGATCATGGCCTGTTGCTCACATTCAGCGGCATCTGGATTTTTGAGATGAATGGTATTCGCGGGTTTGGCCTGACACGCAAGAAAATATCCTTGGGATTTTAATGTCTCAGGCAAACCATCCTGCCATTTTGGCTCAATTGAGGTATCGGTGGTTTTTATCAAACAAGCCTGACAAACTCCAGAACGACACGAGTTAGGATAATCAACATCATGTCGTAATAGGCAGTCAAGCACAGACTCATCTTCTATTGATTGCAAGATTAGTTGGTTGTAATGCAGTTCGGCCATAACTTCACCTGTCTAACACATCATCACGCACGCTGTTAGCAATAGCAGCGACTTCCTGAATATCTTTTTCATTTGCGCCCAATTCTTGCAACGTTGCGCCCAGATGTTCAATGACCATATCCACATGGGTATCATTCAAACCGCGCTTGATTAAATGACGATGGCCTTCGCGCATGTCTTTGCCGCTATAATGATTAGGGCCACCAAAAACCATGGTTAAGAAGCCCTTTTGTTTGAGAATTTGTTGTTCCATATCCACATCATCAAAAAAATGACTGACTCTATCATCGGTTAACATTTTGCGATAAAAGATATCAACCGCAGTATTGACGGCATTTTGACCACCTAAGCGCTCAAATAAGGATTCAGACATGGTATATTCCTTAAAGATGTATTTGAAATACATCTTATAAAAAGAAATAATACTCGTCAAGAAATAATGTAAAGAGATTCGTATGCAGTTAACCCAGTTCACCGATTATTCATTGAGGGCATTGATATACATTGCTCTTAGAAAAGAATTGTGCACCATTAACGATATTGCTAATGCCTATGCAATTTCATCCAATCATTTGCTTAAAATCATTCACAATCTATCTAAGATGGGGGTGATTAAAACCACTCGAGGCAAAAGCGGTGGTATTACGATGGCGCAAAACCCTTCTGAAATTAACTTGGGCGAGCTGGTAATCAAGCTGGAGCCACATTTTGATTTGGTGCCGTGTTTTAATAAGGAAAAGGCAAATTGCTGTATCGCGCCTGCCTGTAAGCTAAAACGCATTTTATTTGATGCCAAAGAAAGCTTTTTAGCTGTTTTAAGAGAATACACGCTTGCGGATATTCTCGATAATCAAATGGCCTTGAAAGAATTGCTTTCTATTGATGAGAAGATGTAGCTAGCAAATCCAATTTTGGTTTCTTCGGCCAGCAATCAAGAAAAGCTTTTAGTACCTTGGCATGGTTGTGTTTTTTATCTTTTGCAGCATAAAACAATATCATTTCCTTGTTTTTAGCTTTTGTCAGTATCTCTTCCACCAGTTCTTGCTTGTGACTAAGTTCATCGATATATCGACTTGCAAAATCCAGCCATTTTTCCGGTTCATGATTGAACCATTTTCTCAGCTCAGGACTGGGGGCTATTTCTTTTAACCACGCATCAATTGGAAGTTTATCTTTCTTTAAACCGCGCGGCCATAACCGGTCTACTAAAAACCATAAGCCATCTTTTGTTTCAGGATGTTCATAGACTCTACAAATTTTGATATTTTTTTCGTTGGCTGTCATTTGCAATCCTTGGACATTTTTATATATGTTTCTCTGCAAGCAGATGACCAAAAATGCCTTGCTTGGGTTTTCCACTTTCATCCAGCTTATGCAATTGGCCTGGCTTCTCCTTATATTCCAAAATAGACCAGCCGGTGTCTTGATAAAAATGATAGAGTTCGTTTGTCTCTGCCAGATAGGTAAAACTTTGAGGATAAGTATAGGGTGCTGCCTTAATGGGAAAAACGAGATAATGCATTCCCCCAGTGGAAGTTAGGGATTGCAGTTTTGTCAGTAACGATTTGACGCTGGGCGGGTTTAAAAATTGCAGGGTTACGGTGGAGTAGATAAAGTCAAAGAACTTATCTTTGATTGGAAGCGGTTGATTCAAATCATGAATATGGGTTTCAAGGTTTGCTAATCGCTCTTGTGCTTCGATATGACTAATACTCTCAATCGCTTCCATATTCTTATCCATACCAATAACATTGTGTCCTGATAAGGCAAAAACCAATGGATTGCGACCCGAACCACAGCCAACATCCAAAATAGTCATTTTTCCCCGCTCTCTCAGATAAGTTTGATAGATGGTCCATAAGTCATGATGGATAGGTGCCAGGCGATATTTTTTCTCAAAATAGCGATGCGGCTGGCAGCAAAACTGCAAAGTGGCTTTGAAATCACTGCTTATTGATGCAATTTTATGCCATGCTGCAGGCGGTATCACAAGTGTTGGGGACTTGGGGTTTAATGTATGATGTGACAGTTCATGTCCATGCCCATCGAGAAAAACAAACTCAAGGGTGCCTTCATGAACGGTTAAGTGTCCCCATGTGCCTTCTTTGGTGCTGTGTTTATCAAGGAAAAATTGAAGATTTTTTTCACTGCTTAGCTCAATTTTTTTGTATGTTTTTAAGTCTGTGATTGTCTGTTGATAATTCATAATTAAACCTGATGTTTTGAAGAGCTTACTAAGCCTAACTGTTTAACCAACATTGTGTCCAATGACCAGCGTCCAGCTCCTACAACCAATAGATAACAGGCGCCCATTAACATCGCCCAGTCGGTCCTTGATTCGTGCATGAAGCTCCAGAAGCCATAGCGATTGAGCTCACGAACATGAAAAATCCACCAGTCGCTTCCTATCCAGATGGGAATTTTTGTGGAAAGAAACGCAACCACCATAATAATAATCAAAGGGATGCTGGCAAGCCGTGTGAAAAGACCAAGTAATATCAATGAACCACAAATGAGCTCTACCCAACCGACAAAAGGTCCCATGATATCAGGATATGGAATACCGATACCCATAAAGCGACCCGCACCGAGTATATTGGGATATAGTAATTTTTGGATACCTTCTGGCAAGAAAACCAGTCCTACGGATAGACGGATAAATATCACCCAAGGAGAGGCAGAGCTATATAACAGGTGTTGGAATAAGTTTTTATTCATGCAATCAACTCCATTTCATTGACCTTTTAAGTAGTAACGATGGAAGCGGTGCCAAATTAGTCCCAGCGCAATTAATAACAATCCTGATAACCAAATGGCCAGAGGCACCCAAAAAGCTAAAAACAAACAGGAAATAAGACCCGACACTGCAATGAAATTTGGATACAAGCGCTTTTCTTTAGGCAAGTACAGGGCTGATAGATTGGTAATCGAGTAATATATCAAAACCGTGAAAGCACTGAAGGACCAGGTGGTTTTAACACTGCCAAACAAGGTAAGAGACGCAATGGCAAGTCCAATACCAATAACCGCTGCAACAGGTGTGCGATGCTTACTGGAAACCACCGCAAATGGCTCTGGCAAATCGTGTTGACGACCCATGGCCAATGCCATTCGAGAAAGCCCTAATATGAGATTTAATAGTACACCCAGCATTGCGGTACATGCACCAACAGCGACAAGGGTAACCAGTCTAGGTTGGTTCATGGCACTGGCGGCTATTTCAAGCGGGGTTGCTCGACTTTCTGTGACGGTTGCCAGTTGGTTTGAGCCGACAGAGCCAATGGCAACCAAAGCGACTAAAATATAAACGACCGCACTTACAATCAAGGTCAGGATAATGGCTTTGGGGATGGTGCTTTCCGGCTCTTTAACTTCTTCACCCATGGTAGCAATACGTCCATAGCCGGTATAAGCGACAAACATCAAAGCAGTCGCATACAAAAATCGACCGAATCCATCATCAGCCGTTTTTGGAAAGAAGGGAGAGAGATTTTGCCCGCCATTTTGTAGCAGGCTGGGGAATCCAAAAATAATAAAGACGGACAAGGATAGCAGTGTAATCGATACAATAACCAGGTTAGTTTTGTTTGAACGTTTAATACCGCTTAATACAATCAAGGTTAAAACAACCACAACGGTTACGGCAACAGGAATAATGGAAACCGACCGAAATCCAAACAGGTGCAAAAAATACCCCGCAAACCCTAGAGCCGCCGTTGCGGCAGAAGCTGTTTTGGCGCATAAAAACATCCACCCGGCAGTAAATCCTATCGCCGGGTGAAGATATCGATAACCATATTCATAAGTTCCACCGCTCACCGGATGGCTGGCTGCGAGTTGCGCGCTCGATAGGGCATTACAGGTTGCAACCAACGCCGCAAGTATAATGGCAAAAATCACTGAGGGGCCTGTTACGCCTGCTGCAACGCCGATACTGACAAACACACCTGTACCGAGGATAGAACCCAAGCCCATCATGGCAGCACCCGACAGGCCAAGATCACGGCGCAATTTACGATGAGTGGTTTTATTGTTCATTCGCAGTCCTTTGCGTAATAACTACTTGGTTTAACTACCATAGCATTTTTAATATGCAATTTAAGTAATTTTATATAACTATCTGAATTATAGGTAGGCTCGCGATAAGGGAATTGCCTTATGCTAAGATTTAAAGAAATAATGAAAAGTTAAAAAGGGAATTTTAATGTCACTCAGAAAGATAATCATAGCAACTGACTTTTCAAAACATGCTGAATATGCGCTTAAAAGGGCCATTCTTATAGCTGAGCAGCAAGATGCAATATTGGAACTTATTCACGTATTGAAACAGCCATGGCCTGCAAGCTTTGTCCAATTCTCCGATAAAGAGCAACAAAAAGAACTACTTAGATTGGAAAAAAACACGGAAGAAAAACTACAAAACCTGGTGAAGCCCTTTTCATCTAAAGTCTCAATGAAGATTTCAGTTCTTTTGGGCAGAATAGCAGATGAAATCATTCGGTTTACGCAGGATAATCAGGGCGATTTAATTATTGCTGGCGCACATGGCCAGTACCATGTCAGTGATTATGTATTAGGCACAACATCCGGTGATATGGTCAGGCAGGGGAATACTCCTGTTTTACTCATAAAAAAAGAGCCATCCTTCTCTTACAATAAAATATTGATTGCTACCGATTTCTCTGAAGCCAGTCAAAGAGCGGTAGAATTCGCCTTTCAATGTTTTCCAGAGGCCAGATTTCAGCTCTTGCATATTGTAGACATCTATTATCAACAGTTCTTAACTGTTAATAACGTCGGCAAAAATGAAAGGAGTAATCCAACAAAAAATATTTTCAAAAAACTGGATGATTTTTTAAAAGACTGTAAGGTCAAACCTGATAATTTTGAGAAAAAAGTTATCGGGGGGTATCTGGCTGATGCCATTATCATGCAGTCAAAAAAATGGAGTGCCGACTTATTGGTATTTGGAACACAAGGACACTCTAAGCTGCATTATTTGTTGATGGGAAGTGTTGCTAAACGATTGGTACAATTGAGCAATATCGACATGCTTACTGTTCCACCTGGGGCAGGGTCATAAAAAGATAAAAACGAATAGGTGGAACTTCATTAATGAATCATAGTCTTCCTCTAATTACCACAATTGCAGTAGCACTAGGCTTAGCGCTACTGATGGGTTTCATTTCAGTCCGGCTTAGGATGCCGGCATTGGTCGGATATTTATTAGCCGGAGTCATGATTGGCCCCTATACACCCGGTTTTATTGCAGATGCACAAATAGCTCAAGAGCTTGCTGAAATTGGGGTAATGCTTTTAATGTTTGGAGTTGGTTTACATTTCTCAATAACTGACTTACTTGATGTTCGTAAAATTGCGTTACCGGGTGCAGTTGTACAAATAGCTGTTGCAACGATGCTTGGTATGGGGGTTGCTGCTGCATGGGGATGGGAGTTTGGCAGTGCTTTGGTTTTTGGACTTGCTTTATCTGTTGCAAGTACCGTTGTTTTACTTCGAGCGCTTGAAGAAAGAAATATGCTCGAATCCATTAATGGACGCATTGCCGTTGGCTGGTTAATTGTTGAAGATTTGTTTATGGTGATGGTTCTTGTTTTACTCCCTCCTTTATCACATTGGATGGGGGGAAATGAGCCTCACCATATCGATAAAAATCTCTGGCTAATCTTAATTACCACGCTAATCAAGGTTTCTGCTTTCATTGCATTGATGTTGTTTCTCGGACGGCGATTTTTTCCCAAATTGCTCTGGCATATAGCCAAAACCGGATCGCGAGAACTGTTTACTCTTTGTGTTATTGCTGCTGCTGTCAGCATTGCTTATGCAGCGGCCAAACTATTTGGTGTCTCTTTTGCGCTTGGGGCTTTTTTTGCAGGAATGATATTACAGGAATCCAAATTTAGTCACCGAGCTGCACAAGAATCCTTGCCTCTAAGAGACGCGTTTGCTGTCCTTTTTTTTGTGGCCGTGGGAATGTTATTCGACCCGAAGGTTGTTATTGAACAGCCAGGGCCAATTCTTCTTGTAGTTGGTATTATTGTCATTGGTAAATCAATAGCCGCTTTTGCCTTGGTTCTTGCTTTTCGTTATCCGTTAAGTTCCGCCTGCATCGTTTCAGCCAGTCTTGCACAAATCGGAGAGTTTTCATTTATTCTTGCAGAACTCGGTGTCCGACTAGGTTTGTTACCTGTTGAAGGACGAAGCTTTATTTTAGCGGGAGCTCTGATATCGATAGCCGTTAATCCTTTAGTATTCAAGCTTATAGAACCCGTTCAAAGATGGGTTAAATCACGATCGAAATTAGCGCGACTATTTGGGCGATCAACAGATCCTTTGGCTGAATTACCCATGACTACCAGCGAAAAATACCTCTCAGGGCAAGTTGTTCTGGTAGGGTACGGGCGTGTGGGCAAACGAATTGCAAATCGGTTATTTGATAATGATATCCCCTATGTTGTTGTCGATGAAAATCGAGAGTTGATAGAACGGCTTAGATCGAAAGGAATACCAGCGGTAAGTGGTGATTCTTCTGAACCTTCTGTGTTAATCCAAGCCCATATTGCAAATGCCAGTATGCTGGTTATTGCCGTTTCGGATACATTTAATATACGACCTATGATTCAATGTGCCCGTAAACTTAACAAAAAAATTGAAATTGTTATAAGAACTCATAATGAAGATGAAGCGTCACTGTTAAAACACGATGGGCCGGGGAAAGTATTCTTTGCTGAGGAAGAAATTGCGAAAAATATGAGTTGTTACGTTTTGGAACGATTTGGCAAATCACATTGAAAATTTTTCCCTGAGCAAGATGGATTATCAATCAGAAAAACCTAGTGTTGAGCAGGCTATTATTGCTGTTGAAGAATTAAATCGTTGATTCATTGTTGGATAAAAATTATAACTAGATATATTTTTTTGAAACAAAGTAATTAAAAGTAGTCCATATCATTAATTCCCAGACACCATATTTATCGATATACTTTTGCCTTAGTTGTTGGATTTAGCATCATGTTTTTTGGATGCATACGGATTTACTATGAAAAACGCTAACTCAATTAAAGCTCTTTTAGCCGGTGTATTAGGTACAACTCTCCAATGGTATGACTTTGCGGTATTCGGTTATTTTGCGCCAATCATAGCAAGAACTTTTTTTCCAAGTGAGAATCATACGGCAGCTTTACTGAGTGCATTTGGTGTATTCGCTGTGGGGTATTTACTTGCACCACTTGGTGCAATTTTTTTTGGTTATATTGGTGATCGTTATGGGCGAAAGAGAGCATTAAGTTTAAGTATTCTCTCAATGGCCATTCCTACAGCAATGATAAGTTTAATCCCAAGCTATGCAGTAATAGGTATCAGCGCTCCGATTTTAATTACCCTATTCAGGGTGTTACAAGGGTTTGTTGCCAGTTCAGAGTTTACTGGCTCAGCTATATTTCTGGTTGAACATGCAAAACCAGAACGACGGGCATTCTTTGGTTGTTTAACCAGTTCAGCTTATAGTGCTGGAATGTTGTTAGCAGGATTAGCCGCCTCATTTTTCACCGCATCTTTTATGCCCTCATGGGGATGGAGACTCGGATTTGCAGTTGCGATTATTGCTGGAGTTGTGATTTTCTTTCTGCGCCAGCATGTAGATGAAACTCCTGTTTTCCAGGCATTAGACAGCAATAAGCCGAGGGTGCCGTTTCTAACTGCCATCAAGGAAATGCCATTGACTGTTATCGGCGTGATAGGGATAGCTTGGCTAGTTAGCATTATGACCTTTGGAACCTATGTATTCTCTGCAACTTATTTACAAAGTTATTTTAACGTTCCACTCAGCCTGGCCACATTCATTATTACGATATCGTTGCTTGTAGATGCTTCTTTAGAACCGTTCATCGCCTTAATTGCTGATAAGATAGGACTTTTAAAAGTATCGGCTACAGGAATGATTGCATTGATGATCTTTGCTATTCCTCTTTTTCATCTGCTTGCTTCTGGTAATTTAGCTTTGATTGCAGCAGGGATGGTTTCAATGTCAGTTCTAATTGCAATCATCTATGCGCCTTTAAATGCTTATATGGTTTCGTTATTTCCATCACACTATCGGTATAGTGGTTTTGGCGTGTCATTCAATGTTGGTATTTCTTTATTTGGTGGTACCACACCTTTGTTCATGATGTGGTTGGTGAGCAAAACGGGTAATTTTATAGCGCCAGCATGGTATTATGTGTTTGGCGGCTTAATAGGGATTTTTGCTTTAATGATTTGTGAGAAAAGCCAGGAAAAAGAAAGCCAAAATTTCAATCCGGCATTTAGTTAATAAGGTGTTTGTATGAAGTTTTTTACCACTGCTAAGCATAAACTTACTTTTACGAAACTCAACGACTGTCTCGATTGTGCTCCAATTGCAGCAAAGTGGGCTGAAGATGAATGGGGTTATATTAGAGATAAGGGTGTTGAGTTTCGAGAACAGGTCCTTCGTGAGCTCAGTGACTATGTTTATATTGGTTTTTATGCAGGGCAAGCCGTTGCAATGTTTGCATTATTGCCTCATGAATACCATACGGAGCTGGCTACGCGATTAAGTAAGTTACCCAATGCAACTGAACTTATGTATGTCTATGTTGATGAAAGAGTCCGAGGATTAGGTTTTGGCCGCCAAGTCGTTGATAAGGCTAAAGCAGTAGCGCACGATGCAGGCGCGCAATTAATTTACTTTGATACTCTGAAGCAAAGCTTAAATCGTTTTTATGAAAATCAAGGCGCAAAACTTGTTTGTGAGGGACGCTTATTTACTGAGCCAACGGATGTTTTTTATATGAAAGCTTGAAAACGGATTTGATATTGCATTAATGCTGATAATAGGAATTGAAATTGACAACTATTGAAGCCCATATGGGCTTCAATAGTTAGAAAAAACGTGAACATATCCATTGAGTTCTACCGCACAAAAATCATTGATAAAAAGATCACGGGCAAATGCGTCGTAATCAAAATAGGCCATCAAATTGTCCGGTAGTTTCTCGCAGTAGCATTCATCGATAATTTGTTCGGCAAAATCAACTTCAGAATCATAACAACCGTGATATTGATCCTCTATCATTACCTTGGCAGCATCGAGGCCGAAATCCGCAATTAATGCCTGACCAAGTTCTTCATGCTCAGTAATAAATTCAGCATACTCCGTGATCGTGCTGACGCTGTGCGCCATGGAAGGCTGAAAGCCGAGGCGCGTAGTCCGCGATAGGCTGCGATTTTTTTAATCAGCCCGTAGGGATGTTAAAAAAATCTTTCTGCAGCCGTAGAGTCATTGTGGGAGGCATACGCTTGCCCGTCCAGGGCAACGTGCCGGACACAGGACGGTCGCGGCTTAATAACTTCGCGCGTTGGCGAGTCGATTTTAGCCATGGATGGCTAAAATCTTTCACGAGGTAGCGCGACCCTTGTAGATTCAAATTCATGAATCTCAATATTACCGAATCCTTGATAATCATGGATTGCCCAATCGCCTGGATCTGAAATAGGGCTATCTTCAAGCATGGCTTGAATTTCCTCCATAATCGCATCTTCAGATTGATTTGCATCAATCCATTGACCATGCAGGTAGCCACTATTATAAGATGCCAAACAAGCAACGTAGATTTCCGGTTTATCCATTGGGGTTGTCCTCCTTTTATATGACAATCAGAGAGCAAGCCCCTGCGGGAACTTACTCCCGCAACTTGGGTTATGATTAAAACGGTATGTCTTCTGAGTTTTGCTGCAACATTTCCCGCATTTGAGCCATATGGTTTTCCGCGGTTTTGTTAGCAGTCTCATCAACTGGTTTGGAATGACCAAGAAGCTGAATATTATTTACCACAATACTGAGGCTATGGCGGGTATTGCCATCGCCATCAGTCCAATGGTTAGAACGGAGTTTACCTTCAACATAAACCTGTGATCCTTTTTGTAAATATTCAGAAATTTTGGTCAACTTGCCAAAAATTACCAGCTGATGCCACTCAACTCTGGTTTTCCACTCCTCATTCTGTTTGTATGATTCATTGGTTGCCAAGGTTGCTGTGACAAAAGACTGACCGTCTTTGCCAGCAATTGTTTTCGGATCAGCGCCAAGGTTGCCTATTAAAGTTACACGATTTAAAGCTGCAGTCATAAAGTTCTCCTGTTATTGATATAGTGGGCCGTATAACAGAAAAAAATCCGCATAGAGCAGGTGGTTTTCTGTTATGCGGAAATGGCTGGTTTAAATGCTTCAACAAGCAATTTGTCGTTGGGAAGCAATTTTGACAAAAGAGATGAGCGCTTGAAGTTTAGACAAACTCAGTTCTGCTTGATGAATGTTGTCCAAAGATATCTGCATCCGGTAACCGTGCAGATCATTCACACAACAATTTAATTCAAACAGAATATGCTCAACCTCATTTTGTAAGATTGCTGATTTTTGCATGGTATGCTCCTTTAGAATAAAAGAGGATTAGCCCCAAAAGGGACGATGAATCCCCAATGGGTTATGCAATGAAACAATCACCGACAGATCGGTTGATTTGCCTAATTGTTAAAGATGATATGCTATTAAGCATTCCATCGGCGAAAAGCCGTAAGACGTGTCCATAAATTTCCCGACTAAACGTTCCGCCACGAATTAGGGAAGAAAGATGGCGTTATCACAAGACCTTAAGGTTTCGCTAGGCTCAATCACCATTTAAATTGAATACAATAAAAAAATCCGTAAACTGTTATTTTTCACAATTTCAAGGGAATAGTAGTC
>NZ_LNYK01000012.1 GCF_001467825.1 Legionella londiniensis
GAGAAATCAAACAAAATGGTTCAGTGGATGAGGGGAAAGCTGCCTGATCTTTTTTGACCATACACAACTTTTAACCGTAGCTCCGTGATCGTTTTAACTCATTAGATGAAAGAAAAACATCAAAACCTTATTAAAATAGGGGATAGAATCAGGGAACTAAGGAAAGCCAAAGGCTTCTCGCAAGAGAGTATTGCTGATGCCTCCTCTATGGGACGCACTTATATGGGGCGGGTTGAGCGAGGCGAACAGAATATTTCGATCCAAAATTTAATCCAAATCGCATTTGCATTAAACGTTAGCGTAGGAGAGCTTATTCCTCCATTACATGAACTTCAAAATCCTGCTCATAGTGATTCAACTAGCATAAGTTAAATAATCAAAAACTCTACTTTATCTATTAACCTACATATATATTGCAAAAATTCCAAATGAACAGAAGCTTTTAATTCATTGATTAGATTGTGTAAGTCTAGTAAGCCCTTTTTTACAATCGAGATCACCCATAGAGGCACACTGTCGTAAATAAATTTTGGCATTTTGGTAATCTTTTAGATCTTCATAAGCACTGCTCAGGCTGATCATGCTGTCGATACGTTGGTTACGATCGTCTAATCGTTGTAATGCCTCTTTTTGCCATTTAATAGTCATGGTTAAATCTTTGTCAGTGCCGTTACCATACTGATACAAAAAGGCTAAAATCATCTGACTAAGACCAGTAACATCATCACTGTTGGCTGTTTTTTTAGCGAGTTCAAAAGCAGCTTTTGTTTCACCGCGCATTTTTAATTTAGAGATAATTATATCAATATTAGAGAAACAACCTCTAATTTTATCAGTACTCTGATTATGACAAATTTTTCCATCCTCGGCAGATCTTGATACAAATAATTCTTCTCTTTCAAGAAGACCACACATTTTGTAATTAGGGTGATTTGAAAAAATTGAATAGAACGCGAGTAAAAGTCCCTTTGCCTCTTCGCCGCATTTATTTTGTTGTTGGGCTATTCTTTCTAAGATGATAATGGGTGAATCATTAGTAACTGATGGACAACCAATTGAAGAATTACTTTTTAGCGCTATTGAGATCCACTTTTCTAATTCATTTCGCTTTTTATTTATTCCTGTACAGTTATTTGTTACTTTTTCATCGGTAAATGAGTAAACTTTCTGTGTAATAAATATTGAAGTTGTAAGGGCTATCGTCATAATAAAGGATAAAAGTCCTAAAGAATTTATTTTTGATATTTTCATAATAGATTTCTAATCATCCTAGAATTTTTTTAATATTGATGGCTGAAATATACGAAATAGAGTTGGTGGAAAATAAATCCAATTCGCTAGGTTTTTTTACAAATTTTTTGGCGTAATCTTCACTCAGCTTTTGCGCTTCAATTTTCTGATTGGCCGATAGTTCTTTATATATTTTATCTCTTGTTTCTATGTGTGATTTTAATAATATCTTTCCTATGGAGTCAGATGTTATTTTCTTGTTATATCTATACTGTGAAACAATAGAAAGGTTTTGCCATACATATGCTTTCACATAATTTTGTGGAATGCCTATTCCCATTTTATATAGTTCTGATAAAGATCCTTGCGCTGCAGGATTGCCATTTTTAGCTGCCAATTTAAACCAATAAATGGCTTTGGTCATGTCAGGTAGGGGGATTAGTGAATCTGCATTTGAAATATCTTTTATTTTAGTATTTTGCTCTATTAGATGGGCATCATCCAAATAAAGCTCTGCTAGTTTATTTTGAGCTACAGTAGAACCCATAGATGACGCAATCTCTAAATTAATTATTGCCTTACTTAAATCTTGAGGAACACCTTTTGCATTGTATATAAGGCTACCACTTTCATATTTGTTTTCGTATAAAATACCTATTAATAAATAAGCTGGAGGGTATTTATATTGAGCTGATTTGCTTAAGATCGCGATTGTTTTATCGAATGTTTCTTGGTTATTTATATGCTCATAGTTACATAATAATGCACGCCTAAAAAAATAGTGGCCTGGATTTTTTTGAAGTAGCTCTTGATCTGAGCCATTTTCGCAAATTTTAGTAGTGCTTAATGTACTAGAGTTGTGTTTTGTACTGCTATTTACCGCTAATGAACTTAACATCATCAGTAAAAATATAAATATCTTCAATTGCACACCCAATCAATACGGATAAAATGATCTTAAATTAATCAAATGAGCAATATTATATCAAACAACTGGCAATTGCTATCTATTGTAGTCCCAGAATAAATATTATTTGTTTGATTTTTCTTCATATGAGGTGGCAATATTAAGCAATTCACCTATTTTTTTCATGGAGTTAGATATTTTAATTGGAAAATGTATTGGTTTTTCAAGTTTACATGACTCTTTATTCCCCGCCGTGTCAGGATAGTTGTCCGGTCTTCTATTCACAATAACTAGAGTCAGACGGCGGGTGGTTAGTAGGTTGAAGTGGCTA
>NZ_LNYK01000013.1 GCF_001467825.1 Legionella londiniensis
CCGTTGTGACTCCATTTTTATCTCGTCCATTGCTCTCGCTGCCATTGCTATTTGGGCATAATTAAATGGTGATTGAACCTAGATGAAGCCTTGTCGATAAAGCAAGGGGTTTAGGAATCCGGGTTAGTGATTGGTAAGCTTCAAGCATTAAAATATACGCATTTAACAATCCATATTGATGAAATAAAATATGATTGAGGCGCTTTTTGCTCGAAGCGGCGGTTAAATGCTGAAGGGTTTGGTTGATATCCATAAGATCTGTCAAATCTTTTTTGACGCGCACAAACGGAAATACCTTGAAATCCTGTTCTTGCCCAAATCCTAACAGATAACGCCTTATCTCTGAAAAACCGGTACTTAGGGTATGAAAAAAAAGGTTTGAGTTTTTGATCAATAACGATGAATAATTTTCTGGAAATACCAATAACGAAACCATTCCTGAAACCAAAAACCCAAGAACCAAAGCGCCCATGTGATCATAGGCTTCTTTGCTATTTGCCAGAGGCAAAATGGTTGCAAGGAAACAAAGCATCCAGATCATCAGGGGGGCAAAACTGTTTTCCAGGCCAAAACGGCGGATATAGTTGGCAAAGAACCCGATGATAACGAGGGTCAGCGCAGTCAGGTATGGTGAATCGCTCACCATTAGACCAAGTATAAATGCTGCAAGATAGATTAGGGCAAACAAAATGACATGCAGCAATCTGTAAGCCCAGGTTTTTCCCGTCACTCCTTGCATAGAGAACCCACAGGCTATTCCGCCCATGAACTTTGTAAGCAGTGTTTGTTCCCTCAAAAGCAACAAGGTGATGCCAATCGCCAAAACAGTTTTAAACGCCTGCTTGAGGTTGAAATAACCTGGGTCAATATTCCAGAAATAAATCTTGAGTCGAGTGAACAAATACATCCTATCACCTTGGCTTATAACGATAGACGGACAGAGTATTTTTTGCGGTTTGAATGGGTTTCGTATTATCCTAAGTTAATTTTTAAAAAAATAACAATCATGAACCCCTCCAAGCCAGCTCCTGGTTTTACCTATAATCCTGAAACTCAGGCCTATATCCTGACCGGGGACTGGTCCATTCATACCTTAGATAACCTGGTTCAAAGGTTTAGCCACGCACCACTTCCGCAATCCAAAAAAATCATGATTGATGGAAGCAAGATAAGCCGCTTCGATACAGCCGGGGCATTGGCACTGCTGCATTGTATAGAAGATTTGAAAAAAAGGGACAATTCAATCGAACAAATCGGCTTTTCAGAGCAGCAGCAAAGTTTGCTTGAACTGGTCAAAAGCAAGAGCCCTGACTTGGGTTATCGCCCGCCAGCTTCTGAAGAGGAGGATATACTCTATCAGGTTGGTGTGGAAACGATTAATAAATACCATCAGATTAATGGCCTTCTCATTTTAATCGGCGACTTAGCTGAAAAAATAGTTGCCGCAGCCGGGCAATGGCGACGTTTTCAGTTTCCAAGTATTGTCAGCACTATTTATGGCACAGGGGTTACAGCCTTACCGATTATTGGGTTACTGTCCTTTTTAATTGGCGTCGTATTGGCTTACCAGATGGGTTTGCAGCTGGAAACTTACGGGGCCAATATTTTTATAGCTTTTTTATCTGGAATGGCCATTTTTCGTGAATTTGGCCCTTTAATTACTGCGATAATTGTTGCTGGCCGTACAAGCTCGGCATTTACAGCGCAACTCGGCAGCATGAAAATCAATGAAGAAATTGACGCGCTTTATACCATGGGCCTCTCTCCCACTGAATTGCTGGTGGTGCCAAGAGTCTTGGGGCTATTGCTTGTTTTCCCCTTGCTAATTTTCTGGTCTGATTTTTTCAGTACCATTGGCGCAATGATCATGTCTAAATTCATGCTCCATGTCGGCTATAATGATTTTCTGACGCGCTTACAGGATACTGTGGGTTTAAAGCAGATGATGTTGGGGCTTTATAAAGCGCCAGCTTTTGCGATTTTGATAGCATTGGTTGGCTGTTTTCAAGGTTTTCGCGTAGAAGCAAACGCTGACAGTGTTGGAACCCAGACCACAAAAAGCGTGGTTCAGGCTTTATTTTTAATCATTATTGCCGATGCGACTTATTCTGTTATTTATAGTTGGCTGGATGTCTAGGAATGAGCGAACCTGTTATTGAAATAGAGGGATTAAAAAATTACCTTGGGGGTCAATGGGTTCATTCCGATGTCAACCTAACCGTGGAAAAAGGCGAAATATTTGCCATTATTGGCGGCAGCGGTAGCGGTAAAACTACAATCCTTCGCAGTATTCTCATGCTTTTGCAACCAACAGCCGGGACCATCCGCGTATTTGGTAAGGACATCAGCAAACTGGATGAAAATGAAGCCAACGCTTTAAAACAGCGCTGGGGTATGTTGTTTCAGCACAGCGCCTTGTTTTCTGCCTTGAATGTTTTGGAAAACATTATGTTTCCAATGCGTGAATTGGCATCTCTTGAAAAAAGCTTTATGCAAGAGCTGGCAATGCTTAAATTATTGCTGGTTGGGCTTCCAAAAGAGGCAGCCGGCAAATACCCATCCGAACTGAGTGGCGGCATGCAACGAAGGGCAGCCGCCGCCCGTGCCATAGCCATGGATCCTGAATTACTTTTTTTGGATGAACCAACCTCAGGCCTTGACCCGCTAAGCGCCAAGCGGTTTGATGATTTAATTTTATTTCTGCGTGATGCTTTAAACCTGACCATTGTTATCGTCAGCCATGATATTGAGTCATTACAAAGAACCACCGATCGAGTGGCTTTTGTTGGGAAAGGAAAAATCCTAAGCATCGAACCTATTGAGAAATTAATGGAAAATAAGCACCCATTGATTGCTGATTACTTCAGTAAATTTTAAACTGTTTCTAATAAAGCATGAGGAGCGGAAGGCTTGGAATCAAAAGCAAATTATAAAATGGTAGGCCTTACAGTCTTGATTCTAACAGCCGGGCTAATCGCTGCGGGACTCTGGCTGTCAATTGGATTTGACAGGAAAAACTACAATTATTATATCGTATATATGCGTGAATCTGTCTCTGGACTAAGCGAAGAATCTCCTGTTAAATTCAATGGAGTAAGGGTTGGTTCCGTCAGAAAAGTAGCCCTGAGTAAATTTGATCCGCAAAAGGTAAAGATAGTGATTCAGGTAGAAGAAGGAACGCCAATTACTGAAAGCACCTATGCAACTTTAGTTACCCAAGGCATCACAGGCACCACTTTTCTCGGATTAAAAGCTGATTCTTCTACCTTCATCCCCTTACAAAAAACACCAGGGGAACCATACCCTGTCATTCCTTCAAGGCCTTCTTTTTTTAGCAGCCTTGAGCAGAATATCCAAACGATTTCACAGGGGTTCAAGCGGGTTTTGGACGAAGAAAACGCCAAAAATTTTAAAGAAATACTAATCAATCTGGAAAAAGTATCCAACACTTTTGCCCAAAATGGCGAGAATATCAATCAGAGCTTGCATGACCTGCCAAAGATCACAAGGGAACTTAAGAGTTCCATACAAAAATTTTCATCCATGACAAAAGATATATCAAAAGCCGGCACAGAAGTCAGCAAAGCTATGAAAGCCGGCAAAAACACGATGGACAAAATAGCGCAGCAAACGCTGCCTCCTGCAACACTTTTATTACAGCGTCTTGAATTAATTGCGGCGAACCTCGAACAGGTTAGCGCCATGATGAGGCAAAATCCATCCATCATCATTCGCGGGACAACTCCACCAAAACCCGGGCCGGGAGAATAACATGGTTAAAGCAGCCCCTGTTTTTATCCTGAGCTTGTACCTTTTCTTATCTGCCTGTGCAGTAACAACGCCTGTCAAGCATTACTACAAGCTCGATGAATACAGTTGTCAGCGCGTCGCAGACAAGCCAGCGCCCACTTCTATTCTGGTGACTCAACCAGAAGCCGCAGCAGGTTATGAGACAGAGCAAATGCGCTATATTGTCAAGCCATTTGAATTAAGCGCCTATGCCCATAACGCCTGGGTGGGGCCGCCTGCCACGCTCTTGTTTCCACTGATTACCCAGAGTCTTCAGTACAGCGGCTATTTCAGCGCTGTATCTGCCTCACCCTATGCCGACAAGGCTGACTACCGCCTTGATATCCAGCTTATTGAGCTCCATCAAAACTTCCTGGCAAGGCCCAGTACGGTAGAACTTGTGGTTAAAGCGGTTCTTTCCAATGTTGATGAAAACCGTGTAGTGGCATCGCGCATCATTTCAGAGAGGATTCCTTGCCCGCAAGATACGTTTTATGGCGGCGTACTCGCAGCCAATCAAGCTGCCAAGCATCTTACCGCATTGCTAACCGAATTTGTTATAAGGCAGATAAAACACGATAAACCGATGTCGGGGACGATAGCGCAAAGGCAAAAAAAATTGTACAATGAGCCGCCATCAAAAACCTTTAAACCAACGCATATTAGTTGAGTTTTTTAACTTTTTATCAAAGATATTCACAAAAAATAAATTTCAAGGAGAGCATCATGACTAAATCTTTTGCAAAATGGGGTATGATTTTTGCCAGTCTGTTACTGGTTGTATCTTGCGCAAAAAAAACGGGCTATGCGGAAGATGTCAGCGACGATGGCGTATCTGCGCAAGGTATAGGTGAAACTGCAAGATTCGCAGGACAGGAAGAAGGCGAATCCTATACCACAAAAGCACCCCATAACCAGGTATACCTTTTTGCATACGATGACGCCACATTAGCCGCCAAATATATTCCCTCAGTGAATGCGCAGGCAGAATACCTTAAGTCGCATCCAGGTGCGCGCATCCTCTTGGCCGGCCATACTGATGAGCGCGGCAGCCGTGAATATAACGTTGCCTTGGGTGAACGGCGAGCAAACACGGTCGCACAACTGATGCGCATGGCAGGAGTGGACAGAAGCCAGATACGGGTTGTGAGTTATGGAAAAGAGCGCCCTGTCTATTTCGGGCATGATGAGGCATCACACCGCCAGAATCGCCGTGTTGAATTAATTTATGAGGCTACCCGATGATTGTTAACCTGACACGTATTTTGCTGAGGGTAAGTTTAATCTGTCTCATATCTCTTAAAGCATTTGCTGAAGTTCCAGTGGTTGATGACAGTGATAATTTTGCCATGTTTGAAGAGCAGCAGGATGCCCTGGCAAGTCAACCTTTGGCAAGCGCTTCCCCAGACGACTTCCAGGAAGAGCCGGCACTTGCCTATGAAGATATTGACACTCAGCATGTCAATACAGACAATGCGGCAATATTAGAAAAACTGCAAAACCTGCAGCAGGAGCTGCAGGAATTGCGGGGACAGCTGGAAGTGCAGGCACATGATTTAAAATTGTTGCAGCAACAACAGCAGGCCTTTTATAAGGATATTGATTCTCGACTGCATGCCCCCTCTCTTCAAAATGCAAAAAAAGATGAAGTGTCCCTGGCGCCAGGCAAACCTCCTCAACAACCACCCCGCCTCACAAAGCAAAGCGCTCGCAGCACATCTCACGCAAACCCTGCCGAAGAGCAAATCAGTTACCTTGCTGCCTATGAACTGGTTAAGAATAAACAATATGAAGATGCCTTGATGGCTATGCAGGCTTTTGTCAATCAATATCCGCAAAGCGGCTATACGGCCAATGCCCAGTACTGGCTTGGAGAGCTTTTCCTGGTCAAGAAAGACTACCCACAAGCAATCAACCACTTTGAAGCGGTACTCGAGCATTTCCCTTCATCCAGCAAGTCTGCTGCCAGCATGTTAAAAATTGGCTATGCTCTTGCCGCAGAAGGAAAAATTGACGAAGCAAAGCAAAAACTGCAACAAGTCATCAAAAATTATCCAGATACCAATACGGCACAATTGGCCGCAACAAAACTGGAATCCTTAAATCCCTGATGAACAAATTAGCAAAGCAATTACGCATTACCGAAATTTTTCATTCCTTGCAAGGCGAATCAACCAGCATCGGCCTGCCGACAGTATTTGTGCGCCTAACCGGTTGTCCTTTGCGCTGCCAGTATTGTGATACTGCCTATGCCTTTAATGGCGGTCAAATCATGGCATTGGATGAAATCCTGTTGCAAATTGCCTCATATCATTGCCGATATGTGTGCGTTACAGGCGGCGAACCCCTCGCTCAGCCAGGCTGTTTTGCATTGCTCACCGAGCTATGTAACCGGGGATATCTGGTATCGCTTGAAACAAGCGGAGCGAGAGATATTTCATCGGTTGACAAACGGGTTATGATTGTCATGGATTTAAAAACCCCCCATTCCGGCGAATGCGATCGCAACAGGCTTGAGAATCTTGCTTGTCTGAAAAAAACTGATCAGATTAAATTTGTGATCTGCAACCGGCAGGATTATGACTGGGCTTGTGCCATGATAGCAGAACATCATCTGGAAAAAATAGCGCACATTCTTTTTTCACCCTCTTGGGGACAGCTTGAAGCTCCTTTGCTTGCCGATTGGATAGTGCAGGATAATTTGCCTGTACGATTTCAATTGCAATTACATAAAATTTTATGGAAGGATACCCCCGGACGTTAGACAGCCTTTAGAGAATTAATGAGGAGAACAAACCATGCAATGGTTCGCGCAAGCACCATCCAATATTGCTCTTATTAAATACATGGGGAAAAAAGAAGGCAAAGGAAACCTCCCCATTAACCCTTCTCTTTCATATACCCTTAACAATTTGTTAAGCAGCGTGGCGCTTGAAGAACAACCTGGGAAAAAAGATTTCTGGGAACCGCTGGAAATACCGGGAGCTATGCATTTTGATTTATCGATTGCTGCCCAAGAACGCTATCTTGCCCATTTGCAACGCTTAAAAACTTATTTTGATTATCAAGGAGCGTTTGTTGTGCGCTCGAGCAATAACTTTCCCTTAAGCTGCGGGTTGGCAAGTTCCGCTTCAAGTTTTGCTGCCCTTACGAAATGCGCCGCGCTGGCCTTGAGTGAATTGACCGGCAAACCGATGCCCGCAATTGAAACGCTGGCTCAGCTAAGCCGGGAAGGCTCTGGCTCTTCCTGCCGCTCCTTCTTCTCGCCGTGGGCACTTTGGGAGGACACGGAGGTCAAGGCAATAGATTTACCCTATAAGGAACTGCTGCACCAGGTGATCATTATCAGCCATGAAGAAAAAAGAATTTCATCTCGAGAAGCTCACGCGCGTATTCGCACCAGCAAGCTTTATGAAGGACGCGCAAAGCGCGCCAGAGATAATTTAAAATTGTTGCTAACTGCATTGGAATCCAACGACTGGAAAAGCGCTTATGAAATATGCTGGCATGAGTTTCAGGATATTCATAAACTGTTTGCCACCTGTTCTGAGCCTTTTTCTTATATAACAGAAGAGACAAATAAAGTATTGGCCAATTTGCAGGATTTATGGCAACGCGAAGGCGATGGCCCCATTGTAACGATGGATGCGGGACCCAATATTCATTTGCTGTACCGGCTTGATCAAAAAAGCCTTGCAGATTCATTTAAAAAAGAATATTTAGTAGGCAACTTTGATGTCATTTGATTTTCAAACAACCACACACGGCAAATGGATTTTAGCTGGAGAACATGCAGTCATTCGCGGCCATGCAGCACTGGTCTTTCCAGTTAGAGAAAAAAAACTGACGCTCAGTTACTGTAATGCTTCCTCGGAATTAAGCGCCAACTTTGAAGGCGAAAGCAACGCTGATCTGCATTTACTGTTTTGGAGTGTACTGGAACATGGCGCACAGCTTTTAGGTAAATCTTTAAACAGCTTATCCGGGTATTTCCACTTATATAGCAATATTCCTATTGGCGTTGGCATGGGAGCATCCGCGGCGCTCTCTGTTGCTGTGGCACGCTGGTTTTCAGCGCAAAATTTCTTAAAAGATTGGGAGCTTCATCTTTTTGCCAAAGAATTGGAAAATCTGTTTCACGGGAAAAGCAGCGGCCTTGATATCGCAGGCGTGAGCTCTGAAGCAGGTATTCAGTTTCAACAGGGCAAATATACTCCTATCATGCAATCCTGGCAGCCAAAATGGTATTTATCGTCTTGTGGCCAGATAGGCATCACATCCCATTGTATCAATCAAGTGCTTGCTCTATGGGAGAATTCACCGCAAAAGGCAAAGCAGATTGATGACCAAATGGCTGCCAGTGTTCAGCAAGCGCTAAGCGCCATTTCAGAAAATTCCAAAGATGCCTTTCAATCTCTCGCCAATGCCATTAATCTTGCTTCTGACTGTTTCAGGCAATGGGGGCTGGTAAGTGAGAATTTGCACCATCATATGAAGGCGTTACGTGATGCAGGAGCAACTGCGGTTAAGCCTACTGGCTCAGGTGGCGGCGGTTATGTTTTGAGTTTATGGGACAGCCCGCCTACCCAATTCAAGGGTGAATTAATTCCTGTATAAGTCATTTAATCCACAAACTGGTAATACACTTCCCCTTCCTTGATCATACCCAGCTCGAAACGTGCCTGCTCTTCCAGTGCCTGCTCACCGGATTTAAGTTCCTGAATGTCCGCCTCAATAATTCGGTTGCGCGTCTGCAGTTTTTTATTTTCCTCTTCCTGCACACTCAATTTTTTTTGCAGTTGCAGCCATTGCAGCACACTGCCATCCCCCAGCCAGAGTTTATATTGCAGGCCAATCAGCGCTAATACCAGAAAGGCAATTATAATTCGCATAAACAAACCTACAAATGGATCTTGCTGATAACATTGTACACCGGGCATACATTTAATGATAGTTCTGCATGAACTAAAGCTTACCTGATAGACAATAATTGCAGCGGGTTAATACGGCATAGTTTATCCCTTTGTTCAGGAGACAAGGCAAACTCCTGAAAGAGTTTTTGCGAAAAACCAACCCATTCATGAATATTCATTTGACTAGCCTGGCCAAGATCAGAACTGTAGATAACCCGTGGCAGGGAAGTGAGCACTTCTCGAATATCATCTTTGCTCTGGTGCCCCAAAAGAAAGGTCAAAGCAGTTTGCTCAATCCAGACAAAAGAATATCTGCTGATAAAGTGCAGTTCTTGCGCATTTAAACCTGTTAAAGGGTTGGCCGGTTGATTGAGAAGAAGTGCCTGCACCTGATAACGATCGCAGGCTTCAATCAAAGCATATACCTCCTGTTTTGAGGCATGCCCGGTGGATAATACGACAGGATAGTCATTGGCCAACTTTAAAACATCGATGACTTCTTTTTTTAACTTATTTTGTTCATTAAATACAGTTTCTGCCGCAAGAGTATATTTTTTCAAGTGAGGATGGGTAAGTTTTCTCTTTAATTTCGACTGATAGCTGCGCCCGGTAAGGGTTGGGAAATGGACAATCATGTTCATGGCAATTTCTGATTGATATTCAGCCAAGGCGCGCAAAATGACCCTGTAATCTATGCCGCCAGCAATAGAATTTAAAACGAGGGAAGGCAATACCGGCAAATTGCGCTGCTGGGCAAGCATGGCCTGACTGCCTGTGGAACCTAAATGGCTTTTTAACACCACAACTCCCTTTTCTGCCAGATAGCGCTCCCCTGCTTCAAGAGCGTTAAACCTTCTTATATATAAGTCCGGACTGGCATGATAATGAATGTCGATAAATCGACATTCGGAAAAAAAATCATCCATACTTTCAATCCTGTTTTTTTAACCACGGTGTATGGTATTGATAGTCTTGCCTTGCCTGTCTCAGGCTTCTTCCTTTATGAATAGCCGCAATAATTTTTTTTTCCGACTCTTTGATGTTTTTTGCTTTTTCAAGAACTTCCTCGGCCAAGTTTCTTGGGATTGCTAAAACGCCATTATCATCGCCAAAGATGATATCTTCGGGCTTGATCGTTATACCCTGGATATTGAGCGTACCTTGCTTTTCAGCCATGTATACGCGATTCTTGCCCGAACGCATGTAAATACCCTTGCAAAATACAGGATATTTAACCTCACGGATAAACCCCGCATCTCTGACTGCCCCATGGACAACGGTACCGGCAATCCCTTTAAGCAGGGCAAACTCCGTTAAAATTTCTCCCCAGGTTGTGCAATCTATTCTGCCTCCATTATCAATAACGATAACTGAATGAGAAGGAACTTCATCGATATAGTCTGCCGCACCTTGAAAATCAACTGGTTTTTGTTCATAGGGAGTATAGCGAATAGTGTATGCGCTGCCGATCAATTTTGTGCCTGGAGCAAGCGCGTGGATTGAAAATAAAGCACCTTCCAATTTACAGGCGTCCAAGGCGTCAGATAGTTCTGCACTGTTGAAAACGCTGAATGCTTTGATGAGATCTTTTAGCATGACACTTCACAAGTTTGAACAATAATGAATGATTGCCTGCGCCATTTCTTCAGTAGAAGATGAGCCATGGATGTCTCGCGTAATATGGCGCCCCTCATTGACAACAGCAATTACCGACTGTTTAATTTTATCGGCCTCAACGCCATAACCAAACTGTTCAAGCATCATACCTATGGTTAAAAACATGGCGGATGGGTTGGCATAACCTGGTTCAACGCGCGGCCCGCTGCCATGCACAGGCTCAAAATAGCATCCTTTTTTACCGATATTGGCACTGGGTGCAAATCCTAGTCCGCCCATGACTGCGGCTCCCACATCGGAGAGAATATCCCCAAACATATTCTCAGCAACAATGACCCCGAAACTTTCCGGCCGTTTGATAAGCCAGAGCGCTACGGCATCCACATTTAAAATATCAGCCTGAATTTGAGGGTATTGGGCTGCGGCTTCCTCAAACAGGTTACGCGCAAAAGCGCTGCTGTTGCGCAGTACATTCGGCTTGTCTGCAAAGGTGACCCGCGTCATCTTTCTTTGCTCGGCGTATTGAAAGGCATAGCGAAAAATCCGCAGCAACCCCTGCTTGCTCTGTAAGCGTAACGTACAACTTATTTCATCTTCAGATATTTTACCCCAGCCCTTATCCATACCAAGCAAAGAATGTATCGCTTCAGGCAGGGGATAAAAATCAAAACCGGCATAGAGGCCTTCAGTGTTTTCGCGAATAATGCAAAAGTTAAATATTTTATCTTCTTTGGAAATGTTAAAGCATGGCCTTACATTTGCGTATAAATCAAGACGCTGCCTGAGCTGGATGATTGGAGAGATATACTCGGGCGGCGAGTGGCGAAATGATTCGGCTAATTCTTTTAAAGCTTCTCTTGGCGGCTTACTGGTAATAGCGCCAATAAGAGCGGCATCAGAGTCATGGATAAGATTCCACGTTCTTTCTGGAAGCGGCGAACCTTCCTGTCGCCAGCATGTCCAGCCGATATCCCCAAAGCGCAGCTTGATAGGCAGCTGAAAGCAGTCAAGTACAGGAAGAGCCGCTTTGGTGACTTCGGAACCAATGCCGTCTCCAGGTAACACCGCAATTTTGAGAGGGATACCTTTTTTCACTGTAATTTTTCCAAAATAATCTTTTGGCAAATACCTGGGTTATCTTCCAATACCCGCATGCCTGCCTTGGGAACCACATAAAGACTCGCGTCTTTTGGCACCAGAATATTCTTTTTCTTAACCAATGAAGATTCTTCACCTATAAAGTGGATTAAAGGCACATTGCAGGAGTTTATCACTGAACTGGAGTCAGTTTCCAAAACCCGCTTAAGTCCCGATACCAGCCGCTCAGCAGCCGTTGCTTTATCCTTGATACAAAAAGAATGCCCCAGTTTGCCTGGATAACTGACGTGTTGATAAAGATAGAGCAGCGCTTCATTTAAACGCTTCTCTTGGCATAAAGCAATTACTGTTTTCAATTTCTGCCTGAGCTCGTCATCAATAAAGGTTGGAGAAGAAAACAAAACAATTGTTCTTGCATTGCTTTTAAATAAAGGCAGGCATTGTTGCAGAATCACTCCGCCCAGAGCAAACCCGAAAAAAGCGTCATAGTGTCTGAGCAAACTGGCAATCCGCTCGCGCCAAAGTTGATAATACTGCATGTTGTCCATTGAACCATGAAGCTCATAGGGATCGATATATTCAATAAGATGCCGGCGTTGCAGGATGAAGTTTAATGATTGCCCGATAGGCTTGGCAAAAGAAGGATCCGGCATGGCAGGCAACAACACCAGAATTTTCTTATTCATAGCTTTGCCAGTCTAAGGTACGGCTAAAACAACTAACCCAGATTTTTGGCATAATCAAGCTTAATTTCAGCAGTAGAAAGATCATAAATTCCCCGTGTAAATTCATCCATTTGCACCAATTCTCCAGCCGCATTAAAAGCCTTACGCATATAATTGGCTGCCTTTAAAATGGCATCCAGATCATAGTTTCTCGCTTTTATCGCCCGAAGGTATGCCGCAAAAAATTCCGTACGCAAATTGCCAATTCCTTTGCCCATACCGGCCAATGAATAATCTATATATTTCGCGCCGGCCCTGATGGCAGCGATGGTATTGGCTTGAGCAAGGCCTAGATTATCATGGGCATGAAATCCAAATGAAACAGCGAATTGCCCAACATATCTTTTATACAGTTTCTCGACTGTTTCAGGCAACAAGCTGCCGTTTGAATCCGCAAAATAAATCATATCCGGCTGGCTCTCACTGACTGTTTTGACAGCCTTATCCAAATCCTGCTCTGAATATTGCGAGGCATGGATAAAATTGACTGAGACTTCCAATCCTTCATTCTTGCTTTCCTGGATCACGGGTAAGGCTTTATCGGCCTGTCCCCGGCTGACGCAAATGCGCAACAGATCCACGCCACAGGCTTTGAGTTCTTGGATATCCTCTGGAGAAAGGTTCTGAGGATGGGCCATCACAGCAATATTAGAATTTTTGATAAGGGAGCGGCAATCAAGTAAAAAATCTTTCGGGCAAAGTCCTGCTTTGCCTATACCGTCCATTGGACAAATTGCCCCGTTACGGTAACCTATCTCAATGTATTCAATCCCGGACTTATCAAGAAGAGGAAGGATATGATGCAAAGTTTCGTCATTAAAGTGAAAATTAATGCGATTGCCACCATCTCTTAAGGTGACATCTATGGTTTTTAAAGTATTCATTAAAACAATCCGTACAACTTATGCAGTAAGAATAAAAACACAATAAAAAGCTACTATTATAAGTATAGCGCGGATATAAGGACGGACGCGGGGATGAAGTATCAACCTCCAGCAATAAGAAAATGGATGGCGAAACATGAAATAACGCATGATAATCCTGGTCACAGCCACCGGTTTTCCGGTTGTACACTCTTCATGAATTCTAACGCTCGGCGAATCATTGACTTCAATCACAACCCCTCGCGATTGTGAAACAGGGATGGTGATGTCCTCGCACTCCAAATCAATTCCGACTAATTTCAAATCTAAAACTCTGGCAATTTTTATTGCTAATTCTCTGTTTTCCTTACAGATTTTTTTTCCGATTGATTTAAAGCTGCCGCCACGGGTAGCATTAGAGGTGAAGCCAAGACGAACTTGTTTGCCTACTTCAGGAATTGAATCCAATGTCAATCCCAATTCTTCAAGGCTAATCTCGCATTCCGTATCAATTAAGATTGGTTTTAAGATATCATTTTCTTGCTGCCTTTTTTTATTGGTAATTTCTATCAATTCCCTGATCGTATGCTTGCCATCTCCTTCGACAAAAGCCGGCATACGGTGAACAACACCAATGACTTTTTGCCTGAACACCAGCACGCGATAGGATTTTAAATTGCCATGGTACTCTTCTATATTGACATAATCATAATATTTAAAGAGATAGTCCAAGTGTTTTTTAAGCTGCTCAAAATTTTTTATATTACACAAGACATCCTGTCCTTTCCCTGTTCCAAAGCAAGGTTTGGCAACCAATGGGAATCGTAATTTTTGAATATCTTTTTCCCATTGTCCCCTGGCAAAATGGCTTCTGCTCATTGAAATCATATGGGGAATCGGGATTCCTGCCCGGTGCAGGAAATAAAAAGTGTAATACTTGTTTCTTGCCAGATCGGCACTGTTTGCGCTGTTAAACGGCGTGCTCGCACGAAAAAAATAGTAATAATTTTTACCGAGGTTCAAGACGAAGCCTTGCAATTTCGGTATAGGTGTCACAGGGAGAAGGTATTGGAGCGCGCTTTTGTAATAGCTCTCAAGATTTTTATCCATGTAAAAAGTCTATATGCTCATTTATTTTTGATTATATCATAGTTGAAAACACCGCATTGAGGCTGCCAATCCCCGTAAAACTTTAAATTTTTATATGATGCCCTCCATTGTTTTGAACAGTATTTTCAGGTTAGGCTTGAATCTTTTCCAAAAAAGGTTGATTTAAAAAAATGTTACAGTGCAAAGAAATTCGCTATTTTCATGGGGATACGCAGTGTATTGGGTATGTAGCCTACAAAAAAGACTCAGGCCACCCAAAGCCTGGAATCATGCTTGCGCATGATTGGGGTGGAAGAGGCCAAGACATTTGTGACAAGGCAAACCAAATGGCAGAACTGGGATATATCGGCTTTGCCATTGATATGTATGGAGACGCCCAAACAGGCGAAACCAAGGAAGAGCGCCGCAGCCTGATGTATTCCCTGCTGGAAAACAGAAAAAAAATTGCCGACAGGATGCTTGCCGCATACCATGCTTTCATTCTGCTGCCTGAAGTAAATAAGCAAAAAATTGCTGTATTGGGATATTGCTTCGGTGGGCTTTGCGCCCTTGATCTGGCCAGGACAGGTGCGAGCATTCAAGGAGCCGTGAGCTTCCATGGCCTGCTCACCGCTCCTGAGCCCGCTGTATTTGAAGCCATTCAAGCAAAAATTCTGGTGTTACATGGCTATGATGACCCGCTTGTTCCGCCTCAGCAAATCGATTTATTTTCAACTGAGATGACCCAGAAAAAAGCAGATTGGCAAATTCATATGTATGGCCTGACCAAACATTCATTTACCAATCCCAAGGCCAATGATCCTGAGATGGGCTTACATTATGACGCCAAAGCGGACAAACGTTCCTGGCAAAGCGCCATCAATTTTTTACATGAAATCTTCCTGGAATAAGGATAAAGAAGCGGTGCCTGCCAGCAGCGCCTTGAAGCAAGGATGAGGACAAGGCGCAATCATTTTTTAGCGATTCTCTTGCTTTAAGGGCAGCAAACTCATAATTAGCAATATTCGAGTATTTATCAGTTCATCAAACAAGGAATACTTACTCGGTTGGGGTAGTGATGAAATTAGCGCTAGATCATATACTGGTACAAGTTAAGTATTCTAAGTTTAAGTATTCTAAGTTTTTTTCACACCAGGAGTGTCTGGTTTATCCGAATTAACACTTGACTCCTCATAATTTATCACTTGCCGTAGATTCTCTTTCGACAGCGGCGGATTATCTATTATTGAGTCAGATAAGAGATCATCTTCAATTTCAATTTCAGACCCGTCATTTTTCGGGAGAGAAGAACTTAATTTTGCGTAAGTTCCTTCAAGTTCTGCTTCTTTTGAAGCTTGAATATTTTCACTTAATTGTTCTAGCTCATTTGATACTTTATCGAGCTACGGTTAAAAGTTGTGTATGGTCAAAAAAGATCAGGCAGCTTTCCCCTCATCCACTGAACCATTTTGTTTGATTTCTC
>NZ_LNYK01000014.1:0-34878 GCF_001467825.1 Legionella londiniensis
TTTTACCGCCATTACGGCAGGCGCCGCTGCCAAAGCCATTCTGCCGTCCGCCTGCCAAGGCCCTTCCGTTAAAATCAGTGGCGGTAACGAAATAGCCATGGCTCTTGAATCAATCCAAAAACTTCCCTATCACTTTGCCAAAAAGCATGGGGTGGTTATCTATAAAATTGAAGAGGGAAAAGCGATTATTTACCATTTGGCTGACACGCCGCTTGGCGTATTCGCAGAAATTGGGCGCCTCTTGCAATGTGAGCTGGATTTAATCGAAGTCGATGCCCGCGAATTCCAGGAGCATCTTGCCAATGCGTACCAATCCCAGTCATCTGTTATGGAAGCGGCGGTTGGCATGGAAGAAGAACTTGATCTCACCGAGCTTGCCGGACAATTACCCATAAGCGAAGATTTGCTGGATAACCAGGATGATGCTCCAATTATCCGTTTATTGAATGCATTATTCACTCAGGCAATTAAATACAAGGCATCGGATATCCATATTGAAACCTACGAAGATAAGGTACTGGTTCGCAACCGTATTGATGGCGTTTTGCAGGAAGTTCTTGAAATACAACGAGGTATTGCCCCTCTGGTTATTTCGCGTGTTAAAGTGATGGCAAAACTGGATATCGCAGAAAAACGCGTTCCCCAGGACGGCCGCATTATGCTGCGCATTGGCGGGCATAGCATTGATGTCCGCGTATCAACCCTGCCTTCCAATCACGGCGAACGGATTGTCATGCGCATTCTGGATAAACAAGCCGCTCAGCTTAACTTAAGCCTCCTTGGAATGCTCCCTGATTCTTTAAAAACCATCAGGCGCTTAATCGCAGAGCCTCATGGGATTTTGCTGGTCACAGGTCCCACCGGCTCAGGAAAAACAACTTCCCTCTATGCCATGCTAACTGAACTCAATCAGGTCAGTCGAAATATTTTAACGATTGAGGATCCGATTGAATATGACTTGCCTGGCATTGGCCAGACTCAAGTCAACCCTAAAGTGCAAATGACCTTTGCCAAGGGCTTGCGCGCCATATTACGCCAGGATCCGGATATCGTCATGATTGGTGAAATAAGGGATCTTGAAACTGCGGAAATCGCAGTCCAGGCAAGCCTTACGGGTCATCTTGTCCTTTCGACGCTGCATACCAACAGCGCACTTGGTGCAATCACAAGACTGCATGACATGGGCGTTGAGTCTTTTCTTTTGTCAACAAGCTTGATTGGACTGGTTGCCCAACGTTTGGTCAGAAAGCTTTGCGAACAGTGCAAAATGCCCCATGACTTATCTTTGGATGAAAAAAAATTGATGGGGATATTGCCTGATGAGGCTATTACTGTTTTTACCCCTAAAGGATGTGATGCCTGTAATCAATCAGGCTACCGAGGACGTACTGGAATTTATGAGGTCATACCCATTGATGAGAATTTGCGGGGCATGATTCACCGTAACGAGGCGATTCAACAGATTGAAAGCTATGTTAGACCTAAAATCCCAAGTATCCGGCAGGATGGGTTTAAGCGCGTCCTGGCTGGCGTTACATCATTGGCCGAAATTCTAAGAGTTACCAGCACATGAATCATGATTGCAACAACTATGGGTTCAACCGACGCCAGGTAGTGCCGCTTGCACTGTCCTCCAATTCTATGCCCTCTTGCAAAAGCTTGTTTCTTATCTCATCCGCACGTCCCCAATTGCGCGCCGCACGAGCGCGGTTACGCTCTTCTATCAATTCCTCAATCGCTTCTTTTTGCTGAGCAGCTAATCCAGCCTGTAAAAAGATCTCTGGCTCCTCCTGCAATATACCCAATATTCCACCAAGGTGCCTTAAAGTTGCTGCAAGAATGGGGGATTTGCTTTTATTTAATTCATGAACCAGCTGAAATAAAACCGATAAGGCAACAGGGGTATTAAAATCATCATTCATAGCCTGATTGAATTTTTCAACCCAGGATGAGTCGATATTTTCCCGGTTGAATGGAATGTCTTTTATACTTTGGTAGAGACGTTCCAGTGCCTTATATGCGTTTGCCAGATTTTCTTCCGAATAATTCAGAACACTTCGATAATGGCTACTCAGCAGAAAATAGCGCACCACTTCCGCGCGATATTTTTTTAAGACATCGGCTATGGTATAAAAATTGCCGGTTGATTTGGCCATTTTTTCATTATTGACCTGTAACATGCCAACATGCAGCCAATAATTGGCGAAAGGTTTGCCAGTAGCGCCTTCGCTCTGGGCAATTTCATTTTCATGATGCGGGAACTGTAAGTCAGAGCCTCCTCCGTGGATATCAAATTGCTCGCCCAACTCATCCATAGCCATGGCGGAGCATTCAATATGCCAGCCTGGCCGCCCTTCCCCCCAGGGAGATGGCCAGCAGGGCTCGCCAGGCTTGGCCATTTTCCACAAAACAAAATCCAGGGGAGAATGCTTTTCCTTCACCACCTCCACGCGCGCCCCCGCCATCAGGCCTTCAAGGTTTTTATTGGATAATTTACCATAATCGGCAAAGCGCTCCACTTGATAGCAAACATCTCCATTGTCGCTGACGTAGGCGTACCCTTTGGCAAGCAGAGTTTGAATGAGTTGAATAATCGAGTCTATATGGCCTGTTGCACGGGGTTCGATATCCGGCGGTAAAATATTTAAGGCCTCGGCGTCCTCATGCAAAGTTTTAATGTAAAAATCTGTTAATTCATTAATTGGAATACCCTTTTCATGGGCTCTCGCGATAATTTTATCGTCTATATCAGTAATATTACGAACAAATTGAACTGTGTAACCTGCAGCACGCAAAAAACGGACGATGAAGTCAAAGCAAACCATGGAACGAGCATGGCCTAAATGACATCTGTCATATACCGTAACCCCGCACACGTACATGCCTACTTTTCCGGACTTAAGGGGAACAAAGGGTTCTTTTTTACGGGTTAATGTATTATAAACCTGCAGCATCATCTCTCCAGTTTCTTATCAACTTATCTTTCCCCAGGTATCTTTCAAATCCACAATGCGGTGAAATGCAACTGTCTGGTTTTCAATGACCTGGTTGACCGCATAATAACCCAGACGTTCAAATTGAAACACATCATTTTCAGCTGCAAATGCAAGTGACGGTTCACATAAGCCTTCCAGTTTTTGCAATGAGTTGCGATTTAAAAACTGCATAAAATCTTCTTCACGGGCTGGATTTGCATCAAAAAACAGCCTGTCATACTGGTAAATCGTAACCGGATGGGCATCACTGGCACATACCCAGTGGATTACCCCTTTGACCTTGCGCCCTTCCGGATTCTTGCCTAGCGTGTTCTCATCATAAGTACAGCGAAGCTCAACCACGCGCCCATTATCGTCATGAATGACCTCATGACAACGGATTACATACGCATTACGCAAACGCACCTCGCTTCCGGGGGACAGGCGGTAATAGTTTTTTGGCGGATTTTCCAAAAAGTCGCTGCGTTCGATATAAATTTCGCGGGCAAAAGGCAAGGTACGATAACCAAGATCAGGTAATTGCGGATGACAAGGGGCGCGCAGGAATTCTCTTTTTTGTTCAGGATAGTTTTCAATTACAACTTTCAATGGTTCTAACACGCACATGGCGCGCTTTGCTGTTTTATTGAGCTCGTCACGGACGCATTCCTCGAGCAAAGACATATCAATAATCGAATCGCTGCGCGACACCCCAACCATCTCGCAAAACTCGCGGATTGCAGCCGGCGGGTAACCTCGTTTGCGCATACCTCGTAATGTCGGTAACCTGGGATCATCCCAGCCGTCAACCACTTTTTCTTCTACAAGCTGGCGCAGTTTGCGCTTGCTGGTCACTGTATGAGATAAATTCAAGCGTGCAAATTCAGTCTGTTCAGGCCTCGCAGGTACGGGCAAGTGTTCTATCAACCAATCATACAACGGCCTGTGATCCTGGAACTCAAGCGTACATAAGGAGTGCGTTATCTTCTCCAAGGCATCGGACAAGGGATGAGCATAATCGTACATGGGATAAATGCACCAATCCCTGCCTGTACGTTGGTGATGGGCATGACGAATACGGTATAAAACCGGATCGCGCAAGTTTAAATTCCCTGATTTCATATCAATGCGTGCACGCAGGACATGCTCCCCATCTTTAAATTCTCCAGCCTTCATCCGGGCAAATAAATCGAGATTTTCCTCAATACTGCGATTGCGATAAGGGCTTTCACGGCCGGGCTCTTGCAATGTCCCGCGATAATCGCGGATTTCACTCATGGATAAACTATCAACATAGGCGAGACCCCGCTTTATCAAATCCACCGCATAATCATAAAGCATTTGATAATAATCTGAGGAATAGGTCAGATCATACCATTGAAAACCCAGCCATCGCACATCATCGATGATGGCATGGACAAATTCTTCTTCTTCTTTAATTGGGTTTGTATCATCAAAACGCAAAAAACAGCGGCCTTTAAATTCTTCAGCCATGCCAAAATTCAAACAAATTGATTTGGCATGGCCTATATGTAAATAGCCATTTGGCTCAGGAGGAAATCTTGTGACTACTTCCTGATGTTTCCCGGAAGCCAAGTCTTCCTGAATCATTTGCCGGATAAAATGAACTCTTTTTTCGCTGCCGTCAGTCATGTTTTCACCACTATTGCATTGCCACACGCATGTTGTTAATTAGTTGAGCTGCAATTTTTGCTGCATCTTTATTTTCTCGGTAAGCTGTAAAAATTTGATTAATCAAGGCTGCACCAACAATGACCCCATCAGCAAATGAGGCGATTTCAGCAGCCATTTCAGGTGTTTTGATCCCAAAGCCCACCAACATGGGTAAATGAATTTGCTCCTTGCAGCGCAGGTAATGATTTTTCACAGAAGCCAAATCAAGCATATCTGCTCCAGTCACTCCTTTCAATGAAACAAAATATACATAGCCTCGGCCGCGGGCATCAATAAGCTTTAGACGGCTCGCCTCTGTAGTTGGTGAACAAAGGTAAATACCGCATAAATCATTCTCCTCCCAGATACGCGAAATTTCCGCGCTTTCTTCTGGGGGCAGATCAACCAAAATTGTGCCATCCACACCCGAAGCTTTGGCTCGTTTGGCAAAAGCCTCATAGCCATATTGTTCCACCGGGTTTAAATAGCCCATTAAAACCACTGGCGTTTGATTATCCTGTTTGCGAAACTCCGCAACCATACTCAATACATCATCACAATGTACACCGTGCTGCAAAGCCCGTTCCATGGCTGCCTGTATAACCGGACCTTCAGCCATGGGATCAGAAAATGGTATGCCTATTTCCAATATATCTGCGCCAGCCCCAACCAGGGCATGCATTAAATGAACGGTCATTTTAGGATCTGGATCTCCCGCGGTGATATAAGGACTTAGCAGTTTTTTACCCTGACTGTGTAATTCATGTATTTTTTGATCGATTCTATTCATAACTTGTCCAATGCATTCATTGCCCAAAAGTTTGTTATCAGGTCAATGGAATACCCTCCAGGCTAGCGACTGTGTGAATATCCTTATCTCCGCGACCTGACAAACTCACAATGATCTGTTGCTTCTTATCCATTTTTTTAGCGAGCTTTATAGCATAAGCCACTGCATGGCTGGACTCCAGAGCAGGAATAATCCCTTCCTTACGAGATAAAGTATGAAAAGCAGCCAGAGCCTCATCATCATTGATTGCTTCATACCGCACTCTGCCAATATCTTTAAGATAGGCATGCTCAGGGCCTACGCCCGGGTAATCAAGGCCTGCGGAAATCGAATGAGTATCAATAATTTGACCATACTCGTCACACAGGACGTACGTGCGGTTACCGTGCAATACACCGGCCTTGCCCCGTAATAAGGACGCAGCATGCTGGCCTGTCTCTATTCCCTTTCCGCCAGCTTCAACGCCATAGATGCGGACATCTTTATCATTTAAAAAAGGATAAAACAAACCCATGGCATTTGACCCCCCTCCGACACAGGCGACAAGGGCATCAGGCAGCTTGTTGGTTTTTTCAAGCAATTGCATTCGCGCTTCTTTGCCTATCACGGACTGGAAGTCGCGCACAATCTGAGGATAGGGGTGTGGGCCTGCAACCGTACCAATTATATAGTAAGTATCATCAATGTTAGTCACCCAGTCACGCATGGCTTCATTCAGTGCATCTTTAAGCGTTCTGGAACCGGCAGTTACTGGAATAACTTCTGCGCCCAGCAGTTTCATACGGTATACATTGCTTGCTTGCCGAGCGATATCATCAGCACCCATATAAACCACACATTTAAGGCCAAGTTTTGCGGCTACGGTGGCTGAAGCTACGCCATGCTGGCCAGCGCCCGTTTCCGCAATAATGCGCCTTTTGCGCATTCTTTTGGCCAAAAGCGCCTGACCCACCGCATTATTGATTTTATGTGCCCCAGTATGATTCAAATCTTCACGTTTTAAATAAATTTGCGCCCCTCCCGCATCTTCGCTTAAGCGCCTGGCGTGATACAAAGGGGTTGGGCGTCCAACAAAATCTTTTAATTCTGCCTCAAATTCTTCCCAAAAAGCCCTGTCTTTTCTTGCTTTTTGATAAACCATCCTTAATTCCTGGATGGCATGCATTAAGGTATCCGCTACGAAAGTACCGCCATAAGGACCAAAGTGCCCATATTGATCAGGAAGTTCTTTTTCGTTCATCATCGCTCCTGGCCGTTGTCAGTGCAGGCCCTGACAATTGTGATATGATGTTAACCAATTCTTTCATTTTATTGGGGCATTTTATACCTGGAGATAACTCCACGCCGCTGCATACATCAATGGCTGATATGGAAGATAACTGCACTGCTTGCCTTATGTTTTGCGGCGTTAATCCACCGGCGAGTATGATTGGCTGATTCAAGCTCTCAGGAATGACCTGCCAGTCAAAAACCTGGCCGCTTCCTCCTCGCTGGGTTATAGATGGCGTATCCAGCAAAATGGCGGCTGCATTTCCATACAGGCTTGCCAGATGAATGATATTATCTTTTGAGCTTGCGGGAATCGCCTTAATATAAGGCAATGCGAATTGCTCGCAAAAATCAGGAGATTCATCGCCATGAAACTGCAGGTATTGAATGGGCAATGCTGCAATAACTTCTTCAACCAATTTCTTTTCGGGATTGACAAAGACAGCCACGGCACTCATAAAAACAGGAAATTGACTTAATAATCCCTTTGCTTCACCAATAGATATCGCGCGCGGGCTATTGGGATAAAAAATTAAACCAATTGCATCGATTCCAAGCGCTGCAGCAGTATGAATATCCTGCTGACGAGTCATGCCACACAGCTTAATGCGCACCCTTTTTATCACTAGTCCTCCAATAAAAATAAAGGACCGGGCGTACCTTGAATGACATTGAATATTTTAGGATACACCACTTCAACCAAATATAACCCATAAGGCGGAGCAGTTTCTGCGCCAAGCCTCCTGTCTTTGGCATCTAAAACTTCCTTGGCCCACGATACCGGTTTACGACTGGAACCAATCGCAATGAGCACGCCCGCTATATTTCGCACCATATGATGCAAAAAAGCATTGGCAGAAATCTCAATGATAATCAAATTACCTTTACGGACTACCTGCAAATGCTTCACATTGCGCATGGGCGTTTTTGATTGGCATTCTATCGAACGAAACGAGGTAAAATCTTGCTCTCCCAACAAATATTGACCAGCTTTATGCATCATGTGATGATCTAACTGGCGGTATTGCCAGGTTACATTGCTGCGCAGTAAAGCCGGCCGGATTGGGGCATTATAAATCACATAGCGATAGCGTCGGGATAAGGCAGAGTGCCGCGCGTGAAATTCGGCAGGCATTTCCCTACCCCATTTGATACACACATCTTTGGGCAAAAATGAATTGGCGCCGTGTATCCAGGATCGGATTGAGCGCTCTTTGTCACAGTCAAAATGAATGATTTGGTTGGTCGCATGTACTCCGGTATCTGTTCTGCCAGCACAAACAACACTGACTTCCTGATCAGCCACGTTGCTTAGCGCACCTTCTAAAACCTGCTGAACCGTACGCAGACCTGATTGCGCTTGCCAGCCATGATACTGGCTGCCATCGTATTCAACCATTAAGGCAATACGCATAATTGCAAAATCCTGCTTAAAATGGGCAATTTATAATACCCGGCTGAGTTTGTCTAGCTGACAATCAGTTTGGCGGTATTTTTTTAGAAATATTCTTTAAAGGCAATCCATGCCACGTCATTCTCGTTGAAAAAACTGTGGTGAATGTCGGCTTCAGGGACATTGACTTATTTTTTAGGTAAGCTTTCAAGCAAGCGTCTTGCGCTCTCCTTCTGTTTGTCTGTGCCAAATTCCAAAACCTCTTCTAAAGACTGTTTGGCAGCTTCATAATCCTCCATATCGATGTAAGTTTGTGCCAAATCCAGTAAAGTTTGCAAAGCTCGAGCGCTCTTGACTGGTTTTTCCGGTACCAACGGTATGGACTCAGGCTGCGGTTCCAACTCTGGTTCCAACTCTGGTTCCAACTCTGGTTCCAACTCTGGTTCAATCTCTGGTTCAATCTCTGGTTCAATCTCTGGTTCAATCTCTGGTTCAATCTCTGGTTCAATCTCTGGTTCAATCTTTGGTTCAATCTTTGGTTCAATCTTTGGTTCAATCTTTGGTTCAATCTTTGGTTCAATCTTTGGCTCAATCTCTGGCTCAACAAGCGATATGTCATATTCAATTGAACTGTCATCAATCTTGTCTTCTTTTACTTCAGAAGGAGCTTCTTCATCTTTGGCCTCAATTAAACGGTCAACCCCTGGTTCAAATTCAAGGACATGATCATCGAGTTCTGTTTTTACTGTTTCTATCCTGTTTTCCAAAGATTTCTCAAGTCCCGCTGCCTCTTCAACATGAGACGCCCTGTCTTCTGCTTTCCTTTCAGCTTCGGAAAATTCTCCAGCTGTTTCTCCCGCCTCCTCTGCAGTTTCTTGAAATTCAGACTCGCCTTTTTGAAGGTTTGTGTCTTCGATCTCAGCGGTTTCAGTATCCGCTTCTTCAAGTTCTGCAGGAGTCATTGTCGGCAGAAGGGGCTCTCTATGTTGTTCTATTATCTTTGCTTCAGGTTCTTTTGATCGTCTGGCTTGAATTGGACGTATCCACCGCCAATAAATTAACCCACTGCCTGCTGCAAGCAGAATAAGCCACAGCAGCCAAAACCCAAAACCATGGGCTTCTTCTGTTTCAGGCAAAGCGCTTGCCTGCCCTGCAAGCCCTTTCCGCAAAATTCTTATTTCCTCTTGCAGACGCTTCAATTCCGCATCACGCTTAGCCAATTGATGTTGCAAACGCTGATTATTTTCCTGAAGTAAAAGAATTTGCCGGTTCAACAAAGCATTCGATTCGCGAACGGATTCAATTGCCACTTGAGCCACATGCATTTCAGCCTGCATTTTTGCCTGTATCAGGTCTTTTTGGGCTTTCTCCTGCACTGGATGTCCTGGCTGCTTGTCTTCCTGCGCGGACAAAATTGCTGGTGTTGTTGATAAAATAGCTGGGAAAAATCCATTTTTTTCTGTTTTTACCGTTGCGAACTCAGGGATTTTCACTACCTTGGAAACCAATATTTGCTCTTTGGATCCTGTATCTTCACTCTGTACTGTTCTGCCTTCATAGTAGGGCGGCATTAATACATGATCGATTGGCTTCTGGGCTTGCCAGGCGCTTTCATGCCTTGAAATTTCAAGCTTTGCAAGAGTTTCAGGAACTTGTTTTATGGTATCAGGCGAAGGAATGGTTAATTCTACGCCTTGCTTCAACCCATTGACATTGCCTTCTGCAAAAGCTTCCGGATTGGCGCCTACTATGGCCAAAATAACCTGATGCAAACTGACATCCGGCGTTTTATAGCGCTGGGCAATTTGCCAAATGGTTTCCTTGGCAAGCGTTGGACCATAGGTAACTGCAGCGCGTTTTTGTACTTTGGGTTCTGCTATATATTCCTTGTGGCTGAAAGCTGTCTCTTCCTCTTCATGCTCAGGCAAATCATAGGATTTTGCTTGGCTAATTTTAGGAGTGAATTTTTTAACAGTTTTTAACTGGTATTGAGGCGGATCAAGAAGAACAGTATAGGCGCGATAGACTTGTCCTTCTGCCCAGGCCAGATCCACCAGTATTTCCATATAAGGTTCTGTAATCCGCTCAATGGAGCGGATGCGGATGACAGGTTGGCCGGTATCATTTTTCTCTATATGGAAAGTCAGCAAATCAAGGACATACGCGCGTTCAAGCCCAATTCGTTCAAAATCTTCTACTGAAGCCAGGTTGGCCTTAACCTGAGACAAAGGGATATTGCCTGCATCAATTAGTTTAATTTCCGCATCAAATGGCTGATTGAGATAAGAATGAACTGTCATATCGCCTAAACCGAGGGCATAGGCCAAAATGGGAAATATCAGGCACAATAATCCAGTATAAAAAATGACTTTCTTCAATCAGCGCTCCCTGTATGCAAACAGCTAACTTGCTAATTGGTATTGATAAAAATAAAAAAATTAATATCTGCCGCAGATCAAGAATAACTCAAACGCCCAAAAACGCATACAGCTGCTTTGAATCGTATTGTGAATGCAATATTTATCATTCGAATAGAAACTTTATAACACAGCAGATGCCTTAAAGTCTCTACCAAGTTTAGAAAATTTCTTGTTTAATCCATTAGATATTAGCAAGATTTAGCTTTCTGACTCAATGATCGGAACAAGATGACTCCTGCTTCACAAAACGATGACAATTAAGACATCCTCTTCTTAGCGTTCAGAGCAATGTTATATCATGTTGATTAAATCATGAATATCTCAAGGAGCTATAATTTATCATTTCATCTTGCGCAAAAATGGCAAAAAATAAGATATGATGGAGCCAAGTTATGCTGTTGCCCTGTCATGACATACGCAGCCATTGCTTACTTCCCGGAGATATTTCATAATCTTTTGTTTTTATATAGACATAACTTATATGACCGCGTCTTTGCTGGATGGCAGGCAAGCTGCTTCTCTACTCCAAGAAACAATAAAAAAAACTGTTTTAGCCCGAACGAATCAAGGCCACCGACCGCCTGGACTCGCCGTCATTCTGGTTGGTGACGAAATTGCGTCAAAAATTTATGTCGGTAATAAGCACAAAGCGTGCAATGATGCGGGGTTTAACTCTTATGCCTATAATCTGCCAGCCGATACCAGTGAAAAGTCCTTGTTAAACCTGATTGATGAGCTTAATGCCCAGGATACAATAGACGGCATACTCGTCCAATTACCCTTGCCAAAACATATTTCTACCGCCTTAATACTCGAGCGTATCGATCCCAGGAAAGATGTTGATGGCTTTCATCCCTATAATCTTGGACGCCTCGCCCAAGGGAACCCTCTGCTCAGGCCATGTACGCCCTATGGCATCATTCAACTCCTTGCCCAATACCAGCTCCAGGTCAATGGCAAACATGCCGTTGTGGTTGGCGCTTCAAATATTGTCGGGAGGCCCATGGCGCTGGAGTTTCTTCTGGCAAACGCAACCGTAACTGTCTGTCATCGCCTTACCCGGGAGCTGGAACGCCATATTCGCATGGCCGAGATACTGGTTGTTGCCACAGGCGTTATGGAGGTCATTGATGTTGCGTGGTTAAATCGCTCGCAAATTCTTATTGATGTGGGAATACATAGACTTCCTGACGGCAGTATTCGCGGCGATGTTGATTTTTTTAAAGCCAAAGAAAAAGTTGCGTGGATAACGCCAGTGCCGGGCGGTGTCGGACCCATGACAGTGTGCACGCTTTTGCAGAATACATTATCAGCAGCAATCAATCTGCAATCTGGATGATGCCCGTAAAAACGTGCATGTCATTTTATCTCATTTGAACCTTCCAAGGCTTGCCCCCGCAAACGGCAAGGAGAAAAATCGAAAGGCAATAAAACGAGCGCCATGCCAGCATGAATCATTTATCCAGTTCGTCCCAATCGAATTCACCGTCAAGCTCGTCCTCAAGCTCTTCCCTTAAGCGTTTTCTTTCAAGCTTTTCTTCAAGCAAACGCCTAATCCTTTTCTTATGCTCGGACTCGTCAAAATGTTCTATATCTTCATTATTTTCATAATTTAAATCAGAAGATTGATATTCCTCATACTCGTTATAAAGGCCCATGAGAACCTCCATTTTTTATCATACCTAATTCATAGTATAGTTGATTTGCCAGGGACTTTTTCTCTGCTAGAAAAAACCGGTATCTAAGGATATTTCAAGTTTAAGGAGAGGTTAGCAATGAGTGTCAATGCGATAGAAGCATTCAAGGACAATTATATCTGGGCCATTATCGACGAATCCCGCCATACAGCCATTTGCGTGGATCCAGGCGCGGCTGAGCCGGTTTTACAGTTCATCAATAAGAATCAGCTCAACCTAACCGCAATCCTGGTCACCCATCACCATTTCGATCATTGCGGGGGCTTGGAAAAATTACAGAAGACTTTTCCCCATGTGGAGATATTTACGCCAGATGATTCGCGGATTCCTCTCAGCACCATAGCGCTCCACGATGAAGACATCATTCATCTTGGAGAATATGATTTTCGGGTCATGGCAATACCAGGGCATACCAGGACTCATATCGCATTTTATGAGCCTTCGAAAAAGTGGTTATTCTGCGGAGATACCTTGTTTTCCGCAGGTTGCGGGCGTGTTTTTGACGGCACTTTGGAAGATTTGTATCACTCTCTCCAATTGATCAAAAATTTACCCGATGAAACGAGTATTTACTGTGGACATGAATATACAAGAAAAAATCTACAATTTGCGGCACAGGTTGAGCCCAATAATCAAGCCATTAGAGACTATCTCAATTATTTGCAAAAACACGGGGATTTATGCTCGCTGCCATCCAGACTCGCGTTAGAAAAACAAATTAACCCTTTTTTGCGAACAGATTCCTTGCATTTAAAATCCTTCGCCCAACAAGAAAACCTTGATCCGGATAACTCCCTGGCCATCTTCCAACGGTTGCGGGAGAAAAAGGATAATTTTTAAAAAGAGCATTGATGCAAGGGATAGAATACCCCTTAGCCCAGGCAGAAAAATACACTAAATAATGTACAATATATAAACAAAAGCTTTATCCAGCATAATTTTTTTAGTAGACTTCAGAACCTTTACTCTAGACAAGGCTTTTGTTTTGAAGTATAAGTCATTGATAAAATGCAGTTTATGTATTGTTTTTTTCAGTCTTTTTTGTCTTACACGCTTTACCCAAGCAAGCCCCGCGCCAAATGTCTGGGACGTTTTACGCAAGCAGTTCGTATTAAATCATGAAACCACAAGGCCTGAAGTACAAAACCAAATCCGCTGGATTATCTCTCACCCAAGTTATATTCGAAAATTAGCTGAATCAGAGCCCTATATTTACCATATCGTCACAGAAATAAAAAAACGCAAGCTTCCCGGTGAAATTGCCCTTATTCCAATGATTGAAAGTACTTATGATCCCTTCGCCTATTCCGGCGCAGGAGCAGCCGGATTATGGCAATTGATGCCCGGCACAGGAACGGATCTCGGTTTAAAACAAGACTGGTGGTTTGATGGCAGGCGAAGCATACGCCCCTCCACTGATGCTGCTTTAAACTATTTGACTTATCTCCATAAGTTTTTTAAAGGCGACTGGTTGCTCGCTTTCGCTGCCTATGATTCCGGAGAGGGTACAATTGCAAGATTAATCAAACAAAGCGGGCGAAGGCGCTATATCAGCTTCTGGTCTTTGCCTGTGCCGCGAGAAACAAAAGCCTATATTCCGCGCTTACTCGCATTGGCCGCGGTGATCCAGAATCCCAAGCGCTATAATGTCCAGTTGCCAGAGATCCCTCACCTGCCCTATTTTGCGGAAGTTGATATTGGCAGCCAAATTGATCTGGACCATGCCGCCAAATTGGCAGGGATAAGCTATAAAGAACTGATTAAGCTAAATCCTGGCTATAACCGCTGGGCTACCCCGCCTTATCAACCGTTTAAACTATTAATTCCTGTAGAGCGGGTGAAACAGTTCAATAGGAATTTAGCCAGTACCCCACAATCACAAAGAGTCAGTTGGACCAAGCATCAAGTCAACCATGGCGATAGCCTCATATCGATAGCCAAGAAATATCACACCACAGTCAACCTCATTAAGCAGCTCAATCAACTGAAATCTGATCGGGTCAGGAAAGGCCAACATTTATTAATTCCAAGCGCAAAACGTCCTGCCAATCCAAAACCCATTGATATCACGGCATCTATCAAAAATGAAATACCTAAATTTGCCACAAAAAATGAAATTAAAATCATCCATATTGTGCAAAAGCAAGAAACTTATGAAGATTTGCAAAAAAAATATGGCGTTTCGGCAGAGGATATTCAACGCTGGAATCTTTTAAATTCAAAAAATCCGCTAAGATTTGGCCAGCAACTCATCATTTGGAAACGGGTTAACAGCAAAAGCACTTATGTGGTCAAAAAAGGAGACAGTTTAAGTCAAATTGCAAAACTGAATCAGCTTACAACTCAATGCCTGCTTAAATTAAACCCTCATATCAGTAAGCATTTGATCCGCCCAGGCCAAATTCTGAAACTGAGTTAATCGATGATTGGCTCTTGTTTTTGCCGCATTGGCTAAAAAATAAGGGGGAGAACCCCCTTATTTCCCTGCACTAATTATTCTACAGTTGTTTGTATTTCAAAGTAGGCTGGATCATACATGTAGCAATTCCAGACAACAGTCTCGCCCCCTACCATGACATCTAAAGTAACAAGATCCAGTGCAGCGAGATTTGGTTGCTTTTCAGCATAGCAGACCCGTTTGGCGCCATCGACCATAACATAATGATACGTGGTGGTTGCGGTATAATCTGCCGGCACATGATAAACCCCTTCTTGTTGTTCTAAAACAATGGGTTCGCCCGTGATCACAATTTTATCTTCAGCGTATGCTGAGACGCCAAATAATAAAAGAGCAGTTATAGATAAACTTTTAAAGATGCTGTTCATTTGAGTACCTCCTGTATGATGAAAAAAAGCCTGATAACGTTTTCTTCATCTTCAATTTTCCATATGCAAAGACTAACTAACTTGCAATATCATTATAGTCCAGGATGTAACATAAAAGATCAATTTTTATACAAAAAATATGTATTCCAGCAATAATGAATTGATGATTATCTATTTTTTAGAAAAAAATTTTTTACTCACCCGCAATAATTTTTTTTTTTGTACTATAGTACTTAATTGTGATTATCAGGAAGGGTTTTTCAGGAGGAAACATGAAAAAATCAAGCTTTTTATTCTTTACGGTTGTAACCTTGGCAGCAGCTCTTACCGGGTGCGGAACTACCCAAACATCAGCGCAAGGGACAGCTGCCGGAACTGCTGCAGGCGGCACAATCGGTGCAGGCGTTGGGCTTGCTGCTACTGGCGGAACCCCGGCTGGCGCCGCAGTCGGAGCCGGAATTGGTGCGGGCGTCGGCGCCCTCGTAGGCACAGAAGCCAGCCAGCGTGATATCATCATTTATCGTCAAAAAGGCGTTGTTTATCATGATGGCAAAGCATATCATATCCGTGACGGCAAATATGTCCTTGCCCGTTAATCAAGCCTTTGATTAACGCAATCTAATTTGCACCAGACCCCTGTTGGCAGGGTCTGGTGCTCTGATTGCCGGGATAAAGAATTAGCGCTTTTAATTTGCAGGAAGAAACCAAATGGTGTGTTATACTTAATTTAATATTAAGCCTACTGTAAACACGATGAAATTACTGTTTGATTTTTTTCCAATTCTGCTGTTTTTCATTTGTTATAAATTATTCGACATCTACTATGCCACAGCTGTTGCCATGGGCGCATCGCTCCTGCAAGTGATTTTTTACCGAATTAAAAATCAACGTTATGAAAAGATGCACTTAATAAGCCTTGGCTTGATTATGGTTCTTGGCGGAGCGACTTTATTTTTCCATAACCCCTGGTTCATCAAATGGAAACCCACCGGGCTTTACTGGTTGGCAGCCATTGTATTTTTGAGTTCGTCTTTCATTGGCAAAAAAACACTTATCGAAAAAATGATGGATGGAAACATTCATTTGCCAGCAAAGATTTGGCGGCGGTTAAACTATGCCTGGTCAGCATTCTTTATCCTCATGGGGTGTTTAAATTTATATGTTGCTTACTCTTTTGATACTGATTTTTGGGTTAACTTTAAATTATTCGGTGGCGCGGGCTTGACGCTTATCTTTGTTTTTTTACAAGCAATTTACTTGGCAAGGCATGTGGTCCAGAAAGACATTCAGCAAGAGACGTCTGCGAATTCCATAAGAAAAAGCCAGTAGCCACGAGCTTGAGGAGTCGTTATGAGACTGTTATTAATCGAAGATGATGAATTATTGGGCGATGCGGTCAAAACCGGACTGACTCAATTCGGCTATGTGGTTGATTGGCTAAAAGACGGCGAAGCAGCCCGAGCTGCCATAAAATCCGAGTCATTTGAACTCATTATTCTGGATTTGGGGCTGCCGAAGCTATCCGGCATGAAGCTTTTACAGTCCATTCGTCAGGAAGGCAATACAACACCTGTCATCATTTTGACTGCAAGAGAGTCCGTAGAAAGCAGAGTGAAAGGATTAGACAGCGGAGCTGATGACTACATCATCAAGCCTTTTGATTTGAATGAGTTAAGCGCGCGCGTACGAGCCCTGATTAGGCGATCCCAAGGGCGTGCTGACGCGGTGTTACAATATCGAAATGTAACCCTTGATCCTGCGGCCCATTCTGTTTCTGTCGATGATGTGCCAGTTAATGTTCCAAGAAGAGAATTTGCTTTGCTGCAAAAACTTCTGGAAAACAGTGGGCATGTTTTATCCCGAGAGCAGCTAATGCAAAGTATTTACGGTTGGGATGAAGATGTCGATAGCAATGCTCTCGAAGTACATATCCACAATCTGCGTAAAAAACTCAATGCCAATTATATTCGTACAATCAGAGGGGTTGGATATATGGTAGAAAAGAACCCTGAGTCTTAAATCCTGTTAACCGGTACTATTTGGCTTTCGCCGTGAAATCTTCAATAAGAAAATTTTTATTAATCAATCTCCTTTTGGCAATTACGATTACCACAACGTTGACTGCCATTGGAAATTATTACCTGGATCAAAAAGATATTCAGGAACATCTTGATACCTTAATGGCCATCTCGGCTTTATCCTATCAGGCACTGTTGGGAGACGATGTGCATCAGCGCCCTATTCCTAAAATCCAGAATGCACTGAATAAAATTCCCGAAAAGATAGAATCCTATTATCAGCAACCGTTGATAAATGATATGTCCCCGGAACATTATTTGGATAAATTTAATTTCCAGGTATGGACTGACGGGGGAAAATTACTGCTGCACTCTGCCAGCGCCCCTCGAGTGCCGCTCATGGCAGAAACAGACGGCTTCAACGATAGAATCATTGATAACCAAAAGTGGCGGGTATTCACTGCATATAATGAAAAAGCCGGTGTCCGCACAGTACTTGCTGAACGGTATGATACACGAAATGAACTTGGCCAGCGTATTGCACAGGACGATTTATACATCATGCTGCTGACCTTTCCCTTATCCGGCCTCCTTATCTGGATTATTATCGGGCGGGGCCTGGATAGCCTGGACCGCGTTGCTCAGGAAGTAGCAAACCGTGCCCCCAGTCATTTAGAGCCAGTCAATCTTCAGGAAGTTCCAGAAGAAATAAAGCCTGTCATTGACGAATTAAACAAATTATTCAATCGCCTGAAAGAGGGGTTCGAACGTGAAAAACGGTTTGCGGCGGATGCGGCGCATGAATTGAGAACGCCGCTTGCCGCCTTAAAGGCTCAGGCACAGGTTGCTCTGAATACTAATGATCTGGAAGAAAAAAATATTGCCCTGCATAAGTTAATTGCCAGCGTCAACCGCAGCACCCATATAGTTCAACAGCTGCTGACGATGAGCAAACTGGTCCCTGAAACAGAAACAATTAATGATCTCGATGAGGTTAATCTTGCCAAAGTCACCCGGGAAATACTGGCAATGCTCGCTCCTTTCGCCGTAGAAAAACAGATTGAACTGGAGCTTATCCAGGATGACAATACCCCAAGCTTTGAGGGAAACCCAACTGCCATCGGCATATTGGTGCGCAATCTCGTCGATAATGCCATTCGTTACAGCAAAGAGGAAAGCCGTGTCATAGTCCGTGTTTACACAGAAGATAATAACGTCGTACTGGAAGTGCGTGATAACGGGCCTGGCATTCCCAAGGAATTGCAATCCAGAGTTTTTGAGCGCTTTTTCAGAGTGCTTGGGAATAAAAGCCCGGGAAGTGGATTAGGACTGGCAATAGTGCAACAGATTTGTTCTTTACATCATGGGCATGTCACCATTGAATCTCCAAGCGAAGGCACGGGATTGATAGTAAAAGTATATTTTCCCGTCAAGAAAGAAGAATCCTAAGCATTAAACCTGGCTGGCCAGCCTTTGCAAAGCAAAGCGAATCAACTCTTCGGAGCTTTTTTGCCCGTCATTGATATGCTTCAAAGCTTTGATGGCTTCGTGCTGTTTATACCCTAAGGCTTCAAGCGCCGCAATCGCGTCATCTACAGCATTGATGCCGAATGAGCAGGCAGTTGGGATTTCAGTGAACTGCCGAAGGCTGTCTTTCATTTCAACGACTAATCTTTGCGCGGTCTTTTTGCCAATGCCCGGCAATTTAGTCAGCGCCATGGCGTCTTGCTGGTTGATATATGCGATAAACTCGTTTGGACTAATGCTTGAGAGTATTGCAATTGCCATTTTGGGGCCAATACCGTTCACTTTAATTAGGGCTCGAAATAAAGTTCTTTCCTGCTTATCCATAAAACCATACAGCAACAAAGCATCTTCACGGACCACAGTATGAATGTACAAGCTGATCTGGCCTTGTATCTTTTCCAGCGCAAAAAAAGTCTGTAAAGAAGTTTCAACATCATAGCCCACGCCATTCACGTTGATCACCAGCTTGCCAGGTTGATGAATATCAATAATTTGACCCTGCAACCAACCAATCATTAAACTTTCCTTCTCTGCAAGCGCCTGGAGCGCCTCTGAAAATGCCCTTGCCGCATATGGCTGTGGCAGATTGCTATTGCCAAAGCATCGGCTGCATCACTTTGCGGCGCCCGATTCAATTCCAGAATATTGACCACCATATGCTTGACCTGTTCCTTGTAAGCCGCACCGTAACCGACGATAGCCTGCTTGACTTCACGAGGGGAGTATTCATTTACAGAAAGCCGGTGAGAAGCGCAGGCCACCATAGCCACACCTCGGGCATGGCCAAGTTTTAAAGCAGAATTCGGATTTTGATGCATAAAGACCTGCTCTATTGCCACTTCTTCTGGCATATAATCTTCTAACAGCTGGCAGATGCCGTTAAAAATCTGCAGCAATCGCTCTCCTAACTCGCTGCCTGACGTTCTGATGCATCCGCTATCAATATATTGCAAATGCTGATTCTCCTGACTTATCAAGCCATATCCCGTGATACGAGAGCCTGGATCGATGCCAAGAATGATTGCCATTAGCTCACATGCTCATTCAATATTGCTGGATATTCTGCGTTGCTGTAAACCGATTGCACATCGTCTAAGTCTTCCAATGCGTCAATCAGTTTTTCAAGGCTCTCTACCGCATCAGCATCCAATGGAACTTTTGTTTGTGCATGCATCGTAATTTCTGAATGCTCAATTTCAAATCCATTAGCTTCCAGCGCTGAAAGCATGCTGTGGTAAGTTTCAGCCGTGGTGATTATTTCTATTTGTCCCTGTTCTTGCAAAACGTCTTCTGCCCCATTTTCAATTGCGACTTCAATTGCTTTTTCCTCGTTTGAAACAGGCGCGAGTAAAATTTCACCTTGTTTGCTGAACAAATAAGATACAGAACCATCAGTTCCTAAATTTCCTCCATATTTGTTAAACGCATGCCTTACTTCAGAAACGGTCCTGTTTTTATTATCAGAAAGACAATCAACCAATATGGCAACGCCTCCAGGACCATAACCCTCATAACGCATTTCCATCATGTTGCTGCCTTCCAGGCCGCCTACTCCACGTTTTACAGCGTTATCAATGGTTTCCCGCTTCATATTTGCTTTTAATGCCTTACTGATAACATCGCGCAATCTGGCATTGGCAGACTCATCTCCGCCGCCCATGCGCGCCGCAACGGTAATTTCACGAATGAGCTTGGTAAAAATTTTGCCGCGTTTTGCGTCTTGTAACCCTTTGCGGAAACGAATATTCGCCCATTTACTATGACCTGCCATTCAAAATACCTCTTACTCCAAACCAACATCAGGCAGCAAAGCGCCCAACGTTAGATAATTAAATACATAATTATACATCGTCGGATCATTAAAAAGAACGGCCTTTATATACCATCGTCCCTGACTCCAGATAAAAATCTAAACTCTACAGCCTTCAAAAACAAAAGACAAAATTAATTTAATGGAGTAGTGCAGAGATTTGGCCATAGCAAAATCATATCTTAATTAGATAATGCAATATTTTTTTCATTCCAGATCAGTCTGGAACCTGTTTTCCAAGATAGAACAGGAGCTTTCTTATAAAAAGCTCCCTTCCCAAAATGATAATGTCTTGTCTTGTATGATTTTCTGATATTGACTCTTCTACTCGACAATTTGATTTCATTCAGGCTATGCTTAATTCCTCGCAACCACAGGAGACATGCCGTGTATTTAGCCGGATTTGGAAATCACCACACCAGTGAAGCCATTCCTGGAGCTTTGCCCCTTCGGCAAAATTCCCCCCAGCAATGCAATTATGGACTTTATGCAGAGCAATTAAGCGGCACTGCTTTTACCCGTCCTCGGCATCAGAATTTATACAGCTGGCTGTATCGCATCCTTCCAAGTGTTCTCCAACAGGATTTTAAACCCTATAAAAAATTAATACAGGATGAATTTGTTACCAGTCTGCCGCCAAATCCATTACGCTGGTTCCCTCTGCAAGGTGACAATCTTGATAAAGATTTTATTGATGGCTTGTTTCATGTAGCGGGTACTTCATGCGTCAATGTGTATCTTTATCTATGTAACCAGTCTATGGTTAACCGTTTTATCGGCAATCATGATGGAGAACTGCTTTTTGTACCTTATCATGGCGCTATCCGCTTGCACACAGAATTCGGCAGGCTTGAAATCGCACCGGGTTTGATCGCCGTTATCCCTCGCGGCGTAAAATTCAAAGTCGAGTTGTTGCAGTCTGAAGCCCGGGGATACTTATGTGAAAACGGCGGTTCACCTTTAACATTGCCCGAGCTTGGCCCAATTGGCGCTAATGGGCTGGCCTACCCCCGTCATTTTCTTTATCCTGAAGCGGCTTTTGAAGAGTTGAATGAGGATGTCGAAATTATCTGTAAATATCAGGATAGCTGGTGGGTCACTCACAGTAACTATTCGCCATTAAATGTGGTTGCCTGGCATGGCAATTATGCTCCCTACTGTTATGATTTATCTTTGTTTAACACCATTAATACCGTAAGCTTTGATCATCCCGATCCCTCAATATTTACTGTACTGACTTCCCCAAGCGATACACCAGGCGTAGCCAACCTTGATTTTGTCATTTTCCCCCCGCGCTGGATGGTTGCTGAACATACGTTTCGTCCGCCATATTATCACCGTAATATCATGAGCGAATTCATGGGTCTGGTGCTTGGAGCATATGACGCTAAAAAAGAAGGTTTTGAGCCAGGCGGGTTCAGTATTCATAATCGTTTGACAGCGCATGGCCCGGATAGAGATGCTTTCCAACAAGCCAGTACCCAAGCATTAAAGCCGGATTATTATGCAAATACGCTGGCTTTTATGTTTGAGTCGTGCGATATCTGGCAAGTTACAAAAAAAGCATATATGCATGACTTAAGGCAAAAAAATTACACTGCCTGCTGGCAAGGCTTAAAAAAACAATTTACATACCCTGAGAGCCAGGCGTAAAAATCAGATAATATTCAAGGAATAGCCCGGAAACGATAAGATTGGCGCATCAAATATCAACTGTGTTAAAACAAATCTTCCTGCGACAGCCCCATTTCTTCCAGTAAGCCGCGCAGGGTTTTTAACGCTTCTACTTGAATTTGGCGCACACGCTCACGGGTCAGGTTAATTTCCTTGCCGACTTCTTCCAGTGTTGCTTTTTCAAAGCCGCGCAGGCCGAACCGCCTTGCTATGACCTGTTGCTGATTTTCGGTTAGCTCGTCAAGCAAGGTTTCAATATGAGCGCGCAAGTTTTCATTCGTTAGCAACTCAGCGGGATTGACACTGTTCTCATCCGGAATGGTTTCCAGTAAGGATTTATTTTCATCATGCCCAATAGGTATATCGACAGATGTGACTTTTTCATTTAAACCCAGTAATTTTTCTACATCTTCCAGAGGTTTATCGACCATTTCTGCAATTTCTTCCGGGGAAGGCTCATGATCAAGCTTCTGAGTCAATTGTCTAGCGGCCCTTAAGTAGACATTCAGTTCTTTTACCACGTGAATTGGCAGGCGAATGGTACGGGTTTGATTCATAATTGCACGTTCAATCGTTTGCCTGATCCACCATGTGGCATAAGTTGAAAAGCGAAAGCCACGCTCCGGATCAAATTTTTCTACTGCTTTCATTAAGCCCAGATTGCCTTCTTCAATCAAATCCAGAAGGGGCAATCCCCTGTTTAGATAACGCCTGGCTATTTTAACCACCAGGCGTAAATTGGATTCGATCATTTTTTTTCTGGCAGCAACATCTCCCCTTAAAGCAAGCTTTGAGTAGCGAATTTCTTCTTCTGCGGTCAATAAAGGAGAAAAGCCAATTTCACTGAGATAAATTTGTGTTGCATCCATGGCTTTTGCAACATTTTTACCGCGCTGATAGCTTGGAAATAAATCTTCATCACTGAAATCAGGCTCTTCAATATCCTCTTCAGGATTGTCCAATGACTCCTCCTCAAAATCCAAATCGTCATCATCAGCCAAAGACATCGTTTTCTCGGTAAGATCATCTACTTGAGCGGCATTTTTCGGTTCAGATGGTTGTTTTTTTGAGGTCATTGTTTCACCTGTTCTAGTTTTAATCAACAATTTGCTGATGCAGTTTAAAGAGCATAGCAAAAACTGAATGAATTACCCACTAGAATAACAAGAATAACAAAAAAATTAACTGCAATAACAAGTAATTAACCTGGAAAAGCGTTTCCGTAAAATAAAGGCTCTTCCTACCCCAATTTTAAATGATTCAAAGGATTAACCGGTTTTCCTGCTTTTCTGATTTCAAAATGCAGGCCCCAAAATCGCCTGCCTACCAATCCCATTTCGGCTATAGCCTGTCCTGCGCGCACAGTCTCGCCTTCTTTTACAAGATTCCGCAAATTATTCGCATACGCGGTTAAATAGTGATCGCCATGTTTAATGATTATTAAGTTACCGTAACCTGGCAGCCCATCCCCCGCATAAGCGACAATGCCTCCTCTTGCGGCATGAATTTTATCCCCTTTTTTACCTGCAATATCAATCCCTTTTTTTCCCAGCAAGGGGGCGTAATAGGTCATGACTTTACCCTGTGCTGGCCATATCCAGCCGCCAGGCTGTGCTGTCATTTGACTGTTTTTTCGGGTTTTGCCCGTCGCTTTTTGAGCAAGCACTTGTGGTTTTACCCTGTTTTTCGATGGCACAACAGGTTTAGGCGTGTACGGCCTTGTGATCCGTTTTGCTGATTTTGTTTTTCTTGAAGGCTCAATGGCTTGTATTAGTTTAATTTTTTGACCAACTTGCAGCAAATACGGGCTTTGCAAATGATTGATCGCAGCCAGTCGCCGATAATCCAGATCATATCGAAATGCAATGGCATATAAGGTTTCACCGCGACGAACCACGTGTTGTTTAGGCCTAATGCTTGCTGTTTTCCAATTGAGCTCTACAACCGGTGCAAGGCCTTCCCGCTGACCACAGCCGCACAGCAGTAAAGCAAGACAAAAAAACATAGATACTGAAGGATAAAAAAAATGTCTGCGGTGATAACCATCCAGCCTGCAAGCCATCATGTTACCCATTCAAAGAGAGAATAATGAGTATATTTAAAATAAAACTATTCGAATAGTAGAGCTTTATCCTGAGCCAGGCGTTTGCGTTTACCATGGCATTTATCCTTTTAGGGATTGATTAAAAATGTAAACGAGGATTAGTATCAATAATACCGACCAGCCTAAAATATCAATATACTTTCTTAAGCGGCCGAAAAAACGCTCTCCTGTAAAATATAATATGCCAGATACAAGAAAAAAACGCATCCCTCTTCCAACCAGGGAGCCTAGAATAAAAGGAGCGAGCGCCAGGTGCATTGCGCCTGCGGCTATGGTAAAAATCTTATAGGGAACCGGCGTGAAACCGGCTACTATGATAATCCACACCCCATATTGAGTAAACCAATTCATAATTTGCTGATAGCTTTCCTGATAAGCACTATGAACCAGGTAGGGCTCAATGAATTCCATGCCGTATAGACCAATCATATAGCCAAAAAGTCCGCCTATGACCGAAAACAAAGTGGCAATACAGGCAAAATTCCAGGAACGCTTGGGAGAAGCAAGCCCCATGCTGATAAGCATCACATCAGGCGGAATTGGAAAAAAAGATGATTCGGCAAAAGAAACGCCAGCCAAATAGTAAGGCGCATGTCGATGCGCTGACCAAAAAATCGTTTTATCATAAAGATAAGAAAAAATTTTTAATATTCCCAATTTAAACCTTCCATCCAGGTTGACACCTGTTCAAAAATTTTGTAATGCGTCATATCGAGATGTAATGGGGTAATGGAAACAAATCCATGCATTACAGCGTGAAAATCAGTTCCTGGCCCGGCATCCGCCTCTGAGCCCGGGGGGCCAATCCAAAATATTGGGCGGCCTCGCGGATCCAATTCCTTAATCAACGGTTCGGCACTATGACGTGTTCCAAGACGGGTAACCGCTATGCCTTGAATCTTGTTAAGAGGTAAATCAGGGACGTTAATATTCAAAATTGTCTGGGAAGGAAACCGATGCGTATTTAATTTTAAAACAATCTGGCGAGTGATGACCGCAGCCGTATCATAATGACGCACATTGTCTCCTACCATTGAAACAGCAATAGCTGGCAACCCAAGGTATCTGCCTTCCATAGCGGCTGCAACCGTGCCTGAATATAAAATATCATCTCCCAAATTTGCCCCGTCATTAATTCCTGAAACCACCATGTCAGCAACCGGGTCAAAAAAACCGGTTAGCGCCATATGTACGCAATCTGTAGGTGTGCCTTCAACGCTGTAAAAGCCGTTCTCAAGCTGTTTAACATGCAAGGGCTGAGTCAATGTTAATGAATTGCTGGCACCGCTTCGATTTCTATCCGGCGCCATCACGTCAATGTTCGCAACATGGGATAAAGCGCCTGCCAAAGCTCGAATGCCAGGAGAATACACGCCATCGTCATTACTTATCAGTATTCGCATTTCTATCTCTCAGGAGATTCCAGCCATTTTACTACAGCCAATCGAATTTGGAGTTCTTCTTTATTTTTCTGCAATTGGGCTTTTAACTGAGGTTGATTCGTATTGTGCAGCAATGCTTGTTCTTGCCTGGCAATGGTTTCCTGGAGGTTTAAAATTTTTTTCCCAAAAGCCTGTGGACTGGTGCGCAACTCAAAAGCATACTCTTTCAGCTGCTGAGCAATAGATTCCAATTTTTTACAGCTGATATGTCTTGGCGATTCGTCGGGGCACTTATCCAAAGCTTTTTGCAATGCTTTCGGATTTGTACTGTAATAATGCACTTCATCAGCCGTGCATGCGCTAATCCATAACGACAGCGTAAGGAGTAAAACTTGTTTGAACATTATTTACCTTATACTTAAATAAAAAGGATATATCCTTTGCCCTGCTTTGTGTTATAAGAACAAGCTCTTAAATGGCACTTTTTTGCTGGAATATAGTATCATCATCAGCCTTTGATGGCTATCTTGTAGACAGTACGCCATAGATTGAGTATCGTAAACCAATTTAATTTCGCGGTTAAACATTATGCTTAACTTTAAAACAAAACGTGACCTTGAAACCGGCGAATGGTTCATTGAAACCTCTGTGCATGGTAAACACTTGCTGACCACCCCTCAGCTGAATAAAGGAACCGCTTTTACCCATGAGGAACGCCGTGCTTTTGGTTTGCTCGGCAAGCTGCCAAACCGTGTCGAAACCCTGGAAGAACAGGTCAAAAGGGCTTATCTGCAATTTTCAAGCTATACCAGCCGGTTGCAGCAAAATATTTATCTCAATAACCTGCATGATAAAAACCAGATCTTGTTTTACAAATTACTGAGCAGGCATCTGGCTGAAATGCTTCCCATTATATATACCCCCATTGTAGGAACCGCGGTCAAATCATTCAGCAGGGAATATCGGCAGCCCAGAGGATTATATATTGCCCATACTGATCAAAATCATATTGACGAAATCATTAATAACCGCACGAACCCCGAAATTGATTTGATTGTGGTAACCGATGGCGAAGGTGTGCTTGGCATTGGCGATCAAGGCGTTGGCGGCATGGATATTCCGGTTGCTAAATTAATGGTATACAGCCTGTGCGGAGGAATTGATCCTACTCGGACATTGCCAGTATTCCTTGATGTGGGCACAAATAACCAGGAACTTTTAAATGATCCCATGTATCTCGGCTGCCGCCATCCGCGTATTAGCGCTGAAAAATATGATGCCTTTGTACATGCATTTGTAAACAGCATCCACAAACATTTCCCCAATGCTTTCCTGCACTGGGAAGATTTAGGACGCGGCAATGCAAGACGCATACTCGACCAATTCCAAAATGAACTCTGCACTTTTAACGATGATATTCAGGGTACTGGCGCCGTGACCCTTTCTGCTCTACTCGCTGCCTGTGATATTACAGGCATACCGCTGGATCAGCATCGAATTGTTGTTTACGGTGCAGGATCGGCCGGGACAGGAATCAGTGATCAGATTGTGGATGCCCTGGTGCGTTGTGGCCTCGGCTTGAAAGAAGCCTACCAACGTTTTTGGTTAATTGACAAACAGGGATTGCTGCTAAACAATGATCCTGATTTAACTCAATCCCAAAAACCCTATGCCCGTGACCCTGAAGAAATTGCTAACTGGCCTATAAACGATAAAACGCATGCGTCATTAACTGACACAATCCGCCAGGTCAAACCTACAATTTTAATTGGTTGCTCAGCACAGCCAGGCGCTTTTTCTCAGGATATTGTAGAAACCATGTCGCTTTATAGCGAGCGGCCAATCATTTTTCCCTTGTCCAATCCAGATGAAAAATGTGAGGCACAGCCGTCTAACATCTTAACCTGGAGTAATGGCAAAGCACTCATCGCTACAGGAACCGCGTTTCCCGCTATTGAATATCAAAACCGCCTCGTTCAGGTCGCACAATGCAATAATGCCCTGGTTTTTCCAGGCATTGGCCTTGGGATATTGGCAGTAAGGGCAACACGGTTGTCAAAAGCGATGATTTGGGCCGCAGCACAGGCATTGAGTGAGTTTTCACCCAGTAAAAAAGACAGTTTTCTGCCTCTGTTACCTTCCCTCGATGATGCCCAGGCAGTTGCAAAAAGTATTGCCGTAGCCGTTGCCAAAAGCGCCATTGAATCGGGGCTTGCACAATGCAATCATGATGCAGATCTCGAAAAGCTCATTCAAGATCAGTTCTGGGAGCCAAGATATTTACCTTTTAAGCGCATTGATTAGCATCCACTCACCATCAATTGGCTGCGCAATGTGCATCTGATTGGTACCATTTTAAACTTGAGTACAGCTCTTCTCCCGGATTAGGCGAAGTCATCGTCCGGGAGGCGCTCTGAACTCCCTGTATGCTTGACTTATTGATCTGATTTATCCAGTTTTTTTTGTTGAAACAGAACCCTTACCTGCTGCAAGGAACCATCTTTCTTTTCCCACGGGCGCGCATATTGAAATAGGATATCTGTACTTTCAGGGTAGGATTTAACCTCAAGCAGTTCAAAGGTGAATATCATTTTACCGCCAGCACCTATACGCTTGGTCTTGGAGGCAATAAATTCACTTTTTTTCAAGCGCAGCAATTGCTTGTCAAATTTCTTGACTGTCCATTGAAAGCCTGTTGTCGGATTTGCTGATAATGGCACTTGAAATTGCTTGCTGCGGGGATCAACTTCGATAGACATGGTATTTGCCGCACTTGCCAAAAGGGGAAAAAACAACAATAAGCCGCTTAAAAGGATTTTCATTATAATCCACTCATATATTGGAACGATTGCATTCAACAATACCAAAAAGCAAAACAGGTCTCCATGACATTTTCATCCCTTGGAAAAAACAACCAGCGTATTTAAATTTTGGTTGTTTTCCGAGCGGCTGTTTTTTTAGCGGTTGATTTTTCCTCTTCATCTTCTTCAACACACTCAGGATGGCATATGCCGCATACACCTTTTGAAAAGCATTTGTGGCAACATAGGGCTGCACCGACAATAAACATTGCGGCAATGCCGATGCCGTTGAACGTAATCAAAGTGAGAATTGTTGCGATAAACAATAAAACAAGTCCCAAAATTTCAAATCGATACGCCCAGGCACAAGCAGCAAAATTGTTTGAATCTTTCATCATTTCCTCCTTGAAAAAATTTCAGAACTGACAACTATTATATTAGACCATTATAGATAGTTCGCCATACAAGCAATTTTTTATAAGGTATTATGCAATTTGCATAATACTTGCTAAGCTATTCATTATACTAATCATTGATAAGGGACGCTCAATGATAAAACAATATTGCCTGTTTCTTGCCGTGATCGTTAGTATAATCACTCATCCTTGTCTTGCGCAAGAACGCACCATTACCATTACGATTGATGATTTGCCTTTTGTGGGCACTACTCACAACAATCCAGGCAATTTGCGCCGGGAAGAAGAGCGATTTTTGAAAATCATGCAAACATTAATTGATCATAAGGTTCCTGCCACAGGTTTCGTGGTAGCCGGGACGATTGAAAAAGATCAGTGGCAGTTACTCGAACAGTTCCATAATGCAGGCTTTGTTATTGGGAATCATACTTTTTCACATGCCAACCTGAATCGTACTGATGCCAATAAGTACATGGAAGATATTGCCCGCGCCGATGAAATCCTCACTCCATTGATGCTCTCTAGGCCTAAATATTTTCGCTACCCGTATCTGGCAGAAGGGGTGGGCGAAACCAAAAGCAAGGTACGTGATTTTCTTATCAGCAACGACTATGTTGTTGCCCCTGTTACTATAGACAGCAAAGATTTTAAGTTCAACGAGCAATTACTCGCCATACACTGGCGCCAGAGAAATCAGTACCTGAACAGCATCAAGCAACGATATTTGAACTTTATCTGGAATCAAACCCTAAAAGCAGAGAAAAAAGCAAAAAATGGCGCAACGACTCAAATATTGTTAATCCATGCCAATTTGTTAAATAGCCATTTTCTCGGGGATGTGATTCAAATGTATAAGGACAAAGGGTATCGCTTTGTAAGCCTTGATGAGGCTTTGTCAAATAATCAGAAATCATTGCTTCCTTCAATACCATCAGTTGAAGCATTAAGCAGCGAGAGCTTAACCGTTGAAAAATCATCCTGAGTCAGCAGAATTTATTGCTCTTAGCCCCTGCATTCAGCATAATTGCCCCATATTCACAACAATAGAGCGATTTTATGGCAAGAACAGTATTTTGTGCGAAGTTACAAAGAGAAGCTGAAGGTATGGAAAAAGCCCCATTCCCCGGCGAGTTAGGTGAAAAAATTTATCAGAATATCTCTAAACAAGCCTGGAAGATGTGGCTTGATCACCAAACCATGCTGATTAATGAATACCGCTTAAGCCTGCTTGACCCAAAGGCACGACAATTTTTACAGGAAGAAATGCAAAAGTACTTTTTCGGTGAAGGCTCTAATAAGCCTGCCGGCTACTCTCCAGAAATAAATTAACAAAAAGCGAAGTTGCGGAATGTCGGTTTCGCTCAATTTTTAACAGGATAATATCAAGAAATAATATTTTTTTGAAAATCCCACGTTTACTACTTGACTCTAAAACAATCTCGGAGTTTAATAGCAACCTCTTGGGGCCAGATAGCTCAGTCGGTAGAGCAGAGGACTGAAAATCCTCGTGTCGGCAGTTCGATTCTGCCTCTGGCCACCATTAAATCAATAACTTACAATCAATTTTCCCAACCCGAAAAATCCTGTGTGGGGATTTTGTGGGGCACATAAAACACAAAGTCATAAACTTACTACCTTGCTGCTTTGTGTATTCGTTTTACCATTCTTGTAATTAGGATTGCGAAGTAAAGTGAGTACTATGCCACTCTTTTGTTTTTCGCAGACCTTACTGGCAGCTTCATAGAGATTCTGCAGTTCAGCTGAAGAATAATGGGTTGTAATCCGTCCTGAGCGATGCCCAAGCAGATCTTGTCGATCTTCAAAACTCACACCAACAGAACGTAAACGTCTGCCGAATGTATGTTTCAGATCGTGAACCCGTACACATTCCAATCCAGCTCTTTTGCGAGCACTCTTCCAAGCAGTGTTATGTATCCTTGTTATCGGATCGCCTTTATAGGTAAATACATAATGCATATGTTTACCTCTTTGGCGTTCAACAGCCTCTTTGGCTGTCTGGTTACATATCACCAAACGCTCATCACCATTTTTTACAAGTTCGGACGGAATAATAAAAACCAATAAGTGTGGCATTTCAGGAACCTTAATTTCCCAGTCCCATTGAAGCTGGCACACTTCTTGCTCCCTGCATCCAGTATTCACAGCAAATAAAGCCATGTCTCTTAGATGCTCGGGCAACTCGGCAAAAAGCCTAAGTTGTTCATCCCAATTAAGCGGGTAAGGTTTACGCAAATCATGCTCGGGCAATAGCTTGATTTTTGGAGCCATGCTCAACCAAGTCAAGCCAAACTGATCTATCCATTCGGTTGCTGCTAAATTAAGAATCCTACGCACAACCTGTAAACCATGATTGATTGTTCTGGACTTAATTCCTTCCTTACGTCTTTTTTCAATAAAAGGTTGTAAAGTACCCATATGAATAGAGTCTAACGACATTTTGCCTATGTGTTGCACTAACATCCGCAAACGCCCCGCATCAGAACGTATACTCCGCTTATGTTGGTTTTCCTCCAAAAATTTAATAGCAGCTTCCATAAAAGTGCGCTTTGGTCGTACACCAAACACACTAGCCTGTCTTATTTCTTCGATACGCTTGGCAAAGTATTTTTCAGCTTCTTCGAGGTTGCCCGTACCAGTGCTTTCTCGAATTCTGCATCCAAAGACCGCTTTATCGATATGCCAATAGTTTCCTCTTTTAAAGAGACCTGGCGATTTTTTCGTCCCATTGTCCCAAACTTCTTTGTCTGGTTACCGCAGGACGACCACTACATTGTATATAATCATCCATGTGTATTCCTGCCCAAAATGATCACCGATTCCGGGATCATTTGATCACTCATTCCAAAAACATTTGATCAGTCATTCCGGTGTTATTTGATCACTGTTTCCTGGGTATTTGATCACCTTAAAGACTCACTAAGGTTTAATTTTGTACAATTATTCGCTTATTGAACAAGCGGATTAAATCAGTGAGATCATTAAGCATGCGTAAAATTCAAGAAACACTAAGACAGCATTACGAGTTAAATCGAAGTAATCGTGAGATTGGGCGAAGTTTGAATATTAGCCCTGGAACGGTATCGAATTATCTTTATCGGGCTCGAATGGCGGGAATAACTTGGCCAGCAGCCCTTAAGATGGAAGAGTTGAATTACATGAGCGGTTATTTATGCCTGCGAAACAACCTTCACAAAAACGGTCATTGCCGGATTGGGAACAGGTACATACAGAGCTTCGCAAGAAAGGCATGACATTAATGTTGCTATGGCGGGAATACCGTGAGAATGAGTCTAATGGCATAGGGTATAGCCGATTCTGCGAACATTATCAGCGATATGTGAAGCAAATCAGTCCGGTTATGCGTCAGGTTCACAAAGCAGGCGAAAAAACGTATGTGGATTACGCTGGGATGACAATCTCCTGGCTTGAGCCTGCCACAGGAGAAATCCATGAGGCGCAGGTGTTTGTCGGCAGTCTGGGTGCTTCGCAGTTTACCTTCGTTGATGTGACAGAAAGCCAGTCTTTGGCGGATTGGATTGGTTCTCATATCCGGATGTGGAATTATTTTGGCGGTGTCAGCGCTATGGTTGTGCCGGATAATTTGAAATCCGGTGTCACCAAAGCCCATCGGTATGACCCGGATATCAACGCCAATTATCAGCATGTCGGTGAGCATTATGGTTTTGCCATCGTACCCGCCCGGGCGGCTTCCCCGAAAGACAAAGCCAAGGTCGAAAATGCCGTGGGGTGCATAGAACGACAAATTTTAGCTCCCCTTCGACATCTTACTTTTACCAGCATTTCCGAAATTAATGCAGCGATTAAACCCAGGCTTGCTGCATTTAACCGTCAGTGCTTTCAAAAAATGAAAACCTCGCGTCTGGAACTCTTTGAGCAGGTGGATAAGCCTGTCTTAAAACCATTGCCCAAGGAGACTTATCAGTATGCTGAATGGAAGCAGGCCAAAATCAATATCGATTACCATTTTGTCTTCGAAGAGCATTATTACAGCGTTCCCTGTCAGTATATCCATCACGCTGTGGAAATCAGGGCAACAACTAAAACGGTGGAATGTTTTTATCAGGGAAAGCGGATAGCCGCACATCCTCGCAGCAATAAACGCTACCAGTATACAACACTCGCCGAGCACATGCCCAAAAACCATCGCGCTCATGCTGAATGGACACCGGAGCGGATAAAGCGATGGGCTTTGAAAATGGGACCCAACACCTCAATGTTTATTGAACAGTTGATTGCTTCCCGCGCTTTCCCACAGCAAGCCTTCCGTTCTTGTCTGGGAGTATTGCGCCTGGGGCAACGCTTTGGCGAGGCTCGTTTGGAAAAGGCTTGTCTTATTGCCCTGCAAACCGGTATTACCCGATTCCAGCAAGTGGAAACCCTGCTCAAAAATAAAATGGATGAAGCCACTCTAACTGAAAGCCAATCAACGCCAGTGATTGCGCATCATACCAATATCCGCGGTGCGGACTACTATCAATAAACCATAAGGAGAATATCGATGCTGAATAATCCGACTCTGGATAAACTACGTTCGTTGAAGCTAACCGGCATGGCTGACGCGTTTATCGAGCAACTGCAAAGACCGTTGCCCGACCTCGACTTCGAGCAACGGCTTGGCTTGCTGATTGAACGGGAATGGCTGCTGCGTGACAATCGCAAGCTCAAAAGACGATTAAGCCAGGCGCGTCTGCAACAAAATGCCTGCCTTGAGGACATCGATTTTAAACACCCGCGCGGCATTAATAAGGCAATGTTCGCCGAGCTATCCCGTTGCCAATGGCTAACGCAACACCTTAACCTGCTCATCACCGGACCAACTGGCTGTGGCAAGACCTATATTGCTTGTGCTCTCGCCCATAAAGCTTGTCTGGCTGGATTAACTGCACGTTATTTCCGCCTGCCAAGACTCTGGAATGAACTTAAAATTGCTAAAGCCAATGGAACCTATGCCAACTGGCTTGCTCAGACTGCTAAAATCAATGTCATTATTCTTGATGACTGGGGGCTGGTTGCACCCGATGAGGAGCAACGCAGGGATTTACTGGAAATGCTCGATGATCGTTATCAACGACACTCAACCATCATTACCAGCCAGTTGCCAACCACTCATTGGCACGAACACCTCAACGACGCAACTCTTGCAGATGCCATTCTTGACAGACTCCTACACAATGCCATCCGCCTGGAACTTAGTGGGGAATCATTGAGAAAAAGAAAAACTTCTTTACATACCCCATCTGCTTAAAGATAATCCTCCGGGTGAGTCATTGGGGTGATCAAATACCCCGGAATGACTGATCAAATCCTTTCTGGAATCGGTGATCATTTTGACTGGAATATGCACCATGCGGCATACTCCTGTTCCCAGCTCGCTTTCAGACGGCTAATCACTCCGGGAGACAAGTTTTTTCCCTCACTGCCAATCAAGGGCTTTAAAACCTCGACAAAATCATTCGTGGAAATCCCTTTCAGATAGAGTAACGGTAAAAAGTCATTCAGGCTTTTGCTACGTCTTAAATACTTGGGGACCAGATTGGAAACATAGCCAATCCCATCCGATGACTTCGAACGGTCGCGTACCCGTGGAACTTTAACCGCCACTTGGCCTATTCCTGTCTGAATCTCTCGTTCTGGCAAATAACCATTCCGTACAAAGCGGGCTTTTTCTCCCGCTCCATTATGAGTCTCCAGAAACTCTGCTACTTCTGCTTCAATCGCCGCTGCCAATAATTGCCTTGCCCCAGCTCTCAGTGTCTCTGTCAATAAATCATCAATCACTACTGGTTTTTTGAATGAAACAACGGTATCGTTTCCCATCGTGGTGTCTCCTCTTTGGATTTTTTCCATTAACCTTCTTCAGTTAATGAGGCTACACCGCACAATCTTTTTTTCAATTACCTCCGTACACAACTTTCAACCGTAACTCGACGATCACGCCCTATAAGTTTCACACCCAATAAGTGGCATTAATCTGTAGGTAATCCCCCCATTTTTAACTGACGCTAAAAGTAGAAACCTAGGCTGCTAGAGCCAATTTTCTTTTGGGTGGTATACCTCCAA
>NZ_LNYK01000014.1:34888-43197 GCF_001467825.1 Legionella londiniensis
GATGATGCAGCGCAATCACGCTTTTGGTTACGTAAGGTTAGGCATGAAAGGAATTTTGGTCGTGGCAGAGCGGTAAGAACGGGGTTTAAGGCTGCCAAAGGAAATTATATCATCTGTATGGATGCAGATTTGTCTTATGGACCTGAACATATCCCCAAGTTATTATTCCCTTTAATAAATAACGAAGCAGATATAACATTGGCCTCGCCATACCACAAGGATGGATTGGTGAAAAATGTACCGAAGCAAAGAGCAGTTTTGTCAAAATGGGGAAATCGCTTGCTTGCAAAAGGGATTGGTGGACAAATTTCTACTGTAACCTGTGTTGTTCGCGGTTTTAAACGAGAAATCGTCAATCAGTTAGAGTTGGTTAATGACGGTAAGGAACTGCATCTAGAAATAATTCAAAAAGCCCAAATGATGGGGTTTCGCATTATGGAAATTCCCGCCTCTTTAATATGGAAAGATAAAAAAAGAGGAAGATCAAAAAACAAAGGTTTTCTTCCTGATATTGCCGTATTTAAAATGCGTAGAACGATCCTTTCACATCTTATTTTTAACTATATTACAAATCCCGGTTTGTTATTGTTCATTCCAATGTTTATTTTGATTATGAATATTATTATTGGGCTTGGGATAATGGGATATTTTTATTTCGAAAATCTGCATCAATTACATTTATCCTACTTTCAAACTTTGCGGCAAACACTTCTTAATGGCCAACTAACCTTTATTGTAATGTTATTTTCATTTATTGCCTTAATGATTTTTTCTGTTTTTTATTTTTTATCTTTTCAGCTCAAACACTATTTTGAAGAGCTGTACACTTTACAAATAAGACTTAACGAAAAAATAACACATTTTTTAGAAATCAATAACCAAGAGATAAAGTAATGTGCGGCATTGTTGGAGTATATGGAGTCAATGCCAGAGCCAGAGTCAATAAAATGCTTGAGGTTCTGAATCATCGCGGACCTGATGGCAACGGGCTATGGGAAGCACATGAACGATTGACTTTGGGTCATAAACGCTTGGCCATTAATGATTTAACTGACGCGGGTTCGCAACCTATAGTTTCAGAAGACGGCAAGTTAGCGGTGGTCGTAAATGGCGAAATTTACAATTATCCCGAGGTTAAAAATGAGCTTGAGAGATATGGGTTTAAATTTCGTTCCCATAGTGATAGTGAGGTGGTGCTCCATGCCTGGCGTAAATGGGGGTATGCCAGTTTTATCAAATTTAATGGCATGTTTGCGATTGCAATTTATGATTTGTCAGAAAATGAACTGATTCTGGTACGGGATAGATTGGGTATCAAACCTTTATATTATATGAAAGCTGAAGATGAATTGATTTTTTCCAGCGAGATAAAATCAATTCTTTCAGGCATGCACAAATCAAAAACCACTGTAGATCCAGTTGGTTTAAATCAATATTTATCCTTTCAAAATTATTTCGGTGAACGCACTATTTACCAAAATATTAAAACACTCCTGCCAGGTCATTTCTTGGTTTTAAACTCAACTTTAAATATAGATATTCGAGCCTATTGGCATTTGCAGTTTAATAGGGATCAAAAAACGGTTAGCTTTGGTGAGGCAGTAGAAAACTTCAAGCATACGCTAAATCATGCCGTCAAACGACATTTGATGAGTGATGTTCCAGTTGCCAGCTATTTAAGTTCTGGTTTTGACAGCAGTAGCATAGCGGTAAATGCGGCCATTTATAATCAATCTCTTGTTGGATTTACAGGAAAATTCAGTGAGGCAGGCTGGTATGATGAAACTACAATTGCCCGTGAAATTGCTGCAAATAAAGGTTTTAAGCATGTTACTGTCAAAATTGATCATCAAGACTTGCCAAGAGTTCTTGACTCTCTAATTTATCATCTGGATCAGCCCAGAATGGGTATCGGGGCATTTTCACAATACTGTGTTGCTGAGCAAGTGAGGAAAACACATAAAGTCATTCTAACGGGGCATGGCGGTGATGAGCTATTCAGTGGCTATCCTGTTTTTAAATTCATGCAGTTTGCAGCTTCTTTAAAACAGTCGTCAGTTCAATTTTTTTCCTACTTATCTAAAGTCGGAGCGTATGAGTGGCCTCATTTGGTTTATTTTATTTTATCGTCGTTAAGATCTAAGAAATATAACCAATATTTACCTGTTCTTAATAGTGATAGCTTGCTTAAAAATGCGCTTCATTCAGAATGCGCAAGGCAGGTGTTAGAGGCATCCGCAGAGGAAGAGTTGATTCAAATTAGCGACCAGTATACGAATCAATTTGAAGTGTTATATAGCCACTATCTTCAGGCATATTTGCAAGGATTATTAGTTGTTGAGGATAAAATTTCGATGGCTCATTCATTGGAGTCCAGAACTCCAATGTTAGATAATATGATGTTGGAATTGAGTTTATCTCTACCGCAGAGTATCAAGCTTTATCAGGGGCAATTAAAGGCGGTGATAAAAGAGGCTGGAAGGGGAGTACTACCCGCTTCATTGTATGACGCACCCAAAAGAGGATTTCCGACCCCATTACGGATATGGCTACGCGGACCTTTAAGAGACTGGTTTGTTGACAAGCTTACCGGCAAGCAGAGCGCTTTAAATATTTTATTTAAAAAGGATTGGTTAAATAAAGTTTGTCATAGTTACTTAAACTCACCCAGGCAGAGATTTAGACCGTTGGATGAAATTCAAACACACAGAATGTGGCAATTGCTTAGCCTCGAAAGTTGGTTGAGAATAAATTTGAATAATAACTATGTTTCATTAGAGATGTTTTGAATGATTGCTAAATGAGATTGCCTGGCTTATATCGACTGAGTAATTTGTTTTATAGTGCCTATTTCTTTGATTTTTTCTTTCTCAAATAAAAAAATCAACAAAAAAATCGCGATATTCGGCAAGAGTCCTATGAGGCGCAAACTAAAAGAAATAATCAGCGCCTCGCTTGGCGAAAATGAGTAGTGTGTCAAAATTGCTGTTATCCCGCCTTCAAAAGTACCGATTCCTCCTGGTGTAATTGTAATAGCATGACCGATGGTGGCAATTAGAAAAACAGTTAATGCTTCTATGAGAGTTAAGCTTTGCCCAGGATATATATAAAAAAATAGCCAGTATGTAAACCAGGAACTCAGCCAGGCAAAAATTGTAAGGAATATTGGCCAAAAGGAAAAGCCGTTTTTTATTGTATTTTGAAGAGCTCTGAAAATTATGATTATATATTTACGTAATTTTTTTACAGGGATCTTTTTTAAGAAAAATCTTATGGATATACATTTATACAGAAAAAAAGAAAAAAGCAAAGATATTATAAAAATAATTAGGAATCTGTTTAAATGATTAGAGTAGTCGCCATACTCGCTGAACTTAAAAATAATTAATAATCCAGAGAAGAGAAGCAAAGCGAGCACATCACAGGTTCGCTCGACAATAACAATTGAAAAGCCATCAACATACTGCATATTTTTTGTTTTGTTGAAATACCATGGTTTCAATAATTCGGAAACCCTTCCGGGCAGGAATAGTGTAGATAGTGCAGCCAAACTATGGCCTTTTATTGCTGTATAGAAACCGATTTGATTATTGGAATAAAAATTTAGTCTGATTCCGTGAACAACAGAGATTAGAAAAAAGGGTATAAGGCAACTTAAGACTGCTTTTGATGTATTGAGATTATGAGTATATAAATAAAAAATTGAGGCAACCAGAAATAAAACCACAAAAGAAATTTTTTTCATTTTTTTTGATAGATAAATTTTATGGTTAAATTGAAATCAATCATAGGGATTTTTAGTGGCCAAAAGCTAATCTTTTTTTCATGCATCATATCTCTCAGGGTTTGAATAATGTCATTTGCCATATTGGGATGTTCCCAGCAAATGATTTTATCTGGGTCTATCTTTGTATGTTTTAAAAACCATCGACGCGTGGTTAAGTACCTGCCAAGACCCCATGCCAAGCCGCCTTCAGCTGGTATTGCCCCGACCAATAGGCCACCCGGCTTAAGGACATTAGTTATATTTTCAAGATAGGTTTGAAGAGGATATAAATGCTCTAATGTATAGAATGAGACCACAATGTCTATTGATCCTGCTTCAACCGGTAATATTTCCCATTCAGTATCCAGCAGGGCGGTATTGGCTGCAATTTTTTTTGCATCCAACTTACTTTTCGCCTGGGAAAGAAATTCCTCTCGCCTATCTATTAACCAATACATTTTGGGGCGGCCGTTCCAAAAGTCTATATGAGGCAGGTTTCCAGGCCCTATTTCTAAAACTGTTTTATTGTCTAAATTAAGAGTATTTAGAATTTTATATCCCGAATTGTTTACAATCTTTCCAATTCCTTGCTGCTGGCTATTTTCATAGATTGAATTCATAGTTTTTTCCCATTCCAGCCAGCATGGATCAGTTGTTATAGGTACAAGTCCCCAGCGTTCTCGATCCCCAAACAGGCATTTTTGTAAATTTTTTGGAAGGTATGATTTGATTGGCATCTAACTAAAATCCTGTTGTGCTACGTTATTGTCATCTTGCTTCTGCCAATATCCTTGGCTAGCCATGTGAATTGCTGTAAAGGGGTGCTTCACTTGCAGTTGTTTAAAATTCTTGCCAACTTGTAACTTGTCTGAAATATTGATTGTATCATTGACATTGAGTGTGATCTCTCGAATGATATATCCTTTAGATTTTCCCTTCGCTGTAATTAAGAATAAAGCCAGAATTTGTTTAATTTTTTCTCGAATATACGGAATTCTCATGATGGAGATATTTAAATATCTAAGCGTTCCAAATTGCCAGGGAGAGGGAAGAATACAGCGGACGGGTTTAATATCTGCTCTAATGGTTATCACATCCTTATCAATGAATACTTGATTGGATGGCTGATAGATTTGATTCGTAAAACGTTTTAACTTATGGTTTTCTAAAACAACACCCGTATTGACGCGATGCAGGGTTTTATTTAGAAAATGATAAACTACTCCACCTTTATGAGTTGAGATGATGGTGTAGGTATTGATGCCTTTATTGATGAATAGCCCTGCATCTCTAAAATAGATTTGAAAAGATTTTTTTGAATTGCAAGGTAAATTATCTGCCGAAGAGATTTCAAGTTTCTCATAAAGCGATGCAGCCCAGCAATAGGAGTTGAACATTGGTACCAGATTAGGGGCATCCATACTTTCCAAGCCTGGGCATAGTAAATTGCTAATGGAATTCCGCATATTGACGGCCAGTGCTTTGGCTTCAGGCATTGATTTTGCAAAATACTCAAAACCTGCAGGAAAATAAAATCTTGTATTTCTGCTTCCGTAGACTCCTCCAAAGGAGCCGTCTGGATGGACAAAATGACTTAAAAAATGAATGGATTTTTGAATTGGTGTGGTTAAATTTAATTGGGGGTACATATTGCAAATATCAGCCAAATAGCCGGTACATAAGGTCTGGTAGCCGGGATCCGCGCCCTCATATTCTGTAAACCACCCTTCTGATGATTGTTTATTTAATATTTTATTAAGTATTTCTATTCCTTTTTCCTGGCCAAACTCACCCGTTATTTTGGCCCATTTTAGCAGTGCTGCCGAAGCAACGGCCAGATGGTTGGAAATAAACCCATGAGTTTCTTCTGATTTGCAAAGATATAATGCCAAAGGTCGTAAGTTATTCAGATATTGATGTATTTTTTCTTGAGAAAGATATGTGCCTAAAAGCTCAATACAACACAGTGAGTCATAAAGCACGAGAGCTGTCCCGCAATAAGATCCTTCATACGGAAAGGCCTGATCCAAACTCCCGTTTCTACGGATTAAGCTGAAGGTTCCCTGAAAAATAGCATGAATACGGGATAAAATGGAGGTTTTTTCAATATATTCAGGCAATAAATTATATTTAATAAGCCTTGCTAACCCATTAACCCCTCCCTGGATGGTGGCATTGGCAAAATCAATTAAAGACCATGCCCAGTAAAAGCGATCCCCAATACCGTAGGTAATTCCTGCGGAGTTAGTGTCATAGGAGGCAAGTAGTCTCGGCAGCGCGTTGTAAATGGGTTGCAAATAGGGATTTTCTGTTGTTGCCATTGATGAGTTCCATCCAGGGAGTAAAGAAAAATAATCAGCCTTGGATTTATCGAAATAATAACTGATCCAGGCAATATGTACGAAAAATTATTTTTTTGAATCAGAGCAAGAACTTCAAATTTCTGTTTGGGAAAAGATTGTAAAGTATTCTCAATCAGAATTCACGTGTTAAAGATAGATTTTATTTTTTCAACAATTTTCCTTGAAGCATTGCCGTCTCCATAGAACGGACGATAATTTTCAGATAGGAAAAAATGCTCTTTATCGATAAACGGAAGAAAAGAAAAGGGACTGTCGGGCGGGCATAATTTATTCCAACCAGAATTAATTAATTCAATCCATTCAGATTCATTTCTAATTGTTATGCATGGTATTTTATTAAAATATGCTTCTTTTTGCACACCTCCAGAGTCTGTAATAATTAACTTGGCATGCATTTCTAGCGCTAGCATATCAAGATAGCCAACTGGTTCTGTAATGAAGATGTTGTTCAAATATTTTTCTAATTTTCCTGTTTTTTGTAGAGCAAGGTGGGTACGTGGATGAAGTGGCAAGATGACTTGCATAATTCGGCTTAACTCACTTAATGCTTCAAAAATATTAGTCAGTTTTTTCTGGCAATCTGTATTTTCTGCGCGATGGACTGTAGCCAGACAATAGGACTTAGGCTTTAAATTAAGTCTGTTAACTATTGTGGTGCGATTAGAATTAAAGTGATTGTAAAATAGTATCGCATCATACATAACGTCACCAACATTAAAAATTTTATCAGAGGAAATACCTTCTTTAAGTAATTGATTAGAGCTACTTTCGCTTGGAGTAAATAAGATACTGCTTATATGATCAGTTAAAATCCTATTAATTTCTTCTGGCATGGATCTATTATGCGAACGCAGGCCAGCTTCTATGTGAAAAACTGGAATTTTGAGTTTTGCTGCAGAAAGGGCTCCTGCCAGTGTTGTATTTGTATCTCCATAAACGATCACTAAATCTGGTTTTTCCATTTGCAGCACATTTTCTACTGCGATGAGCATTTCACCCGTTTGTTTACCATGTGAGCCAGACCCAATTTTTAAATTGTATCGGGGTTCGGGAATATTCAATTCGTCAAAAAAGCAGCTAGACATATTGGGATTATAATGCTGCCCGGAATGAATAATAATTTCCTCCATATCATTGTCAGCCGCGATAATTCTTGAAACAGCCGCAGCCTTAATAAACTGTGGGCGCGCCCCGATGATTGTCGAGATTTTCATATGGTAATCCTGATACGATAGTATTAGATTTTCAGGGATTGTAATATAAGCAGGCTGCTAAGCAAACTCGATGGTTGACCAAATTTATATCTTAATCGTAAGAACCAAAATCTATAGTTAGTCCGTTGGTTCTCGCAAAATCACATCAATTACTCCCGTACACAACTTTTAACCGTAACTCATCGCTAATTAAGCATTAACAATCCATCTTTAATACCGTTATAATCAAAAACTCTTGATATAGGGTCAAATGGTAATCCTCCCGCAAAATAATTGCTGCCAAAAGTAGAATTTTCTCGTAATGTATATGCAAGGAGATTCTGCATGAAGAAATCAAAATTTAGTGACAGCCAAATCCTGTCGATATTGAAGCAAGCTCAAAGTGGTGTTGCAGTACCCGACTTATGTCGAGAGCATGGTATAAGCAATGCGACATTCTATAACTGGCGGGCCAAATATGGAGGTATGGATCTTCCAATGATGACACGGCTAAAGGAACTTGAAGCAGAGAATAGCCGCTTAAAGAAGATGTACGCTGAAGAGCGCTTAAAGTCAGAAATTTTAAAAGAGGTCCTTGAAAAAAAGTAAAAAAGCCATCCGCTCGTCGAGTGCTTGCACGCGTGATAGTGCAGGAACGGCATATTGCAGTCAGGATGGCTTGCTGGCTATTTAGCATCAGTGAGACGTGCTACCGATATGAACCCAAACTGAATGAAGAAAACAGGGTCATAGCGGATTGGCTGGTGCGCTTAACTCAAAACAACCGTAACTGGGGTTTTGGCTTGTGTTTTTTATATTTGCGCAACGTGAAAGGTTTTTGTTGGAATCACAAACGTGTTTACCATGTATACAAAGAGCTCGAGTTGAATTTACGGATAAAATCTAAAAAACGGTTAATTAGGGAAAAGCCTGAGCCCCTGGTCGTGCCAACATCAAGCAATCAGTGCTGGTCAATGGATTTTATGC
>NZ_LNYK01000014.1:43207-97688 GCF_001467825.1 Legionella londiniensis
TTGTTCAGGGAGAGCATCCATGATCGCGTTGCCCGTCGTTATCCACCAAAACAGATTTTACACGATGTATTCGATTTTCTGAAAGCCAAGCGTATTGAGATCCCTCGCTATAATCGATTTGCCCTGAGCATCACAGAGATAATCAGTGATTATGATAAACATCTGGTTCATTTGATTGAGGATCAATTATCCGATGGTCACAAAATCAGTTTGGATGCTCTTCTAAAAATAGATGATACTGATTCTTCTACCATTGCCAGACTTAAAACCATCAGTCACTCAAGAAAACCAAAGGAGATTAAGAAAAGTATCGAGGATTTTCAACTTATCCAAAGTAATTATAATAATATTAGTCCCTTGTTGGACGGACTAAATCTGCATAATGACACAATAAAGCATTATGCAACCTGGGTTCGCAAGGCAAGTCTGTTTCAGATTAATCAGCTTCAGCGTGATAAACGCTATCTCCATATTATTTGTTTTCTGGTTCATCAATATCATTTAAGACAGGATATTTTTGCAGATATTTTACTCAACTGTGTGAAGGCAACTCAAAACGCCACTACAAAAAATGAAAAGGAACAGATCTTTAAACAGAAGGACCAGCAAAAGGAAACCCTGCAATTATTATCAGATGCAAGAATATCCTATAAGGCTCAACTGAAAAAAATTGAAAAGCTGGCAACCTCGCCTGTATTAAGTGATTCGGAGAAAGTTCAACAAATCAGGCTACTCCTTGAGGACTATCACCAACACCAGGAAATCTATCCACCGGAACCAAAGCTGGATGAATGTACAAAACAGGCATTTGATATCCCGGAAAATCAGGATGTTCCAGCCATTTTGGTAGCCATCAAACACTATCAGTCGAAAACAGGTAATGTAGGGAAAGAGGCGCCAGTCGGCTTTTTATCTGAAAAGGAGCAGGCGGCACTCTATTCCAGTGAAGGTAAATTCAGGGTATCCCTTTATAAGGTTCTGCTGTATTTTTACACGGCAGATGCTTTAAAAGCGGGTGTTATCAGTTTGAAACCAGCCTATCGCTACCTGTCACTGAAGAATTATTTACACCCAAAAGAACATTGGCAAGCTATCCTTAGCCAGCATTTATCAAAAAAATCCTGGTGAATTACATACATCAAGCGATGGGCGAAAAGTCAGCGTAGTTGTTGAGTCATTGAATGCCAATAAATCATTTAAATATTTTGGAAGCGGCTCTGGCTCTTCACTTTATAGTTTTATTGATGAGCTGAACCGCCTGTTTTACACCACCTCTATCAGTAGCTCCGCGCGAGAGGCAGCCTATGTCGCCGATGGGTTATTACACAATCTTTCTATCAAAAGTACCATCCATTCTACTGATACACATGGCTATTCTGAAGCAATTTTTGGGATATTGAACATGCTTGGGATTTATTTTGCGCCCAGAATAAAAAATCTGAAAAAGGCTACCTTATACAGTTTCAGTTCTCGCAGCACCTATGAAACCAAAGGATATAAAATACTACCACATCGCTATATCGACACAGATTTAATTAAGACCCATTGGGATGATATTTTGCGTTTGATGGTTACAATAAAACTTAAGGCAACCACTGCATCCCAACTGTTTAAGCGCCTCAGTTCCTACTCCAAACAACACCCATTATACTGTGCCATCAAGGAATTTGGACGGATTATTAAAAGTCTGTTCATTCTTCGATATATTGATGATGTGGAATTACGACAGGCTGTTGAAAAACAGTTAAATCGCATTGAACTATCGAATAAATTCTCAAAAGCCATTCTGTTTGGTAACAACCAGGAAATTCAATACAGCAGCAAGGAGGAACAAGAAATGGTTGTTGGTTGCCAGCGCTTAATCCAGAATGCAATTGTATTATGGAATGAGTTATATCTTTCGCAGAAATTGGCTCTGTTGGAGGATGAAGAAAGTAGGAAGACACTATTAACCGTTATTCGCAATGGATCGACTCTAATTTGGCATTATGTCAATTTGCATGGGGAATATGATTTTACTCAGGATATTGAAGAGCAGAATATGTTGTTCGATATGGAGAAAATATTAACACTAAAAGTGGCATAGGACATAATTGCTACACCCATTCTATGAAAAACTATTCATTCGACTTGACACCCGTAACGTTATTGGTTACAGTTTAAGTGTATGTAAAGCGGAATTTTCATGATAAAAACAATAAAACATAAAGGGCTGGGTCGATTTTATCACACGGGTAGTCTCTCAGGGATACAGGCCCATCATGCAAGACGGTTGCAATTAATACTTACGCGGCTTGATGCAAGTGCTTGCCCTGAAGATATGGATTTACCAGGATTACACTTACATAAATTGAAGGGGCAGCTTAAAGATTTTTATTCTGTCACAGTGCAAGCAAATTGGCGAATTATTTTCCGATTTGAGAGCGATAATGCTTATGATGTCGACTATGTTGATTATCACTAGGGAGGTTAAAAATGTTTAATCCAGCGCATCCAGGTGAGGTTATACGTGAATTATGTATAGAGCCTTTGGGATTAACTGTCACAGAAGCTGCAAAAGCATTAGGTGTTACTCGGAAAACGCTTTCAGAGTTATTAAATGGTCATTCTCGTATTAGTCCTGAAATGGCAATCAGGTTGAGTATTGCATTTAAGACCTCTGCAGAAAGTTGGATAAATCAACAAGCTAAATATGACTTATGGCTTGCAGAAAAAAATCGCGGCCAACTTAAAGTGAAATGTCTTGTGAATCACGCGGCTTAAGACCCGTTAAAATGTCATTGCCAGTTTGGGCTGGATATGCGGTAAAACCCAAAATTGTGATTGCTGCGATTGATGGAGAACTGACAGTCAAGCGTTTATCCTGTAAAAACGGCAAGGTGCAATTATTAGCCCAAAATCCACTTTACCAACCGATAGATATTACTGAAACCCAGGATCTAGTCATTTGGGGTGTGGTCACCCACGTCATCCATGAAACACAATAAGGAGAGTTCTAATGCGGAATGCAGCTTCAGGCGCACTGGCATTTCAGAAAAATGAATTTAAAAAAAGGCAAGCTTTGTTTCAGCAGTTGAACAAGCAGCAAGATCCCTCTGTCTTGTTTATTACCTGCTCAGATTCAAGGATAGATCCCAATTTAATTACACAGTCTGAGCCTGGTGAATTATTTGTTATCCGCAATGCCGGAAATATTATCCCCCCTTTTAACGGCAACCAGGCATCAGGTGAGGCAGCAACTATTGAATACGCGTTAACTGTTTTAAATGTCAGGGAAATTATCGTCTGCGGCCATTCGCAATGCGGCGCCATGCAAGGACTGATTAATCCGGAAAGCCTTGAACATTTGCCATCTGTCAAATCCTGGCTGCGTCACTCGGAAAAAGCGCGCATGGGGCTTAATAAACATTCTACACAAGTTGAGCAATTAGCTGATGCAATAAAAACCAATGTTCTTGCGCAAATTGATCATTTGAAAACGTATCCCATAGTCCAGCAGAAAATTTCTATGGAAAAGCTCTCTGTACAGGGCTGGGTCTATGATATCAAATCGGGCAATATTTCTGCCTATGATGCGGCCAAAGAGGAGTTTTTGCCGTTAAAAAAAGCCATGCGGAATGACGTTGAGCGCAGTGAGGCGCGCATGAAATTACCTGCTATTGCACGCGCGGAAGCTGAAATATTTCTATCAAAATTAATCAAATGCGCTAATCTCAGAGATTTTTGTCATACTTTGCAGCTTGCGAGTCTTACAACACAAGATGCACAACGATTTATCTGGCATCAGATCAAAGAAACAGTCGCGATGCGATTATATGCCGAATACGCCCATCTTTTTAAAAGCGCAAATCATGAAACTTTTCTGGATTTACTGAAAATCGGAGAAAATACTCAATTCAGAACAATTGGCGTATCACAAAAATCCATGCAAAGTTCTGAAGGGTACCGGCAGTATTGCAGTCGAATTTTAGCGCAGGAAGGTTTATTTGCATCAAAGACGCAAAAAACTATTGAGACTCCACGAGAACACACTGCTCATCATAAGCCGCTTTTTTAATTTGTTCGGTGTTCTGATAAAACATTCAAAAAAAATTTAAAAAATTCTGATGAGCACTTATTCAACTGGTGAAACAAAACCCTTGGGTTTTAAAGCAAGTAAAGAGCAGTCAATTTCCTGTAAGATATTTTCCGCCGTATTTCCAATAAAAAATCCTGCAATCCCGGTTCGGGCTACAGTTCCCATAACTAAAATGTCAATTTTATTTTTTGAAACAATTAATGGAATTTCTGTATCAGGAGAGCCTTTGACCTGGTAAATTTCCAGACTGTCATCCATCCTTGCTTCCTTAATCAGTTTTTGCAATGCGTTGTAGTGTGTTGCTTTTTCATCTGCGTCTACATTGATGCCGTATCTTCTTAGCCAATCTTTACCGGGTAAATAGTTTTCCATGGAAGAATCCCAGCAGGAGAGCACTTGTAAGTACGTATCAAAAAATTCGGAAAAGTATTGGGCTGCCTTCAACAGTTTTAAGGATAAATCATGTCCTGCCGGGTCATCAAAAAAAGGATCAATGGCCACGCCTATGCGGATATTCTGATATGGATGTTTAGACGGTTTATGCAGCAGCACAGGACAAGGGCACTTATGCAAAAGCTCCATATCCAGCGCCTTAAAACCTTTTCGGCTCCGGCTCGATTCCACGGCTTTAACAAGCAGATCAGATGAATGCTTTAGGACATATTGAATAATCCGCACATATTGGGCATTCCCCGCTGCCAATGCGATATTAACCTTTAATTTCTTTTTACCTAATTTTAAATCGGCTTTTGCATGCTCAATGGTTTCCTGCGTATGCTGAAACAGGTATTCTTCGTACGTTTCCTGATACTCTTGAAACTTTTTTGGAAGTACTGGGCAACTTATCAGGATATCCAAAGCGGCTTTATTCTCCCTTGCAAGGCGAATCGCTAACTTTAAGGCATCTACATCCTTGCCCAATCCATGGCTAACAAAGAGAATGTTTTTAAACTGCCGCATGTCATTATCTCCTTAACCCCTCGTATTCAATTATAAAAATTTTTAGTTTTACGAAGTTCTTGCTTTATTCCTACAGTATAGGGCATATGGGGATTAAGCACCGCAACGACAAAAGCTCTGTCACAGTTTGCTTTTGAGGTCTATTGCTGTTTGATAAATCACATGCTTTAATGCCTGTGAGGCCACTTTTTGATAACCTTGGCCAGGCTGCAGAGCAGCTGTATCTTCGGATTTTGTTAAAATATCACATGAGTGATCATAGGCATTAGCGGCATAACACCTGGATTTCGACCCTGTTAAATAATATATAAATAAAGTTTTTATGAATAAAAAAGACTGTGTAGGTATATTTGGATTTGGCTATTGTGCCGCTTTTTTAGCTTTTCTTTTAGGTAAAAAAAACATGAAGGTATTGGCTGCCAGCCGGCAGCCCAATCTATCTATGTCAGGGCATCTTGCCAATCTTGAATTGATTGATTTCAGCCGAAAATCGGCAGAACGCGTTGCCAAGGAGTGCAATGCCATCCTTATTACCATCCCACCGGATGAGACGGGCCATGATCCCGTGTTAAGGCAATTTGAGGATGTTTTTTTATCATTTTATGATAAATTTCAATGGGTTGGCTACTTATCTTCAACCGGAGTATATGGCGATCATCAAGGCCAATGGGTTGATGAAACATCTGAACTGTTATGCCCTTCCTCATCCGGCAAAAAAAGAATCAGTGCAGAGAAAGCCTGGCTGAACTTATATGAAAAATATCGGTTGCCGGTACATATTTTTCGCCTGGCAGGAATTTATGGCCCTGCAAGATGCAGCATTGATAAGATTTTATCTGGTCGAAACTATAGCCTTTATAAACCTAACCACGTTTTTTCAAGAATTCACGTAGAAGATATAGCAGGCGCTTTACTGTTGTCCATGCAAAATCCTGCTCCCGGTGAGATATATAATTTAAGCGATGATTATCCTGCCGCTGTTCATGAGGTGGATGCCTTTGCTGCACGATTGCTTGGTCAAAGCGAACCTGAATTGATTCCTGTTGAACAAGCAGATCTTTCCGAACTGGGAAAAGAATTTTTCTTAGCCTGCAAGCGGGTCAGCGCTCATAAAATTAAATCGAGACTTGGGTTTACACTGAAATATCCAAGTTACCGTGAAGGGTTAGAAGCTATCCTTTCCGGTGATTCCAAAATGCCTTAACGAACTTTCCATTTTACTGTGTACAAATCATGACGGCGGTCTTTTAAATTTAACACCGTACCGTGCGTGCGAGCTCTCTCTAAAGCACGTAAACTTAAGTCGGCAAATGAAACCATTTCCACATTGGGCGTTGTATCCGCCGCTATTCCGTCGCGGGCAAAAGAAAAATCACAAGGAGTAAAAATAGCGCTTTGAGCATACTGTATATCCATATTGATCACTCCCGGCAAGTTTCCGACATTACCTGCTATGACAACATAAGCCTGATTTTCTATTGCCCTTGCCTGGGCACAATATCGAACTCGTAGATAACTTTGGCGCTCATCCGTGCAAAAGGGTACAAACAATATTTTTGCTCCCTGATTCGCTGCATGTCTTGCAAGCTCTGGAAATTCACAATCATAGCAAATCAACACAGCTATAGGCCCGCAGTCTGTCATGATGGTATGCAGCTCATTGCCGCCGTGAATATTCCACCAATAGCGTTCATTAGGTGTTGGGTGAATTTTTGCCTGCTCATGAATTTCTCCATTGCGCAAAAATACATAACTGATATTAAAGATGCCTTCTTTCATCTTCGTTGGATGGGAGCCGCCAATGATATTAATATTGTATTTGACGGCCATTAACGACATCAGATCAAGAAAGGGCTCACGGTATTCGGTCAGCTTCAGGATGGAATCTTCAGGATTTAATGGTTTATTGTCAATAGACAACAGCTGCAAGGTAAATAATTCAGGAAACAGCACAAAATCAGCATAATAATCAGCTACCACATCCACAAAATATTCTACATAATGCGCGAGCTCGGAAAAAGAATGCACGCGCCTTTGCATATATTGCACAAGGCTTACCCGCACCCTGTCTACTATGCTTACATGATCTATAACATCTTGCCTTTGCGTTTCTTCTTCAGAAAGAACCGCTCTGTTTATCCATAAAAGATGTGCCGCATATCCTCTTGAGGGTTTATCAGAAGGCAAGTAATTGGGTAAAACGCCAATCACATCATACTGGTTACGAAGCTGAAACGATAAAACCGGGTCGCGAATTTCCTTATTCTTAACGGCTTCAATATAATCTTCCACTTTCGGATATTTTTTGTAATGGCGGTGATAACCGGGAATACGTCCGCCAAAGACAATTCCTTTTAAACTTTCTGCCTTGCATAAACGCTTACGCGCGGTATAAAGCCTGTTGCCAATCCTTAATCCCCGATAATCCGGGTCAACACAAATTTCCATTCCGTATAAATAGTCACCCTCTGGATCATGTGTGGATGCAAACCCATGGCCTGTGATTTCATCCCAGGTATGCGGTTTTAGGGCAATATCACCACTGATTTTAAAGGTTGCGCAATAGCCCACGATTTTATTGTCATACTCAACCACAAACTGCCCCTGAGGAAAGTGATTCATCTGGCCTCTTAAAGCAGCTTTCTGATAATTTTCCATGTATTCGGGATAAGCGCGGCGCACCAGAGCCCGGATATTATCGATATCAGCGGGTCTTGCATTGCGCACGATGAGTTTTGGTTTGTTATCAACTGATTCTGCCATGAATACTCATCCTTAAGTGTGCATGGTGGAAATGGCCAAATGACCTTGTTATAAAGCGGAACTTATAAATTATCAGTTTAACATAAGTTACCGTCATTAAGCAGTACAGCATATTTTAGATGAGCGCGGTTAAAAAGCAGTTTAATCCTTCTCATCAGGACCTACGCATGAAGGACGGCTTCCCAACGAGGAAGAAGAGAGAGAAAACAGCCTTTATACTTGGTATTGCGCAGGTTCAACTCGATTGTTTACTTCATCTGATTTCTGATTCACTCGGTCAGAAAATAACTGTTTGGAATGATTTTGAGACACATTGAAATCCAGGTTTTCATCAACCTCTGCTTCCATGCCACCGAATGTTTGAGCCATACGGGCTGTCGAACTGAGCCATGGATCTTTCTTTATTTTTTCCGTTACAATTTCTTTTTGCTGGCGATAAATCTTTAAGGCAGAATTCTCTTGATCGCACACAGCATTCTGACCTTTTGTCGCTTTCGCTAACGAGCTTCGGCTAAACCAGTTTGGATAAGCATAGGCCAATGCTTTGGGTAAAATCAGTAAAAATGTGGACCAGACCCACCAGTTCTTTTTGTATTCTGAACACAAGGGATCATTAACGTCTTTACGCCGCAGTAAATTGCCCTCTTTATCCAGCTTAAATAACGGATGATTCAGCGTGCCTTTATTGCAGGCTTCAGGAAACAGCTTGTAGATAGTTCCAAATTCAGGTAATTTCTCTATTTCTTCATTTTGTTGCACAAGACTGGTTTGCGATGCTTGCTTTATTTCGCGAACAATCTCAAGCATGGCCATGCGGGCTGCGGTGCATGCCTTAATACGATTATCCGTGCCTTGGCCAATGAGCAGTGTATCATCACCATAGGCTTTCCATGCTTCACCAGTTAATTGGTCAGTGACCCAAACACCATGCTCGCCGTCTTCATTATGCATAACCAGGGTAAAAAGCCCGGTAATCGCGGAAGGTACGGGAATCCCCAAAATGGTTTTCAGATTATAAAGTTCTTTGCGGGGAACACGTACGTGGCCTGAGGAAAAAAGATCAGTTAAAAAATGTCCGGCAGAAGCTTCCAGGGTTAACGCCTTGTAAATCAAACGTTTTTTTTCCTCTTCACTTGAAGTATGGGGAATTTGCCGAATCATATCTCTGGCTGCCTCATGACCCGCGGCATAGGCAAGCATAGCGGAATCAGAAAAATGATCGATATTGTTCTTGGCGAGCGCAAGATAAGTGCTATGCGATAAAGGATAGGTCCAATCGCTTCCGCCTGTGACGCTGTTCCATAAACGATTGGTTCGATCGGAAACTTCTTCTAATGCTTTTTCGGCGCAAGCACAATCGTCTCTATTCACACACTGGCAGTTTTGCCTCGCAATGTTTAATGCTTGCTTTTGAATGGCACCTACTAAGAGGATATTTTTGATAAGTTTCCGGGTTTTTTCATCGCCGCCATAGAGCGTATCAAATGCCTTAATAAACCGTCCCTGTTGTTCTGTCGCATCCTGACCTTCAGCAATGGGTTGATTAGGAATTCCAAAAAAATCACCCATTAAAGCATAAAGCTCGCCAAGTTCTATAACCATGCCGTTACCCAGCTCCACTTGCCCCCGTTTCAGCAGTTCATCACTTGGGAAATGCTGGTTTAAAATATCATCAACCGCCTTGCCGATTGAATAATGCTCAGCATAATCAAATTCCACACGATTATGGGACAGCAGTGAACGGATAATCTGGAGTTCCAGATTATAGGCTTGCAAGGGATTGATCTTGTTTTTACTGTGCAGAATTTTGATTTTTTTAATCAGTTCCTCATCATCGTTTGACACCGTTTGGATGGTAACTGCATGATGTTGCTTTACTGCAAAATGCCATTCATTGTTCTTCTGATAGAGATAGATCGCGTTATCTTTCATGGCTTCTTTCTTGGGAGCCCGAGATAAAAAATGCAGAGAGTTAACCATTGGCATGACAATCAATCCGAATTCATAATGAACATTATTTTAACAAACTGACTGTTAGTAATCAATTCGGCCAGAATAAACAAAAACAAACGACATGATTCTATTTAAGACCAAAAATAAAATAGTGCCAGTGATGAGACTGAGAACAGTAAAAGGTTCAATGCCGCATTTCTCAGTATTTTGCGTCACTGTGTAAAATTTGTTATGGTGTCAAAGAGCAATTCAGACGAAACTGTAGAAATTCTATACATATGAAAAATACAAATATCACTATTTGCGATGCCACCATTCATCCAGGTGAAACGGCAAATCTTGCTTTACCTCTTCCGGAATTTTATTCCTGTACTTCATTTTATATGCCAATCAAAGTAATCCACGGCAAAGAAGCAGGGCCTTGTTTATTGATCTTTTCCGCAGTGAAAGGAGATGAATTAAACGGCCTTGAAATTATTAACCGCTTATTGGAATCGATAGAAAAAACTTCCATTCGCGGCACTTTAATTGCTGTGCCGGTACTCAATGTATTTGGACTGGTTGCGCCCTCTAAAGCAATGTCGCATGAAACCAGCCTTGAACGCTCCTTTCCAGGTGTTGAAGATGGATCTTACGGAGAGAGGCTGGCTTATGTTTTCACCCGGGAAATTTTATGTAAAGCCAATATTTGCATTGAACTGCAAACAGGCTCGCTCAATCATGATATTTTGCCGCAGGTATACTGCAGCATAGAAAACAGTGAAAGCAAGCGGCTGGCCCAAACCTTCGCAGCCCCTGTAATCACCAATGTCAGCACGCAAAACAATACGCTTCGCCAGACCACAGAGCAGCTTCATATCCCTTTGCTTGTATATCAGGCAGGAGAGGCCATGCGTTTTGATGAATCCGCCATTAAGCTTGGCCTGTCAGGCATCCATAACGTCATGTGTACCATGGGGATGATAGATGACTCTTATGACAAAGAACATTCTTCCTTCAATCCTATTTTTTCACAAGACGAGGATTGGATTCGCGCTCATCGCAGCGGTGTTCTTTTAAGCGAAGTCGAGCTTGGGCAAATGATAAAAAAAGGCCAACGTATCGGGCGAATCAATGATCCCTTCAGCGCTGATACAGCAGAAACAGTCCAAGCTCCCCAGGATGGTATTGTGGTGGGCATTAACCGCCACCCATTGATTCATGAAGGCCAAACTATTTTTAAATTGGCAAGCTTTATTGACTACGACCGCGCAGAAACGGCACTGGAAGCCTGGGGCGACAAGACGATTAAGCCATGATAGCTGATAACAAGATCACCACTAAAGGGCTTGTAGTCTGGTTTGTCTGTGCCTTCTTTTTTATGTACGAATTTCTGCTGCGTACTGTCCTTGGCACATTCCAATTCCCGCTGATGCAAGATCTCCACTTAACGCCAGTCAGCTTTGCCCTTTTAAGTTCAACTGCATACCAGTTAATTTATGGAACCATGCAATTGCCTGTAGGGATTATTACCGATCGTTTCGGGTTGAAAAAAACACTGCTGGCAGCAGTATTGTTTTGTGCCGCGGCAAATCTTGGTTTTGCCTTTTCCACGGAGTTTTCTACTGCCGCAGTCTTTCGGGTGCTGATGGGATTTGGTTCATCTTTTGGCTTTGTTTGTCTCCTGGTTGCTGTCTATGACTGGATGCCTCGAAAGAATATTGCGCTTTTTATTGGAATTTCACAGTTCATTGGAACCTTAGGCCCCATGCTTGCCGCAGGCCCGTTTAACGTGCTTTCGCAAAACAATGCTGTAAGCTGGCGAAGTATTTTTATTGTTCTTTCAGGAATTGGTTTTTTGATAGCGCTCCTGGTACTGTTTTTTGTGGAAAAAAACCGGCAGAATCAAGGAAAATTTATCATTCTTTCAAGGCCGTCCGCTATTGGAAGTAATTTATTACGCATCATTTGCCAGCGGCAAACCTGGTTTGTCGCCTTATATTCTGCATGCGTCTACTTTTCCATTGAGTACCTTTCTGAGAATGAAGGCGTAGAATTTTTGGTCAAAAAAGGCTTTTCCTCTACTTTATCCTCTTACATGATCACTCTGGCATGGCTTGGTTATGCTGTGGGCTGCCCTCTTTTGGGGTTTCTTTCAGATCAATTTCAACGGCGTAAGCCTGTTATGGTGGTTTCAAGTCTTTGTGCCTTATTTGCGCTGGTGGGAATTATTTACCTGCCGCTTGGGAGGTTTGCAACTTCAACATGTTTTGTGTTCCTGGGGATTGGCGCAAGTGGTCAAAGCATTGGGTTTGCAGCCATGGCAGAACAATGCCGGGAAGATTATCTGGCCGTAGGGCTCGCGTTCAATAATGCCATAATCATGCTGCTTGCTGCCATCAATGCGCCTGTAATTGGTTGGATTCTGGCACGCCTTGCCCATATTTATCCAATGAGATTTGCGAACTACCAGCTTGGTTTTTTGGTCATGATTGGCCTTGTAACGGCAGCCATGGTTCTCGCTGCGACAGCAATAAAAGAAACCTTTTGTAAATCCGCGCGAGAAAATACGCTTCTACATCCTAAAGAGTATTAAATTATTCCACAGATTTAATATATTCAACGACCAGGTCCGGGGTTATAGGCTTGCAATAGAAAAATCCCTGAACTTCATCGCACTGCTTTTTCTTCAGGAAATTAATTTGCTGTTGATTTTCTACGCCTTCTGCCAAAACTTTGAAATTCATGCTTTGCGCCATAGCGATGATGGCTTCAATGATCACTTCATCACTTTGGGAACGAGCAATATTTGCAACAAATGAACGATCAATTTTAAGCCGGTCTATTTTGATTTGCTTTAGATAATTTAAACATGAATTACCCGTTCCAAAATCATCGAGCACTATCCTTACACCAATTTTTTTAAGCCTTTTGACCATACTCAATACTTCCGTATGAGTAACAATCACATTCTCGGTAATTTCAATTTCAAGATATTCAGGCGGTATCTTGTATTTCTTTAAAATTTCGCTGACTGTTTCGGCAAAATCAGCCTGTTTTAATTGCTGGGTGGCAACATTTACGGCCACACGCATAAAAGGCAAGCCTTCTTGCCGCCAAAGATTGATTTGTTTGCAAACTTCCTGGATCACCCACTCCCCTAACGAGATAATTAAGCCTGACTCCTCTGCGGCAGGAATGAATGAAATGGGTAAAATGACTCCTTTTTTTGGGTGCTGCCAGCGAATTAAAGCTTCTAACGACAGGAATTTCTGTTGGCGTATATCAAACTGCGGCTGATACACAAGAAAAAATTCATTATTGGCAATGGCACGCCGTAATTCCATTTCCTGTTTTAAGCGAAGTTTGGCTTCTTTATTCAATCGTTCCGTATAATATTTAAATTGATTTCCGCCATTTTCCTTTGCTTGATACATGGCTAAATCAGCGTTTTTCAAGAGCTTGCTTGCAGTCGTTCCATTCGTAGGGTAAAGGGTTATACCGATGCTTGCGGTTATATTCAGCTCATGGCCTTCAATGACAAACGGTTGATTAAAAGAGTTCACTAATTTAACAGCGATATGCATTAATTCTTCTTCATGGCGAAGGCCTGAAAGAAGTAAAATGAATTCATCGCCGCCTATTCTTGCCAGGGTGTCAACTTTACGTATCATGCCTGATAAACGCTTGGCTACCTGACAAAGGAGCTTATCGCCAAATTCATGGCCCAAGCTATCATTGACCAGCTTAAACCGGTCTAGATCAAAAAATAATATGGCAAATTGTTTGTTGTAACGCATTGAATTAGCAATTTCCTGACGTATTCTGTCATATAACAAAACGCGATTTGGCAATTCAGTCAGCGCGTCATGAGTCGCCTGATATTCAAGTTTTTTTTCAAGAAATGCGCGTTCGGTAATATCGCGAAAACTCCATACTCGACCGACGGTTTTATCCATTAACCGATGAGGCTGCGAACAACATTCAAATATTTTCCCCTCATTCAGTTTAATCACCAACCTGTTGGATATTTCTTTATGCTTATGAAGCTTGTCAAGGTTTGTGATATAGCTGTCAGGTTCAACCATTTTACAGGTTAGGTACTCATGAAAAAGACTTTCCTCCCCTGATTCTAACAGAGATTTTGGCAGCCCAAGCATTTCGTAAAGCCTGGTGTTATAGTCAATAATGTTTCCCTTAAGGTCAACAACTAATACCCCCTCAGTAGAAGATTCCAGTGTAGCGCGCAAGAGGGAAAGGGATTGCTGAAAGGATTGCGTTTGCTCTTTGACAACCTGGTTCAAATAAGCAGTTTGTTTTTTAGATTCTTTTGTCAATAACCATTTTTGGGTAAGGGCACAAGCCAGTTGCCTTACAGCAACGTTGTCAAAAGGCTTTTTCAGGATTAGGAAATTATCACTCATGCCGAGTTCATGAATGGTTTCTTCCCAGCTGTAATCCGAGTGGGCTGTACAAATCACTATTTGAATCTCGGGGTCAATTTTCCATATCTGTTTAATGGTTTCAATGCCATCCCATCCTGGCGGCATACGAACATCTACAAAAGCCAGGGCATAAGGTTTGCCTTCCCGGTAGGCAAGCTTTATTTTCTCAAGACCTTCTTTGCCTTGTGAAGCGGTAGCAAATTGAAAGGCCGGAAGAAACTGATCAAAGGACTCTTCTTTATTTTCTCCGAATAAGGCTTTATCCAGTTGTACAAAATCATCCGTGCTTGTATGCGGTGTTAGAACCTTAATGACATCCTGGTGAATATTGGGGTTATCATCAATGATGATGATTCTAAAATCTGTATTCTGCATAGATTATCCCCCTACTTATTCCGACCATTTATCGGCAAAGCCAAAATAAACGTAGCGCCTTTATTGGTTCCCTGGCTCCTTGCCCTAAGCCATCCACCAAGTTCTTTTGCTGCCAGGGCGCTGCTGTGCAACCCAAAACCATGCCCACTTTCCTTAGTCGTAAAACCGAATGAAAAAATTCTGTCCAGATTTTCACCTGGAATTCCAATGCCATTATCCTCCACCCAAATCTGGATTTGATCTTGTTTGTTTTTTAAAAAAATACTTATTTTTTTATCGAGATTGGCTGGATTCTTCTGGACAGAGTCTTTTGCGTTTTGAATTAGATTAACCAATATTTGAGTGAGTTTTGATTTATCAGTCAGAACGAGCGGCACTTTTTCGTAAGCCCTGGCTATATTGATTTGAGCTTTAGAACCATTGATGGCCATTTGCAAAGCGGTATCTATGGCTTCTGGAATATAAATTTTTTCAAATACACCTGAAGAAGTTCCGCTAATCGTTTGCTGCATAGCGACAATATCTTTAATGTGGGTTAAATTAAAGGCAATGTTGTTTAATTCGCTGCGGCTGTTGCGATAAGCTTTGGCTAGAATTTCTATTAATTCTACAAGGTAATTTGGAATTAATTGCCCCTTTGGATCATGCAGGAAAAAGTGCGCAATATCATGAAGATTTTCTTTAATCATGATTGCAACCTTAAAGAGCTTTTCATAATAATTTTGCGAGAAATTTTCCTGCAAAATGCTGATTGACACATTTGCGCTATTTAAAATATTACCAATATTATGCAGAATCGAGGTGGCAACTTCGGCCATTCCGGCCTGTCGAGATATACTGACCAGCTTTTGATTTGCTTCCACCGCCAGAAGCTCCGATTCTTTTCTATCAGTAATATCCATCACAACCCCTGATAGATAACGGGTACGATTGCCGCCTTCCACACTCTGCGGCTGGAATTTGACAAAATGCCAGTAATATTTATGATCTTTCCAATTCTTAAACCTTAACTCTATTTCACCATAAATACCTTTGGATAGGACCTGTTCCATCATCTCGATAAATTTTTCACGATCGTCTTCATGCATCGATGCCTGGATTTCCTTCATGGTCGGTATTGGTTGTGAAGGATCACACCCAATCAAATTATACATTTCCTTTGACCATGACAATTGGTCATTTTCCAGGTCATAAAGCCAATAACCAAGATGGGCAATATGTTGGGCAGATTCCAGTTTTTCATTGAGTTCAAGCAGTTCTTTTGAAGACAACTCCATTGATCGCTCAAGCAAGTACCTGTCCTGCTCGTGATCATGATAAGTGCGGCTGATGCGGGTTATTAGCTCATTCCAGTCATCTCTTTTATCGGGTGAAATATCATGTTCGCTGATATTGGCCCTTTTTAATTGACGCAATAAGAGTGGATGTATAGTTGATTTTTTTTTATCCACAATCAATTTTCCTCCATGATACTGGTAAGAGTCATAGTCTGGTTATGTAAGTCGCAAGATCCATCGGTAAATGGCGAAAGTTCGCCGTAAGAATAAAATCCAACCTGTTCTGCTCCTTCAGGAAAATTTTCAAGCGTCGCTTCGGTTTCTTCTTCGGTTCTTTCTCCCAATAGCAGGCGTCTGCCGACACAACTGATGGCTATCAAAAGAATTGGCTTGCCGTCCTGGGTCAGTTTTTGCAAATGCTTCATGGCCAGGCCGCCGGCTTCAGAAGCCCCATTGATGATACGGTCAAAATTAGCGCGCATGAGCTGTGCCAAATATCCAGTTGGCATGTCTCCTGCAAAAATCAGTGACTGTTCTTCCTCGTCTACTCCTAATATGGTTCGCACTAATTTGATATCGGATTCTGGTTTGCGGATTGCGAGGGGAAATAACAAGCCTGAGGCAGGAAGATCAGTTGCCTTATCGCCAAGGTATTTTTTATAAAGCTTAAGCGCTGGAGTGTTATCAAGCTCATAAAGGATATTGTTTTTAGACCGGGTTATCCTGCGCTCGGGTCCAAATATATCCCATCCCCCTTGAGAACCGTGTCCAATATGAACATGGTTTCCATAAAATCCAACAGCAACAATAGTATCTGTATGAATTTCACCGTTAAAAACAGTCCAGGTTCGTTTGAAATCATTGCCGTCTGCAGCCAAGCCTCCGGTAATAATGAGGTTATTTTTTTGTACGGTATTGGTATTAAGTCCTTTCACCAATTCTGAGCCATTGACGTTTAAGCCATCAGATAATACAAAAATGCCTCGTAAATTATCCTGATTCAGTATTGACGCGATGTATTCACCTGCTCCATATGAATCGTTTGCGGAAGCTACTTGTTTATGCGTTACTTTAATTTCTGATTTTTCAAATTGCGGAATGGCAACTGATATGCTGTGATCCAGTATAAATGGGCCTGCAATTTCCCCGGCGCTTGAGCAACCAAGCATTTTGGATCTGGGATAAAGCTTGCGAAGTTCATGTATAGGCGCTGGATCGCGAATAAATTCTGGTGAACAAAATAGTAGAATTAAAGTGTTTTCTGAATCCATATCTGGAAATGAATCAATGGTCCAGCCTCTCTTATTGCCCTTGGCAATGTATTGAAAGGTATTTAACTTCATTGAGTCACCTTGCAAAAAAAATTGTTTAGTGATAATGAGTTATAAGCATTAACAATATAAAGTAATTGTGTTTTGCTTACCCATCTTGCTTTTGTTCTATTATAGTACAAGGAAAACAATTTACCCCAAATCAAGAATAATGGATAAAAAATGCGTATTCCTGTAAACAAAGGCTGTGAAGAGCAATGGCAACACTTTCAGGAAAAAGTCAATTTTCTAAAACAAGCTGACTCTTACAATGAATCCTGTAAAGAAATTGAAGCGATCGAAACTCATATGTCATGGGTATTTCTTACCGATAAACATGCCTATAAATTAAAAAAACCGGTTAATTTTTCCTACATTGATTTCAGTACTTTATCTAAACGGTTTAATAGTTGCCATCGTGAATTGATTTTGAATCAAAAATTGGCAAGAGGGATTTATCAAAATATCATCCCCTTTCTGCAAGATAAAAAAGGACATTTTTGTCCTGTAGGGGGAAGTATTGACGGAACTGTTGAGGAGTGGCTTTTAAAAATGAAGCGATTTCCCCGGGAAAACACTCTGGATAATGCCATACTCAATCAACACTTGAACCAAGAGATACTGTATGAAGCCGCAACCCATTTAATGAATTTTTATCAGGAAAGTCGTCCCATTTTATTTGAGCCTCATGCTTACCTGGAACGATTAAAAGAAAAGATAGCAAAAAATTTGCACTCACTTCTGAACCCACGCTATGAATTAGATCCTATTTTTTTACAGGAAGTAGCCGACGCTCAATTGCATAAACTCGCTGAGTTAAGCAACTATATCAGCCATCGCATAGCAGAAGGCCGTATCAGAGAATGCCACGGGGATTTAAGGGCAGAACATATTTGCCTGGCCTCTCCGCCTATTATCACTGATCGGTTGGAATTTAGCGATCAACTGAGAATCATGGATCCATTAGAAGAATTGTCATATTTGTATATTGAATGCCAATATTTAGGACAAAAAGAAGCAGGTGAATTATTTTATAACGTGTACCATAAAAAATTGGGAGATGCTCCGCATCCGGAACTCCTGAAACTCTTTAAAAGCTACCGCGCGTGCCTCAAAGCCAAGCTTGCCATATGGCACCTGGATGATTACCGTGTTCATAATCAACAGAAATGGCATGATAAAGCGAAAGCGTATTTAAACTTATCAACAGCAATCTTTCATGAATAAAATACGCCAAACCGGTAATCCCAAGCTTTAACAATCTTTTTTTTCTGTCCGCCTTAATGGAAATTCTCTGGATAACTCAACCATTGAGCCATTTTGGTATATGGTTAAAATTGCTTCAGCGAATAAGGGCGCTGCATCTAACATTATCAGCTTATTTTCCTGCAATATTTTATCCAGCCGAAACGGTGATACCGTATTGGTAATAATCACCCTCTCAAGCGCCGGCTCAGAAAGATTTTTATTGCTTTCACCCGCAAAGAGCCCGTGTGTTGCGCAGGCAACAATCCTTTTAGCGCCCTGCTTGTTCAATGCATCAGCTGCGAGCTGCAATGTGCTGCCTGAACTGATGATGTCATCGATAATCACCGCCGTGCGCCCCTTCACATTTCCAACGACAAGCTGCCCTCCGGTGACTTCGTCTTTGCTTCTTTTCTTTTGTAAGAAAGCATTGCCAATCTCTTTTTGCAGCAATTGGCCAAGCAGTTCCTGAAACAGCTCTGCGCGCTTTGCGCCGCCTGCATCGGGAGAAACCACAACGATTTCTTCATCGTGCAGCAAGTCTGCGACATAAGGCGCAAAAAGCAGACGGGCCTCCAAATGTTCAACGGGTATTGAAAAAGCATTCTGTAAAGCAGCCAGATTATGGATATCCATTGTAAGAAGCGCATCAGCCCCGGATGCTTCCAGCAAGCGTGCCATATATTTCATGGTCACCGGATCGCGCGTTTTGGTTTTCCTGTCTTTTCGCGCATATGCGAAATAAGGGATGACGGCTATCACCTTTGCGGCAAATGCATCCTTTAAGGCAGCTATGAGAAATAAAAGCCGACATATTTTATCGTTAACGCTTTGCTCTCTATCGCTATATAAAGATTGCAGGACAAAAACAGTTTGTCCGCGTACTGACTCTAAAGATCGGATTTTATGTTCTCCATCCGCGAAATCTCGTTCTTCAAGTTCAGCAAGCCTTATGCAACTTGAAGATTGCGCGATTTTTTCACCAAATTGACGAGATGCATTAATGGCAAAAAGCTTGATATCCATATCCCTTATCCTTCATTTAATCCTCGCTACTTTTAGCTCATCTCAAGAGCCTTGCGACAAGATATATCCTGATATCCAGAAATATCTTTCGTGTTATTCATGCAAACCTGGATTATGGCTGTGCCTAATCCAGGCGACTGAAGAGATCATGCTTAAAGGCAATTACGCACTTCCTTGGCTAGTAAAGCGCTTGCTGCAAAAAAACTATCTTGAATGACAGTTAATTTTTGCGCATAGTCTATTTTTTTCCCCGAAGCTAAAAAAACCTCGCCGCCTGCCTCCTCCAAAATGATTTCGGGACCGCATACATCCCAAAGGTGGCAACGGCCAGAAAAATTAAAATATAAATCAGCCTCCCCCTCTGCTATCTTGCCGAGTTTCAAACCAATGGATCCCTGCTTGACAAATTTTTTAATTCCCATGCGCTCTGCAATTTTTTGGGCTTCAGGACTCCAATGGCTTCTCGATTGAATCAAAACGGCCTCTTCTGAGTCTGTTATCGCCCGCACTTCAAGTTTCTGATGCTTCTCGCCCTTTAATAAAAATGCACCAGATCCTTTAGCAGCATAATAAAGGTGTCCAAGCGTTGGTTGATAAACAACGCCAAGGCACGGCCTGCCATTGACCACCAGCCCAATCATCACAGACCATTCATCAATGCCTTTGATAAATTCCTGCGTGCCGTCTATGGGGTCGATAAACCAGATGCGTTTATTGTCATACGCCTCACCGAATACAGGACCTTCCTCGGAAATCACAATATCTTCAGGAAAAAATTGTTTAATTTTCTCAATCAGAAAATCACTCACTGCTTCATCTGCATCCGTTACCGGATTGTACTCAACCGTATTTTTATTGCGTATGCTGAAATTTTTCTGGCTGATTTTTTTAGCAATGCTCCCTGCTTCACGAACCATGTGAATTGCTGCATGCAACTCATCGGCCAAATATATTGTCTTTCCTGTTTCCGGGATATTTTCAGCCATGTATAACCACCTCAAAACTATTTGAACCCCGTTTCCCAAGCGTTATCTCTGTCAGGAACGGCGATGAGCTTTTTTGCATTGTTTCAAGCATCCATTTAAAATCATGGATAGCAGGATAATGAAGGCTAAACTTTTTTATCTCCATAGGCACAAGTTCGATATGCTTAATCCAGAGCGTAATCGGGTCAAACTTCAGGAAATACATCAATGATAAATGCCCTTTGTATTCCTCATATCCACTAATTCCTTCATAATCATTAAAAAAATCCCCACAACCATACAAAATAGGCATATGGTTATAAATCTCAATTCCCTGCGGATGATGGGAAGAATGGCCATGCAACAAATGAATACCTGCTTCATCTATGAGTTCGTGGGCGAAATCCTGATGCTCGGCTGGTATCTGATAACCCCAATTTCCACCCCAGTGAATACTGACGATACAAATGTCGCCAGGCTTTCTAAAGTAATCAATCGTATTTTTTATGATTGTCACTGTATCAGAACTTAAATCATCCAGAAGCCATACCCCTGGCCGGTTTGCCCTTGCCTGCCACCCAGCAGGAATACCGCTTGTTTCTAGCCCTAGCGAAAAAATCAAGCAACGATTGCGTTCATTTAAAGGGATAATAGCGGGCATTTGAGCTTGATCAAGATTTTCACCAGCGCCTGAAGTGTTTATGCCGGCTTTATGCAAAACCTTCAGGGTTTCAATTAGACCATCCCGCCCCCAATCCATCACATGATTGTTTGCTAATGCGCAAACATCAATTCCTGCTGCTTGAAGGGTTATAATATTACCTGGATGCATGCGATAATGAATGCCTTTGTTTTCCCAGGGGGTATCATGGCTTGTGATGCTGGTTTCAAGATTGATAAGCTTGATTTCTGGCTTTCTCAAGTTCCATTCTTTCAAGGCATCACCCCATATATAGTCGCTGCTGACTTCTCTCGGAATAGAACCATTCACTTCTTCGGCAAGACGTATATATTCTCTTGCATCTTTAACATAAGATTCATATAAAACAGGATTCGAGGGAGAAGGAAGGATTTGGTCGATACCTCTGCCTGTCATCACATCACCAGAGACAAAAATTGTGAGCAAACGATTATCCATAACCCGACTCTCTCTTCATGCAATCATTATAAAGACTATAGATCAGAACTGTTGATGATATGAACATCCTTTTGTACAAGTTCATTTTTTATCTTCTGATAATTCTCTTTGCTTAAAGGCCGGACTGCATCATCAATCAGGAAACAACGAAATCCTTCTTTAATTGCATCTTTAATGCTGTAATAAACACAAACATCTGCTGCCAAACCGCAAAAATAAAGCTCTGATGCTTTTTTTTCACGCAAGAAACCCGCAAGTCCAATGGATGTTTTATGATCATTTTCATAAAAGCAGCTATAGCTATCAATTTCAGGATCAACTCCCTTTCTAAAAATTGCTTCTATCGGTTTTACGTCAAGCTTTGCGTGAAATTCAGCGCCGTAACTGCCCTGCACGCAATGATCTGGCCAAAGTATCTGCTCCTGGCCATTCATGCGGAGTGTATCGAACGGTTTTTTATTTTTATGATTGGAGGCGAAACTCATATGATTGGCAGGATGCCAGTCCTGAGTCGCTATCACCAAATCAAACTTGGGCGCAATTTGATTGATGACGGGGATAATTGCATTGCCTTCGGAGACTTCCAGTGGCCCTTCTGGCATAAAATCGTTTTGTACATCTATGAGGATTAAGGTCTTCATGCTTTCTTCTCTAGATGTTCCTCAATCAATTTCTGGCGAATGTGATGCAAACCCTCGCTTAAACCGACCTTATACACTTCTGAATCCTCTAGCCGTTTATACTCTTCAGGCAGGAGTGACAAGCGCTCTTGGCAGTATTGTTGAATTTCTGAAAGCGACTTGGGCTTGACTGTTCTTTCGCCGTTAGCAAAAACTTTGTTCAATACCGGCTCCAGTTTATATTGCCTGATATGCCAGCTCTGCTCTGGCTCAAACGGATGATGCATTTTATTGAATGCTTCTTCATCCTTCAAAGCCACAAGATCCATACCCGCAAACCGGTTATGTTCGTCTAACAGTCGGTAAACCTGTTTTTTGCAAGGCAAAGTAATTTTATCCGTGGTTTCAGACAGCTTGATCCTTGGCTTACCATTAGAATAGGCCAATTTGTATACTCCATCCAATGCTGCATCAGGCCTGCCGATAACCAAACTGGTTCCTACCCCAAAGAGGTCAATAGGTGCGTTTTTTTTAAGCAAATCCTGAATCGCAAACTCGTCTAATTGGTTGGAAGCTGCAATCTTGACATAATGCAACCCCGCATCATCAAGCATTTGCCGGGATTTTTTGGCAAGCTCGGCAAGATCTCCGCTATCCAGCCGAATTCCCATGAGCCTATGCCCCCTTTTTTCCATTTCTTTCCCAACCTTAATTGCATTGGGAACACCGACTTTCAGTGTGTCATAGGTATCGACAAGAAATACGCTCTCTTCTGGCCAAATTGTGGCAAAGTCCCTGAATGCATCCAATTCATTGTCATAGCTTTGAATAAAAGAATGAGACATGGTTCCTGAAACTGGAATTTGATAATCCCGACCCGCCCGCACATTACTCGTGGCATTGAATCCACCAATGATAGCTGCTCGGCTGGCGTAGTATCCCCCCACTGCCTGAGCCCTGCGCAAACCAAAATCTACCAGTTGCCTGTTCCCCGCAACTTGACGGATACGGCTTGCTTTTGTGGCTATTAAGGTTTGAAAATTCAGGACATTGAGTAATAATGTTTCAATAATTTGAGCCTCGATCAAGTTTGCCTCAACAGAGACTACAGGTCTTGTCGGGAAAACCAAATCTCCCTCTAAAGCCGCATAGACAGTGCCTTTAAAGCGAAAACCCTTCAAAAAATCAATAAAATCCGGATGAAAATGATGTTGTTTTAAAAATTCGATATCATCCGAATCAAAACGTAAGGTTTCAAGTATATTTAAAAAATCTTCAAGGCCTGCAAAAACAGCATAGCCATTATGCAAAGGCAGCTTTCGAAAAAAATAATCAAATATCGCATCATGATTGTTTTTCCCTTTTAAAAAATACACCTGCGCCATAGTCAGTTGATATTGATCCGTATATGTTGCGGTAAAGTTGAGCATATCAGGTAAACCCCATTGTGCTGGAATAATCTATAGTCGGAAGCATTTTGCCCTATTAGTCCTGCAATACCAGTATTATGGTTTAATTTTTGCTTCCTTTTCTTCTCTTGCTGTTTTGCGCTGCGTGCTGAAAGAGAAGCCAGGCGGCAAAATTAGATGAAGATACATTTTAGGTGTTTTTTTATGCTTTGGAAATGTAAGCATTGCCCTTGATATAAAATCTGAGGAGCTTCTCGGCCCACTCTTTTGCATATTCAACCCCAATTCTTGGGCGCGATTCAATGCTGAAACTGTCCTCATGCTCAGGCAATGCGATATAGAAACGGTCGCTTAATAAATTTTCATTATTTAAATTTTTATTAATTTCCATTGCCCTGCATAAACGTCCTGGGCCATTGGTTGGTTTATCGATGTTTTTAATTGGCTCCAATGCTCTGATAAGGACTGCTGCGCCATGCCCTTCCGGCTCAGTAACCACATTCAGGCAATAATGAATACCATAGATTAAATACACATATGCAAATCCAGGAGGGCCAAACATCACCTTGGTGCGATTAGTCACACCCTTTGAAGAATGGGCTGCCAAATCATGAGGGCCAAGATAGGCTTCTACCTCAACAATCTTGCCAATTCGCTCAATATGGCTTGTTTTATGAACAAGATACTTGCCCAGCAACTCTTGAGCCACAATCTCCGTATCTCGATCATAAAAATCACGGTTCAGTTTTTTCATACATCAGGCAATAGAATTGCGGGTTAGAAGAGAAATATCTGACTCTTTTTCTTGCATTTCTATTGTCATTTCTTCCACTTTTAAAAAAAGAGGGTAAATTTTTGGATTATGCTGCATGAGGCGGGAAAGGATATTGACCTTGATATTTTCCAGCAGTTTAATCTTCTCTTCGGTATCATTAAAATTCTTGATTTTCTCAATTATGTCATGTAACGCTGAGTATGGGAAAGAATGAACTTCGCTCGCGGATTTTGACTGGATATATAAATCAAACTCATTCTCTAAACGCTTAATCTCGCAACAATAATAATTCAATCGTTTTTTATCGATGACTGAAAACATAAAGCCTCTTATTTTGAACGATGTTTTTAGACTAGCACAGAATTATGATCAACAAAAGCAATGAATCAACAAATAGAACCAATAAAGCTTAATTTGTCATTTTTACATTCATATAATAAAAAATCATTTTTTTTAAAAAAAAGCTAAAGATTTGAGTTAAATTTACGATAAAAAACTCGGGTATCACAGAGGGCAAATATTATGGTTTCACGAAAGGAACAAAAGAATTCTTCCCAACACAAACAAAATCAGCCAGATTCAACAGCAGTACCAAAAGAGCTGCTAACAAGCTTAAATTTTGAAGACAGCGCAAGGCAACTCGATGAATTAAAAGCAACTATTTTTAATGCGCCTGAGTTAAACTTAAACAAAATTAAGTTTCTGAAAGAAGAAATTGCAAACGGTCGTTACCGTATTCAAAGCGATAAAATTGCCGAGAAGTTGATTGAATTTCAACTCGTTTCTCAGCCTGAGCCCGCCTAGGCCGGTTGTCATTGCCTTTTCATACAAAAGGCAATGTTTTTTACTATCGCGGCTGCATTCTCAACGCGCCGTCTAACCGTATCACTTCCCCGTTTAACATTGGGTTTGAAATGACATGAACAACCAAAGCGGCAAATTCTTCCGGTTTGCCAAAGCGCTTGGGAAAGGGAATTGTTGCTGCCAAACTCTCCTGTACTTCTTTCGGCATTCCAAGCAGCAATGGCGTTGCAATTAAACCTGGAGCAATTGTGTTAACCCGGATTCCGAATTGAGCAAGCTCTCGTGCTGCCGGCAGCGTCATTGCTACAATGCCTCCTTTGGATGCGCTATATGCAGTCTGGCCAATTTGCCCCTCAAATGCGGCGATGGAGGCGGTATTGATAATCACCCCTCGCTCTTCTGTATCAGGCGACGGATGGAGTTCAGTCATAGCCTGTGCCACAACCCGCATAACATTAAACGTTCCAACCAGATTTACATCGATGACCTGCTTAAATTCCTCCAGCGGCATTGGACCATTTTTACCCACCAGGCGTTTTGCCGGCGCAATACCTGCGCAATTAATGCATACACTTGGTATGCCAATGGCAGCGATCGTATCTTGCATTGCAAGTTCAACCTCACTGGCAGAACCCACATCGCATGCAAACGCATCAAATTCTATATTATTTGTCTTTTTATCCCAGACAACGACACGGGCGCCCAATTCGGATAGTTTTTCAGCACAGGCTTTACCCATCCCGGATGCTCCGCCTGTAATAAGCGCAATTTGGTTATCGAGATTCATAAAATTCTCCTTGTAGAATCTTCTATCTTAAAAAGGCCTGGCTCAATTTTTTAAATTCCAAAGTACCGGCTTGCTTGAGCCATTCAAAAAAAACCATTTCCGCAGTGACAAGATTTGCGCCGTTCATTTTTAAACGTTCAAGTCCAAAACGATGATCGATTTCATGGCGGCTGCTGACCGCATCAACCACAACAAAAACCTCCACACCGGCAGTCATCATATCCATAGCAGTCTGCAGGACACAGACATGGGTTTCTATACCGGCAAGAACTGCCTGTTTTTTCCCTAACTGCTCCCAGCAAGCTTGATAATTTGGCTCACGGCAACAAGAAAAGTGGACTTTATTGACGCACGTGTCACTCGTTATCAATTCACGAAGTGTTTTGACTGTGGAGCCGAGCCCTTGGGGGTATTGCTCGCTAGCCAGGACAGGTACCTGTAATTCCTTCGCCAGGCGAAGCAGCCACCCGCAGCGTGCAATCATAGCATCTGATTCCGTGACAAGAGGCGCTAATTTCTCCTGGACATCAATCAAAAGCAAACATGAATTCTCTTTTTCAAGCAGCATTTCATTCCCTGTAACAGTTAAAGAGCTATCTCACCTTAAACTTTGATTGGAGTCAATAGGGGCTGGCAAGGCTTGATTAGATGGCATAGTAAGCGGGAACAGCGGCGCACAGGTTTGCCGGATTTCTTTTATGGTTTTTAGGCTCATACAGCGATGAGCATTGCGGCTTATGGCGAGGGCTTCTTCAGCCACAAGCTGCCAAAGCGGTCAAAACTGAAAAGCCTGGTAACGATTATCCAAAGCCATCTCTTTCTCGAGTTTCGATTTGAGATTGATAAAATCCTTTGTTCTTGTTTCATATAACGCCTTTAAGGCAGCTAAATCCACCTGAACACCCCAACGGCAAGCCCCCGCAAGCCCGGTACAGGCCCTCCCCCCCATCGGCCACATGCTGGGAGTTCCTTTATATATAGCAAAATCAACCCCTAACAACGAATCCACGCCAAACCAGTTTTCATGCTTATCAGTTCTCCAATTATAATATTGCTTTGATGATTTGGGCCGCGAAGCAAATTCTGGGATAGGGTAAAAAGGCTCATTAGAGCAGTACGCAAAAACAGCATGCATGGGCAGAAGCCTTTGTGCCCCGCCAACGCCTTCTCTCCACTGTTTATCAATGGCAGACCAATCCTGAGCCACTGGTGCGTTTATCGAGTCCACCAGCATTTGCAATTCTTTAATGATGGTATTCTTGAAATCAAAATGTTTTTCAGCCACTGTTTTCCCGTTCAACCTGTAAGCAACCTGCCCTGCATTGATCTGGTTATATTGAGAAAGCAATTTTGCCAATACCTTTCTACCTTCCTTATTTCTGGGTACGCACTCAAGCATCGTTGTCCACATATGTTTATCCAAAGCCCAAAGTGCATATTCAAAAGCGCTGATCGAATCAAAGATTCGTCCGGAGCAATCCTTCACTTTGCCTCTTTTAAACATTAAACTGATGTCTTTTTTTAATATCCTGGCAACTGCTTCATATTCCCCGCGGACTACATGGTGCAATAATTTACGAACATCAATCACGGGTTTAAACAAAGCCAAATGATATTTTGATGTCTGGGCCAAGTTCGCTAAATCAGGAATTGATAAATTCTGCGCTGATTCGACCTTGAGTTCCGGAGGTAATTTATCAAATTCAAATTTGCCTTGCATATTCGCCTTATTTCCATTCATTGAAGTTCATTTAGGAAAAAATTCTACTTGAATTTTTTCCTAAATGAACTAAATAAAGAGCCTTGTTCAGAAATATTTGCATAGTCGTACTTGGCCACACCCTCTTATTTATTTTATCCTAAGAAAAATTTATAAAAATCACCAGGTCACCAAGGCAATCTATAAATTGCCTAAACGCCTGAAACTGCGTCAAATTTTATACGGCTTCAAATGCATAAATATACCAGACTTCTCTCAGGGCTTATTTTATTTATTCTAAGCTCGCAGGCTTTGCCAGATCCCTGGTTTACCGGACCTTTGCTCGCTCCCAGCGGCAAAACAATTCCTCTCGGACATTTCAACCTTGAGACCTACGGATTTTATACGCAAAACTTAGGCATGTTTAACCGCCACTGGAAACTGATTCATACCTCATCTAACTATAATATCCAACTCAATCCGCTTCTGAGCTACGGACTGGCTGACAATGTAGATGTTCAATTTAGCTTGCCCTATGTTTTCAATCATAATATGGGACAAAGCGGCAAACATATTGGTGATGTTTCCGCTTTAATTGGATATCAGGCATTGACGCAAAAATCAATCCTGCATCCTGATTTAAGAATAACGCTTCAGGAAATTTTCCCAACCGGCCGTTATAACGACTTAAACCCGACTGAATCCGGGACTGACGGTACAGGGATTGGCAGCTACCAAACTGCACTGGCTTTTAATTTCCAGCATTTATCAATGCTTGGCAATCAATATTATTTGCGAAAACGTATGAGCGTTAATTTTCTATATGCTAACGAAACAAAAATTAGAGGCTTATCAAGCTTTGGCGGCGGAGCAGGTACATGGGGGCATATTAAGCCCGGCAATCTCATGAGTTTCGACTTGGCGGGTGAGCTCAGCATAACGAAAAACTGGGTATTGGTCATGGAAGGATATTATTTTTATCGTGACGCGACTTCTTTTTCTGGCAGGCGAGGCATAAAACCTGATGGAACGCCCGCTGATATTGGCCATGGCGTTATTGAAGAAATCACCTTGGCTCCAGCAGTAGAATACAATTTTTCGCCACAATACGGGATTATTGCCGGGTGCTGGTTCTCAGTCAAAGGCCGGGAAGCGCCTGATTTTATTTCGACAGTCATCGCATTGAATGCCTATTGGTAATCAATTTGAAGTCATGCTAGCATCCCTTTTTTTTAAAAAAGGGAACATCTATGTGGTTTAACAATATATTAGTTTTTCATTATGAACTGGAGAACCTCGCCAATTTAACTGCCTCGCTAGAGGGTGATGCTTTAAAGCCGTGTCCGCCGCATGCCAGGTTTATTTATGGCTGGATTCCTCCTCTTGCTGACGAACTGGTACAAGAAGTGGCTGGCGCAAACTTGATTTGCATGGGCAAAGAAGAACGGATTTTACCCCGGGGTGTTATCAAACGCGAACTGGCCAATCGTGTACAGGCCTGGGAAACGCAGCATGGCCGCGCGATGAAGCGTGCTGATAAAGCGCAACTGGCTGAAGAACTTGAATTTGAACTGCTTCCCAAATCGTTTTGCCTGCAAAAAAAATTGCATGCGTTATTTGACCCGGTCCACAAACGGCTCATTATTAATACTGCCAGCTCCAATCAAGCCGCTCAATTAACTTCATTATTGCGCAAATCCCTTTCTGATATTCGGATTGAACCCTTGGCATATGAGGGCAATCTGGCCTTGAAGTTTGCTCATTGGATTAATCATCCCGAAACCCTGCCTAATCAATTTCAGCTTGCTTCCGATTGTTTGCTTTATTCACCGGATAACGATAAAAAAAGATTTAATTGTAAAGGATATGAACTTCCTGCAGATGAAATCTTAACTTTATTATCTCAAGGGCTTGCTGCGGCTGAAATCTCTCTGGTATGGAATGAACGAATTCAATTCACTCTAACTCAGGATCTAACTTTAAAACGTTTAAAATGCCTGGATTATTTAACAGATGACTTTAATGAAGTAAAACTTCTCGAAGAAGAATATCAGCAACAAGATGCAGCACTTGCCTTATTGTCAGGTGAACTGCGAAGTTTAATTAACGATTTGTTATTGGCGGTACAAAAAGATGATCTTGCATCATACGCCGCCCACAACAGGGTCGGCACAACATCCGTAGCCCCTATTAGCGAAGCGTAACACAAGACGAGAAGCCAACCCGGATAATGCCTGCATCAATCCGGGTTGCTAAACTGTACTTTTGAAGCAATGAATGACTATCAGTGACATTTAAGCATTTTCAATAGCCACATTGGGCGGATTGGCGTGATAAGTTGCCCGGTAAACAGCAAGTGCGTTGTTTGCTGCTTGATTCAGGCCCAATTCTTTATTTCCATGATATACAATGGCTAAAGCTTCCTGCACACTGGGAGCTTGTGGATAGGTTTTAATCAGATAATTTGCGCGTTCAATAGCTGCAACATACATTTTGCGTTGGTAATAATATCTGGCTACGTTCAATTCATGCTGGGCGAAGATGTTTCGCAAATAGATCATACGTTGCAACGCATTTGCTTTGTATCGGCTGTTGGGAAACTGCTGAATCAACGTCGCAAAGTCTGAATAAGCCTGGGATTGTGAGCCGGGATCCCGCCATGACTCATCAAGGGGTAACAAAGTGGCCAATGTACCGCGTGTCTGTTGAAAGTTTGCCAGTCCCTTCATGTAATAGGCATAATCAACATTTTTGGCACGGGGATAAAGCCTGGTATAACGCTCCGCAGTTGCGGCTGCAGAAGCATAATCGCCATTTTGATAATAGGCATAGATTAAATCAAGCTCTGCACGCTCTGCGTCATTGTTAAAAGGATACATGGTTTCGAGCGCCTCCAATCGTTTAATGGCGCTCTCATATTCTTTTTTAGCCAAATAACTTTTTGATTCTTGATATAATTGTTTTGCAGTCATTCCTTCAAAAGGATTATGCTCTTCGCCATCTTTCCATTTGGTGCACGCACCGAGCGAGAGTATTAAAATGATTGATAATAGTGGGCGAATTAACTTCATATGCATAGCACCTTTGGAAAATTATCAGCCCTACCCGCTGGTATGGAAAAATCAATTGGAATGACCAAATATTGGGTTTGCTGACTTTTGTTTTTCTTGAATCCATCTGGTTGCTGAATTCTCGCGGTATACCCACGGATTCAGCCTTGGAGAAACAATCAAAAAATCAATGGGAAAGTTGCATCAACATCAAATTTCCATCAAATCTTTTTCTTTCTCAGCCAATAAAGCATCAACTTCAGCTATGTATTTATCAGTTAACTTTTGGATGATTTCATTGGCACGCCGCTCGTCATCTTCAGAAATCTCTTTCTCTTTTACAAGTTCCTTTAGCTGGTTATTGGCGTCACGGCGAATATTTCGAATAGAGATTCGACCTTGCTCCGCTTCTCCCCGGACAACCCGAATCAAATCCTTACGCCGTTCTTCCGTTAAGGGCGGCATAGGAACACGAATCGCAGTGCCTGCTGTTGCCGGATTCAATCCCAAATCAGATTGCATAATGGCTTTTTCAATAGCTGCAACCATGGCTTTATCCCAGGGGGTAACCAAAAGCGTTCTTGGATCGCTAACGGTAATATTGGCCACCTGATTCAAAGGGGTTAAGTTGCCGTAATAATCTACTTGAACATGATCCAATAGGCTGGCATTAGCTCTACCTGTGCGAACCTTTGCCATTTCATGACGTAATGCTTCTATTGTTTTTTTCATACGCTTTTCAGCGTCACCTTTGATGTCATTGACCATGATCTGCTCCTATGATAGTTCCTACCCGCATTCCAGCTACAATTTTCTTTAAAGCGCCAGGTTCATTCATGTTGAATACCTGCAAAGGCATGCCCTGCTCCTGACATAGGCATATTGCCGTAGAATCCATAACCTGTAAATTACGAGTTAATACTTCCTGATAGGTTAAATAATCATAACGGACTGCCTTAGGATTTTTAAAAGGATCATCAGAATAAACACCATCCACCTTGGTTGCCTTTAATACAATATCCGCACCGACTTCGATCGCCCGAAGACAAGCTGCTGAATCAGTGGTAAAAAATGGATTTCCCGTACCCGCGGCAAAAATAACCACATGGCCATTTCTTAAGTGGGTAATTGCTTTGCGGCGGTGATAGGGGTCTACCACACCGAGCATGGGAATAGCAGACATAATCCGTGCTGGCAAATCAATCCGCTCCAGAGCATCGCGCAAAGCAAGTGCGTTCATTACTGTAGCGAGCATTCCCATATGATCGCCAGTGACTCGTCCCAGGCCCGCTTCTGATAAGACTTTACCGCGGAACAAATTTCCGCCGCCTATAACCATACCAACTTCGACGCCCATTTGAATCAGCTCTGCAACATCGTTTGCAATTCGGTCTAAAACTGCAGGATCAATGCCGAACTGCGCATTCCCCATAAGCGCCTCACCGCTGCATTTAAGGATGATGCGCTTATATTTAAGAGCTGGCATAGAATCTGTACTCATTATGAACGAACCTGTGCCATCACTTCTGCAACAAAATTATCTTCTTTCTTTTCTATGCCTTCCCCTACTTCAAATCGGGTAAAGCCCAATACTTCAGCATTGTTTTCCTTGAGCAATTGCCCAACCTTTTTGCCTGGATCTTTAACAAATGGCTGGCCAAGCAGGCTTACTTCATCAATGAATTTGCTGATGCGGCCTTCAATCATTTTATCGATGATTTCCTGTGGTTTTCCGCTTTCTCTTGCCTGAGCCGTAAAAATTTCACGCTCGTTTTCAATGGCTTCTGCTGGAACCTGATCACGACTGACAACCAAGGGTCGGCTTGCAGCTATATGCATGGCAATATCTTTGGCCAATGCTTCATCGCCATTTTTCAAGGCAACAAGCACTCCTATTCTATTGCTATGCAAATAATGACCAATCACATCTTCACTATGCATTTGTTCTAATCGGCGTAATTTAATATTTTCACCAATTTTAGCGATCAACTCTTGTCTTGCCTGTTCTACGGTAGAGTCTGTATCTTTCAACGTTTCATGAGCAAGCTCATCAACATTTTTAACATTGGCCTTTAATGCAGTTTCCACAGCTCGATTGGCAAATGTTGTAAAGTTATCATCTCTTGAAACAAAATCAGTTTCACTGTTTACCTCCAGCATGGCGGCATGATGTCCATCACCAGATATAGCAATAAAGATTCCTCCTTCTGCGGCAGTGCGGCCGGCTTTTTTATCGGCTTTAGACTGACCCGCTTTGCGCATTTCTTTAATGGCTTCTTCAATATCGCCATTGGTTTGTTTTAAAAATTTCTTGCAATCCATCATGCCCGCGCCAGTCAGTTCGCGTAACTTCATGACCAGGGCTGCGCTAATCGTTGTCATATTCAAATTCTCCGTCTTGATAGATTTATGGCTTTGGTTGAAAAACTGATGCGCTCATCTTCAAAATATACTGATATGATAGTTTGCAAGATGTATAATATCTTTCTATTCCAACCAGCCAAAAAAAGTATAGTACATTGGTTGACTTAGGATTAATGTCAAACCAGCAGTCTGATCCCAAGCTGCCGTTTTCTTAAGAACCGTATTAACAGTGTTCTCCGGCAGCTTATGCTTGATTGTCGACAGCAAATTCCAAAATCGAATTATTCTGCGGATCCTTCAGATCCTTTTTCCGTTGGAACTTCAATAAATTCGGCGTCAGATGCTGATTTACCAACTGTGTTGCCTTTTTGCGCGTCAATGATTGCATCGGCAACAGAGCGGACATAAATCTCGATTGCCCGCATTGAGTCATCATTGGCGGGTATCACATAATCGATATTATCTGGGTCGTTATTGGTATCAACGATGCCTATCACCGGTATTTTCAAGCGCCTTGCTTCCTCTACAGCAATATGCTCAAAACCAACATCAACTATGAACAATGCGTCCGGCAGTCCGCCCATATCTTCAATTCCGCCGAGACTGCGCTCTAGCTTTTCCAGTTCTCGATTCAGCATTAAAGCTTCTTTTTTAATCATGGTGTCAAAAACACCTTCGTCACGCATCTTTTTCAGTTCTTTCAATCGGAATATTGATTGGCGAACTGTTTTGTAATTAGTCAACATGCCGCCCAGCCAGCGGTGATCGACATAAGGCATTCCGCAACGTTTTGCGTGCTCACGAATGCTTTCCTGAGCTGCCCTTTTGGTGCCAACAAACAGGATTTTAGCCTTGTTTGCAGCCAGCCGTCCGACATAATTTAATGCGTCATTCAGCATGGGGAGAGTTTTTTCCAAATTAATAATATGGATTTTGTTTCGCGACCCGAAAATGTACTCTTCCATTTTCGGATTCCAAAACATGGTTCGATGGCCAAAATGGGCACCGGCTTGCAGTAATTCACGCATACTTACATTCATTAAAATCTCCAGGGTTGAGCCTCCACGCTTCCCATACGATACCCCAGCGGGACCCCATCGCATGTGCCGAAACGTGTGTGTCGTTAAAATGCGCACAAAGAATAGCACAAATTGCAGTTGGGCAGCAATTAATTACTGCCATTTGTGCTTGAAAATATGATACCTAAACCGCTTGGAAAATTTTTTAGAAGGTCTATACTTACGCTATCGTCAAGTTGGCTATGGGGCATGGCTCACATAACTCATGGCTGACGGCGACGCCTCTGGATTAACAACAACTCAATTTAAGGAAGATGATTATGAAAAAAATTATTTTACTCCCTCTTATGGCACTTGCATTGGCCATTAGCCCTGTGGCTTTTGCAGATAAAATGTGTCCATGCATGGATATCCAAAAAATGGAGAAAGAGCTTAATCTGACTGCAGATCAAAAAAACAAAATCATGGAAATCAGAAAACAGGCTAAAGAACAAATGAAAGCGACCTGGGAACAAATGAAAGCCCTGCATCAGCAAAAGAAGGAGCTTGTCCGCTCAGAGAAAATGGATCAAGCAAAGCTTGATGAATTGGTAAACCAAAAGAAAGAATTGATGGCATCCATGATGAAAACCAAAATCATGACCCAACATCAAATCTACAACGTGCTTGATGAAAATCAAAAAGAAAAATTTGCTGCCATGATGGATAAGTGGGAGCAAAAAAAGATGGAAAAAATGGAAAAAATGAAAAATATGGAAGATGACAGCGACGATGAAACGGATGAATAATCCTTCTCACCTCTGTTTAATACGCCGACAATCGTCGGCGTTTTTTTTAATTCGGTATATCTTCTGCCCATGAAAAATCATCGATCAAGCGATACCGCTTTACAGCAAGCACCAGCCTTCCTATTATTATTCACATGAATAAACCCATTATGATACCATCTACAGTTTTATGGATTTAAACCATGGCAGTAACGATCAAAACCCCGGATGAAATTGAAAAAATGCGCATCGCAGGACGGCTGGCCGCAGAAGTATTGGAAATGATTGAACCCTATGTTCAGGAAGGGATCACTACTGACGAACTTAACTCCATCTGCCATGAGTACATTGTTAATGAACAACAGGCAATCCCTGCTCCTTTGAATTACAACGGTTTTCCCAAATCCATCTGCACATCGGTTAATCATGTGGTATGTCATGGTATTCCCGGCAAACGGGCACTAAAATCAGGAGATATCATTAACATTGACGTTACCGTCATCAAAAATGGCTATCATGGCGACACCAGCAAAATGTTTTTTGTGGGTAAACCTTCCATTAAAGCAAAGCATGTTGTGTCCGTCGCCCATGAATGCCTTTTTATTGGCATCAATATGGTCAAACCTGGAGTGCGGCTTGGCGATATAGGCCATGCCATACAACAGCATGCTGAAAAAAACCGCTGCTCTGTGGTACGCGAATACTGTGGTCACGGAATTGGCCGGGTATTTCATGAGGACCCGCAGGTTCTGCATTATGGCACTCCTGGCACAGGCGAGATCTTACAAGAAGGAATGACTTTCACTATTGAACCCATGGTGAACCTGGGTAAGCCGCAAACCCGTTTATTACCCGATCAATGGACAGTGGTAACCCGGGATCACAGCTTGTCAGCCCAATGGGAGCATACATTGCTGGTCACCGCTGACGGAGTTGAAATTCTCACATTGCGCAATGAAGAACGATAAGCAGCAACTTAAAGAACACATTAAAAAACTCAAGGAAGAGTTAAACCATGAATTTTTTAAATATAAAAATATTACAACCCTCACCCAAAAACTTGTCACCATTATTGATCAAGCTTTATTAACTCTGTTTCAGTCGCGCAAAATAGACAAACATCAAATCTGTCTTCTTGCTCTCGGGAGTTATGGGCGGCGTGAATTACAACCTTACTCTGATATTGATCTCTTGCTGTTGCATGACAATACGATTTCTGAGACCCAATTACAGCAGGCGCAATGGTTCATCCAGGACTGCTGGGATATCGGCCTCAATGTCAGCCAGCAAATTACCACAGTAGAGGCGTGTGCAGAATTGGCAAGCCAGGATGTCAGCGTCATATCCAGCATTCTGGATATGCGTTTGATTTGCGGGCACAGAGATTTTATGGAAGCACTGGCATATCAGACGCATGCATTGCATATGTGGGCCAGCCATGAATACTTTCTCGCGAAACAACAAGAACAGCATCAGCGCTATAAGAAATACGGCGAAACCGCCTACAATTTGGAGCCAAACGTAAAAAATGGCGCAGGCGGGCTAAGAGATATACAAATATTATTCCATATTGGCAAAAGGCATTTTGGTATCAAAAAGCTTGCCGAAGGCATTCATTACGGATTTATTACTGCTAAAGAGTACGAAGAGCTGATATTTTGTCTTCACTTTCTTTGGCGGGTTCGATTTGCATTACATTTGTTAGCCCAAAAAAAAGAAGACAGGCTCCTCTTTGACTATCAGGTAAAACTGGCTTCCCTCTTCGGTTATAGCGATAGCCGGCAGTCGCTGGCAATTGAGCAATTTATGAAAATGTATTTTAAAGTGATAAAGCGAAGCCGGGAGTTAAATGAAATGCTCTTGCAGTGGTTTAGAGAAACCATTATTCACCACCAAAAACAAAAGATTAAACCCCTGGATGAGAGTTTTCAGTTATCCAATGACTATATTGAAGTAAAGCACCCCAAAGTGTTTGCCTACAGACCGCAAACTTTACTGACTATCTTTCTGTGGATTGCCAAATATCCGGCTATTAAAGGCGTTCGGGCCAATACCATTCGCCTGATTCGTGAACATTTATATTTAATTGACAAACATTTTCTCGAATCAACAAAAATACAAGCTGCGTTTCTTGCCATCTTCAAAACACCCTATAATCCCTATGAAGCGTTACAACGCATGAGCCGATATGGTGTACTGGAATATTACCTGCATTGCTTTTCGCATGCCACAGGCCAAATGCAATATGATTTGTTTCATGTATACACTGTAGATCAACATACTTTATTTGTCATTCGGAATCTGGGTCGTTTTTTGAGCCCCGATTATCAAAACAAATTCCCTCTTTGCTGCGAGTTAATGCCAACAATCGCAAAGCGCGAAATCCTTTATCTGGCCGCATTGTTTCATGATATCGGCAAAGGGCAGGGAGGAGATCATTCAGACATTGGCGCATTTGAGGCAAAGCAGTTTGCAATGCGCCATAAGTTGACCGCATCAGAGCAGGAGCTATTGATCTGGCTGGTACAAAATCATCTCTTAATGTCTCTTACTGCGCAAAGAAAAGACATCTACGATCCTAAAACCATTCAGGAGTTTTGTAAGCAATTTCCTCATTCACACTACCTTGATTACCTATATCTTTTAACCGTGGCGGATATTTGTGCAACAAATCCCGGATTATGGAACGACTGGAAACAGTCTCTGCTCAAAGAACTGTATCATGCGGCGAAAAAAGTTTTTCAAGAGGAAATAACAGCAATTGATGAAAAAGCCTTAATAGAGATGCGCCGCCAGAAGGCGCTTAAAATTTTAGCAAAAGAAAACCTGGACAAACAGGCTATTTTTAACCTGTGGAGCAACTTGAAAAACAAGTATTTTCTTCATGAATCATCTGAAGTCATCGCAAGACATACCAAGGCGATACTGACCTGCCAGGAATTTCCACTCATTTTGATCATGCCGCATTACAGTCAGGGCGGTACGGAAGTATTCATCTATATGCCCCATCAGGATGCACGTTTTACCATCACAACAACTGTATTGAATAACTTTCATGTCACAATTCAGGAAGCCACCATATTGACCTGCGACAACCAGTTTGATCTTGATATCTACATTATTCTTGATGAAAAAAATCAGGCATTTCTTGATGAACAGAAAATTGCTGCTATCCAGCAAGCATTATTTAAAACGTTATCTGCAAAAAACACGTTTCCCAACATATCCAGCCGCCGGCTAACAAGAACGCAGGCCCATTTTAAAATTAAACCGCAAATCACCTTCAGCAATGATCCAGAATATAAATACACAAGACTGTTTTTAGTAACAGGCGACAAGCCCGGCTTGCTTGCTCACATCAGCCGGGTTTTCCTAAAGGAAAATATCATTCTTCACCATGCCAAAATTGCCACCGCCGGAGAGCGCGTAGAAGATACTTTCTATCTAAGCGATGCTGCAGGCAAATTGCTAGACCATAACACCCAGGAATATTTGCGCCAAAAATTGCTTGAAAAACTAACGTACTGAAAACCTGGCAGAAGTAACCCGGATTAGGCCGCAGCTTGTAATCCCAGGGTAATATTGCAAGATCATCCGCCACTGGATTAACATCTGCGCCTAACCAAGGCTCCCTTTGTGGATGCCGCAGGGATAGCCAAGAGCAATTTTATTAACGCTTTTCCCTAAAAAAGTCCGACAGCAATGCGGCACATTCCTGCTGCAAATGCCCTTCATCAATTTGGACAGAATGATTTAAAGGATGTCCTTGTAGCAAATTATAAATAGAACCTGCGGCGCCTGCTTTTATATCGCGGGTTGCAAATACCAGCCGTTTAATGCGCGCGTGAACAAGGGCGCCTGCGCACATGCAACAAGGCTCAAGGGTGACATATAGAGTTGCGTTTAAAAGCCTGTGGTTTTGCACATGATTTGCAGCAGACCTCAGTGCCACTATCTCAGCATGGGCTGAAGGATCATGTGCTTGCAAAACCTGATTCCAGCCCTCACCCAGCAAGGCATTATCAGCGCCAATCAATACAGCGCCGACCGGTATTTCACCCTGCTCTTTTGCCTTTAAAGCGAGATTTAACGCATGCGCCATCCAGTATGCATCAACACTGTTCAAGCTGCTATTCCCATTCAATGGTTGCAGGCGGTTTGCCTGAAATATCGTAAGTAACACGCGATACGCCTGAAACTTCATTGATAATACGGTTAGATACAGTCTCTAGAAATTCCCAGGGAAGATGAGCCCACTTTGCCGTCATAAAATCGACAGTTTCCACTGCCCGTAAACAGATGACATAATCATAGCGTCGGCCATCTCCCATGACGCCTACGCTGCGAACCGGCAGAAAAACAGCAAACGCCTGGCTGACTTTGTGATATAAATCAGCTTTCTCAAGTTCCGTCAGAAATATCGCGTCTGCCTGCCTTAGAATATCTGCATATTCCTTTTTTACTTCGCCGAGTATCCGTACGCCAAGTCCGGGGCCCGGGAACGGATGGCGATAAACCATTTCATAAGGCAGACCCAATTCAAGACCGATTTTTCTCACCTCATCTTTAAACAGCTCGCGTATGGGCTCTATCAGCTTCAGCCGCATCATTTCCGGCAATCCGCCGACATTGTGGTGAGATTTGATGACTTCAGCGCCTCCATGTATTGAAGTGGCGGCAGATTCGATGACATCCGGGTAAATGGTGCCCTGCGCAAGCCAGTGAGCATCTGTTATTTTTGAAGCTTCTTCTTCAAACACTTCAATAAAAGTACGGCCGATAATTTTCCGTTTTTCTTCAGGGCAACTTACGCCCTTTAACGCTTGTAAAAACCGAGCCTCTGATTTTACTGATATGATATTGATGCCCATGTGCTGCTTAAACATGCTTAAAACATGTTCTGTTTCATTAAGACGCAACAGGCCCGTATCTACAAATACACAGGTCAATTGGTCACCAATTGCACGATGCAAAAGCGCCGCCACAACTGATGAGTCTACTCCCCCTGACAGGCCAAGTATCACCTTTTCTTTGCCTACCTGGGTTCTTATCCGCTCAATCGATTGTTCAATGATGTTATCAGGTGTCCAATTGGCTTCGGCATTGCAGATATCCATCACAAAGCGCTGTAGAATTCTTGAACCCTGAAGCGTATGCGTGACTTCAGGATGAAACTGCAAGCCATACCAGCGCCGCGATTCATCCGCCATGCCCGCGATAGGTGCATTGCGCGTTTCACAAATCACGTGAAAGCCTGGAGGAAGGCAGGTTACCTTGTCGCCATGACTCATCCAGACATCAAGCAATGCATCTCCGTTGGCTGAGATACGGTCTTCAATATTATTTAATAATGGACTATGGCCATGCAATTTAAGCTCGGCGTAACCAAATTCACGCATCGAGGAAGTCTGTACTTCACCGCCAAGCTGGGCTGCCATGGTCTGCATGCCATAGCAAATTCCAAGGATAGGTATGTTTGCAGCAAAAACCCATTCTGGCGCTCTTGGCGTCACATCGTGAATGACTGTTGAAGGTCCGCCCGATAAAATTAAGCCACTTGGTTCCAATCGATCAAACAAAGCCTTATCCATATTATAGGGATGGATTTCGCAAAACACTCCCATTTCGCGAACCCGCCGGCCAATAAGCTGCGTGTACTGTGAGCCAAAATCGAGAATAACTATAGGTTTGCTTTTAATATTTTTCATAGACCACAACAATTCATGAATTTATTTTGCCAGTGCGTTGATTTAAGAACTAAATTTTTCGCTATGTATGATAAACATCCTAATTATCAATCTGATAATTAGGCGCTTGCTTGGTAATACTGACATCATGCACATGCGATTCGCGAATTCCAGCAGTGGTTACCTGGACAAATTCAGCTTTTTGATGCAACGCACTGATCGAATCGGAGCCCGTATATCCCATACATGAACGCAATCCTCCAAGCATTTGATGAATGATGGTTTGCACAGGTCCCTTATAGGGAACCCTGCCTTCAATACCTTCCGGCACAAGCTTTTCCGTCCCTTCGCTGGCATCCTGGAAATAACGATCGCTGGACCCTTGTGCCAATGACATGGCGCCAATGGATCCCATGCCGCGATATCCCTTATAAGTGCGGCCTTGAAAGAGTTCGATCTCTCCTGGAGATTCTTCCGTGCCGGCAAACATGGAACCCAGCATCACGGTATGTGCGCCTGCAGCCAAAGCTTTACATAAATCGCCAGAAAATCGAATGCCGCCGTCTGCGATCACAGGCACCTGACCTTTTACGCCGTCTGCAACATTGGCAATGGCCGTAATCTGCGGCACACCGACTCCTGTAATAATACGAGTCGTACAAATAGAACCTGGACCAATTCCAACTTTTACAGCGTCGGCGCCCGCGTCAATCAGCGCTTTTGCAGCGCCCGCAGTAGCAATATTCCCGCCTATCACCTGAATGTCTGGAAAATTTTTTTTAATCCAGTGCACACGGTTTAAAACTCCTTGGGAATGGCCATGCGCGGTATCAACCACGATAACATCAACTCCCGCATCAACTAATGCCGCAACCCTGTCATCCGTGCCTTCAGCAACACCCACAGCAGCCCCCACCCGCAACTGTTCAGCGCTATCTTTACAGGCATAAGGATTTTCCTTGGCTTTTTGAATATCTTTTACAGTTATTAATCCGCGCAAACAAAAGTTTTCGTTTACAACCAGCAGTTTTTCCAGTCTGTGCTTATGCAATAAACTGCGAATTTCTTCGCGGCTTGCGCCTTCTTTAACGGTTACCAGCCGTTCCTTGGGCGTCATGACGGCAGAGACAGGCAATGACAGGTTGGTTTCAAACCGGATATCCCGACTGGTAACAATACCAACCAGTTGCTCGCCTTCCACAACCGGTACACCTGAAAAGTTATGATGCGCCATTACTTCCAGCAGCTCCTTTACAGTCAAGTTTGGAGCTACTGAAATTGGATCTTTAACCATGCCGCTTTCGAATTTCTTGACTTTCCTGACTTCTTCAGCTTGAGCTGCAATGCTCATATTTTTATGAATGATTCCTATACCACCTTCCTGCGCCATGGCAATAGCAAGACGAGATTCGGTTACAGTATCCATAGCCGCGGAAACCAAAGGCATATTCAACTCAATTTCACGAGTTAATTTCGTTTTTAATGAAACTTCCTTAGGCAATATGCTAGAGTGGGCAGGAATTAACAAGACATCATCAAATGTTAATGCCTGCTGGATAATAGATAGGGGCATGCCACCCTCCTACAATTAAATTAACCGAAAATTATACAACATATTGTATAAATAATAAATTATATTTTATAAATGAAACGGGGCTTAGGTATGAAAAATTCTTGGCTGCCGCATGCTATAGCTTGCAGCTCGGTTGTCTGACACCTGGATCCCGAGGCCCGCCGAAAGTTTAGGAATATTTGTTGAATTATATAAATTATATGTAAGTATTGATGCCTCGATCCTGTTAAACATATGTACTTTTGAAAAAAATTTATCCTAAACGGGTAACAATAGTTGAATAAAACAAACAAGAACGTGTAAACTGAAACCATGCTAATTCACATGTGTCAACAATAGGGAAGGGCTGAGCGTTGGCTAAGATTATCGTTGTTACTTCTGGCAAAGGCGGCGTGGGTAAAACCACTTCTTCTGCGGCAATTTCATCCGGCCTTGCATTACGCGGCCATAAAACGGTGGTCATTGATTTTGATATCGGACTGCGCAATCTTGATTTGATCATGGGCTGCGAAAGGCGCGTGGTGTACGACTTTGTGAACGTTATCAATGGCGATGCAAGTCTAAAGCAAGCGCTGATTAAAGACAAGCGCATCCCTGAGCTTTACATTTTACCCGCATCCCAAACCAGAGACAAAGATGCCTTGACTCTGGAGGGCGTCGAAAAAGTGCTGAATGAATTAGCCAAGGAATTTGACTACATCGTTTGCGATTCGCCAGCAGGAATTGAAACTGGCGCTTTAATGGCTATGTATTTTGCTGATGATGCAATTGTGGTCACAAATCCTGAAGTTTCATCCGTACGTGACTCAGATCGCATACTGGGTATTTTAAGCAGCAAAACAAAACGAGCCATAGACGGAAAAGAACCTGTCAAGGAACATTTATTGCTTACAAGATATGATGCAGAACGTGTAGCAAAAGGTGATATGTTATCCGTACAGGACGTGAAAGAAATTCTTGCCATACCTTTAATTGGCATAATCCCTGAGTCGAAAGCTGTCCTAAAAGCGTCTAACACAGGCACACCTGTCACGCTTGATGAACAAAGCGATGCAGGAATTGCTTATCAGGATGCCATTGCCCGCTTCCTGGGTGAAGATAGACCCATGCGGTTTATTAACGCAGAACGCAAAGGAATATTGCGTCGCATATTTGGTAAAAACAAGGAGGATGTTCCGGCATGAGTATTTTCAACTATTTACGTAAGCGCAATCCAACTGCAAAGGTTGCCAAAGAACGTCTGCAGATCATTATTTCTCACGAGCGTTCAAAAAACAACAAACCGGATTATTTACCTAAACTCCAGGAAGAAATTCTTGCGGTAATTGCGAAATATGTACCCATCAGCCATGACCAAGTCAGTGTCAACCTGGAGCGGATGGGCGGCAGTGCGGTGCTTGAGCTTAATGTTACCATGCCTGATGAAGAGCTGGTAGACTAAATAAAAGCGCTGTCTACTCAAATTAAACCGCCTCTAGCGGAAGATTATTTTCCCTGGTGGTTTTGCTGTGATTATTGCCTTTTTGCCGCATCAGTTCCTGATCGCTAAAATCATCAACTGCGATAACTTTCTGTCTTAAGCGTTCAATCTCTTGCAAATATTCTGTCTCTTCTTTGCTCAATATGCCTTGTTCTTGTGCCTCATTGATTTGCTCAAGCACACTTAAGCTTTGCAACATGCCTGCTTTTACCGCCTGGCTCAGTTTTTTCTCAAGTGGTTCAGCGTGACAAAGCTTTTGGAATACATCTTCAAGTTGTCCAACTGGACAATTTTCTCTATTTTCTTGAAACACATAGCGGGTAAGATTTGCACGAACTTCATTGGGCCGAGTGAGCAATTGCGCCAACTGATGAGCCAGGTTATCACTCGGCAGGATTCTTCTTAAACCTAATGGCTGCAAGCATATCTTGAGAATTGGTCGCGCCCAGCGCACTGGAAAATTGCAAATAACACCTTTTACCGCCTGCTCACACTGGTTGAGCAGATATTGGCATGACCAGTGCAATAATGGGAGCTCATCCTCTGGCTCGCCAGCACAATGATAATGATGGAGAACGCCAGAGAGCAGGTATAAATTGCTTAACACATCCCCAAGACGTGCTGATATTGATTCCTTGCGCTTTAAATTTGCGCCCAAGGTCATCATGGCAAAATCTGACAAAAAAGCAAGCTGGCTGCTGTAGCCACGTAATAAACGATAATATTGCTGAAGGGGCGTTGATTTTATCGCAAATTGGTTATCAGCAAAGCCAAAAATGATCGATTTTGTAAAATTGGCGAGGAAAAATGAGACATGTTGCCAAAAAGCTTCTTCAAATGCCTCAACATTATTGGTTTGAATGCTTTCCATTTCCTGGAATACATAAGGATGGCAACGAATCGCACCCTGTCCAAAAATAATCAGATTACGGGTTAAAATATTTGCGCCTTCGACCGTAATGCTGATTGGCGCTCCCTGATATCCCCTGCCGAGATAATTATTAGGGCCAAGGCAAATGCCTTTGCCTCCATGAATGTCCATGGCATCCAGTGAAATTTTACGGGCAAGCTCCGTTGTGTGGTACTTTAGAATTGCCCCCGCAATCCCTGATTTTGCGCCTTGATCAATAGCAGCAGTCGTCATTGCTAAAGCTGAATCAATAATATATGTATATCCTGCTATGCGTGAAAGCGGCTCTTCTATTCCTTCGAACTTGCAAATAGGTTGATTAAATTGTTTTCGAATTCGAGAATAAGCTCCAGAAGCAAGGCTTGCGGCCTGGGCACCGCCTAATGCGCTGGACGGTAAAGAAATAGCGCGGCCAACGCTTAAACATTCCATCAGCATGCGCCAGCCTGAGCCTGCCATTTTTTCTCCGCCAATTAGATAACTCAGCGGGATAAATACATTTCTGCCTTGTGTTGGACCATTTTGAAAAACAATATTCAACGGGAAATGGCGGCGCCCTCTGCTTACCCCTTTGGTATCAGCGGGTATTAAAGCGCAACTTATGCCAACATCGTAACCTTTTCCTAAAACATTATCTGGATCAAACAATCTAAATGCCAAACCAATGATGGTGGCCACAGGGGCTAACGTGATATAACGTTTATTCCAGTTTAACAAAATTCCAGTGACTTCCTCGCCATTAATTCGCCGTTTTGTGATGATACCCGTATCTGAAATAGAAGCCGCGTCAGAACCAGCATCGGGCGCTGTCAGGGCAAAACAGGGTATTTCCCTGCCGTCAGCCAAGCGGGGCAAATAATAATTTTTTTGCGAGGAAGTACCATATTTCAAGAGCAGTTCTGCAGGACCTAAGGAATTAGGCACTGCAACAGTTGAAGCTAAAGTAATGGAACGGCCGTAAAGGATAGACAAAACCGTCTTTTGCGCGGTTGCGGAAAATCCAAGCCCTCCGTACTCTTTGGGAATAATCATTCCTAAAAATCCTTGAGACTTCACATATTCCCATACTTCGGGGGGCAAGTCGGCAAGATTATGGGTAATATCCCAGTCATCGATCATACGGCAGAGTTCGTTAACAGGCCCGTTAATAAATGACATTTCTTCATCAGTTAATAAACCATTGGGGATCCTAAATAGTTCATCCAACTCGGGCGTGCCGCTGAATAGCTCCCCTTCCCAGCCTACCATGCCCGCTTCAAGCGCTTCCCGTTCAGTAGCAGAAATTTTGGGTATTGAAGATTTTGCAAGCTTGAATAAGTGGCGTGAAAATAAAAAGCAGCGCAAGGGTTTTACCACACCGATAAGAAACACTCCTGCCAAAAGCCATAAGACTGATTGCCCAATTAATCCGGGCTCAAGAAATTTTAAAGCAAGAAGAAAAAAAAGCGCATAACTTAGCGCCCAGACTGTAATGGCTGCCTGATTGAAAAGCAACACTCCTGCCATCACGAAAAAAGCAATTAACCCAATAGCTATATCCACTGGTTTCTCCTTGCCAGGCTATATTTAAACTATAGCATCCAAAGCCTTCATGATAAGTTGCGCTGTTTTTTGAGGATGCTCCATAGGAAACATATGCGTACCAACTATTGGATAACTGGATACGCCGTATTGTTTTTTCATATAGCGAATATCCATGCTATCGACAACATTACTTTTGGTTCCATGAATTAACGCTCCTGGAACCTGCAATCTTCCCTTGTATTCATGCAAAATATGCGGGATGGTTCTGTAAATCTGATATTCAATATTTCTATCAAAACGCAGGGTATAACCATTTTTATCTTTGATCATTCCATAATCAATATAATCCTGAAGACAGGCTTCGGTAAAATGACGAAATAACTTTTTCCCACGCAAATATTGCTCAGCCTGCTCACGTGTTTGCCAATACAGCCTGCGTCCGCGCGTACGAAAAGCGGGGGTTATATGGTCAATCATGCCTAAGAGTTTAGATAAACGCAATAAATTTGATTTAAAACGCCCTAATATCGGTGAATCAAGCATAATGACGGCTTTTATTAGTCCTGGATATTCAACTGCTGCCCTAAAACTTAATACACCGCCCAATGAATGTCCTAAAGCAATCACGGGCCTATTGGCTTGACGCTTTATGCTTTCTGCCACTTCCTGCACCAGAAAATGCCAGTTTTCTGTTACCGGGAATTGAGAGCTATGGCCGATACGATCAATAAAGCAATATTCATAGCGTTGCTCAAGATGCTTTAACATTTGGCGATAACATGGCGATGGAAAACCGTTTCCATGAGCAAAATGAATTAATTCGCTCATCGATACACCAAAGCAGATCTGGAACGTTTAACAGCAATTACCCCATAGCAAAAATAAATTGATTGCAACGCGATGCAGACAAATCCAATACCGGGAAATAAAAATTCCGTTGAGAGCAACATCATAAAAAGCGCAACCTGAGGTGTCGATGCCACTGCAAAAATTCGACAGGACTCCTTGAATTTCAGCTTTAAATCAAAAAACATCCGTGCCAGCAATTGGCCCAAAAAAGCAAAGACAAGCAGTGTACTTAAATAAAAAACAAAGAAAAAGCATAAAACCAAAGGATAAATCACCATCATGGCAAAATATTTGAATTTTAATACCCCGCTTGTTTCAAGCCAGTCTTTAGCCACAAAGATTTCGTTGCTTTCTTTGCTCAAGGGTTGCACCGCAACTTCATCAGGCAAAGGCGCTTCGTTGGCAAAAAATAACCGTGGACGAATGATGCGATGGTAAATTTTATTTTTGGTAATTAAAATTGCCAGCTTGGGAAATTGATTGAAAATTGTTTTAAATTTGCCTTCGGTGTCGATAATGACAATCGGCTCCCCCTTCTCATTTTTGATGATATAGGGCATCGGTTTATCAAAGTTTACTTCCCCATTTTGCACCATGATAGGAGGCAACTTTCGCAAAGGCTCTATGAGATTTTGATTAAAATACTCATTAAAATCGAGCATAATCCTGAGAGAAATGGGAATGCTTAAGATAGCAAGCAGTAATAAAAGATAAACGACGCCATAACCGCGCCAGCGGTTGCCTACATCCTTATAGAGCCTTTGCGAAAAAAAAGATAAATAAAGCGCCTTAAGGTACCCATATAAAGGAGCGTTGATGGATTTTAAATCTTGCTTGCTTTCAGTCATGCCATGCTCCAAGCTGGTTGCCGCTGATTTTGTGGAATAGAACTGCTTTTTGTAAATCAATTTTTAGAGACAATTTTTGTTTGAAGGATAAGCTGTTTTCAAATAAACGCACGCTTAATTTAAGATTCCCTGGTTCAGTAAATACCTGAACCAACTTGTCTGCGCCCATATCATCAATCAATTCTATTTGAGATGACAGGCAATTTTTGTCCTCACTTGAAGCAGGAGTAATATGTTCCGGGCGTATGCCGATGATGACATTTTCCCCAGAGAGCACAGGTTGATTCATTCTGGGAAGCGGCAGGCTAATACCCACACTGGTTGCGAGCCTTTTATGATGCAAATCCACCGTTGCCGGTATAAAGTTCATGGGATAATGCCCAATCAAGCCGGCTACAAACATCGTTTTGGGGCTTTGATACAGTTCCTGCGGCGTCCCAACCTGTTCAATATTCCCTTTATTTAAAACCACAATCCTATCTGCAAGGGTCATAGCTTCCGTTTGGTCATGAGTCACATACAGGCAAGTGGTCTGCAGTTTCTGATGCAGCTTTTTTATTTCATGGCGCATTTCCATGCGCAGTTTGGCATCAAGATTCGATAACGGCTCATCGAACAGAAACACCGCGGGAGAGCGCACCATGGCTCGCCCCATGGCGACACGCTGGCGCTGGCCGCCAGATAAAGACGCGGGTTTTCTGTTTAGGTAATCGCTGAGTTGCAGGAGCTTTCCGGCTTCTTCAACCCGTTGGCGGATCAGGTGCCTGCTCATTCCTCTCATTTTTAATCCGTAGGCCATGTTGGCAAAGACAGTCATATGAGGATATAAAGCATAGTTTTGAAAAACCATTGCCATATTTCGACGTGAAGCAGGAATTTGATTCACGCACTCATCATTAATTAAAATACGGCCGCTGCTGACCTGCTCAAGCCCCGCAACCATGCGCAGCAAAGTTGATTTACCGCTGCCGGAAGAACCAACTACCGCCACAAATTCCCCCTTTTCGATGTTAAGATTAATATCATTTAAGATAACTGTTTTATCATATATCTTACTGACAGAAATCATATTTACCGTAGCCATAGCGATTATAACCCCTTTTCAAACCAGCGTTGCAAGGTAATGACTACAAGGCACGGTGGTAACAAGGCAATTATGGTTACAGCCATAATGTAATGCCACTGCGGAATTTGGTCAGCCACTCCGGCCAAGTATCGGATACCCATAACAATTGTTGCCATTTTGCTGTCTGTGGTAATAACAAGGGGCCATAAATATTGATTCCAGCCATATACAAACATGATGATAATCATTGCCGCAATCTGCGGTCTGGATAAGGGTATAAGAATATCGGTGAAAAAACGTAAAGGCCCTGCGCCATCCAATTTTGCGGCATCAACAAGCTCCCCAGGAACAGTCTGGAAGAACTGACGAAACAGAAATGTAGCGGTGGCCGAAGCCATTAGCGGTAAAGTTAAACCCGCGTAGGAATTTAACCACCCAAGGGATGCAATCACTTGAAATGTAGGTACAATCCGCACTTCGACGGGAAGCATTAAAGTCAAAAAAATCATAGCAAAACAAATTTTTTTAAAACGGAATTTAAAATACACCAAAGAAAAAGCAGAGAATAGCGCAAGCATCACCTTACCGACAGCAATTAAAAAAGCCATCAAAAAACTGTTAATAAGCATTGGCAGCACGGGTTTCCCGCCTGTTGCAGCCAAACCGCTGCTTAATACCTCCTTGACATTGTGAATTAACAATTTCCCAGGCAAAAGAGGCAAGGGACTTTGCATTAAGGCTTTGCCTTCATGGCTGGCCGCAACCAATGCAAGATAAAGCGGAAGAAACATGCTCCCGATGAACATCCAACATAACATATAGGGCCATAAATGCTTGCATTTTTGGATTGCAAGCTTAACCTGCTTCAGCAGGCTGTCATGATTCATGCCTGCGTGATGGATGGCGATTGCATGGGAATGAATGGAAAGATTGTCGTTTTTGTTCATCTTTTTTGAACCGGAAAATAACCTCATAAACAAGTTGCTCCACCGGTGAACTTGAACCCCCGATCTGGAAAGACTGCATAAACCATCTTCAATAATGAACCTTTTTCTCAAGATATTTAAATTGCAGCAATGTTAAACCAACCACAATAACCATCATGATGACCGATTGGGCTGAAGACATGCCGGGATCCATTCCGACAAAGCCATCCTGGTATACCTTGTAAATTAAGGTAGTTGTGCTCTGCCCAGGCCCGCCATTGGTGAGTACCTGAATGATTCCAAATGTATCAAAAAAAGAATAGATAAGATTCATCACCAGCAGAAAGAAGGTCGTTGGTGAGAGCAAAGGAAAAACAATTTGCCAGAATCTCTGCCAGCTTGATGCCCCATCTATTATGGCCGCCTCAATCAGTGGACGCGGAATCAGCTTAAGGGCTGCGAAATAAAAGAGAAAATTATAGCTAAACTGCTGCCAGCTTGCGGCAATTATAATGACCAGCAAAGCCTGATATGGATGCACAAGGTAATTAAACTCAAGACCGCACCAGTGCAGAAGGCCGCTAATCCAACCCAGGGTAGGATGAAATAAAAAACGCCACAAGATAGCAGCTATTGCAGGAGCCACCGCATAAGGCCAAATGAGCATCGTTTTATATACCTTCTGGCCTCGCTGCAGGGCATTGACGAGGACGGCCATACCCAGCCCAAAACTTAAGGTGAAGATCGTTACAAAAAAAGAAAGAACACATGTAATCATAAAAGCATGTCTGTATTCCGGAGTGGAAAACAGATCAATAAAATTTCCAAAGCCTGCAAATCGACTATGAAGCCCGAAGGCATCACTATAAAACAAAGACTGCCAGACGGCGCTCAATGCCGGCCAAATAAAAAAAAGGAAAGTTATGAATACCTGGGGAGCGATTAAAACGAACGCTATTTTAGAATGTTGTGTGTATTTTGCCATCACGCTTTCTGTGCAGTCGTGAACGTTGGACAACAGGCAATAGTATAAAGGAAAAAAGTGAGTTGGCAAACGAAGGTCACTACCCCCATATTTCCGGTTTTATCTCTGGTTATCCGCTTCCAGTTCAGATTTCTTAATAGTGCGCCTTAAGAGCTGGGTATAAATTGGAGGATTTTTAGCCAACTGAACTACGGTTGTGGATGTCAGGCAAGTCACCATCAATGGTAAAATTAAAGAATAATTTTGTGTCATTTCAACGACCAGAATAATTCCTGTGACAGGCGCACGCACTGCCGCTGAAAACAATGCTCCCATGCCAGCCACAGCAAACATGCCGGGATGAATGGTGATATCATTGGATAACCCCTGAAGAATATGAGAGGCCGCTAAACCCAGCAAGGTGCCAAGGGCAAGCATGGGTGCGAATATTCCTCCCGGTACGCCTGTGCCGTAGCACATGATGGTGAAAATAAATCGCACCAGCAATAAAATAGACAAGATACCAAGACCTGGATACATGCTTAATGATTGCTCGATGATTTCATATCCGCCGCCAACTGCTCCAGGATAGATATAAGCTGAAAAGCCAACAAGCAAACCAACCAACAGCACATAAATATCTTTTAACCAGGAAGGTAACTTATCAAGGGTGTATAATGTTTTCATCAACACGGTATTAAACAAAAGGCCGACATATCCCACCACGATGCCAAAAATAAAAAAAAGCCATAATGACTCAAGGCTGGGTAAGGTGAATATGTCCATTGGAATGACGGGATGCGCTCCCATGATTAAATGCAATACAATGGTGGCGGAGACGCAGGCTATGGCAACCATTTTGAAATTGATGAATGAAAAATTAAATTCATTGCGCATTTCTTCAAGCACGAAAAGCACGCCGGCTAACGGCGCGTTGAAAGCGGCAGCAAGCCCTGCTGCCGCTCCTGATGCAATCAGCGCATCCCGTCTTCGTCTTGCCATAGAAAACCATTCGCCTAACATTTCACCAAGATTGCCGCCAATTTGAATGGTTGGCCCTTCTCGACCCAGCACCATTTTAGCGGAAATCGCAAGAACGCCTCCTATAAACTTCACCGGCAGTAAACGGCGCCAGAATATCGGGCGCTCATGCAATAAAGTTCCCTCAATTTCCTGCACGCCGCTGCCGGAGGCCTCGGCAGCAATCCATTTAACCATGGCCCAGGCTATAAATACCATAAACATCGAGGTGAGCGCAGATACAAGTCCTACAGGCCAGTTCTTTGATTCTGCATAGGCAAACCAGTTGACCAGCAACTTGTTCATCAAATGGATGCTGATCTGCAGATATGCGCCGACAAAGCCAGTAACTGCTCCAAGTACTATAGAAAGCGCATAAAGAACCAGTATCTTATCCCGCATAAGCATCAACTAGTTTCATTAAATTGCTGATAATACGTAAACCGGCCTGTTGATGCATGGTCAGAATGGTTTCCGGGTGAAATTGAACAGCAAAGACAGGAAGCCTTTGATGCGATACCGCCATAACAATTCCGTCTTCACTGACAGCCGTGGCCGTTAAATCAGGAGGCAAGGCTTCCAATGGAGCATAGAGCGAATGATAACGCCCTGCCCTGAAAGATTCTCCTAGGCCGGAAAACAATCCGTCATTTTGCAAAACTTGAATCATTGAGGCCTTGCCATGCATCGGATAATCAAGCACCTTCAATTGCCCGCCAAAATACTCCACAATTCCCTGCAAACCAAGACAGACTCCAAATAAAGGAATATGCCTGTCTAATACTGCTTTAATGGTTTCTTTAAGATTAAAATCCGAGGGCTTACCCGGCCCCGGGGATAGTACCACTAAATCATAGGTTGAATGCCCCAAATAAGCCAGTGCATTATCATGACGCACAGTCAGCACCTTTGCGCCAGTTTGACGGATATAGTTCGCAAGTGTATGGACAAAAGAATCCTGATGATCAATCAGTAGAACTTTCTTACCCTGGCCATGGGACGGCATAAACGCGGTATTATGAGATTCTCTCCCCTCTTGTTTTTGCAAGAGGTCTAAAATCGCCGCGGCTTTAAGGCGGGTTTCAGCTTCTTCTGCCTCCGGCAAGGAATCATAAAGCAAAGTAGCCCCAACACGGATCTCTGCAATGCCTTCTTTTATCCGCATGGTTCTTAAAACCAGTCCTGAATTCAAATTGCCATTAAAATTAAACCAGCCAACAGCGCCGCCATACCATTTTCTGGGTGATTTTTCATGCTCTTCAATAAAATTCATTGCCCAAAGTTTTGGTGCGCCGGTTACAGTCACAACCCACATATGGGTTAAAAAAGCATCAATGGCATCAAAGCCTTCGCGCAACTGTCCCTCAACATGATCGACTGTGTGAATTAGCCGGGAATAAAGTTCAATCTGACGCCGACCAATCACGCGAACGCTGCCCGCCTCACAAATACGGGATTTATCATTGCGGTCCACATCCGTACACATGGTCAATTCAGATTCTTCTTTTTCAGAATCAAGCAGAATTTGAATGTTGTGCGCATCTTCCATGGCATCACTTCCACGCTTAATCGTGCCTGAAATGGGACAGGTTTCAATGCGTTTCCCTTGTACGCGCACATACATTTCAGGAGATGCCCCTGCAAGATATTCGTTTTCACCAAGATTCATTAAAAAACCGTAAGGAGAAGGATTTACATCGCGCAGGCGGCGAAAGACAACAGAGGGAGGCTGCGGGCAATGACGGAAAAAAGTCTGGCTGGGCACCACTTCAAATAAATCGCCTCTGGCAAAATAGGATTTTGCCTTGCTGACTACGGCTGCATATTCACCGGGTTCATGATCAGCGTTGATTTCAGGTTTATGGATGGGTAGATAAGGCGCATACTCTCCATCACGAGCCAGACCCTGAGTTGTTTTACCCTGATAAAAAAAATCATAACGGCGAATGAACGCTTCTTCTTTACGATGATTGACTACTAAAATTTCATCGGGTAAGTACAACACCATATCCCGTTGTTCGCCATTCCTGCTTTTTGCGGCCTTAACTGACTCAAACTGAAAAATCAGGTCATACCCAAAAGCGCCATACAAGCCGAGATAGCCTTCATCTGATTTAAAAAAATGGATTATTTTTCGAAGAACTAAAAATATAGACGGCTGCCTGCTGCGCTCTTCCTCGGTAAAAATTGCTTGAGAATCTTTAACAGCGAGACGAAAACTCGTTTTTTCCCAATCCACCAATGCCACATCAGGATCTTCTGCCAATAAATCTTTTATCATTGCCAAAAGCAATTCACCGCGCTGATTGAGCGCCTGAAGTTTAAGCTTGTTTTTTATGGCGGAAATCGCCAGGGGCGGATTATAAAAACCAATATCCCAGCAGGTGTATCGACCGGGATATTCAAAGCTTGATGCAAATAAAGCTCCACGCTGGGAATCCAGCCGTTCAAGCAAGGGTAAAAGCGCATGAGGATAAGATAAAGCCTGCTCTTCATACTCAATGACCGCGCCGCCCGCTGTTTTATATTGCTGCAACATAAATTATGACTCGAAGGTTGATTAAACTTGATGGGTATGATTTTTCATTCTACTGCAAGAGATACGATTTAAAAATTAATTTTTCCAAAATAGTGTGGTTTGTAGAATTCAATCAACCCCGTTTCCCCTTCTTGCAAACGAGGGGTTCTGCTCTTGCAAGATTTTGGAATTTTATATAAAAAGAGAATCCCTTTATTCATATATATTAGGTTCAATCACCATTTAATTATGCCCAAATAGCAATGGCAGCGAGAGCAATGGACGAGATAAAAATGGAGTCACAACGG
>NZ_LNYK01000014.1:97698-113707 GCF_001467825.1 Legionella londiniensis
GTGTATACAAAGAGCTCGAGTTGAATTTACGGATAAAACCTAAAAAACGGTTAATTAGGGAAAAGCCTGAGCCCCTGGTCGTGCCAACATCAAGCAATCAGTGCTGGTCAATGGATTTTATGCATGATCAACTGGATAATGGACGCTGTTATCGGTTATTGAATATTATTGATGACTTTAACCGAGAAGGCCTGACAATCGAAGCCGATTTTTCATTGCCCTCTGCTCGAGTCATCCGGACACTGGAGCAAGTGATTGAATGGCGAGGCAAGCCTAAGCAGATACGTTGTGATAACGGGCCTGAATACGTAAGCCATAAGCTGGCAAGATGGGCTAAAAAACACGATATTGAGCTTGTATTCATACAGCCAGGTTGTCCGCAGCAAAACGCCTATATTGAGCGCTATAATCGCACTGTTCGGTATGACTGGCTTAATCAATACTTATTTGAGAGTATCGAACAAGTCCAAGAACAGGCCACCAAGTGGCTTTGGTCTTACAACAATGAACGTCCTAACTCGGCAATTGGAGGTATACCACCCAAAAGAAAATTGGCTCTAGCAGCCTAGGTTTCTACTTTTAGCGTCAGTTAAAAATGGGGGGATTACCAAAAATGGGGGGATTACCAAATGAGTTTTTCTAATGATCAAGAATAAATTTATTGTCTTTGCAGAAAAACAGGTTAAATTTTTTCCTTCCTCAGATAAGTATAAAATTATCATAAGCCTATTGGCCTTAATATACTTGTTGACAGCATCTTTTAGTATTTATAAATACGTAAGAGTTAAAGCCCGATATAAAACTAAAATCTCAGAATATCAATCCCGACTGTCTGAATATCAAACCCAGCTCTCAGAATATCAAAAGAGCATTAATGCGTGGGAAGCAGAATTCAATAGAGTTTATTATAAGTACAAAATTGTTCCAGATAATTTGGATATTGTGGAGTTGAGAAGTTCTGTTGATGAAAAATTCAAATATAACAGTAACTTAAAAAAGGCCAAAACCTGGGAAGAATTAAAGGGTTTGCTCGAGAAAGAGTTTGCTTTGTTAAAGCCGACTTTAATGCAAGAATGGAAAATTACCGATGAGAAACTTCTACTAGCAGGCTATATCACCGCAAAAGTAACCAACTTGTGGGACAGAAAAAGGTTTCATTCTCAACAGGATCGAGTATCGTTGAATCAATTTTTAAATGGCAAATATGCCGACTGCAGTAATCATGCAATATTTTTATACATGCTGCTGAACAATTTTGGAATACCTGCTAAAAGAGTTGGAGACTATGGCCATGTGTATGTGGAGGCAGTTATTAATAATAAGCCTTTCATATTTGATAGTTTCCAAGGTTTTTTTGCTGATATTTCCGCGGAAGATTACATTCTCCATAAAGACAAACATTTGAATTATTATCTGCTTCCCTACTATATAAACAGCTCAAATGGAAAAAATCACAAAGAGTTTGGCAAAACAAGATTTCAAAAAATAATTTTTAAAGACGGTGAAAGATTATATCCATATATAAATGATGAAAAAATGATAAGTTATATGAACAAAAACAATATAGTCATGACCATTTAGCTTCAATTTCATTTCAACTGCTGCATCGCTAATTGCATAACAATAATGTATTGTTTACAATCAAACCCCTTTAACCGCCAAAGAAAAAAATAATGTGTGGAATCGCGGGTATCATCTGTTTTAATCAGAAAAGCTTTGAAGGATCAGAGGCGTTACATAAAATGGCCAATGCAATGGAAAGCCGCGGGCCCGATGATGAAGGCTATTTGATAAGACAGACGAATTCGCAGTTAAGGATCGCACAAGGCAGGCATACTGCCAATTTTTCCCAAATTCCGGAGCTTTACCGGCCAGAGACCCGTATTGAAAATCTTTATCCCGAAAAAGGAGATGTGTTCCTGGCTCATCGCCGTCTTTCAATTATTGACCTAAAGCCCACAGGCCACCAGCCGATGGCAACTGAGGACAGGCGATACTGGATCATCTATAATGGTGAGGTGTTTAATTACCTGGAAGTTGCTGAGGAGCTGACCCAAAAGGGTGTAACATTATTGGGGCACAGCGACACAGAAGTTATTTTGCATGCCTATGCGCTCTGGGGTGTAGAAGCGTTACAAAAATTCAACGGCATGTTTGCTTTCGCCATTTTTGACGCGAAAGAGAACACACTCTTTTGCGCGCGCGATCGCATTGGGATCAAGCCTTTTTATTACACCATACAAAATGGTTTTTTTATTTTTGCCTCAGATATAAAAACTCTGATCGCATCAGGCCTTTATACGCCCCAAGTGAACCTTGAAGGCTTGTATCATGCCATGAGTTATGGTGTTGCCCCAAGGCCCTTGACTTCTTTTAAGGATGTTTTTGCACTGGAACAAAGCCATTGGTTAAAGATTAATATCTCTACCGGTAAAATGGTGAAAGAATCATATTGGCAGATTCCTGTTAATGCGCAAGATCATGCCTTATCAGAGCAGAAGGCGGTAGAACTTTTAGATGAAGCGCTTACCCGCTCCGTCAAATACCAGTTGCATAGTGATGTGCCAGTAGGCACGTTCATGAGCGGCGGCATTGATTCAACGACCATTTCCGCCATTGCATCAAAACATCACCCGCACATCAAAGCGTTTACGCTGGGTTTTGAAGGTGAGCAGGCCGCTTACTTGAATGAAGTAGATGAAGCGCGGGCGACTGCCGCCATGTATGACATGGAGCACATTGTTCACATGCAAAAGCCTGAAGCCATATTGGATGAAATCAATGGCTGCGTTAAGGCCTATGAAGAGCCTTTCTTTTCACTATCCCCTAATTTGATCATTTCCAAACTGGTCGCAAGCCATGGTGTGAAGGTTATTTTAAACGGATTAGGCGGGGATGAATTGTTTGCGGGCTACAAAACATTCCAATTGGCAAAGCAATACAGTTTACTAAAACTCTTATTGCCTTTTTTAAAAATTGTAAGCTTATATCACCCCCGTTGGCGGCGGGCTCTGGATTTGTCTTATGTGAAAAGCAATGCTGATCTTCACGGTGCATTGCTGAATAACATGTCTTCCTTTGAAAAAAATAGGCTGTTTATCGATGAGTCCGTCAAAGAACTGCGCTCACTTGAAAAACTAAGGGAGCTTTATGTTCCCGCCAATGTGCAGTTCGATGATTATATTGAGGCCATGTGTTATATGTATATGATGAATTACATCGGTAATCACCATGTATACCGGGTTGATCAATTCACGATGAAATATTCCATTGAAGGCCGGTTTCCTTTTCTTGATCATAATGTGGTCGAGGCCGCATTTAAAATACCGTCCCAATATAAATTGCGGGGCAAAGTAGGCAAATATATTTTGCGCGAAGTCGCTAAAAAGTACATTGATTCTTCTTCTTTAACTATGAAGAAGAAAGGATTTGATTTGCCCATGGATTTTTGGATTCGTCATGTGTTAAATGATCTCGTGCAGGATAAACTCAATGCTTTATCAAAACGAAATCTGTTTCACCCACGAGCTATCCAGTCGGTTGCTGCAAGTTTTCAGAAAAAACGGTGCGATGATTACACTTTATGGCAGTTAGTTGGAATTGAGTTATGGCTTGAAGCCTTTATAGATGTTAGGTAATTAGTCGCTGGCGCGAAATTGAGTTATAACGCCAATTAATCTTTGTCAACTTCCCGCGAACAAGTCGCGGGAAGTCGGCTGAAAGTGAGAGCCTGTTTTTTAATTTCGCGCCAGCGACTAGCTACTTACGATTTGGTTGAGAGATGTGGATGGTAAACAAGCTGAGCAGCATACATGAAACATAAATTGTTGAAGCTAATGGCACAAAATGAAGGGTTTCTTAAAAATTCCTCTATTGTGGTAAGCTGGACAATCATTTCACAACTACTCATGTTTGCCTGTATCCCAGTCGTTAGCCGCTTGTATATCCCTGCTGTATTTGGCGTGTATGCGGTGTTTAACGCGATCATGTATACCTTGAATCAAGTTGCCTGTTTGCGTGGCGAACTCTTAATTACCTTGCCTCAAAAAAAAACTGATGCAAAAAATTTATTTGCCGCCTGCTTATTCATTACAACAGTAATGAGTTTGTTTCTTTTAGCAGTGACTTGCTTTTTCTCAAAAATAATTTTACATGCCTTGCAGATTGAAGCTCTGGATGGCTATATCTGGTTGATAGCAGTTGGTGTGCTAATCGTTGGTTTTAGAAACAGCCTTTTATATTGGGCGGTTAGAAATAACTTATTTGCAACCGTAGGAAAAGCTAATTTTATTCAAGCGCCTGTGCTACTGTTTGTTCAGATTGGTTTTGGATTTTTCTTTCCATCTGCACTCTGCCTAGTATTGGGAGCGGTTGCAAGCTGGGCTGCGGCACTGGCATATTTGATTAAAAAACTCTTTAATCGAAGATTTTTATCCACTGTATTTGCAAGACTGCAAAATGCCTGGTTAATTACCAGGGCAAATAAACAGTTTCTATTCCATTCCAGCCTATCTATTTTAATGCTTGGGATCGCAAATTATATGCCTGTGATTTTAGTCTCCAGCGCTTATGATACCCAGGTTGCTGCCTGGTTTGCCTTGGCCATGCAGGCTGTTTATAGCCCACTTGATTTAATTAGTGTTTCAGTCAGCCAGGTTTATTTAAATAAAGGCGCCAAATTGTTTAACACTGATCCGGGCGCTTTGAGTTTGTTTTATATTAAAACAACCTGTTCTCTGCTTCTTTTAGGCCTGATTCCCATGTTGGTTATCGGGTTGTTTGCCCCTCTATTATTTCAGTTTATTTTTGGAGATAACTGGGGGCAGGCAGGGGTATATGCGCAGATCATGTCTGTCATGTTCTTAGTGCGCTTTGCTATTGTTTCTTCTTCGCAAAATTTAGCTATTTTGAAACGACAAGGGCAGGCATTGCTCTGGAGCATCATGTTAGTATGCCTTTTATGCCTTTCTTTTTTACCGGCATATTATCACTTTCCCAAGCCTTCGCCGGAAACAACGCTTATTCTGTTTTCTATATTGATGATTATTGCTTATGTAATTTTGTTTTTGTTAAACTTACTCGCCGCAAAAAAATATGCAGCCAATCAAACACAGCCGCACTACCTGATTGAAAAAAATATCTAACCGAACATCAAGAGACACATAAAGCCCAGGGTTTGCTTATGTTGTTGAAGTCTCGCTTGAATAAGCTTGAGCTGCTGGAATAAAGAAGGAAAATATTTTATGAGTTCCGCGTACTATCCCCTCACTTTTATTATTTTTCAGCTTATTTTTACATACGGTATATCTTCTTTGGTGATATATCAGGTTTTTTGCCGCCTGCTTCAGGCTGAGGGCGAAAATAAGCGAAATCTCTTGATATATAGCTTTGGGCTAGGGCCTGTCAGCATTTCCTGGATTGTTACCATGCTGTTTCTTGCGCTGCCAGGCTATTCCAACTGGGTGTATATCGGTTTCGTTAATCTGTTATACCTGATTCCTTTTATCTGTTTTCGCAGGTATTTAAGCTCTCTTCCTCAATTTGCAAAGAAAGCATGGTCACAATTATGCATTAATATAACCCGGGAAAAAACCGCTTATTTCATTTTATTCCTAGGCCTTATTCTGGTTGGAGTTGGATATTTTCTAGCAATTTTTTTACCTTACTCTGAAAATGATGCATTAGAATATGCGATGCTTGCAAAAATCATGTATTCAGAGCATTCAGCCCGGATGTATCCCATTATGAATGGAGCTGAATATGGTGGGTTTATCGCTCCTTTTACACATCCTTTAGCTTATTCAAGTTTATTTGTCTGGTCCTATTTGATACAAGGAACAGCAGAACATTTTGGTTTAATTAAAATTGTAGCGCCGTTTTATGCTTCCTGTATTTTTGCGTTAATCATCAATCTACTTTCACCAACGAATAAAAAGATCGCTTTTTGGTCAGCCTTATTATTTATATCAACTCCCTTATTACTAAACGGTATTATCAGGCATCAAATCGATCCTTTGCGGCTTTATACATTTTTTGCGTTTTTTATGTTTTTGCAAGAATTGACGGCCTGTAAAAAATGGAAAATTATTTTACCCGCTGGTTTCTTACTTGGCATGTGTTTGTATAGCCACTCCATCGGAGTGCTGGCAATACCAATTTTTGGGTTTATTTATCTTTTTTTCTCCCGTGAACCAATCATTCAGCGTCTGAAAAAGGTTTTTTTCGTAACACTGCTAGGCTTATTGTTTGTTGCGCCCCGTTATGCGATTAACATATATACAACGGGATATTTGATTCATGATGGTACGATTGTCAGAACTGTTCCTACTCTTCATTTTTCTGAAATCTATGAAATCATAAACGAGATTTCTACAAACGCCCAGAAATGGATAAACGGCTTTTTCAGCTTATTTTATAATACGCTCTATTTTGGCTTCAGCTATATTGTTCTGATTTTAGCCCTCATTTCCATTCGCAAAAAAGATATTCAGCATTTTTTTATTGACGGCATATCAGGAAAAGACAGGATTCAGGCCAGCTGGAACATTTCATTTTTAGTGGTCATGTGTTTTTTTGGCATGGTTATTTTATCAATCTTGATAAAAAACAATAATTTCATTGCCAGTAATCGTTATATGATGAGTGTTCAGCCATTTATCGCGATATTAGGCGGTTGGGGAATAACAAGGCTTCTTGAGTGTTTTCAATTCAGATACAAGGCCCTTATTCCGCTTGCGGGATCCGCGTTGATTTTCATTCTCGCTTTTTCCTTTCCAGCAAACAGCGTATTTGATTATAAACTGTCATTGAATACGCTGTTTGATGATGATGAAGTGAAAGCAAAACATGCCCAGGATACTTATAATTTGTTGGAGTTTTATCGAAATAATGCGCCAAAAGATTCAATTCTATTGTCATTTAGAAACGCAGAAGCAGCATTTTATGCCAATAAACAGTATTTCTATCATACCGATCCCCGAATGCTGCCGGTATATACCGCCAAATCCAAATGGGACACGTATAAGGCCCTGGTTGGACTCGGCATTCAATACATAGCTGTGCCAAATTATCCTTTATCCTATATTGATCAATCTTATATTTCGCAAGTTCTCGGCGATCCTGGTATCGCAAAGCTCATTTACCAGCATGGAGGAGCCAAGCTTTATGAGCTGCTTCCTAATCCCATAACGTATAAGTTGGATGAAGTTTTTATTAATAACAAGGATTTTTCAAAATTAAGCCAGAAGCAAGAATTAATAAACTGGCTGATTTATAGCGGCGGCGAGATAAAAAGAGATAGAAAAACCGAAGGTGGCGGCATCCATATTATTAATATTTCATCTTTCCCAACATTGTCATACATTTTATCAGGAAGCAAAGGGTGGTATGGGGGATCTTTCGGCCGATTTCTGTCCAACCAGCATAAGGGTGATATCGCACTAAATCCAAATCAAACTTATCAGCTGAGTACAAAAATTAAGGGCTATGGTAATCTGATTGTCTACTTGGCAGGGTATAGTGAAGAGGGCTATCTGGGTTTGCAAAAAATCTGGCAAACCATTTTGTTTAATAAAGAAACTATCGTCAAGACGGCGCAATTTCAAACAGGCGCATTACCTAAAAACTACCGCTTGGTTTTTGTTCTCACAGGCAAGGGCTGGGCAAATATTCAAGATATGGATCTGGCGCAAGTTCATTATCCGACTAGTCCGGAACATGACTTGCAGATTAAAAATAACCTTATCAATGCGGGATGGCGCATCTTAAGCCCGATTCCAGCCCGCGCTTATTTTGATCGATTAAAAAGGTTATTTGGATTTCAGTCTACCTATATGAATTATATCGATAAATGGCAGGCTTTCTCTGATGGCAAAGATGACACAATACAACTTGCCCCCCAAGACAGTAATCTCTATGTGATTAGCGGTCCTATGCTCCCTTATCCTTCGAAAAAGTTAAGCGATATTCGTTTCTCTATAAAAGGCCAAGGGGAGGCAATGATTGAAATAATAGGTGACTCGTTTCAAGGAAATACTTTTAGTGCCTATAGAAAAAGAATAAACCTGTCAGAAAAATATCAGGATATTAATATCAAACTCACCGAGCAAGATTTTGAAAAATATGTGGATATTAATACTGAAATTTCAGGTTACCGACTTGTAATTTCTTATAAGAAACCTGCATATTTTCCACAGGGAGATATAAGCTTAAAGATAGGCAAGCCTGATTTGACGCTGGTTGGTAATAGTCATCATGAATAAAAAAATAGTCCACTTGACAACCGTGCATGGGGCGTATGACCCCCGAATTTATTACCGGGAATGCATGGGGTTGGCGAAGCGTGGCTATCAGGTAACTTTGCTTGCGCCGGGAGATAAGAATTTGACCCGCGATGCAATTCATATCATATCATTAGGCCATCCGAAAAACCGCCTTGATCGTTTTTTGCGCTATCAATTGAAAGCATTCATGAAAGTGTTGCGGCAAAAGAATGCGATTATTCATTTTCATGATCCAGAGCTGATTTTTTCTGGTTTGATGTTTAAGCTTTTAGGGAAAAAAGTCGTTTATGATGTGCATGAAGATGTCCCTGAAGATATTTTGCTAAAAGGGCATATCCCAAAATTTTTAAGAATCATATTAGCAAATGCCGCAAAACTATCAGAAAAAATTGCAGGTCAATGTTTTGATTCAATCATTGCAGTAACGCCTGCGATTGCTAAAAAATTTCCGGATAATAAAGTAAAGCTTGTCAGAAATTATCCTGAAGTGAATGCGAGTGATTTCAGCTTTGAGGACTACGCAGGAAGAAAACATGAATTAATCTATGTTGGAAGCATGAATGAACAGCGCGGCCTTAAAGAAATGATTCAAGCGGTTGACCAGCTAAATAAGACCAAAAAGGTATCTTTAACTCTGGCAGGCAATATGTCCCAAAAATTAAATGAACAATACATCAGGCCAAATCCTGCTGTTCACTATTTGTCCTGGCTGCCTTTCCCGCAAATCAGCCAAGTACTCAATCAGCACAAAATAGGCTTGGTTATTTTGCATCCCACCAAAACATTCCTAACAAGTTACCCGCTGAAATTATTTGAATACATGGCTGCGGGGCTTCCTGTTATCGCATCGAATTTTCCTGACTGGGAAGCAATCATTAAAAAATATGATTGTGGAATAACAGTAGATCCCCTGAATCCAAAAATGATTGCAGAATCAATCCATGATTTGTTGGATAACCCTCATAAAGCTTACCGGATGGGGCAGAATGGAAGAAAAGCCATATTAGCTGAATTTAATTGGGAAAACGAGTCAAAAGTATTACTGGAAGCATATGACGTTATATTTTCTCGCCTTGATAAAAAAGCAAGCACTTAATCCAATCAGTACACCTTGCTTAAAGCAGGCTGGTTTGAATATAAGAAGTAAACGATAGCGGCTCACCAATGAATTCATGAAGCAGCTTGTTGCCTGCAAGGCTTAAATCCTGTAAACGCTGATTCCTGTTTACATAAATCAATTCAAAATCCAAAGAAAGCTCACGATAACTCTGAATGATGTCATTAATGCTCGCATTAAAATCGTAAATATTAAAAATGGAATGCTTATCATAATCCACTTGGGTTAGAAAAAAATAAATGCTTTTTATCACCCGTTGAATATGAATAAAAGGCCTGATTTGGTTGCCGCAGCCATGGACCAATAAAGGTTCATTAAGCCTCATGGCCAGATTAAATTTATTAATGAGCGAACCAAAGTGCATGGCAGGGGAGTAGCCGAATACATTGCCGAGTCGAAGAATGGTCACATTCATCTGCGCCTTGACCCGTTCTAGCTGCTTTTCCCCATTTAATTTCGAATGGCCATAGCCGGAGGCAGGGTTTGGCTCATTATCTTTGGAGAATGGTTGGTTAGAGACTCCGTATACTGCGCCGCTACTGATATAAATTAATCTTTGAGCGTTATTTTTTTCCAGTGCCGCGCAAAGGGATGCAGTTCCCCAGTGGTTGGTTTGCTCAAACAAGTGGGTGAATTCTTCATTGTATGGAGCGCGGACGACAGCGGCCAGATGACAAACAACATCAACGCCCGCCAAGCATTTTTCGAGCTTGCCGGTATCAAGAATATCACCGCGGACGAGGATTATTTTGGGTTCGTTTACAAATTCCTTTAGCACATGATAATTTCCCCGCAAAAAATTATCATACACGGTTACCTGCTTTACAGAAGGATCTAAAAGCAGCATTTTTGTGAGTTCATAACCGAGATAACCCGCGCCGCCAGTGATTAAAATATTCATATTGACTTTTTTTCCAATAATTCTGTGTGTAAACCGCATTCCTCTTTTTTCATGCCTGCCCAGCGTCCTTTTCGCGAAAACGCCTGGTCATCCATGATTTTGGCGGTACAGGGTATGCAGCCAATACTTTCATATCCCTTAGAGTGCAGCGGGTGCTCAGGCAGTTGGTAAGATTTTGAATAATAATATATTTCTTTGGAAGTCCATTGTAAAAGCGGGTGGTAGCGCGTTATTCCAAATTTCCCTTGATCTTCTTCACTCATTTTTTTTCGAGTTTCACTTTGCGAAGCTCTCACACCGCTTATCCATACGTCATGTGATTGCAACACAGGTTCAAGAGGTAGAACTTTATTAATGGCGCAGCATCTATCCGGGTTGGTCATAAACAAAAAGCGGTGTTGTTGATCGATTTGCATCAGCATTGAGCTATTTGCTTTCAGAGTAATAACCGTCAGATTGAGGAGCTTAATCAACTGGTCTTTAAAAAGATAAGTTTCAGGAAATAAATAGCCAGTATCCAGAAAATAGATGGGGATAACAAAATCCATGCCTGAAAGGATGTGCAATAAAGGCAAGCTTTGTGGTTGAAATGATGAGGTAGCAAAGAGCTTTTTTCCTGATACGTGATATTCTTTCAGCTTATCTTTAATTTTAGCCACGCGATCAATTAATGATTCATGCTGCAGCTCGGCAATAGCTTTATCCATAAATGCACCAAAATTTCCGCCCAAATCGCATGATAAAATGCTAGGAGCGAATATGAAAAAGTACGCGCTTCACCATATTTGTCGCCTGATCGGCGCTAAAGGATATCAAAAAACTCATCGGTGAATAAGCCCAACGCTCAGGATGAGTTTGCAGAATAATGGTTTTGGAGTTGTTCGGCAGAAAATTGCTTATGTCTTGAGTTTTCTTAAACACATGTTGCGGCTTTTCCTGTTTGACCCTGTCTCGAAGATTATATTTTCCTCCATCCCACGAGCGCCCAGTATCGGTTAGGTAAACAATATTTGCATAGTCTATGGATAAATAAGGCTCGCCTATAAGACCTAAGGATTGATAATCAAATTTTTTCCAAAGATCACGGTTATCCCAGCGCGATAAAGGCCGTCCATGCATGCAAATTGTTTGAACATGATAAAGAGTTCGAAAATTTTCAAGTTCTTGCTTAAAAATTTGATACGCTTCTTCATAATTTCCACGCGCCTTGGCTAACGTTTCATAATGATAGCCAATTTCATGACCCATGCTTGCAATTTCGCGGATAATCTGAGGCTTGAAGGTCTCTCGCATATGACGGAAATAGTAAGTAGACTGGATGCCAAGGTTGGCTTCGAGTTTAGCCATCTTTAAGGCATTTTTCGGTCTTCTGTCCACGTCATGACGCAGCACGATAAGCTTATCATCGGCTGCTGCCTTATCGCGCATGAACTCATACACTGTACAGGTTTTATGGTTCGTATGTTGTATTTTTCTAAGCAATTGCTCATAAGTCTTTAAGGTAAAATCCATTAGCTTCTCTCAGCTTCACTTTTAAGCGACCAGGTCTCGGTTATAATCGGAGTCCATCCACATTGCAAAAAGACAGGTTTGCACACTCATGATGGAAGAAAAGACAAAAGCGAGAGCAGCGAGCCTCGGAATATGGCCAGTTAGCATCCATACCCCAAAAATACGGGAAATAAAAATTAAGCTGACGAAAAAGAGAAAGAATCCAAGAAAATAGAAAAATACCAAGGGGTGAAAGTCTCTGATGATGTATTTTTCCTTGAGGCGCCAGAAAAAAAGCTTCAACAATAGCCAGCTTATGGAAAAAACGACTTTTCTGACTTTGATGCCGGATTTTTCCCCAACATTATAAACGGGTTTAATGGTGACGTCTTTCACGCGAAGATTATAGATATTTAAGCGAACCAATAAGTCATTTGGTTGGCCGTAGCGCTTGTACATGGTATCCCAGTCGATTAAATCGAGCGCTTTTTTATTAATCGCAGTATAGCCTGTTTGTGAATCGGTGATATGCCAATATCCAGAAGCAATTTTTGTCAGCAAGGTTAAAATTGAATTGCCAAAATATCTGATTTTAGGGATTTTTTTATAAGCTTCGCCTGAAGTCAAACGGTTGCCCTTTGAATAATCGGCTTTATCTTCTACAACCGGGTCAAGAATTGCAGGCAAGTCCTCAGGATCCATTTGCGCGTCTCCTGCCATAACAGCCGCAACATCCATGTTGTTATCCCGCGCCCATTTATAGCCTGTTGCAATGGCGCCGCCAACACCCTGGTTGACCTCATGTTCAATGAGGACAATACGCTCATGAGATTGTTGTAATTCCTTGACTTTTTCGACGGTTTTATCCTTGCTGCCATCATCAACGATAACGATTTTGTCGACAAATTTTGGCATGGTGTTGACGACTATTCCTATTTGGGTTTCCTCATTATAGGCAGGAACCACTACACAAATACGTTTTCCTTTATACACGGCATACTCTTGATGATTTTCAGAAGATTAGATGGTATTTTATACTTGTAACCCAGTCAACAGGCCTTAATTATTTATCCAGTTTCAGAAGGGTAGTGTGTCAGATCAGCGAAAAACAATCTGGTATTGCCATCATTATGCAGGCTCACCGCTAAAAGGCATGTCTTATCGTCCTTTTTATCTAACCCAGGCATTTAACCACGCGGGACATCATGCATTTGTAATTGGAGCGAGCTTTCACCATCTTCAACAAAATCCTGTAGAACAAAAAGAACCGGTTTTGCTGGATATATCTGAAGATGTCCCTTTTATTACCCTGAAAACGCCTTCATATGAGGGAAACGGCCCCGGGCGCATGCTGAACATGCTGGGCTATGCCTCTGGGTTCAAACGCCGCCTGCATGATATTCTTGCAATAACCAGTGTTCCCGATGTGATCATTGCCTCATCAGCCCATCCGTTCCATTATCCGGTTTTGGAAAAATTAGCCAGACAATGTCATGCCCGATTAATTTTTGAGGTTCGGGACTTATGGCCTTTATCGCTGCAGCGTCTTTTAGGTATTCCAAACTGGCACCCTTTAGTGCTTTGGTTAGGCCGCATTGAACGCAGAGCATATCAAGGTGCAGATTATGTGGTTTCGGTATTGGATAATGCTTTTTCATACATGCAAAAACGAGGCCTGGCCGGCGAGCGGTATCGGTTTATACCAAATGGAACCAGTGTCGCGGCTTTTGAAAATTTCAGGAAGCTCTCTGAACCGGCGGCCCTGAAAATCCAGGCCTTAAAAAAATCCGGACATTTTCTTTTAGGATATGCAGGCGCATTTGGAAAACCGAATGCGCTGGATCACCTTATCGATGCCATGGCAATTTTAGGAAGGAAAAACGTTCCTGTTCATGCCGTTTTGATTGGCCAGGGAAATTTAAAAGAACAGCTCGACGCAAAAGTAAATTCCTTAAGTCTTACAAATATTACCTTTTTGCCGCCAATCTCGAAATTGGAAATCCCTGCATTTTTAAGGGAAATGGATGCTCTTTATTTGGGATGGAACAATGCTGACATTTATCAATATGGCGTAAGCCCCAATAAAGTGTTTGACTATATGATGGCGGGTAAGCCAATCATTGAATCAGGGGGCTCCCCAACTCGAATGGTTGAAAAAGTGGGCTGTGGCAGATATTGCCCGGCAGAGTCGCCAGAAGAGATTGCAGATTGTATTCATAAAACCAGCCAGCTCCCGGAAACCGAAAGAGAAATGATGGGGCTAAAAGGGCAGCAATATGTCAAAGCTGAATTCGACTATGCGGCTCTTGCCAGGAAGTATGTGGAATTATTTTAGGCTCCGTGACTGATTCTTGCAAGCTAAAAGTGCGTTCGAACTGGATGCAAAGGTATCATGTCTCTTTAATTTTAACTACAATATGATTTTACACCATTCATTGCCGACTATGTTTAGACCCATAGCTTTGTTCATTGGATTGCGTTACACACGCGCCAAAAAGAAAAACCATTTTGTTTCTTTTATTTCGCTAAGCTCCATGCTGGGTATTGGTTTGGGTGTTATGGTGCTCATTACCGTACTTTCTGTGATGAATGGTTTTGATGAAGAAATCCATCATCGCTTTTTTGATATGGCGCCGGAAATCACTATTACCGGCCAGGATGATAAAATCAGTAATTGGCAGGCATTGGCAGAGCAGGTTAAAGCAATGCTGGGCGTTAAAGCCATAGCGCCTTATGTCGGGGCACAAGGGTTGCTGACTCATGAGGGACAAGTACTGCCCGTGGTATTAACCGGCATTTCTCCTGAATATGAAGAGCGTATCAATCACTTGCAGGATAAATTGATTGCCGGCGATATGCAGGGGTTAAAGCATTTTGGCGTCATCCTTGGCAGAGGCATGGCCAATAATCTTGGCGTTATGTTAGGTGACAAGGTCACTATCATGATTCCGCAGGCTACAGTCACTCCCGCAGGGATGATTCCCCGCTTTAAGCGCTTTACTGTTCAGGGTGTTTTTTCTGCCGGTACGGGATTTAACTTCGATACAAAGCTGATTTTTATGGACATCGAAGACGCGCAGAAATTCATGCGCCTGGGAACTGATGTGACCGGCATCAAAATAAAAATTGATAATATATACGAGGCTCCAATGCTGGCCGAAAAGCTCGCCCGGAAATTGGGCCCAGAGTATCAGGTTGGCAACTGGACGGAACAGTTTGGTGCATTTTTCCAGGCTGTCAAAATGGAAAAAACCATGATGTTTCTTATATTGCTTTTAATCATTGCAGTGGCCGCATTTAACCTTGTGTCTTCACTCGTTATGGTGGTGAATGACAAACAGGCGGAAATAGCAATTTTACGCACCATTGGCGCAACACCTGGGATTATTCTTTGCATTTTTATTGTCCAGGGGATGATGGTTGGTATTGTGGGTACGTTGCTTGGGTTATTGGGCGGCTTGTTACTGGCCAGTAATGCAACGGAAATTGTTAACTTTTTGCAATCCTTGTTGGGCGTGCAATTGTTGTCATCCAATATCTATTTTGTCGATTACCTGCCATCAAAAATCCTGATTCGGGACTTATGGCAAGTCTGCCTTGCAGCTTTGTTCATGAGCTTTCTGGCAACAATCTATCCTGCCTGGCGTGCATCAAAAACGGTTATAGCGGAGGCGCTGCACTATGAATGAAGTGATTATTGATTGCCGGCAGTTAAGCAAATCCTATCATGATGGCCAACACAAAATTGAGGTGCTGAATCAAATCGATTTTACGGTTCGTAAAGGCGACAGAATTGCTATTGTCGGTCCTTCCGGATCTGGGAAAAGTACATTGCTGCATTTACTGGGCGGCCTTGATAAGCCCTCGGCTGGTCAGGTATTCATTCAATCAACTGAATGGCAGGTTTTATCCGAACGCAAGCGATGCAAGCTTCGTAATCAAACGATGGGGTTTATTTATCAGTTTCATCATCTATTGCCCGAGTTTACCGCGCTCGAGAATGTTGCCATGCCGCTTTTACTGGCTCAAAAGCCCCTTAAAGAAGCAGAGGATTTGGCTCGCAACATATTGGCGGCAGTGGGGTTAAGTGAACGGGAGCGTCATAAACCCTCAGAGCTTTCTGGCGGGGAGCGCCAGCGGGTTGCCATTGCCCGTGCGTTGGTTCGTCAGCCACACTGCGTATTGGCTGACGAACCTACCGGCAATCTTGATCATGCA
>NZ_LNYK01000014.1:113778-123724 GCF_001467825.1 Legionella londiniensis
GCGCTTAAAATTTTTGATTTAATGCTTGGTTTAAATGAAAAATTGCAAACAGCTCTCGTTATCGTGACGCATGATATTGAACTGGCTAATCGCATGGATAAGGTACTGCATTTGCAGGAAGGGAAATTGCTGTAGCATACCCTGCCATTTTTATTTCATGGCAGGGAAAAACAAAAAAGTCAAAACTCCGCATGACCTGGAGTTCTGGGAAAGGGGATAACGTCCCGCACGTTGCCAAGGCCAGTTACATAACTGATCAAGCGCTCAAAGCCAAGCCCAAAGCCGGCATGCGGCACGGTCCCGTAGCGCCTTAAGTCACGGTACCACTGATATTGGCTTTTATTTAAATGACATTCTTCCATACGTTTATCAAGAATATCGAGACGCTCCTCGCGCTGGCTTCCCCCAATGATTTCTCCAATTCCGGGAGCTAAAACATCCATGCCGGCGACGGTGCGTTCATCGTCATTAAGTCGCATATAGAAGCTTTTGATTTCTTTAGGATAGTCCGTGATAATCACTGGTCTTTTGCAGTACTCTTCAGCAAGAAAACGCTCATGCTCCGATTGCAAATCAAGTCCCCATGCGACAGGATAAGCAAAAGGCAAATCAGCTTTTTTGAGGATTTCAATTGCATCTGTATAGGACATCATCTCAAAGTCGGAGTCTGCAATATGCTCAAGGCGCACAATGCATTCCTGATCGACAAATTGGTTGAAAAAGTTCATGTCATCCGAACACTCATCCAGAACAGTTGCACAAAGAAAACGTAACAATTGCTGGCTCAGGTTGCATATGTCCTGAAGGTTGGCAAATGCCAATTCCGGTTCAATCATCCAGAACTCTGCCAGATGCCTGCTGGTATTGGAATTTTCAGCGCGAAATGTCGGCCCAAAGGTATAAACCTTGGACATGGCCAGGCAATAAGCCTCGGCATTCAATTGGCCAGAGACTGTAAGAAATGTTTCCTGTCCAAAAAAATCTTCAGAAAAATCAATTTTACCCTGAGAATTTTTGGGGAGGTTGAGCAGATCAAGCGTACTTACCCTGAATAATTCCCCTGCTCCTTCACAATCATTGGCTGTGATAATTGGGGTATGAATCCAAAAAAATCCACGCTCATGGAAGAAACGGTGAATTGCCTGCGACAGGCAATGGCGCACCCGGGTTACGGCACTAATTGTGTTTGTGCGGGGGCGTAGATGTGCGACTTCACGAAGAAACTCCATGGTATGACGTTTTGCCTGCACAGGGTAAGTATCCGGATTATCAACCCAGCCTGTGACTTCGATATTCATTGCCTGGATCTCAAAATGCTGCCCCTTGCCCTGGGAGGGAATAAGCCTGCCTGTGGCAATCAACGAGCAACCCGTGGTTATTTTTAAGATGTCTCGCTGGTAATTTTCCAAATCGCTGCCTGCGACAATCTGTATCGGTGAAAAACAAGAACCATCATGCAGATTGATAAAGGATAAACCTGCTTTGGAATCTCGACGTGTCTTTACCCATCCGCGGACAGTAACGATTTCATCAACGCTGATTTCACCTTGTAAGCATTGTTTTACGGTATAAACTTCTGGCATTCCCCACTCCAAAAAACAATCCAAAGCTTTGCGGACATCCCGCAAACGTGGAAATTATTTACTTGCATAACCATTCAGTGCTCAAGCCTTAAGCTTGAAAAAGAAACTGGATTCGCACGGGTTTATTAAAATATGCACAGCAATATTTTTAACGATGCGTGATTTGCAAAGATGTTTTCGCGAACCCGGTCATTGGCGGTTTATTTAATGGTCATCGTATAATTAAATAATACACTAAACCAACCTAAGGTGTGAATATGATGCTGCGCGGAGTCGTTTTATTTTTAGCATTATGGACTTCTATATTATGTGCCGCGGACACAGAATTGCGGCTTTATCGACCGTTTGCAGCCACTGATAAACACCCAAAGCCGCATATTGAGCAAAGTCTCATGGGAGATTGCTCCGAGCAATCATTCTTGATTAAGCGGGAAGATGCATGGAGATGCATTGCCAATCATACAATTTATGATCCCTGTTTTGTAAATACATACGGAACAAGGCAAATTGCGGTGTGCCCGTACTCGCCATGGTTTGCCAACAGCATAGAGATTAAGGTCAATGGTTCTTTGGATAATAAAAGCCACCATGCTCTGGATATGTCGGAAGCTTATCCATGGGCAATAGAACTCGCAGATGGAACAAAATGCTCTGCTGTAGGGCAAGGCGAAGCTTATGATGGTCTTCCGATTCGTTATCGATGCGGGGAGAACACAGCGTTGATTGGTGATTTACAGCGTTGCACTCCAACTTGGAAAATTCTTAAGCAAGAAGGGCGGAATATTGGCATTTCTGAAATTAAACAGGCATGGTTTTAGACGGAGCTTACAAAAAATTGTTTGTGAATGATCAAGGGCAAGCTTTGGACGTCCAGTGGTTAGAAAAATTTGCATTCTTACGAAATTAAGTCTTTAATTATATTAGTACATTTATGCAGGGAGCAGAACAATGTTTGGTGCACTATTCCACTCTTATATTTTGGCGCAAGTATTTGGTTTATATCTGCTTTTTATGTCAGTTATTTTGTTAAGCCGAACGCCTTATTATCGTGCTTTGGTACAAAATATGACAGCACAAAATCCGGGTATATTGACAGGCGCCTCGTTTGGTTTGTTACTCGGCCTTTTGCTGGTGGTGGTTCATAATTTTTGGGTATGGGAACCAAGGGTTTTTATTACGATAATTTCCTGGATTATTTTAATTAAGTCACTTATCTGGCTCTCTTTTCCAGAAAAAATGTTGAAATTTACTCAAAAAACAGTTGCGGGCCCGGCGTATTACGTCATTATAGCGCTCATGTTTATCGTTGGTGTTATCCTGATTACCAAAGGTTTTTATCTCTATATTCCGGATGAACATATCCCTTTTGATTAAAAAATAATAAGCTGATTTAGAACGCTTCTTAAAAAACCGCAATCATTAAAACATTGCGGTTTTTTTTGGATTTATCTACACTGCTTGTTATTCGATGTTGGCTTCAGGAGATGCTTTATAAAATGCAGGGATTGTTAAACAATACTCGTTAATTTCCCGGATAAGAGGATAATTGTCCAGTGGAAAGTTGAATCGTTTGGCATTATAGACCTGGGGAATCAGGCAAATGTCTGCAAGAGTAATTTCGCTGCCATAGCAAACATGCCCTTTGCGGGGCGATTGCCTTAAACGGGATTCCAAGGCATCAAAGCCTTTTTTCAGCCAGTGATGATACCATGTCTCTATCTGCCCGTCAGACGCCTTAAATTGGCTGCGTAACTGTTGCAAAACCCGTAAGTTATTCAAGGGATGGATATCTGCTGCAATCATCAGGGCAATGGCGCGCACATGCGCTCTGGCCAGGGGATTATGCGGCAATAATGCAGGATTTGGATTGATTTCTTCCAAATATTCAATGATGGCTAAAGATTGATATAAAACATGGCCGTTTTCATCCAATGTGGGTACCAAACCCTGGGGGTTAACAGCCAGATATTCAGGTTTATGTTGTTGTCCTCCATCTTGCACCAGATGGACGGGAATGGTTTCATAATGAACTTCTTTCAAGTTCAGGGCAATTCGAACCCGGTAGCTCGCTGAAGAGCGATAGTAATCATATAGTTTCACTTTGAATCCTTTGAGGGTCGTTGAGTTTTTCCTGATTAAGCGGCCGAACTTCCTGTTCAATAGCGCCAAATATGCTGCGTCCATCCTCATCGAGCATCTCAATGCGAATAACATCGCCAAAATGCATAAAGGAAGTCTCGGGCTTGCCATTTTTTATGATCTCAAGCATGCGCCTCTCCGCGATGCAGGAAGAACCTTTGCTGCGATCCAGGTTGGATACAGTACCCGAGCCAATAATCGTGCCCGCCCCCAAAGTTCTTGTTTTGGCTGCGTGCGCAATTAACTCAGGAAATGAAAAAGTCATATCCTCTCCTGCATTGGGCTTGCCAAAGAGCTCATCGTTAAGATAGCTCAATAAGGGCAAATGCAGCCGCTTTCCGTCCCAGTATTTGCCCAGTTCGTCAGGCGTCACGGCAACGGGCGAGAAACTGCCCGCCGGTTTTGACTGGAAAAAACCAAATCCCTTGGCGAGTTCGCCGGGAATTAAATTGCGCAGGGACACGTCATTAGCCAGCATGACTAAACGGATGTGCTGCTCTGCGCTCTTTGCATCAATTGCCATGGGAACATCATCGGTAATAATGGCAATTTCTGCTTCAAAATCGATGCCAAAACTTTCATCTGCAACGATGATAGGGGCTCTCGGATCAAGAAAACCATCCGAGCCGCCCTGGTACATTAAGGGATCGGTCCAGAAATTCTCAGGCATTTCCGCGCCTCGTGCCTTCCGCACGAGCTCTACATGATTGACATAGGCGCTGCCATCTGCCCACTGATAGGCACGGGGCAGGGGGGAAGCCATATGCGTTTCATCGAAAGGAAACGCATTCTGGATTTTTTTTTGATTGAGTTTGTTATAGGTTTCCTGCAAGGGCTTCTCAATTTCTTGCCAGTTTTCAATTGCTGCCTGTAAGGTCGGAATGATATGTGTTGCCAGGGCGGCCATAGTTAAATCGCGGCTGACCACACATAATTCCCCGTCTCTTTTGTTTTGAACTTTCAGTGTTGCCAACTTCATAATACATCCTGTTTAAGGTTATTGGGTTTCCTGAAGTGTTCCGCGGCGAATTTGGTCGCGTTCAATTGCCTCAAATAAAGCCTGAAAATTACCTTCACCAAAACCCTGATTACCCCGGCGCTGAATGATTTCAAAGAAAACTGGGCCAAAAATATTTTCTGTAAAAATCTGCAACAACAATCCGCCTTCAGGATCTGCTTCGCCATCTATTAAAATTTTTTCATCCCGCAATTGGTTTAAGGGCTCCTGATGCCAGGGAATCCTGCTGTTTACCATTTCGTAATAGGTGTCCGGCACATCAAGAAACTTGACTCCATTATTTCTAAGTTGCCGTACTGTTTGATAAATATTTTCTGTGCTTAAGGCAACATGTTGAATGCCTTCTCCCTGATACTCGTGTAAAAATTCTTCGATCTGCGAATGATCATCCTTGGATTCATTGAGAGGAATTTTTATTTTTCCACATGGACTTGCTAATGCGCGGCTGATTAATCCGGTCATTTTCCCTTTGATGTTAAAGAAACGAATTTCACGAAAATTAAATATCGTTTCATAAAAATTAGCCCACTTGTCCATGTTTCCGCGGAACACATTATGTGTTAAGTGATCAATTTCTATAAGACCGGCTTCTTTTATATGGCTGCCATCTTTTTTTATCCATTCTCCGGCAAAAGGTTGATGGGATGCATCGGTAAAATAAATAACGCTGCCTCCAATTGCCTCTATGGCCGGCAGATGGTGATTCACCTGTCCTGTTTCCTTAAAGGCTTTTGCGCCATGCTCGATGGCATAATTAAAAGCCTTGTTTGCATCCGCTACGCGAAAACCCATGGCACAGGCTCCTGGCCCATGAGTTTTCGCATGCGACTCTGCCTGGCACGATTTCGCGGCATTGACAATAAACCGGATATTGCCCTGCTCAAAGAGGGTGATGTCCTGATGGGCATGATGGGCAGCTTCATGAAAACCCATGTCGATAAACTGTTTTTTGAGCGCCGCTTTGTCTGGGCCTGAAAATTCAAGAAATGCAAATCCGTTGAGACCACAGGGATTGTCTTGAGAGATATTGTTCATTCAACTGCCTCCTTGTTGTTCTTTAAGAAGAGGGTTCTATGTTGCAAGCTCAGGATTCATTGGGTTTCACTAGATAAAGACCGTCAGCAATAGGCAAGAGGCTCGCAAAAACCCGCCTGTCATTGTTGATGCGTTGATTCAGTTCTCGAATGGCCCGAGTTTGCCCACCTGTTTCTTCCTCATCAATTACCTTGCCGCTCCAAAGCATGTTATCAATGGCAATTAGACCCCTACGGCTGACAAGTTTAAGCGCCAGTTCGTAATAATGAGTATAATTGGTTTTGTCTGCGTCAATAAAAATGAAATCAAAAGAGCCCGCAAAGCCGTTATTGAGAAGTTCCTGCATGGTTTCCAAAGCGGGACCCAGGCGCAAATCAATTTTTTGCTCCTGCTTGGCTTTTTTCCAGAAAGTTTGTGCTTTATCAGTCCATTCTGAATTGATATCGCAGGTAATTAATTTTCCATCATCAGGCAAGGCAAGTGCCATTGCCAAGGCGCTGTAGCCGGTAAATGTTCCGAGTTCAAGGACTTTCTTTGCGGAAATTAACTTTAACAGGAATTGCATAAACTGGGCCTGTTCGGGCGCTACCTGCATGACAGCCAGGGGTAATTTGGCAGTTTCTTCGCGAAGCGAGGCCAGCACTGGATGTTCATGCAGGGAAACTTCCAGCAGATATTCATATAATTCGGGAGTCAGGTTTAAATGTTTCATATCTTTATATTTTTATGCGAGTTTTTCCTGTGCCAGCATGTCGGCAATTTCACTGACAGGCCTGTTTTCTTCCTTAGAACGGGTGAAAATCTGCAATAAGGTGGTTTTAATGCCATTTATCCTTTCATCTACCTGTTCTTCCGCAGATTTAAGATATTTGCTTGCTGCGAAAATCAGACCGCCAGAATTGATGACATAGTCTGTCGCATAAAGTATGCCTCTGTCATGTAATTTTTGCCCGTGATAGGCATGGGCCAGCTGATTATTGGCGGCTCCCGCGACTATCGTTGTTTGCAATTGATTAATGGAGATGTCATTGATAACAGCTCCCAATGCGCAGGGTGAAAATACATCGCAGGGAACCTTATGTATTTCTTCAGTGGCAACAGCGGTTGCACCAAATGCCGCCACTGCCTCTTGTACGCGTTGGGGGTTAATATCGGCTACAGTCAGTTTTGCGCCGGCTTCATGCAAGTAACTGGCCAACAGATACCCAACATGACCTAATCCCTGGATGGCAACATGCAGGCCTTCGAGCCGTTCTCTTCCTAACTGAAACAGCACAGCGGCCTCGATGCCGCGGAGAACCCCTTTTGCTGTATAAGGAGAGGGATCGCCGTTATAACTGGAAAGGCTTGCAACATATTCTGTATGCTGAGCGATAATATCCATATCGCTTAATTGCGTTCCGCTGTCCAAAGCGGTGATATAGCGTCCGCCCAAGTCATGGACGAACTCTCCGAAGCGGCGCAGATAAGCTTCCCTGTCATAGTCAGTTTCAGGTTGAATGATAACGGCTTTTCCACCTCCCAAAGGCAGATTGGCCAATGCTGCTTTGTAACTCATGCCGCGGGCCAGCCGCATGGCATCAAACAGGGCGGAAAATGTATCGGGATAAGGAATAAAGCGGCATCCTCCAAGCGCAGGGCCAAGTTTGGTGCTGTGAATGGCTATTATTGCCTTCATGCCGGTTTTGCTGTCAACTTTAAAGTGCAGTTCGCCAAATCCGCGATTTAAGGCATACTCAAGAAAATCATCTTCATGCTTCATAACAGCGCCGCTGGTGGCCAGGGTATCGACAGAAATCATACAGAAACTCCCTATAACAATAATGTGTAAAGTTATAGTCGTTATTCTTTCCTAAATCAATGGCGAAATGAAAGGAATGAGAAGAAAAGCTCATGGCATAAAATACTAACATGGCGTACACTAGACTCGGATTATTGCAAGAAATATGCTACAGAACCGAAAGACTTGACGCGGATTATGGTTTTAAACGTTCCCTGTTCACTTAAAATTGATTCTTGAGGTCAGTATGAGAAAAATAATACAGATATTTACTTTATTTTTAATAACTTCCTTAAGTTTTGCAAATACCAAACCGGATATTGCGCTGGATAAAATCACGTTTCAGGTCACTGCAAGGCAATGGGTAAGCACCAGGACTGCATTGTTGGTGGTCGGGGTCAATATAACCTTAACTGACTCAGATTTGGCTAAAGCCCGTGCAGATATCATGGATAAACTTGCAAAAATTGCCAAAGGTGACTGGCATATTGTGCAGTTTGACCGTTCCCAGGATTCCTCGGGCCTTGAAAAATTAACGGTCAGGGCTGAAGTGCGCGTGGACCAAAGTTTGCTGAGCCATGTTTATCAAAATGCGAAAGCAGTCAGCAAACCGGGCGCGAATTATGAAGTCAGTACCATTGAGTTCCAACCGAGCCTTGCAGAAATTCAGAAGGCAAAGGCTGAACTGCGTGAAACACTGTATCAGAAAGCAACGGAAGAAATGGCGCGTATCAACAAAATTTTTACCGGCCAAAGTTACAGTTTAAACCGTTTATTTTTCCAGGATGGGGAGATACAGCCGCAGCCTAAGGCTTACCGTGCCCAGGAAACGGTCAATATGATGGCGATGGGTAGCGCAGCACCCGATCTGGCCGTAAGTCATGAAATCATCATGACTGCTGTAGTTGAGGCAGCCTCAAACCGGTTTAACCCGGAAAAGGGGATTGAGCGTGTTGCAGGATAAAATTATTGCTCATCGCGGCGCTTCGGCCTACGCACCTGAAAATACCCGAGCAGCTTTTGAGCGAGCCCGACAGATGGGGTCTCGGTTTATCGAATTTGATGTCATGCAAAGTGCGGACGGCGAGCTTTTTGTATTTCACGATGATGAGTTAAACCGAACTACAAACGCTCGCGGCGCGTTTCATCTTGCAAGCAGCGAAACGCTTAGGGGACTGGATGCAGGATCCTGGTTTGGAAGACGCTTTCGCGGTGAAAGAATACCTGCTTTTACAGAAGTACTGCGCTGGCTTAATGAGCATGATATGGCGGCAAATATCGAAATCAAACCCCACCCAGACAATGTAGAAGAAATTACAACTGCGGTACTGGCAGAAGTTCACAGCTATTGGCCAGAGAGCAAAAAAATGCCTCTTGTCTCAAGCTTTGAAACTAGGGTATTGCGTTTATGCCGCAGTATTGCGCCTGAAATGCCGCTCGGGTTTTTAATGCATGAGTGGCAGGATAACTGGTCAAAAACTGCTAAAGAGCTAGACTGCTGCTCTATTCACGCCAACAAACATATTTTATCGAAAAGCCGTATTGCAGAAATCAAGCAGTATGACTATAAGTTATATGCATATACCGTCAACAGCAGGCGCCAGGCAAAAAAACTCATCGCAGAAGGCGTGGACGCGGTTTTCAGCGATTACCCTGATCTTCTATCATGACTTTGCCGCGGATTTTTTTTATTTTAACCCTTGCTGGTTTTTTAAATTCTGTATTTGCAGAGCCTCTCGAAATCTCTTTTTGGCACTCTATGGCAGGCCATCTGGGAGAAGAGGTTGAAAAAATAGTCAGCGGGTTTAATGCAAGCCAAAAAAAATTCAGGATAAAACCAGTTTATAAAGGTGATTATTTAGAAACCTTGACTGGTTTTGCTGCCGCATTCCGCGCCGGGCAACCCCCTGCCATGATCCAGATATTTGAGGTTGGCACCCGGGCAATGCTTGCGCCCAAAGGCGTTATAAAACCCATTGACGAGTTGATGCTTCATCAGCCAGTACAATTACCAAAATCAAGTTTCTTCAGCGCTGCCAGGGAATATTACACGGTCAATGGTGTTTTAATGGCAATGCCTTTTAACCTGTCCGTGCCGGTAATTTTTTATAATCAAGATGCTTTGGCAGCAGTTGGCTATGATGAGAAGAATTTCCCAAAAACCTGGCAAGAATTCGAAATTTTGGCCGCAAAGCTTCATAAGGCTGGACATCAGTGTGTATATACCACAGGCCATCCCGCCTGGATTCTTATGGAATCTTTTTCGGCAATACATGGCCTAGGCATGTTCGCAGAAAATGGTAATCAAGCGGTGTACGATAACCCGCCTGTACTTCATCATCTGGAGCGGCTACTTGAATGGCAAAAAAAGCAATATTTTGAATATGGCGG
>NZ_LNYK01000014.1:123816-127886 GCF_001467825.1 Legionella londiniensis
AACGGTTTTGTTTACCAGCGGGCGTTGCCCTCTTTATTCGCAATCTTCAGGCGGTTATAACAGCTTTGCTGCCATGGCTTCGTTTCGAATTGGGGTTGCTTCCTTGCCCTATGATGCAGATATCAGCCCCAAACGTTTTAATAACGTAACTGGCGGCGCTGCCATATGGGTTGTGAGCGGGTTGCCTGATAAGGTTTATGAAGGCATTGCTGAGTTTTTTATTTACTTTTCAAGACCTGAAGTACAATTGCAATGGCATCTAAATACAGGATATTTGCCTCTCGGGACAAAGGGGGCATATCAGAAGTTGCCGGCATTAAGCGCCCATCCGACACTAGTTTTGGCGCAAAAGGAATTAACGGAAAATACCGATGAAGCAGTGCGGGGGTTGACCGGAATACATAACCAAATTCGTCAAATCAATGACGAAGAGCTTGAGTCCATGTTTTCTGGAATAAAAAGTCCTGCAAAAGCGCTTCATGACGCTGTGAGCCGTGCAAATCATGCTTTGATACGATTCAAGCGCAATACGCAATAACCATTTTAGTTTAAGGAGTAGAAAAGTGTTATTTCGACAATTGTTTGATAGTGAATCTTCAACCTATACATATTTGATTGCGGCTGATTATGGAAAAAAGGCGGTCATTATCGATCCGGTTAAAAAAAATGTTAGCCAGTACGTGCAACTGATCCGGGAGTTGGGATTAACTCTGGTAGCCGCTCTTGATACCCATCTGCATGCCGACCACGTCACAGGAATTGGAGAGCTGCGGGAAACGCTGCAATGTCAATCCATGATGGGCGAGCAAAGCCTGGCTGATTGCGTATCAAAAAAATTTCGTGATAAAGACCAATTAGAGTTTGACGGCTTAACCCTAACAATGTTTCATACGCCTGGCCACACAGATGATTCATATTGTTTTTTTGTAAATGATCGAGTATTTACAGGCGATACGTTGCTGATACGAGGAACCGGAAGAACAGATTTTCAAAATGGCGATGCGGGCAAGGAGTATGATAGCATCATGAATTGCTTGTTTAATCTGCCGGAAAAAACGCTTGTTTATCCTGGCCATGATTACAAGGGAATGACCGTAAGTTCTATCGCAGAGGAAAAAAAATATAATCCAAGATTGCAGGTGAAAAACCGCGAGGAATATATTGAGCTGATGAACAATTTGAATCTCCCTAATCCCAAAATGATGGATATTGCAGTTCCTGCCAATAGAAATTGCGGCCTATGAAAGGATGAACAAAAAATAAGGATATGATATGGATGAATATGGATTGCTTCTATATTTTTATGAGGACATGGAAGTTCGCGGCCTGGCTCATAATCAGGTATTTCTCAGCATTGACGATGATATGCTGAGAAGCTTAAGGGAAAAATACGGTGATGATCTAAGCTTGCGCCAGGTTGAAAAACTGGCGGATATCTGCATAGCCAATGAATGGCTTGAAAGGACTACGGCTGATCAACATTACAATTTTCTCTCCTTAACCGAGAAAGGGCTAAATGTCGTACTGAAACATAAGTATTCACTTTAATCGGGGTTCTGTTGCAAATAGATTATGACTTCAATGAACCTATAGAATTTTTTCATCCAGGTATGCCGGCAGTTCGCACATCCAGCCAAATCGGGATTCAATTTTACTTTTGAGGCTCAAGGAGGCTTGATGTTCACCATGGGTAATAAATACTTTTCGGGGAAAGCGCTTGAATCCTTCTAACCATTGCAATATTTCTTCATAATCGGCATGGGCTGAAGTATTGGTGAGATATTCAATATGAGCATTAATCGGAACCATTTTTCCATGAATTTTTAGAACACGCTCTCCCTTTAACAACCGATCGCCGCGCGTGCCGCCAGCCTGGAATCCATTAATAAGAATGGTATGTTTCGAGTGGGGCGCATATGCCTTTATATGGTGCAAAATACGTCCCCCGGTCATCATCCCGCTGGCAGAAATGATAATTTTTGGCATTGTCTCCTGGTCGATCTGTTTTGACTCTTCAACGGTGTTGATGTATTTAGCTATATGGCATGTCTTCTCGCACTGCTCATAAGAAAGCTTATGTTCTCCCAGGTGTTTCTGCAGAATTTTTGTTGCATCGATTGCCATGGGGCTGTCGAGATAAATAGGAAGATTTGGGATCTGTCCTTCTTCTTTAAGCTTTTGAAGATAATACAAAACAGCTTGGCTGCGTCCTACGGCAAAAGCAGGAATTAAAATACTTCCTCCCCGCTTTGCGGTCTCCCTGATGATTGAACCCAACCTGTCTTTGGGGTCGCTTGGATCATGCAGTCTGTCGCCATAGGTGGATTCAAGGATCAAATAGTCCGTGTCTTGTACAAGATCAGGCGGATTCATGACAGGATCTAGCGGGCGGCCTAAATCCCCTGTAAACAGGCATTTTGTTTTTTCTGTTTCTATTTGCGCCATTGCGGCACCCAAGATATGGCCTGCGCGGCGCAAGGTTATTTCAAATGTATCGAATAAATCAAATGATTTGCTAAACTGTATGGTCTTAAACTGGCAAAGAGAACGCTCCGCGTCTTCTTTTGTATATAAAGGCAGGGCAGGGTGGTGTTTTGAGTAACCGTATAAATTGGCTTTTTTGGCATCTTCTTCATGGATATGCCCGCTGTCTGGCAATAAGATGGAACATAGGTCAAATGTCGCTTGAGTTGTATAGATATATCCCGTAAAACCATTTTTTACCAATAAGGGCAGATAGCCTGAATGATCAATATGGGCATGCGTCAAAATAACAGCATCAATATCTTTTGGCTGGACTGGCAACGGAGACCAGTTTTTAAGCCTGAGCGCTTTATATCCTTGGAATAATCCGCAATCAACAAGGATTTTGCGTTGAGCAGATTCGATTAGGTATTTGGAACCGGTAACCGTTTGGGTTGCGCCTAAAAAGGTTAATTTCATCCTGTATTTACCTTATATTGATCCTTGATTATTGGCATGATCCCTAACAATTTTCAAAATCATTTCGATGCGTTTTTCAACCGAAACAGGCGGTATCTTGACTGCCTCATAACCTAATTCCAGATAAGCGTCATAGATATACTGCCCAAGCTGTTTTGCGGTGACTTCATCCTCATAGCGAATGTTATCGTAAATGACGGGCAATCCTTCTAGAAAAAAAACGTGTTTATAGCGGTAGTGGCGCATTTTTTTAAGGATTTTATCTGTATTTAAATGATAATAGCGGTAATATCCAAGGCTGTCGGGCAGGTCGCGATCGAAAAAAATCAAATCATTGACAGGTAACTGCTGTTCGCGCTCCAGTTTTAGGGAAAAAATTTTATCCTGAAGGGCTGCTTCCCCTCTATTGTGGAACTGACGGATTTCGCCCGCGGATAAAAGATAGGTTAGATAAGCACGGGCGATCTCAGGGGCTGTTTGATATCCCTGTACGGAGAGTGCGTTAATCAGGGTAGTTTTACCTGAAGAGGGAGGGCCTGTTATGATGCACCAGTTTGTTTGTATCGCCATATCCGCTTTAGAAATGAATTTGTCCATTACAAATTACTCTTTTTTTATCCTCGCTCGCAAGGATTTAATGAGTCGATAGGTTTCGTGGCGCGCAACTGAATCTTCTTGCTCATTTTTTTGCAGCCTTAAGTGTTCATATTGCGCAAGAAAGCGGGTGATGAATGCCTTTAACTTCGGCTTTTGGTTTGCGAGTTCTCCTAACTGTTGAGCCAAGGTTAGCGGCGGATTTTGTGCAATATTGAACTTGCGTAATTCTTGTTGGAAACGCTGGTACTCTCTGGTCAAGGAGTCTACTGTCTTCTGCCTCCAATAATAGCCGGCCCATAGTAAAAGCAAAAATAACAAGAGGCTTCCTATCCAGTACAGAAATAATTTTGTCCAGCTCCAACTGCCAAGACCCAAGGTTTTCATTAAGACTTGTTGCCTGTCATGGTTATAAAACAGCAACCACCTCTCCCAAAAAAAGCGGATAGAGTCCATGGTCAAACGGGCGCGCGCGAGCCACGGCAGCTGGAGTCGGTACTGGCTCCAGTTACTGTAAAAAGCCTGCTCGCGGG
>NZ_LNYK01000014.1:127972-315286 GCF_001467825.1 Legionella londiniensis
ATGCTTTGATCAATTCGTTCTCTAGCAATATAAGATGTAGGGTCAATACGTTTCCAGCCATGATTTTCTTGCCAGTACTCAAGCCAGGCGTGGGCGTCTTTTTGCCTGACAAGCAAATATTGTCCAAAAGGATTCCATTCACCGCCATGATACCCAAGCACAACCCGCGCAGGGATTCCTGCTGAACGTAGAATAAACGTTACGGCGCTTGCATAATGTTCGCAATATCCTTCCCTGGTTTCAAACCAGAATAAATCAAGCTGGTCAGAGCCGTGCCCTACCGGCTTGGGATTAAGCCGATACCAGAATGGCTTTTGCTGAATATGGTGTAAAATTTGTTGTACAAACTGGGTATTGCTGCCTTGGAACTGCCGCTTTCTGTCTTCGGCCCATTGTTTTAAGCGAGGATTTGCATGAGCAGGTAATTGTAAATTTTGTTGTTTCTCGACTGGGCTTAAATAAATGGCCTGATTTTTTTGGCTGGTTAATCCGTATGAAAAACGGCGGGTCACAGGCTCGCCATTCCATCTCATCAGACCGACTGAAGAGGAGAACATAAGTTTTGGCCATCCTTCACCGGGATTTTTTAAATAAAACAGCCATTTTTTTTCATGGGGCTCGAGTAGAATTTCATATTCAGCTTCTTGCTTTGAAGGCAAAAGAGCAAGAGGGAAAAAAACATTATTCTTTTTCGATTGTTTCCATCCCGCGCCATCATAGTAATCCAGTATTAATCCATACCAGTAAAGGGCTGGGGTTGCTTTTGGGTTTTTAAATGTGATGCGCATGACTGTGCTTTCGTCAGGCGCCAGTGAAGAAAGAGAGCCTGGACTCATTTCTTCTTTAAAAGCCGTATGTCCTTGCGAAGGAGGTGTCACATGCCATAATGGATTCACCCTGGGAAATAGAAAAAACATTAAAATCGTAATCGGAAGTACAATAAGCAGATACTTCAAACTTTGCCTGGCTAATTGACCCGCAGATATTGAAGGCAAAACGAGCTTAAGCGATAAAAATAAAATGGCGCTTATGGAGGCGATAAGATACAAGAGAATCCATAGTTTTGCATGCAATACAAGGGCCGTGAATATGATATAAAAACTGGTCAGGATAACTACTTTGATATCACGTAAAGTCTGAATTTCAATAATTTTTAACCAAAAAAAACTCGTCAGAGCGCCGATAAAAAAACCGCTGGAAAAAAAAGAGCCGTATTGCCATTTAAGCAAGGCAAGGAGAAGCATGACAAGAATAAGGCGCAACCATCGCGGCAGGATTGGAAAATAATAATAATGCGCTGTTGCCTGATAGGAGACGGCAACCAGGGCAAGGAATGATAGCCACCAGGGTGTGGCAAACACATGGGGAAGAAAGCAAAACCCCATAACGAGCAACGTATAGCAAAGCGTTAAAAAAGGTACTTGTTGGCGGTAGTTAATTCTCATAAGTGGCCAATTCCCGTAAGCATTTCTGCAAATGCTGCCTGCCATGGCTGATTTCTGTTCGTTTTCCCTGTAAATCCAGGCCGTAGGCATGTCCCTCCTGCTCCGCAGTCTGAAGCCAATAACTCAGCTGCTGTAAATTAAGCTCCTCTTCCTGGTTATCCAGATCTTCAATACGAAAAAGCCAATTTTCGCCTGCAGGGCTAACCATGGTTTTCAGATACCATCCCTGCCCGCGGGCGGAAATTTTCCAGGCAATACGTCCTGCCTGAGCCCAAGGATTCAAAACAGATTTCAATTCATATAATTCTTCCTCGCCGATTTGATGGCTGAGGTATTGTTTTTCATCATTTCCAGTCTGCTTAAGAGGCCAAAACCCAGGATTTTTAGCTGCGGGATAAACATAGTATTCACGATTAAAAAACAAGGTGGCACGCACTGAAAATATACCGAGCGGAAATAAGCTCTTGATTGTGACTGGAGGCAGGATAAAGCGGCCGCGTTTGGGAGTGGCTAAAGGCAACACTACAGTACAGCCTTGTTTTGAAATGCAGTCAATCCTGATTGCTTCTCCTCCTGGAAATGAAAATGTTAATCCATAGCGGATAAATTTATCACCTTGAATTGAAAACGAAATTGCCACAGGCTTGCCTTGTTCGGTATCTTCAATCGATTGACAGCTTATCGTTAAGCCTTTTATATTACGATGGCTCTCCCACATGGAAAGCAGCGCAAGAGAAACCATGCAAAAGGCCAGCAAAAAAGCCGCATTCAGTTGATAATTAATAGCGCCGATGGTCAAAGACAAGAGCACCAATATAAACGCCAACCCAAATCCTGAGGGAAAAATATAAATTTGTTTTGAATGTAATATCTGGGGATTGCCAGTGGGGGCGCGTTTTTTAATCCATTTCAGAATTTTTTTTGTAAAAAATGTATTGATTGAAGCCATTAAACCGGAACCTTAACATGATTGAGCAAAAGATCTGCCGGAGAAAGCAGAATGTCAGATTTTTTGAGCACCAGCCGATGATTGACCACTGCCTGTAATATTGCCTGCACATCGTCGGGACGAATAAAATCACGGTCATTGACCATGGCATACGCTTGAGAGGCGCTGATAATGGAGCGCCCTGCCCGTGGACTCAGGCCGTGATTAAACCAGTCGTGGCTGCGGCTTGCGTGTAATATATCCTGAACGTAATCAAGGATTAAAGGCGATACGGTGATTTTCTGGCACTGGCGCTGCAGTTCTAAAAGCTGTTCGGGGCTCGCAATCGCCGGGGATTCAGCAAGCATCAATCTTTGTTCCTTATTCAGCAATAACGCTCTTTCCGCATCGGGAGGGGGGTACCCAATTGAAAGGCGCATTAGAAATCTGTCCAGTTGCGACTCTGGCAAGGGATAGGTTCCTGTTTGATGTACCGGATTTTGCGTGGCAATCACGAAAAAAGGCACAGGAAGCGGTTCAGTCCCCGCATCAGTCGTAACCTGCCTCTCTTCCATTGCTTCAAGTAATGCGCTTTGTGTTTTTGGGGTTGCCCGGTTGATTTCATCTGCAAGAATCAATTGCGAGAAAATCGGACCGCGGTGAAAATGGAATTTTTGTTGCTGGATATCAAATATAGAGACGCCAAGAAGATCGCTTGGCAAGAGATCGCTTGTAAATTGGATGCGTCGGTACTGCATGCCGGTAAAATGCGCCAGAGCATGGCTTAAGGTGGTTTTTCCCATGCCTGGGATATCTTCAAGCAACAGATGTCCATTTGCAAGCAAGCAACTGATAGAGAGCCTAACTACTTCTTCTTTACCTAATACAATTGAATTTAAAGCTTTTTGTAATTTTTTTAACATATAGGGTCTGCTTTTTTAATCACATGGAACAATGATCAAAATATTGTTGGTGATTCGCTTTAATAGAAAGTATATACCCTTAAAGCGTGATTTTCTGGGAAAATGGTTGATAACTGTATTTAGCCTCGGAAACATGCTACTTTTAGGGGACTTAAATATCCTGTCTCAAGGGCAGCGTATATCCCTGTTGAAACCCTTGCGGTATGGCAATGCGGCTAGGCGTAGCGCCTGATTCAGCGCTGCTTTTTATTGGGCAGGGATGGTTATTATGTTGCCGGTATTATTAGGGTATACTTTTTACGCTTACAGGGTTTTTAGGGGGTAAGGCAGCGCATGAGGGTTATCATCAGGATTGATACCCGCATTCGTTGAAACAGGTTTATATTGACATATCCTGAGGTATTGATTTTATGCATGACGGTGCTGTTTTTTACACAATTTTTTTAATTTTCGGCGGCGCTGCGGCTTTATCTACTCTTGTTTTATACACCAGGCAGTCTCTGCTGGTTGCATACATTTTATTAGGCGCAGCCTTAGGCCCCTGGGGCTTACGATTAATTACTGACTTAAGTGCTGTTCAGCAAGTTGGCGATATGGGCATTGTATTTCTGTTATTTTTACTGGGATTACATTTGCAGCCGCAAAATCTGATCCATATGCTAAAGAAAGTAACCTGGATTGCATTAATCAGTTCTATTGTTTTTGCTTTGATTTCCTATTGGGTGGGCCGCTGGTTTGGATTGAGTTCAGCAGAATCCTGGGTGCTTGGCGCAGCCATGCTTTTTTCGAGTACCATCATAGGGCTTAAATTACTGCCAACCACCATTCTGCATCATCAGCACACAGGGGAAGTGATGATTTCCGTCCTTTTGATGCAGGACTTAATTGCTATTGTGGTGCTGATCATAATCAATGGGGCGCAGCAGGGAGGTGGATTATCCCTGGATGATTTAGTGCTGGTTGGCGTTGCGCTTCCCTCATTGATCCTGTTTGCCTTTTTGGTCGAGCGCTATATTTTGATAAAACTTCTGGCTCGTTTCGACAGAACCCAGGAGTATGTGTTTCTGTTATCTATTGGCTGGTGTCTTGGTTTATCTATTCTTGCGCATAAGTTGGGACTTTCAGAAGATATTGGCGCATTTGTGGCTGGCGTAGCGCTTGCATCCAGTCCTATTTCTCTCTTCATTGCCGAAAGTTTGAAACCTTTGCGTGACTTTTGCCTCGTGATGTTCTTCTTTTTTGTGGGGGCAACGTTTAACTTCGGTTATGCCGCGCAAATCGTGATTCCGGCATTTCTGCTCGCCTCGCTGATGCTTTTTTTAAAACCGATTTGCTTTTATTTCTTGCTGTATAAGGCCGGTGAGAAAAAAGCGGTTGCAAAAGAGGTGGGCGTGCGCCTGGGGCAAGCCAGTGAATTTTCCCTGCTGGTAGCAAGCATTGCCCTAAGCAGCGGCCTGATATCCGATGCTACATCCAATCTGATTCAGGCCACGACAATCCTGACATTTATCGTATCTTCTTATGTTGTTGTTTTAAAATATCCAACGCCTCTTTCACTGACAGAAAAAATGCGTAAAGACTGAGGAGATGAATATGAAACTGTTTGTGGTGGTCGTTGCTTTGCTGAGCGAGCGTTTTTTTGTGCACGCTGCTTCTGGCAAACGGTTTTATTGGTTTTCAAATTATTGTCACACACTAATTTCAAAACTTCAAAAAATACCTTTTTTATCTTCATCATGGGCCAAGCTTGTAGCGGTTGTCACGCCCCTGCTCACTGCGGCATCAGTTATTTTATATATATCCGGTTCGATATTTTATGGCTTTGCTGAACTGGTTTTCAATATCATTATTTTTTATTATTGCCTGGGGCCTGAGAACCCATTTTACTTTAAAGGGTCTGAATCCAGCGACTCAAGAACCGCCAACTATCTGATAGAGGCAAATAGCAAGCTTTTTGCAGTGATTTTTTGGTATATGGCGCTTGGCCCCCTTGCAACCCTCTTATACCGAATGATTTCATTGTGTCAGAACGAGGAGCAGGTAGATGGAAATGCCAGGTTGCTGACTGGTATTTTTGAATGGCTGCCCGCTAAAATGACCGCTTTGCTTTATTTATTGGCAGGAAACTTTCAGGCGGGGTTTCATCATTTCGCAAAATTATTTTTTACCCTGCCGAGTAATAATCAGAATATCTTAAGGCTTTGCGGACTCGGGGCTTCCGGCATAGGAGAGGAGCAATCCCTGAATATTCCGCAAGCTGAAACTCTGGTGGAACATGCGCTTCTCATTTTACTCGTTCTATTATCTTTCCTTACCCTCGCTTCCTGGGTGTGACGGGGTTTATATATAAAAAGATTAGCTTAAGGTTCATTAATTATGGTTCAAATACTTATCCGAATTAGCATGGCAGCTTCAATCCTGTTGCTGGCTGGATGCCAAAGCCACACATCTCAGGGCAATAATGCACTTTGCCAGATAAAATGCAAAGAGAACTTTATATCTTGCACAAAATTATGTCAGGATAGCTGCAGGCAATGCGCGGCCTGCGCCATGGAATCAGCGGGCAAACATTATCTGCGTTACCGCCATCAACAGTGCGTACAGGGTAAAATTATTGCTCGTGAGTTGAAATCCTACCACGATCCTCTACAATGCCGCAAAACAACCTGTGATTGCTCCGCGGATTATCATGTGTGTCAGCAATCATGTACAGGAGTAATTCATAAAAGGCTGCAGGTTGCGCCAACTTGCTGCTGATATTATTTAGCGGGGAACTTCATGACAAACGAACAAATGAATGATATTGATCCAACCGAAACCCGGGAATGGCTGGATGCATTGCAATCAGTGATCATCCATGATGGTAATGAGCGCGCGGCGTTCTTGCTGCAAGAGTTGCTCAATAAAGCCAGTGCCCAGGGCATTAAACTTGCCACATCCATCCATACTCCATACCGCAATACCATAAAACCGCATGAAGAAAAACAAATGCCGCCTGATGAAGGAATAGGCAAACGCATTAATGCGTTAATCCGCTGGAATGCGGTTGTCATGGTTTTACGCGCCGGTAAGCACGCACCCGAATTGGGCGGGCACATTGCGACTTATGCATCTGCTTCTACACTCTATGAGATCGGGTTTAACTACTTTTTTAAAGGCCCTAAAAACAATGGCGGCGATTTGCTCTATATTCAAGGCCATTCATCGCCCGGTATTTATGCCAGGGCTTTCCTGGAGGGCAGGTTATCCGAGCAGCAACTTGATAATTTTCGACAGGAAATTGAAAAGGATGGGTTATCATCTTATCCTCATCCATGGCTCATGGAAGATTTCTGGCAGTTTCCCACTGTATCTATGGGTTTGGGTCCTCTACAGGCTATTTATCAGGCACGCTTCCTTAAATATCTTGAAAATCGAGGCCTGATTGAAGCAAAAGGGCGTAAAGTATGGGCGTTTCTTGGCGATGGTGAAATGGATGAACCTGAATCAGTAGGGGCCTTATCCATCGCGGCCAGGGAAAAGCTGGATAACCTAATCTTTGTCGTAAACTGTAATTTGCAGCGCCTTGATGGTCCTGTGCGTGGAAACAGTAAAATCATCCAGGAGCTTGAAGGTTTATTCCGCGGCGCGGGTTGGAACGTTATCAAGGTGATCTGGGGAGGCCGCTGGGATCCGCTCTTTGCAAGGGACAAGGACGGCTTGCTGCAAAAACGGATGGAAGAATGTGTGGATGGCGATTACCAAAGTTATAAGGCTAATGACGGCGCTTATGTTCGCGAACATTTTTTTGGCCAGTATCCCGAGCTCAAAAAAATGGTCGAGCATATGTCTGATGAGGAGATCTGGCGTTTGAACCGAGGCGGCCATGATGCGCAGAAAGTTTTTGCCGCCTATGCTTCGGCAGTAGAGCATGAAGGCAGCCCAACCGTTATTCTGGCGAAAACGATCAAAGGATACGGCATGGGAGCCGCAGGTGAGGGGTTAAACATTACTCACCAGCAAAAGAAAATGTCTATAGAACAGCTACGGGCTTTCAGGGATCGATTCAGCATTCCAGTAAGTGATAGCAAAATTACCGAGTTGCCTTTTTATAGGCCAAGCGAGGACAGCCCGGAAATCCAATTCATACGCAAACAGCGTGAAGAATTAGGCGGGTATTTGCCGTTCAGAAGCAGCGAAGCAGAACAGCTTGAAATTCCAGACCTGTCTCACTTTTCTGCAGTTACCAAAAGCTCTGGTGACCGGGAAATCTCAACAACCATGGCATTTGTCCGAATTTTGTCGATATTGTTAAAAGATAAAAATCTGGGTGAACGCATTGTTCCGATAGTTCCTGATGAAAGCCGTACTTTCGGCATGGAAGGCTTATTCCGCCAGATTGGAATTTATTCCCCGGTCGGCCAGTTATATACGCCGGTTGATCATGAGCAGGTGATGTATTATCGCGAAGCTCGCGATGGGCAAATGTTAGAAGAAGGGATCAATGAGGCTGGGGCTTTCTGCTCTTGGATAGCCGCAGCCACCTCATACAGCACTAATCAATTACCCATGATTCCCTTTTATATCTATTATTCAATGTTTGGTTTTCAACGCATCGGGGATCTGGCATGGGCTGCAGGGGATATGCGGGCGCGGGGATTTCTTCTCGGCGCTACTTCAGGAAGAACAACACTGGCAGGCGAAGGCTTGCAGCACCAAGATGGCCATAGCCATATTTTGGCGTCAACCATTCCCAATTGCGTCGCATACGATCCCACCTTTGCTTATGAATTAGCCGTTATTATTCATCATGGTTTATATCGAATGTATCAAAAACAAGAGAACGTGTTTTACTACATTACGGTAATGAATGAAAATTACCATCAACCCGAGATGCCGGAAGGTGTTGAGGAAGGAATAATCAAAGGGATGTATTTGCTGCAGGAAGCGGATAAAAAACAGGAACAACATGTGCAGCTTTTGGGAAGTGGGGCTATTCTTCGCGAAGTGATTAAAGCCGCTGAAATGTTACGGGAAGATTATTCTGTCTCCGCGGATATATGGAGCGTCACAAGCTTTAATGAGTTGCGCAGGGACGGAATGGCAATAGAGCGTTATAACCGTATGCATCCGGATGAATCTCCAAAACAAAGCTATGTCAGCCAACAGTTGTCTGGCAGAAAAGGTCCTGTTGTTGCGGCTTCTGATTATATGCGCCTGTATGCCGATCAAATTCGACCCTATATTGAAGCGCCTTATGTGACATTGGGTACTGACGGTTTTGGCCGAAGTGATACACGGGCCCGATTGCGGCACTTTTTTGAAGTGGATGCAAAATTCATTGTCATTGCCGCATTAAATGCCCTGGCAGATCAGGGACAACTACCAAAATCATCTGTTCTTGATGCTATGAAACGCTATAACATTGACCGTGATAAACTAGACCCGGTGAATCATTAATATCAGACTGGTCGCACATAGGTATGAAATTGATGCCTTTGATGCTAGCGGCTTTCAAGCCCATCAAGGCTTGAAAGCCGCTGGATCAAGCCAGAGTGAAACTCCCGGAACCCATTCTGGAATAGGTTGGCTAGATCTGCTTTGTTGAATTTTTGATATAAAGGCCCAAGCCTTCAGAAAGCAGCATTCATACATTGGAAAATCAAGCTAATAAAGCGAGAAATAAGTATGGCAAATCTAAAAGAAATAAAAATACCTGATATTGGTGGCGCCACGGATGTGGATGTCATTGAAATACTGGTTAAAGAAGGAGATGAAATCGAGCAGGATACTCCGTTAATCACGTTAGAGTCTGACAAGGCCAGTATGGATATCCCGGCTCCTGAAAGCGGGATAGTCAAGGACATCAAGTTAAAGGTAGGCGACAAAGTATCAGAGGGCGATATCATTCTGACGCTGGCTAATGAAGCCGGTTATCAGCCTGAAACATCTGCTGAAAAAGAAAATGAACAATCAGGCAATAAAACTCATGTTGAGAAACATCCAGGCAAAACAGAGACTGTCAAGGATAAAGTCACTTCTGAACCAAAAGAGAAATCTGTCAAGGTTCCTGATATAGGAGGAGCAAGCAACGTAGATGTAATTGAGGTTCTCGTCTCGGAAGGCGAGGAAATCGAGAAAGACACGCCCTTAATTACCCTTGAGTCTGATAAAGCCAGCATGGATATTCCATCTCCTTATTCCGGTAAAGTGCGTTCTATCCGAATCAAAGTCGGAGACAAGGTTGCTGAAGGAGATGAAATTTTAACCTTGCTCACAATAGAAAATGTATCTCAGGCACAACAAAAAAGAGAAGTACAGGAAGAAAAACAGGCAAAAAAGGAATCCCTGCCCCAAAAAGAAGCCAGAGGGCCTGCGAAAGAACCTGAAACGAGAGTTACAGAACCTGCTCAACCATTCTCGTCTGCCACTTTAGAAGAAGCAGCCATTCCAGCAGGTCCAGCAGTAAGGCGGATAGCGCATGAATTTGGCATTAATCTTGCTGAAGTTCGAGGCACAGGTCGCAAGTCAAGAATCACGACCGAAGATGTTCAAAACTATGTAAAAACCAAATTGCAGGAAAAAACAGCCAAAGGTCCTGTGGCGCTACCTGCCGCACCAAAAATTGATTTTAGCCAATTTGGCGAAATTGAAACCAGGCCTTTAAATAAAATCAAGCGCCTAACGGGTGTGAATGTACATCGCTCCTGGATTACTATTCCCCATGTGACACAATTTGATGAAGCAGATATCACTGATCTTGAGTCATTTCGTAACTCCCAGGCTGAAGAGGCCAAAAAAGCAGGGTTTAAACTCACTTTGCTTGCTTTTGTTTGTAAAGTTGTCGGCAAGGCGCTGACGGTTTATCCGCAATTTAACAGTTCCCTGGATGAAAGCGGTGAAAATCTGATATTCAAAAAATATGTCAATATCGGTGTCGCAGTTGAAACACCTAATGGTCTTGTGGTTCCCGTTATCAAGGAAATCAACCGCCTAACCGTAAGCGAAATAGCACAGGAAATGGGGCGCTTGAGCAATAAGGCCCGTGAAAAAGGACTCATGCCCGCTGATATGAGCGGCGGCTGTTTTACCATCTCCAGCTTGGGCGGCATAGGGGGCACGGCATTTACTCCGATTGTGAACAGCCCTGAAGTGGCAATACTTGGATTATCCCGTTCATTGATGAAGCCCGTGTTTAAAGACGGCGCATTCATACCTCGCCTGATGCTTCCTTTATCCTTATCGTATGATCATCGCGTTATTGACGGAGCAGAAGCGGCAAGATTTACCCGGTATATCAGTGACAGTTTAGGCGATATCCGCAAAGTATTATTGTAAAAAAGTTTATATAAATGAGGCTTTAACATGACAACAGAAATTAATGCAGATGTAGTGGTAATTGGCAGTGGCCCAGGCGGTTATACCGCAGCTTTCCGCGCGGCGGATTTAGGCCAGAAGGTCGTTCTTGTGGAGCGGTATGAGAATTTAGGCGGTGTTTGTTTGAATGTGGGCTGCATTCCTTCCAAGGCTTTATTACATATAGCCAAAGTCCTCGATGAGACGCGTGAGATGGGAGAGCATGGAATTTCTTTTGCTGAACCTGAACTGGACAGTAAAAAACTTGTCAATTGGAAAAATTCTGTGGTTAAAAAATTAACAGGCGGGCTCAACGCGCTGGCAAAACAACGCAAAGTTGAAGTAGTCAGGGGGGAGGCAAAATTTTCCGATTCGCACCAGGTGATTGTTGACACCAAAGACGGTGCAGTGAAGGTTCATTTTAAAAACGCCATCATAGCGGTTGGCAGCGAATCTGTAAGGTTGCCTTTTATTCCGGAAGACAAGCGAATTTTCAGCTCTACAGGTGCGCTTGAGCTTAATGATATCAAAGGCAGTCTTTTAGTGCTTGGCGGCGGAATCATTGGCCTTGAAATGGCAACCGTGTATGCGGCTTTGGGAGTCGATGTCACGGTTGTTGAATTCATGGATCAATTAATGCCTGGTGCCGATGCAGATATTGTGAATGTTTTGCAAAAACGCATGAGTAAAAAAGGCGTTAAATTCCTCTTAAAAACCAAGGTAACCCATGTCGAAGCCAAAAAAGACGGGTTATATGTCACCATGGAAGGCGAGCACAAAACAGACAAGCCCATGTGTTTCCAGCAAATGCTCGTTGCAGTTGGCCGCAGGCCAAATGGCGGCAATATTGCTGCCGAAAAGGCAGGTGTACAGGTTGATGATCGCGGCTTTATCCATGTGGATAAGCAAATGCGCACCAATGTTAGCCACATCTACGCCATTGGAGACGTGGTCGGACAGCCAATGTTGGCCCATAAGGCAATCCCTGAAGGAAAAGTGGCAGCGGAAGTCATCAGTGGTAAAAAGCATTATTTTGATCCGAAATGCATCGCAAGCGTTGCCTATACCGATCCTGAAGTTGCCTGGGCAGGCCTTACCGAAAAAGAGGCCAAGGCGCAAAATATTTCTTATGAAAAAGCGGTATTTCCCTGGGCGGCAAGCGGACGTGCTTTAAGCATGGGGCGCGAAGAAGGAATGACCAAGCTGCTCTTTTGCTCAGATACGAGACGCATCTTGGGAGCGGCGATTGTTGGTATCAATGCCGGAGATTTGATTGCAGAAACTGCGCTGGCAATTGAGATGGGTTGTGATGTGGAAGATATTGCTTTAACCATCCACCCGCATCCGACCTTATCTGAAACCATAGCCCAGGCAGCTGAAATTTTCGAGGGCAGCATTACTGATCTTTATATGCCTAAAAAGAAAAAGTAATCGGGATAGGGCGTGTTGATTGCTCTTCGCGCCTTATGTGCCTCGGCTTGCCCGAGGCATCCAGGATACCTATATGAAGAGCTCATTTCTTCATGCAGAGCACGCCATTCTGAGCCAAGCCCTTCAATCAAATTAATTTTCCATTGCCAGCGCTGAGATAGATTCGCCTTCGCGGGAATGACAATTATCCTTTCTTTTTGACTTTAAATGCCAAACTGCCATTCTCCATATAAACATCGACAGTATCGCCAGGCTGAAATTGCCCTTGTAATAACGATTGAGCCAATGGATTTTCGAGCTTTTGCTGTATGGTTCTTTTTAAAGGGCGGGCTCCATAAACCGGATCAAAGCCTGCCTCCGCCAGGTATTCAAGAGCACTTGGTTCAACCGACAGATCAATATCTTGCTGATTAAGCCTCTGGCGAAGATAATTGATTTGAATGGTCGCAATACTTGCAATTTGTTCCCTGGTTAAAGCATGGAACACGACGGTGTCATCAATTCGGTTAATAAACTCCGGGCGGAAATGCTGGCGCACGAGCTCCATAACAGCATCTTTGGTTTGTTCATAGGTCATTTTGCTTCCAATATCTTGAATGATGTCAGATCCAATATTGGAAGTCATAACAACGACTGTGTTGCGAAAATCAACCGTTCTCCCCTGACCATCGGTTAAACGCCCGTCATCGAGCACTTGCAGCAAAATATTAAATACATCATGATGCGCTTTTTCCACCTCATCCAGTAAAATAACAGAATAAGGTCTGCGCCGGACTGCTTCAGTCAAGTATCCGCCCTCTTCATAACCGACATATCCAGGAGGCGCGCCAATCAGCCTGGCTACTGAATGTTTTTCCATAAATTCTGACATGTCAATTCGGATCATGGCTTCAACTGTATCAAACAGGAAAGCAGCCAATGCCTTGCAAAGTTCTGTTTTACCAACGCCTGTTGGACCCAAAAATAGGAATGAACCGATAGGGCGATTTGGATCTGCCAATCCCGCGCGAGAACGGCGGATTGCATTGGCAACCGCATCCACAGCTTCATTTTGGCCAATGACCCGTTGATGCAAGGCTTCTTCCATGTGTAACAATTTTTCCTTTTCACCTTCAAGCATTTTTGCAACAGGGATGCCCGTCCATTTTGAAACTACTTCAGCAATTTCTTCTTCGGTAACTTTATTGCGCACTAATTTAGGCTCTTTGCTTTCTGATGTTGAAACCTGAGCCAGCTGTTTTTCAAGTTCCGGAATACGGCCATATTGTAATTCAGACATACGGGCGAGATCGCCTGCGCGTTTTGCAGTTTCCAATTCAATTTTGGCCTGTTCAAGCGCTTCTTTGATATGGGTTGTTCCTTGCATGGCCGCTTTTTCTGCTTTCCATACTTCTTCCAAATCAGAATACTGCTTTTCCAGGTCGCGAATCGTATGCTCCAAATCTTCCAGCCTTTTTTTGGATGCTTCATCCGTTTCTTTTTTTAAAGCCTCGCGTTCAATTTTTAATTGGATAAGGCGTCTGTCCAGCTTATCCAGGCTTTCTGGTTTTGAATCAATTTCCATACGGATTTGGCTGGCTGCTTCATCAATCAAATCAATGGCCTTATCCGGTAGTTGCCTGTCTGAAATATAGCGATGCGAAAGCGTTGCTGCCGCAACGATGGCGGGATCAGTAATTTCCACACCGTGGTGCACTTCATACCGTTCCTTCAAACCGCGAAGAATAGCAATAGTGTCTTCAACGTTGGGTTCATCAACCAGTATTTTTTGAAATCGGCGCTCAAGGGCTGCGTCTTTTTCTACATATTGGCGATATTCATCAAGTGTGGTAGCGCCAATGCAATGCAGCTCGCCACGGGCAAGCGCCGGTTTTAGCATATTGCCTGCATCCATGGCTCCTTCCGCCTTACCGGCACCCACCATTGTATGCAACTCGTCTATAAATAAAATAATCTGCCCTTCCTGCTTGGCCAAATCATTTAATACCCCTTTTAGCCGCTCTTCAAATTCTCCGCGGAATTTAGCGCCGGCAATCAAAGCGCCCATATCGAGCGATAAAAGTCGTTTGTTTTTTAAGCCTTCCGGCACTTCCCCATTAATAATGCGTTGAGCTAATCCCTCGACGATGGCTGTTTTCCCAACGCCTGGTTCGCCAATTAACACAGGGTTATTCTTGGTTCGTCTTTGTAATACCTGGATGGTGCGGCGGATTTCATCATCACGGCCAATCACGGGATCCAGTTTTCCCTGTTCTGCCCGTTCAGTCAGGTCAATGGTATATTTTTCCAGAGCCTGGCGTTGTTCTTCAGCGTTGGGATCTGTGACTTTTTCTCCACCGCGAATATCTTCTATCGCTTTTTCAATGGCTTTGTTTTCAGCGCCTGCCTGCTTAAGCAGCTTTGCCAGTGTGCCGCCTTCCTTGAGAGCCGCGAGAATAAACAATTCACTGGAAATATAATTATCCTTGCGCTCTTGCGATAACTTATCAGTCAGATTTAACAGCCGTCCGAGATTATTGGAAATATGGATTTCTCCGCCAGTGCCCGATACCTTTGGTAATCGTTCCAAAGCCTGGTCAACTGATGTTCGCAACTGAGAGATATTCACACCTGCTTTGGTCAAAAGCGGCCTGCAACTGCCTCCTTCCTGATCCAGAAGCGCTTTCATCAGATGCTCGGGTTCAATAAAACCATTATCGCGGCCGATTGCCAAAGACTGGGCATCAGCCAGCGCCATTTGAAACTTTGATGTCAGTTTATCCATTCGCATGAGCATTACCTTATTAATGGTGATAAGAGGGGTGGTGATTGTTTAAATTGTGTTCCGTTTCACGTAAAATGTGGGTATTCGCCTTAAAAAAATCAAGTCTTTTTATGAATAATCATTCTTCTACAGATAATGCCGAATCACAAGCGCTGGTCAATAAGCTGGTTCTCGAGTACATGCGCGAACAAAAACGCAAGCGCTTTTGGCGATGGGTCTTTCGATTCATTATTTTCCTTTTTATTATGTGGTTTGGTTATCAGATTTTAGCTTTACGCAGCGCAAATCTTGCAGCCAAAGCCAAGCCCCATGTTGGCCTAATTGATATTGAAGGAACCATTTTTGCAGATCAATCCGCTAATAGTGATAATTTTGTCAAAGGCCTTGAGGATGCTTATGAAAATGAAAGCCTGAAGGCTTTAATCATACGAATTGACAGCCCTGGCGGCAGTCCGGTACAAGCCGATTACATGTTTAACGCCCTGATGCATTACCGCAAAAAATACCCTGATATCAAGACTTATGCTGTATGCGTCGATGCCTGCGCTTCCGCGGCTTACTACGTTGCGGCGGCTGCGGATGAAATATACGCCAATCCGTCAAGTCTCGTAGGCTCAATCGGTGTTTTATATAACGGTTTTGGCTTTGTGGATACTTTGGACAAGCTTGGCGTCTCAAGAAGATTATATACTGCAGGGCGCTATAAGGGATTTATGGATCAATTCTCTCCAGAAAACGAAAAAGAAGTTAAGATTTTACAGAATATGCTTGATATCATTCATCAACAGTTCATCAAAAGGGTCAAAGAAGGCCGCGGGAAGCGACTGGTGATTGATGATCAAACCTTTTCAGGACTATTCTGGACTGGCGCTCAGGCTAAAAAGCGCGGGCTAATTGATGGCTTTGCAAGTTCTGGTCAGCTGGCAAGAGACATCATAAAGATTGACAGAATCGTCGACTACACCCATAAAGATAATTTACTTGAACGCGTGGCTAAAAATATAGGGACTGCCATGGCAAGCCAGACTGCGTTAATTCTGGGTGCAAGACCAGGCGTACAACTTCGGTGAATTCATTTTGCAGCCTGGATTAGACAAAGTCGTAATCCAGGGTTTTGCTCCGCCTTGTCCATACTACGCTTCGCTAGAGCTATCCCCGAAATAGCAAGCGGTAACCTTATTGTGTGTTTCGGTTTTCAATGCCTGCATTCTTGTCTGGGAATAATTGCAGAAAGTCGGACTGTAATTTCTCAAGATCTATTTTTTCCGCATCTTTGGGTGTGTGATTGGACTTAAAAAAGGTTTCTTTAAAATCAAAACTCCTTTTTTGTAATTCATTCACGGTTTTGGAATACATTTGTTTGTTAGGGATGCGTTTGGTAAAAAGAGCGATGGCTTCAGTTTTAGAACCTGGCATGTTTTCTAATTCTGATACGGCATGAACAGGATTTGCGCCCAGGGCAATCATTTTTCCGGCATCAGCAAAATGGCAGCCTTGAGTGTAGCCAATCAATGCCTTATTCAGCATTCTTTGTATTGCAATTTCTTCAACAGCATTGAGGGTGTCTTTAGCCGCTGATTCGTTACAATTGATGCCGCAGGCAGTTAATAATTCCTCTACCAACGCGCTATGGCCGTTTTTTGCCGCCTCTTTAATCGCATCTCCATAATATCTTGTGCCTTCCAGGAGATTAAATAGCGGCTCTTTTAGATTGGCAGATGCATAGCCCAGGATAGCAGGCAAGAGATATTTTTCTGAACTGGTATGCAATGCGATATTGACTTGTAAAGTATTGCCTGCCTGTGCCATACCGAAAATTTTTGCTTTCAGTGCGGCATCTTTATTTTGCTTACAATTCGATATCAGCTTGTCTGCTTCTTTTAAAGCCCCGCCACGGGCATATCCCATAACTGCCTCGGGCAGAAGGGAGTCATTTTTTTTAAGCAACTGGTTGACTTCTTCAACATGTTTGCCGAATGCATACCCATATACTGCGTCGCGATACGCGCTCGGCGCTTGAGATAACTCGGTATCAAAGATATTGACTTTGTTTTCAAACGCCAAACGATTGATTAAGTTTTCACCGCAAAATTGAAATTGGAAGTAAATGGAGGATAAAGTCATCGGCTTTCCCAAAAATGAGTCATGGCTAACTTATAGTTTATATCAAAGCTGTAATCCATGCACAGATCGAAGAAATCCAACAACACTCATGGTTTTACTTAATATTTACTTAATCCTTTGTTGCTATAGTTCTAGATAGATGCAAATTACATGCACACTGAATAGAGAATTTTAATTAAAAAGTGTACAATGTATGAATATATAAAGCAGTTTATAGAGGGGTTTTATATATCTTAACGGGAACTTATCCATGAATTTAAATCCTGAGCAGGCGAAAAGCTTAATTGAAAAGTACCTGTCTGAAAAAAAACAGCAAATCAAGGGCAATGATTTTACCGCTTTTCATCGTGTGTTTTCGCTCGTTGAAAAGGAAATAGGCGAGCACTTAAATCTTGCCGCCATTTCTACAGGAAACGAAACTTATCAGAAAGAACAAAAACAGTTATTTAAGATTCTGGATGCCGCAATTGAGTTTCAGGACGCAAATTTTGTGTTCCATGAATCCAGGGCAAGAGAAGCCATTCTATTGGCAAAAAAATCTTTTGATTTTACAGATGTTCGCTCCCTTCACGGGCAATTAAGCAATCTCGGAATCCAGGAAAAGTTCTTAAAGAATACATTGAGCGCCCAGGAATGGCTGACTGATATTGATATCAAACGCGCCCTCGCAATCATGGGGCTTAAAGATGCAGTGCACATAAGCCGCTTTAACAGCACAGACATTGGCATGCATCTCCATTTTGAGCGTAAAAAAAGACAAAATGTGACCGAGCCTTACTCAATTCCTTTTATCTTAAATAAAGGCAGTACGGGAAGTCGGGAGGGTATTCATTGGTTTGCGGGTATTATCACAGTAGATCCGCAAAAGCGCATGATACAGTATCAGGTCAAAGACAGCTTTGCCTTAAATGAAACCCAGAAAAAAGAAATAAAAAAAATAATTGAAAGCGCTATTCATTATCAAGAGAAATACCTCGACGAAGAGAAGCAGGAAAAAGCGTTTGAAGCCTTTCCAGAATGGGTTATCGATACTCAACATAGCACAATAGTTGGCGAATCCAAGCAAAAAGACAGCTATTCTTGCGGTTATCGTGCGTTGCATGCCATTTTGAATGAAGGAAGCCTCGCTTCAACAGTGAAGGAAAATGGCTATGCGGTACGTTATGCGAACTCCGATACCGACAGCCCAACGCTCGTGAAGCAATTCTATCAAATACAGCTGGAAAAACTCGAAGTAAAAGAGGAAATTTTACAACATTTAACCATAAAAAAACGATTTGAATCCATAACCGGTTCTCAAAATAAACGCCTCTCTCCCGAACAGATTGACAGCGCCCTTGCACCGTATAGCCTTGCAAAATCTGAAAAGATCCGTCCTGAGTCCCAGACTCATCCAGTTGTTATAAAAAAAATAAATACCATTAGTGTTTACGACAAAAGTGTCGCTTTTCCAGGCGGCTTGATTGATGAAAACTCGCCGCTCTGCAAAGAGGACTATGATGAATTTTTAACCCGCCTGGCTGGGTGGTTGAAGAATAACCAAAAAACACTGGCGCAATTGATTATTGCCCCTTGTACGAATGAAGCCCTTGACGGTTTGAACGCCTTTTCAGCATCAGATAACCCGATTGGATTTGAAGAGCTGGTACTTAATGTCTCTGATATGCCAAAGGAAGGAGTGAAAGACTTTATCGTCAAGCTGAAAACCTTGTTATCGAACATGTCCTCAAGCCAACTTGCAAGATTAACGCTTGTTGATGAGCAGTCAAAACTAAATAAAGAAGATTTGCAAGCCATAGTTCACTATGTAAAAGAACGTGGCATTACTGTGGAACTGATATTGCCAAAGCCTTTTCAAAATCAAGATTTGCAACGCGAAATTGATGAGGCGGTATCGACGAATCAATTTAAGTTGGTTCAAGGCTTATCCGAACAAAGCCAGTTAAAAACCAAAAAAAGTACTGAAGTAAACAAGCCCGAAAAAAAGCGTACCCGCCCCCGCCTTGATTTGACTAAGAACCTGAACAAAGAAGTTGAATTGCAACAGGAGCAACAGGTTGAAGTGGCTGTTGCTCACGAGCGCATTATCGATAAAGAAAAGCAAGATAAAGAAATTGGCGCGCTTGATGTTTTGAGCGCCAATGAATTTGATAAATTTTTTACAAACCTTAAAGAGCGTAAACTCCTGATTTCTGACGAGCAATATCTTTTGTCAGAGCAGGACGCAAGAGATGCCTGGAACGCCTGGTATGGTCATATTTTTCATCAGGAAAGCATGCAATATCTGGGACAACCACTGCTTGGCGGCATAACCCGCGAGGCATGTGAGGTGTTGCTCAAATACCGCGACAAGGTTCAGTCGGGGCTCGAATTTGATCACTTGCCGCGCGGGTTTGCCTTGGTGGAGTATCCGGAAGGCACGGGCTCCAGAGTGCTGCACTATGATAAAAACATTGCTTTACTTGCAGGCAAGCAGGATGAATTGGCTCTTCAATTTGGCAAGCGGCCTGCCTTAAAGCATCTTCCATATCCGCTTTTTGAAGCCGCGATTAAAAAACTGCAAAATGGAGATGAAAGAGATAAAGTGATTGCCGCTCAGTGGGAAGTGTTGAAAAAGGCAGAATATGAGCGCGAGGCAGTGCAGGGCTTTCAGGATAATCTGCCGTTCTTGCTGCATTTCAACAAGAAGCAGCTTGATGCTCTGTTTGCTCTTTCTTTCGAAGACGGGAAGCTTGTAACCCGTAAATTTGAATTATTAGTCAGGCACCTTCCCCAAATTGCCGCCGTTTTTCCTGATGAATTCGCTAAGGATATACAACCTGCTGCGAATGCACTGCTTTCTGTATTCGGTTCGGAAGAAAATGTGAAGAAGGCAGTGGAACTTGCCAGAACCTTTAAGCCTCTGCAGGAAAAAAGCCTTTTATCCATACTGATAGATGATAAGAAAGAATTAAATGAACAGGTTAAGAGATGGGAAAAAAAGCTCGGGAGCCTTAATCATGACGCATTGCTGCAAGTCTATAATCAATATGGCGAGGCAGGTTTAGAAAAGCTCTTTGCCCAATGGGAAAAAACAAACCTCGACGTTTTAAAAACACTGCACCAGAATTTATATGTTCATGGCCAAAGTTATGCGCCTTTTCTAGCTGAGGCCCATCAAGACGCAATCAGCGCTGTTCAGGGGCTACAAGGCGCACAAAAAGAATGGTGGAATTTACTGCTTAAACAACATGCTAACGCGGCAGGCTATGACGACTTGCCGGCCTTGGTTGATGCTTTTAAGGCATTTTCCACCTTCATTCAGGATAAAAAATTAGAATTTTATCCTCTTCAGAACGATGCTTTTTCCAGCGTAAAAAGCATGCCTGTTGCCCTGGCAAGGATAACTTCCATTCTCAATCATTGCCCGAAAGAGGACTTAAAAGAGCAGTGGGAAACTGTCAGCGCGATTCCCTTGGCATCGAATGGTGCAGTTCGGGCAATTCATGATGCTGAGATCAATAAGAAAGCCTGCACCATCCTGTTGCCAGAGATGGATTTAAAAGACACAGAATATGATGCGGTTCATGGGTATGACACTGCAAACTCTCCAAAAAAAATTGGCGAAAGCAAGGATGAGAAGGCGTTAGCAAAAAATGTCTACCGCTATCTGGCTGCTCAAAAACACCGCCTGCCCATTCGTTTTTATCAAGAGGCATTGGCAATTTTATTGCAGAAAGATAAAAAAACGTTCCCCATAGAGCTTAAAGCCAAGCTTGCTGCCATGCTTGTGGATGCAACGACAGGAGCCCAAAACAGCCTTCATTTGGCGTCTGTGGAAGAATCGCTTAAGCAATGGAAAATCATGCTTGAAGGATTGGAAAACCTTCCCCTGCCTTCGGCAGTAAAAACACTTCTGCCTGGAGTAGAAAACAATGCGCGAGGCCAATTTGTTGACCGGCTGTATACGCTAAGCAAGCCCCCTGCGTTACCTATTCTTGTGAATTTATGCCTGATGATTGCCAACTCGCTGAAGCTCGACTCTCTCAATCTTTTTACAATCAAAGGCGAATTCGACAGTAAAATTGAAAGACTAGATAAGACCTGTTGGCAATTAGAATTTTTAACCAAGTATTATGAAGATGCAATTTATGAAGGCATGAGGTTTTATGAGAAAGCTGATTATGAGCGGCCTGCGAAAGACTCTATCTTCTATTCTCATATCAATACCGCATTAAGCATTGCGCAATACAATGAAAAAAAAGGGACTTTGGCTAATCCTGATGATCGCCTGAAATCGTTAATGCAGCTTATCAGTACCTTTAATTTACAGTCTGATAAAATTGAAAATCTGAATACGTATTTAGGCGTAGCAGATGCAATGTTTGGCGATAAGAAAGAAGCTGTCAATTATGCCTTGTTCTTACTGCGGCAAATGGAACGCAATAAGCTTGTAAATGATACCCAAAAGCTGGATGCTGATACATTAAACAAATTTATCCAAAATTTAGGCCAAGACTACTTCTTACTGGAAAAAAAACCTGAAAACTATAAAGCGTTTATTGAAAACGCTGTCCAAGAGCGTTTTGAAAAGTATTACTCCGAGGGTTTCTTTGAAAAATTAAAAGCAATTGGTATTCCTGAAGATGTAAAAAACATCATTAAAAAACGGTTTGCAAATGAAGAGCAAGAGTCTATCGAATTCATTTTAAACAAATTTTCCAGCCCAGGTGATAATCTTCAATACAAGTCATTGGTAGAAAAAATAGCGCTTGTGGCAGGTACGCTTGAAGCGTCCGAGCGCAATTTGTTCCTCGGCAATTTAAAGCGTGAAGAATTGTTCAAAACAACTGCCATCGCGGATTATATTGGACTTATTGACGCTGTGTTGGAGAGAGGCCATGTCAATGATTTCAATTACCTCTTGGCTCAGCCTGAATCCCATGGCACAGACGGCTTGTGTCAGAAAGCGCAGTTATATTTAAAAACCATACTGCCGGAAATTGATAAAACAAGGAGCAAGGCTGTATCTAAAATGGATTCCTTGACTTTTGTGACGCAATTATTGCTTGAAAGTTCCAAGGACAGCCTAAAACGTCAATTTGAAGATAGAAAAGAAGATGCGCAAATACTCGAATCACTCATTAAGCGATTGGATGCCGCTGAAAAACTTCTTGCCGCACAAAAACCAGTTGATCTTAAAAAACTGCAAGAAGAAATTCAAAGCTTTAATGAAAAGAGCTCTTTTAAAGATCCGGCAATCAAGGAATTGGATAGGGCGGTTGGCGAGATTCTCAAGAAACAGAAAGAGGCAGAATTACAAGAGCAGGAATTAAAAAAACTGGAGCAGAAAAAAAAGCAGCAACCAGAACCCAAACCTCAATCTGTAACTGAACAAATTACCACAGGTTTAACACGATTTTGGGGATTCGTTAAAGAGAGCTTTAAAAAAACAGTTCCCGCCAAACAAGAGCCCAAAGCCCAGATATCCGGCAGTGAAGAGAAAGCGATAAAAAAAGTTGAGGTGCCAACTTTAAATCCGCAATCGATAAAAGACGCTTTAAAAGCTTTGCAACTTGAAAAAGACAGAAGAAGTTATTATGCCGGAATGTTCCAGGAAGTCTTTGGTAAAGTTTGTCAAATTGCTGAACAGTATCCTGGCGCTAAAAATCTGATCATTGATTTTGTTAAAAATTACATTCGTGGATACGACAAGAAAGCCGGTTCGTTGATTGTCAATGCCTGGGAGTGCGTAGAGACCCTGCGGAAGCAATTTAAAGAATTGGATGATGTCGATATCGTGCGCTCCTTATGTGAACATTACAGCGGCCAAGAAGGCGATTATACACCAGAGAAGTTATTGGATATTCTTCGTGATGATGTGTTTACTCAACTTGAGAACAAGCATAAAAAATTATTGCTGAAAATCGCTTCTGCTTTGTTAAATAACGGCTATTTTTTCAAGCCCCAGGAATTCAAAGAGCTTTTAAGGCTATGCGCTCAAGAAGAAAAAGGCCAAGCCTTACTGGGGCTGCTTGCTCAATTTTATGATACAGCGCCATACCCTTCACTTCAGCAAATATCCGGCTGGCACGAAAAGGCTCTCAAGGAAAATGATTATAGCAAAAGCCTAACGTCTTGCTACGTTGAGTTTGATAAAACACCATGCCCTCGTGAATTTAAGGAAGATGATCCTAAAAGCAATGGCTTTCATCTGGCAGAAGCAAAAGAAAAAACAGGATTGACGCCGTCACAGCATAGCATTCAGGGGGTTGAATTTAGCGAAGAAGAAATTAAGGAACTGGAGGCAGCATCGCAAGCAGCAAAAGACAAGGCAACTGCCGACTTGATTAAGGAATTTAAAAGCTTTCATCCAGACGCCAAGCCGCAAGAGGCCAGTATGGCCAAGCTCGTGGCAGCGGCCGCGGAACTTTTGTACCGCAGTAAAGGAAAAGCGGGTAAACCGGGCAGCTCTTTTGAAATCAATACGACCCAATATCTCGCGGTTTATGCGGCATTAAAATCAGGCGGCCATAACCTTTGTGAAATTGGTACGGGGGAGGGTAAATCCCGCATCATGGCTATCCATAATGCCTGCCAGTTTGCTTTGGGAAAAACAGTTGATTTTGTAACCAGCGATGTGCAATTGGCAAGACGCGATTACCTTGCTTTTAAGTCTTATTATTCCCTCCTTGGGGCTAAAACCAACCTAATCTATCCTGATACCCAAACCCGTGAATACTGCATAGGCGGTATCAATTATTCTGACGCGTCAAGTTTAAGCCTGTTTCGCAATAAAGCCCGAAGCGCAGGTCATGGTGATTTGGTCATAGACCCCGATAGAACACGTCGCGCCTTATTGCTCGACGAAGCGGATAAAACCTATTTTGATGCCTATGACACCCGCTTTAACTATTCAACCCAGGGCGATGACAAGCTTAAAGGCATGGAGTGGGTATATCCGGTTCTCGTTCAGTTTTTCGATGAAAAAAAACATCTGGAGCTGTTTTACAATGATATGGATGCATGCAACAGCGCATTCTTTAATTTTGCCGCAGGAAAATGTAAAACCGAGCTTTATGCAAGGCTGAAAGCGCTTCCGACAGCCCAGATTGAAACCTGGCTTGAATCAGCGCTTACCGCAAGAACGCTTAGGTTTGGTGAAGATTTTGTCATCGAACCTGATACAACGGTTGTCACTCCCTTGGGTCCTAAAATTGCCAGTGAAGCACGCTTGATTGCTGACGGCAGGGTATCGCCACATTCGAAATTTTCATTTGGCGTGCATCAATGTCTGCACGCCAGGTTAAATTTATTGAAACAAAATCCCAAAAGGGAAACGGATAACACACTGCTGGCTAAAATTGAATCGTGCAAACAACCTTTTGTTCTGGATGCCGAAAAGCAAATTATTTATTCCTCAACCAGTAAAAGTTTGCTGGATGATTATGCCGAAGGCGTTTCAATCGGTGTAACCGGCAGCATTCCCAAATCAAAATTTGAACGGCAGGAAGCTCAGTTATTCCATGACATGACATTTATTTCAATTCCCCGCCATAAAGGAATGTTTCGGGAAGACAAGGCGGTTCGGTTAACAGCAAATGCCGAGCAGCAACTTGAGGCTTTGGTCGAATATATTCTTGAGGCAACCCGCAACAATCAGCCAACACTTGTTCTTTGTGAAAATGACAAACAAAGTGATCTTTTACATGAGAAGCTCAAGGAAAAATTATCCAGAAAAAGCTTTGAGCTTCAAAATATCCAGCGTGTTCACAGCCAGATGGCCGGTAAAGACGAAGATGCTGCGGTTATAAAAGCGGGCAAACCAGGCATGGTGACTATATCAACCCCCATGATGGGTCGAGGAACGGATATCCAACTGCAGGGTAACGCTCAAGAGAAAGGTTTGAAAGTCTTAATTACCTATCTGCCACGAGAGCGCGACTTAAAACAAATGATTGGCCGCAGCGGTCGATTCGGAAACCAGGGAGATTCCCGATTAGTGCTTGATAAAGAAGAGTTAAAGAAAAGGTTAGGAAAATCAAGTTTAAATGACGGTTTTTATACCAACACCGAAACTTATATCAGCCAGCAACAGGCTTTAATGGACAGGAAAAGGCAATGCGAGCGTTTGATTAAAAACGCAGTAAGTGATTTCAATGTAACGCTTGCCAAATCATTTTTTGAGGATTTGCTCCCTAACACTGATCCCGCGCAGCATAAGGATTTATACCCGCTTTGGATTAAATTTTTCAGAGAGAAAGATCAAGTTTGGAATGCAATCTGGCCTCAGATATTAAGTGAAATGGGTAAGCCCAACCCAAATTCTGAAGCCATCGATCATCACTTAACCCAATTTAAAGAAAAAACCCAATATCTATGGAAAGAACTGTATGAATCGGCAGAAAACATGAAATTACGCGGGGCAAAAACACAGGAGGAATCTCCGCTTGCTAAACTAATAAAAAATACACCTGATTTAAATCTCGGCACCAAGACAAAAGAATTGCTTAAAGAATTTTCAGTGAAGAAAGTCGTCCCGGCCGAGATTAAAGTGTACGACCGCTATGACCCCGCGCATGAAGGCCGTGCCGTATTATATTCAAGACCTTTTGAAAAACTTCGCGCCATATTTCGCGGCGAACGCAGCCTTTTTGCCGAATTCAACAGCTGGCGGAAGGGAAGCGGCATCTTATTTCCTAACTTGCGCGCCTGGTGGAATGGACATATGACTTTCGGGCAAATGTTGCTTGGCGGTTACAGCAGTCCGCCGGCTAAAGCGCAGCTTAGAAAACCGGTGTCAGGCGTAAAGGAAGAAACAAAAAAGACTTCTGTTACTTCCTATGGAACCATAAATGGCGCCTTAAACAAAAAAGAGAAGACAGTCAAACCTCCCCCTCCAGAGAAGAGCGCTATCAAAACTTTAGAAGAATATATGGGTGAGCATCTTGAGGATAATTTAGGACATGCGGCAGCCGGCATCCAACTTCAGGTGCAAAATGAAACTCATGGCAGGAGCATTCGTGTTCTCGATGGCAAAGTGGATTTGGCAAGCCTTGAGAAGGGGTATTACTTGCGTTTTATAGAGCGTAAAAATAGCCAATTTCATGTGTATGGAATTGAAGTCAAAGACCAGGGCAATGTTATTGTCCATGAAAACATACCTCCATCAGAAATGAAAAATCATGAGGATAAATTATTTAAAGAGCAATTATCTCAATTGCATAATGAACATAAAATCTATTTCCGCGCAGCAAAAGAAACAGGCGGCGGCATAGGCTTACATGAAGATTTGGCGCTCCATTATGCGAAGAACGGTTTGGTAGGTGAGTATGTGAACTCCAAGCTTTGTGCGTCTCATACCTTTCCGAAAAAAGACACGATGCCCAAACAAATGGAAGAACAGCATAACAAATTTACTGTCTAACGCGATGTTCGACTTTTTGCACGGGCACGATTTGCTCCGTGCAAAAAGTCGAACATCTCATATCTAGTACATTTTGATGCTAAAGAGTCCCGGCAAAGGAACTGATTCTCAACCTTGAACTTCTTATCATGATAAACTCAAGCGAAATCTGTGTTACTATACGCGTGCTGTCAGGAGATAACACGCTTATAGGTAAGTATGACTAAGAATACGGACAATTTATTCGCAAAAATCATCAAACAAGAAAAGCAATTAATTGCCAAGAAGGAATCAGTCGAACAGTTAAGCCCTTTAATTGATGATGAATTTATTGAAATTGCCCAGACTGGCAAAGCGTTTGATAAACGTGAAGTGATCCGCTGGCTCGAGCAGGAAAGTCATTCAGAACGAACTGGCCTCCAATTCAAGGCGAGGCTAATCAGCGATCAAGTGATTTTGTTAACCTACATCAGCAGCAGCAAGGTTGAGGGTGGCAACTGTAAACTGGCATTACGCTCTTCTCTCTGGCGGGAGAAAGAAGGTTATTGGCGGATGGTGTTTCATCAGGAAACGCCTATTGATTAGAGGTTAACCCTTCCCTGGATTTGGGAACTTTATCGCAAAGCCTAACGCAACTGCCTCCAGGATTGGCGGCCGAAGCGGCTGCTGCCCGGGTTTTCCGTGACTTTCTTAATACTGCCGCTTGTGCCTGCCAGGTATTTAAATTCCTGACTTCCAGCGCTAAGAACTGAAGGCATATTGGTTAAGCCGACACCAGGATTATATCCGCTGGCGACAACTTCCGTTGTATCTCCTCCGCTACTGGTGATGGAGACGGCATCGCCGGCATCAAAACCACCGTCGTTATTTAAATCAAATACATGATAATTCAAACGGGCGCCAGTGAATGCATTAAGCTCCATCAGCCAGCTTTCACCGCCAAAATCGCAGGGATCTTCAGTTGGGATAGTGGTGGTGAAGATGATTTTACCATTCAAAAAAAGCATGTTGGCAATGACGCGTTCTCCGCGTTGCACGTTATTGACGGTTAAATCCATATACCAGCCGCGGTCATTATTGGCGAGCAAATTGTCGCTGGTAACCCGCACATTGTCTTCTTCCTGTAAAATAGTTTGCTGGCGCAATTCATTGCGTCCTGTGATGACTGTATTATTTGTATCTCTTAAAGCATAAACACTTTGTATGCTGGTATCCGTTTTGTCGCTGGCTTCCAGATATTTACCTGTGCCAATGTAGACCTGCAATCCAGAAGGGTCGACATCCAGACGGGATACAGTGGGTTTGATGGTAATGGGCTGTCGATTGCCATTTGCATCCTGGGCGACAAAAAACGGCGCGGGGTTGCTGCCTGATTTAAAACTGAAATCCCATTGATTGACATTACTTGAAGAGATGTCAATTTTCCAGAGATTGCCGAATAAATCGCCGACGTATACCCTATCGGCAATACTATTGCCGTCAATATCCACCACCACGGGCGAGGCCATGCCGTTTGGGCGGCCAAGGCCCAGCGGATCATCACTCATGCCGACGCCTGTATCCAATTTTTTAATGATTGCGCCTGTGTCGATGTTAACAATATATAAAACGGCATTCCCTGTTATGCTGGCTCGGCCATCATCGGCTGTATTGTTATACCCATTACCGAATATGGCGGCCCATTGTCCGTTTGCCAGGCGGACAATGGCTGGCTGGCTGTAGGTAAACCCTAAATCAGCATCATTCACGTCGGTAAATTCCCATTTCACAATATTTGCGGCATTCGCTTCAGTAAAAGAAGCGGGATCTGTAACATCCAGAGCGTAAATGCCTTGTCCGCCGCCATTTAACCCGCCCGCAAGGATAGTTCGCCATTGGTTGTTGATAAATACATCAATCACAGCGGGTGAACCATCAACAAAATAATGGTGATTGTAATCGGGGGAAGTCAGTTTAGTCAGATTAGGATAGACAGCGGAAGGAACATAGGCAAAAAGCTCATTTCCGGTTATGGCATTAAAAGCATGGAGCATCCCATCATTGGCGCCTACATAGAGCACTGCCTGGCGGTTGAGATTTGCCTGACGAAAACTGTTATAGGAAACATTGTTTTCAGGAGCAGCCCCACTCCAAACTACCGGATATTGTTGCTCGGGAACGCTGATGGCAATGGGATTGGAGTTAATGATATCGCCAAGAACCGTTGAGCGGTCGCGGAATGTTCCGCCGTTTCGCGCCTCTTCTGCCTGGTTGCCGCGGATGAAATTAAGACGGTTGCTGCCCAGGGAGTCATTAAGGCCGGTTGCAGGATTTGTATTTAATAAAGCAACTTGAGAAGCATCAAGCTCATCTGTTCCGGGAGATGCGGGAGTTGTTGGCCATCGAAAAGCAATTCCTGTATTCGTTGAAGGTTTATAGGTGATGATGCGCCTGCCGGTATTGAAATTTTGCAGATCCAGTTGCTGTGCCGCATCCCAGATTGCACCTGAAGGCCCGCTGCCGGTAAACAAAATATCACCCGTAGTTTCATCAATGGCAAATGCAAGCAATTGCCCGCTCCAATCTTTGGTGCGGAAGATGGCTTGATAGATTCTGGTTTCTTCGGCAAGAAAACCGCTGCTTAAAGCAGCAGATGCGAAAGAACCTGTACGCTCCATAATGAGCCCAAAGGCTTTTGCGAGCAGGGTTTTTAAATTCGTTGCGTTGGTGACCAAAAAATAATTATCAGGATTGCCATCCCCATCTTTGTCAAATTCCTGGTTTTGATCGGGGATATTGTTGTTATTAAGATCAGTAAAGCCCCCCCATTTTGCACCATACCACAGTGGTGAGTTCAATAGGGCGGCAGTAGGCTCGTTGCTTGAGGTAAATATGCGGGTCGTGACTGTGGGTAGCGGAAGATTATCCTGCCAGCCTTGCCCCGGTAACTGGCCTGGGGGCGTATCCAGAAAATAGTCTATGTCAGCAGTAATTGACGTATCGCTGTCACGGACCTCAAGATAAACGCCGTCTGCCGTCGTACCTGAAATCACATAACCCATGTGCTGGGTAATGGAACCCGCGCTGTAGATGGTTTCCAGGGTAATGGTCAGCGTGTTGTTGGGATTGACAGTGATGGTGTATTTGACAATGGCATCCATATCAAAGTCAGCGCCTTGCTGGACATCTTCAAAATTCACCCGAAATACGCCTCCTGTATCCGTTAAGGACTCAATGTAGAAATCGACTATATTGTTTGTCGGCTGATAACGTCCTTGTGTTGCATTGATGCTGAATCCTTTTACGGATTTGCCAAAGGGAATAATGGTAATTTTGTTTCCGCCCACGTTGAAAGAAATTTCAGGGGAGGGTGAAGATAAGGCAATCATATAAGTTTTGATATTCTGAATCCCTTGGGCGCTGTTGACATCATTTACCCAGCCATAATAGGCGACACTTGCAGTATAGTAGCTGCCTTCGGAGTTCGGTTCATGGGGGGCGAGTCCGCGGATATTGCCAAAACTTGTAACTGTTTTGGGCGTCGGCGCACCGTCGCTCACGCCACCTGACTGGCCGATAAAAGCGAGAATGCTGGCAAGCCCTTCTCCTGAAAAAATGGCTTGGCCAATCGCTGCGGCAGATAGAGAAGGCGATAAATCGCCGCTGAAACTGTTAAAATAACTTCCAGGAACTTGGTCGCTATCGTAAGTGGGATAAATATCGCTGATGACTAGCATGTTTGCTTTAGCGCATCTTGGATACTGGCTGTAGGGGTTAATCCATGAGGGTTTGGGTAAGCCAAGCGCTCCATCGGTTCCGCCTGAATAATTAAAAGATGCCGTCGGATTGGATTTTCCAGCGAAATAGCGCACGGCTTCATACATCATTTCGGCTAGTGGATTGCCCCACATCTGACATTCGCCATTATTGATGTTGCGGGTGGTGATCCAGCCGCAGTCATAGGTATAATCCGTTTTAAAACCGGTTACGGTTAACTTGTCTAGCGTTGCGATAATGCCGTTGACACTGGTAAATTGTCCAGTGTTCAAGTCAATTTCATCAGTAATGGATGAAATGTTTTTTCTTAATACGCCGCCTGCCAAATTATTGTTGTAAGAACCCGTGATCAACCCAAAAAGCATGGCATCGTTTTCGCCAAATTCCTGCAGTAAGCCGATGGGTTTATGGTTGCCATTGGCATAGGTTCGACAGTTCTCTTCAAGGCCAATGTTTGCATCACAGACCTTAACGCGCACCACGAAATCATAGATTGCATCGATGAATGGGCCGCTGCTGCCATTTAATGCCCTGCTGCCTGCAACGGGCCGCTCGATGCTGACCCACTCCCAAATGCGGTAAGGCTCATTTAATGCAACGCGTAGAAGAGGCAAGCCTGAACCATTGCGCAATGTGGTATTGGCAAAAAGGTGGCGTCCTAAAGTCGGTTGGTTAAAAGGGGTGTAATCGCTGATGTTATACCCATCGACAAGGCTGCTATTATATTCCTTGCCCCAACTGTGGCCGTCTTGCGGGATGTAGGTTCTTTGCAGGATGGTTTGGCCGCTGCCGTCGACAGACCGGTAGCCGCCGTATAAAACCTTTCTGATGGCATCAAGGCGTGCGGTGGTCAAATAATTGAGAAAGTTGCCGCTCCAGTTTCCAGGGCATCGTTTGTCTGCAGTATTGGATATTGGGTAAAAATAGAGCCCCGATGCATCATAGGCATAGCATTTGTAACTGTCAAAGTAGCCGAAGTAATCAATACCGGGTTTAAAGCGCAAATCAATCGTGCCGTCGCCATCAATATCAGTAGAATCGTTATAGGCTTCAAAATAGAGCTTGTGGTCACGGCTGACCACAAGCATGGACAAAGGCGCTACTGCATCTGAAAGAAAAAGCGGGCTTTGGGAAAGATTAAGCGGCGCTGCCATCATCTTGCCTGGCAAAATCATGCAGGGCAACAACAGCAGAGGAAGCAGGCGTTTCATCAGAATCTCCTGCCTATCGTGGTTTGTAAAATGCTCACTGCATTATCGGTCGCACCAGTACCGCGAGCAGTGATTTGGTAATAAAATACCCCCTGGCTTTTTTTTGACGAGTCGCCGACTTCCGGAGAATCAGGCACATACTGGAGGAACTCAACGATATAGCGAGGCGGTGTAGCAATATTATCCAGTTCTGAACCATAGGCTGCCGAATTGGATTGCCACCAGGTGCTTGTCTGTGTGGTAAAATCCAGATTTTGGTAAGGTTCGCGCACGCAGGGAAAAGCAGAGCAGGAAGCTTGCACGGAAGGTTGTTTGCTTAAGCTTAAAAGCCAGGCCTCCCCTGCAGTAAGGGCGGTTTCTGCTGCATTAAAGGATAACTCTTTATCCTGCAGGTTTGCCGACATTTTTTCTTCCATATGGGTCACTTGCATGGCGCTGACGCCAAGCAGGGTTATTACAAAGAGAAGGATTAAGGTTACCGCAAGCGTTGCGCCAAACTGCTGTTTCATGATGGCAACCCCCTGTTTCTTAATGTGATGAATGTTTGCCATTCCCGCCGCAATTTTCGATCAGTCGGTGTATAGGTTGTGCCGTTAAATTGATAAGCCTGATTTTTATTGATGATGTTTTCAATGGAAGAGAATAATAAATTTACTTTTAAACTGATGACTTTGTCCCAGTTATTGCTGGCGTTAACTTCGGAAGCGGTTTGATAGACATCGGCGGCTTTGTCATTGTTGGTATCGATACCATAACTGACCTGCATGTTTTCAACGCCATCGGCAATTTCAATTTCATTGCCGTTGATGTCTTGGCGAACCAGGGCATAAATGGGCTGATTGCTTGCATTTTTGCGCCCCGTATCCTTAATGTAAAAAGCATAATAAACATACCGCATGACATGAGCTCCTGCAGTATAGGCAACAGTTAAATCATTGCTGGTATTATTGGTAACCGTATGGGTAATGGCTGTGGCGTTTGTATTGCCGCCTGCAACAAAAATATCCCCTACGCTGCAATTGCTGATCATGACGACTTCACCGGCTCGAATACCCAGGCGGTCATAAACGAGAATGGGGTTATTGGTTCGATTCATATCATCGCGCAATTGAACATTCGTGTTGGCAGCCATGCGGATTTCGACAACATCAGTTCCAGAAGCCGGTTTTCCGCTTAAGTTGGCAGGAAGTGTCGGGCTAAATGAAGTAGCCAGGCCGTCAAAGCCCATAACCGGTTTATCATAGAGCAATACGCTTGAAGGATCTTTTACTCTGTTTGTCATCTTGACATAAGTTTCACTGGCGCAACCCTGAAAACCCGCCATGCGGATTTCCCGGTTTAGGTAATAGTTGGCATAGCGGGCATTTTCCTGCAGGCGCGCTAAAGCATCCTGCACACGAAACGTTGTTTTATTGGTGAGGTACACAGAACCTGCCGTTGCAATCAGCAAGGTGCCAAGGGTGATGGCCACCATAAATTCTATGATAGAAAATCCTTCGTTCAATATTTTCAAGGTCATAATTCCACCTCCAGGATAAGGCAGGTTAAATCGACCTCGGGATTCCCGCTGCATCCCAAACCGGCAGCTCCTGTACGGTTATTGTCCCAGCGTACTGTGATGGTGAATTGGTTGCCATTTCGCGTAACGGTTCCCTGACCTGAAGGTAAAAGCTCGGAGTTGGTGGTATTCCATTGATAAGCATCTCGTTGTGCAATTTCGGAAATGGTGCAGGCGCTGCACGTTGGTTCTGCAGGAATGCCTGAGATGTTGTTATAGGCACCTGCTTTAACGCCTGGATAATTGGCCCGCATTCGGTCAATCATACTGTTTGCCTGGGCAACGGCTATAGCGCGCAGTTGTGCCGAATGATTGCTTCGAATCATATTTAATTGCAGCGCCGCAATGCCTAAAAGGCCAACGGCTAAAATCACAACGCTGATTAGGACTTCAAGCAGGGTAAATCCTAATTGATTTTTATATATATTTATCATTCCTAAAACTTCCGATTCCTATATATAAAGATAGCTCAAAAAATGAACTTTGCGATCGTTAATTAGTCTTTTGTCCAAAGCTACTGCGGTTTTTTTTATGAAATCTTGAATGAGTATGTTTTTGTTTAAACGAAGTATTTTTTAAAAAAGAATTGTATTTGTCCCTCCCGCGCATGCGAAAATCCATACAAGACAAAAGCATCGTATTGTTTTCAGCGTGTTGGATGGCGAGGGATCGCCTGGATTTAGCAGGAAGCTGCGCTCAAGGGATCCTTCACCGTCATTCACGAGAAAGGGGAACTGCGGTTATTCGCTGATAGACACAAATTTTGGTCTTTTTAAACAACTGTAGATAAGGATTGCAGAAGTGTTTTGAATATTTTCGGCGTTCCTGTAACGATATCACCTTGCTTTAAGTAGTTTTCACCGCCTTGAAAATCGCTGGCCAAACCGCCTGCTTCTTGAATGAGCAGGGCACCCGCAGCGATATCCCATATGTTTAAACCGAATTCAAAAAATCCATCGAGACGCCCGCTGGCCACATAAGCCAAATCCAGGGCCGCAGCGCCAGTGCGTCGAAGCCCTGCACATTTCCCCGAGAGCGCTTCAAAAGCGGACAAGTAACGTTTGATGGCAGCGCTGTTTCGTAAACTGAGACCTGTACCCAAGAGTGACGAGCCAAGCTGCGTTTGTTTGGAAACGCGAATGCGGTAATCATTTAAACGCGCGCCTCTGCCCCGGGTTGCAGCAAAGCATTCATGCCGTAGCGGGTCAAAAACAACCCCATGCTCAATCCTGTTTTTTATGCGGACTGCTATGGATACAGCATAAAATGGAAATCCGTGTAGATAATTATTTGTTCCATCCAAAGGGTCAATGATCCAGACTGTTTCAGCATTATCGTTATGGATGCCGCTCTCTTCCGCAATGATCCCATGCGCCGGATAGGCTTTATGAATTGTGCGGATGATGGCCTGCTCCGCTTTGATATCCACTTCGGAGAAATAATCTTCCTCGCTTTTTGCGGTAATTTTGATGCGATCGAGTTGATCAATATGCCGAACAATGATTTCACCTGCATGGCGCGCGGCGGAAATAGCGATATTTAACAGTGGTTCCATAATTTACCTTTAAACATAAAGCCTGCTATTCTAACACAGTTTATCTGTTTAGATAAAAATCAAATCTAACAGGCAGGGCAAAATCATACTGGATCACAGGTTGCAATACTTGTAAAAAAGATGAGTCCATAAATTTCTGCAGTAATTAAAAAAATATAATCAAACCAGAACACCATAACGATCTGTTTCCACCCAAAGCGGTACGATCTTGCCCTGTCCCACAGGCCGAATCTCAATAAAGTTTATTTTCCTTCCTGAATCAAGTTATGATTTGAAATAATTCCCTGAGCGCAGGATGCGGCTTTGGATCAGAATATAGTGACAATCTCACGCCCTGCTTTTATTTCACGGGCAGCGCTGATTTGCCTGGCGACTGCAGTATTGGCCTGGCTTATTAGTTTTTTGCCGGTTTACCAGGTTCTATCGGGATATTGTTATGACTTGATGGCGATATCCATCCCAAAACCTTTTTCTGTTCCAGAAGCAAAAGTGTTGCTGATCCATATGGATAAAGAATATCCAGAGGTAAATGATGATGATTGGCTGCAACTTTTAAAAGAACTTGAAGAATTAAAAGCAAGTCTGATTATCTTTTCTTTTCTGCCAGGCAATGCCGGTGAATCCTTTTTTTCGGCCGCAAAAAGCTTTGGCAATGTATTTTTTGCACGGGCAGCAAAAAATAATCCAGAAACGAATGAATGGCAATTTGTTGAAAAGATACCGGCAAAAGCGGAAAATCTTGGGCTGTCTATTGGTGTTTTAGCTTTGCCGGACAGCATGTACGGCATTTACCGAACCCAGCAATATAATTATGCTGTTAATGGTAAACCTTACCCTGCTGTTGAAACTCTGGCTGCACAAGCGTTTTTAAAAAATAAACAAATTGTATCGGGCAAAGATTATTTTATCTATTTTTCATATCAAACTTTACCTTTTTTAAACTTAAAGCAAATTTTAAAAGGAGAGCTTGTTCCAGAGCTGATAAAAAATAAAGTTGTTTTTATAGGGAAAGATCAAAAACAGGAGGGGATGGCGACACCGCTGGTACGGTTAGGCGAGCAAATCAGCACCTTTCAATACCATGGCCTGGCTTTAAATACTCTCCTAACCGAGCAGGCAATTCGTTGGTGTACGGGCTTTGCCAAATTGGGATTTATTCTGATAAGCAATTTCCTGGTTTTAGCAGTTTTTTACTGGAGCTCCCTGCGTTTTGTGTTCTTAATTCTCGCTGGTATTTTGCTTGCGGAGTTCGTCATTGCCTGGTTGGTGCTCGCCTTGTTTTATCTTTGGATACCCATATTAGCGATGTGGATTGCCCACATTCTGTTTTTTATATTCTATATGCATTACCAGGATATAGTAGAACATGACCAGATCTGGAAAATAATACACAGTTTATCGGGAAAATTTTTAAGACAAAATATTCCGGATAAAGTTTATGCGCAGGAACAATACTGGTCAAAAATTATTGTCATGGTCAGCCAGTCTCTTAATCTCGAGCGCGCGATTTTTCTGGAATCAAAAACAAATTCATATTATGTTCAGGAAGTTATTGCATTAAATTGCGGTTTGGCAGACATTCACGAACGGCGAAGGGATTACCGCCGTGAACCTTATCGTTCTGCCATAAAACAAAATGCCATATTACCTGTTGAGCAATTTTTTCTTTACGGAACCGAAGATGAACAGCAGTTTATTTATCCCTTGACTTTTTTAGATAGATTGCTGGGATTTTGGGTATTCAGCATCAAACCTAAACAATCTCTGTCTGCAAAACAGGAAGATTATATAAGACGGGTAGGCCGCCATATTGCGACTCTTTTATTTTATCGTGACTTGTGGCTTAAACAGAAAAAAGAAAAAAATTTTTTCAATTATTTTCAACATACCAGTCATTACCGTCTGCTTGCGACCCTTGACAGAATGCTATCGTTGCTGGAAAGGCAGTTTACTGCTATAGAAGATTACTTAAACGCACAAAGCACTGCCAGCATTTTTTTTGATTTGTTTGGGCGTATTTGGATAGCGAACCAAAAGATGCAAGCACTTTTAAAGCGTGCAAATATCCGTATTGAAGAACTGACCGCCCTGGATATGCTGCATCAATTGGCTGGTGTGGAAATTAAGGAAGCAAAGCGTTTATTGCAGACATTAATAGTGGAGGGTGGTGAAGCTGCGTTCACTGTGAACTTGCCCAATATCAACGAAAAGATTTTCAAGCTGCGACTTGCAGCTATTAATACCAATATTGAAGATTACCGCTTGCGTACAAAAAACATGCTTGATGTAGAACGCCAGGGTTTTTTATGTGAAATTATAGACTTATCCCTTTTAAGACAAGAAATAAACCGGAAGCAATGACAATTTTCCCCCTCAATATATTTCCGTATGCTTTATCGAGTTCTGTCATTACCACGGTATGGGTTGGGGTATTTGTTGTCACTTTTTTTAACCTGAGGCTGGGTTGGGTTTTATCTGGCCTTGTTGTTCCTGGCTATTTGGTTCCTTTGTTGATTATTCGCCCTGTATCTGTAGCCGTCATTCTACTGGAAGCTGTGATCACCTACTGTCTGGTTTGGGGCTATTCAACTTATGTTGCTCTGTGGTTAAAGGGCAGCGAGCTTTTTGGGAGGGACAGATTTTTTATCCTGTTGCTTGTTAGCGTGCTGGTGAGGATAGTCATGGACAGCTGGTTTTTGCCGCAGTTTGGCATGTATTTGAACCAGAACTTTAATATTCATCTTGATTATCACAGCGCTTTACATAGCTTTGGCTTGATTGTTGTCGCTTTGGCCGCAAACCAGCTATGGAAAGCGGGCCTTTATCGTGGATTGATGCAAAACTTGCTCATTCTCGGCATGACCTATTTGCTTGTGCGCCTATTAATAGAATATACCAATTTTAACGTCAGTAACCTGCAATACATGTACGAAGACATTGCCATATCAATGCTTGCAAGTCCTAAATCTTATATTATTCTGATTCTAACAGCTTTTATTGCTTCAAAATTAAATCTCCATTATGGCTGGGAATATAATGGCATATTAATTCCCGCCTTATTAGCCCTGCAATGGTATGAGCCAATTAAAATTGTATCCTCGTTTGTAGAAGCCTTTGTCATTCTGGGTGCTGGAATTCTTGTTTTAAATTTACCGCCTTTCAGGCATAAAAGTATCGAAGGTGCCTATAAAATTCTTTTATTTTTTAATATAGGTTTCATATACAAACTGATACTTGGTTATTTTTTTTATTATTTTTTCTCTTTTGTTGATGTAACTGATTTATATGGATTTGGCTATTTACTCTCAACTTTAATCGCCATTAAAATGCATGATAAAAAGGTTTTCATTCACCTGCCTGTTTCCACTTTGCAAACCACCATAATATCGATTGTTTGTGCATGTATCGCAGGATATTTGCTGACCTTGCTGCCACAATATAGCTTGCGGCAGGGATGGATGCCTTATGCTCCAATAAAACGGCATGTTTTGCCTGAAAATATTACCTTAGAAGAGGCGCTTCAACATGAAAAAATCAGCCTTTATAAGTCAAAAATTGATGATTTTTTTCAACAGCCTACACCCCATGAATTAAACCAGTTTGCAACAGCTGTCAGACAGTTACTGACCATTAACCAAGAAAGCCTCAAGCGTGATGATCCTGTTATAAGAGGAGCTCGGAAATTATTAAAAGAAACTAATTATCAGGTTGAAATGATTGAAAATCGTTATTTTCTTCTTCATGAAAAATATCCTCAGCGAGGCACAGGCATATATGTTATAGATACCTTGGCATCCAGTCATCTGCTGATTGAAGTACCAAATCCGATTAGAGAACACTATTCTCTGGAAATTGCAGCATTTTTCTTTAGAGAATTGAATGCGCGGGGACTTGCTATTGCGGGTGTTTCAAGAGATACAGGGGAATCTCCATTAAGCAATGTATTGCGTAACCCAAATACTTTTTATCAGGTATTCCATCATGTTCTTCAGAAAAATAATGTATTGCAAATCAGAGTTTATCCTGCCGGTAAAGATTTACCGAACCTCATCCGTATTAAAAATACCCTGCCGGAAGGTCTTAATTTAAAAAGGTTAAAACAACTGTTAGAAAACTTTGAAGTGTCCTGGCAAAAACCAGATGAGATGAATTTGCAATGGCATACGACTAAAAGCGGATTTGTTGAGTTGATTTTTACCCATTCTGCAACTTATGAATTTTTAAGCAAAATTTTTAAGCCTCATGCCAAAGCAAGCGGGAAACCAATTTTAGAAGAAAAAGGATACTTATCGAGCTGGATTTTTGCTAAAAAGAAACAAATGGCTGATAAAGGCAGCAACCTATATCAACCCTCTGAAATGGAAGAACTGTTGTATTTTGATAACGAAGTTCTAACGCCGCTCATTTCAGCAATTAAAACCTATGATAAAAAAGGGAAGTGGAGTGATGCAAGCCTTAAGATATTAAGTCTTATCAATGCGCAGGCAAATTTCATGGGCTATGAAATTATCCTCTTTGAAGAACTTCACACCAAGAAAAACTATGTCATATTAAGCGAAATTCCTGATTCGCCAAAAAGAGGTTACAGAGGGAGCTTTATTTTTCGCCTGGGGCAATCAAGTCCCTACGTTATTCAAATTCCAAGGCCAATTTTTGAAATAAACAGCTTTGAATACGGTGTTAGTCTGTTTGAGATTCTGAATGCGCGCGCGCTGATTATCGCAGGAGCTCACCCATATGCAAATCAGGATAAAACCTCAGATTTATTAAGCCAGGCGAATAGTAAAAATCTCGTGAATCTCGTTTCTCAGGTTATTTTGCGGGAGTATGAAGGTAAACCCCTAATGCTTGTGCAATGCCGTACCTTTGGAGTACAGGAAGACGCGCCGACTGCTCAAGCTGAAATATTGCTTTCTTTTGCGGATGGGTCGATCAACCCCGAACAGTTTACCCTGCTCGCTCAGGAGTTAGTGAAGGCATTAAGAACCATGGGGCTTGAAATCAAACTGGTTCAGGGTTCTCCGGCGACTATTGGGTATGAGGCCAGCGGGGCATATTTAAGTCAATATCTTGCACAAAGTAAAAATAAAGAAATGGCAACTGTCTGGCTCTCTCCAATACTTCGTGCTGATTTTCGCTTGCCGGAAGATACGCCTCTGGAAGAGGCTAAATTTTCAGCGGCAGGCATAGATACTGTTGAAAAAGATCTCTATACCTATTTACATAAGTTAAAACGTGGATCTAACAAAAGGATTCCTGAAAAATTAAAGCGCAAGCTAATGGAATTTTTAAAAATCCAAGATATGTTGCTTTTGCAACAATTGCAACATCACTGGCCGGACTACCAGTTTCAACGAGTAATAGACCTAAGTACACAACAGTCTTTCTTGCTGATTTTCGACAAGGGGTATCATCTGCTTGCGGTCATGAATCTTGCCGCAACCAATAAAGAAAGAACGATCTTTATCAATACCGAGCAATTACCGCAAAATAAGATTAAAGAATTTATCGAGTCACGGGCAGCCTGGCTGGAAATAATAAAGTAGAATGGTTCTCAAGGATTGAACAAGGTTATTCATGAAGAAACTCGGCTTGCTGGTTGTTTTGCTGTTAATAGGCTTAAGCGCCTGGATTTATCATCAGGAGTTAAAAAGTCCTTATCCCATGCCGTTGGATAAAAGAGCATCTGAGGCAAAAACCAGCATTGTATATGAATTGGAGAAAGAAAAATGGACGGTATTTAATCTGCCCCCCAACACACCGGGTTTAAAAATTGTCACTCATGCCAATCTGCCAGTACACCTGCAACTAATCCCCGATGAACGATTAAAATACGCTTTGGAATACCAGCTTCTCGATAAAAATAACAGGGTCTTGCAAACCCGGGATTATCATTTTACTGCCACAGTTAAGTTTTATAAGGATCCCCGCTTTAAAAAGCCAATCACCGCATCTTTTTATTATGACCCAAATATCATTCCTTCTGATGGTAAGGTATTAAAATTAAATCTAGAAGGCATGCCCGCCGTTGCTCGATTTCGAGTCAGAGTTAAAAGCAAAGACCCTGTTCTGCAGGGAATACTGATTCGCGTGTACGCCGCCAACATAAGCCCCCTTCCAAACTATCCTCTTCAATGGCGGCGATTAAATCAGGCACAACAGGAACGGCTTGCTCGCGGCAACATTTACCCAAGTTATTTATTGACTGAAGAAGAAATAGCAAATCTCCTGAAAGATCAATATCTTCCTGTAGGACCAGCCGGAATAGAAGGTGAGGATTACAAATCTTACAAACTGTACATCGCAAACCAGCAGCACATGGAACCTGTACCGTCTGATATCCTGCCTGTTGGTTTACTGGTGGATGATGTGCTGCGTGGAGTCATTCCCTTACCCAAGGGAGAGAATATGATCCGCTTGCAATTTTCCAGCGCAAAACAGGGCAATGATCCGCCCAAAGGAAGCACCATTATTATCCGTTGGCGTGGCAGGACTTTGTTCGAATCCAGGCAATTTAAAGTCGAGTGGTCCGGAAATAAGGTGGAATGGCAGCATCGGTTACCCCTGGGAGAACTGGAAATTATAGCCCCTGGACAGTTGATTGTTCGTGCCTGGGTTGTCAATGGTAAGCCCGTTGAAATAACGCCTGAACCGCTATACCTTAGGACGTACACCGCTTTTCGCAACAATCCTGTGCAATACAGCATCAATCACCCCAATAACCAACCAGCTCTTTTTCGGGTGGATTTTCGTTTATTAATTCCCTTCAATATCAGTAAACTTACATTGCCGAAAGTTCAATATGCTTTACTTGATCAAAATAAAAAAACAATTGCGAGGGGCTTATTAAGCATTAACCCGGGGGAATTTGGCGAATTGCTTTCCCATTATGAGCGTCTCGATGATCAACCGTTTTCTTCCCGAGTATCTTCAACTGTTTCTTATTATTTTGTCTTACAGCCAGAAATTAAATTTATCAAATTTCTCGCAAATGAACCTGTGCTGCTGCGCGCCTATAACAGGCCCTATAATATGGTTCGGAAAATTAAAGTTCCTGAAGCCTATTATTATCATCTGCAGCCAGAACTTCGCCAACCAGCATGGTTTTTTTTAAAACCGGATAACGAAGATGATCTCTTGCTGAATAAGCGCTCTATCTTGCTTGTAACCCAGAAAGAACCTGAAGAGCTCAATCCAGAAGCGCTGGCAGGCAATTACCGCTGGGAAGATTTTCACCCGCAAGGGACGAGTCTTGGCAAACTTATCTTGACTCCCATCACTTATTTTAGGGCACTGAGGAAAGAAGCCCTAAGTCAGGTTTATCAGAAGATACCGGTGAATCATACAGTTGGGATTGAACTGAATGGAGAAGCTGGTGAAAGAAACATCAATCCTTATCTTGCTTATATCCGCAACGACAGCACTCCAGCAGTTGTAAAGCTTTTGATCGATGGATGCATGCATTATCAGGGTCTTATTCCTGGTGCGTCTGGCGAAATCCTGTTGCCTGCCATCAACACAGGAAAACATCAGATCCATATTCAAAGCGACAAGGGCACGGTTTTTTATCTAAATCACACCTCTACCACCAAAGGCGATTATTTAAAGCGTCTGGTCAACTATCTTGACAAGGATGGGCTGACCTTTAATTATGAAAAAATAAGTAGGGATGAAGAAACATTATCGTTTCGATTTTATGTGCCTTATGAAGCAGTAGGTCGAAATAAAATATCCATTGAGATACAGGCAGTGCGAAGCCTTAAAAATCCCCTGCGTTACTGGAGTCTCCTGAATCGGGAATTTGATATTGAACCCAATAAGGCATCCAAAATACCCGTATTTTTTATGCCCCAACAAAACCTGGATAAAGGACAGTTACTCACTGTTCCCGTGGGTGAAGATGTAGAGCCAGGCACTTATACGGTCAATGTTAAATTGTTAAAAGGGACGCCGGGCTATCTCATTTTTTCACGCTTGATACCTGGTGAGTATTCACTGGATAAAATTTTTATGGAAAAAGAAGGCGGGCGATGCGCCAACTCAATGTAAACATCAGGCATGAAACTGTAAAAGAAAAAAAAATAAGGCATCGGCTTAAATCAATTTTCTTAGGCTTTTTTATATTCAATTCATGTCATGCAGACATTGCGGCAACAGCTGGGAATCTGCTTACTGAAGCATCACGTGGCAGCATTTATAAAGAGCCGTCTTCTATGGAATTGATTAGAGCAGAAGCGTTATTCCGCAGCATGTACCGCGGCGACTACCAGGGGCTTAAAAAAAAATGGAATGAACTTAATTTTGATCTCATCGAAGTTCAAGGATCAGATGAGCATGTATTGATCGTTAAAGAGAAAGATAAAGCAAAATTTGGCCGTGGTTTTTATATTTTCAGGGTGCATGATGGGAAACATACCCTGCAGGCGCCACACAGCTTTTTTGATTACAAGACCCGCCAAATAACGCTTGAACTATTTTTTACAGGAGATTTTAAAGCTGCCGCCTGGAATACCGTTTCCAGAAAAAGCATTGATATGGCAAGGGCTGAAGAAAGCTATATGATGGCATTTAGCAAAGCCTTTGCCCATGAAAATTCGAAGCGGTATCTCATTCAAATTCATGGCTTCAGGCAAGCAAAAAGAAACACTAAAGCCGGGCGTCATGCCGAGATGATTCTAAGCAGCGGTGAAGGATTTCCTTCACCCATTGTTCAACGCCTCGCAAGGTGCTTGAAAAATAAAGTTGACGAAAAAACCAGGGTCTGTTTTATTGATATATTTGAACTCTGCGCTACTGGCAATGCGATTGGCCGGATGTTAAAAACCATGGGACATGCAGGGTTTATACACATGGAATTAAGCTTCAAGCGGCGTTTTGCGCTGCTTAAAGATCGCGGTTTGTTAGTGAAGCTAAAGGATTGCTTAACTGAATGAAACACAATTATTGCCGCTGGCTTTTGCTTGGCATTTTATTTCTATCCTCAAGCACCGTATTTTCAGAGCTTGATAACGTGCAGGCGTTATTGTTAAAAGCCTATCAGACGCCTTTACGCTGGGATAATATTGAGAGTACGCCTTATTGGATTTCTGGCGAGAAGCCAGTCTATTCTTTGCAGTTAAATCAACATATTATCAGGCTGAAACCTGGGCAATTTGTCAAAGTATTGGTGCCCGAAGGCAGTGTTTTACGGATTATGAGCCGGTGTCCTTTTTTAGATAAAAAAGAGCTTGAAGTCAGTGCTTCAAATGGTACAGGATTATATGCTGAAGTTCCCATGCTTTTAAGCGAGGACGCCCATTCTTTTTTAACACCGAGAAATGAGCAGCATCCGCGGTTGTTTCTCATATCAAGACCTAAAAATTCCAAGGGCATGCGGGAAATTTCTCTTTTTAACTCACGGTTGGATTATCTGCCGGAACTTGCTCCTTACCGTGAGATCATTCCTTTTTGCACAAAGCCTGCAGAGATGGGACGGGAAATAGACGGCAGTATTGAACCTTATTGGGAATTTTTACCTTCACAAATCCATGCGGTGACAGTTTATGGTCCCACCCGTCTGGCTTTTGAAAACCGTATTGTTTATCCTGAAACGGAAGCCCAGCCGCTGCAAACTTATCAGGTCAACAGCAGGCTGGATGGTAAGCCATATCGTTCCTTGCAGTTTGAAACGTCACAAGAGCTCAGATGGCCGGTCAAGATTAATGGAAAAATCTCTGTCGCCGGGCGTCAGGAAGTCGGCTACCTTGAAATTCCAAAAGGTAAACATCGCCTGCAATTACAGGCCAGCGCAAAGTTATATGGGCGCTTGTTGAAACAGCAATCATCCGATTATTTATTTCCAAATTTCAACGCGCCAATCGTTCGGGCAGAAACGGTTGAAAAGCTGTTGCCGCTCAAGTGGCCTGATTTCTGGTCCATGGATAAAAAAAACATTATCCGTATCATTCATGATCCCCATGCATTGCCAGAAGAAAAAGAATATATTGCCAAGCGTGTGATGCGTGATAATACCCGAAAGGATGGCGGTCTTTTGGGGGTGATGTTCATGGAGCTTCTGGCAGGGCGGCACCTGGAATATCCTTTGATAAAAACTGTTGCCCAGGAATTTTTTGGATTTCATACCTTTTATCGCGATATTATGCCCGCAGATAAAAATACCCATGATCCGCAATACATGGCCTGGTTTTTAACGCCTGTTTTACACAATCCGGGTGAAGAAGGGCAAAGATTACTGTCAGGGGAGCAATTTTTACAAGCTTTGCTTGGCAGAATTGCAAGCGGCTATTTTAACCGACTGCCCAAAGAAGGTTATGAATATATCCTGCCGCCGCGGGCTTCTCCCACTTATCTTCGGGTGATAATCGACAGCCGGCAAACGCCTCCGGGCGCCAGATTTTTTCTAAAAATTGAAAATGAAGCACCAATTGCGTTTAAAGTCTTATGTAATCCCGAGCTTCAGCCAGCTGCATATCAACATACAGAGCAGCAAATGGGGCTTGAGGTACTGGCAAAACTTACAAAAGAACCGATTAAGGGTACGCTCTCCGCCTTATTCAGCCAGCACCATACCCCGGCAGAAATGACAAGAGCAGGTGTCTATGAGCTGCCTCTATCCAAAGAAACCAGAAAAATTAAAGTCTGGCCAGCTAATCCTTCTTTGCCTGTATATGTTGCCCTTCAATACCGGGAATCCGATCAGTTTTCACTTTCAGAAACCGCTTATATCAATACCATTCAGCAATTAAAGCCTGACACGCCGATATTCAGCCTTCTCCAGAAAACGTTGAATATCCCGTATACCCATCACCTAAACAATTCCCAAAAAGAACTGGAGAACCACTGGCTGCCCCTGATTCGCTTTATCATATCGAGATATGCAGAATTTTCTGCTTCAGTAGCTGATGCTCCAACGCCAAAGAGGGTAAAAGAGTCAGAAACTCATGTAAAACTTCAGCAAAAAATGAAGCTTGCTGAAGTTTTGGCAAGCGATTCTCAATGGCTGCCTGCGCTTGAAATTTGGAGTGACATTGCCCAAACCGCGTCTTCAAAATTACAGGAAAAAGCCCAAATAAAAGAAATTGAGGCCTTATTCAAGCTTGGCGAATACTATCTTGCGGAGATGAAATTGCGAGGTTATCTTTTATATGGAAAAAATCCCAGCATTCGGACATGGGCAAAAGAACGATTACGATCGTATTTTGTTAAAACCCATGATATTGAATCATTGAGCGATCTGTTTTCTGTATTGTTGGTAATAGAACCTACCCCTTCTCATGCCATAGAGTTAATGAGCTGGCTTTTGAAAAATAATGAACCGAAGCTTGCCTTGATGTTGGGTTTGACCATTCCTGACAAACAAAAACCGATAAACCTAATCCTCTATGCCGCATATCAAAGTCAATGGTGGAAAATTTATAATCATTTTTCAAATCAAGTCCGCACCCCAGAAGAACGCCATTTCTGGAAGGCTCTCGGCTTATTGGAAAAAAGAAAAATAAAAGAAGCGCTTGGTTTACTCGAACATGCAGGCGTAAGAGGGCAGAAGTGGAAAAATCATTTGGTTAAAGCTTGTCAGATCCTCCAAAAAATCAACTCCGAACAACTTGCAGAAAGAGAAGAGGCGCTCTCGCAATGGGAGATTTGGCAAAGAGAGCAGCCAGGGCCAAGTGCATGGAAAGACGATGCGGCAGCTGTCGTTGATTATGCCAAGATGGTAACGTTATACAGCATTCCGAGAGATTTATATTCTGCGGCATTTGCGGGAAATAGGGCGCATCCGGTTCGCTTAAAAGTGGCAGGCCCCATCAAGTTACGCCTTGAAATTCGTCCATTGCATCATAAAACATCCAAAGAACCTATAGATGGTTGGATCATGGTTCGTGAAAAACAAATTTTGCAGTTATTTCCGATTAATGGCAATGTGGTATCAGAAGCTGTGAAATTATTCGGAAATACAGATATGCAGCCCGGTCGAAGAATCTTTGTTGAACTTGAGGTTAAACCAGGTATTCATGAATTTAGGATTGATGCTCAAAAAACGCCGTTTTTAACGCGCATACAAACCTATCAGCCGCAAATCGTCAATCCTATCCTGCCTGTTTTAAATCCGGCGATTGTTACAGCCGCGCTTCAAGGGACTCTCTTGCGGTCACCGCATGCGTCCATTCCCTGTTATTTTTATGACTGTATGACCGTTATTGAACAAAAAACAAACTGCTTATTAAAGAAAAAAAGCGTGCGGAACTTATCCAAGCAATTATGTATTCATTAGATGCGTTAAAAAGCGCTATACAACAGGTTGTTGAGTCAGGGACTCCAGGTGAAAAAGACCCGGCTTGGTTTTTTGGACAAAAAACGCTTAAAACATCCTTGTTGCGCTTAAAAGCCATTTCTGGATTTCAAAGTTTTTGCCTGAACATTCAGACTGCGGATGGTTTGCCGGGAGCCATCAGGTTTAAACCTTTGGTAAAGTTTATCTCGTTTTATCTTTGTTTAATTTGTCTGGGCGGTATAGGCGATAAAACTTTTGCGGCAAAATACCAACCTGGAGTTACACACCCAAGCAATCACCAGGCATCAAACGAAGATATCATTAAAAAAATGACTGCATTTCTCTGGCTCGCTGAAAACGATAAAAACAAAAAACAATGGGCAACCGCGGCGGGAGAGATGCTTTTTCACCGTTATTCTTACATCCCGGAGTTACAGCCCATGTATGCAAGGCTGACGCGACATCTTGACTGGTTGCTATTGACCAATATCATGCAAAGCCCCGGGGTGCGTTTTCTTCCTGAAGATGGGTGGCTGCCTGAGGCGCCATCTCTTCGTATCCGACGGGCAATTACACCCCAATTAAAACAGGCAGAGCATGTCCTCGCCGGAACAGGACGGCTGGTGTATGTTATGGATTTTAAAAAAAACCAGAACATTCAAATGGCGCTCAAAGTCATTGATGTGCCTTTCATCCCAAGAACCCGTGTTGATATCCGCTATCGACTTGATAATGAACCGCCGGTTAAATTATCTATCCCTGCAGATACTGTTGATAAAACCATTCCTATTTCTGTAGCGCCTGGCAAACATGCATTGCGTATCGACATTCTTAATCCGGTTTATAACCAGTATCTCGCAGTAAGCTTTAAAATCAATGGAATAAAACCCGAATTAAAAAGAAGGGAACAACTGTATTTTGTTGCCAGACAATCAGAACCCATACAATTAAAAATAAAAGGGCCAGTTTTGCTGCGTATTGATGAGCGCCAGAAGGATATCATCATGACCCGTTATCAGCTTGTTGGTTCTAAAATCGAAACTATTGAATTAAAACCAAGCCTCGGTGAGCAAGAAGCTTTATTTCGCATCTTTCAAAGGATACCTGCCGAAGAGATACGCCAGAGTATGCCCCGTAAAATTAATGTACCCTATATTCCGGCCAAAGACGCATTTACCCAAATAGATGCGCCGCCAAAGCCCAAAATTGTGAGGTTTCACGATGGTTTGCCTTTAGGGGGGCAGGAAAATGGCACCTTAAGTTTTGCAGTCAGTTATAATCGGCGCAAAGATGTGCTGGAAAGGGAGGTCACCAGCATCGATTTAGAGCAGTTTGAAGCGTTAAACATGAACTATCGCTACTACAACCAGAATCTAAATACTTATTTTAATACCGGTATTGAACAGCACATCAGACGTTTTGGAGGGGCAGTATTAGGCATTGAAGAGCGCATCAATTATCGGCCCGTTTGGTTGCCTGTAAATTTTTGGTTGTATGGGAATGCTTTTTTTCAAAATCCTGATGGTAATCAGTGGATTCCCCTAGAAGGCAAGCAGGAGTGGTCAACTACCTGGGTTGGTGCTGTTTCCCAGCAAAGAAATTTTACCCCTAAAACATACCACATTCCCAACGCCTCATTTTTAGTACGGGGAATGAGCCTAAATAACCCTGAACAGTATGATCCGCGAGACATCGACCAAAATGTGTTTACATCTTATACATCCAATCACCGGGAGATCCTTGAGCTGTCCGATACTGTTTATCATCGACCCTGGCTTGATGCTTTGGGATTTTTTCGTGGTACCGTGGCAAATAATGAAAAAATGAATTTGTTAAGCACGAAATTTGATCTGGGCTGGCGCCAATTAATAGGGCCTGTTCAGGCAGATGTATCCTATCAATATGCCAATTATTATCCTGAAAAATTATTGCGCCGAACTTACAGTTTTAATGTGCTCTGGCAAAAATGGCTAAATAGCATGCAGTTATATGAATTGAAATTCCAGATTCAAAGGGATATTGACGCACCAGCAACTATGGGATTTCTGGTATTTACCTGGTATACCAGCAATGGCCGTGGGTATCGTGATTTTGTTCCTAATGAACTGTTTTTTCGTGACATACGCAGCCGCAATATTCCGCCTTGTCCTAATAATGGTGTTATAGTGAAATAGGCCGTTGAGTTTTGTAATTGTTGACTGCAAACTGAATTGATAGGGGTCTTTGTCGGTACAAAACCCACACAAACTTTATCTTGAATTCATTTTCGCTACAAAAATAAACAGGATGTTACCCAAAATGCGAAAAGAAATAGAAGCGTTTGCCTATAAATCTGCAAACCTGTTTTTAGCAAGGCTTGATGCAAAATTTCTAAAGCCAGTTTGGAAGCGGTTTTTAATAGATGAAAAAAGAAAAGAATCAGGTTTTTTGGGTGAAAGCAAAGCAAATACCTCAGAAAGGCTGTTGAAATTTTTAAAAGTTGAAATCCAGGCCTGTTTAGACAATATTAGCCGCTTCAACGACGAGCATCAGGATTTTATTAATCTTTATCAGAAAGCTTACACTGTTTTTGAACAACAAAAATTAATATTAAATTATGCGCAAGTTTTAGGCGCTACAAAAAGGGACTTAAAAAAGGATTCAGCCGCATTTTCGCGTTGGTTTGATAAAGATGCGGTCATTGAACGATATCAGAGAAAAATAGCGCAGTCTGAGTATACACTTATTTTATGTCTAAAGCTTATAAAACCACTTCTTGAGCAAATTCTGGAACATATGGACAAAGAAGCGTTTTCAGCTTTCTGGCAGCAGATACGGCTTCATGAATTATTTGAAACCATGCTGAAATACCGCGGTGATGCAAGGGTGGTGCAATCTGCTTTGTTCAGCCTTCGCCAATCGCTTATATTCCTGCCTCAAAGTTTTAAAAATAAGCTGTTTACAGACAAACTCCGCGAAGAAGTCCTTAAGATTGCCCATTCGGGTCTGCTCTCTCTCTGGTGTCAATGTGAAGCGCTTGAAATCCTGTTGCATATTGATGAAAGAATACTTGTCAAGCTGCTGGCAGACTATTTCAGTAATGAAAACGTGCGGGATAACCTTTTTTTGCACGCTAGGTTCGCAGTCTTTGCATCGCTGCTCATTGGAAAATATCCCGAGTTAGAAAAGACTTTACAGAAATTATGCCATGACAAAAAGCCTTATGTTCGCCAAATGCTGGCTCGTAATCTTAAGCATTTACCTGAAAAAAATTTGCAGAAATACATGAGAACCTTCTGTTTACTGGATAAAGCTCCAGAAGTTCGCGCAGCAGGTCTTTTAAATATACCGGAACTTGCGTTAAAGGAGGAATTATTCACCCCCTTGCTGGATTTTTTAATTGAATTATCAGAGCAGGAAAAAGACACTTTTGTTTTACGGGTATTGTGTAAGACCATTGCAGATTCTTATTTTATATTAAAAAAAAATAAGCACACAGAAGCTGCTGATGTTTGGTTATCCCGCTTAAAGCCATGTTTAAGCGCCCTGCATTTACAAGCTGAAAATTTAAGCGTCCGCCGTGAGGCCGCATATGTTTTGCTATCTCTCTGGTGTGAAAGCGATGAAAAAGCTCGAGCTTTAAAAAATGAATTAATCAAACTGATTCAGCCTCTTCGCGCAGGCCAAAGCATACGCCTGCCAAAAAAATTACTGCAAAACCACGATACTCAGACGATAGGCCGCGTCTTGGCTGTATTGGCAATCAATGACTTTGATTTAATATTTAAAATCGGCAAATATGGAAGTTCTGTTACCAGAGGCCATAAATTTGGATTTCGCCTATGGCGTTTATTGTATGAACTTCGTCATTCTTCATCTGATAAAAGGCAAGGCTTTCCCTATACAATAGGCCGAACCACTAAAGGGCAAATCCGTGCGCCGTCATCCATACTTGCCGAAGTTACCAAAACAAATGTTCCAGGCGAGCCTTTGCTCATGGAAAGTGAAAATGGATATCGGCCTTATTTACCCCTCATGGACGATGTCATGACCTGCCTTAAAAGTTCTGGCAAGACCATGAAACTGTTCACGAGTGAAGGCGTGACAAGCATTAAAGCACCCGATAAATTATTGCATCGTTTAAAAGCATATTATTTACTCAATATGCATTTTAACGATTATGATAAATTGCGAAACTGGCAGGAAACAGATAGCGTCTCGCCTAAACGTTATATCAAGTCTTTAAAAAGACTCGGCTTTCATATTTTTTTCAAGCCTTATGATACAGAAAAAGCAGACCCTGCCGTCACTCGTTTTTTTTCAAGCATCTCTTTGGTGCCATTTTTAGAACATTGGCATCAATTTGAAGATTATATGTCTTATCCTTACGGGAATTCATTATCTGATCTATTTATTTTTTGCCTCATTATTTTAGGTTATTTTATCGGACGGCACACCTACCTCAATCTCAAGGTATGGAGAGCGAGAAAAGCATTGCCTTTAGTCATAGGCGGCACAGGCACAAGAGGCAAATCTGGCGTTGAACGCATGAAGGCTGCATTGTTTAATGCGCTTGGTTATAGCGTTATTTGTAAAACAACCGGTTCTGAAGCGATGCTATTATACAGCAACAGACTTGAACCCTTGAGAGAATTACATTTGTTTCGCCCATTTGATAAGGCGACAATCTGGGAACAAACAGAAGTCATGCAGATGGCAAGGAATTTGGGTGTCGAGGTTTTTTTATGGGAATGCATGGGCTTACATCCCAACTACATTAAAATATTACAACGCGACTGGAGTCAAGATAATCTTTCAACCATCACCAATGCTTATCCCGATCACGAAGATATTCAAGGCCCTGCAGGTATTAACATACCTAGGGCCATGGCTGAATTTATTCAACCTGGCGGTATTTTAATCACAAGCGAACAGCAAATGCTGCCGATTTTAAGGGAAGAAGCCTGTCTTGCAGGCAGTGAAATTGTATCGGTTAATTGGATAGAAAAAGGGCTAATCACAGAAGATATCCTTAAACGATTTCCTTATCATGAACATGCTGAGAATCTTGCATTGATTTTAAAGCTGGCTGATAGGTTGGGAATTGACCATGACTTTATCCTAAAAGAAATTCCAGAACGTGTGGTCCCTGATATTGGCGTTTTAAAAATTTTCCCCCCCGCAGTTATCGACACCCGCAAGCTTGTTTTTGTCAATGGCATGTCGGCCAATGATCGTTATGGCTGTCTTGAAAACTGGAAACAAATCGGTTTCCAAAATCATGATCCGTATGAACATCCGGATGAGTGGATCAGTACGGTTGTTAATAACCGTGGAGACAGGGTTACTCGCTCGCAGGTTTTTGCGTCCATGATAGTGAGGGATTTACAGGCCGATAAACACTTCTTAATTGGAACAAACCTGAACGGACTAATAGGATTTATTGAGGGGGAGTGGCATGAGTATGCCAAGACAATAACCCTGTGGCCCGAGGAAGAAGGAGGCACATTTAAAAGCGTCAGCCAGGGTTATCTCAGGAAAATGCGCATACCTTATTTAAATAAACATATCGTTGCCCGGCTTAAATCCTTGCTGGAAGGTATAGATCAAAAGCAGGATGTTGCGCCAATCATTAAACAATGGGAAAGTCCGGAAAAATTAGAAGAAGCCCTGCGAAACAGCCCGTACAAGGATTGGTTAAAAGATATTTTGGCATACCATGAATTGAATCTTAAGAATTTTTACCGCTATGAGGAAATCCTGAAAAAAGCAGAGAAGGCCGGTCAGGCAGAGCGCGGGGAGATCGATCAGCAGTTTAAAGAATATTTACAAGCCATTTTTATGAACAAAATCCATATTATTGGTGATTATGCCATCAGTGCCAATGCAATCATGAATAAATTTATCCAGGAGACACCGCCGGGTCTAAAAAACGCTTTAATGGGGATACAAAATATAAAGGGACCTGGCCTTGAGTTAATCCGCATCTGGCAGGATTGGGAATACTGCCATAAGGCTTGCAGAAAAATCAAACAGCATGATGCATCTGCTATTGAAAAAGGCATCAAAGAACTGGTCGATTTTCATGAATACAATTTACTGTGTTTTAAAGAAGTTGAAGAAACTCTGGAAGAACTTGAGAAAATGAAGCTTGCCGAGGAAGAATGGCATGCTGCAGAAATAAAACGCATAAGAACAAACTATGAGCAAGCAAAAAACAAACTTAAAAAACACATTGACCAAGAAAGTAAAACAGGTTTTTTTTACCAGATCAAACTTGGGATTCAATCAGTTTTTAATGTATCGAGGGCAGTGCAAAGAAGGCGGATTGCCAATCAAATTTATAAGGATTTGGCCAATGAACGCATCAGTGTAAAACGTGCGGAAAAAGAGTTGAAAAAATTAACGATTGAGCAAACAACAGTTGGCCATTAGACTAAGAGATAGATCTATGATTACGGTTTGCTGACTGAGCCCATCTGTGGGATAATTTTGCCTTTGCGTATCCCGTGGAGGTGAACTTATGGAAGACAACAAACAAAAAGCGCTGAGCGCTGCTCTCGCCCAAATCGAGCGTCAATTTGGAAAAGGTTCCGTCATGCGCATGGGTGATGGCACGGCCGTGCGCGATATTGAAGCAATATCCACAGGTTCCCTGAGCCTGGATATTGCATTAGGCATAGGCGGTTTGCCTAAAGGACGAATTGTAGAAATTTACGGTCCTGAATCTTCTGGTAAGACAACGCTTACCCTGCAGGTTATCGCTGAGTGTCAAAAAAATGGCGGTACAGCCGCTTTTATTGATGCAGAACATGCTCTTGATCCGGGCTATGCCGAAAAACTGGGCGTTAAGGTGGATGAATTATTGATTTCGCAGCCAGACACCGGAGAACAAGCCCTGGAAATCACGGATATGCTGGTACGCTCGGCTGCAGTAGATGTGATTATTGTGGATTCGGTTGCAGCATTGACCCCCAAAGCAGAAATTGAAGGCGATATGGGTGATGCCCATGTTGGCTTGCAGGCCAGGCTCATGTCGCAAGCGCTGCGTAAGCTGACTGCTAATATTAAGCGTTCCAACACACTAGTCATTTTTATTAACCAAATCCGAATGAAAATTGGCGTGATGTTTGGCAACCCGGAAACAACCACCGGCGGTAACGCATTAAAGTTTTATGCATCTGTACGCCTGGATATAAGAAGAACCGGCGCTATTAAAAAAGGGGATGAAATATTGGGCAATGAGACGCAGGTTAAAGTGGTTAAAAATAAAGTTGCCCCCCCATTTAAACGCGCGGACTTTGATATTTTATATAACGAAGGTATTTCTCGAGAGAGCGAGATTATTAACCTTGCAACCGATTTGGGTTTAATTGAAAAATCCGGAGCCTGGTATAGTTATCAACAGGAAAAAATCGGGCAAGGCAAAGAGAATGTTCGCCTGTATTTGAAAGAAAATCCAAAGCTTGCCATGGATCTGGAAGCTGCGATTCGAGCCCAGTTACTGAGCAAAAAACCATTGCCCGTGTCGGAGTCAGAGCACATGGAAACAGCAGACTAGATAGTCATCTCCTCGATCATTGAAATGATATGAATTTTTTGTGAGATGACAAATGAACAGCGCATTTGCAAGCGCCCAGCGTTTGCTTGCCAGGCGCGAGCATGGAGCAAAAGAGCTGCGCGACAAACTGTTGCAAAAAGGCCATAGGGCTTCGGAAGTCGATCAGGTTATCAATGAGTGCCAACGGCTTGGTTTGCAAAGCGACTTGAGGTTTGCAGAAAGTGTCTGCCAGAGCCGGATTCAGCAGGGTTATGGACCACTAAGGATCCGCCAGGAGTTGCAGGTTAAGCGAATTGATTCTGAACTGATTGAGCAGGTGCTGCAAAAAGAGGAGGGCAACTGGTGTGCTTATGCCCTGGCTGTCTGGAAGAAAAAGTTTAAGCATCAAGAATCAGGGCATTGGGCGTTACAAAAGCAACAGCGGTTTATGTATTATCGGGGTTTTTCTCCGGATACCATCGCCCAGATTGTGCGTGAGTTGTGATAGAAAGGGCTGGTAGCAGGCATCAAGGCAAAGTCATATTTTGATATAGGCGCCAATGATGTCATTCCCGCTTGGATGGGAAGTGACGAAATAAAAACTGTTAATAACAAGCATGAAGTTGGATAACTATGAAAAGTTCAGAAATAAGACAAGCATTTCTCGATTATTTTGCACGCCGCGGGCACTATATTGTACCTTCCAGCTCGCTGGTTCCAGCCAATGATCCAACGCTGTTATTTACCAATGCAGGCATGGTGCAGTTCAAGGATACTTTCCTGGGCGTTGAATCCCGCCCTTACAGCCGGGCGGCAAGCGTGCAGCGCTGCGTGCGCGCAGGCGGAAAGCATAATGATTTGGAGAATGTTGGTTATACTGCCCGCCATCATACTTTCTTTGAAATGCTTGGCAATTTTAGTTTCGGCGACTATTTTAAGCGCGAAGCAATTAGTTACGCCTGGGAGTTTTTAACACAAGTCCTGAAGCTGCCGGCAGAGCGTCTTTGGATCACGGTGTATAAAGATGATGAGGAAGCTGCAAATATCTGGTTGAACGAAATTGGCGTTTCACCGAAACGGTTTTCGCGGTGCGGCGAGCAGGATAATTTCTGGTCGATGGGTGATACGGGGCCTTGCGGGCCGTGTACAGAAATTTTTTACGACCATGGGAGTGAGGTGGCAGGCGGCCCTCCGGGTACGCCGGAGGCAGACGGCGATCGTTATATTGAGATATGGAACCTTGTATTTATGCAATATAACCGTGATAAAAACGGCGTTTTGCATCCGTTGCCCAAACCTTCTGTGGATACTGGAATGGGGCTTGAGCGCATTGCCGCTGTTATACAGGGAGTTCACAGTAATTACCATATCGACAGTTTCCAGTATTTAATTCATGCCATAGCAGGCTTGACTCAGGGAGTCGCAATTGAAAATCCTTCCTTGAAAGTCATCGCAGATCATATACGGGCCTGTGCTTTTTTAATTGCAGATGGAGTTATTCCAGGCAATGAGGGCCGCGGATATGTGTTGCGCCGGATAATCCGGCGCGCCATTCGCCATGGCTACAAACTTGGTTTGCCCACACCGTTTTTTTATCAATTGGTAACGCCCCTTATTGAAGTCATGGGAGAAGCATACCCAGAGCTTGCGGCAAACCGTGAACAGATTGAGCGGATATTGTTATTGGAAGAAAATCAGTTTGCCCGTACTCTTGAGCAGGGAATGCAGTTGTTGCTGGAGCAAATTGAAGGCTTGCAAGGTAAACAATTATCAGGAGAAACTGCATTCAAATTATATGATACCTATGGTTTCCCGATAGATTTAACAGCAGATATCGCCCGTGAGCATGATATTCAGGTGGATATGGAAGGGTTTGAGCAATGCATGAAGCATCAGCGTGCTCTTTCCCAGTCCGCCAGTCACTTTGAAGCCGATTATTCGCATCCTGCTCAGTTATCGGAATCATCCACATTCGTAGGCTATGAGCATGACACCGTGCAAAGCAAGGTGATAGCCATATTGAAAGAGGGCAGCAAAGTGGAGGAATGCGGCAGTTTGGGGAAAGCTGCGGTCATTCTTGAGCACACGCCATTTTATGCCGAAAGCGGCGGCCAGGTCGGTGATAAAGGCCAGCTCCTTGGCGAAAACGTCGTTTTTCGCGTCGATGATACCCAAAAGATAGGGCAGGCCATCGTACACTATGGCGTGCTTGTTTCTGGAAAACTCAAGACAGGGCAATGGTTAACGGCACAGGTTGATGTTGCAAGGCGGGATGCTATCCGCTTGAATCATACAGCCACTCATTTGTTGCATGCCGCATTAAAAATGATAGTAGGCGAGCATGTCCAGCAGAAAGGATCTCTGGTTGATGCTGAGCGTGCGCGTTTTGATTTTTCTCACTTTGAAGCGTTAACCCGCGAAGAGTTAGCTCAGCTTGAAACATTGATCAATGACAAGATTCGTCTGAATACGCCTGTAATCACGAATACCATGCCTCTTGAGGAAGCCAAACAGGCCGGAGCGGTTGCTTTGTTTGGGGAGAAATATGCCGATACAGTTCGTGTGTTATCTATTGATGATTTCTCAAAAGAGCTGTGCGGCGGCACCCATGCAAGGCGCACTGGAGATCTTGGCCTTTTTAAAATTGTTGCGGAATATGGAATCGCAAGCGGTGTCCGGCGAATTGAAATGGTCACTGGCGGTTATGCCTTGCAATGGGTTAATCAGCAACTTGGTTTATTGTATCAGATGGCTGAACAATTAAAGACAACGCCTGCACAGTCTCCTGAAAAATTGTCACAGGTTCTTCAGGATATGAAATCACAGGAGAAGGAACTCATGCGTTTGCAGGCAAAACTTGCCATGCAATCAGGACATACGCTTTTAGAAGAAGTGAAACAGGTTAATGGCATTAATCTTTTGATCAAAAAACTGGAACAAGTTGATAGCCAGGCATTAAGAGCCACGCTTGATCAGTTAAAATCCAATCTTGACTCTGCCGTGATTGTTTTATACACCCTGAATCAGAATAAAATCAATGTGATTGCCGGCGTCAGCAAAAATATAGTCGGCAAGGTGCCAGGCGCTGCGACATATGTGCGCCACTTATGTGGTAAAGGCGGCGGCAGAGATGATATGGCCCAGGGAGGAGGAGCAGTGCCAGACGGCTTGCAGGAAAAACTGGCGGAAATTACAAGAATGCTTGAGGATGCACAAAAATAAAGAAATTTGCTGCCCAAGTGGCAGGTACTGCTAAAATCGGAAGGAAAACTGCCGATATAATGATTAGATACATTTAGGTGAGGCGCTAAACATGGCACTAATTGTGCAAAAATTTGGGGGAACTTCGGTTGCTACTTTAGCGCATATCAATCATGCTGCAGATTTAGTGGCCAGAGCCAAGCATGCTGGCAATGATGTTGTGGTTGTGGTGTCAGCCATGAGTGGTGAGACAGATAAGCTTATATCCCTTGCCCATCAGATGAGCGAGAGCCCTGATCCCAGAGAATATGACGCATTGATTTCTACCGGCGAACAAGTCTCTATGACTTTAATGGCCATGGCTTTAATTAACCGAGGCATTGATGCCCGGTCTTTTACTGGCGCGCAGGCGCGAATTCAAACCTGTGGTCAGTTTAAAAAAGCCCGTATTCAGGCAATAGATATCCATCCCATTCAGGAAGAATTAAAACATGGGCGCGTTGTCGTCGTTGCAGGGTTTCAGGGGGTAGATCAACATGGCAATATCACGACTCTTGGCCGTGGCGGTTCGGATACGACAGCAGTTGCCATTGCGGCTGCCTTAAAAGCAGATGAGTGTCAAATTTATACTGATGTTGACGGTGTTTATACGACTGACCCGCGTGTGGTGCCCGACGCCAGGCGCCTTGATCAGGTAACGTTTGAAGAAATGCTTGAACTTTCAAGTTTGGGCGCCAAGGTATTGCAGATTCGTTCTGTGGAATTTGCGGGGAAATATAATATACCGCTGCGAGTGCTTTCTTCATCTCAGGAAGGCCCAGGGACGTTGATTACTTATCAGCAAAAGCGGCATATGGAATCTTTTTCTGTGACGGGTATTGCCTTTAGCCGAAATGAAGCAAAAATTTCCCTCACTGGGGTTCCGGACGGTCCAGGCGTTGCTTCCGTTATCCTATCCGAGCTAAGTACCATAGGCGTCAATGTAGATATGATTTTACAGCATATCTCCAGAGACAAAAAAGCAGATTTCAGCTTTACTGTACATCGAGATGAATATCAGCCTGCTTTGCAACTATTGCAAAAAATAGCAAAAAAAATGGGGGCTGAGGAAGTTTCGGGTATAGATAAACTGGCTAAACTATCCCTCGTTGGCGCTGGTTTGAAAAGCCATCCTGAAGTAGCGGCTGATATGTTTAGTGTTCTTGGAAAGTTAGGCATTAATATTCAGTTAATTGCTACCTCTGAAATCAAAATTTCAGTGATTATTGACGAGGCCATGCTGGAACAAGGTGTGCGTGCCTTGCATGACGCTTTTCGTCTGAATGAAAATGTGCTGGATGAGTCAAGAAGTGCAATTAAAAAAGTCATGATTCAATAACCATAAGGATAGACATGAACGCATTATTAAATCTGCTGTTGGTCATTATTGTCGCAGGTGTTCTATTATGGCTTGTGAATGTTTTAATACCTATGGCGCCGGTAGTTAAGAGATTATTGAATGTGCTGGTGTTAATCATTTTAATTTTATACATACTCCAGTTTTTTGGATTAATTTCACCCATTGTTCCCATGTTTCAACTGCTGGGTCCTGGGGTTAATGTCCCTTAGCCAAAAGCAAAAAATGGCACAGAATCTGTGCCATTTTTTATTTCAAATTTTATTTCAAAGAATCCTCTTCAATAAAAAAATCTTTCCTGAAAGCAGCTATAATTAAAATAATATGCGAAGGCAAAAGGATTGATTATGAGAATGATACCTCTCATTGCGGCTTCATTATTATGTTTCCCGATGATAAACCATGCGGCAGAGATTCCAACCGTGGAAGAGGGCGCTGAAGTTTATGATGAAAAGATGTGTGTAGACCGCTATGCTAATGAATGTATTAATACTGTATGCCTGACTTCCGAAGCAAGAGACTGCCAGGACAAGTGCTATCAAGAGGCTAAAGACAAATGCCTTGAACAGATGGGCACTTATTAATGCCTTAAGTTTTACCAATCTATTTTAAAAGTGCGCTTTAGGTCTTTTATTCATTAATATTATTGACTCCTGCCATTTGGCATGAATTTTGCTTGATAATTAAAAACAAGAAGCCATGCGAAATGGGAGGGATTATGTCAAAATCTGATGAGCCAGTAAAAAAAACGAAAGCAATTCAAAATCTTTTACAAAAAAAACCAATTAAAGTTATCGCAATTACTTCTGGTAAAGGCGGAGTTGGGAAAAGCGCCGTTTCAATCAATCTCGCATATGAACTCGCAAAAAGAAAGAAAAGCGTTTTATTGCTCGATGCAGATTTGGAATTGCCGGGACTTGATATCATGCTCGGCGTCTATAGTAAGTATAATTTGCAACATTTAATCAAAGGTGAATGTGATATCAATGAGATGTTGATTAAGGCACCAGGCGGTTTTCACCTGATTGCCGGCTCTCCTGATGTTGAATATATGTCAAGTCTTAATTCATTCGCTTATACCGGTATTATTAATGCTTTTAATGAATTAAATGGGGAATGGGATTATTTAATCATCGACACAGCACCAGGCGTCTCGGAAAATGTATTGAGTTTTATTCGTTCGGTACAGGAAATTATTTTAGTTGTCTCTGATGAACCAACATCATTAACTTCAACCTACGCATTGATAAAAATCATGAAAAACCGCCATCACTGGATGAAATTCCATGTGCTTGTCAACATGGCGCGCGGCATTCAAGAAGGCCAGAATGTATTTAATAAGCTATATTATATTACAGAGCAATTTTTGGAAGTGCACCTGGATTATGTGGGTATGATTCCTTTTGAGGAAGAATTTCATCGAGCCATAAAAAAGCAAAAGACCTTAATCCAGGCATTTCCAGAATCGGAAGCGGCTATTGCCATTCGGCAGTTGGCAACCACAGTTGAAGAATGGCCGGTGGAGCTTTCGACAAGCGGAAATATCTGTTTCTTTGCGGAGCGTTATATTACGGGTTAATGCGATTGACGGGTTTGTGTCATGGCATTATAACATGAGTCAATAATAATAAAAAAAGGAGATTGTCGTGGATGACGCTTTGGCTTCAGAGGGCAAAGTTAATCAACAAACGCAGGAAGCCTTGATCAAAACGCATGCGCAATTGGTGAAACGAATAGCATATCATTTATTAGGCCGATTGCCTTCATCAATTCAGTTTGATGATTTAATACAGGCTGGCATGATAGGACTGCTGGAAGCGGCTCGACACTATGATGAAAGCAAGGGTGCTGCTTTTGAAACCTATGCAGGCATCCGCATCCGCGGTCATATGCTGGATGAGGTTCGCCGTAATGATTGGGTACCGCGCTCGGTTTATCGCAATGCGCGCATGATTGCTGCCGCAGTTCGTGAGGTCGAAAACCGGCTTGGCCGCGATGCGAAAGATCACGAGGTGGCCGAAGAATTGGGCATTAGTCTTGAAGAATATCACGAGATGCTCAATGATTCTGCAGGCGGGCATCTTTATGCATTTGAGGATCTAGGGGTAACAGAAGACGTCATAAAAGATGAAAAAATTTCTGATTCAACTGAACCTTATGCCAGCGCCTTGCATGCTGATATTATCGCCCATTTATCTCAGGTAATTGATACCTTGCCTAAAAATGAGCGCTTGGTGCTGTCTTTATATTATGAACAGGATTTAAACCTTAAGGAAATAGGAGAGGTGCTCGGGGTAAGTGAATCTCGTGTATCGCAGATTCATTCGCAGGCCACACACCGTTTGAAATCCAGGCTGCCCGAGCTTTAGCTATACTATTGTTTAAGTGCTTCCGTCCAGTTCCCCTTGGCGGGGTTTGGGATACAGTGGCTTAATCCCGGATTTTTCATACCTTGAGTTTGTGAATTAGGCTGCAAGTATGGTCAGTATTTGGCTTTCTGTGTAGAATAACGCAACAATTTTTATAGCAAAAGGATCACTGATGCTGGAAGTGAATCAAATTAGTCTTACGCTTGCGGATCTGGACAATCGTGTCCAGGGTCTTCGGAGGTATCTTTGACTTCGAAAAAAAGCTTGAGCGTTTGGAAGAAGTCAGCCGCGAATTGGAAGCACCGGATGTTTGGAATAATCCGGATAAAGCCCAGGCCCTGGGTCGTGAACGGGCACAGCTTGAGGCTGTGGTTCACAAGTTGCAGGCATTGTCTCAGGGTATTCATGATTTAGCCGAGCTTTTTGAAATCGCGCGGACAGAAGAGGATGAAAGCGCCATTTCCGATGTGGCCGATGAGTTGGCAGTTATTGAAAAGCAGGTTGAGAACATGGAGTTTCAGCGCATGTTTTCTGGGAAAATGGATTCGGCAAATGCCTTTCTGGATATCCAGGCAGGATCGGGCGGCACTGAAGCGCAGGATTGGGCTGAAATGCTGTTGCGCATGTATTTGCGCTGGGGGGAACAGCATGGGTTTGCCACTGAACTCATTGAATGTTCAGCCGGGGAAGTAGCGGGCATTAAAAGCGCAACCATTCATTTTACCGGCGAATATGCCTACGGCTGGTTAAAAACCGAAACTGGAGTGCATCGTTTGGTGCGTAAATCTCCTTTTGATTCCGGAAATCGCCGCCATACTTCCTTTGCCGCAGTATTCGTCTCTCCTGAAGTGGATGATGATATTGATATTGCCATTAATCCAGCCGATCTCCGCATTGATACCTATCGGGCATCAGGAGCAGGCGGACAGCACGTCAACCGTACGGATTCCGCGGTGCGCATTACCCATGAACCAAGCGGTATCGTTGTGCAATGTCAAACAGACAGAAGCCAACACAAAAATAAAGAGCACGCCATGAAACAATTGCGCGCCAAGCTGTATGAAATGGAAGTGCAAAAAAAGAATGCCGAACAGCAGGCATTAGAAGCCAGTAAATCAGATATAGGTTGGGGATCGCAGATTCGATCTTATGTATTGGATCAATCCCGTATTAAGGATTTACGAACAGGCGTTGAAACCAGTAATACACAAGCGGTTCTGGATGGTGATTTAGACCAGTTTATCGAGGCCAGCTTGAAAGCAGGAGTAGGGGCAGTATGACCGAAGAATATTTAGATGAAAGTGAAGTTTATCAAATCCGCAAACAAAAGTTAGCAGAACTCCGTGAGCAGGGCTTTAATTATCCAAATCGCTTTGAACGCCAGCATTTAGCCCATGAATTAATTAAGCAATATGCAAAGGAAAGCAAAGAAGAATTAGCCGCAAAACGCATTAAAGTGAAGGTTGCGGGACGTATTGTTTTGCGTAGAATCATGGGTAAGGCAAGTTTTTTCCATATCCAGGATATGACTGGCCGTATCCAGATTTATGTGCGGCAAAATGATCTCCCTGAGCTCTATGAGCAATTTAAACACTGGGATCTTGGCGATATTGTAGGGATTTCCGGGGAATTATTTAAAACCAACACCGGTGAGCTTACTGTTAACGCTGAACATCTTGAGCTTTTAACCAAATCATTACGCCCCTTGCCTGATAAATTTCATGGCTTGACTGATCAGGAAATGCGTTACCGCAAGCGTTATGTGGATTTGGTCGCCAATGAAGACAGCAGAAGAACGTTTTTGATTCGTTCCCACCTTATTACTGCCTGCCGCCAGTTTATGAATGAGCACCAATTTCTTGAGGTGGAAACGCCGATGATGCATCCTATTCCTGGCGGCGCCCTTGCCCGCCCTTTTGTCACGCATCACCATACATTGGATATGCAGATGTTTTTACGCATAGCCCCAGAGCTTTATTTAAAACGGCTGATTGTAGGCGGGTTTGAAAAAGTTTATGAAATAAACCGTAATTTCCGTAATGAAGGTATTTCTACCCGGCATAATCCTGAATTTACCATGATGGAATTTTATCAGGCCTATGCAACTTATCAGGATTTAATGGATTTTACTGAAGAACTGCTCCGTTTTCTGTGTGACAGCGTAGTAAAAAAACGCCAGATTGAGTATCAGGGTGAGACGATTGATTTTTCAAAACCTTTTGCCCGCTTAACCATTAAAGAGGCACTCAAGCAATATCATCCTCATTTAGCAGATCAAATTGAATCTATTGATGGTTGCCGTGCTGTGTTGGATGAAAAAGGCTTTGACTATAAGCAGTCGGATGGACTGGGTAAGCTTCAGATGATTTTATTTGAAGAAACCATTGAGCACCAGCTCATCCAACCGACCTTTGTTACTGAATATCCAACAGAAGTATCGCCGCTTGCCCGACGCAATGAATTAAATCCCGAAGTCACGGATCGTTTTGAACTATTCATCGCCGGCCGTGAGATTGCCAACGGGTTTTCTGAATTAAATGATCCGGAAGATCAGGCGGCCCGCTTTCAAAAACAAGTGGAAGAAAAAAATGCAGGCGATCTGGAAGCCATGCATTTTGACAGCGATTATATCGAAGCGCTTGAATATGGCATGCCGCCAACAGCTGGGGAAGGCATAGGCATTGACCGTCTGGTCATGTTGTTTACTGACTCACAATCAATAAGGGATGTGATTTTGTTTCCGCATTTGCGGCAGAATCTATAATTATCAGGCTCCGGATTACGCTTTGCTAATTCGGGGCATTTTGCGTTTTATGGCTTTATGCCTGCCATGCTGGAGGCTGGTGTTGGCTTTGCAAAAGAACCTGCTGCAAAAAAGCCAAGACCACCAGCCAGAACAGCAGCGCCAATCCCTACTGTAATCAATGCAGCGGTACCGCAAGAGGCAATCAAAAGAACAACCCCTGCAGCAACTGCTGCAGCTCCTAAAACCGCGCTAAATCCCCCAAGGATCTGCAAGCTGACGCCAATTATATGAGATATAGAATTTTTCTTGAGCTGAGCATTGACCTCATTCAGCTTTTCATTTAGCTTCTCTTCCAAGTCTGCCAGGTGGGATTTTGTATCAATATCAAAATTTTGATTATATTTTTTGAGTTCCCGAAGCAGCAGCAAATACCGAGGTCCGCGCTGAATGGGGGAAATAAGGCAGTCTTCCAGGCTCTTTTGGCGGTTTGTTCTTTTCTTAATAATGTCGTTGATCGCTTTAAACTGGGTTGAATTTTTTTGCTTGCACTCCAGGTATTCAGAGTAAAGCTTTGAATAGTTGCCATATAGTTCATAGAATTGATTAATGATGGCTATTCGCTCTTTTCTTAGTTGAGTCAAGAAAAGAGCATTATTTTCTTGGTGCGCATTTATTGTGTGCTGCAAATTGTTGGTTAGCCTAGCGGAGACTTCTGAAAATCCCACTGAAAATTTTTTTATGTTATTGAGAATATCAGGAACGCTTTCCGGCGCCTTTATTTCCCGAAGTGCGGTGACAAATATCTGTAAACTTTCTTGGTAAGCATTTTCAGTTTCAATAACCTCTCGAAATGGAGGTAAACTGCCAATATTGTTTTTACCGATCATTTTAAATACCCTGTAATGGTTTTTATGAAATAAAAAAATATAAAAAATGTATAATAATTTAACATTAAATATATATACCAAGCAACCTATAAATTTAATTCAGAGATATTTGTCTGAGATATTTGTCAAAAAAAATCATTAATGATATATATCCAGCTTCATATCTCGAAGCAGCGTAAACTTTCAATTAAAATTTGTGGTTATTTTATATAGGAAAATAAATGAAACAAAAAAATACATTTTGTTGGATTGATATTCCAGTAATTGATCTGGATAGAGCCATTGGGTTTTATTCCGAGTTATTGGGGGAACCGGTACAGAAGTTCACTGAACATGGTTGCGTATTCGGGCTTTTACCCCATACAGAAGAGAATGTATCCGGTTGTTTATGTGTTATGGATCGCAAGCCTTCGCAAAATGGCCCGTTGGTTTATCTCAATGTGGAAGGTAAATTGGATGAAGCCATTGAAGTGGCAAAGCAACGAAGCCAAGTGATTAGTCCAAAAGAACAAATTGGCCCTTATGGGCATCGAGCTATTATTCTGGATACAGAAGGCAATTCGATTGCTTTATATTCCAAAGAAGCTTAAAGGCATGATGCTCATTTGAAGTCCGGCGCGATAAAAATTACAGTATTCATCACGCCGGAAGCTTCTTAAGCCTTATGATTTGTCATCAATCACTCATCATCCCAGCTTAGGGTACCGCCTGCCTGGTATTCAATGACTCGGGTTTCAAAGAAATTCTTTTCTTTTTTCAAATCCATCATTTCACTCATCCAGGGGAATGGGTTTTCTGCCCCCGGATACTGCTCAGGAAGGCCAATCTGATTTAAGCGACGGTTGGCGATAAAGTGCAGATATTCTTCAAACATGCCGGCATTCATGCCTAAAATACCATGGGGCATTGTGTCTTTAGCGTATTGATATTCCAGCTCAACTCCTTCTTTAATGAGCTTAATCATTTCTTCCTTAAATTCAGGTGTCCATAAATGCGGGTTTTCAATTTTAATCTGATTGATAACGTCGATGCCAAAATTCATATGCATGGACTCATCACGCAGGATGTACTGGAACTGTTCTGAAGTGCCGACCATTTTATTGCGGCGTCCCATGGAAAGAATTTGGGTAAAGCCTACATAAAAGAAAATGCCTTCAAAAACCACATAAAAAGCAATCAGATCGCGTAACAGACGCTGATCATGTTCAGGCGTTCCAGTACGGAAAGCCGGATCTCCAAGACTTTGTGTGAAAGGCAAAGCCCAGGCGGCCTTGGTGGCAACAGAAGGGATTTCCCGATACATATTAAATACTTCTGCTTCATCAAGGCCCAAGCTTTCAATGATGTATTGATAAGCATGGGTGTGCAGCGCTTCCTCAAAAGCCTGGCGCAAAAGATATTGCCGGCATTCAGGATTGGTGATATGGCGGTATACGGCCAATACCAGATTGTTGGCAACCAGTGAATCCGCAGTGGAGAAAAAGCCAAGATTGCGCTTCACGATCAAGCGCTCATCTTCTGTTAATCCCTGCGGATCATTCCATAAGGCAAGATCAGCGCTCATGCTGATTTCATTCGGCATCCAATGGTTTGCACAGGCAGTCAGATATTTCTGCCAGGCCCAAGTATATTTAAAAGGAACCAATTGATTGAGGTCAGCACGGCAATTGATTATTTTTTTATCGTCCACGTGAATGCGTCCGGCTCCCATTTCCAGGGATTCAAGGCCGGTGGCCCCTGTAGAAGACGTTGGCTGCTGCTCTTGTACTAATATTGTAGGCATATTATTTTCTCCTTATTGGCATGCTTCACAATCAGGATCCAGAATGGAGCATGCTTTGGGCTCTTCAAGTTTTACGGCATTCAGCGCTCCGTCAGTTACCGTTGATTTTTCAGCATTGCTGGCACCTACGCTGCGCAGGTAATAAGTCGTTTTTAAACCGCGCACCCAGGCTTGGCGATAGAGCTCGTCAAGCTTTTTGCCCGAAGGTTTTGCCATGTAAATATTTAAAGATTGCGCCTGATCCAGCCATTTTTGCCGCCTGGAAGCTGCTTCAATCAGCCAGATTGGTTCAATTTCAAAAGAGGTCGCATAGCGTTTTTTCAATTCAGACGGAATACGGCTGATGGGCTGTACACTACCATTGAAGTATTTTAAGTCATTGACCATAACCTCATCCCACAAATTGAGCGCCTTTAAATCTGCAACCAAATAGGGATTAACCACGGTAAATTCGCCAGAGAGGTTCGATTTCACGTACAGGTTTTGATAGGTAGGCTCAATCGACTGCGATACGCCGCAAATGTTGGAAATGGTGGCAGTTGGTGCGATGGCCATGACATTTGAGTTGCGCATCCCCTGGGTTCGCACTTTCACGCGCAAGGATTCCCAATCCAGCGTTTGAGAGCGGTCCTGCTCCAGATATTGGCCGCGGGCCTGCTGCAAAAGATTAATCGAGTCAATGGGCAGGATACCTTTGCTCCAGAGCGAACCCTCATAGCTTGGATAGCGCCCGCGCTCCTTGGCAAGTTCAGAAGAAGACTCAATCGCATAATAACTGATTAATTCCATTGAGCTATCAGCAAATGCCACGGCTTCTTTGGAAGCATAATCCAGATTGAGTTTGTACAATGCATCCTGGAAGCCCATCAGGCCAAGGCCGATTGGGCGGTGTTTCAAGTTTGAGTTTCGCGCCTGGGGCACGGAATAATAGTTAATATCGATCACATTATCCAGCATGCGAATGGCAGTGCGAATGGTCTTTTGCAATTTGTCCTTGTCCAGTTTGCCATTGATAATATGCGCAGGTAAATTGACGCTGCCCAGGTTACATACGGCGATTTCATCCTGAGAAGTGTTTAGCGTAATTTCAGTGCACAGATTTGAGCTGTGAATAACGCCTGCATGCTGCTGCGGTGAACGCAAGTTGCACGCATCTTTAAAAGTCAGCCACGGATGCCCCGTTTCAAACAGCATGGAAAGCATTTTTCGCCATAGCTTAATTGCGGAGACTGTTTTTGTATTTTTCAATTTGCCCTGGCGTGCTTTTTCTTCATAGTCAAGGTATAAGGCTTCAAAGGATTTGCCATACTCATCATGCAGATCAGGTACTTCATCGGGGGAGAATAATGTCCACTCGCCTTGTTCATGAACCCGCTTCATAAATAAGTCGGGTATCCAAAGGGCCGTGTTCATGTCATGCGTTCTGCGGCGATCGTCTCCTGTGTTCTTGCGTAATTCGAGGAATTCCTCTACATCGCGATGCCAGCATTCAAGATAGGCGCAAACAGCACCTTTGCGCTTACCGCCCTGGTTGACTGCAATTGCTGTGGCATCCGCTACATTCATAAAGGGCACAACCCCCTGTGATTTGCCATTGGTGCCTTTGATATGGGCGCCCATGGCTCGTACAGGTGTCCAGTCATTGCCGAGGCCTCCAGCAAATTTAGACAGCAGGGCATTATCTTTGATCGCGCTGTAAATGCCGTCTAAATCATCCGGAATGGTAGTCAGGTAGCAGCTCGACAATTGCGGGCGAACCGTTCCCGAATTAAATAACGTTGGAGTAGAGGCCATATAATCAAATGAAGAAAGCAATTGATAAAATTCAATGGCTTTGTTTTCTTTGTCATGTTCCCTTATGGCAAGCCCCATGGCTACCCGCATGAAAAAAGCCTGCGGCAACTCATAGCGTTTGCCGTGCTCATGAATAAAATAGCGGTCGTACAAGGTCTGAAGGCTCAGATAAGTAAACTGCATGTCGCGCTCTGGCAATAATGCTTTGGCCAGTTTATCCAAATTAAATTCACCCAGTTTGGGATCCAGAATGCCCTGCTCAATTCCTGAAGCAACATAGGCCTTGAAATATTCGGGATAAAGTTTGGCCATTTCATCGAAAGTCGCCTCAGTCTGCAGCCCAAGCTTAATCAAGGCTTCAGAGCGCAAGCTGTCCAGCAGTAAACGGGCGCTGACATAGGTATAATTCGGCTCTGTTTCAACCAAGGCGCGGGCAGACATAATCAAAGCTTTATGAACATCTTGCAAGCTTGCGCGGTTATAAAGATTACGCAAGGCATCCTTAATCACAGGCTCGGCCTTAACATTCGCCAGATCCCGACAGGCTTCAAGAACGATGGTTTTTAAGCGCTCGAGATCCAGCGGCACCAGCTCACCGTCCGGCATGGCAATAAGCGGCGTTTTGCTGTCGGCAGCCTGTTTTTGTAACTGCGCCTCACGCGCTTTACGGTGTTCTTCCCGGTACAGCACATAGGCGCGCGCAACCTTATATAAACTGTTGCGCATTAGAGCCAGTTCAACCTGATCCTGAATATCCTCAATATGGATGGTGCCGCCGCTTGGCAACCTTCTTTTAAAAGTTTGGGTAATTTGCTGAGTTAACTCGTCAATTTGCTGATAGATGCGATTCGACGCAGCAGCAGCCCTGCCTTCAACTGCGATAAATGCTTTGGTAATGGCAACTTTGATTTTACTTTCGTCATAATGAACAACCTTACCGTTGCGTTTGATGGTTTTTAATAAGCCTGGTGTGTTAGCAGTCAATTCCAGTTGATTTTGCTGAGGTAAATCATTTACGGGCTCAAGGATCTCGGACATGTTTTCCTCCAAAGAAGGTGAGTATTGTCAACAAAAATCCGGACAATAGTTCACTAAATTAATTATAGCAAAACACAAGATATAGTTATTTATATTGCTGAAATAACAAGATAGTGTGTTTTTAGATTTTTTTCAAGTGATAAGTCTGTATAAATGCTGTGGATAAAATGTGTATATATGAAAGTCGGATAAAACCCGCTGCGACATCAGACAAGCTGTGCAGGGCGTATGCTGGTGAAAGAGCCCTAAGATGAGCCTGTCAGGGACTGGAATTTAACCCGCGAATGACAATTGCATCGCTGATGTGGGAAAAGTTATGTACGTTCACCTGGAAAGAATCAATATCCGCAGTTAATTGGCTGGAACTTCCGCCGTCGAGATTCAAGGCATCCCTGCATTCCAACGGAGGAGATTGCATTAATTCAGCTAAATTCGTAGTGGACATGGGTGAATTTTCAGTGACAAGCACAATCACACGATTATCTTTGGTAATCCCAAGCGCTGAGCGTTCGGCGATTCCGGCCTTTAAAGAGGGAATTCTACCATTGATGATTAGACGCGGCCCGCTTTGCAGGGCAAAATCTATTTTTTTATCATGCTTATATTGCCTAAGGCTAGTTAAATAAGGTTTCTGATTTTTTATATAAAAAATTCCCCACCAGCTGATGCGCTTTAGCGGATTTTCCAGATGCTGGTTAGAGATTCGTAAACCGAGGGGCCTGAATTTTTTATCAAAAAAACCGCCATTCAGGGCAATTAAGGCTTTGCTGTGCTGGGCGAATTCATGAATGGACGCATGCGGCCTGGATAAATCATCAGCAAATATTAAATCAAACTGGTTGTTTTTTAAATCTATGCGAAACACATGTATATGAGACCATGGATTGAAGATATTTGCTCCAATATCTTGATATTCAATGCCCGAAGCAATATTTCGCCAAGCACCGGCATAGGACGGAACGGTTTTGATTAACAGGATGAATAACAAAAAAATCCAAAGTAAAGAAACAAAAGAGGGACATGGGAAAGATTGCAGAAAAATTCTGGCTGGTTTTATTCTATCACTCGCCATGAAGACCCCATTTCATACCTTCGTTACCAGAAACTGGCGATGCATTGTGTAAAATATCATGGATAATTTGTTGCTTTCCCACTTTTATCTTGTATCCTTTTTAACAAATCTTTGATTAATGGAACTTACATGCAGATATCCACGCAAAATAGCAATATAGTAGCAATTAAGTCAACCGATGAATTAATGTCCTTGATGAAAGCTGTTTTAAAAAAAACAGTCGATTTTGGCGCAAGTGACGCGGCTGTTAACGTCAACTATGACAGCGGCTTTGCTGTGGATGTGCGAATGGGCAAGGTCGAAACGGTTACTTTCAGCGAGGATAAGGGAGTAAACGTAACAGTATATTTTGGGCAGAAAAAAGGCAGTGCCAGCACTACTGACACCTCGGATGCGGCAATAGAATCCATGGTTAAGGCAGCTTGTGAAATTGCCCAATGCAGCGCGGAAGATCCTTGTTTCGGGCTTGCGGATCCCAAGCTGATTAACAATCAATATCCTGACCTCGATTTACTCCATCCCTGGCCTATTACCCCCCAACAGGCCATAGAGTTGGCAATTGACTGTGAACAGCAGGCAATATCATTTGATAAAAGAATCAGTAATTCTGATGGCGTGAGCATATCAACTTATATTTTTTCCCATGGATATGCCAATACTTACGGTTGTGAAGGGGTAGTGAGTGGCAGCAGACATGGCGTAAGCTGTTCTTTGGTCGCAAAAGAGGGTGAAATCATGCAACGTGATTATGATTACACCACAGCAAGAAGCGCAAATGATTTGCTGCCGCTTGATGTTCTGGCCAGAAGGGCGGCTGAACGCGCCGTAAGCCGTTTGGGAGCCAAAAAAATCAAAACGCAAAAAGTGCCGGTCGTATTCTCATCTCGGGTATCAGCAGGGCTATTCGCGAGTTTTGTAAGCGCAATCAGCGGCAGTAATTTATATCGAAAAAATTCATTTTTGGTGGATGCCATTGGAAAGCGGATTTTTCCCCAGATAATTCAGGTTTATGAGCAACCCCATTTGTCACGGGGATTAGGAAGCGCCCCTTTTGATGGGGAAGGTGTGCCAACACGCAATAATATCTTTATTAAGGACGGCATACTGACTCAATATGTTTTAAACAGCTATTCAGCAAGAAAGCTTGGATTAAAAACCACGGCTAATTGCGGCGGGGTATTCAATCTAACCATTGATCCAACCGCCGGAGACTTGGAAGATATTTTGCAAAAAATGGGTCGCGGACTATTAGTGACTGAGCTGATGGGCCAAGGCGTTAATATACTCACAGGCGATTATTCCCGGGGCGCCAGCGGTTTTTGGGTAGAAGACGGACAAATTCAACATCCGGTTGAGGAAATTACTATCGCCAGCAATTTACAAGAAATGTTTAACTCCATACAAGCTGTCGGCAAGGATATTAATCCTAACGTGACGACGCGCTGCGGTTCGGTGTTGATTGCAGAAATGATGGTTGGCGGGAACTAGCTGGAAAGTGCGGGTTGGGCTTTTTGCTTGACCCAACTCACTTATCGCGGCATACATGACTAACTGCCAGGCAAAATCAAATAGCGCCAGGCAGGAATGTTCACAAAAAAATCAACCTTTATCTCGAAAGATAATGCGGCCTTTGGTTAAGTCATACGGCGTTAATTCTACCTTAACCTTATCGCCGGTTAGAATTCGAATGTAATTTTTACGCATGCGTCCTGAAATATGCGCAGTAATAATGTGACCGTTTTCCAATTCCACACGAAACATGGTATTCGGAAGGGTGTCTATCACAGTTCCTTGCATTTCAATATGATCTTCTTTTGCCATAAGTCTCTCAAATACTTTAAAAATAAAAATGGTTACATTGAACAGCTGTCAAATGCGACTGCTTGTCGCCTTTTGCCCCTCAATTCTGTCTCATAGCCGGTTTAGACGAAGTCGCAATCGGGGGAATTCTATGGCTGCACTATGCTTTGCTTGCCCGGGCTTTTGATTCATTCAAGTTAAAAATGCCCCTTCATCAGATGAAGGAAGAAACGCCCTTGAAATATTAGCGTAAATAGTGCCTTAAAATAAGAAAAATGGCAATCATATTGCGCATATCACTTCATAAGATAGCTCCAGGAACCTTGGAGTGTTGGGTATTGCAATGCATCTTTTAATAGTTGCAGAAATTTTTTTCTCGGCATGGTTTCAGCACCAAGGCTAATTAGATGAGCTGTAGGTAACTGGCAATCTATGAACTCGAATTGCAAGCTTATGCAGGTCTGACAGAGCATATAAAGGGCCAGTTTCGATGCGTCGCGCACCTCATGAAACATGGATTCGCCGAAAAAAGCACGCCCAAGGCTCAAGCCATATAGTCCACCGACCAGCTTATCTTTTTGCCAGACTTCGAAGGAATGGGCATAACCTTGTTCATGCAAGGTGATGTAAGCTTGAATCATTTCATCCGTTATCCAGGTTTTATGAAGGCGGCCGCCGCTTGTAGCGCATGCCTGAATGACTGAGGAAAATGCGGCATCGATGCTGTAATGAAAGGTTTTTTTTAAAGCCTGTCTTAAACTTCGTGAAAGCCTGAAGGAGAGCGGCTTCAAAATGAGACGGGGATCGGGCGACCACCAGAGAATAGGGTACCCCGGTTCATACCACGGAAAGATACCCTGGCGATATGCTTCTAAAAGCCTGGCCGGTAATAAATCACCGCCAATAGCAAGCAATCCCGCAGCATCAGCTGAATCCGGGGAAGGAAAGGTCAGGTCATCTTTTGCAAGCAATACCGGTTTAATGATTAACTTCCCATTCTATCCGACATCTGCATCTTCATCTTTTTTGTTAAAAATTGAGAAAAATTTGAATTGTACGCCTTCACCAGCTTGTAAACCGCGCATTCTGCCCATGTTTTCCTAATTTTTATCTAGACAGCGCTGTGGTATGGAATGCCGGCTGTATCCAAATATTTTTCGGCATCAAGTGCCGCCATGCAACCAAAGCCTGCCGATGTGATGGCTTGACGGTAGACATGATCGGCAACATCACCGCAGGCAAATACGCCCGGTATGTTTGTTGCTGTTGCCATGCCCTCCAAACCGGAGCGGATAATAATGTAGCCGTCCTTCATGTCAAGCTGTCCCTTGAACAAATCGGTGTTTGGCGTATGGCCGATAGCAATAAAAATACCATCGACCTTGATATCCTCGCATTGCCTGGTCTCTACATGGCGGACACGAGCGCCGGTCACCTTCATGCCGTCGCCCAGCACTTCTTCCAGGGTGTGATTCCACATCAGTTTGATATTGCCGTATTTGGCTTTTTCAAAAAGCTTGTCCTGCAGCATTTTCTCGGCACGAAGACTGTCCCGACGGTGGATTAAAGTCACAGAAGAGGCAAGATTGGACAGATAAAGCGCTTCCTCCACGGCCGTATTGCCGCCGCCGATCACACATACATCCTTATTTCGATAAAAGAACCCATCACAGGTAGCGCAGGCTGACACGCCTCGCCCCTGATAAGCTTTTTCTGATTCAAGGCCAAGATAGCGGGCTGATGCACCGGTGGCAATAATCAGCGCATCGCAGGTATAGGTTTCATTATCTCCCTTTAAAACAAACGGACGGGTTTGCAGATCAGCGCTGACAATATGGTCAAAAATAATTTTGGTATCAAACCGCTCGGCGTGCTGTTGCATCCGCTCCATCAGCGCAGGACCCTGCAATCCCTCCACATCTCCCGGCCAGTTATCAACATCTGTCGTCGTCGTTAATTGGCCGCCTGGCTGCATGCCTGTAATGAGAACGGGTTTTAGGTTTGCACGGGCTGCATAAACGGCTGCGGTATAGCCCGCAGGCCCAGAACCAAGAATAAGCAGTCGATGATGATTAGTATTACCCATGAATATGCCTTTTATTGTATGCTAAGATGACGATAGTATGATAAAACCCATAGTATTAAAATACCCATGACAAAACAACGTAAGAGAGATGCGGGTCATCCAGGTAACGCCTTGCCGCAATTTATGTTAAAGCGTGTCAGCGAGGGCGGTTTTATTTTAGTGCTTACTGCCGCATTATTTATTTTGCTGTCGCTTGTGACTTATCGAACTAATGATCCAGGATGGCTGCATGCTGCCGCCCGCCATCACGTAGTCGCAAACGCTGGAGGAACCGTGGGCGCCTATATAGCCGACGCGCTTTATTTCGTTTTCGGTTATATGGCCTATCTGCTGCCGTTATGCTTTGCTTTTATATCCTGGATAATTTTAAAGGATCATAGAGCCTTACGTTCGGTGAATAAAGCGGCATTACTTTTGCGAAGCGCGGGGCTTATGCTTCTTTTGATTGGAGGGTGCGGCTTGTTGGCTTTAGAAGCGAGTGCGCTGTACGCTCCATTTGCCTTTAGGCCTGGGGGAATCATTGGCCAATTTGTATCTTCTCCTTTAAACCAGGCTTTGAACCTTGAAGGCGCAACATTATTATTATTTGCACTCCTGCTGGTTGGCTTGACCTGGTTAACCGGGTTTTCCTGGATACGCGCGCTTGAGTTCGTTGGTTGCTATACGCTTATTCTCTGCCGCATACTGTATAAGGGCATCTTTTATTCTGCATTGTTTTTTAAAAATAGATTGAAAAATCTGTATGCAAGAGAGAGAGTAACTGATAAGCCCGGCCAGGAAAGAAAAATCCAGCCAATTGCGGTTAGTAAAAAAATAACTCCAGAGGAAATCAAACCGGCTCCAGCAGCTGCGGCTAAAGAACCCGCAAGGAAAAAAACTCGGGATAGCTCGCTCTGCAATACGGTGGTCAGCGGTACTTTGCCATCATTAAGCCTGCTCAATAAAGGTCAACCCGGCAAGCCATTCGGCGGTTATTCACCTCAGGAGCTGGAAAATCTTTCCAGGGAGGTTGAGCAGCATCTTCTCGATTTTGGTATTCAGGCCGACGTAGTTTCCGTGCATCCAGGCCCTGTTATTACCCGCTTTGAATTGCAGCTGGCGGCTGGGGTCAAGGCGAGTAAACTGACGGCTTTATCCAAAGACCTGGCTCGTTCTTTATCTGTCACAAGCGTGCGGGTTGTAGAAATTATTCCCGGGAAGACCGTGGTTGGAATTGAACTGCCCAATCAAAACCGCGCAACCGTCAATTTATCTGAAGTGTTGACTGCTGAGGTGTATCAGCAGGCCCATTCGCCTTTGACCCTTGCTCTTGGCGTGGATATTGCGGGTCATCCTATGGTGGTTGATTTAGCGAAAATGCCGCATTTGCTGGTTGCAGGCACAACAGGTTCCGGGAAATCTGTCGGTATTAATGCCATGATTTTAAGCTTATTGTTTAAGGCGACGCCTCAAAAAGTACGCTTGATCATGGTTGATCCCAAAATGCTTGAATTGTCGGTATATGATGGCATTCCACACTTGTTAACCCCAGTGGTTACTGATATGAAAGAAGCTGCCAGCGCGCTCAGGTGGTGTGTTGGAGAAATGGAGAGACGGTATCGGCTGATGGCATCTTTTGGCGTTCGTAATCTGGCTGGATTCAATGCCAAACTCATTGAAGCTCGCGAACGCAATGAACCGCTGACGGATCCATTCTGGAAACCCGAAGGCTCCACGGGCGAGGAGGCGCCTATTCTTGAGCCGCTGCCGTATATAGTGGTGGTTATTGATGAATTGGCAGATATGATGATGGTGGTGGGTAAGAAAGTGGAGCAATTGATTGCCCGCATTGCCCAAAAAGCAAGAGCTGCCGGTATTCATTTAATACTTGCTACCCAAAGACCTTCAGTAGATGTGTTGACAGGGCTCATTAAATCCAATATTCCCACCCGCATATCATTTCAAGTCTCTTCCAAAATTGACTCTCGTACGATACTTGACCAACAGGGAGCAGAACAGTTGCTTGGTTATGGTGATATGCTGTTTTTAGCGCCAGGTAGCGGCGCGCCTTTGCGTGTGCATGGCGCGTTTGTGGACGATAAGGAAGTACATCGGATAGCTGATGACTGGCGCGCCCGGGGAACTCCAGACTATATTGAAGAAATTACTCAAACCATGGGCGACGGCTTTGATAATCCCTTCGGTGATGAAAACCAGGAAACAGAAGATGCGGATCCCTTATATGATCAGGCCGTAGAATTTGTGATCGAAACCCGTAAGGCCAGTATCTCAGCTGTCCAAAGACGGTTTAAAATTGGCTATAATCGTGCTGCGCGCCTTGTTGAGGAAATGGAGCGTACAGGGATTGTCGGGCCTCTAGAGGGTGGTTTTCGAGATGTTTTGGTTTCTGCGGTTAATGAAGATGCATAGGATTAAATTATGAAAAAAATGGTTATATTGGCTTTGTTCATTTGGGGGGGGAGCGCATTTTGCGCTTCAGCTTCAGAAATTTTACAGGATAAATTAAACGCCATACAAACAATGAGCGCAACGTTCAAACAAGTTATTAAGGCAAAGAAAAAAGAAATATCCCGTTCTTCAGGAAGCATGGCTTTATCCCGCCCAGGCCGCTTTCGCTGGCATACCACGTCTCCCATGCCGCAACTTGTCATCGCTGACGGCAAGCGAATGTGGGTTTATGATGTTGATTTGGAACAAGTCACAGTCAAAAAACAGGAAAAAGGAATAGGGGGTACTGCGGCACTTTTTTTAAGCGGGTATGATAATACGGTGGCTCGCGATTTTGATGTAACCCAAGAAGTCAAGGGCAAAAAAGAGATTTATGATCTGCGGTCTAAATCTCCTAAAGCTAATTTTCAGCGGGTGAAACTTGTGTTTGAAGGGAAGATGTTAAAAGGCTTGGAATTATTTGATCAACTTGGACAGCATACCGATGTTATATTGTCTAATATTAAACTTAATCCCCAGTTGCCGGCCAAATTGTTTAAGTTTTCCACACCAAAAGGTGTGGACGTGGTGGAGCAATGACTAAACTTTCTGCAGAAATTCTACCGCCGCTTGCTGAAGCGTTAAGGCCAACAGCAATTGACGAGGTGATTGGACAAACTCATTTGCTGGGGCCCAATAAGCCTTTGCGGCTTGCATTTGAATCAGGGAAACCTCATTCTATGATTTTGTGGGGCCCTCCCGGAGTTGGCAAGACGACGCTTGCGAGATTAACCGCCCATGCTTTTGACTGTGAGTGGATTGCGTTATCGGCTGTTTTTTCCGGGGTTAAAGATATTCGTGCCGCAATTGAAACAGCAAAAGCATATCGGCAGAAAAATCGACATACCATTTTATTCATCGATGAAATACACAGGTTCAATAAGGCCCAGCAGGATGCGTTGTTGCCTTACACTGAGTCAGGACTAGTCACATTCATTGGTGCGACTACTGAAAATCCTTCTTTTGAAGTTAATGCTTCTCTTTTATCCCGCGCACAAGTATATGTATTACACGCCTTGTCAGACGAAGAACTGCAGATATTGTTAACAAGAGCGCAAGAGCGGGTTTTACGGCATTTGCAGTTTAAGGAGTCAGCTCAACAAACGTTAATTGCCTATGCTGATGGAGATGCAAGACGCCTTCTTAATCTTTTGGATCAGATTGATACAGCAGCCCAGGCCCTTGGTGTCAAAGAAATTGATACAGAATTTGTGCGTGACGTATTGCATCTGGGAGCGAGACGTTTCGACAAGCAGGGCGATCATTTTTACGATCAAATTTCCGCCTTGCATAAATCTGTGCGTGGGTCTAATCCTGATGCAGCGCTTTATTGGCTATGCCGCATGCTTGATGGCGGTGTTGATCCATTATATCTTGCCAGGCGAATTATCCGCATGGCTTGGGAGGATATTGGCCTTGCTGATCCTCGAGCCATGCAGCTGGTTAATGATGCAGCCAGTACATATGAACGCCTGGGATCTCCAGAAGGCGAGCTGGCCCTGGCGAGCGCGGTCATTTATCTCTCGGTCACAGCTAAAAGCAACGCTGCATATAAAGCCTATCAACAGGCCATGGCTTTTGTAAAAAAAGACAAATCGCGCGAAGTTCCCTTGCATTTACGAAATGCTCCTACAAAGTTAATGAAAAAAATGGGATATGGCAAAACATATCGTTATGCTCATGATGAACCGCATGGTTATGCGGCTGGTGAAAATTATTTCCCGGAAGGCATGAACAATCCTGGGTGGTACCAGCCGGTAAATCGGGGCATGGAACAAAAAATAGGTGAAAAAATGGATTTTTTACGGAAGCTTGATGAGCAATCAAAAGAGCCAGATTAGTCAATCTGATCATGAAGCAATTTTATCAACAGATAATACTTCTTCCAAACAAGAAAAGAAGCAGGTCTCTTTTGTCCGCCGATGGCTAAAAAAAACCGGACTTTTTCTGGCCGTTGCCTTCATTTTTGCAGCGATCGTTTTTAGTCTATTTCGTGCGCTCACACCCTTGGCTGCGCAATATAAAAGCGAAATTGAAGAACATCTTTCCAACTTAATTGGTCAGCCGGTTAGAATTAACCGTATTGAAACGAGCTGGTACTGGTTTGAGCCTGTGTTGAAACTGGAACAAGTCCAGGTATTGGATGCGCGAAATCATGCTATACAGTTGAGTACCTTACTGATTGGTATAAACCTCCTGAGTTCGATCTGGCATTGGCATATTCAGCCAGGCGTGCTTTATATTGACGATTTGCATTTGATTCTTCATCAAAAAAAAGATTCCTGGCAAATAGAGGGATTAGACCAAAACCGTGAGATGCGGTTTGCGGAAGCAGAGTATCGAGCTCTTCTTGGTTGGCTTATGTTGCAACATAAAATAATTGCCAAAAATATATCTGCAACAGTGTATTTGGAAGACGGGTCTTTATTACCCGTGAAGGATATACGCTTGTCTGTCTTGAATCGTTCGGGTCATTATCATGTCAAAGCAAGGGCAAATCTGTCACAAACTCCTGAAACTGACCTGACTTTTTTGGCCGATTTAAATAGTCATGATTTGAATCAAACCAATGGTCAAGCCTATCTTGCCTTAAAGGATATTAATCCTCAGCAATGGCAGGCACTTCTTCCCTATAAAAAGTACCTTTTTCAGGGAGGGAGGGGCAATATTTCTCTTTGGTTTGATTTTGTTGATTCAAGCCTGAAAAATTGCCAGGCAATACTGGATTTTAGGAATCTCTCATTAAAAAAACAAGATGGAAACCGAACTCATTTTGCCCAAATGCTTAAGGCTAACCTGGCCTTAACTCCCACGCTTGAAGGGTGGGAATTAGCCGGTGATCATATTGAGCTTGGCCTTGAAGGAAAAAAATGGCCGCAAAACCAGATATGGGTAGAATATCAAAGGGCAGCAGAAGCCTATCGAATTTATGTGAAATCGTTGTATCTGGAACCGCTTCTTTTTGCAAACATTGACTGGCCAGAAAAGATTAAACCGGTCATTGCTGCAAAACCCGAAGGCGTGCTCAATAACCTGCAGTTGCTTATCAAGCAGGGGGAGCTTCATTACTTCCTGAGCCAATTCAAGAATATCAGCTGGATGGCGACCAGGGATGTTCCTGGCATGAGTAATCTTTCGGGTGTACTGCATTGGCAGCCCAAGGAAGGACATCTTGAATTGGATTCGAGAAATGCCACACTGACGCCAAAGTCCTTGCCTCCCATAAAGTTCAAGAACATTCAAGGGGTTCTTGACTGGAAAGCCCTGAGTCATGGCATGCGCATAAGCCTTGATCATGTATTGCTGGTTAATCCTGACTTGACTATAAGCGCCCGGGGTGTTTGGGATAAAGCTTTTACTGACGATGGGGGTAATATCAGATTGGTTGCCAAGTATTCTGCAGACAATGCTGCCAAATGGTTGGCGTACCTTCCCAGAGATTACCTCAAGCCAAAACTTTATACCTGGTTGAAAAACAATATTCATCGAATTGAAAAAGCCAGCGGGCAATTGAAGGTGGATGGGCCTATTGCTGATTTTCCCTTTGATAAACAACCAGGAGAGTTTCATTTCAGTAATTATCTAAGCGGGCTTGACTTGACCTTTAAGGAAAAATGGCCATTGACTCAAAATGTCAATGTCAATCTATATTTCAATAAACGCAATTTGGAAGCCGATGTTCACTATGCTGAATTGGATGACATGATCGTAAAGCAAGTGAATTTACGTATTGATGATCTTGGTTTGGATCATGAAACCCTGCTGTTGCACGGAAAAACCAAAACCCAAGCAGACAAATTGTTGAGATATGTCAAGCACTCTCCGCTGAATGACCGACTGGCAAAATTGAATATGCTGAAAATGGACGGCGATGTCGATTTGGAATTGCGCCTTGAGATACCCCTCTATCCAGAAAATGATGCAATATTCGCAAGCGGGCGTGTCGATTTTAATGAGAACAAAGTGGTTGCTGATTATGCCATGCAGCAATTAGAACTGAATCAACTCAAGGGAAGTTTGTTATTCGACGAGCAAGGCATTACTCATAGCGATCTTGGCGCAAGCCTTCTTGGGGATCCCGTTGTCATGTCAATACATTCTGTGCGCAGCAATAAACCATATACGGAAGTGAATATTTCAGGGCACACGGCCACTGAATTATTACAGAAAAAATTTGATCTCCCCATGCTTTCTTTTATGCAGGGGAGCATTCAATTTATTGCTAGAATGACCCTGACGGATGATCCTCATGATCTGGATCATATACATATAAGCACACCGTTGACAGGTGTCGCGATTGATTTGCCTTCACCTTTCGGGAAAACATCCCAACAAATTTCGCCGTTAGATATTGAAATCGATTTTAATCCGCAAACTGCCGTGAGGCTATATGTTAATTTTGATGATACCATCAGCGCAAAGCTCTGGTTTAAAAGACAAGGCCAACAGTTTCTGTTGCATAAAGGTATGGTCAGAATTGGGAGCGGCTATGTTTCAGAGCCGAGACAAAGAGGAATAAGTTTAGTTGGAACTCTCCCTTCCCTAAACTGGCAAAATTGGCAGAGCGTTTTAGCAAAATTTCCAGATGGTTCATCTTCCTCCGGCTTGTTTGAAAAAATAAGGTATATTGATATAAAACTGGCTCAATTCATTTTTGGCAAACTTGTATACCAGAATTTCATTTTTAAAGCGAGAAAGCAAACAAAGGATCAATGGTCTTTGGATTTGGTTCATCGCGATATCTTGGCAAAATTACAATACAATCCGGTAAATAATCATTTAAGCGGCGAGGTAAGTCATTTATCTATCCCTAAAAAAGATTGGGGGGAGGAGTACGCTGCATCTTCTGCCTCTAATTACTTACCGGGGCAGATTCCAAATCTTGATATCAATATTAAGGAGCTCAAACTTGGCGATATTGATTTGGGGCGATTGAGCCTACAGGGCAAAAATAAAAAAACTATTTGGCAATTGACCAGGTTCCTCCTGGAGTCGCCTTTTTATCAGTTGAATCTGGAAGGAGAGTGGCGGCGAAATGACAAGGAAAACCGCACTGATATTCAGGGTCGGCTTTATATGAATGACTTGGCGCAAAGCCTGTCGCGCTGGCACGTATCGCCTGTAGTTGAAGCGCATTACGGCCAGGTCTTTATCCATAGCAGCTGGCCTGGGGCATTTTCTGATTTTTCGCTGGCGAAAATTAAAGGGCATATTACAATGACCTTTAAAGAAGGAAGAATCAGCAATCTAAGCCCTGAGACAGAAGAAAAACTGGGGTTAGGCAAATTGCTTAGTATTCTAAGCTTACAGACTATTCCCAGGCGGCTCAAATTGGATTTCAGCGACTTGGCTAATGATGGATACAGTTTTGATGTGTTCAAAGGGGGATTTATCCTGAAAGATGGGGTTATGAGCACCACAGATACATACATAGACGGGCCGGTTGCCTATGCTGGCATTAAGGGAGATTTGGATTTGGCAAGAAAGTTATATGATCTGGAGCTTAGGGTTTCTCCTCACATCACGGCCAGCCTGCCGGTAGTTGCAACTATTGCAGGAGGGCCGGTTGCCGGAATCGCAACCTGGATTGCCAGTAAATTGATTAGTCACAGTATGCAGAAAATCAGTGGTTATACTTATAAAATTACAGGTCCCTGGCTAAAGCCGGTTGTGCAGCAAGTCAGTATTATCAAATCATAGATAACTGCACAGAAAGGCGTTAAACGGGTGCGGTGCGACCAGTACTGTTTCTATTTAACGGTACTTATGAATGGGAAAGGGATAAGAACTGCATGTGGTGGGCGTTGATACAACAATATTGGCAGATATGTATATTTAAGCGATCTCCTGCGGATACGCCACATTCTCATTTTTTATTAATCGTCGTGCTTTGTTTATTTCTATTTATATTGGTGATGCAATGGGAAATGGTTGATTTTGAACAGCAATTTTCATTACTATCCACATTCGCCGCGGCGATTTCGCTTGTGATTTCATATGGCTTATATACTTTTATTTTGTTGTATTCTTTAAATTTGTCTAATCGATTCATCCAGACAGTAACGTGTTTGTATGCCAGTCATTTAATTGTGCATATATTGGCTTTTCCCTTGATTGTTGCGACCCCGTATTTAGGCTCGGAAATTGCTCCAAAATTTGCCCCAACCCTTTTTGCGCTTCTTTATTTGTTGCTGGCCTTGAGTTTAACGATATGGCAGTTTATGCTTGCTGCTTATATTTATAAGAAAGCAATATCTACTCATTACTTTTCTGCGGTGCTTGCAAGCTTTGGTCTGCTTGCAACAAACATGTTAATGGTTTCTTTTTGGCGTTAATTATGCATCTTCATATTTTAGGTTTAAGCGGAACCTTTATGAGCGCGCTGGCTATATTGGCAAGGCGGGCGGGTTTTTATATTACCGGAAATGACGCGAATTGCTATCCGCCAATCAGTGATTTGCTCGCTGCCAATGGTATTCATTGGATAGAAGGTTATGAGGAAAGCTCTGAAGCATTGAAAGCGGATTGCGTGATTATCGGCAATGCAATCAAGCGGGGAATGCCTGTAGTGGAAGCCGTCTTAAATAAGGGAAAGGGATATATTTCAGGCCCGCAATGGCTTGCAGAAAACATTTTATCCCGTTATCGGGTAATCGCTGTTGCTGGCACCCATGGTAAAACCACCACCACTTCCATGCTTGCATTCATATTACAAAAAGCAGACTTGGATCCTGGTTTTTTGATTGGTGGGGTTGCGGCAAATTTTAATAGCAGCGCGCACCTGGGAAAGGGAGAATGGTTTGTCATTGAAGCGGATGAGTATGACAGTGCCTTTTTTGATAAAAGGCCAAAATTCATGCATTATCGCCCCGAGCTTGCAATCATCAATAATCTCGAGTTTGACCACGCTGATATTTACCCTGATTTGGCTGCAATTCAGCAGCAGTTTCATTATTTTTTAAAGACAATTCCCGGGCGCGGTTTGGTTGTCAAACCTTCTTCTGATGAAGCTTTGAAAATGGTCCTCGAAAAAGGTTGTTATTGTCCGGTTCAGGAATTTGGTTTAAACGGCAATCCGGAATGGCGGGCAGAACTTTTGGATGATTCGGGGCAAAGCTTTCGAGTCTTTCAAAAAGGGCAATGTGTTGCTGAAGTGAGCTGGGATCTGATTGGTTCATTCAATGTGGAAAATGCACTCGCCGCAATTGCTGCAAGCAGCCATGCCGGCGTTTCCCCTGGAGTTGCCGCGCGGATTCTTTCGCGATATAAACCAGTCAAGCGCCGGCTGGAAGTAAAATCAGTTGTTTCCGGCGTTACCATCTATGATGATTTTGCCCATCATCCGACTGCAATTGAAAAGACGATCAATGCTTTGCGAAAAAGCGCAAGACATAAAAAAATATATGCCGTCATGGAGTTCGCTTCATATACCATGCGTACCGGCGCTCATGCGGGACGCTTGAAAGAAGCCTTGTCAAAGGCCGATGAGGTATTTATTTTAAATTCAGTTGATTTCAATTTGGAAGCAATAGCAAAGGATTGGCATTTTGCTTATCATTTATTGCCTTCGACAGAGGCTATTATTAATGCCTTAACCCATAAAGTCTCCGAAGGAGACGCAGTTTTGGTTATGAGTAATCGCGGGTTTAATCAAATTCATAAAAATCTTGAAAATAGCTTAAAAAATCGAATGAAGGACAAGTATGCGTCTTAATGTGCGGCCCATGCAAAAAGAAGATCTGAATTCGGTTTATTCCATTGAACTTTCTGCTCATCGCGCTCCATGGAGTCATGCCATTCTTAAGGATTGCCTTTTGGTGGGATATGACTGCAGAGTGCTTGAGATCGAAGAGGAAGGCAGGTCAATTATAGCAGGCTATATTATCTCCCGTTATCAGGCCAGCAAGTGCCACGTACTCAATTTATGCATTGCGCCGGTTCATCAAAAAAAAGGCTTGGGGCAATATTTGTTACAGACCCTAATTGACTCTTTCGCAGCTACATGGATAAATTCCGTGATGCTCGAAGTTCGTCCGAGCAATGAGGCGGCATTGGCTCTTTATAAAAAAATGGGATTTTTGCAAATTGATATTAAAAATTCATACTATCGTGACGCAAGCGGCACAGAAGATGCCATTGTACTTGCCAAAATAATTTAAGCCAAGCCAGGCCGCTTGATTGGGTTTCCCAATACATATTTAACCATGATTAAACCCTACGCATTACATCCGGTGTAAAAATGCCTGTAAATGCAATTTATCCTCTTCTTCTGCAAGGTAGCGGCGCAGGTTCGTTAATGCATTTTGATATTCAGATTGATTGAGGTTGCCGCGCATCAATTCAAAGCGAAGATACACGCAATAAGTATTTAAAACATCCGTTTCACAATAATTACGGATTCCATGGATGTCGCCTTCCAAGTATGCCTCCCATACTTTATCCCCATGCATTCCCATTTTACCCGGAAAACCAAGCATCGTCGCTATCTCATCGAGGGGCGCGCAGGCTTTCATCTGGTAGGCAGACAAAACATCCATTAAATCGAGGTGACGATAATGGTATCGATTAAGATAATTATTCCAGCGAAAAGCCTGTTCCCGCTCGCCAATTTCCCAGTAGCCGGGAGCTTCAATCCCATGAAACAATGCCCTGTAATGCAAGACAGGCAGGTCAAATCCTCCGCCATTCCAGCTGACCAGTGTCGGTTTGTGCTTCTCAATACCCTTAAAAAACCGCTGAACCAGTTCTTTTTCATCAGCGTCTTCACTGCCCAGCGACCATACTTTAAGGTGCCTGTCATTGCTGATAACCAAGGAGATGGCAACAATTTTCTGCAGATAATGAGGCAAGAATTCATGACCAACCTTGGCGCGTCTCATTGCAAAGAGGGCGTTTGCCGTGTCTCTGTCATCCAGGCCGTCAAGCTCATAGAGTTTTCGTCCATTTTCAATGTCCGGAACTGTCTCGATATCAAATACCAGTATAGTCATAAGGTTTCAGGAAAAAATAATTTGATGCACTAGCGTAGAAGATAAGAAGTTTAAAAAAACATCCCTGCAAAAACAACCATAATACTTGCTATTTTAATGCAGGCTCGTTAACCTTCGCACCATTATTTCACCCATAGGCACATACAATGCCAAGCATTGAAATTTATCAAGTTGATGCCTTTACAGATAAGGTGTTTCATGGAAACCCCGCTGCTGTATGTTTATTAAAAGAATGGCTTAATGATGAGCTGTTACAAGCCATTGCCATTGAAAACAATTTATCCGAAACCGCTTTTGTCATCGAAGATGATGACGGCTATCAGTTGCGTTGGTTTACTCCCAATGGCGAAATCAATTTATGCGGGCATGCTACCCTTGCTGCCGGCTTTGTTTTATTTGAAATGGGGGCTCATCATACGCAACCCATTTATTTCTCAACTTTAAGCGGAAGATTATCGGTTTGGAAAAAGGGTGAACGGTTATTGATGGATTTTCCGCGCCTCAGTTTTAATGAACTTGAATCGCCGGGCCAATTAAAAGAAATGATAGATCAGCCTTTAGTGCAAGCTTATGCCAGCGAACTTGATTACCTGGTTTTACTGGCCGAGGAAAAACAGGTCTATCAGGCTCAAGTCGATTTAAAAGCGCTGGCCAAACTGCCAAAACGCGGATTAATATTGACCGCAAAAAGCAGCGAGGTGGATTTTTACTCGCGGTGTTTTTATCCAAAACACCATATCCCTGAAGATCCCGTTACAGGTTCTGCCCATTGCGTTCTCGCCCCTTTTTGGGCTGCAAAACTTGGCAAATCCAGCCTGCGCGCTCATCAGGGAGTTTCCCGGAAAGGGGAAGTGTTCTGCGAAGTACTCCCGGAGCGGGTTTGCATTTCGGGCTCATGCCGTTGGTATCTTAAGGGACATTTAGTTATCTAGATATTTGCTTTTATCCATGCGAGCCAAGGTAAGATCATATCATTTTAATAAAAAAATGACGTGCTAAATCGTGCAAAGCTTGACTTATCCGCGCCTTAGAAAATCCATTTCTAATGATAGTTCTTGGCTTGCTGCTTGGATTTCCTGATGCTTGTAAATAACACAAATAAAACATGATGCGGTCAAAGTATGATTTTGCCCTGCCATACAAGCGACTTGATGTTGTTATTCTCTTTTGGCCGTGATAAAAATGCGAAACATGATTCAATGGAGTGATGTTTTTATGTGGGATTCAAAAGGTAAATTATTCCGTAAGCGGGTTGACGAAAACCCTCCTCTGCAGGTTGTAGGCGCAATCAATGCCTATTCTGCCATGCTGGCTGAAAAGGCAGGAGCCAGGGCAATTTATCTTTCCGGAGCCGGAGTTGCCAATGCTTCTCATGGCTTACCTGATTTGGGTATGACTGGATTGGCCGAAGTCCTTGAGGACGCACGCCGCATTATCGAGGCTTCTTCTTTGCCTCTTCTGGTGGATATTGATACAGGCTGGGGGCATGCGTTTAACATTGCCCGAACGGTCAAGCTCATGGAAAGTGCCGGTGTTGCAGCTGTCCATATTGAAGATCAAGTGGTTGCCAAGCGGTGTGGCCATCGGCCTAATAAAGCCATTGTCAGCATGCGGGAAATGGGTGATCGCATCAAGGCAGCCACTGATGCCCGCCAAGATGAAAATTTTGTCATTATGGCTCGGACAGATGCATTTGCACAGGAAGGTTTGGATGCGTCAATAGAACGCGCTCAATTTTATATTGAGCAGGGCGCCGACATGATATTCCCTGAAGCATTAACTTCATTAAGCGACTACCGTGCTTTTGCCAGTAAAGTTCAGGCACCGATTCTTGCCAATATCACTGAATTTGGAAAAACGCCTTTATTTACGCGCGCTGAACTAAAGGAAGCAAGGGTGAAGCTGATTTTATACCCTCTTAGTGCTTTTCGTGCCATGTCTTATGCTGCCGCAAAGGTGTACAGAGACATCATTGAATTTGGAACACAAAAGCATATGCTTGAAGATATGCAAACACGCGAGGAATTATACGAAGTTTTGAACTATCAGGACTTTGAACGAAAACTGGATGAATACACGGGAGGACAGGATGACAAATAAAGCAGGCGGCCTAGCTGGCGTTGTAGCCGGACAATCAGCAATAGCAACGGTTGGCCAAGGCGGCGTAGGGCTTAATTACAGGGGATATTCAATTGATGATTTGGCGGAAAAAGCATCTTTTGAGGAGGTGGCCTATTTACTTCTCTACGGCAAACTTCCAAATCAAAGTGAACTTGATAAATACAAAGAAAAATTGATGAGGTTACGTTCCATACCTGAAGATATTAAAACTTTATTAAAGTTAATTCCTAAAAAGGCGCATCCTATGGATGTTTTGCGTACAGCCTGTTCGATGCTTGGCACCATAGAGCCGGAGAATGATTTCAGCGAGCAATATGATATAGCAGATCGTTTATTGGCACTCTTTCCAGGCATAATGTGCTACTGGTATGCCTATCATTATCAGGGAAGAGAAATCACAGGCACAAGTCATGAAGAGACAACAGGCGGTCATTTCCTGGAATTGCTGCATGGAGAAAAACCGCCTAAACTTCATCGGGACATGATGAATGTTTCGCTTATCTTGTATGCAGAACATGAATTTAATGCATCAACTTTTGCTGCCCGCGTGACTGCGGCGACCCTTTCCGATTTTTATTCCGCTATTACCACAGCCATTGGAACATTACGTGGACCCTTGCACGGCGGCGCAAATGAAGCAGCGATGGAATTGATCAGCCGTTTTAGAGCCGCGGATGAGGCAGAACAGCAATTGAAAATAATGTTGGCTAATAAGGAAAAAATTATGGGTTTTGGTCATCGTGTCTATAAACACAATGACCCGCGTTCTCCCATCATCAAAACATGGTCAAAGAAATTAGCTGAATCCCAGGATGATTTACTGCTATATGAAATATCCGAGCGTATAGAAAAAGTTATGTGGGAAGAGAAAAAACTGTTCCCTAATCTCGATTTCTACAGCGCTTCAGCCTACCATTACTGCGGCATTCCAACATCCCTTTTCACCCCCATTTTTGTCATGTCCCGTATTACAGGATGGTCTGCGCATGTATTTGAGCAGCGGGCGGATAACCGGTTAATCAGGCCTACTTCTGAATATACAGGACCTGAGGCAAAATCATTTATCGCAATCGATGAGAGGGAATAACATGCGTTCAGCAGCAGAAGACAATGTTAAACCTGGTTATGATCAGGTCATGGTAGATATAGCCGATTATGTGCTTGATTATCAAATCGACAGTGTCGAGGCTTATGATACAGCCAGACTGTGTTTGATGGACACACTTGGATGCGGAATATTGGCGCTTAATTTTCGTGAATGCACAAAACTCTTAGGGCCCGTTGTACCTGGCGCGATATTGCCCGGCGGTGCGCGTGTGCCAGGCACCAGTTATGAGCTGGATCCTGTCACTGCTGCATTTAACATTTCCACGATGAATCGTTGGCTGGATTTCAATGATACCTGGCTTGCTGCTGAATGGGGGCATCCGTCGGACAATCTGGGCGCTATTTTAGCTGTAGCAGATTATTTGAGCAGGCAAAATATTAAACAAGGGAAAAAGTTGTTGCGTATGCATGATGTGCTGACTTCTATGATTAAGGCACATGAAATTCAGGGATGTATGGCTTTAGAAAACAGTTTCAATCGGGTTGGCTTGGATCATGTCATCCTGGTCAAGCTGGCAAGTGCGGCGGTCGTTGCCAAGTTGTTACGCAATGATAAGGACATGTTGTTACGGACGATTTCCCAGGTTTTTGTCGATGGCCAGAGCCTTCGGACTTATCGTCATGCTCCGAATGCCGGTTCCAGAAAATCCTGGGCGGCAGGAGACGCGGCAGCCCGTGCCGTTGAGCTTGCATTAATCACCGAAGCAGGGGAAATGGGTTACCCCAGTGCGCTTAGCGCCCCGACATGGGGGTTTTATGATGTATTATTTAAGGGAAATAAATTTAAATTTCAAAGGCCTTATGGCAGCTATGTGATGGAAAATGTGCTCTTTAAACTGTCTTACCCTGCTGAATTTCATGCACAGACTGCCGTGGAGTGCGCGGTCAAACTCCATAATGAGGTTAAGGATAAATTGGATGAAATTGACCGCATTGAAATAATCACCCATCAGTCAGCTATCCGTATTATCAGCAAGCAGGGGCCACTGCATAATCCGGCTGATAGAGACCATTGCCTGCAATATATGGTAGCGGTAGCATTAATTCATGGGGATCTTCGCGCCGAACATTATGAGGATGAAGCAGCGCAGGATCCCCGCATTGATAAACTGCGGGAAAAAATGCAAGTCAGTGAAAATGAACAATTTTCCAGGGATTATCATGATCCTGAGAAACGTTCTATTGCTAACAGCATTCAGGTTATTTTTAAAAACGGCAGCAAAAGCGAGCGCGTCACAATAGAATATCCAATTGGCCATAAACGGCGCCGTAGAGAGGGTTTCCCCGTACTGCTGGATAAATTCACGCGCAACCTAAAGACCCAATTTTCAGCTCATAAAACCGAGAAAATTCTTAAGGCAATGGAGGATACCAACATGCTTGCAGAAATGAGTGTTGAAGAGTTTATGACGATGTGGACGGCGGATAATCAATAAAATTCATCCTGGGCTCTGTTTCTGATTTTCCCGTATTAGCAAAGCGTAATACGGGTTAAAGAGTTTTTGATGATCCGGATTTTATTTCAAGAACGGAGGTGATTAAAGTCTTCGTTTAATACCTGCTGTAGCAATAATTTTAGTAGCAATTTCTTCAATAGAATAACGAGTGGAATTCAGAAAGGGGATATGTTCGCGCTGATACATGGCTTCGACTTCGTTGATTTCCCGCCGGCATTGTTCCATGGAGGAATATTGGCTGTCTGGCCGCCGTTCCGCCCGAATCTGCTGTAAACGGACGGGATCGATGGTTAATCCAAAGAGTTTATTTTTATAGGGTTTTAAAATTTCAGGCAGCTTAAATTCCGCCAATTCATTATCGGTAAAAGGATAATTGGCTGCCAAAATGCCAAATTGCAAGGCCATATACAGGCAGCTTGGCGTTTTCCCACACCTTGAAACCCCAATTAAAATGATATCAGCCTTATCATAATCACGTATTTTAATTCCATCATCATGATCCAGGGCGTAATTGACAGCTTCTATACGCAGATCATAAAATTTTGCATTGGATACGCCATGCTTTCGCCCCACCGTATATGAGGACTTGATATTCAATTCCTGCTCCAGGGGTGCTAAAAAGGTGTTAAATAAATCAAAAATGCATGCTTTTGCTTGCTTGATGAAGGCAGAGATTTCCGGATTTACAAGCGTGATAAACACCAAAGGCTTGACTCCGGTTTCTTCATAACATCGGTTTAGCTCTTCAGTCAGTTTCGCCGCTTTTTCCAGATTATCAATGTATGGAATGGTTTTTTTTTCAAACTCAATTTGTTCAAACTGGGTCAACAAGCTATTGCCCAGTGATTCGGCAGTTAATCCTGTGCCGTCGGAAATCATATAGACATGTCGTTTCATAAAATCACATTCATAATTAGAATTACGTTACTAAAAAGTTGCCATTTAAAAATTTGCTACAATTAACAATAAATCTTTTTTCATTCTTGGCAACGAGTTATCTATTTGCTATGTTCAGTTAACTCACCTGCATCAGTGAAGAATTTATTATGGAAAAGAACCGCTATCAACAGAATCATACCCTTTATATTGTGTGCATGATCAATCTTGTGATCAGCATAGCCCTGTTTTCATTTACACTTTATTTATTGCCTTTTCTATTGTTTGGTTGGATTTATGATGTACCCGAGTTTGTGCTCACCTGGCGTGAATGGATGGAGCTTCGGTACGAAATGACCAATCTGGCTGCATCCGGATTTATTTTTACTGTTTTTTTTATTTTTGGATTGATTACAGCATTCATAGCCTATATCACTTCCAACAAAATTGAAAATGAAATTTTTGGGATTAAAACAGAAAATCGGGACAGGGAGATAAGAATCAAGCGCGAAGCGCGGGAAACAGCAAGTGTTTTATCAAAAATTGTGATGATTATTATTTTGGTATTTATTGCAGTCGTGTTGCTTGAATGGTTTTTGTATGTGCCTCCTGTGCGCCAACTATAAGGGAACAATCATGCTATTTTTAACAAGATTCACTATAAAAAGAATAACGCGGAAACTTAAAGCAATGCAGCATTTCCGCAAACATAATCAACCCAGTGAGGAGGCGTTGCAAAAAGAACGCTCATTGTATCAAACGCTTGCGAAAATTTATGACTCATTACGAAAAAATAAAAAATACCCCTTTGCGCGTGAAATGTCCCTGGAATGCTATCGCGCTGCAGCAAATATTGAGGATCCAGAAGCGCAATATATTCTTGGTAAAAATTTATTAGAGGAAGCCAAGTTTCGTGAGGGTTTGCAAAAAGAGGATATTTTTGCAAGCAGCAGCAATGAGAGGCGAATGCGGCAGCTTTATGAAGAAGCGCTGGCTTATCTGACTGCCGCTGAAAATCTGCAACATATCCAGGCCAGGCGTCTGCATGGCTTGTGTTACATCAACGGCTGGGGGGTGGAGCCTGATAAGAAAAAGGGCTTTGATTTAATTGTAGCGAGCATCGAACAGGAAAATAGCTGGGATAAGGTTCCGCAGATTTTTGCGGCTATGGGTTTAAACAAACCTGAATTTTTTTCACAATTGGCTCAGCATAAAAATAGGGGAGCCTAGGGCACATCTTTATTTTAACAAATTGAATTTTATCGTTAATTTTCGCTATTATATCTTTGATATTATTCAGTTTTTTTGTTGAAAATCAGATAATTTTTTTTGGAAAAGAGGAACAAGATCATTATTAATTTTTTCAAGTTCCTTTGTCATCCCTAAAACTTTGTTAGAAGCGTCTCTTGCAGATATAAAATCATGTTTAGTAGTAAATCCTTGAACTTCTGTTTGTTTTTCCTCTAACGATTTGAAAAATTTATTTAATTTTTTCACACTTATTTAATATTTGTTTGGTTGTTATTTGTTTATTTTTTTCGTCATGATTTATCCTGATTGAGTTAAAAATTCCTTTGAAAAACCAGCTGAGGGTAACATAATCAAAGCGGTAAGTAAAAGATTATATGGTGAAAATTTTGAAACCCTGGGAAAGCATAATGAACATTAATATTCTCTTAAGTTTGCTAATCTATAATGTTTAGTCAAAAGTCAAATATCATCATGCTATGCGCTCTGAAATCAAGTTAAAACAATCGCTTTCAGTCATTCCTGTTACTTCCAGAAAAACTTCTCTCATCCTTTTAGGCCTCAGTGAGCGCCAGTTAGAAAAAATTTCTCACCTTGACAGAAGAAAACAATATATTCGCTATAAATACTTGCTGAGCCAGATGCAGTATTCTGCTTTTTGCCGCAAGCATAATATAGATGAATCAAGCGTCTTGGATGAGCTTGATAAGGCATATCAAATAGCCCTTGAATATCAAAGCAATATCAAAACCGAAGAATACAGTCCTTACAGCATTGGGTTACAAGACCTTGAATTGCGAACATCTTATAAAAAGAAAAAAAAGTTACACAATGCCTCAGAAGATCTCACCGCCTCCATCATGATGATCGGGAATAAAAATTCCGGGGTGGAACCGGGTTTTGAGGCAGGCTTGATTGAAGACCTCGTTTTTCATCTTGAAAAAGTTTATCCCGATCTCAAGGAGCGTTTGGACTATTTTAATCATTTTGATGGGGATTTTAAAAAAATATATGATACTCATCGTGAACTTCCGAAGTATCTGGTAAAGCAAGATTATACCCTCTCAGAAAGCGGTAAAATTACTCCTGATGTTGAAGATTTAAAGCGCGCAAATTCCGTTCAGCAAGCATACAAATTTCATAAAATTTATGGAGATATTTACGTTGCCGCCTATAAATTTTTTAAGACAGGAACTCCTGTAGAGAAAAACTGCGATGCTGTTTTGGAAGCATTAACCAATGATCTGGCGCGTGTTGCCGGAATGAAAGTTCAAGAGCAAACACTCTATGAATCAGCCTATGAGACTGGAGAGCTTAAATTATTGCTTAAGGGAAAATGGCTCAGTAATGCCAACATTCTCGGCCCCTTGGCCGGGGGATTGCCAAATAGCCATCAAAATTACCGAGTGATTCCTCTGGACTTGCATCCTGAAGGATTACAATATTTGAGCAACAATTCTATCAGTGATTTGGCAGTATATTATGCAACCGCCATCATTCATGGCGACTATGATATGATAGGCTCCAAAGGCCAGAACAAACTCGAAATTAACAATGAGTTTTATGGCATTGATTTTGGCCATGCGCTTCGGGGTATGAATCAATTGGTAAAAACCCTGTTGCCTAATTTGCATTTACCCGAAAAAACCTTAAAAAAATTCAAGAATTTTTCTATTTTTTACGACGCACCGCGCAGTGAATTAATGAAAGGCGCATTAATCTATGCCAAATTAGCTGGAGTTAGCCTTCCCGAAGCCTTGCTTTCGCAATATGGACCTGAATTTAAAAAGCGTATCGATCAAATCGAAGCAGGGGCTATGGAGAAAGTATTTGCTGATTATAAGAAAAAATTCGAAAAACTTAAGCGAAATAATCCTATCTATCGCTCAGACTGCGAAGCAATTCTTAAAAAGATTGAAGAAACAAGAGAAATTGCGTTTCACGCCAGACAGGCATTTCTGACAAAGCTCGGTAATGCCATTTTTTACCCGCCAAAAATATTAGATATTCTGGAAAATCTCGAAAAAATTTCCATGGGGCCGGAAAAAACAGCGTTGCGCTCGCCTGATAATACCGTACTGCTCAATTATGTCAGAGTCAACAAAGAATCCGACCTGATACCCTGGACATTTAATTCCATCCCCTCTGGATATGAATTTAAGGCTGTTTTTAAATCTGAACCGGATGCGATGAACGCACTTAAAGCCCTGAATAATTTTACCCAGTGTTCTAAAAAAATCGTGGGCATGGGCAGAGAGCTCATACTAACTTGCCCTAAAGAACAATTAGATCTGCTTTCTTCGCAAGTTGCTGATGAACAAATAAAAAAACGCTTTCACCCTAAAGATTATGTCCATTATAAACAGTTTTCACTGGAGAAAAAAATTCAGGAGTTTATAAAACAAAATCAAATAATTCTTAAGCCTATCCAATTATCCATAAAACTGATGCTTCCAGTGCAAAAAAAACCTGTTTATCAATTGGTTTTTTCTGCGTCTAAAACGTTTTCTGCTGAAGAATTATCGCTTATTCACTTCTTTTTTCCAGAGGGCAATGCCGGTCCATCTGAAATTCGAGTGAACTGCAATGCCAAAGATCTGGAAAATACATTGTCCACGCTAACTGAATTTAAAAAACACTATACAAATTACCGAGATCTTGAGGGTAAACTTGAAAAAATTAATAAAAAATATGACTTAAATATCAAAATTAATATTGATTGGAAAAATAAATATTATTATTTGGAAAATGCCTCAGAGTTTAATCAGGAAAATCTTCAGTCTGGAAAGCTTGATGCCCTCTTTACTACTCTGGAATCTTTTGATCTTTTTTTACAAAAACTGCAAGATGGGTGCGACCATGCCCGCAAAGAAATCGATCGTATCAATAAAGCATATGATTTGGATTTAGCCTTAGCAATCAATTGGCAGCAGCAAACATTCAGCATCAGTAGCGAAAGCTTATTTTTTGAAAGTACATCAGGCAAACTATGCGCTTTAGGCGAGTTTATTGAATATATTAAAAAGAAAGTACTCTATAGGGCTCAACTAAAAAATTGCATGGAAAAAGAATTGCGCGACTTGAGCGAGCAATATGGATTGGAATGGTCTTTGGTTATTGATTGGAATGAAAGTACATATAGTTTATGCTGCGCCAAGTTGCCTGCTTTGAATGCAAGCGGGAAACTTGAAGGTTTTTCAATTGCAGTATCGAAGCTAAAAAAACTTCAGCCCATGCTCGAGGAAAAATTGAATGAGATTTTACAGCAGTTGGCAAGAAATCAACATGAGCAAAACCAATCCTATTTTTCATTCTTCTTAGCAAAGTCTGTTCAGGATAAATATAACAAGTATGTCAACAAAACACCTACTGCAGTCTGGCTTAAAGAAACGGTTATAGAACCCTGGCTTAAACATAAGGATACAAGCGATCTGGAATCACTGAGGGATTTAAAACAGCACATTACAGATAGGCTCAAACACGTGCAAGAAAATTTATTGTCAAAAATCCAAAGTAAAATTGATTACAAAAAGGAGGAAAAATTGCTAACGGAGGCTCTCATATTGATTGATATGCAGATCAATCAGAATGAACATATGATAAATAAAGTGAAAAATTTTTAATCATAAATTATGCCCCCTTATCTATTTTCAAAATCCTGAGAGCCAGGGAATGGCTGCCTGTGATTGAAATGCCATCGCGTCGAAGGGCCGCCCTATGCATATTTCAGCCGATTAAGTTTGCTCGAGGGTCATACGGATTGAAACCACATTCATCATGTCTTTCAAGGTTAAAATGCCGTAAAGACGGCCATTTTTGGTCACAATCATGCGACTGATGTTTTGAGCATACATCATCTGCAATGCCTGAATCACTGTGGTATCTGCCTCAATCACAATATCTGAAGGGCAACGCTGCATGACTTCACCTACAGTAATAGTTCTCCAATTATCTTGATTGATCTCTTTGATCTCCTTCAAAGAAATATATCCCGTCAGTTTATCATCTTGCACAACCGGGTAGAGCTTATGATAATAACGATAAAAGTAATTGTTCATCAGTTCTGCAAGCGTTAATGGTTCCGTTACAGTGACAGGATTTGTTTTGGCATATTTTTCAATCGTTTCATTATTGAATATCTGCTTGATAAGCACTTGCTCATAGGATGAGCGTGAAAGCCGTTCAATGAAAAATCCCAAGAGAAAAAGCCAGACCCCCGAGATTAATGCACCTAAAAAAAAATGCATGATGCCAAAAATAATCAGGCTGTAGCCCAGGACTACGCCCCCTTTGCAGGCTATATTGGTAGCCCATATCAAATCACCTTTCCACCACCATAAAATGGAGCGGAACACTCGCCCGCCATCCAGAGGAAATCCCGGCAAGAGGTTAAACATACCAACGACCAGGTTGACTGCGGCAAGATAGGTTATTACAGCAAGCAATGGTTGATACCAATTTAATTCTTCGCCGATTTGGATAAGAGAAAAAAAGAATGCTGCAAGCCCCAGGCTGAACAGGGGGCCTACCACTGCCATTAAAAACTCTGATTTGGGGCTCGAAGGCATGTCCCTCATATGCGCGATGCCGCCAAAAATAAAAAGGGTGATGCCGTCCATTGGAATACCATAAGCGCGCCCAACCAGCGAATGGCATAGCTCATGAAGAATGATTGAAAAAAATAGGCCAAGCGTGCCCAGCAATCCCATGAGCCAATATGTGGATGCCTGCAGGTCGGGCAGTTGCGCTGGAAAGTAACCTACAGCAAGCGTCCAGGTCACAAGCAGGGCTAAAAATAGCCAGGACCAATCCATGCGGACTTCGAAACCAAGCATCTTAAACAAGTGAATCCCGGCTTCAGCTGATGGTTTTTTTTTATCCATGTTTACTACCTGGCGTGTATAAAGCATCCCTTATCTTAAGCATAAGTGCTTAATTTGTTTCTGCAAGCAATGAACCATGGTCCATGCCGCAAAAAATGTATTAATTTGATGCAGGTATTGATTTTTTTGTCTATAGTTATCTTATATTTATAGCTACTTTTTTAAGATATGGCAGTAATACAAGAAAATCGATTACAGGGCGTGGCACAACTTTTGGTGCAGGAAAATCTAATGAATAAGGAGGATGCCTTAACGTACCAAAAAGCTGCCGCAAACAGCAAAGTCAGCATTCAACAATATCTTGTCAGCAACAACATTATTCCAGCCCAAAAGATTGCTTGTTCTGTCGCAAAGAATTTTGGTTTGCCTTTGCTGGATCTGGATAGTATAAAAATTGAATCTTTACCTTTATCATTAATCAGCGATAAGCTAATACAACGTCACCGCCTCGTTCCTTTATACCACAGGGGTAAACAGCTTTATCTGGCGATAGATGATCCAAGTAAACATTTTTCATTGAAAGAAATCCAGTTTCATACCGGGCTTTATCCTACTCCCATTGTAGTAGAAACCGATAAACTCAATGGTTTAATCGATGAGCTGATTCACGCTAAAGAAAGTGAAGGACTTGCTAATTATTTCGAAGACAGCAAAGAATTGGAAGATTTTGAATTCAGCACGGAAGAAGATGAAGCACGGGAAGCGGATACCGCAGCTTTGTCCAGTGAGGATGCACCCATTGTAAAATTTGTTAACCGCATATTGGTTGAAGCAATTAAAAAAGGTGCGTCAGATATCCATTTTGAGCCATATGAACAGGGTTACCGCATACGTTACCGCCAGGATGGCATTTTGAATGAAGTCGCTTCCCCGCCCATAAGCCTCGCAGCCAGGATATCGGCACGCATCAAAATTATGTCAAACCTGGATATTTCAGAAAGAAGGATCCCACAGGATGGGCGGTTTAAAATGAAATTATCCCCCAGCCGCTCTGTCGACTTTCGGGTTAGCACCTGTCCCACGGTTGCCGGAGAAAAAGTAGTGATGAGGATACTGGATCCTGGGGCTACAAAACTGAATATTGAATCTTTGGGTTTTAACGCGGCTCAAAAAGAGAGCTTTATGCATGCCATTAAACGGCCTCAGGGCATGATACTGGTTACAGGTCCAACCGGAAGCGGTAAAACGGTGACCCTGTATTCTGCATTAAATATCCTAAATACCATTGAAAAAAACATTTCAACTGCTGAAGATCCAGTGGAAATCAAGGTTCCAGGCATCAACCAGGTTAACATTCATCCGAAGGCGGGGCTCACTTTCTCCATCGCCCTGCGCGCTTTTTTACGGCAGGATCCAGATATTATCATGGTCGGTGAGATACGGGATTTGGAAACTGCTGAAATTGCAGTTAAGGCAGCGCAAACAGGGCACTTGGTTTTGTCAACCCTGCATACGAACAGCGCCGCAGAAACCCTAACCCGCCTTGCCAATATGGGAATTCCGTCTTATAACATTGCAAGTTCTGTAAACCTAATTATTGCTCAGCGCCTGGTAAGAAAACTCTGTGAGTATTGCAAAACCGTGCAGGTGGATATTCCTGTCCAGAGTTTGGTTGAAATAGGGTTCAGTGAAGATGAGGCCAAGCATTTACAAATTTATAAAGCTTGTGGATGCAATCAATGCACGAATGGTTATCGCGGCCGTATCGGCCTGTTTGAAGTCATGCCGATGAGCAAGGAGCTTGGACGCCTGATTATGTCCGGGGGGAATTCTCTTGATCTTTTAAGCCAGGCTAAAAAGGAAGGCATGTTGACTGTATATGATTCTGGCCTTGAAAAAATTAAAGAAGGTATTACCACAATAGAAGAAGTAAACCGTGTAACGGTAGATTAATATTATGGCCAAAAATACAAATATTTTGACAAATTATCAATGGGAAGGAATAAATCAGTCAGGGGAAAAACTCCAGGGCGTAATTGAGGCAAAAAGTGTTGCAATTGCAAAAAATGAGCTCCGCAAACAAGGCATCATTACCCGCAAGATTATCAAAAAACGAAAAAAATTTTTTGACAGGAAAAACCGGAAAATCAAGCAAGCAGACATTACAGTCTTTAGCCGTCAATTGGCAACCATGATTGAAGCGGGAATTCCTTTGGTGCAGGCTTTTGATATTGTCGCTAAAGGGCAAAGCAACGAACGCATGAAGAAATTGGTTGAAGAAATAAAGAAAGATGTTGAGTCTGGATTAACTTTTGCAGAGGCTTTAACCAAACATCCTGCCTATTTTAATGAATTATTTTGTAATCTGGTGGATGCAGGTGAAAAATCCGGTTCATTGGATATCATGCTGGATAAGGTTGCAACCTATAAAGAAAAAATAGAAACAATTAAAAAGAAAATTAAGAAAGCTTTAACCTATCCTCTGGCAGTCATTGTGATTGCTTTTCTAGTCACAGCGGGTCTTCTCATTTTTGTGGTGCCGCAATTTGAATCATTATTTGAAGGATTTGGCGCGGATCTGCCGGCTCTGACCCGGGGCGTCATCAGTCTTTCAGAATTTTTTCAAGCCTACTGGTATATCATTTTTGGAGCAGCGGGGGCAGGTGTTTATGCTTTTATTTACTTTCGGAACCATTCGCCCGCTTTTGCGCATAACATCGACCGCTATCTTTTAAGGCTCCCTGTTGTCGGGAGCATTTTGCAAAAAGCAGCAATTGCGCGTTTTTCTCGAACTTTATCCATTACTTTTGCAGCAGGCCTTCCTTTGGTTGAAGCGCTGAAGTCGGTTTCTGGAGCCACAGGAAACTATCTATATGCAGAAGCCACCAACAAAATCAGAGATGAAGTATCCAGTGGACAGCAATTGCAGCTGGCCATGGAACGCACACAACTCTTTCCGAATATGGTAGTGCAGATGGTTGCCATTGGTGAAGAATCCGGTGCATTGGAGCAAATGCTGACAAAGGTTGCTGATTTTTTTGAAGAAGAGGTAGACAATGCTGTTGACTCGCTGAGCAGTTTATTAGAACCGATGATTATGGCAATATTGGGTGTGCTGGTGGGTGGCCTGGTCGTGGCTATGTATCTTCCTATTTTCAAGCTTGGTTCAGTGGTGTAAACATGCCTTTTGAATTATTTCTGTTCCACCCCATTGTTTGGTATATTTTTCTTGCGCTTTTTGCGCTTGCGGTGGGAAGCTTGCTGAATGTCATTATTTACCGGCTGCCAATCATGCTTAAAGCAGAATGGACAGCCCAATGCCGAAGCCTGCTCGAATTGCCAGAGGAAAAAGCTGTCAAAAAGATAAATCTGTTCTTTCCTCGCTCATTTTGCCCCCAGTGCCAAACTCCAATTCCGTTCTGGCACAATATACCGCTTTTGAGTTATTGCCTCTTGCGCGCCAGATGCAGGAAATGCCGACGCGGAATACCGCTTCGTTATCCGCTCGTTGAATGCTTGAGTTTAGGTTTTACCCTGTTCGCAGCGTTTCATTTTGGAATAAGCCTTTCCTTGCTTTTTGCGCTTATATTTATTTGGGTTAACCTCTGTATCTTTTTTATTGACCTCGAACATCAGCTCATACCGGACAGTTTAAGCCTCAGCCTTTTGTGGCTTGGGTTAATGGCAAATACTCAGAATTTATTCGCTTCTTTACCCGATGCGGTTTTGACAGCAGCGGCTGCTTATCTGTCTTTATGGCTATTTATCCAGTTATTTTATCTACTGACTGGAAAAATAGGTATGGGGCATGGAGATTTCAAACTGTTTGCAGCCTATGGCGCCTGGTTTGGATGGACACAGTTGCCGCTTATTTTATTGGTTTCTTCTATCATAGGGGCAATCACAGGCCTTATCTATTTAAAAAAAACCAAACAATCCCGCCAAACCCCGATTCCATTTGGTCCTTTCCTGGTTTTTGCGGCATTGATTGCTCTATTTTATGGTGAATCTATAATCAGTTGGTACATCGGGTTGTATCAATAAGCTAAACTCCTATTCTGCACCTTTGTTTTTTGTTCTGGGATGCAGGCTCAGCTCTTCTGAAAATAAGAGTCAGATTCTTTTTATTCTATCCAGTAGCGTGGGTTTGAAGCTAAGTGTATAGTATTAAAATGAACTTGCTCTAAATCAAGCAGATACTTTGTTGAGTAATCAATCCATCAAATTTCGCTTATTGGAACAATGGTTTCGCTCGCCACAGGGCATTCGGGTCGCACAAGCTTTTGCGGCTGAGCTTTTGCCTTTGCGCGAGTCAATAGGTGGACAGACTCTATTACAACTCGGCAATTGTGGCGATAATCTTTGGCTGGCATCTCTCAGATTTCAATATAAATGGATTGTAACTCCTTATAATACCACCCAGAAAAACACGGTCGTTGCTTCATTGAATGCCTTGCCTATTGACAGAGACAGCGTTGACTGCGTGGTGGCGCCTTTAACGCTTGAGGCATTTGCCGATGCAAGATATCCGCTGGATGAAATAGACCGTGTTTTAAAATCCATGGGATATGCGATTTTTTTTGGTGTCAATCCGGTAAGTTTCTGGGGGGCGGCTTTAAAACTCAGGATTGTAAGCTGTTATGGGTATGCTAAAGTGGCTTTAATGTCTTCATTCTCCCTGAAACGAGCCATGGCGCAACGTGGATTTCAGCAGTGTGTCCATAACAGCTTTTATTATATTCCGCCAGTGCGCAGCGAGGCCATGATCCAACGACTTTCATTTTTAAATGAAATGGGAAAAATGATATGGCCCTTTCCAGCGGGGTTTTATTGCCTTATTTTACAGAAATATCATGACAGTCCAATTTGGTTAAAAAAAGCAGTATCAGCAAAGCAATTTTTACTGGATGAGAAGGCCTCATTGCCAGTGACGGGATAGCGTCTTGATTATTTGAATAAAGATGCCAAGATTTTGTATACTATGCGGGATTTATTCTCTGGTAATTTTTATGGCAAATAAAAAGCTTTACCGTATTACTTTTTCACATCTCGAAGCAATATATGAAATATATGCCCGCAAAGTGCATGAAAGTGATTTATTTGGTTTTCTGGAAGTAGAAGAATTTGTTTTTGGTGAAACCACATCGCTCGTGGTTGATCCCTCAGAAGAGCGATTAAAGCTTGAATTTAACAGCGTTAAGCGAACATATATCCCGTTGCATTCCATATTTAGAATAGATGAGGTTGATAAACAGGGTGTTGCGAAGGTTCGCGATAAAACGAGTGAGGCTTCGAAAATCAGTATGTTTCCAGTTCCTCATAAACCCAAAAATTGAGCATAAGGCAATGACTATCCCAACAAAGATTAAACATGTTTATGAAAAATCTACTTGTCTTTATACAACGAAAGAAGTAGAAGCGGCGCTGGATCGCATGGCAATTAATATTCATGAAAAACTTCATGATAAAAACCCAATTCTTTTATGCGTGATGATAGGCGGCCTTGTACCCATGGGTAATTTATTGCCCCGCCTTGATTTTCCTTTGGAGGTAGACTATGTCCACGCAACAAGATATCGCGGAGAAATACAAGGCGGCAAATTACGCTGGATAGTCAAACCTCGGGTAGATTTGCGGGACCGTGCGGTGTTGGTTGTAGACGATATTCTGGATGGCGGCGTGACCCTGGCAGCTATTTTGAATGAAGTTAAAGCAATGGGTGCCGCCGAAGTTTACAGCGCAGTTCTAGTCGACAAGCATCACAAACGAGTAAAAAATGGTTTAGATAAAGCAGATTTCGTAGGACTTGAAGTAGACGATCATTATATATTTGGCTATGGCATGGATTATAATGAATATTTACGAAATGCTCCTGGAATATTTGTAGTTGCCCCTGAACATGAGTAGGACCGAAAATCCGTACCATTGCCTTGCCCAAATTAGGTAAAATCGCAACAAGGGATTCCCGGGTTACTTTTCCCTAAGTATGCTCCAGGTATCGGTTTTATTTAATTTCGACAGGTTGAGTTGCACATAGATCCCGAAGCTTGTCAGGTGATTTGTTTTTTAACCGGAAATGGTTTTAGCGCTTGTGCAATATTCTTATAGAGCTCTGGCAGCCAGCGTGGCTGAGCAAACATGGAAGTTGCAGGCTTATTTAGACGCAGGTCATTAGGTGCGATGATGACGCGGACATGATTTAATCCGACCCGCCGGACTAGCAAAAACAATTGGTTGATAGCGGTGTCGCCAACTGCGAGGCAACCGACAGATGTCGACTTTCCATGCAGAAAAATTTCACCTCCCAGGTTTCGCCTTCCATCCTTACTGGCCTGCAAACGATCAAAATGATTCGGATAATTAATCATCATCGATAAATGATGGGCGCTGAATGGATTAAATGTGGTGAGCCGATAAATGCCTTCAGGAATTTGCAGATCATGTTCCTTAAGCTTGGGTCCCAAACGGCCGCTGAATGCGGTTAAAGGATAAGTGTGAATATGCCGCCATGGTTTGTTAGTGTTTCTTGCCCATAACTGAATATGCCTTTCTTTTTTAAACGCCAGGAGTGCGATCTCTTGAGGAGGATAGGAAACGCCTCTTTGATTGAATTTTTTTTTGAGGGCGGGCTCTTCATGCAGTGCATAACGCTTAATTGCATTATCTATGGCTCTGTCAAGGTTAATCTTGGGCGCCATGGCTAATACGGCGTGAAACTGCAAAAGAAAAATGCTCAAAAGCAAATAGCGCATATTATCAATCAAATCAATTCATAAATTGAATGCCTAAATGTTATCAAAAATTAATCACCAGAACAATTTATAACCAAAATAAAACCAACTTCACTGTTTAATAGGGCCATTATCTTGGTTCAATTGCTTATCCAGTCTCTTGTGTTGGGCAGTCAGTTGTCTGGCGATAAACTCAGGAACGACATCAAGATGGCCTATGGAAGGAATAAGTCCATAATGATTTGGACAAAGATAATAAACTTTTCCTTCTGTACCCACTTTATAATAGATATACCGGCTAAGGCAATATGCTGGCGGAGTGAAGGTAACGACTTGCAAGATTGCTGTGTTCGGAAATCTGTTTTCAATAAATTGTGCGTTAACCCAGAGATTAACCATCAAAAGAATACTGCCGGTTACAAGGCAGGCAACCAAAAATCCGCCTGCTATTCGATAAAATGGATTGAGAGGTTTAAGGTATTTAATTCCAATGTAAAGTAAATCAACCAGTAAAATCAATAAAGCCAGGGAATAGAGGGCTGCATGGTTATAATCAAAATAAGTCCCCAGTATTTCGTTTCCGGCATATTTATATTCTAAAAGTAATGCGATTAACGCTAACCAGAGGGATATTTGAATATAAATTACTCGCTTTTTCCCCAAACCCAGTAGAAGCAAGGCCAAAGCCAGCAAAGGCAAGAGATATTGAATGACATTGGTTAAGGTATTCATTGTAATAATCCTTTATAACACCATGAATTGGCATATTTTATCCTAGTTCGCCTGTTTTGTCTTGACGCATCACGCCTCTACTTTGTTTCAATCTCAGGATCTTTAATCAGCAAAATAGAGGGTATTGCGTTAGGAGGCAAGGATCTAATGTGATTAGCCTTGATATCAAGCTGCTTGATTTTATAGCCTTTCAAAGCGTTAAGGATAAGTTTAAAAGGCAGGTTTTTATCTGTAACCTGCTTATCCTTGATATCCTTGCCCGCAAATTGCAGGCTGCCTAACCATATTGGTTGATCATATTTGCGTACATGATAATTTGAACGCCATAGCCGAAGTATGAGTCGCGGTTGATTTATACTTGATGTATAGGTTAATACAAGCTTTGGTTTCATATGATGATAAAACTGGGCCGTCAAGGGATATTCGTATCCGGTCTCTTTTGCGCCAGTGCGCAGCAGCAGGGAGTATAAGAATGAATCATCATATATTTTCCAACCTGCGGCAACCAAACTCTCCTTTAATGTGTCCAATGACCCAGCATACTGAATGTTAAATAATCCCCTGCGCTGTCCTGTCCGGCTTTTGGGGTAGAGGGGCAAAATTGATTTTTCCTGTGACCACCAGGCATTTTCTGTGAACACATATTGCTTCAGAATGGGTTGATGTATCAACACTTGGTGAGTAAAGTAAATCCAGCAGGAAATTGCTGTACCGACTAAAAGCATGAAGCAGGAAAAAACAATGGGTATGTGGGAACGGGTTTGCTGCTGGCCGACTCTTCTAAAAAATATCCAATGTCCCAAACAGATGCTCAATCCGATGAAGTAAGCCGAAATAACGCTCGTTAACCAATTATCCCCTAAATACAGAATAGAAATTCCTGCAAGAAACAGTGCGATAAAAAAGAAAATACGAACCGCCAAAGTGAGAGTGGTGCGATACCGTGTGCTGATATAAAAAATTAAAAAACCAAGTATGGTTGTCGCCAGGGTCAAATGGAGGTCAGGATAATATGCAGTTCCCGGAACAGTTGTATTGTCAGAAGGAGCAGGTACCTTTATTAGCCATGCCAATATACCGATGGCCAGGGCGGATGAACAGGTGAGACTTAACCAGAAATACAATGTGCGCCAGTCTCGATGATACATAAAATAAATGATAATGGAAAAAACAAGGGTTGCCAGAGACAACGGGTGTATGACTAAGCTTATAAATATAAAAAAAAGATCAAATGTTGGCGTACGGATACTTTGTAAAAAAAGATGCACGGGGGTATTAACAGATTCAATCCAGGCATTTTGAATAACGAGACAGGATAAAAAAACCGTCAACAAAACTGAACTCAGAAACAAGATAAGCAGCGCAACTGTAGGATAGTACTGCTTTTCAAATGCCGGGGTTATAGCTTTAAACCAGTTGGAAAATGCATTTTGGCCAAGACCCCAAAGCCAAAAACGATGCAGATAGGTGCGAAAAAAAAAGTTTAGGTGCTTAAACATCCATTTAATGCCAATAGAGATTAACCAGATGGCAACAAGCAGAAGAATAACAAAGAGAAAAAGCCGGCTTGCTCTTTCTGTCGATAATTCGTTGCCTACTGCGCCTATTAATATACCAGGCATTACATATAAAATTGCCCAACCGATTGCTGAAACCACATTGGCAAGAAGAAACTGCCAGTGATTCATATGCATCATGCCTGCAATGACCGGAATAATTGAACGTAAGGGTCCTATAAACCGTCCAATCAATACACTTTTACCGCCATGTCTTGCAAAATATTCTTTTCCATACTTCAGCCAGTGAGGATAGCGGCTGAAAGGCCAGATATAAATGAGGCGATGATGAAATTTGTATCCCAGCGCATAACTTGCCGTATCGCCGACAATTGCGCCGAGAGTTGCTGCCAGCAAAGTCAAATCAATACGCATTACACCTGAACCTGCAAGAATACCGATGGCTGTCATGGTGACGGAGCCGGGTATGATACTGCCAATAATGGCTAATGATTCACTAAAGGAGATAAGAAAGGTAATCAACAAGGCCCAATGCGGATTATCATGCAGCCAAATGCTTAACGGTTGTAAATAATCAGTAAAAAAATCCATGGCTTAGGGTTCAAAAACGGTTAAAAATTTATCTGTGAATGCGCTGCTTGCCATATCGATATCAATGTCTGGAAAAAAATCTTTTATTTGCGTCATTTGCAATTTCTGATAACCGCATGGGTTGATGCCCGCAAATGGCTTAAGATCCATATCTACATTTAAAGCAATACCATGATAGGCGCATCCATTTTTTACCCTTAAGCCGATGGATGCAATTTTTTTTTCCTGAACATAGACTCCGGGAGCTCCACAGCGGGTTTCAGAGAAAATGCCAAATTCGTTAAGGACTGCCATCAGTATCTGTTCCAAATGGCATACCAGAGTGCGGATACCCATTTTTTTTCGTCTGATATCCATTAGGACATAAGCGACGAGCTGTCCTGGACCATGATAAGTGACTTGCCCGCCCCGGTCAGACTGCACAACAGGAATTGATTCAGGATTCAGTATATGTTCTTTTTTCCCTGCCTGGCCTTGCGTATACACAGGGTAATGCTCGAGAAGCCATAATTCATCTGGTGTAAAGTTATCCCTCTCCAGTGTAAAGCGCTTCATTTCATTCCAGATTAACTCATACGGTTGTATGCCAAGCTTTTTAATATTAATCATTATAATACCATCTTTGTATCCGGGTGACTGGTTAGCTCTTCATAGAGTGCGTCCAGTGAATCCTGATCCAGTGCCAAAACAGTAATACTGATTGCAAGATAATTGCCTCGCTGGCTTTGTTTTGTAGAAATTTTATCATCTTCAATGCCTGGGAAGTGCTTACGGGCAATTGAAACGATTTCCTCTATAAATAAATGCTTATTATCACCAATAATTTTAATTTGAAAATTACAGGGAAATTCCATTAATGTTTTTTTATCAGTCATGTTCTAACTCACGGACAATCAGATCGAGCCTTCCGGCTTGCAGCAAGGTTAGTTGTTTTTTGCGATATTAACAAGAAAAAAAATTATCTGGTTTACTGAAGCAATTCAAGATATTTATCATTGATCAGTCGCCAGAGTGAACCTCTATTTCCTTGATTCAGTGGAATTTTGTTGATGTGAGAAACTGGAAAAATTTCTTTCGTCGTGCTGGTAATCCATACTTCTTTCGCCTGCAAAAGCGCGTCTTTTTTTATTTTTTCTTCGCTGAAGGGCAGGCGAAGAGAAGCAAGCAACTCCAAAATGACCTCACGAGTGATGCCTGGGAGGCAAAGGTGGTCTAAGGGAGGCGTAATAATTTTGTCTTGTTGTGTGACTATAAAAACATTGCTTGAACTACCTTCAGTAATAAAACCGTTACGGACTAAAATCGCTGTATCAGCGCCGGATGCAACGGCGTCATGGTTGAGTAATATATTGGCAAATAGCGCGGTAGTTTTTATATCACAGAGAAGTCCGCGGGTATCTTTAACCAATTTTATCCTTAGTCCTCGCTCCTTATCCTTAAGCGTTGGGTAGGGGGAATGCTGCGTAAAAGCAATAACGGAAGGCGTCAGGCCTTGTGGAATATTATGTTTCCGCAGGCCTTCATTGCCGCGGGTTACCTGCAAATAAAGCTGCAAATTTCCTCCGCCGTTTAAATGAATCAATTCCTGAAAAACAGACTTGAAATCGATTTGCGGCACTGGAATCAGCGCTTTTTTCAGATTGCCCAACAGGCGTTTGAGGTGCCGCTCCATAAAACAGATACGGCCATCATATACTGGTATAACTTCGTAAATGCTGTCAGCAAATAGAAAACCTCTGTCAAAAACAGAAATTTTGGCATCAGCTGCATCAAAAAATTCCTGGTTTATAAATACTATACCTGTCATATTCAGAATAATTAAGAACCAAACCATCCTTTAAATGTCAAACGAATGCTGTCTTTCATGCGTTTGAATAAGCCGCCTTTTTCTACATCTTGTAAAGCGTATAAAGGTTTGTTTGCAATAATATTGTCATCAAATTTAATGACAAGTTCTCCTATTTGATCACCTTTTTTGACAGGTGCCTGGATATGTTTCGGGATCTTGGTGTTAACGGACAGCCGTTTATACTGGCCTTGAGGAATGGTGACAAATTGAGGCTCGTTCAAGCCGACAGCCACAGTATTATCTTTACCCTTGTATATTGGAAGCTCGGTTATGGTTTGGCCTGACTTATAAAGCTCATGGGTTTCGAAAAAGCGAAAACCGTAATTTAGCAGGCGTTCACTGTCATCCGCCCTGGCTGTTTCACTCGGCGAACCGAGCACCACAGCAAGCAAGCGCATGTTATCGCGTTTTGCTGAAGATACAAGGCAGTATCCTGCATCATTAGTATGGCCGGTTTTAACCCCGTCAACCTGGTTGTCGCGCCATAACAGACGGTTGCGGTTAGGCTGGCGAATGCCGTTAAAAGTAAACCATTTTTGTTTATACCAGTGGTAATATTGAGGAAAATTATTAATTAAAGCGCGGCCGAGAATAGCTAAATCTTTGGCGGTAGTATATAGCTTTTCATCTGGCAATCCCGTGCTGTCTGTGAAATGGCTGTTTTCCATGCCAAGGTTTTTAGCTTGCTGATTCATAATTTCAGTAAACGCCTGTTCAGTGCCGCCCAGATGCTCAGCCATTGCTACGCAGGCATCGTTTCCTGAATCTACGATGATGCCTTTTAAAAGATCTTCAATGCTTACCATTTGTCCTTCTTTGACAAACATGCGCGAACCGCCGGTTTTCCAGGCTTTCTCGCTGATACGCACTGTGTCTGCAAGCTGTACTTGACCATTATTGAGCGCATTTGAAATGACGTACAAGGTCATCATTTTGGTTAAACTTGCCGGCGGTAATTTTTTTTCGCTGTCTTTTTCCGCGAGAATCTTGCCGCTGTTTACATCGATGAGTATATAGGCCTCTGCGTTGAGACTTGGCGGCGCCGGGATAATGAGAGGGTTATTGCTTGCAATGCTGCTAGGAATGGTATTGGGGCTCTGGGGAGGATTGGCATAAAAAATACTTGGGTTAAATAATAAAGAGATGAACAATAAAAGTGGCATCAGAAAATTGAAACGTTTGTTCATGGTGCTATCCAAAGTTAAAATACATTTATCTTATCACGGCTTTAAAAACCAACCAACAATAGCGTAATTTAGCTCTTTTTTCTATTCAAGCCGGATTTGTTTTCGCTCAAGGTCAAACCATCTTTTTGGCTGTATCATGCAATGTTAAGGTAACCGCGCGCAAATAGAATCTATCTTTTTCGTATATGTATGATTCAGAGGTTTTGGCGTCATGGCATTCTTTAATCAAAGTGATATGATCTTGCCCTCAACCAGATCTGGTTTTAAGATGAAAAAAATCACCGTTTTTAGTGTATTCATATTCAGGACAGGAGATAATATTATTTTATCTTGCAGAGGACGTGCGGCTGATGATGTCGCTCATGTCTTTAAGAATAATAATTATAAATCAAGAGAAAAATCATGCGGTTGCAATTTATTCTTATCGTTTTATTGCTATGCAGTTGTCAAACTAAATCCCCGCTCACTCATCATAGTACCGTAGAGGTAAAATCGCCACAACATAAAAAAACAAACACTCATATTTCACCGCCCCGAAAAAACTTGGGCCAAACTGAAGAACGGGATGGCGCCCCCAAAGAGCCGGTTGCGTATACAGCCAAACAAGTGAAACCCGTCAATGAACCTTTAAGCCGCTATGGGAACCCTGCCGTATATAAAGTGAATGGGACGCAGTATGAGGTCAAACCCACATCTAAAGGTTACTATGAACGGGGGTTGGCTTCCTGGTATGGAACCAAATTTCATCAAAAACGCACATCAAGCGGCGAGGATTATGATTTATATGCCATGACTGCGGCGCATAAAACACTCCCATTGCCTACTTATGTGAAAGTTAAAAACCTGTTGAATAACAGGGAGATTATTGTGAAGGTCAATGATCGGGGTCCTTTCCATAAAGATAGGATCATTGATTTGTCTTATGCCGCGGCAAGTAAGCTTGGCTTGCTTCCCAAGGGGACAGCGCCGGTAGAAATCCGGGCTTTGACCACGCATGATCCTGAGAAAAGTGCCCAATATTACCTTCAGGCAGGCGCTTTTTCGAATCCTGATTTGGCGCAATCTTTATACGGTAAATTGAAAAAATTATTATCTGCGCCAGTTCACATTGAAAAATATCAAACATTCCACGTAGTGAAACTCGGCCCTTTCATGAGCAGGGAAGCCGCGGAGAGGGCTAAGGTACTATTAGCAGAGAAAGGGATTAAAAATGTATTTTCATTATTGCAATAATGATTTGCACAATCTATTGAAAAAATCATCCACTTAGCTTTAGCCTTTCGCTGGTTTTGCAGAGAAGTACGAAGGGCTCAAATTTTGGTGATAGGGAAAAATCGCTCATCCCTTCCGAGGAAAAGTATGCTCGTTTTTCCCATTGTTCGAATTATTATTACCGGTATTGTTATTTTTTGCATGCTCTAAAAAGTGGCGTGAACTCATGTTTATATTTTTCATTAATTCAGAAGCTTTATCCAGCAACTTCTCTATTTTCTGATCATTTTTAGTATGACAAGCCAACTTGGGAGGAGTCGATGGAGTTTGAGCATGTTGAGGACGTTGAAAAAAGAGACGCATGGCAAATCCTTGGTTGAACAAAAAATAAACATAATGTTACTATTAATTTTATAATACTTCAAGATCAATCATCAAGAAGTGTATTTAATTACTGTTTAAGACAACAAATTGCAATCAATTTTTTTTTGCAAAAAATTTCTACTCTGACTTATTGAATCGCTTCTTAATATTGTCTTAATTTTGCGTATTTATAATGACCCATATATATGGATATTTTTATCTGGCTTGAGCTACCTATAGCTTAAAGTTTTATCCCATATAATGAGGTTTCCAATGAAAAAAACCATGCAAAGTACCACCTTGACCTTAAAGACTTTATTCAAACCGAAGGATTGGAAACAAAAGATGGAATTCCTTGAGGGACAAGCCAAGCTGGGCGTTATGATTACCGGTGATTTAAAAAAAGAATTTGAAACTTACCAAAGAATGAACTATAAGCCCGCAACCCATAAAAAAACAGTAGAATTTTTTGAAAAACAACAGGAAATAGGAGTTCAAATTTCTGCTGATATGAAAGAAGCTATGCATGAGTTTTATAAAAAGCAAGCTCCCAAATCCACTGATGTTGAATTTAAGCACTTGGAAGATTTAGCTAAAATGGCCAGCGGAACCCTTTTCACAACAGCCATGGGAATTGCCGCTGTTTACCCGCAATATGCCGGCTACGCAAGTTTAGCATCTTTTGCCAACATCCTATTTAGGCCCTATTTTGAAAAATTTTTAATTCATTCTCTTGGAACCTTATTAAAAGATCACATCAAAGAAGATAAAAACGGCAAAAAAACAATTGATGCTGCCATTTTTATGACTGCATTGATTGCTATTGCTTTCTGTGTATTTCAGTCAATCAAGCACATAGATTTAAAAAAGCAATTTGATTCACTGATAAGCGCTTATGATAATACGGTGCATAATTGTTATGATATGTGTGAAGAATATATTAAATTCGTTAAGATAGGCATAAAGCATTTAAGGCGCTTGAATGACCTGGAAAATGAGTTTAATCAAAAGGTTGAGAACAAGTCCCTAACTCAGCAAGATATCAATAACTATAACGATACAAAAAAAGAAATTATTTTAAAATTAGAAAATATTTTTAACGAGTTAAAAATTCATCAAGAAGATTATGAAAATGCAAAGAATAAATTCATTGAATCTCGTGAAAAAGTCAAGGAATTTGCCGCGGCAAATAAATTTGAAAATAATGAAAAATACCAAACAAGATATTCTGAAACCAAGCCCGGCAAGCAATTGGAGAAGCTGGATAACTCTGTAAACTCATTAATTATTCAACACAGTAAATTTGAGGGCTTGAGGACTCAAAATGAAACCTTGGGGGATAAAAATAATAAAGCAATTCTTGATTTTAACAGCCGTATTCAGGAAACAGAAAACAACAGTGCTTCAAAATCAAGCTGGAGACTTTGGTAGAGGTCAAAGAGCCTTGGTCCTAACCCCCAGATGAAGCGTTGCAAGATACAAGAGTGCCAATGGTAGCAAAAGGGCATAAAAGGCATGGATGCCTCCAACCAGGGAAAATAAATTACCTGTGATTAAGCTGCCTAATGTCCCTCCCACTGCGGAAAAAATGACAATGATTCCCGTCATCGCGGCATGCTGCGATCGCGGCAGAGATGAGAGTATAACCGAGTTGAGCGCGGGATAAATCGGCGCCATAAAAAAACCGATTGCAGGCAGAAGCAAAACGCCGACAGGCATGGTCTGCCAGGTTAATCTTGACTCGACTGTTGTGATTCGCGTGGATGAAAGCATCACAAACAGCATGACGCAGGCTGCCGCAATACAAAAAGACAGGAGCTTGCGCCAGTGTATTTTTTGTAACAATACGCTTGCGGCCAATCTGCCAAGCGCCAAAGATCCTGCAAAAAAACTTGCAGCCTGCACGCTCATTTTAGGGGTGAGCTGCAATATTTCATAATTAAATGTCGGAAGCCAGGTGCCAAGGCTCTGCTCGATGAGCACATAGGTAAATGCAGAAATAATAAAAACCATCACAATCGTTTGTGAAAAGAGGCGCGTCATGGGTTTTAATTCTGCCCAAATGGTTTGATAACGGGGCAAAGCCATGGTTGGCAACTGAATAATTTTTAATAAAAAAATATCAATAAGACATAAAGCTGCCAATATCCAGTAAACTTGTAACCATTCATAATTACCGCCGTCATTTTGCATAAAATAGCTAAACAGCCAGTTTCCTGCCAAAACGCCGGTCATAAAAATACCTTCAATCATATTCAGCAAGGATGCATGTTGTTGCGGGTTTTGGGTGACTGCTCCAACCAAACTGTAGACCGAAATTTTTACAACAGCAAAGCATGCTCCCAGGGTTAAAAAGAGGATTTTTACAGTCAAAAATCCAGGAAGAAGGGGCATCGCAATACAGGAAATCAATACAAGAAATATCCCTGCCTGCAAGGATTTTTTATACCCTAATCTCGGAAGAAAGGAGGCAAGAAAAAGCGACACCAAAGCAATTGGCAAATCCTTGAAACCTTCTAAAACGCTCGCGCTTTGTTTACTGACATTAAAAGAATGGATTGACTGCAAGATCACAACACCCACGCTGTTTAAGAGAATAGCAAAAATTAAATACGCTAAAGCGACGGGCAGTAAAAATGACCAATTGATTTTCATTAACCTCTCCCTGGGCGGATCCTGTACTGCCTATGCGTCATCCGCCTGCAGTATTTAAGTATGCTGAAATGAATCAGTTTAATCATTTTTTGAAATATTTTGCAAACTATGGAAAAGCAAGTAATATGAAATCAGTTGCAGCTTAAGTTAGTATGAATATGATCCATACTGAAAAGAAATTAGATCTTGGTTCCCATCCATGGCGTATTACTGCACAGAACCTTTCTCCTGAATACCAGCTATTGTTAGAGTCCTTATTTGCGCAGGCAAATGGTTATATCGGAAGCCGAGGCAGTTTTGAAGAGCCTCTTGGCGGGGATATTCCAAGTTGTGAGGGAGTCTATTTAAATGGGCTGTATCAAAAAGAACCCATCGTTTATGGCGAATCGGCTTATGGCTTTCCTCTCTTTAATCAAAAAATGCTGCAAGTTCCTAATGGGAAATCCCTTTGTATTTCGCTGGATGGGGAGGTGCTATCTGCAGCTCATTTGAACACTCAGGGAGTCCGCAGTCTTGATTTGCAAACAGGCATCTTAAACCGAAGCCAGCAATGGCAGACAATTTCCGGCAAGAAGCTCTCGCTTAAAAGCAGACGTTTTGTATCATTAGCCAATCCACATCTCATGTGTATAGAATTTTGCCTCAAGGCTGAAAATTTCAGCGGACCAATAGAGATAATATCTGCCCTGGATGCAGGCTATCAGAGTACCCATAATCCATCTGATCCCAGAGTTGGGAAATTATCCATTATGGATGGCTTAAATGTACTTTATTTTGAACAAAAAACCAGGCTAAATGCCTATCTGCATGCTGTTCGCGATACGGATTGGGTGGTTGCGTCAGTAACTTTTGATGCTGTTTCGGATGATGTGATGTTACACAACATCAGCAATTTGGGTGAAACATGTCTGAAGCAATGTTATCAGCTGTACTTGCATCAAGGCCAGAGCGTTATGTTCAGCAAATGGATTGGCTACCGCCATGCGCTGAGTCATGAAGAACCTCTGTTGTTATCATCGCTTCAAGCTATGGTAAAACAAGAAGCTGAAAAAGGTTTTGCGCATCAAAAGGAGGAACATGCGTCATGCTGGTCTTTTTTTTGGCGGGAAGCGGATATTGTTATTGAAGGGGATTCGCAAGTCCAGCAAGGAATACGCTTTAATCTTTTTCATGTTTTTCAGTCTGTCGGTCGAAACGGTTTCTCGAATATTGGAGCAAAAGGCCTGACAGGACCTGGCTATGATGGCCATTATTTCTGGGATACTGAAATTTATGTAGTGCCTTTCTTAAGTCTTACAGAACCGAAACTGGCAAGAAAATTAATAGAATTCAGAATCAATACGTTAAATTTTGCGCGAATACGGGCACGGGAAATGTCTCATCCAGGAGGCGCCCTATATCCCTGGCGTACGATAGGAGGAGAGGAATGTTCCGCTTATTTTCCAGCAGGTACTGCGCAATATCACATTAACGCAGCCATTGCATATGCTTTAAAATATTATTTGCAAGCGACAGGGGATAACCAGGTATTACTTGAAGGCGCTGCAGAAATGCTCTTTGAAACAGCACGCCTATGGCTAAATCTCGGCCATTTTAATCCTCGAAAAAATGGCCTGTTTTGTATTGATGGCGTCACGGGTCCTGATGAATACACAGCTATTGTAAACAATAATTTCTATACCAACGCAATGGCACAAATGCATTTGGAATTTGCTGTTGACACAGCAAACAGTCTTGAAGCCAGCCATCCTGTCTATATGAGAAATCTGTCCTGTGCCATTGGACTAACACCTGAAGAAATCTTAAGCTGGAAAAAAGCGGCAGAGGCAATGTATCTCCCTTATGATGATACCTTAAATATCCACATGCAGGATGACAGTTTTCTTCAAAAAGCAGCCTGGAATTTTGCAGACACGCTAAAGGAAAAATATCCTCTATTGCTGCATTATCATCCCTTGGTGATTTATCGGCACCAGGTTTTGAAACAGGCGGATGTAATACTTGCGATGTATCTTCTTGACGAGAAGTTTGATATTCATCAGAAAAAAAGAAATTTGGCTTATTATGAGCCCCTTACGACTCACGATTCAAGTTTATCAAGCTGTATCCACAGCATCGCGTTTTCTGAAACGGGCGATCTCGCCAAAGCCTACCAATTTTTTATGGATACGGTTTGCCTGGATTTGGATAACCACCATGGCAACAGTGAGCATGGAGTGCATATTGCCAATATGGCAGGCTCCTGGGCAAGCATTGTTTGTGGGTTTGCAGGACTCAGGATAAGGGACAATGGGCTGCATTTTAGGCCTTATCTGCCGGAAAGGTGGCAAGGTTATCGCTTCAGCATACGCTATCGCGATGCCGTATTGGCGGTTCACATAGCAGGTGACGAAGCGCGCTATCAATTGCAATCAGGAATAACGCTCCGCTTTTTTCATGAGGATGATGAGCTCACCCTTACCGCAGGGAAATCATCAAGTGTCGCAAAGCAGCTTAAGAAGTTTGTTGATATAAACCAAAAGGAGCCGGCATGACTGTCAAAGCTGTGATTTTTGATTTGGATGGGGTCATTACCGATACCGCGACTTATCACTTTAAAGCCTGGCAGCGGTTGGCTTCAGAAATCGGTGTATCGCTGACTCCGGAAGAAAACGAGGATTTAAAAGGATTAGATAGAACGAGCTCCCTCAATATCATTTTGATGAAAGCGGGTCTTAATAAATCCGAAGCGGAAAAATCAATGCTTGCCGAACGAAAAAACCGTTATTATCAGGAAATTATTGCCGGGATGACGCATAAAGACATATTTCCGGGTGCTGAACCGCTTCTTCAGGCATTGCGCCAGAGAAAAATTTTGATTGGCCTCGCGTCCGCCAGTAAAAATGCCTTATTGGTTCTGCGGCGCCTCGGCATAGCACATTATTTTGATTACATTGCAGATGCCTCCCAGATCAAAAACAATAAACCGAGCCCCGAGATATTCCTGACAGTAGCAGACAATTTAAGTGTCTTGCCTCATTTATGTATTGGGGTTGAGGACGCGCAAGCTGGCCTTCAAGCCATTAAAGCTGCAGGTATGAAAGCGATTGGGATAGGGGATGCCTCATACTTAAAAGAAGCCGATTTGATTTATGCAAGGCTTGCCGATTTAAATATTGAAGAAATGCTAAGGAATGCTCTTTAGGTTCCTGCTTGGTCAAAACCTGGATTAGGTTTTGCCTGACCTGGGCTACATCAGTAATATGACGAACCAAAGCGGCATTGACCGCCCATGTGAGATAATTTTTTATACATATTGTTATTTAATAGTGATATAATAGGTCCACCAATTGAGGATTGTAAAGAATACTGACAGTATGAGGGCATTAAAAAAATACCTCGCCTATTTGTATGGTTATTTGGCAAAGCAAACAGCGGAAGCCGGGCAACAGATTAATCTCTTTGCCATAGTGATGATGATTAATTTTCCGCTGTTTGGGGTGGTCTGGAAAATCGAGAGTATTTTTGCTAATGAAGAATATTTTCTTCGTGTTGTCGCGACTTGTCTTTGCCTTTTTTTATTTTCTTATCGTTTCTGGCCTGCACGCTACATCCCTTTTTTACCGATTCTTTGGTATTTAACCCTGCTGTTTTGTTTGCCGTTCTTTTTTTCTTATTTAACCCTGTTGCATCACGGCTCAACTATATGGCTGATGAACTGCGTTTCGGCTATTTTTTTTCTTTTTCTGATAACCCGTGCCATTGATGCGCTGGTTTTGCTGTTTTTGGGTTTTTCTTTGGCTTTTTTTACTTATATCTACAGCGATAAGTACCTCATTACTTATATTCCAGGCGACATTTCTCTTTTTAGTTTAATTACCACTTTTATGGCGGCAATCATCATTGGCGCCTTGTTTGCGCGCGATCGGGAAAATATGCATGCCAATAAAATCTCAGGCATGCGGCTTTTGGCCGGAAGCCTTGCTCATGACTTGCGTACATCTCTTGCCAGCATCCATCTTCAGGCCGAACTTCAGGAAACAATAATCAAAAAATTAAATAATCCAGACCTGCAGATGGATTTGAAAAAAAGCCTGAATAAAATTATCCGCGGCATTGAAATGGGCAATCAGCTGATTAGCATGCAGCTTAATAATATTCAGCATGAAAAGTTTGATACCAAAAAATTCACCATTCAACCAATTGATGTTCTGCTTAGAAAAACGCTTAATGAGTATCCTTTAAAAGCGGAACAGATATCGCTGATACAGGCCGATTTATCAAATAATTTTCTTATCTGGATAGAAGAAGTTGCCTTTAAAAATCTGATTTGGAATTTGTTAAAAAACAGTCTCGATTATATAGAAGAGGTTGGAAAAGGCGATATATCCATCTGGCTTGAGGAAGGGCCTGAAGGCGATGATTTTAATTATTTAAATGTACGGGATACGGCCAAAGGCATTTATCCAAGGCATGCTGAAAAAATTTTCCAGTCGTTTTACTCTGACCGCCAGGGCGGAACAGGCGTTGGGCTTGCCTATTGCAAATTACTGATGAAAGCAGCCGGTGGGGATATTTATTGCCAGGGAAGCCTCAATCAATATGCGCATTTTATTCTGAAATTCCCCAAAATTGATTAGATAGGCTCTATTGTTATTTCGTATGAGTATCGTAGCCCGGATTAGACAAAGTCGTAATCCGGGGTTTCCCCGTATTACGCTTCGCTAATCCGGGCTACGGAGCTACGGGACTTGCAATCTTGACATCCTTAAAAATCGCATCCGATAGATTTTGCCACATGTTGTATTGATGAGAATAAATAAATTGAAAAGCGTTTATGACTTTTTCAGGGCATTCACGCCAAATTTCCATCAGCAAATCAAATGTGGATTCAAAGTGCTCAACAAACACATGCACGCGAAAAAAAGCGTGTGCCTTGCTCGGCAGATCCAGTGTGCGGACAAAATCGAAAAGATTGCGGTAATCAATATTGTCAAGCCGTTCATAGGCTGCGAATGCTGCAAACCGGGATAAAGGATCGTGTTCTTTTAACCAGCGAATATGGGTGTGATTAAATTCTTTTGCAAAGGGGAGATAATGGGTTTTACTGAGGATTTCTTCATGAATGTCAACACCACACGCTTTGGCAAACCGCTCATAAAGCGCTTCATGTGAAAATTTGGTGCCCATGCCCAATTCTTCGGTGATATTGTCAATGACAATTTTTTTGATGCGCTCATCTTCAGCAAAATTGGCGAGATACCACATAAATTCAATAAAATACCCGCGAAGATGGTAAAATACCGCAGCGAATTTCTTTTTTTGCCCGGCATTCCAATTTTTAGTCTTGTTGGTATCAAACAAATCAATCTTTGCTATCCGCTCGTGATAGCTGTTGTCCACCTGACTCAAGAACGAGTGAAAGTCAGTTATATGCTGATTAGTACTCATCTCTTTTGCAATCATGGAAAAAATTAGCTTATTTTACCATATTTTTGTAAAGATTATGTATCTTGCCAGGTAAAATTTATGGGCTAACCCCCGCCGGTATTTTTGAGAGGACTTAAAGTTGATGATTGCCCCAGATTTTCCTCCTGGTTTTTCAAGGCACTTAATTTTTCTTTGATATCTTGTTGCTGTCGGGGAATTTCCGGTTTTAGTTCAGAAAGCAGGGTTTTAAATGTTTTATTATCAGTTAACTCAAATTTTTGGATAGCGTTTGCTAAGGCTTCAATGCCTTTGTTCAGGGGCTGGTTGCTGATAAGTTCCGACAGGCAAATATCTCTTTGATTTCTTAAAACATGCTCTGAGCTTTCGTTGAATGCGGCATTGATTTTACTGTAAGCTTGACTTAAATCAGCTAATTGATCTTTGGGATAAGAGTTGAGATTGTTTAAAGTTGGACTTATTCTAAATAAAATTTGGCTCGGGCTTAATCTTTCTTCCTGATTGATGTTTTCCATAAATTTAGACAGGATGTTTTGAATGTCTGGATTGTTGTCTGCCAGCAGATTTTTTAATTTTTGGCATTTCTCAGCATAGAGCCCCTTGTATTCAGGATCAACTTTATCCAGTTGCATGGCAAGCAGGATATCGGGGTCGTATAAATTTATATTGTTTTTTATATTAACAATCGCCTGCGCATAGTTTTTATCTTCAATCGCTGCGTTCATTAATTGAATTGTAGTTTCGGTGACAGGGTCGGATTGCTTTAATATCAGTTTTGCTGCTTCTTTTTGCGTTTCTGAAAGCTTTGATTCCATCATATGATATTTAGCTGTGAATTCTTCTAATTTTTTGAGCTGTTCATTGTCTGCCATACCCAGTTTTTGATGGTACTTGATAATTTCTTTTAATTCGTTGGAGGGCTTTGGTAAATTAAACTCTTGTACGCCTATATCTTTTTTATAGATATCCCGCTGCTCTGCTATTCTTTGGTTAATGCCCTGAGTTCTGGCTTCTGCGGTGTTATATAGTGCTTGAATAATATTTCCTTTTAATTCTTTCAAATTTTGCACTAATTCCGTCAGTTTCTGTTCAGTATCTTGCAATTGTTTAAGCGAATTCTCTTCAGAATGCGGGCCTATCTGATGGCTGCTGTTTTGAAGCGTTGATAAACGCTCATCAAATGTTTTCTTGTCTTCTTCTTTAAGATAGTTTTGATAGGTTTCTTGATTCGCGCTCAGAAGTTTAATGAGTTTATTAGTCTCTTTTTCCTTTTGCTGTATGGATTGCAGCAGTATATCCTTTTGGGGTTCTAAATTGACCTCTTTGTTTTTATCTATCTCTTCCATGGGAACTTGTAGGGAATCTCTATTCTCGTGCGCCTCGTTTTTCTTTGCTTCTGTCAGGGTGGTTTGTTCTGATTCTTGGCCTACATCATTTTCATTAAGATTTTCTTCAAGATGTTCTCCTTCTGCAAGTTGAATGGTTTGCGTACTTTCTGGTATGTGTGAATTGGGTTCTTGAACCGCTATATTCTCAATATGTTGTTCTTTGTCTTTTTTTCTTAATTGCTTAAGACTGTCTTTTAAATAACTTTGAGCAGTTTGTTTGGAAAAGGTTTTTTGTTCATCTATGCTGGATTTGAAGTTAAACAATCTGCCGAGGTTATTGAAGAGATTTTTAAAGAAAGTATAAACTGCATCCCATTTGCTTTGACCCAACTGTTTGTCAATGACTTTCTCGGCATTATTAAACCCTTCGTTAATAGTTTTTCCTGATACAAGTTGGGTTAAGCAATTTGTTTGGGTTGATTCGAGAAGCGTTTTAAGTTTATCGTCATTTCCAGCATTAACAATTTGGGCTTTAAAGGCTTTGTCAATTTCGGCATATAATGTGCTCAGTTTATCTAAGTCAGCGGCTGAGTAATTGCCGAGTTTTGCTAATATTTTCCTTTTTTGATCATCGTCTTCCACAGGAGAATCAATACGATGAACCATGCTGGAAAGAGAATCCAGCTTATCTGGCGGAAATTCCCCAAGTGTTTTAATCCAGCCGCGATGGGGATTATTGAGATTCATTAAAATTGCCAAAGGTGATACAGAATTTTTCATGTTGTTCACCAGCACGCTTAAGACAGCCTGGTATTTGTCTGACTGCTTGGAGGCCAGCAGTGTTTGTAATGGTTGCGTGTATTCCGGGTAACCATCTTGTTGCAAGACCTGGATAAAAATTGGGTTAAAAAGAGATTGATTGTCTTTAATGTTGAAGATGGCCTGAGCCAGGTTTTCATTGACTGCGATATTGGTTAATGAGTTCTTAATCAGCTCGTCAATATTGGTTCCTTCATATTTAAAATCACCTTTGAATTGATTCAGATCTAAAATGGCTTTTGCAGCTAAAATTTTAGGTTCACTGGCAATGATGTCAGTGAATTGCTTTTGACTCGTTTCATCAGTATAGATTGATGAACTGAACTGTTTTTTTAGGCTTAAAATTATATCCTGCTGATCGTTATTCAAGATCCTGCTGATAAGCTCTGCATTGCTGTGCAGTGTTCGATGTAAAAATAATGCAGCCTGCACTTTGTTTTGATCATCAGCATACTCTCTTAACGCTGCTTGATTGGTTTCATGAGTCCAGAGCAGGAAGTTAATTTGCTCAGATTTACCACCAGACGCATATTGTTTAATTTCGCTCAGCGCTTCTTGGTTTAAATCTTTAAGGGGTATTGCATTGATGATTTTTTTAAGAGTTTCTGAATTTGTTGCATTTGCCCTTTTTAGAATGACTCCTGCATTTTCCTGATTCAAATGATCCACCAAACTTGCAAACGTTGTTTTCGGGTCAAACAGGTTTTTCACCTGGTTATCAATATGAACTTCTTTTTGATATTCAGCAAACAGGTATTCGAACGTACGATCAACCGTATTTAATGCTTCTTGAAATTTATTTAACTCTTCCCGCGTTGCAAAATTTGCGATTTTTGGAATCTGGATTTTTTTCAGTTCTTTCATGAGGTCGGGATAATCTTTAAAGAGTTTGGCATAGTCTTCTTTTTGTTTAATTAATTTATCCCGCTGTTTATTTAAATTACTGAAAAGATTTTTATTAATTTTGGTGTCTATATTTTTATCAGTACTTTCCAATGTTTCGCTGATTTCCTTGAGCTTTTTTTGAATGTTGTTTATTTCTTGAAGCGTCGCAGCCTGCTTTGCCTGATGGATTAATTCATCTTGTCGCTTATTGGTTTTTTCAAGATGTTTTATTTGATAGTCATTTTCTAAAATTGACAAATTTTCAGCGACTTTATCATTGAGTGCCGCTATCTTTTTGGTTTGTTGCTCAGCCAATCTATCGATCTCAGCACTTGCTTCCTTCATTTTTTGCTGAAAGTCAGTTAATTTGTCCTGAAACAGGTTGAACAGCGCGTCATTTTCACGGTGAAAAAATGCTACGGCATGCGATGTGACTGAATGGATTTTGTCTGCCTCATCTATTTTTTTCTGCAGTTTTTCTAAATATTGGGTTACTTCTTTTTGATACTCCGGATGATCTTTTGCAAACTTTCTTAAGTCACCCATTTTGGTTTCCAAGGTTTGATGAGCTTCATTGAGTTTCTTCTCCTCCTTGAGTTGCTTTTGCAGGGTTTCATTGAAATTATCCGAGCGCTTTTGGTAATCATCATAAGCCATTTCAAGCAGATCAATTTGCTGGCCTATAATTTGTTGTTTCACGGATTCATTTGATAAATTCATTAATTTTTTTTCTAAAGCCTGGTACAGCAATTTAATATTTTTGGCAGCCTGGTTTCTTTCTTCAAGTAATTGATTTAAATTCTCATTTTTTTTCAGCAGTTCTTCTGTTTCTTTGGATGCTTTCGCCTCGCTGATTTTCTCAACCTTATTCTTCAATTCTGCAAAGCGTGTGGCTAGACCTTCTCTTGAGGTTGGGCTGTATGTATGGTTCTCCAGTCGCTTTTTGTTTTGAATAATATATCTATCAAATTCACGCTGGAAAGCTGCTAGTTTCTTTATCTGGGCTGAATATTCTGTCTTTTTCTCTAAAAAGGTTTCTTCAGTCAATTTTCCCGCGCCATCCGCTAATGTAGTCGCAGCTTTTATCCATCGGTTCGACTGATTAAGTTTTGCAAGAATTGTTTTGGCTTCTTCAACAATATTTTCCTGGCCTGGATTTGCTTTTGAATCCTTATACTGTTCTAAAATGTTCTTGGCGCTATTAGCAATAGCATCCATTTGTTCTTTGATGGTTTTAATTTTTTCCCGATATTCATTGATGTCTTTTAGATACATGTCAGTCAGTCCGCTTTAAGTTCATTCGGATAAAATATCAAGCCTTTAGATATATTTTAGAACATCTATATCATTTCAGTTGATTCTTGGCTTGAAATGTCATAATTTGCGCTTCTTTAACGATTTATTGGCCTAAAATTGGGCTAATAGATACAAAGCAAGGAGTTTGTGATGCAGCTAACAAAATGGGCAATCGCGGGGATGTATTTTTTATCATTGAATGCAATTGCTGCTTCCCACCATCCGCAGGACTTCTTAAAGAGTGTAACGGGTTCTCAGCATGAAGGCGCTGAGATTGCTCAACACTTTTGCAGTAATTGCCATTCGGAAAATCCGCCTATTCCCTTAGGCGCCCCGCGGATTGGCATTGAGGCAGACTGGCAGCACCGCATAAAACAGGGTTTCTCAGTTCTCTTTAAGCATACTGACGAAGGCCTCAATGCCATGCCGCCAAGGGGCGGCTGTTTTGAATGCAGCGACCAGCAATTGGTTCTTGCAATTCTTGCCTTATTGCCTGAAAAAGAACAAAAAAGGCTTAATAAAGAACTTAAAGTTTCTAATTAATACAAGAAGTTAGCTATTAATTGTAAAATCTGCTAAATAAATCATCAGTCCGCCCGATAACCTAGGAAAATAGGGAGGATTGACCTATGGACAAGAAGCTTATCGTATTGCCGTTGTGTATGTCGGCTGTTGCGTGCGGACCAATTGATCCGTCTACCGTGGTGGTTGATGATGCAGGTTATTCGCACTATACCGTGCATCACAGCATGGATAACAAAGGAAGTGATTATTTCCCGGCCAAGCGTGAGGCAACAGGCAGGAAAGTCTTTATTTTTGACCCCAAAGTTACAGCCTGGGCTGCTTATGATGCGCAGGGCAACCGGGTGAAAACCGGAAGAGCTTCTGGCGGTAAGGATTTCTGTGAAGATGTGGGCAGGCCTTGCCGAACGGTAACAGGCAAATTCCGGGTTTATTCGAAAAAAGGGGAAGATTGTACTTCAAGCATTTACCCCATTGAGACTGGCGGAGGTGCGCGCATGCCGTATTGCATGCACTTCAATGGCGGTTATTCCATTCACGGAGCATATGAAGTGCCAAACTACAATGCAAGCCATGGTTGTGTGCGGGTATTGCCGAGCGCTGCGAAATGGCTGAATGAAAATTTCATTGATATTGGAACCACCGTGATCGTCAAGCCTTATCACTAAATCCTGCCGCCTATCCTAGCGTAGCCCGTATTAGCGAAGCGTAATACGGGTTTTTCTTTTTCCTATCCCCGCATTAGAACTTCGTCTAATGCGGACTACTTTTAATAGAGGCTACTTTAGATAATTCCGCAACAGCTTATTTACCAGCGATGGATCTCCTTTCCCCCTGGTTTGTTTCATGACCTGACCTACAAAAAACGCAAGCAATTTATCCTTGCCGGCACGGTATAAGGCAACTTGTTCCGGGAATTGATTCAAAACTTCATGTATGGCCGCTTCAAGTTCGCTTTGTTTCATCGTTTGCTCATAACCATGGAGTGCAATAAGCTCATCGATAGTTTGCTTGGAGGTGAGTAATTGAGAAAAAATGGTCCTGGCCGTTTTATGATTAATTATTTGAGAGGACAACTTGTCTAATAAGCTCCCTAATTGGTTCGCTGACACCGGGGGGTACGCAAAACTGCCGTTCGTTTCATTTAAAGCTTCAGCATATGGGCCTTTTAACCAGTTAACCACTGTTTTTAAAGAAGCGGCGGTTTGTTTGACGACTGAATCGAAAAAATGAATTAATTCCGGTGAGGAAAGCAAAAATTCAATATCATCACTGGAAAACTCCTCTATTTCTCTGAGGCGCGCCCTGATTTGGGCTGGAAGCTCAGGCATGCTTTCTTGAATATGCGCTATATCTTCTTTTGACAGATGAACGGGCAGGAGGTCTGGCTCAGGGAAATAACGGTAATCTTCTTCACGTTCTTTACCGCGCAACGGATAAGTGGAATCTGTCACTGGTGAATAAAGCCTTGTTTCTTGCCGTACAAATTGGCCAGATTGCAATACATTTTGTTGGCGCAGCTGCTCGTGAAGAATTGCTTTTTCAATATAACGAAAAGAATTCAGGTTCTTAAGCTCGACCCGAGTGCCCAAAGCATCGCTCCCTTCTGGCCTAAGCGATATATTCACATCACAGCGAAAAGAGCCTTCTTGCATATTTCCATCGCAAATATCAAGAAAACGCAGTAATTCATGCAACGTTTTTAGATAAATGACCGCTTCTTCAGCGGAAAAAAGGCAAGGGGCTGTGACAATTTCCAGAAGCGGGGTACCTGCACGGTTTAGATCAATGCCGCTGTAGAGAGGATGGGCCTCATGGAGCGACTTGCCTGCATCTTCTTCCAAATGCGCACGAACGATAGGGATTTTTTTATCCGTATTGTCAGGCAGGCGAATGGATAGACAGCCATCGCGGATAATCGGTTTTTCAAACTGGCTGATTTGATAGCCTTTTGGGAGATCCGGGTAAAAATAATTTTTACGCTCAAAATAACATATTCCCTGAATTTCTGCCTGAATGGCAAGGCCAAAGCGAATGGCCATGATTACCGCCTCGCCGTTTAATACCGGAAGAACGCCTGGAAAGCCCGCATCAATAAAGCTTGTTTGCGAATTAGGCTCAGCACCGTATATCGTAGCGCTTCCGGAAAAGAGCTTTGATTTTGTTTTTAACTGGGCATGCACTTCAAGGCCAATGACTGGTTCCAAAATCATATTTTTTCCTCAGGTTCGATTTGATGCCACGATGTATGCTGTTGAAAAAAATGAGCCAGATTCAGCAATCGGCTCTCACTGAAATAAGGCCCTAAAAGCTGCATCCCAATGGGCAATCGTTTACTTAATCCGGCGGGAATGGATATGGCGGGCAGGCCTGCGAGGTTTGCTGCAACCGTAAATATATCTGCCAGGTAGCGCGTGGTCGGATCACTGGTTTTTTCACCCAGTTTAAAAGCAAGAGTGGGTGTAGTCGGGCCGATGATGACATCCACCTGCTTAAAGACTTCCAGAAATTCCTGCTGAATCAGTCTTCTTATTTTTTGTGCTTGTACATAATAAGCATCAAAATACCCGGAAGATAATACATGGGTTCCGGTGAGGATCCGCCGCTTCACTTCAAGGCCGAAGCCTTCCTCGCGGCTTCGGTTGATGAGATCAAACAGATTTTCAGCGTCAGGGGTTCTGTAACCAAAACGGATGCCGTCGAAGCGTGCAAGGTTGGAAGAAGCCTCAGCGCAGGCAATCACATAATAACAGGGAACCCATAGAGGCTGGAATTTTAGATCGAGTTCCATGATCTCTGCTCCTGCCTCAGTATAAATCTTTAAAGCTTCTAAAATGGCTTTTTGGATGCCAGCTTCCACTTCAGGCTGAAAAAAAGATTTGGGTAAGCCAATGCGCAGCGGCGAAATTCTTGAGCCGAGGGCTGACAAATAATCAGGAACCGGTTTATTGATGGATGTTGAATCGCGTGGATCAAATCCAGCCATGGCTTGCAGCACGATTGCCAAATCCTCGGCGCTTCTTGCCATAGGGCCTGCCTGATCAAGGCTCGAGGCAAAGGCAACCATGCCGAAGCGCGAGACAAGGCCATAAGTTGGTTTCATGCCGGAAATGCCGCAAAATGCCGCAGGCTGCCTGATTGAGCCGCCAGTATCGGATCCAGTCGCAAACGGAATGAGGTTTGCAGCCACAGCAGCAGCTGATCCGCCGGAAGAGCCGCCAGGTACATGGGCGTGATTCCATGGGTTTTTTACTGGGCCAAAATAGCTGTTTTCATTGGAAGAGCCCATCGCAAACTCATCCATATTGGTTTTGCCAAGCAACACGGCATTTTCCATACCAAGCTTGGCCGCGATGGTTGCGGAATAGGGCGCCTGGAAGTTCGCGAGCATTCGCGACCCGCAGGTTGTAGGCATTGTTTCTGTACAAAAAATATCTTTATGGGCAAAGGGAATGCCTGTGAGGAAGCTCATTTTGCCTTGTTGAATAAGGCGATCCGCTGCCCGTGCCTTGCTTAATGCGCCCTCTTCGTCAATGCTGATAAAGGCGTTCAGCGTTTTTGCCTGATTAATACGGTTTAAATAATCATTTGCTAATTCAATACTTGAGATTTTTTTTTGGTATAAGGCCTTATGTAACGACCGGATCGACTCAAATTGCATGATTGTTAAACCTCAATGACCTTGGGGACGAGATATAAACCATTTTCAAAAAGCGGCGCGCATTTGGCCAGTTCGTTGATATGGTTTATTTCAGTGACGACATCCGGACGAAGCCGCTGGTGCAGATCAAGCGGGTGATGGAGCGGGCTTACGTCTTTGGTTTCAACTCCGCGTAAATCATCCACAAAGTTCATGATAGCCTGCAAATCATGAAGCAACTGATTTTCTTCTTTTTGGTCCAGGGCAATAGAGGCCAGTTTTTTTAATTGTTCCAGGGTGAAATCTGATATGGTCACAAGAACTCCCAAAGAAAGAAAACAAGAGTATACTCCGCCTGAAGTAGAAATCTAGGCTCAATCACCATTTAAATTGAATACAATAAAAAAATCCGTAAACTGTTATTTTTCACAATTTCAAGGGAATAGTAGTCAAATGCCAGTGCGGTATGAATTAACAGCGGAGCAGTGGCATAAATTAGAGCCATTTCTTCCAGGGAAAGCAACGGATAGGGGTCGAACAGGGACAGATAACCGTTTATTTGTAAATGGCTGTTTATGGGTGATCCGCAGTGGAGCGATGTGGCATCACTTGCCGGAGAGATATGGGCCATGGAAGAGGACGTATAATCGTTTTCGTCGCTGGGCACATGCGGGCGTATGGGAAAAAGTATTTGAAATTCTGCTGTCAGATAGTAAAAACCGTTATCGCATGATAGACAGCAGTATCGTACGTGCACATCAGCATGCAACGACTGGAAGAGGTGTAAAAAAAACTCGACTGTGGGGCGAAGTCGAGGAGGATTAACCACAAAGCTGCATCTTGTCACAGACGGGACAGGCAAGCCGGTCAAGTTTCAACTGACAGCGGGACACACGGCTGACTGCACCCAGGCTGAGTCTTTGCTGGAGGGGCAAACAGCAGAGGCTGTACTCGCAGACAAAGGTTATGACACCGATAGTATTGTTCATTATGTTAAGCACTGTATGAAGGCAGTAGCCGTTATTCCTCCAAAACGGAACCGTATTGTGCAGCGCCTGTATGAAAAAGATACCTACAAAATGCGAAATCTCATTGAGAGAGCATTTAATCGATTCAAGCACTGGAGGAGAATCGCAACTCGATATGACCGTTGTGACTCCATTTTTATCTCGTCCATTGCTCTCGCTGCCATTGCTATTTGGGCATAATTAAATGGTGATTGAGCCTAATAAATAAAGCAGTAAAAATCCGCCAAATAGGGCAAAAGGCACGCCCAGCATCACCATCAGCGTCTCAGCAACGGTGCGGAAAGTAAGGTAGAATAGAATAAATATAATGGCAAGCGTAAGCGGTACGAAAATGTGCAATAAAACGAGGATTAAGGTAATTGCAAGCAGGGCGCTCATTCCTCTGTATCCGGCAATGCCCTTTATGATAAGGATTACCATATAATCCTACCCTGGTTCCTAAGATTTGCCATCCCTTGTTTAAACTGTCCCCAAGCTAAAATGCGGCTTATTTTTCCATCAGGGTTGAGATAAAGTACGCCGCTTTTATCCTTGATGCCCAAGGCAGGAAAAAACTGCAGCTGGTTGAGCTGTTTGGACAGCGCATAACTATCCATACCCAAGGCATATAAACGATTGTAACTGTTCAACCACTCCGGCCAGTTTTTATTGCCCATATGATGGGTAAACACCCAGGGCATATCACAAAAAATAATGCCGTTTAGATCGCGGTCCTTTAACGGATTTAAATGACCGGCATACACGCTGGATGTGGCATAGACTGGAATATCTCCCGCGTAATAATATTTTAACAGCGGCATGATTTGGCGCGCCTTGCCGGGATAGGCAAGTAAAAAGATCATATCAAAATCCTGCCTGCGCCGGGGAACTGCAGCAATGTTCTGCTGCAGTAATTTTTGTAATTGTTTTTTACGCAACTCACTGTCTGTGATATGCAGAAAATCGCGAATTCCCGTGTTTAAGTTATCATTACTTCGATAGCGCAGCGTATCGACTATTCTCCCGCCATTGCCCTGCCACTCTGCGGCAAATGCGGCCGCTACATCATCCCCCCATTCTCCTGCCGGGGCGATGATCAAAGCATGGCCAAGGCCAGCCTTGCGCGCTTTGACGGCAACCTGGCGCGCTTCAATGCTCGGCGATAAACCAAACTGGTAGCTGTTTCCCTTGTGCTTGAGGTATTCCAAATCATTTAACAATACTGTTGGTACGGGGTGGTTGAGTAACGCCACTTTCTGTACTTCATTTTTAAGGAGCGGTCCAACTACGAATTGCGCGCCATCATTGACAGCCTTCTGATACAGAAAAGACGCGTCATTAGAGTTGGTATCATAAAAGAGCACCTTCGCTTTATCCTTTTTTGCATCACCTTCGAGAGCAGCCATAAAACCATCGCGAATCGCGCCTCCAGGCCCCGCTAAAGGTCCGCTTAACGGCAGCAATAAAGCCATTTGCCGGGGAGCTGCGAACAGGCGGGATTGGGCGGTTTCAAGCGGGATGAGGGAGGCGGCAGGATGGTTTGAAAATTGCCGGCGCCAATTCATAATAGCAGAAATCATGGCATGTGGATTTTGATAATCATGTTTGGAAACAAGCGCCAAATTAATCCAGCCCAGCGCCGCAGAATTGTCTTCCGCTTCCAGGGCGAGAGTATTGAGTTCACTGGCAGGCATTGCTGCAAGATTGAGCCATAAAGCCCGATAATTTTTTTCCCTGGACTCTGCATCAGGCAGAAGCTCGCCAAGCTTAATGCGCTCATTGACTGCTTCAATGGCATTGCCATTGCTCTCATAAGCTTCCGCTAATAGCTTATGATATTGAATTTGCTGATACAATGAGAGATTTTGACTGCCTCCCACTTTGGTAAGCCATGAAATCGCGGATTTTGGTCCTTCCCGCATCAGTTCAATTTTGGCCAGCAAAAGATGTTTCTCATCCTGCAGTTTAGGCGACAAATCCTGCAGCCGTGTTAAAATCAGGCGTGCCTGCTTAAGCCGGCCGTCCTGGATCAAGCGGCCGGCCGCCTTAAGCTTAAGAGACTGGCGTGCTTCTCCAGTTTGATTTTCAGCCAGGGCAAGACTTGTGGCCGCCGGCATAAGATAAGGATTGCCAATTTCTGCCTTGGTATTTTGCTGAATTTCAACTACCTTGCTGCACTGAGTCAACAACAGCAGGCAACAACTGAGTATGAGTGATTTTAAAACCGGTGGATGCATGGATCATTTCCAAATGAAGAACCAAAAGAGAATAAACGATGATAACTGCTTCAGCAACAACCCATGATGCCCAAGGGTCACTATTTATTGTCGCAACGCCTATCGGCAACCGTGATGACATCAGTTTTCGTGCTCTGGAAACGTTAAAAAATGTCGATTTAATACTGGCAGAAGATACCCGCCATTCCCGTCCTTTGCTGACAAGCTTTGGGATAACCAAACCCTTAAGCTCTCTTCATGCGCATAATGAAGCGCAAAAAAGCGAGGCAATCATAGCTGCGCTGCGCTCTGGAAAATCCATAGCCATCATCAGCGATGCAGGTACGCCTTTAATCAGCGATCCTGGCTTCCCCCTGGTCAGGAAAGCCCGCGAGTTAGGTATTCCGGTTGTGCCCATTCCCGGGCCGTCTGCACTGATTACAGCACTCAGCGCCGCAGGAGTACCCTGCGATTTATTCACCTTTGCCGGTTTCTTGCCGGCGAAAGAGGCGGCAAGACGGGAGCGTTTATCAACATTGGCAAGCCTTAGCCATACGCTTGTCTTCTATGAATCAACCCATCGTATTATCGATGCTGTAAGCGATATTGCTGCTGTATTTGGCGAATGTTCCGAATTAGTGCTTGCCAAGGAATTGACCAAGGCTTTTGAGCGCTTTATCCAGGGCAGCTGCGCTGAGGTTCTTGCCTGGCTTAAAGAAGAGAGCGCTCGCAGCAAAGGCGAATTCGTTTTAATTCTTCCGCCGCGGAAAGCAGGGGAAGACAAAACAAAAAGTGAAAAGCTTTTGTCGCTCTTGCTTGCTGAATTACCGCTAAAACAGGCGGTAAAACTTGCCTCTGCAATCAGCGGTTTACCCAAAAATGAGCTTTATCAGAAAGCATTAATATTAAATAAGCAAAGCGGTTGAGCTTTCATCCGCTTCCTGCTTGTCCTTGCCGAATAATAATTCTTTTGGGGGCAACAAGCCCTTGATGCACTCATAGCCGATAAATAACAGGGTAAGCGCCACCGCTGCCTGCCAGCAGACTGCAAATGTTCCCATGATAAGCAAGGGCATGATCGTATTTTTTGCCATGGCCAGGGCAAAATTCAAGCGCGCCTTATGAAGTTCCCCTAAAACGTCCTTGCTGTCATCACCAGCGAGTTCCCTATTGCGGTATTGCAGCGATGCCTTGCAATATTGCGCATATTCATTGGACGTCGCATACATGGCAAAAGCCACCACACAAAAAAAGAAAGAAACGGGGAGGGCCGCCGGGAAAGATAAGAGCATTGCAGCGGAAAAACTGCCCATGAGCAAAGCGGCCGCGGCTATTTCAAAATTGAATTTTGAAGAGGTAACCTGCCAGTTTAATTCCAGCTCATCAAGTTGCGCCTGAATCCATTTACGCTGATTTTCCTGACCTTCACCCAATTGGCTTAATTCAGCCAGATACTGCGCTTTTTTCTCAAGGTAAGCTTGCTCGGCACGATTTTGGCGGATGAGAAGAATGGAAATGTCAAATACCAGGAACGCGATGAGAATTCCATTGGCCGCAGCTGCAGGAATACGAAAGAAACCTGCGTAATTGGTAACAAGATTGACACAAGCCCAGGTCAAATCAGATAAGCTGTCGAGATCGCGCTTGGAAAGCTCAGCTTTGAATCGAGCGCTAAAGCCGCTGGTTTCCCTTTCCTTTTTGGAAGCAAACACAGTGTGTTTAAGCAGCATGGCACCATTGATTAAAAACCGGGCAGCAAACAAGCCGACACTCAAGGCATTTAAAATACCGTTGCCCTGGTTTAAAACCCCGACCATTTTATCTACATCGAGCTTGATTTTGAGCAGATCATTGAGCTTATCAATCCATTGCAATTGTTGCGCAGTGAGCAGTAGCTGCTGGATGGTTATCCGCGAAAAAGCAATCTGCAATCTTGTGATATTCATTAACCCTATCATGCCCCTGATATTTGAGGCATGTTGCGGTAAAGATATTAAATCATTGAGGCTTTCCTCGATATTTTTTTGCAAGCGCTGCCAGTAAGATTCAGAGACTTTATGCCGCAGTTTTTCATTTTCAAGCCATTCATAAAGCTCGACGCAATATGCTTCATATTGTTTAACTTTGTCTGCTTTATCGTAAGCATCATAAAATGTTTTCAGGAGCAGCGCGCAATAGTAACAGTACAGGATAAATTCCTTGCTTTTTTGCTGCTCTCTATTAAGGCTTGTAAATAAGTCGTGAAACTCCTGCTCGATAAGGTGCCGGTTATTCAGCAAAAAATCATAACGGTGCGTTTTTGCATAATCTTCCGCCCCATTTTTTGTTTTTACCTCAGAAAAAAAACGGCTTTTATCCGCCAAAAAATCGCTGTACCCGGCATAAGGCATGATGGCTTTCCTTATAAAAACTGGACAAAACGTTAAAATTAATAACTTACCTCCAGTTTTGTACGAATTCAAGCGTTTTTGTATTTATTTTTTTCATCATGCCGGCTTGAAGAAGCACAGGATTAGGGATGGCTTTTCCAGGCGTATTGGCTATTGCTGTGGAGTTTCCGTTTGACAGGACTGTTTACTTCCCGATACAAAAACTTGAAAAAATTTTTCCAAGCAAATCATCTGAAGTGAATTCGCCGGTGATTTCACCGAGCGCCTGATGCGCAAGGCGCAAATCTTCGGCCAGCAACTCCCCGGCCCGGTACATGATGAGCTGCTGTTCGCCGCAAACAAGGAGCTCCCTTGCCTTATTCAGGGCTTCAAGATGCCTCCTTCTTGCCAAAAACTGACCTTCTGCGGGTTGATAACCCACAGCTTTTTTAATTTCTGCTTGCAGTAAAGAAACTCCATCACCGAATTTGGCAGATAGATATACAGTATTGTTCTCGCTCTTTGGCAAATGACCCAGTTTGTCGATTTTATTCACGATGCGAATGATTGGCACGCCGTCAGGCAGAGCCTTACGGACTTCCTGATCCAATACCTCCTGATCTTCTGGCATTTGCAGGGCATCGACCACCAGCAACACGCAATCTGCGCGAGCGACTTCCTGCCAGGCCCTCCTGATGCCTTCCTGCTCCACTTTATCGCAGCTTTGCCGCAAGCCTGCGGTATCGATTAAATGCAAAGGAATATCATCAAAGAGGACAAATTCGCGCATGACGTCCCGGGTTGTCCCCTCAATATCAGTGACAATGGCGACTTCCCTGCCGGAGAGGCGGTTAATCAGGGTTGATTTGCCGACATTGGGCCTGCCGGCAATGACTACAGACAACCCTTCGCGCAACATAGCCCCCTGATTGGCAGAACCCAAGAGGGAATCAAGCTCATTAAGAATTTGCCTCAATTGCGCCGCCACATGCCCATCACTTAGAAAATCAATCTCTTCTTCAGGAAAATCAATAGCGGCCTCGACATAAAGACGCAATTGAATCAATTGCTCATTGAGCGCATTGATTTTTTTTGAAAACTCTCCCTGCAGCGAGCGAACAGCCAGACGGGCGGCACTTTCTGAACTGGCATGGATTAAATCGGCAATGGCTTCGGCCTGGGTCAGATCAATTTTATCATTTAAAAAAGCGCGCTCTGAGAACTCTCCAGGTCTTGCAATGCGAGCTCCCAGAGAAATGCATTCCTTCAATAACCAATCCAAAACAATTGGAGAACCATGGGTTTGCAATTCAACAATATCCTCGCCAGTAAACGAGTGGGGAGCCTTGAAATAGAGCACCAAACCTGTATCAATCAATTCCGAAGCTGCGCTTTTGAACGAGCAGAAATGAGCGTATCTTGGCTTTAATTCGGTCTGTGCGCTTATGGTTAATCCTATCCCATAGGCATTAGGACCGGAGAGACGAAGAATTCCAACCCCGCCTCTTCCGGGGGGAGTAGCAATTGCTGCTATGGTGTCCTTCGACATCAAGCTACCTCAAAAAAACATGACTATCTAGCGCAGCCCGGACTGGATAAAGTCCTAATCCGGGATTTCTTGTCTACTTGGCCGGAGCTAATTTTTTAACCGGCTTATCATCGCTGTACTTACGGGTGATATACCACTGTTGTAATATAGACAACGTATTGTTCACAATCCAGTAAAGCACGAGGCCTGCCGGGAAACTCCAGAACAATGCAGTAAACAGGATGGGTAAAAACATCATGACTTTTGCCTGGGTAGGATCAGGCGGCGCTGGGTTCAATTTTTGCTGAATCAGCATCGTCGCCCCCATAATGATTGGCAACACGTGATAAGGATCAGCTGATGCCAGATCATTGATCCACAGAATAAATGGAGCCTGACGTAATTCAACGCTTTCCAGCAATACCCAGTACAAGGCAATAAACACCGGAATCTGAATCAGGATAGGCAGGCACCCGCCCAGAGGGTTTACCTTTTCTTTACGGTATAACTCCATGGTTGCCTGGCTCATTTTAGCCTTATCGTCTCCATAACGTTCACGCAATTCCTGCAACTTGGGTTGCAGTTTTCGCATGGCAGCCATGGACTTGTAACTGGTGGCAGACAAACGGTAAAAGGCGAGCTTAATCAATACCGTCACCAGCACGATAGACCAACCCCAATTGCCGACCAGGGAATGAATGGCTTTCATCAACGAAAAGAGCAGCGATGACAAAAACCAAAGCCAGCCGTAATCCACAGTCAAATCAAGCCCGGGTGCGATGGATTGAAGAACGCTTGTAATTTCGGGCCCTACATAAAGCCTTGAGCCGACCACTTCCTTTTTTTCTGGCATAACCCTGATGGGTTGACTGACCGCGCCAATGGTATAGGTGCCATCAAAAGTACGGGTGTAAAACCGGTTCTTGCTTTCGGCAGGCGGAACCCACGCGCTTAGGAAATAATGTTGCTGCATCGCAACCCAGCCGCCGTTTGCCTGTACGTCCAGGTTAGCTTTTTGCATATTTTGAAAAGAAACTTTTTGATAGCGGTGCTGCCCGGGATTAGAATAAGAAGCGCCGGTATAAGAGCCGATGTGGAATATGCTTGATTTGTCTTCAGCCGGAGAACTGCGCAACAACTGAGTATTCAAGTAACCAACCCAGGGTTTTTCGCCGGTATTGGTCAATTCATACCGCATTTCAATAAGATAACTGCCCTCAGTGAAGATAAATTCTTTTTTTGCCCGCAACCCTTCGGGACTGTCCCCTTCAAGAGTCACAACAAGCTTCTTTTGGCCAGGTTCCAATTGATAGCTTTGCATTCTGCTTTGAAAATGGAAATCCACATTGGAAATGGCTTGATCCTTCACCGTAAACAGGCTGCTGTTGGCCACATAACGCTCCCCTCTTTTATTCTGAAGAAGAGCAAAAGGTTTATCCTTTTGTTCCACACTGACAGGATAATCAAGCAACAGGGCTGAAACGATATCCCCATGCTCTGTATCGATTTTGAGTTTTAATACATCGGTCTCAACCGAAATGAGATTATCGGCCTTTTCTGCGGCAATTTCTTTATCGTTTGCATACTGGGGCTGCTCATTTACCGTCTCTTCGGCAGGAATGCCATGCCCAGCAACAGGAGGAAGGAGCCTTTCCTTATCAGCCGTGATTGCGGCATCGTGGACAGGTACGGATGGAACCTGATAATCTCTTTGCCAAGCAGTCCACAAAGAATACAAAACCAGCGCCAATGCGCCATATAAAATCACTCGTCGAATATCCATTAAAATTTCTCTTTTTTCTCAGGTAGCACAGGATCATAGCCGCCAGCAGCCCAGGGATGGCAACGCAGGATGCGGCAACATCCCAGCCATAGCCCTTTAACGGCACCGTGCTGCTGGATAGCATAAAGAGTATATTGCGAGCAGCTTGGATAATAGCGGCAGCAAGGTTTAAGCAATGGGCTCAGCAATAGCTGGTAAAGCCTGATGGGAATGGAGACTATTTTTTGCATAGCGTTGCTAACTTGTCCCATGCTTTGCTCAATTTAGTTATTGTCAATGAATTTGGCAGATTGGCAACCCCTTGCCTACCAAGCACGATTACATCAATTGCTGGCAGTTCTTTAGTCCGGAAAGTTTCGCGTAAGAGACGCTTAATTCGATTGCGATCATGTGCTTTAGCGATGTTTTTTTTTGACAATGCCAAACCCAAGCGGGCATGACCTACTGAATTACAGCGATACAGAAAGATAAATTCTGCAGTCACCAGCTTTTTTGCTTGCTGAAAAACATGATCATAATCGCTTTTTTTCAGCAAGCGCCGCGATTTATCAAAGCAGTCCACTTATGCTGATAAACGTTTACGGCCCTTGGCACGGCGACGCTTTAAAACCAGGCGGCCACCTTTTGTTGCCATACGAGCGCGAAACCCATGATCGCGCTTACGCTTCAAATTACTGGGTTGGAAAGTACGTTTCATAATGAACCTGTAATTAATATTTCAAGGCTCGCAATGATAGATAACTTTATAATTTCTGTCAAATATTGGATCACATCCCAAAACAGGCGGATGGCAAGCAAGATAAGGCTGCCTGGAATAACTCAATTATTCACACCGTTACTATTAATACTAGATTCATTTTTTTAATTTTTTTTTATTATTAGTAAATGAGTTTCTGTGGATAAATATAAAAAAGAATTAAAATACAATAACTTATATGATTTTAATTTTGTTTAAAGTCATTGGTTTTAACTCGTTTGATTCGGTGGATAACTATAGAGGAATGCCTCTTTATTTGATTTATACACTGATTATCATCCCGTTAGATCTGCCGTTACCCACAAAACAGGGTTAATGCATATAGTTAACCAACGAATATCTTATTGTTTTTTTTCCGGCTGAGCCGAATGGATCCATTCAAGTTCGGGCGCTCAACTCGCGTCATGAGCAATCTGATGCTATATCCAGTCGCTTCCAGGAGAAAAGTTGGAATGCAATAAAAATAAATTATTTAACTTTATATACCTATGTTTATTATTAACAAACGATTATTTGTGGGTAATTAAAAAAAACATATTTAAAAACATCAGGATAAATTTTTTATTTTTTGTTTGTATCTGGTGGTTTTAAAGCATTTTAACCTCTTGATAAGTTCAGGATGCTGGTTTCAATTCTGGTTATTCATCCTTGCGTTAAGGGTTTATTGACCTGTTATACTCTTTATTGCTGTGGATATCTCTACGTTTCTTTGGCAAACTTGGCTATAATCGCGTGTTACCGGTAAGTATGTCTCCTTTGACATGGATTATATTGATCTTTAATGTCACATATTGTTTTTAAATCAATCGTTGTCTTTTTTCTTGCTGCCAGGGCAGGTTCAATGGCACTATTTACTGTGAAGATGAGTTGTCATATTTTATTTTTTCGGCATTTAAGCATTGCCCGGAGTAATGATTTGTCAGCAGTTATCTTGTCTATATGAGATTGTTGGCCTTTTGCTGATGGATTTTTGAGGAGTTATTTGTGTCTGCGAACATTTGGCAGAGGTGTTTAGAACATTTACAAGAAGAATATCCTGCCCAGCAGTTTAATACCTGGTTGCGGCCTTTGCAATGTGAGATAGAAGAGAGCACTTTGGTGCTTTTGGCCCCTAATCGTTTTGTGATTGACTGGGTAAAAAAACATTTTTATGAGCGTATTAAAGAATTGGTGGGCCAATTAAGTTCTGATGCCATAAAACTGGTGAGCATTGAGATAGGCAGTAAAATGATAAAGCCCATCGTTGTTGATGAGCAATCAGCAAAAAGCGCGCCATCTGTTAAACCTTCGCCCAAAAAAAGTGCTGATCATTATAAAAACACCTACTTAAATAAAAAATTTGTTTTCGACAGTTTTGTTGTTGGCAATTCGAACCAGCTGGCGCAGTCTGCCGCTGAAGCCGTGGCCGAACGTCCGGGGGATGCTTACAATCCTTTATTTATTTATGGAGGCGTAGGCCTTGGCAAAACCCATTTGATGCATGCAATCGGCAATGCTATTTTAAAGAACAATCCTGAAGCCAAAGTGCTCTATTTACATTCTGAACGGTTTGTTGCGGATATGGTCAAAGCATTGCAAACCAATGCCATAAATGAATTCAAGCGCTTTTATCGTTCCCTGAATGCCCTGTTGATTGATGATATTCAGTTTTTTGCGGGCAAAGATCGTTCCCAGGAAGAATTTTTCCACACCTTCAATGCGTTGCTTGAAGGCCAACAGCAGATCATCTTAACGAGCGATCGTTATCCTAAGGAAATCGAGGGGGTGGAAGAGCGGCTTAAATCAAGGTTTGGCTGGGGGTTAACTGTTGCTGTGGAACCGCCAGAACTTGAAACACGCGTCGCCATTTTAATCAGCAAGGCTGAGCAGGCCAATATTGATTTGCCTTATGAGGTGGCTTTCTTTATTGCCAAGCGCATCCGTTCCAATGTCCGCGAGCTGGAAGGCGCATTGCGTCGGGTTATTGCCAATGCTCATTTTACAGGCAAGCCAATCACCATCGAGTTTGTGAATGAGGCGTTGCGTGATTTGTTAGCTCTCCAGGATAAACTGGTTACCATTGAAAATATTCAAAAGACCGTAGCTGAATATTATAAGGTCAAGGTGGCTGATATTTTATCCAAGCGGCGCAGCCGTTCCATTGCCCGGCCTCGGCAAATGGCAATGACCCTTGCGAAAGAGCTGACCAATCATAGTTTGCCCGAGATTGGCGATCATTTTGGCGGGCGTGATCATACCACGGTTATCCATGCGTGCCGGAAGGTGAAGGAGTTGGTGCAGGAAGGTGGAGATTTTGCTGAAGATTATAAAAACTTGTTGCGCACCCTTTCCTCATAACGAGATTTTGCCATGTTTGAATTAAGCATCCATAAACAACATTTGCTTACTCCTTTGCTGACGGTTGCAGGCGCTGTGGATAAAAAGCAGTCTCTGGCAATTTTATCGAATATGTTACTCAAGATGAGCGGAGACCAGCTGCTGTTAACCGCGACGGATTTGGAAATTGAGATGACAGCCCGGGTGCCTTGTACCGGCGAAGGTACAGGATCCATCACAGTTCCAGCCAAAAAATTTGTGGACATTATCCGTTCCCTGGACGATGATGCTGTTCCGACCATAGCCTGCCATCAGGATGAAGTGTTTATCAAGCAGGCGCGCAGCCGTTTTAAGCTGGCTTCTTTGCCTGCAGCGAATTACCCAAATAGCGAAGATGAAGTGAGTGACGTTGAGTTTACCCTGCCGCGAGCCTCGCTCATGCATTTGCTGCAGTCGACTCATTTTGCTACATCGCAGCAGGATGTGCGGGTTTTTTTGAATGGATTGCTATTGGAGCTGGATGCGCAAACCATCACGGCAGTCGGTACTGACGGGCATCGTATGGCCATCAGCCGTATACCCTGCGAGGCTTTCGGCCAGCATCTGAGGCTCCTTCTGCCTCGCAAAGGCGTACAGGAAGTTTTACGCCTGCTGAGCAATATCAGCGATGAACAAATTGGCATTGCCACCGGCAGGAATCATTTTAAGCTCATCACCAATCAATATACCTTTTTATCCAAGTTAATAGAGGCGCGTTTTCCCGCTTACAACAAGGCTATTCCGCGTCATCAGGACAAACAGGTGGTTATTGAGCGTGATTTATTAAGGCGCGCCCTCTCTCGTATTATTATTTTGGCCAATGAAAAGTCCAAAGCTGTGTTGCTGCATATGCACGAAGGCCAGCTGACATTAGTCGCCAATAATCAGGAACAGGAAGAGGCGGTTGAAATGCTTGAAGCCAAAACAGAGGGCGATGAGCTTAAAATCGGCGTTAATGCAGGTTACCTGTTGGACGTTCTAAATCATTTAGACAGTGGTTTGTTGCGCCTTTCCATGCTGAATGCTGACAGCAGTATTTTGGTTGAATCTCTCGACGATGATCAATATCAATATATTATCATGCCTATGAAAATATGAGTCTTTCTCAATTACAGATTCATCATTTACGCAATATTGTCTCATGGCGGCTAACTCTTAATCCGCGTTTTAATTTTTTCATTGGCGCTAATGGCAGCGGCAAGACTTCGCTTTTGGAATCTTTGTATTTATTGGGTACAGGCCATTCTTTCCGAACGCGCGAAATTGCCCCTTTAATTCATCATGAACACGATGCCTTGACCGTTTTTGCCAAAACATCAACGCAGGATACCCTGAGCATCCAAAAATCCCGAACTGGCCCAACAGTGGTACGGTTAAATCAGCAGTTTTGCCAATCCAGCAGCGAACTTGCTCGTTTTTTACCTTGTCAGGTGATTTATCAGGATATATTTCAAATTATTGATTCAGGTTCCACAGTCAGGCGAGGCCTTCTGGATTGGGGATTGTTTCACGTGAAACCCCTTTACCATGGTTTGTGGCAAGATTATCGTCGGGCATTAAGGCAAAGGAATGCTTTGCTCAGACAAGGAAAGGATCAGCGCCAAATTTTGCCCTGGAATATGCTTCTTGCTGATCTGGGTACCCAACTTCATGAGTTTAGGCAGGCTTATTTTTATCAATTGGCGCAACTATTCAATGAAGTCTTGGGCATGTTAACCGAAATACAGTGCAACATTCATTATGAAAAAGGGTGGGACAAAAAAAACAGCGGCCAGAGTTTAATGAGCATACTGGAGCAACAATTCCATCAGGATCAAGAGCGCCAGACCACGCTGTATGGACCTCATCGTGCTGATATTGTTTTTGAAATTACAGGCCCCGGGAAGGCGAGGCAACTTTTATCGCGTGGACAGCAAAAAATCATTTTAATTGCCTTAAAGCTTGCCCAGGCAAAATTGCTTACCCAACCCTGTACCTTTCTTTTGGATGATATTGCAGCCGAACTGGATGAAAGGCATCTGCAGAGGTTGCTGTGTTGCCTCGGCAATACCCCGGGGCAATTTTTCATAACGGCCATCCATGCCTCGTTACTCAGTTTATTTGACCAATCCGGCGATCATGAGGTATTTTACTTGCCAGAAGACGAGAAACTTGTTTCACGTGAAACAGCAAGATAAGCCACAGCGCAGAGCACAAAAAAATTTGGGCAATTATAGTTAATTATGTATAATGGTACACCAAAACTGGCTTTGCCTGCTATTCTGGAGAAAAAACATGCCTTGGCTATCTGATTGGAGCTTTTTTAAAAATGAAGGGTACATCAACTTTAAGACCCCAAACGCTAAAAAAAATTTTTTCCAAAACTATGCTGATCATTTAAATTACCTTATCGAAGTCCAATTACTGGATAAATTAAACAAAATTAATGAAGCGCAAAACTTCACGCAAATGCTTGCTGTATTTAATGACGAAGAATTAATCAAGCACATCAATATTTTTGACAAATTGCGCGATGGCTATGACTATATGGATGAAGTAGGCGGTGTTTTTGTGGCTCCTGTCATAGCCACAGCAGCGTCTCTCGCGGCACTTGGCCTGGCAATATATGAAGGTTTTTACGCCCTTGCCATCCGGTGCAATTTGCTGGAGGATGACGGCGAGGCCCATGGGCAATGGGCAGGCAAATACCTTTTCTGTTCGGTTACCTGTTTTGCATTGTCTATGGCAAATGCCTTGAAATCTGCTATCAGCCTGGTTACAAGACCCTTGGTTACCCTCTTTTCCGCCCAGGCTTCAAAACAGGATGAATATCGCTTTCGCGATGAAAATAGGCCTAAATATGAAGTGGCTAAAAATTTTGTGGTAGATGGAGTAAAAGACGGCGTCAATGCCTTAAGTGAAGGGGTTGATGCTATTGTGCAAATATTTTGATTCAAAATGGTCTATTTTTTCTCATGCCCGTATTTTTGCCAGGACAGGCGCATGAGAAATTGCCTCACATTCAATATCCCTTCTTCATCATCTTCTTCCCCTGAGGCTTTGAATAAATATTAAAATCTGCGGATTAGTGCTATAATTATCCTATTTGCGCCCGCAGTTTTTTTAGGCATGAGGTTACCCTATGAGTGTTGAAACCAGCTATGACTCCACCAATATTAAAGTATTGAAAGGATTGGATGCAGTTCGCAAACGTCCTGGCATGTATATTGGGGATACGGATGATGGCACGGGTTTGCATCATATGGTGTTTGAGGTTGTTGATAACTCCATTGATGAGGCGCTTGCAGGGTTTTGCCGCGAAATTCACGTTACTATTCATGCGGACGAATCAATTACGGTCAAGGACGATGGCCGGGGTATTCCGGTTGATATCCACAAGGAAGAAGGCCGCTCTGCCGCCGAAGTCATTATGACGGTTTTGCATGCCGGTGGAAAATTTGATGACAATTCATACAAGGTTTCCGGCGGATTGCACGGGGTGGGTGTGTCCGTTGTGAATGCGCTTTCGGAAGAACTTCATTTGCTCATCAAGCGCGGCGGAAAAGTATATGAGCAGCATTACCATTCAGGCGTTCCCGACGCCCCGTTGGCGGTGACTGGCGATGCTGAAGCTACCGGCACGCAAATCTGGTTTAAGCCAAGCAGCGACACCTTTACCAACATCGAATTTCATTACGATATCCTGGCCAAAAGGCTTCGTGAATTGTCTTTTTTGAATTCCGGGGTTTGCATCCACCTTTATGATGAACGCAGCAATAAAAAGGATACTTTTCGCTATGAGGGCGGCATTAAAGCATTCGTTGAGCATTTAAACCGCAATAAAACGCCTATTATACCATCGGTATTTTCCCTAAGCGGCGAAAAAGACGGAATAGCGGTCGAGCTGGCCATGCAATGGAACGATTCTTACCAGGAGAATATTTTTTGTTTCACCAACAATATACCCCAGCGGGATGGCGGAACCCATTTGGCAGGCTTTCGTTCGGCATTAACCCGCACCTTAAACCAATATATTGAAAATGAAGGTTACGCCAAAAAAGCCAAGGTGGTTACTACTGGTGATGATGCCCGTGAAGGCTTGACGGCTGTTCTTTCCGTCAAGGTGCCTGATCCAAAGTTTTCTTCACAAACCAAGGACAAGCTCGTTTCTTCCGAAGTCAAGTCAGTTGTTGAATCGCTGGTCGCGGAAAAACTGCAAGAATTTTTATTGGAAAATCCGGCGATTGCCAAGACTATTGTGGGAAAAATGATTGATGCAGCCAGAGCCCGAGAGGCGGCAAGGCGCGCTCGGGATATGACCCGAAGAAAGGGAGCGCTGGATGTCGCAGGGCTTCCCGGAAAACTTGCTGATTGCCAGGAAAAAGATCCAGCGCTCTCTGAACTGTATATCGTTGAGGGAGATTCTGCGGGCGGCTCAGCCAAACAAGGGCGTGATCGCAAATTCCAGGCGATTTTGCCGCTCAAAGGAAAAATTTTAAACGTCGAGAAAGCTCGTTTTGATAAAATGCTCTCCTCACAGGAAGTGGCGACTTTAATCACTGCTTTGGGGTGCGGCATCGGCGCGGATGAATATGATCCTGATAAAATCCGCTATCACCGCATCATCATTATGACTGACGCGGACGTCGACGGCTCCCACATCCGTACCTTGTTGCTGACTTTCTTTTACCGGCAAATGCCGGAATTGATTGAGCGCGGCTATATTTATATAGCGCAGCCGCCTTTATATAAAGTCAAGCACGGCAAGCAGGAACGCTATGTAAAAGATGACGACGCCTTATATGACTATTTAACGCAAAGCGCCCTGGACGGCGCTGAATTTTACCCGGCCAAGGATGCGCCGGCGATTACGGCCGAGGCTCTGGAAACACTCGTGCAGCAAATCCGCCGTGTGGAGAAAATCATCAAGCGTTATTCCAGGCGTTATCATCCGGAAGTGTTGCGATCCATTGCAGAGCTTCCCCAGCTGAATGCCGAGGATTTCAACAGCCGGGACAAGATTTCCAATTGGACAGGGCAATTGCACCTTCGCTTGCAGCGTTTCAATTCCGAGTCGCAAAAATTTGCCGCAGAGCTTTTTTACCATCAGGAAAGCGATCATTATTTGCCGCAAGTCAGCGTAAGCCGCCATGGCGTGGAAGACAAAACCACGTTAAATACTGAATTATTCTTTTCCAAAGATTACAAAGAGTTGGTGAATTTAAGCGGCCAACTGCGGGAGCTGGTAGAAGAAGGCGCCTATATTAAACGGGGAGAAAAAATCAAGGCGGTTGATCATTTTGCCGATGCCTTGTATTGGCTCATGAACGAGGCAAAACGGGGGCAATCCATCCAGCGCTATAAAGGTTTGGGAGAAATGAACCCGGAGCAGCTCTGGGAGACAACAATGGATCCCAACGTGCGCCGCATGATGCAGGTGACGATTGAAGATGCGGTGGCGGCTGATGAAATATTCACCACGCTGATGGGAGACCATGTTGAACCAAGGAGGGAATTTATCGAAGCTAATGCCTTGGATGCAGAAAACATCGATGTCTAGAGCAGGAATCCACCCGCCGGCCGCGGCTCATCCTTAAATTTCTTATACTATATTTTAAGTATGAGTCGTTGACAAGGAGCGTCAGTGGATGTCGATAAAATCAGTACCGGCATTGCCGGACTTGATAGAATTCTGAATGGCGGCTATCTAAAATACAAGTCTACCCTTTTAAAAGGAAGCGCGGGCACAGGAAAGACGCTTTTTACCCTGTTTTTTGCCTATAGCCAATTAAAAAATAATCATCATGTTATTTATGTAACCTGCGATGAGCCGCCCTCGCAAATTCTGTCTTACATGGATCATTTCGGTCTTGAAGGAAGCCGGTTCGTCAAAGAAAAAAAACTCCAGATTCTTGATTTAACGCCTGTTTTTAATCAGGAAATCAGCGGTGAATTTGATATAACTGCACTACAGCTTCGAATCGAACAAGCAAAAAAAGGCACCCATGCGGAAATATTAATCATAGATTCGATCCAGTCGCTGCTTTTGGGGTTAGAAGCTTATGAGCCCCATTATGAACTGTTAAATCTTTATCACTGGGCAAAAAAACAAGGCCTGACAGTTTTAACCACCATCGCCGACATTAAAACCATTTTTAAAAAAGAGCTATTTGAAGAATATATTGTTGATTGTGTTATTGAACTAACCCAGCTGGTCAATCGAAATTTAATGACCCGCAATTTAAGGGTCATCAAGCTTCGCGGCTCAGCTCACGGTACGAATGTATACCCTTTTTCAATCTTCCATAACGGCATTTCATTGCTGCCGATCACTGAAACCCGGTTAGAGTCCGGCATTAAACGAGAGTACATTAAAACAGGAATTAAGGGACTTGATGCAATGCTTGATGATCGGGGATACCAGGCAGGCGCCATCATCATGATAAGCGGCCGCTCGGGAACCGCAAAAACAATTTTTGCTGCTACCCATGCAGAGGCTGCGGCCAAACAAAAGCACAAGGTACTGTATCTATCATTTGAAGAGTCGCCGGGCGACCTTGTTACCCATTTAACCTCCGCTGGAATCCATTTAGACCCTTTGCTTAAAAAAAACTTGCTCATGGTTCATTCCAGGCGTTCGGTTGAGATGGGACTTGAAGATCACATTATCTCAATCATTGAATTAATCGAGCGGCATAAATTTGATTTTCTGGTATTGGATTCTATCTCCGCGCTGTTGGATCTCGGCACAGAAAGAGATGTCAAAATGCTGCTTATCCGCTTTATATCGTACATGAAATCAAACGATATTACCCTGGTTTTTACCGAACTGCTGTCCGATGCGTCAATGGAAAAAAGTAACCTGGGTATATCCAGTATGGCTGATACCTGGCTTAGGTTATTGAGGATTGAAACAGACGGCGAATACAGCAGGCTGATGCATATTGCCAAATCCAGGGGCTGTAAAATATCAAATCAAATTAGAGAATTCACCATCACAGAAGATGGCCTGAGCATTGAGCCGCCTTATATTGGTGATCAAGAAATGGTTTATGGAGCCAAAAAAGCCGCCTATGAGCTTATGGATAATCAACAAAGCAGCCGGCGCCTGCAGGAAATTAAACGCCTGGAACAAGAAATTCTTGCTTTGGAAGCTGAATTGTCAGCCCGGCAAAAAATCCAGGAAGCAAAAATTATCACGAAAAAAAATGAGCTGTTACGGCAAATAGATAGGCTGTCTACGGAAGAGAAACAGTTCAAAGCCAGGCAGCGTGCCAATAGGCTGCTGAGGGAATAGGCCATGGCAAAAATGAAATTGAAACTGTATGTTATCGGAGGAAGCCTGATTGCAAGGCGCGCGATAAAAAACCTGACAGAACTTTGCAGACGGGAAGAGATAGCAAAGCAGTGTGATATGGAAATCATCGACTTGCGTGAACATGAGGGATTGGCTGAACGAGAAAAAATTTTAGCGACACCGATTCTCATTAAAGAATTTCCACCTCCTGAAAGGCGCATTATTGGCGACCTATCCAATATGCAAAAAATTCTTGGAACACTTGAATTGGGAGGCGAAGGCCATGAAAAATAAGCGGCCAAACAGCTGGAAACGGCTGATTGACGCGTTGCCGCATGGTGTTTTAATCATTAACGGGGAAGGTCAAATTATTTATGCCAATGCCTCTTCTGCCGCCCTGTTTGGCACCACCCGCCAAAAACTGATTGGTACAAGCTTTTTATATCCCCTGGCTGCAGAAGAGACAGGGGAAATTGAAATTTTAAGAAAGGACCGTACAATCACTTCAGCCCAGATGACAGTGCGGGAAGGAGCCTGGCAGGAAGAGCCTGCCTGGATAGTAGCCTTGCATGATATCACCGAACTTAAAGATAAAGAAAAACGGCTGAGCGTTGTTTCAAAAGGGGTAAGCTCGGCCTTTGAGGGAATTGTCATTACCGATGCCCAAGGCACCATCCTTGAAGCCAATCAGGCATTTTTAAATATGAGTGGTTTTAAAAAGGAGGACATCCTCGGGCAAAATCCAAGAATGTGGAAGTCTGGCAAGCAGGATGCTCAATTTTACAAACATTTATGGGAGAGGCTCTCAAGTGAGGGCCACTGGAGCGGTGAGCTTTGGGATAAAGGCGGCCATAACAAGCTATACCCAGTATTTTTATCCGTCTCGGCGGTAAAAAATGAAGCAGGCGACGTGACCAATTACATCGGTTTTTTCCATGACCTGACCGTCATTAAGCAGCAGGAAAAGCAAATAGAGCATGTCAAATATTATGATTTGCTGACCGGATTGCCAAACAAATTCTTACTCACACAAAAACTTGAAGGTTTTATGCGGCAAGCCTCAAGGCAGCAAAAAAATCTGCTTGTCATGAATATCCGGGTTTTTGACCCGAAAACCAGAAAATCAAGTTATGAAGAGCCGCCGCATGTCCGTGATGCTATCATTATCCATGCGGTGAACCGCATCAAAGAGGTGCTTCGGCAACGAAAAATGCTGGCCCGCACAGGCTACAGCGAGTTTGTAGGCATCTGCCTTGAGCAAGGCGATACAGTCGATAACGCTGCTATTTTAGCCGGCCAACTCATCAAATCCCTGTCAAAACCCTATCACATTGAGAATAAAACTTATCGATTGAAAACCCACATCGGCATTACCGCCTATGAAGCAAACAGCGCCTGTCATGCTGAAGAATTGCTGCACCAGGGAGAAATCGCGCGCCATAAAGCCCGGCAGAAAGGCGATAACAGCTTTGATTTTTTTGACCCGCAATTTGAAAAAAGTTTGCTTGAGTTTAGCCGGCACCTTGAAGCAGTGAGAGGCGCATTAAAAAAAAACCAGCTCAGGCTTTTTTACCAGCCCAAGGTGGATTTGCTGACAGGCAATGTCATCGGTGTCGAGGCTTTGCTGCGCTGGATGCATCCCGTCCGGGGCTTGCTTTTGCCGCATCAATTTCTCTTAAGGCTGGATAATCACCCGATATCGCTTGAACTGGGTGAATGGACGTTAAATCATGCGCTTAAAATGGCAGGGCAGTTCTTAAGCCATGATATAGAAATTCCAATCAGCATCAACGTCGGTTCCCATGAGCTGCAGCATAAAAATTATTTTCATCACTTCATGACAATCATGAAAAAATACCCAAGGATACCAAAAAAAATGATTCTTCTTGAGGTACTCGAAACTGAGGCGATAGAAGATCTGGATTTGGTATCTGATTTAATTAATCGATTTAAAGCCCAAGGTATCCATTTTGCCCTGGATGACTTTGGCAAAAAATATTCTTCCCTGGCTTACCTTAAAGAGCTTGATACCCGAGAAGTAAAGCTTGACCAAAGTTTTTTATACGGGATATCTTTGATAAACCGAAGGATTTGGCGATTTTACTTTCTGTAATCAGGCTATGCAAAATACTGGACCGCCCCTTGGTTGCTGAAGGGGTGGAAACAATCACGCACGGCAAGCTTTTGCTGCAGCTTGGGTGCAACTTGGCCCAGGGGCATGCCATTGCCAAGCCCATGCCGGAAGATGAGATTATACCCTGGGTGAAAAACTGGAAGCTTGGTGCTGAGTGGACCGCAAATCGATTTTCTCATGCTGAATATGATGAAATAATAGCAGCAGCTATTGAGCATTTTATTGCCTATCAAAAACTAGAGCGGTTTTTATATGACGGCGTGGATCAAATTCCTGATTTTAACGTTGAAACCTGCAAAATCCTAAAATGGCTGCAAAAACACAAATCAAGGTTTCAGGATGGGGATACTTGCAACACGTTATATGACTTACATAAAAAACAGCACCAATGGGCTTTAGAAATCATAAGCCTCGCAGAGGCTGGAAAACAATTGCAGGCCAGGAGGCTCTATAACAAGCTGATGGTTTTCCGTAATGAAAATTTAAAAAAAATGGTTACCGCTATTTTTACAAGCCAACCGCTATCGTTTTAAACGGGAGGCATTGGGGCTGGGTAAATCATTCAGTTTTACTTGAAGGTCAAGTTGGATGCGCCAATTAGATGATAGGCCGCGTCCTTGCGGTATATTGAATCCCTGTATGACTTCATGTCAGACAATCCATGTCAATCCCTGCAATTTAAGTATAACTTTTTTACACTCTGCTTCATAAGGCAAACAACGGATATTGTTGTAAGATATTTCTCAATATGCATTTTTTGAGGAAATACAGGATTATGCTAAAGCTTGTTCACTATCGATTGGCCAAGCTTTTTTTGAATGCGGTGGATGCGGCAAGCATCATTAATCGGCTCAATTGCTTGATGAATTTTTTGCCGCGTTTTCGATTGCCGCTATACCAACCGATTAAAAAAGCAGGGATCAGCAAGCTTGCCAGCAGCAGTTTGTTTTTTTTACACCAATAACCTAGCTGTTTTTGATGCTTATTCGCGTCACTTTGTTGCTTGCGTAACTGCTTTGCCAGCATTTTCGTTTGCTGAATGAGTTGTCTTCTCTTCACGATCATTATTCCGATTTGATAAGAATTTTCTCGTCTCCCTAAAGCTCATGTTCTGTAAATTAAATAGCAGATAGCGGATGAGTAAGCCCAGCAATAAAAGATGAAGGAGTAAAACGCCGAGGATAGCAATGAGTACGCTGGGATAATTTAAGTAAATGAGAAAGCCGATGAGGAGAGAGAGCGTAAGCCAGGTAGCCGACAGGATCACAAATAACAGGCAAAGATTAAGCAGCAAGGGAACAATGCTTAAGCCGAGGAGCCTTGCTTCCAGTTTGATGAGCGAAAAAAGATTACCAACGATTGCCAGTTTACTGGAAACAAGGCCAATTAATTCCTCAATAAGACGCATTATTTACGAAGTATGGAGGATAAAAGAAAGCCAACACCCGCCGCTATTAATATCGAAGTAATGGGGTTTTCGCGAACTTTTTCCACTACCTCATCTGAATAGACTTTCACATTTTTTTGTGCATCGTGCACTTTATGCAGGCCTTCTTCATAGATTTCATGGGCGAGCTTTTTGCTCTCGTTCAAGAGCTCGCTCGCTGCCTTGCCGACATGAGATTTTTTGTTGTCCAATTCTTTGCTTTCCTTTTTTAAATTATCCATGATCATAGTCCTTAATGAGTTCAGGCAAGTTTAAGCATAGTCAAAGTTTGTGAGATGTAAAATGAATTTCTAACAATTTACAGTTCATAAAACAAATGGCTGTATGCCTTATAAAGCAAATAGATACCGATTAATAAATAAATGGTTGCGGCAAAAATGAGCCATGACGTATTTTCGAACCACCATAGGGCGGCTTCTATTCCGATTTCTGGATAAATCAATCGCACAATGCCGCTGATTAGGGTCAGCCATGATAACAGGGTAATCAATAAAGGCCAGCGCATTTTCCAGACGTTGTGGCTGATGACCAGCAATAAGCCCAAAATCAAGGTCATAATGCCGACAATAAATAGTAATGCCTGTTCTGAGGCGATTTGCTGGAATATGGCTTTTATTTGTTCTTGGCGAAAAATCATAACAAGGCTTAATATGACGCAGTACCAGCCGATAACTTTGGCCAGAAAAGTTGATCTTTGCATGTTGCCTCCGAGTCTAAAAAATCCTGTTTTTTAAAACCCATCAATCAAAAAGACTTATTTTATGTATTCTTTTATAAGCGCTTGTTTTGTTAAGCATAGCAAAAAAAATAATAAACAGTGCCAATCAATGGATTGATTCCCTGTTCCTGTTAAGCCCGTTAAAGTTTTACCACGCAGGACCGATTACAGGGAAAGAAGCTGCTCTAAAAACCAGGCGTAACGTTTCAGCGTTGGAGAAGCCTTGAAACGTTGTACTAGAATAATAATAAAAATCATAAGGAGTCTGTGATGCCAGAGAACCGGTCGCTGCAACATGAATTTTTGAATGAACTGGCCTGCGAGAAGATGCCGGTGTCGATTTTTTTGGTCAACGGGATCAAGTTACACGGCATAGTGGATCGTTTTGATGAACATGTCATCATGTTAAAAAATTCTGTCACCCAAATGGTTTATAAACATGCCATTTCTACTGTTGTGCCTTCCCGCATGCTCAAGGGCAGTACTGGTGAGAAGCATAAAACTGTGGCAGACTAGCATTCTTTTTGTGTTTTTTACGGGTTGATATCTTGTTTGAAAGGCCAGAAGGCGGTGAGCGCGCGGTTTTGGTGCAGTTGGCGCTGCCGGGTATCGATGCTGAAAGGGCCCTGGCAGAATTTAAAGAGCTTGCTGTATCGGCAGGAGCGGAGATTCAGGGGACTGTTTGCGGCGCAAGAGCGGTGCCTGAACCGAAGTATTTTGTAGGCGCAGGAAAGGCAGAAGAGATCCGCCAGCAGGTGTTGGCTTATGAGGCGGAACTGGTTTTGGTCAACCATGAGCTTTCACCTTCGCAGGAGCGAAACCTGGAACGTTTGCTGCAATGCCGCGTCGTTGATAGAACAGGCTTGATTTTAGATATCTTTGCCAGGCGGGCCCGCACATTTGAAGGAAAGCTTCAAGTGGAGCTTGCGCAATTGCAGCATTTGTCTACGCGCCTCGTCAGGGGCTGGACGCATCTTGAGCGCCAAAAAGGCGGCATTGGGTTGCGGGGACCCGGCGAAACACAATTGGAAACCGATCGCCGTTTATTGCGCGAACGCATTAAAACCATTCACCAGCGCCTGGAAAAAGTGCGAAAAAGCCGCGATCAAAGCAGGCAGGCAAGGCGAAAGGCGTCTTTGCCCACTGTTGCCTTGGTGGGGTATACCAACGCGGGTAAATCAACCTTATTCAATAAACTAACCGGGGCTCAGCTTTTTGCTGCAAATCAGCTTTTCGCAACGCTTGATCCAACCATGCGAAGGCTTGACCTCCCTGGCTCCCAGCCGGTCATTCTGGCTGATACGGTGGGTTTTATCCGCGATTTACCGCATCAGTTAATAGATGCTTTTCACGCCACCTTGGAAGAAACGAAAGAGGCGGATTTGCTGTTACAAGTTATTGATATTTCTGATCTGAATTGGCGTGAACAAGCCTTGTCTGTGGACAAGGTTTTGCATGAAATTGGCGCTGACAAGATACCAAAAATTCAGGTATTTAATAAAATTGATTTGCAGGAAGGCTGGCAGGCGAAACTGGATTGCCAGGAAGAAAGCTGTAAAGTATGGATATCTGCACAAACAGGCGCAGGGCTGGATTTACTGCGTACTGCTGTTATCCAGATGTTGCATGGCGCTGTGTTTGAAGAAGAGGTTGAACTAAGCCCCAATGAGGGAAAACTTCGTGCAAAATTATATGAGCTTGATGCGGTGCTTGGGGAAAAAGCTTTGGCAGAAGGAGGCTGGCGCCTTTTAATCCGCATCAGCCGCGATAAAAAACAAGAATTGTTTCATGGAAAAGGGCCTGAAAAAACTAACCCAAACGGATAATTCGGCTTAAGGTTTTACTTGTCTGGCCTCCGGTCAAGGTATGCGCCAATTGACCTTCGGGATTAAAAACAAATGTCATCGGCACCCCTCTTATATCGCCGAGATTTAGGCTTGCGGCAGGGTCATGGCTTAAGGATGGGTAGGCAAGATCATACTGCCTGACCAAAAGCCTTTGTTCCTCTATTGGCAATGCGTCGTAGTTAACGCCAAAGATGACCACTTTGTGTTTATGTTTATTGTAAAAGCGGTTAAGCTCTGGAATTTCATCAATGCAGGGCTGGCACCAGCTTGCCCAATAATTAAGAAATACCCATTTTCCTTGCAGCGATGAAAAGCTGATTTTATTATTTTGCAAGTCGTGCAATACAATTTCCGCCTGGATAAGGGAAGAAAAAAAGAAGCAACTTGTTGCCAGCAGGATTGTTTTGAAATACGGCATCGATTCATCCAACCAATTTTTGAACATGATTTTAACATGATTTTTGCAATCATCCATTGATCCGGATGCCTATTGTTTTTTGTGCATAAATTAAACTCATTGCTTGCTAAATAAATCATCAACCTATAGACTACACGGCATTATTGTTGTTAGAAGTTCACTATTGTTTGATGAGAGGGTCATGGCGATTACTCTGATTATTGTTGCTGTATTGCTGTTTAGCTTGTTTTGCTTTGCCTGGATGCTTTATCGTTTAAGGCAGCAGAGAGCTGTAGCTGTTACGCCTGCCGAGTATTTAAAGCTTGGCGTCAGCGGGATCATTGCCTTTATTGCCGATACACTTGGCGTCGGCAGCTTTGCTGTCAATGTTGCGCTTGCAAAACTATTAGGCACATTTAAGGATGAGGAATTGCCTGCTGTCAATAACGGAGCCCAGGTTCTTCCGGGCATGATCGAATCTCTTTTTTTTATGCAGCTTATTGAAGTTGACCTGACAACGCTTGTCACCCTGGTTACAGGAGCCTGCATCGGCGGCTTAATTGGTGGAACCGTAGTCAGCCGTTTAAGCAGGCAGGCCATTCGGTTGGCCATGATTTGCTGTTTTATCTTAATCATTGCCTTGTTGCTAAGTCACCATTTCCGCCTGATGCCAATAGGGGGCAGCGTGACTGAATTGCATTCGTGGAAGCTTGTTCTGGGATTTATGGGCATGGTTGTATGCGGCGCTCTGACTTCAGTAGGAATTGGTTTGTTCGTCATGGTGCAGGCAGTTTTATTTTTGTTAAATGTGTCCCCGGTTGTTGCTTTTCCCATCATGACCACAGCTGGCGCCTTGCAACAGCCTTTGACTACCATGGTTTTTTTAAAGCATGATAAAATTCCTTTAAAAAAGACATTGATACTGAGCCTTTCAGGTTGCCTGGGCGTTCTCATTACCCTTCCTGTATTTACTCATTTAACCGTCACTTGGCTGCACTTTCTTTTATTAATGATATTAACTTACAATGCCTATGCGATAGGAAAAACCTATCTTTACGCCCGCCCGGGCCTAAAAGAGCATGGCTTGGCTCATGTATAGGGGCATTGGCAGTACAGAGCTTGCTATTCGCCCCGCCCAAGCACAAAATGGCTATCAATCATTCGAGCGTTTTCCCAAAATGAACTCCCTAAAGATCAATCTGAAAAACAAAAAAAACACCCATAAAATGAAAATCGCCGTTGCCGGTATGGGCTATGTTGGTTTAGCCAACGCATTGCTTTTGGCGCAAAACCACGAAGTGGTTGCCTTTGATATTCTCACCGATAAAGTCAACATGCTGAATCTTGGCCAATCTCCAATTGAAGATTCAGACATTCAACAGTTTCTTTTGCAAAAAAATCTGGATTTTCGGGGAACCTGCGATAAAAAAGAGGCGTACAAGGATGCTGATTTTGTGCTGGTTGCCACCCCAACGGATTACAATCCTCTGCGAAACGATTTTAATACAGAGTCGGTAGAGGCAGTGATTGATGATGTTTTAAATATTAATCCCCGGGCAGTGATTGTCATTAAATCTACCGTACCTGTGGGATACACAAATAAAATTAAAAAAGAGTTCCAGTGCGGCAATATTATTTTTTCACCTGAATTTTTGCGGGAAGGGAAAGCCTTGCATGATAACCTTAATCCCTCACGCATCATCATCGGCGAAAAATCAGAGCGCGCACAACTGTTTGCAAGCCTGCTTTTGCAAGGGGCGCATAAAAAAGAAGTGCCTGTGTTATACACTGACAGCACGGAGGCAGAAGCAATCAAATTGTTTGCTAACGCTTACCTTGCCATGCGCGTTGCCTTTTTTAACGAACTTGATACCTATGCAGAAGTTTCCGGCCTAAATGCCAGGGATCTGGTGGAAGGAGTCTGTCTCGACGCGCGGATTGGCGGGCATTATAACAATCCTTCCTTTGGTTACGGCGGTTATTGTCTCCCCAAGGATACAAAGCAATTGCTGGCCAATTACCGCGGCATTCCGCAAAGCCTGATTGGCGCCATCGTCCAGGCAAATGAAGTGCGTAAGGATTTTATTGCAAGGCAGATTTTAAACCGTAACCCCAGGGTCGTCGGGATATATCGCCTGATTATGAAACAGGATTCTGACAATTTTCGGGAAGCCAGCATTTTAGACATCATTCGATTACTTAAAGCCCGGCAGGTGGAAGTGATTATTTACGAACCAAAACTTCATGAGGTTCAATTCGCTCAGTCACCTGTTATTCAAAATCTTGACTGTTTCAAGCAGCAGGCGGATCTCATCATTGCTAACCGCGTGAGCGGGGAACTGGATGATGTGCTGTTTAAAGTTTACAGCCGTGACTTATTCGGCAGGGATTCATGAGGACACAGGATTTCAGCAAATATTTGCCGAAAAGTATATAATCAGCAATATTTTTTAAAGAAAAGATGTAATGGACGAGCCGAAAAGTAAAACTCAAAAGAAGCGCGAAGCAGACGCATTGCAAAAAATCGGTGTGAAATTTGTAGCCCTCAGTGTGGATAAACTCGATAAATTGCCGCTCTCTGAACCGCTAAGAAAAGCCATTCTGGATGCCAAGGCATTGCGCGGCCACGGCGCGATAAGGCGGCAAGCTCAGCTGATTGGCAAATTAATGCGCGCAGCAGACAGCGATGCCATCCTTGCCGCTTATGATGAGTTAATGGCTGAAAGCAAGGCGCAGACGGCAGCGTTTCATGAGGCCGAGCTTTGGCGGGAGAAATTAATCCATGGCGGGAAGGAAGCTTTGACTGAATTCATTGCCCAGTATCAGCCAGAAGATATTCAACAGTTACGGCTTTTAATCAAAAAAGCGGTTTCTGAGCAAAATCTCGTCCAGCAAAAAGGAGCGCAAAAAGCGCTGTTTCGCTATTTGAGGACATATTTACAATGAAATTTTCCTTATTCGTGAGTTGCCCTAAGGGACTCGAATATCTCCTTGAAGAAGAAGTCAAAGGCCTTGGGTTGCAGGTGACGCGCGTGAGCCCCCAGGGGGTTTATGGCGAGGCAAATTTAGCAACGGTTTATCAGCTTTGCCTTTGGTCTCGGTTAGCAAACCGGGTGCAGCTGATCCTATTCAGCGGACACGCGCACAATGAGCAAACGCTCTATAAGCTTTGCCACCAATTTGCCTGGCAGACTGTGTTTTCGGCAGATAAGACTCTGGCTATCGAGTTTCATGGAACAACCGCGCAAATCCGCAATTCAATGTATGGCGCCCAGGTTGTAAAAGATGCCATAGCGGATCATTTCCGCAAACTGCAAAATAAAAGACCTTCTGTAGAACGCGAGAAGCCGCAAATTCTCCTCCATGCTCATTTGAAGCATGATACCCTGACAGTCAGCTTTGATTTAACAGGCTATAGCCTGCATCAGCGCGGTTACCGCAAACAGGCAGGAGCTGCCCCGTTAAAAGAAAATGTGGCAGCTGCCATGCTGATTCGCGCGCAATGGCCGAAACTCGCGCTGCTTGGCTATGCCCTGCATGATCCTTTTTGCGGCTCAGGCACCCTCGTGATTGAAGCGGCTATGATGGCGGCTCATATTGCGCCCGGGCTGTTGCGTGCGGATCAATCATTGAATCATTGGGCGATGCATCAGCCGACGCTTTGGGAGAAGATGCGCAACCAGGCATTAAAGCAGGTGAGCCCCGTTAAGCTTAAGCTTATAGGCACCGACAGCAATGCCAAAATGATTGAAGCTGCAAAAGCCAATGCCGAGTCAGCCGGCGTCAGCCGCTTGGTGGAATTTGCCCTTAAAGAACTCTCCGAATGCAGAGCACAGGATAAAAAAGGACTTGTCATTTGCAATCCTCCCTATGGCGAGCGCCTGGGCGATGCTTTACCGTTGGTGCCGCTTTACCAACAGATGGGGCAAGCGATGCATGAACATTATCCAGGTTGGGAAATGGCGTTTCTGACTTCAAATCCCATGCTGGCCAAGGCTACAGGTTTAAGATCGCATAAACAATATACAATTTACAACGGTCCATTGGAGTGCAAGCTATACTGCGTTCACCTCGCCGATAACCGGTTAAAAGGAAGCGGGCAATGGTCGGCCGAGGCGCAAATGTTTGCCAATCGCCTGCAGAAAAATTTCCAACATTTGCAAAAATGGGCGAAACGAAATGATATTCATTGTTATCGTGTTTATGATCATGATTTGCCTGAGTATGCTTTCGCCATTGATATTTATGAAGATTATGCCGTGTTGCAGGAGTATGCCCCTCCGGCTACCGTGCCGAAACATAAAGCTGAACGGAGAAGCCTTGATGTATTGCAAGTGGTGCCGAGGATATTGAATATTTCTCCCGGTAATTTGGTTGTCAAGCAGCGAAAACAGCAAAAAGGCAGCAACCAGTATCAGAAAATCAGCCAAAGCGGGCAGAATATAATCGTTCGCGAAGGCAAGGCAAGATTTTATGTTAACCTTTATGATTACCTCGATACCGGCTTGTTCCTGGATCACCGCCCATTGCGCCTGCGATTTGCAAGCCTGCCGGCCGGCACCCGGTTTTTAAATTGTTTCTGCTATACGGCGGCTGCAAGCGTGCATGCGGCATTGGCTGGCGCGCATACAACAAATGTAGATTTATCGAGGACATACATTCATTGGGCAGAACGTAATTTTAAACTGAATGAGCTTGGCTTAAATCGGCACCAGTTTATTCAACAGGATTGCCTGCAATGGCTTAAAATTTGCCGGGAACGGTTCGATGTGATATTCCTTGACCCGCCGAGTTTTTCCAACTCCAAACGCATGCAGGGAACGCTTGATATCCAGCGCGATCAGGACTCACTGATTGCAAGCGCTGTGCGTTTGCTGCAAGAGGATGGCACTTTATATTTTTCTACCAACCTCAGAAAGTTTAAATTGTCGCCATTGGTCAGCAGCCAATTTGACGTGCAGGATATTAGCGCCGAAACCATTGATCCGGATTTTAAACGCAACAAAAAAATTCACCAGTGTTTTGTCATTAAGAAGAAAAAATAAAATACTGCATAGTACTGACATAATAAATTTTTAAAGTGTTTACAAATACTTATTAAGATTATACCTGTTATTCCACAAAGTTATCCACAGACATGCATGGGGTGTCATTCACATTCTTTTTATAAAATTTTTAAAAATCAATGGGTTATGTTTTGTGATCCTCAGGGCTAAACAAAACTCATAAAGTTATCCACAAAGAGCCAGCATGAAGCATCCTGGTAATCCTGAAAAAAAGCAGTGGCTTGCGGGCGGGAAATTCCTTTTTTACAGTTACCTTTATTGGGTTATTTTTTGCTAGAATGGATGAAAAATCTTTATACACCAGGGCCTGAACGCTATGCATGATGTGATTGAACGAAAACCGCTGACCGAATTTACAGAAAAGGCTTATCTTGATTATTCCATGTATGTCATTCTGGATCGCGCGCTGCCGCACATTGCAGATGGTTTTAAGCCGGTACAGCGGCGTATTGTATATGCCATGTCAGAGCTGGGCCTTAAGGCATCGGCAAAGTATAAAAAATCTGCCCGCACCGTAGGTGACGTGTTGGGTAAGTTTCACCCGCACGGTGATTCAGCCTGTTATGAAGCCATGGTATTGATGGCGCAGCCATTTTCCTACCGCTATCCCTTGGTTGACGGACAAGGTAACTGGGGTTCTGCAGACGATCCCAAATCGTTCGCCGCCATGCGTTATACGGAAGCCCGCCTTTCGGCATACGCTGATGTTTTGTTATCTGAGTTGCAGCAGGGAACTGTCGACTGGGTGGATAATTTTGACGCGACACTCAAGGAGCCTGCCCTTTTGCCCGCGAGGTTGCCTAATGTGTTGCTGAACGGGGCAACCGGGATAGCAGTAGGCATGGCATCCGATATACTGCCCCATAACCTCGTTGAGGTAGCTGATGCCTGCATCCATCTTCTTGATCATCCCGGTGCCGATTTAGTACAGGTTTTAAACTATATTCAAGGCCCTGATTTTCCGAGTCGGGCCGAGATCATCACGCCTCGCCAATCTATAGCCGAGATTTATCGCAATGGCACAGGCTCCATCAAAATGCGTGCTGTTTATGCTATAGAAAAGCATCAGGTTGTCATCACCGCTCTGCCGTACCAGGTTTCTGGCGCGAGGATTCTTGAGCAGATTGCGGCCCAAATGCAGCAGAAAAAGCTTCCTATGGTTGAAGATATTCGCGATGAGTCTGATCATGAGCACCCGACCCGCCTGGTGATTGTACCGAGATCAAGCCGGGTTGATTTAGATGGCTTAATGCTCCATTTATTTGCCACAACTGATTTGGAGCGCAACTATCGCGCCAACTTTAATCTGATAGGCCTTGACGGAAAGCCCAAGGTTAAAAATTTATTGGAAATACTCAATGAGTGGCTGGTTTTTCGTTTGCAAACAGTTAAAAGGCGTCTCCAGCACCGTTTGGATAAGGTGCTAGACAGGCTTCATGTTGTAGAAGGATTGCTGATTGCCTATTTAAACATTGATGAGGTAATAGCCATCATTCGTGAGGCCGATGAACCAAAGCTTGCCTTAATGGCCCGGTTTAACCTCAGTGAACGCCAGGCAGATGCCATTTTGGAAACCAAGCTTAGGCATTTGGCAAGGCTTGAAGAAATCAGGCTCACAGCAGAAAAGCATGACTTGGAGGAAGAGCGCGATTACCTGCAGGCAACCTTGTCTTCAGAAAAACGCTTACGGTCGCTCGTGAAGCAGGAAATCGCGTCGGATAGAGACCGTTTTGGCAATGAACGCCTGTCTGCCATCGTGGAGCGCGAAGATTCCCAAGCCTTAAAGGAAGAGGATATCCTGCCTAATGAGCCCATCACGGTTATCCTCTCGCAAAAGGGCTGGGTGCGTGCTGCAAAAGGACATGATATCAATGGATGCGATTTAAGTTATAAAGCGGGAGACGAGTTTAGGGCCCAAACCAATGCCCGTACCAATCAACAAGTTCTGTTTTTTGATTCAGAAGGAAAAGTTTATGCTTTGCCTGGCCATACCCTGCCCTCGGCGCGCGGCCAGGGCGAGCCGCTTACCGGCAAGTTAAACCCGGCGGACGGCATGACTTTTGCGCACCTAATCAGCGGTGAGCCGGAAGACTGGGTCTTGCTGGCGTCTGACGCAGGATATGGATTCATTACCCGGCTAAAAGAACTGTATGTTAAAAACCGCAATGGCAAAACCTGCCTTAAGCTTCCCGAAAACAGCCTTATGCTGCCGCCCCGCCTGATTCAAAATAAAGAACAGGCACAAGTTGCCTGCGCGACGAGCTCCGGCCGCTTGTTGATTTTCCCTGTGCAAGAATTGCCAGAGCTGGCCCGGGGCAAAGGCAATAAATTAATCAATATACCGGCAGTGAAATCTCAGCTGCGGGAAGAATATGTGGCCGACATCCAGGTATTGGCTCCGGGTGATATTTTGACCATTTTTGCGGGCAAACGTCATTTCACCCTGAAAGAGGCCGACCTTTCGCATTATCAAGGCGAGCGCGGGCGCAGGGGGCACAGGCTTCCCCGCGGCTTGCAAAATGTATCGTTATTGCAGGTCAATACCCAAGAAAAAGACTGATGACGGCAGATGAATGTCAATAAAATCAAGGCCTTATTCATACAGTGCAAGGATGCTCCGCCACATCTTCATCATCATTTCGCTCATGCTTAATTTCAGGGGCGCGTATGGCGATTACGGCTGCATCACGGATAGTCCGGATGCCGGAAGTTACGGTATTGCATATGGGTTTAAGGCCAAGGTTTGCCTTAAGCGCAAACCCAATTCCCTGGATAAGCCAGGCAAGCGCTGCAGCAAGATATTTCAAAGGGTTATACCCAAGCCTCCCCAAAGCGGCATTGGTTTTTTTTCCAAAATTTTCCAAAGCTTGCCCGGCGGCGCCTAAAATATCGCCCCCCACGTAGCCCAAATGGCCAATAAAGCTGATGGTTTCTTTCAAAAGATCAAATAAGCCCTTGACGAATCCCGCGAGGATTTCCTTGGGCAGCGGGGTTTGACGGGTTTGATAGCGCCTGCCGTGGCGCTTCAGGCATCGTTTTAAAAGAGATAACAATTCGCTATTGCTGTTGGCTTTTAACAGATGCATATAATGGTTTTCCAGGCTGTCTAGAATTTTCTGCTGCTTTATCGCAGGCGTTGCAGGGGGCTCATGAATGATTTTTTGTACTTCCTCGCGAATGGTTTTTGTTTTATGAGCCTGTCTTCGTTCGGAAAAAATGCTTAATCGTGACGGTTTATTCTCATAACCAAAAGTCAGCTGATAGACTTCCTGTTCCAAACTGGCTAATTTCACAAACTCTTCCTGGTTTGCCATGAATGTCTTGGAGAGCAAAAAAGGCAGGATTTGCATGATCGTTGTGCAAGGTTCCAGCGCATGGTTCCCCTGGGGGCTGCCATGAATCAGTCCCTCTTTATCACGGCACAGCTCATGCCGGCATAACCTCTTAAAGAGGAGGGGATTATTTCTTTTTAATTGCTTCAATTCTTGAACTACTGCATCAGGATGGCTCATGCTGTCATCGGGAAAACGACGATCAAACAGGTTTTTCTCGAATAAAAAGTTAAAGACTTTAGGATAAGCGATTTTAAATAACTCTCTTTCCAACTGATTAATAAAAAAGTCTGCATGCCTAACATAAAAAGCCAGATTGTGATTAAAACGGATCATGTTTTCTAAGAAATTTTCACCCTGAAAATGACGCTCAATCTCATGATGGTATTCGGAGCAGATTCTTAGCCATTTCCGGCTGCCCTGCCGCGCGCTGCCAATATTTTCCAAAGGGTACAGCTCAAGGGCGGTGCCGTTCTTATGCAGGCATTGGTGGAGCAAATAATGAAAATACCTGATTGACTGTTGGTCGCCATCATCGTTCCTGCCGATGTGCGGCGCGTAAACAGGCAACAGGACAGGTTGGGTTTTGATGGATGCGGCAAGGAGGCGGGTTAATTGATTCGGCTGTATGCTGCTCTCAGGCGAGTCCATGTTCAAAATGGCAGTGAAACGGGTTACATTGGCAGGGATGACAACTGAATCTTTCCCATCAATAACCTTTGCCTGAGTCATGGCCAATATATTGATAGATAAGGTGTTGAGTTTTTTAAGTAAAGATATCCCCTCGGAACTTAATAATGGACGGTGCCTTGCCAGATAAGTCTCAATTTTATGCAAGCGATCGGCGATTTCAATAGCGGTTAAGGCGGCATGGTTTGAGGTTGCCAGATTGATGCTGTTTTCCGTACCTTCCTGCCTTGACAGCCAGCGGATTATTTCTTTGGCGGCAGCGCGCGTTTTGGCGTGAGTTTTGCGCTCATTTTTGTTTTGGATTTCAAAGAGAATATGCTCACCGGCACAGTCTTCCAAGGCGGATAAAAGTAAAGTATCGAAGGTGATGAGGCTATTATCAGCTTCGCCTAAGACAAAAACGGTTAATACAGCCATCCTTGTCCCCAGGTTGCCATTCTATTCCATTACATTAGCATTGATTTTACCATCTGCAAGCAATCATATTGCCAATGGGATGAGTGATGAGAAAGCGCGCTTAATCAATTAGTTCTTTTTGCTGGGGAATTCCCGCGGCCTGATTGATTTTATTTTCAAGCGAGTTAATGAATTGGGTTAGCTGCTGGCGTTGCAAATTTTGTTCTTCCTGACAGATGATTAATTCATGCCCTAAATGAAGGGCAGCCAGTAATAGAAGCTGATAGTCATCAAGGTGTTTGAACTGTTGCTTTTTTGCCAGGAGCTCGCTATTTAATTTGTGGGCGGCTTGCTCTAAATGATCCGCTTCCGATTCAGGACATTTGATTTCATAAGACTTGTTTAATATGCGTATGCTACAGTTTTTTGTCTTTGTCATATGTGTCCAAAGTTGTCTTGGGTTCAGGGTCTATTGAGGGATGTTCCCCAAGTTTTGATGCTTAAATAGTAGCAATTTTGGCTTGTTTGAGCAAATCAGTTATCATATATATTTGCATTATCGAGCAGCTTGAGCCATGTCAACGAATAACCAAGACTTAGAGTTCCCGGACTACCATGCTTTTTGTGAGTCTATCGCGCCTTTATCCCTGCCTGTTTCCGGTAGCGAAATTCATGGTATTTTATGCAGTTATCTTTGTGCGGGTGAGATTCAAAAGGGGGAAGCCTACCTGCAGTCCCTGGTTTCGCCCGCTTTAGGTTCGGGAAACAAACATGCCTTTTTGGCATTGTTTAATATTTTTTCAGTAAGCTATCAGCAAATTGTCTCTCTGGATTTTGGATTTCAATTATTGATTCCAGGTGATGAGGCAAGCCTTGTGGAACGGGCGCAGGCGTTCAGTGAATGGTGCGAGGGATTTACCCGCGGGCTTTTAGCGTGCGGCATTGGTTTGGACAATTATCAGGAAGAGGAAGCGCAAAATGCAGCGGCTCATCTTGCTGAGTTTGCAAAACTGGATTATGAATCCATTCAACTGGGCGAAGGGGATGAGTTTGCGTTTATGGAAGTGAGTGAATATGCCCGCATGGCGGTTTTGCGTATATACAGCGATCTCAACGATCAGGGCATTACTCAAAAAAACCGGGAAAAAACACACTAGGCGATGATCAATGCTTATAAGTAACGAATTTCTCGCACGCAGGCGTAAACTGGCGCAGAAAATACTACCTGACTCTGTAGCCATTATCCCCGCAGCCAGTGATGTGCTGCGAAATGGAGACGCCTATTACCGTTTCCGCCAGGACAGTGATTTTTATTATCTTACAGGCTTTAATGAACCAGATGCATTGCTTGCAGTTTTCGCCGGCAAAGGCGAGAGTGTTTTGTTCAACCTGCCGAAAGACCTGGCGCAGGAGCAGTGGACAGGAGAGCGACTGGGGCAGGAGAATGCCTGCGCAACGCTTGGCGTTGACGAGGCTTTTTCCCTGGACAGTTTAACTGAGCGCTTGCCTGAGCTTCTCGCCGGAAGAACAGCAATTTATTATCCCATAGGCCGGTACCCTGCTTTTGAAAAGCGTATTTTTAAATCCTGGCAATTGGTCAAGCAGCAAACCAGACGCGGGGACAAGGCGCCGGAAGCGTTTTATGATCTTGGGCCTCTTTTGGGTGAAATGCGTCTTGTAAAAAGCGCTGCTGAAATTGGGCTCATGAAGAAGGCGGCTGCGATTTCGGTTAATGCGCACAAGCGCGCCATGCAGGCTTGCCGTAAGGCGCAATATGAATATGAGCTTGAAGCGGAATTAATCTATGAGCTTACGCGTCGGGGGTGCCGAAGTGTTGCTTATGATCCGATTGTTGCAGGGGGAAAAAACGCCTGCATTTTACACTACACCGCCAATAATCAGCCCTTGGCCCGCGATGACCTCATTCTCATTGATGCCGGCGGAGAATATGAAAATTATGCCGCTGACATCACAAGAACCTTCCCCAAAAGCGGCAAGTTCAGCCCGGAGCAGCGCCAGATTTATGAATTGGTGCGCGAGGCGCACAAGGCGGGTGTTCAGCTTGTCCGGCCGGGCTGCCGCTGGGATGATATTCAGCAGGTTATCGTGCGCATTCTAACAACAGGCCTTGTTGAGCTTGGCATCCTCAAGGGGGGCGTGGATGATTTGCTGGCAGAGGAAGCCTATCGTCCTTTTTATATGCACCGTTCAGGCCATTGGCTGGGGCTTGATGTTCATGACAGCGGGAATTATAAAGAAGGCGGGGACTGGCGTCGCCTTGAGCCTGGCATGGTGTTGACAGTTGAGCCCGGCCTTTATATTCATCCGCAAATAAAAGATATTGACCGCAAATGGTCGGGTATAGGGGTTCGTATCGAGGATGATATCCTGGTAACTGAGAATGGCCATGAAAATATAACGGCCGATTTGCCGGCTGATGCTGCAGAAATTGAGGCTTTTATCCGTGGCTAATCGAGAGGTGGATGTTCTGATTATAGGCGGCGGCTTGACAGGTGCCGCTTTAATGCTCGCCCTGCGAGGATCCGGGTATCAAACTTTACTGGTGGACAAGCAACCTCTGGCAGTCAAGATAAGCCCCGATTTTGATGCCAGGACTCTCGCTTTATCTGTTGCCAGCACGCGCATTTTGAGCATGCTTGGTGTTTGGGAGGAGCTTGAAAAAGAAGTGTGTCCAATCCATCATATTCATGTTTCGGAACAAAGGCGCTTTGGCAGTACCAGATTGCAGGCAGGCGGTAAAAATCCGCATGGTTTTGTGATTGAAATGCAGTACTTGCAGCATGCTTTAAGTAAAAAGCTTGAAACGCAAAATTTACTGGCTCCCGCAGAGCTTACAGCGCTTGACCGCAAAACCGGCACGGCCACGATTGACCATCTGGGACAATCAATTTCGATCAGGGCTGCTCTAATTGTCGCAGCCGATGGCGCAGACTCCAGGGCACGGGAGCTATGTCAATTGCCAAAACGGGAAAAAAAATATGACCATCAGGCCCTGGTTGCCAATATTGGCCTCTCAAGGCCACATGAGCACTGGGCATATGAACGCTTTACCCCGTCAGGTCCCTTGGCGTTGCTGCCAATGTCTGCCAATCGTGCAGCGCTTGTCTGGTCGCTCCCTCCTGCCCTTGCGGGTGAATTGAGAGACGCCCCGGAGCAAGAATTTCTACGGCAGCTGCAACACGCATTCGGTTATCGTTTGGGGCGGTTTATAAAAGCAGGCAACAGGAACTGCTATCCTTTGCGGCAGGTGATTATGCCCATACAGCATGCATGGCCTCTCGTATTTATCGGCAATGCAGCTCATACGCTGCACCCTGTGGCAGGTCAAGGTTTTAATCTGGGATTACGTGATGTTGCCCTTCTTGCCCAATATATTCTCGAGCGCGGGTTAAATGAAGCCATGCTGCACTCATATCAAAAGGCGCGCCATTTTGATCAAACTGCAATCACTCATTTTACCGACGGTTTGGTCGGGTTATTTTCTTTTAACAACCCTGCCCTTGGGTTAATTCGGGGCGCAGGGCTTCTGGCTTTGGATAATTTTCCGGCCATGCAGCGGTTGCTGCGGCGATTGGCTTCAGGTTTTACAGGAGTTGTACCGGATTTGGCCTGTAAAATCCCATTTGTTCGGCAAAATTCAAACATGAGGTGATGATGAACGAACCTTTTGATGTGCTGGTCGTCGGCGGCGGTGTTATTGGATTGAGCGCTGCTATTGCCATGCGTAAGCGCTGTTATTCCGTTGCAGTGATGGATAAGGGATCCTTAAATCCGGTCAATGATTCCAAAAGCGCCCGTGTCTTTGCCGTCAATCATGCCTCGCAAGTGCTGCTGCAGGAACTTGAGGTTTGGCAATCCCTGGAAAAAAAACGCCTTGCCCCTTATCGCGCGATGCATGTCTGGGATGCACAAACGTCTGCCCATATTGATTTCGACTCAAGGATGATAGGCGGGGATTACCTGGGTGTCATCCTTGAGGAATTGGCGATAAAGCAGGCCTTGTTGCAGAAAGCCAAGGAAATGGACGTCGTTTTTTATCCGCACTGCGCGGTGGATGCGGTTGATGAGCAAACGGATAAGGTCATGATACAGAGCAAGTCAGGACATGTTGCAGCCAGGCTGCTCATTGTGGCGGATGGCGCCTTGTCCGCGACAAGAAGCTTGTTAAATGTGCCTGTTACAACCTGGCCTTATCATCAGCATGCTGTGGTGGCGACGGTTCTTTGCGAGAAACCGCATCAAAATACCGCTTATCAAGTATTTAATCGCGAAGGCCCCTTGGCCTTTTTACCCCTGGCAAATCAGAATACCTGTTCAATTGTCTGGTCTACCGCTCAAGCAAAAGCAAATTGGCTGCTCAATTTGCCGGATGAGCTCTTTAACCAGCATTTGACAAAAGCGTTTGCGGCAAAGCTCGGCGACTGCTGCGTCCAAAGCCCCCGCTTTTGCTTTCCCCTCTTCATGCGCCATGCACAGCAATACAGCGGCAGGCGCTGGTTGTTGATGGGCGATGCGGCTCATACGATTCATCCCCTGGCAGGTTTGGGTTTGAATGTTGGTTTGGCAGATCTGAATAGTTGGATTAAGATTACAGAGAAAGCCTGTCATCTGGACTCTATGGATAAGTTGCTCAAGGCTTATCAACGTCAGCGCAAGCACGCTGTGTGGCAAACGATTACCCTGATGGAGACTCTAAAAGCCTTGTTTGCCAATCCCTTGGCGCCTATAGCCAGTTTACGTGGTCTGGGATTAAAATTATGCAATAACGCATTGTTCTTAAAGCGGTTTTTTATTTTTCATGCTGCAGGAAAAGGATTTTGATGAACAATTTTAAAACATATGGTATACTTCACTTTCAACAAAAAATGGAGAGCTAAGGTATGAAAATATCCCGACTGTGTTATCTCGCGATGTTTGCGTGGGGCGGTGCGTTTGCCAACAATGACATCCAAATTGTTGGTGAGATTAAGCAGACAGTGACTGTACCCGGCGTTAAGGCCCGTTCGGCACTTAGCGCGCCAGCCGCAAAAGAAATCGCCCTCATGAAGATTCAACTCTCCGATAGCGCAAAACAAACATTTAAACATCGCCTCGATGTGAATTTGCGCAAAGATAAAGCATTATTCACCAACGGGACATCCAATGTGCAGTTGGGAATGAACGGGGTGCCCGTTCTTGATCAGGGCAATCATGGCTCCTGCGTTACCTTTGCCAACACTGCCGCCATTGATGCGGTATTGAATAAAGGCGATTATTTAAGCCAGCTTTGCCAGCTCCAGCTAGGCCGGCATTTTGAAAATAATGCTTACAGTCCAAGTGGCTGGAATGGTTCTTTTGGCCATATCGTTTTAAACCAGATGGAAATGTTTGGCCTGGTCAGCAAAGAGAATCAAAGGGCTCATGGATGTGGCGGATTGACAGAATATCCTCTAAATGGCGAGGATCCTGAAACCGAAATTTCCTTGCTTGACTATCATCAAATCAGTGAGCCGATGCCTGATGATATGGTGGCATGGTCCCCGGTTTTAGATGTATATCAAGCCGTTTTGCAGGAAACTGATACTGATAAAGTGCTTGAAGATGTAAAAAAAGCGCTCCGTCAGGGAGATCGCATGACTTTCGGGGTTTTATTGGTTGATTTCCATTTGGGCGTGGCTGGTGCTGTGGGTAAACATAACGCCTTGTATGACTCATGGGTTTTGACTCCTGAAATTATCGATGATATCAATCATGGCGCTGAATTTGGCGGCCACGAAATGGTCATTACAGGTTATGATGACAATGCTGTTGCTATTGATGATCATGGCCGTGAGCATCGCGGATTATTGACACTGCGCAATTCCTGGGGTGATCGACTTGGGGATCGCGGCGATTTCTATATGTCTTATGACTATTTCAGAAATCTGGTTATTGAAGCCCAGCGCATTCGTAACCTGCAGGGATAGTTATCTTCTCAATTTAGCGGGCAAATGCTTGCCTGCTAAATGCCACCCGCTCTTCTATGGATTCGTCCTTATTCTGTTGTGCACGCGCTTCAATCGTTTTATAACGCTGCAATACGCCTTCTCTATTGGCTATTTGAATGTTTAAACCAGGCCTTGCATTAAGCTCCAGCATCAAGGGGCCGTGTTCTTTATCCAATACGATGTCAACTCCCAGATACCCAAGCGCTGTTAATTCATAGGCACTGGCAGCAATCTCTAAAATTTTATCCCAGTATGGGATTTGGATGCCGACAATGGAATTTAGCGTATCTGGATGATAATCAATTGCATCGTTATGAAACACGCCTCCTAAGGTTACTCCATTCGCCAGATTGACTCCCGTGCCAATTGCTCCCTGATGCAGGTTCGCCTTACCCCCTGAAATGCGTGTGGGCAAGCGGAGCATGGCCATCGCAGGGTATCCAAGCAAGGTGATAACGCGGATATCAGGGATGCCCTCATAGCTTACAGCGGCAAAGATCGGGTCGACAATGACCCGGTGTTCAATGATGGCATAATCTGGATAACCGCCGAGGCTGTAGGCTCCAGAAAGCAGGCAGGACAAATGGTAGCTGATTTCCTGCGTGCTCAATAACCTGCCGTTTATTTGCCGATAGCGGCCAAAGACGCGATCCGTTATAACGATAATTCCGTCTCCTCCCGCCCCTCTGGCCGGCTTAATGACAAAATCAGTGTAAGGTTTAAAAATAGCGTCTATATTTTTGATTTGATGTTCTGACTCGATAACGGTATACAAAGGCGGGACGGCAATGCCTGCATTCAACGCCAGCTGCTTGGTTTTAAGCTTGTCATCGACCAGAGGGTAAAACTTTCGTTTATTGTAGCGTAAAACATAATCACTGTTGCGCCTGTTAATGCTTAATACGCCATGTTTTTTCAAACGGCGATAAATTTTCCACATTATTTCATCTCCGCAAGAACTTTAAAGCGGAAGAGTTCAAATAGCCGGTAACCTCGATATTGCCCAAACCACAAGATAAATGCCAGAAGGATAAACAGCAGTTCAGGGAAGGCAAAGAATAAATACTGGAGAGGGGGGTAACTCATCACGATATAACAAATTACAGCGGCCACCAGGCTCCCTACGCCTGACTTGACTGCCTCATAAGCGCCGCGCTCATCCCAGGTGATGCACATCCGCTCAATCGTCATGGTCAGTATGACCATGGGGAATAAGGCAATCGATAGGCCGGATGCCAAACCGAGGTTTTGGCTCATGACACTGATAAAGATCATCAGCAGAATAACGACTGTTAATACGGCAGCTAATCTCGGAACCAACAGCAGGCGCAATTGATCGAGATAAAATCTTGCTAAAAGACCAAAGGAGACAATAAACGTAAACAACGTGATTCCCCAGAACACATGGGTTTCACGAAAAGCGAGGGCAATCAGTACCGGCATGAACGTGCCGAAAGTGCTTAACCCAATAAAGTTTCGCAAAAGCAGAATAATGAACGTGCCGATGGGGACGGTCAGCAGGATTTTATAGGTTTCTTGTACATTGACAGGAAGCTGAAGAAGAGAAAATCGGAGCAGCTCGGATTCAGTCTGCAGGCCCCTTGCCTTTGCTATGCTTAATGCATTGATAGGGGTTTCAGAAACGCTGAAGTTAAATTGCGGCTTTCTGCCGCCGGCAACCTGGTACAGCGGTTCGCCGCCGTAATGCCAAATGAGGAAGTTTTTGGGCAAGCCTGCGGCCCCTGTACGGGGGTCAAGATAAATCCATTCCTTCTCATTGTGCACAGCAAGAAAAAAATTCACCTCCGCCTTGCTTTGTTGATTTAAATAAATGCCCTGGACCGGTATGGCAAAAATTTTGGCGTGATTCAGCACAAGGATGGTGGCATTCACTATGTTTTCATCAGTAAATTCATTGCCAACCAGCAGGCGGGCATTGCCATCTTTTTTGTTTAACTCCTTGATAGCGCTTTGCGCAAATGTCTGTATATCGGCTGATGCCTGGCGGGCTTTATTGATGATGGTTTCCAGAGCTGGTTTTTGATTGTCAGGCACAGGCTTCACCTTCACTATGGGAGATTTGGGCAAGGGAGAGTCTTTTGTATCTGTTTCCCGGAAAATCGCCCGATAATACAAGGACTGGGGGCCGCTGCCGCGCCTTAACGTCCATACTGCATAGCGGTTGTATTCGCCAAGATTGGTGGTTACGCCATAATTTTGGGAAATATAGTATTCATCAAGAAGGCTGTAGTTTGGAGGCATATACGGGATGCTGAAGGATGCCTTAACCGGGACATTTCGTGCTGCAGTAAAACGCAGGTTGGCCTCTACCATCCAGCTTTTGATGTCTTCAGTCTCAGTGAGCGGTACATCAAGTACCCAGTGGCGGTATAACAGAATGCCGGTTCCCACCAGGAGCAAAGTGATTATCAATCCATATAAATGCCGTTTTGTGGAATTCATGGTTTGCTCGATTCTTTAGGATTAAGGGTATACTTCAGGCTGGGGTCAACGATGCCGTTAAACGCGATGATGGCGTCCCTGCCTAGAAGAAGCGGATAAATAAAGCGCTTGCGGTTGGTCAGATTGACCTGAATGGCTCGCTCCTTATCGGCAAGCCTTAAGCGCATTAGCACAACAGGGCGCTTAATGGCTTTCCTATATACAGGATACACCAATTTTTCTCCTGCGCGGACTTTGATATTAACATCGCCAATATATTCGGCTGTAAAGGCTATATCCCCTTCTTTGCTGGGCACAATAAAATTTAGGTACGGTTTGCCATCGATCTCAATTTCCTTGATGTTCACGGCATTCAAGGAGGCAGATTTTGCACCCGTATCCAACTTGGCCGGCAAGGTTAAATTCTTCTCGACCAGCGTTGCTTTTTCAATATAGCCGTATACTATTTTTTCACTGTTTGCCATGGCAGCTTGTCCAATCAACAATAATGAGAAAAAAAAATAACTTACAATTCGTCGCATGCACACTCCCAACACTTCCTGGTTCATGATTCCAATTTTGTAATTTGAAAAAGCAAAAATAAAAAACTATAGGCCTGTTGCTGTCTCATTCATCGCGACAGTATGCCCATACCTCGCTGTAAATGGAAGAATTCCGTCATTATTTTTGTGTTATTTGAACGCTTCATTGTGATAAAATTATCGATGCGCCTGTAATTTTTGGCTAATTTTGATTCATTTTGAAAGGATGCTTGCCATTGTCTTCAATAGATTGTACAATTTGCGCAACTTAATCATTGCACGTTATTTGCATGAGGCCCCACTCCGAAACGCCAAAAGCGAATGATGTTTTCGCCTCCCGAAACAAGACTTTCCATGCCGGCTGCGTATCCTTTGCCAAAGAGTTAGAGAAAACAAAAATAGTCTATGCGCTGTACGGGGCTCTCGATGGTTTGAGTATTTCCTATAGCATGGTGAAATATGTCTTTGACATTCTCTGCACAAACAACCAGCAATCCTCCTCCGATGCAATGCATGAATGGATGGTTTCGCCTTCTGGCGCGTTAATCGCCGCGTCAGAAGCCGTCGTCCTGATTGGTTTTTCCCTGCTCGGCAATGTCTTAAAGCCCGATGACGGCGTACAGAATAAGTTTAATACCTTCAAACGTTATATCGCCGTACTCTGGCCTTATTGCCGAGATTCCTTAAAGGGGTTAAAGAACGCATACAAGGGGGTGCGCAGCGCTTTCCAGGTGGCCAATGCCTTTGTGGGCCAGGACTTGAATTTTTTAATCTTGCCGACAGGCCTGTTGTTAGGGGGCATTTCAGTTCTGAATCGTATTTGGTACCGAAGCGTGCGCAACGAGCGCAAGGGCATTAATAAAGCCTATAAAAAAATTTTGGAACAAATTCAGGATGCTGAAAGCCTGGATAAGCTCGATAAAAAAATTTACGACAAGCTTTTGGAGCTGCAAGGGAAAATTCAGCAACAGAAGAATAATCTGCCAATGGCGGTTTTATCGCAGTTTTACAGCGGATTTATTGACAGCTTGTATCTCTATATGGGTGTGGTTGGCGCCGCCAGCATGGCGCCTCCTGTTTTTATCACGCTTTCTGTATGTTGCGTGATTATTACCATTGCGTGCATCGCCAGCAGGGTGTATGAAGAATTTGAAGCACAGCGCGAATTAAAAGTTAACAAAATAAAAACGGAGCTGGTCCTGTGCAGCAAAGAATTGAAAGAGCGGCTTGCTGAATTACAGGTAAGCTCCGAGCAACCTGTTTCCAAGGCGCCCAAAACTAACCGTAAGCCACTGAAAGATATATTGAATAAGTTTATCGAAAAAAGGAATGAGCTCGAGCATGAATTAAATTTATCGTATAAATCAGCCGCTTTATCGGGCTTAAGAGATGGGTTGGCCGCTTATAGCGTGATCACAAGCATGATGTTTGCGGCAGCGACAATTTATGCCATGAGCTTTGCCGCTTTCCCTGCCTTTTTTGTGATTGCCACGGTTGCTTTGGGCATGGCTTGTCTGGTAGGTTTCATGGCCTATGCCCTGATTAAAAACTATTTTCATTTAAACCATAAACCCCATAAAGAAAAATTTGGCGAAACTGAAAAGCAGATTAAGGATTATATCGCCAGGGCCAATGAGCTGGAAATCTCTGGCTCATACAAGGCGATTGATGAGAGCTTGGTTCTCGATGCTTCCCCCCAGTTTTTCTTTCAGGAATGGTTTGAAGTTGCACGTTCTTTTTTTTCAGGCGTTGGCAAGGGCCAAAAATCTGTGGATTATACCTTTAATTCCTGGCAAGAGAGGGACGAAGACGGCCACTATCATGATACGCCAGTAATGTTTGGGCTCGCCTGCCTCAGCTCAACGGTTTTTGCCGTTGCCTTGGCGCTGCGCGCTTATGTTCGCGGATTCTGCGATAAGAGTGAAACGGGTAATTTGCCTGAGTTAAATTTGGCAATAAATTCGTCCAAACAAAAGGAATCGAGCGGCGAAACGCAGTCCTCTGGTTCCTTTCTCTTTAGCTTCACGCGCTTTAGTTTTTTCTCTAATACCAAGAAGCAGGTCAAACAAATTTTTGTCGACAAACCCCCTGACAATCCTGAATCAAGAGGCATAGTGCTCGAAACTCAATAAAGCTCGGGATTTAAGCTCGGATCATTATACATTTTAAACTGGCGATAGATTCTAAAGGTTCTTGATTTATTGCTAATTTCTTCTAACAACCCCAAGAGACATGCTTGCAGTTGCCGCAGTTGTTCCTCGATGGTATTCAGTTTGGCTTCACAAGTGTTCAGGTGATCCTGGCTAACGTCGGTGCGTTCGGTTTGCAATTTCATATGGTAGGATTTTAGGGCAAGAATGGATAGCCTGTCTATCATCATCCCGGGAGTTTCCGAGTGTACGGTACAGGTTGAGGAAGAAGCCGGCTCAAGACTGTTGTAAAACCAAAGGTCAATATCCTCCATGCGGTTATTTCGCTGCTGATTGTAATGATCTATTTCACGTTTTGCGCGGTAGACAAATTCATAGCCTTTATCATCGCGCCGTGCCCGATCTTCGGCATGCCAGAGTTGATAATTAAAAGCATGGTTTTCCTCTACGAGCCTTAAAAGCCCTTCTTCCCGCAGATGCAGGCCGGATTGTTTCCATTTAATGATGCTCTCTTTATGAACAGTGGCGATTTTTTCAACCATGTCTGTAAATTTCATAAGCTACCCAATAAAATAGAGCCTGCAAGGCTTTCATGCAAAAAGAAATAATTCTAACAGACCGTAACATAGATTGGTATTGGGGAGAAAAAATGCATTGTGTTTTACTGTTCATTGCGCTGCTGCTTTCAGGCAATGCTCTGGCAGAAGAAGTGTATCCGCAAGGATGCAGGCCTGTTGCCATCAAGGAAGACATCGCAAAACTGACTGTGGTCAAACCTGCGCTCATGATGGTTCATAACCTGTCTTCGGGCGATTTATGGATTACGCACCCTGTTTCTGAGCCAAATGCCGGCGCCGGCTTCAGCAGCCGGATTCAGGCAGGAAACTGGTCAGCGTTGGTTATGAGCGACAAAATATTTGAATTGAGCTGCGTTGAATCAATGCCCGGGCATGAGCAGCAAATTCCATGCAGGGATGTGATTGCTGTATGCCAATGGGACAAGGTTAAACTCTCAACAGAACAAGCGTCATCGACTTACTGGGCCGGTGAAGACATGGGGCTGTCTCCATTAATGGCTTATCTTTCCCGGTGTGGTTTTTCGTTAACGTTGGAGGCCCAATAGTGATAGACTGGAAGAACACTTCAATAGGGCAGGTGCTTCGTGAGTAAAAAATCCAAAAAACCATTGTATAAATTGGACCCAAATTATAAAAGGGAACAGCAAAAATACAAAGAACCCATTCCAAGCCGCGAATTTATCATGGGGGTGCTGGATGAGTTTGGTCGGCCGATGTCGCGCAATCAGCTGATAAGCAAACTTGAATTGGATGAGGAAAGCAAGCAGGAAGCCTTGGCTTTCCGCCTGCGCGCCATGATACGCGATGGCCAATTAATGCAAGACAGGCGGGGGCGTTACTGCCTGTTAAAAAAAATCAATTTAAAGAGAGGAACCATCCAGGGGCATCCAGACGGCTTTGGTTTTTTTATTCCCGATGACGGCAGCCCCGATATGGTTTTGTCGGCAAAAGAAATGCGTTCAGTGATGCACGGCGACATCGTGCTTGCCTATGAAATGGGGGTAGATCGCAGAGGTCGCCCTGAAGGTAAAATTCATGAAGTGATTGAGCATGTAAACACCAATGTGGTCGGTCGATATTTTACCGAGCACAATGTGGGTTTTGTGGTTCCTGACAGCAAGCGCCTGACCCAGGATATTTCTATTCCGCCGGAGCATTCGTTGGGCGCAAAAAACGGACAAATTGTCCTCGTAGAATTGCTGGCCTATCCAAGCAGCCGCACCCAGGCAGTCGGAAAAATTATTCATATTCTTGGCGAGCATATGGCGCCTGGCATGGAAATAGAGGTTGCCATTCTGGCACACGGGATTCCTTCAAAGTGGCCTGATGATGTGCTTACGGAAACAGCGCAAATCCCGATGCATGTCCGTGCGGAAGAAATTAAAGACCGCACGGATTTGCGCCATCTTCCTTTTGTCACCATTGATGGGGAAGACGCAAAAGATTTTGATGACGCCGTTTATTGCTATAGGAAGCCGAAAGGCGGTTATCAATTGTTTGTTGCCGTTGCTGATGTCAGCCATTATGTGCAACCTGGCACAGCCATTGATCAGGAAGCGGCAAGACGAGGCAACTCTGTTTACTTTCCAGGAAAGGTAGTGCCCATGCTTCCTGAAGCATTGTCAAATGGCATTTGCTCGCTCAATCCCAAAGTGGACAGGTTGAGCATGGTGGCCGAAATGGCTATTTCAAGTGAAGGTAAAATCAGCCGATCCCGATTTTACCAGGCAGCGATACATTCTCACGCGCGCTTGACCTACACCCAGGTTAATCGCTGGATAACGCAGGGTTATGCTGAAAAAAACCATGAGGCTTTATGGCCCATGCTTGAAGCTTTATATGATCTCTACGGAATTTTACACGGAGCGAGGAAAAAGCGCGGGGCAATAGATTTTGATACCACGGAAACCAGGATTATTTTTGATGAGCAGCGGAAGATACAGCGCATCGTGCCGGTAATCCGCAATGACGCGCACCGGCTGATTGAGGAATGTATGCTGGCTGCAAACATGGCTGTAGCCCGATTTTTACAAAAGACGGGCATTCCCTGCCTTTATCGGGTTCATCCGGCACCTGAGGAAGACAAGATTATGGAATTGCGCCAATTCTTGAATGAGCTTGGTGTTACCCTTGGCGGCGGCAAGAAACCTGGCCCCAAAGATTTCCAGCGCACGCTGGAGTCAGTCGAAAACAGGCCGGACAAACATTTGATTGAAACTGTCATGCTGCGTTCCTTAAAACAGGCGCAGTATATTGAGTCCAACGACGGGCATTTCGGCCTTGCCTTTTCTGCCTACACTCATTTTACCTCCCCTATTCGGCGCTATCCGGATTTATTGATTCACCGGGCACTGAATCATTTGCTTGTCAATCAATCGCCTGAGACCTTTGCCTATAGCGAAGAAGATATGAGTCTGTCAGGCAAGCACTGCTCTGCAACCGAAAGAAGAGCAGATGAAGCCACGCGGGAAGTGGTGACCTGGCTGAAGTGCGAGTATATGCAGGACAAGCTCGGCCAAACCTTCAGCGGCAGAATTTCGGCGGTCACGGGGTTTGGGCTGTTTGTTGAGCTTGATGATATCTATGTTGAAGGCTTGGTTCATATAACCTCCCTTAAAAATGATTATTATCATTTTGATGCCATTAAACATCGTTTGACAGGCGAGCGCGGCGGCCGGGTTTATCGTCTCGGCGATAAAATGGCCGTGATGGTGGCGAGGGTTGACCTCGATGAGCGAAAAATTGATTTTGAACCGGTAGAATTCGAGGATGGCCATGAGTGAAACAGTTGTTTACGGGATTCATGCGGTTGCGGCACTGCTGAACAACCCTCACCGAATCATCCGCAAACTTGTCCTCAATGAAACCCGTGAGGATAAGGCTGTCATTTCATTGCTGGAAACGGCAAGGCGCCGTCACATCCCTGTAGAAAGGCTGGCAATTGAAAAAATGACTGAGCAGTTTGGCAAGGGAGTGCACCAGGGGGTTGTTGCCGTTGCTGAGCCTGTTAAAGAATTCAATGAACATGATTTGTTATCCCTTCTGTCCCTTAGCAAAAAGCCGGCTTTAATCCTCATTCTGGATGGCATTACCGACCCGCACAATCTGGGAGCTTGCCTTCGTAGCGCCGATGGAGCCGGCGTGGATTTTGTCATTATCCCCAAAGACAAAAATGCAGCGATAACTCCTGTGGTCAGTAAAGTGGCCTCGGGCGCACTGGAGGCTGTGCCCTTGGTGCGGGCCACTAATTTGGCAAGGGCAATGAATACCTTAAAGCAGGCGGGTGTTTGGATTTATGGCGCTGCGGGCGATGCGCAAAAAACAATTTATGAATTCAAATTTCAGGATGCGACTGCCTTGGTGCTCGGAGCAGAGGGAAAAGGAATGAGGCGCCTCACCCGAGAACACTGTGATGATTTATTTGCCTTGCCAATGCTTGGAACCGTATCCAGTTTGAATGTTTCTGTAGCGGCAGGCATCTCACTGTATGAAGTTGTTCGCCAACGGAATCAATAGCCGGCACGCAACGCCCAGGCTCTGTTGGGTTGTCTGAACAGAGCCTGATATCAAAGGGCTGATAAGCAGAATGCCGGATTGACGCGATGATGCTGTCAAGCAACGAATTCATTGATGGATTTCACAAGCCTTGCCACCAGTTCATTGATTTCTTCTTCATTGATGATAAGAGCTGGCAACAGTCTTATGACGTTTTCTGCTGTGACGTTTAGCAACAGTCCGTGCTTGAGGCCGATTAGGCGGAGATCCATTGCGGGCCTGTCAAGCTCCATGCCAAGCATCAGACCTTTGCCCCTGATCATGCGGACATGGGGGTGCTCGCCAAGTTCAGCAATAAGCTTTTCTTTAAGGATAAGCCCCTTGCTTACTGCCTTTTCACATAAACCATCGCGCTCAATTACTTTAAGGACTGCCAACGCCGTAGCGCAAGCCAGGGGATTGCCGCCAAAGGTTGACCCATGCGAGCCGGGCTTGAAGAGGTTTGCAGCCTGCCCCCTCATTAAACAGGCGCCTATGGGGACGCCATTGCCCAGCCCTTTGGCTGTTGTGACAATATCGGGCATAAGGTCATAGCCCATGTAGGCGAAATAGTTACCGGTTCGGCCATTGCCGGTTTGAATTTCATCGAGGATCAGAAGCCATCCATGTTGCCGGCAAAGCTTTTCAAGACCACGGAGGTACATTTCCTCTGCAACCACAATTCCGCCTTCTCCCTGAATGGGTTCAACCATGACCGCGACGATGTCATTTCGGTTGGCAGCAATGGTATTGACAGCCTCAAGATCGTTAAAAGGGGCGCGCACAAAACCTGGCACCAAGGGTTCAAATCCAGCCTGTACTTTCCTGCTCCCGGACGCGCTTAGGGTCGCTAAGGTTCGTCCATGAAATGCCCGCTCCATCACAATGATGGCTGGGGTATCAATACCTTTTTTATGGCCAAACAATCGTGAAAGCTTGATGGCTGTTTCATTGGCTTCAGCGCCCGAGTTGCTGAAAAATACCTGCTCCATGCCCGAAAGCTTGGTTAATTTTTCGGCCAGCAATTCCTGTTCCCTGATATGAACCATATTTGAAGTATGAATTAACCTGGCAGCCTGCTGCTGAATGGCATGGGTGACTTCGGGATGGGCATGCCCAAGCCCGCATACAGCAATACCGCTGAAAGCATCCAGATATGCATTTCCCTGGTCATCATATAACCAAACGCCTTCCCCATGCGTAAATGAGATTGGCAAGGGGTTATAAGTAGTAATTAGAGACATGAAAATTCCTAAAAAAAAATCCTTTTATATTACCGGAGATCCGGGAGTCAAATGATCTGCCGCCGTCAGCGCAGGTTGCTTGAAGCAAATTCCCAGTTGACGAGCCGCCAAAAAGCACCAAGATAATCAGGACGCCTGTTGCGATAGTCGATGTAATAGGCATGTTCCCAGACATCACAGGTCAATAGGGCAGTTAATCCCTGCGTCATGGGGGTTCCGGCATTACTGGTGCTGATTAATTCCAAATTGCCGCTGCTATTCTGCACGAGCCATGCCCAGCCTGACCCAAAGGTGTTGATGGCAGTTTGCGTAAAATCTTCCTGAAATTTTTTAAAAGAACCAAATGAGCGGTTGATGGCATCAGCCAGCTTGCCGTTAGGCTCGCCCCCGCCGTTGGGAGACAGGCAATGCCAGTAAAAAGTATGGTTCCAAACTTGCGCTGCATTGTTAAACAAACTCCCGGAAGATTTTTTGATCACGTCTTCAAGGCTCATTGAGGCAAAATCCGTATTTTCCGTAAGCTTGTTTAAATTATTGACATAGGCCTGATGGTGTTTGCCATAATGGTATTCGAGTGTTTCTTCAGAAATATGGGGCGCCAATGCATCTTTAGCATAAGGAAGCGCGGGTAGCTCAAACGTCATGTCAGTCTCCTGCAGTATTTGGTGGATGATTCGCTTGGCGACTTTTGATCAAAAAGAGTTGCTTTCTTGGATCAATTGCCGGCAAGAGCTAAGTGTAGCAGGATAAAAAACAGTTTCAATCTTTCCCGGGAGTTGCGATGTGGTCTCATTTTCGCCATAATTGCAATATTAATAAGATTAGCCAATAGGTGTTATGGTGGAAACAATTGATAAGATTAAAAAGCAAATTGCTGAAAACGCAATATTATTATATATGAAGGGCAGCCCCAAGATGCCGCAATGCGGATTTTCAGCCCGGGCAGCACAGTGCATTGAGGCTTGCGGCGTTGATTTTGCCTATGTCGATGTGCTTGCCAATCCGGATATCCGCCAGGTTTTGCCGCAATATGCTGATTGGCCTACGTTTCCCCAGCTTTATGTTAAAGGCGAGCTGATAGGCGGGTCTGATATTATTGCCGAAATGTATGCCAAGGGCGAATTGGAAACCCTGTTAAGAGAAGCTGTAACTGCATAACTATCGATTAAATGGAGACGAAGATGAGTGTTTTAGTTGGACGCAAAGCCCCTGATTTTACTGTTCCTGCCGTGCTGGGCAATGGCGAAATTGTTGATAAATTCAATCTGCATGAGAACCTGAAGGGCAAGTACGGTTTGATTTTTTTCTATCCTCTTGACTTTACATTTGTTTGCCCTTCGGAGTTGATTGCTTTAGATCACCGTATGGAAGAATTTAAAAGCCGTAATGTAGAAGTTATTGCTGTGTCGATTGATTCGCAATTTACTCATAATGCTTATCGCAATACACCCGTTGCTGATGGCGGTATCGGCCCTGTAAAATATACCTTGGCAGCTGATGTGACTCATAGCATCTGCCAAGCATACGGCGTAGAACATCCAGTTGCTGGTGTTGCATTTCGTGGCGCATTTGTTATTGATCAAAATGGTATGGTGCGCTCGCAAATTGTAAACGACTTGCCAATTGGCCGGAATGTGGATGAGCTTCTCAGGATTATCGATGCAGTTCAGTTTTTTGAAGCCAATGGTGAAGTTTGTCCCGCAGGCTGGGAAAAAGGAAAACCCGGCATGAAGGCATCCCCCCAGGGTGTTGCCCAATACCTCTCCGAGCATTCCGGCTCATTGTAAGTTCTCTTTGGTTGGGCGCCTGCTCAACCAAACCTATTTTTTGGTGTGTGTTGGAAACTGATTTTTAGTCAGTTTATTCATTTTTTCCCATGAGTTGACGATGGAGCAAAATAATTCTGCCGTTTTTTGCGCATCATAAATGGCGGAATGAGCCTCGTTGATATCAAAATCAATCTTTGCCGCTTTTGCTGCCTTTGCCAGTACGGTCTGACCAAAGGCCAAGCCCGAAAGGGTTGCGGTATCAAAACAGGTAAATTTGTGAAAAGGCGATTGCAGCCCGGTTCGTTTAACCGCTTCTTTAATAAAGAGAAGATCAAACCAGGCATTATGGCCTACAAGCACTGCCCGCTGGCAGTGATATTCAGCCAGGGCGGAGCGAATGGGTTGAAACAAGCGTTCCAAAGCTGTTTTTTCATCCACTGCAAAACGTAAGGGCTGAAAGGGATCGATCCTGTTGAATGCCAGTGATTCGGCATCAAGCTCCGCATCTTTAAAAGGGAGTATATGCTCGAAATAATATTCAGCAGGGATAAAGTCTCCTTTTGCGTTGAGCCGCAGCAATACAATACACATTTCCAGCAGCGGGTTTTTTTGGGGGTCGACTCCGGCTGTTTCGACATCGACCACCACGGGCAAAAAGCCCCGAAACCTGTTTTTCATATAATGGCTAGCCTTCACCCGCAATACTCCATGCCAACTCCTCACCCGCAGCGATAGGAACCACAGGGCTTCGGCCAAAGGGAAGGGTTTTAGGGATAATTTGCTTTTGCTTGATAAGCTCAATGGATTGGTTGGTTAACGGTAAATGATAAAACTCAGCGCCGTACCGGCTTAAAAAAGGAGCAAGCCTTGCAAGATGGCCGCCCTGGTCAAAGAGTTCGGCATATAAGGCCAGAGCAAATGGCGCAGAATATATTCCAGCACATCCGCACGCGCTTTCTTTGCTGCCTTGCGCGTGCGGGGCGCTGTCTGTGCCGGCAAAGAATTTGCGGTCGCCGCTCATCGCTGCCTGCCTTAGAGCAATTTGATCCTGTTCTGTCTTGAGTATAGGCAGGCAATAATAATGAGGCCTTATCCCCCCTGCCAGCAAATGATTGCGGTTATAGAGAAGATGATGCGGCGTTATGGTTGCTGCAATGCAATCGGAAGCCTGTTTTACAAATTCTACTGCAGCTCTGGTGGATATGTGTTCCAATACAATACGCAATCTGGGAAAATTTTTTGTTATGGGTTTTAAACACTCTTCAATAAATAAACGTTCACGGGCAAAAATATCGCCATGAGTCACTTCCCCGTGAATTTGTAAAACCAAATCATATTCCTGCATTAAAGACAATAAAGGATAAAGTTTTGAGACGGACTCAGCGCCTTCTGCCGAATTGGTCGTCGCGCCTTTGGGATAAAGCTTGGCTCCAAGAATAAAAGATTCATCGCGGGCTTTTGCAAGCTCTTCAGGCGTTACCGTTTCATTCAGGTATAAAGTCATATATGGGATAAAGTTGGCCGCATGATTTTGTGCGGCAAGGATGCGCTCGCGATATGCCATGACTTCAGCAACAGCGGTTAGAGGCGGTTGCAAATTCGGCATGACCAGCGCGCGGTGAAAATGTTTCGCCGTCGCCTCAACCGTATGGGCTAAAGCTTCCCCATCGCGCAGATGAACGTGCCAGTCATCTGGTCTTGGTATGGTTAAATGATTCACAAAAGCAGGCCTTGATTCAATGGCAATGCGCCGAATTATAGCCGATGTTATGCGCTCACGTCATTTTTTGCGATAGAACATGTTTCCTGGCTATCAGCTTCTGTTGACAATAAAAAAAATGAATTAGGATAATAGCGCGGATATTATGCACTTAAACGGAATCGGAGTATCCATGAATTATCTATTAAGAATCAGCGCACTTGCCTTGTTGTTCAGTATGGGGGCGGCCCATAGTGGAACCCCCGGGGTAATTTGTTCTGCTTTGGATGTTTTAGTCCCCTGCGAAATAACAGGCTGGGATTTTGCAGCGCAGGCTTTAAATTTGCGCGCTGAATACAGCAATAGCCAGATTTTTTCTTCTTTTACTTTTCCAACAGTCGCGGAACTTTATGACTTGCCGCTTGAATCAAATTGGGGTTTCAAGGTTGAAGGCTCGCATCACTTCGGCATGGGCAATGACATTACAGTGAGCTGGTATCACTACAGCAAGGAAAGCAATTTTAAGGTTAACCGCACCATTCAGGGCATTCCTGTTGTCCTCGATATTGAGCTTGAGCCCAAATGGGACGCTGTTAATGCCGAATTCGGCCAGTTGGTGGAATTAGGCAGGCGCGAGAATATCCGTTTTCACGCGGGCGCACAATTTGCAAGAATAAGCACAGATTATTATCAAACCGTAACGGGTTTTTTAATAACCGACCGATTGCAAATGAAATTTAATGGTTTTGGCCCAAGACTCGGCGCAGACTATGAATATGGATGGCAGAATGGATTTAAATTATATGCCAATGGCGCTGCAGCCATCTTAGCGGGAGACAGCCAGTTCAATACCGCAACCACAGGCATCATTAATCTTCCAGCCGCCACCGCAAGAGGAATAAAGACTGCCCTTGTGCCCGAGATAGAAGGCAAACTGGGAGCCAGGCTCAAATATGTCATTGCCCAGGGTGACTTGTTTTTTGATGCAGGCTACCTCTGGCAGAATTATTTCGGCGTACAGACAGCGATTGTTGCGGGCACAGGCAACGGCATGGATTTTTCACTGCATGGCCCCTACCTTGGTGTGAAGTACATGGGCTATGTTTAAAAAAATATTGATTTATTAAAATAACGTTATACAATAAATAGCATTGCTAAGCAGCCATAGCAACACTATTGTTTATTAGGAATAAATGCTTGTTAAACATATGGTTATGTGTAACGAATGGCGTCTTTGAGTAAAATAAAGGCATTGATGTTATAAAAACAAGTAATTTATTTGCAATGATGTTGACAATAGGAAAATCAGGCTGGATAATCGTCCCATGTACGTTTTCGGATTAGAGCGATGATGGCGTACTGTAGTCAATACAAAGTTGTGGCTTGACGAAAAAAACGGAAATTAATAATAAAAAAGTGGAGATAAGTATGTTAAATCTGAAAAAAACAGCTGTAGCTGTTCTTGCTTTCGGTAGCAGTGCTGCATTTGCCGGCACCATGGGTCCTGTATGCACTCCTGGAAATGTTACCGTTCCCTGCGAAAGCACTGCTTGGGATATCGGCATCCAGGCGCTTTACCTGAAGCCTTCTTATAATGATAACGGTTTCAACTATATTGGTACCACTTCTACAACCACCAATGGTACGACAGTAACAACCGTTCATGAATCTGACCCAGATTGGGGATGGGGCTTTAAACTGGAAGCTTCTTACCATTTCGGAACCGGAAATGATCTGAACTTAAACTGGTACCATCTGGATGACAACAGCAATACCCAAACATTCGGCGCTAACTTTGAATTGTTTGGTGATTTTGATAACGCTTTTGACCCAGCAATTTATAACTCTCAAAGAGTAACGATTGACCCACGTTGGGATGCAGTGAACCTGGAGTTCGGTCAGCATGTTGACTTTGGCGCGCTGAAAAACATCCGCTTCCATGGCGGCGTACAATATGCCCGCATTGAAACCGACCTGGCTTGGGTGGCAAGCGGAGCAGACGGCTTGTTCGGAAGCCTCAAGGCTAACAGCAAGTACTCAGGTTTCGGTCCCCGTATCGGCGCTGATTACTCTTATGACCTCGGCAACGGCTTGGCCATGTATGCCAAAGGTGCCGGCGCTATCCTGGTTGGCGACAGCGATTTTGACGTGGTTGCTAATTTTGGTGCCACTGGGTTTAATACTGTTACACTTTCTGGCGTTGCTGACAGCAAAACAGCTATCGTTCCTGAAGTTGAAGCCAAACTGGGTCTGACTTACACCTACGCTATGGCTCAAGGCGACCTGAGCATTGACGCTGGCTGGATGTGGGTCAACTACTTCAACGCACAAACAAGCATCAACCTGGACGACTCCGATTTCGGCGTTCAAGGCCCATTCGTTGGTCTGAAGTGGGTTGGTACTGTTGTCTAATCCCGGCTGATCCGACTTATGAAACCCATCCCCTAGGTGATGGGTTTTTTTTTACCAGAAAAGGGAGTAATTGAAAATATGATGCAAAAAGTACTTGCTACCTTGGCAGGCTTAGCCATAAGCAGCCTGGCCGCTGCCGGCACTGAAGGCGCAATTGTCAATGTGGGATGTGTACCCGGCAGTGTAACAATACCCTGTGAAAAAAGAGCATGGGATATTGGAGTAGAAGCGTTATATTTGCGTCCCGCCTATACGGCAGAACGGGCAAGGTTTACTGTGGGGCAAAATTATCGGGAAATCGCTAATGACTGGGGATGGGGATTTGCCCTGCAAGGGTCTTACCATTTCCGCCAGGGCAATGACATTACACTGCACTGGATCCATTATGATGTGAGCAGTGATGTAGGCCGATTTAGAGGTCCAGTCCCAACATTTGGTAACGCAGAATTTGCATTGGATCACTTAAATAAGTTTGATCAGGTTAATCTGGTATTCGGACAGCATACTGATTTTGGCACCCTGAAAAATGCGAGGTATTATGCCGGACTGCAATATGCGGATATTCGAAGTTCTTTCAACCGAGTTTATAATGTGCCATTACCGGCCCTTCTGAACGGGATTACCGGGATAAGCGCCTATGACAATGCCGATTTCAATGGGGTGGGGCCCGTTATCGGCATAGATTACATCTATGATTTGCCAAAGGGCCTTAGCCTTACAGCCAATGCAGCTACTGCCGTATTGTATGGCACAGGCCGTAATCAAACCCAATTTGCTTTCTCGCCAACAGGACTCGTGCCAACTTTGAGCTACGGCAGTAAACAAGGGATAGTGCCTTCGCTTGAGGCAAAACTGGGGTTGGCTTATTCAATTATCATGACCAATAGCATGCTTAATCTCATGGGCGGCTATCAAGTGGTCAATTACTTTAATGCCCTGCCGCTCTTAACCGGTAGCAGCAGTGACTTTGGTCTATATGGCCCCTATCTAGGCCTTAATTTCCTGTCAGATGTTTAAAACCTTTTAATTTACGATTCCTTTCCCGGCGATGCCACTATAAGGCATCGCCGCACTTTAGCTTAAAAAGCCTTTGCCGAGTACTGGTCACCTGCTCTTCTGCGCGATATAATCGCCACTCAGTAAAAAAAATAAACAGGAGTCTCAGCGTGAAACACAAAGCTCTTATTGTGGCCATGTGCATTGGTGCTTTTCCTCTCCATGCAGCAATGGATCAAGAACAACTGCAGCAGCAGGTACATCGCCTGGAAGAGCAATCGCGGGACATGCAAGCGGAATTGAACCGCCTAAAACAGCAAATCGGCAAACAAAACCTTGTAAAAAAAGACATACAAACAAAAAAAAAGGCTGATGCGAGTTTAGCCCCGCCATCCAACACAAA
>NZ_LNYK01000014.1:315296-486838 GCF_001467825.1 Legionella londiniensis
GGCGCGTTGTTGCAGCTTCGACAATAATGGAGAAGATATCGCTTCACCGCCGCATAACACAGTAAAATTATTTTTAACTGCTAAATGGTCTGCAATCATCGACCACATTGTAGGTGTGGCCTGCATATGCGATGGCTGAATATCATTAATATAATTCACCAAGTACACAGGATTTCTAGCAATATCCTGATGGCAGATGACCAATTCAATTCCTGCCAACAGTGGGCAATATAATTCCAGACCAAAGATGTCAAAACTGATGGTCGTAATACTTAAAAAGCGGTCGGATGCGCCAAACGATAATCGATTAACAAAATCCATGCATAGATTAGCTAGATTTTGATGAGTCACCATTACCCCTTTAGGGCGACCGGTACTGCCTGATGTGTATAAGATATATGCTAATCTTTCGGGTTCGATGACCACGGGATTTAAATCTTGATGAACTCCTGCTTCTAACAAATCAGGTACTGAAAGGCAGGGAACTTCTTGAAATGTAAATTGAGCTTTTTCAGTAATCACCATAGAGACATCAGAGTCTTCCAACATTAATTGCACGCGCTCGCTAGGGTAATCTGGGTCAATAGGCACATAGGTATTTCCAGTTTTTAATGTGGCTAAGATCGCAAAAACCATATGCTCATTGCGATCCATTAAAATTCCGATACGGTGGCCGCTATCTTTTAGTTTTGACTGAATCCCTCGAGCTAATAGATCTACCTGATTTAGCAAAGATTGATAGGAATACGCATTATCACCAACACGTAATGCAACATGTTCAGGTGTTAGAACTGCTTGTTTCGCAATCTGATCTATCACTGACATGGAAGGTAACTGACATTTGGGACCATGTTCGAATTGACTAATGACCTGCCGCTCATACTCAGAAACAATAGGCAGCTCTTCAAATACAGTGTCTGCATGTTCAATGACATAGGTCAGCAAACTCTCAAAGTTAGCTACTTGTCTTACAATACTTGTCTGTTCGAAAAGTTCTGTAGAGTAATCCAATTCAAGAGTTAGCAGCTCACCGTCCTCGCAGAAATTCCATACTAAATCAAACATCGAAGTATGGGTTTGCACCGACCGTCGTTTTGGTTGCGCTGGACCAAATAAGGGGATTTGACCTTCATCAGCATTTTGTAAAACCACCATAATTTGGAACAAAGGGTTTTTATTGATGGAGCGTTCAGTCTTTGATGCCTCAACAATACTTTCAAACGGTAGATTTTGGTGCTCATACGCTTCGATGCAGGTTAAGCGTGTGAGTTTTAATATTTCAGCAAAAGTGTCACAATTAGAAAAGGACGTTCTTAATGGCAGTGTATTTACAAAAAAGCCAGTCATCTGTTCTAAATCAGAAACATCGCGTCCAGCTAATGCAGTACCTAATGTGATATCTGTCTGACCAGAGTATTTTGCCATAAAGACATTCAACACGCTCACCAATAGCATAAATGGAGTCGCTAGATTCGACTGGGCTAATCGTCTTAATTTTTTAAGATTAACCTTAGTAAACGCATAATGATACCGATAACCAACCCCTTTTAGATAAGTGGGTCTTGCCTTATCGGCAGGAAAATCAAAGGATTGGGCGTGTTCTAACTTCTTGGCCCAATAACTAATGCTTTTATCTAATGATTTAGAGCTCAAATTTTCATGAATGACATAGGCTGCATCGATAATTTGAGGCGTTGGCTGAGGTTCAACTATAGGCTCATTTCGCAATAGTTTTTCATAGGTAGTTGCTAACTCAGAAATAATGATTCCTTCTGACCACGCATCTGTAATGATATTGTGCTTTAAGAAAAAGAATACATGCTTTTGTTCATCTAACTTAAATAAGGCAGCAAAAAAGGGTGGTTTATCTTTTAGAGAGAACCTGAGTTGGCAATACTGGCTTAAAGTTGCATCAATATTGCCATAATCAATTGAAATTAGAGGAATTTCATAAGAAAAATAAGCTAGAGCCTCTTGATAAGGTATTCCATTTTCTTGATTAAATATCAATCTAAACGACTCATGCTTTTGAACGATGGCATCAAATGCTTGATTAAATAATCCGATATCAAGTGTTCCGTTTAATTCAATCGCAAATGGTAGATTATAGCTTGTATTATTGGGATTTAATTCATGCAAAAACCATAATCGCTTTTGTGAAGGCGTTAATGGGCCTTTTCGTTTAGAAGCCAGGGGAATGGTCAAATCATCGTTGGTTGTTGAGTGGGATTGAACCATTAAGGCTAGATCGTAAGCCGTTGGTTTTTCAAACACATCACGCGTTGAGCATTTTATTTTGAATTGCTCATTAATTCGGGCAGCAATTTGCGCGGCGATTAATGAATGAACACCAATTTCAAATATATTTTGTTTGATTGAAATGGTGCGTTGCTGCAGAAGCGATTGGATAATCGCTAAAATCGTTTTCTCCTGAAAGGTACTTGGCTCTTCAAAATTTTGTCCCTCAAATACATCATATACCGGCTCAGGTAATTTCTTACGATCTATCTTGCCATTGGCATTGATTGGAAATGCCTCTACGATCATAATGGATTGAGGCAGCACAGAAGCATGAAAATAATGTTTTAAATAATCCAGCAGATGTCTTTTCGTTGTTTGCATTTCAGCATTGAGGGTAACGTAAGCAATGAGGTGTTTATTCCCACCTTCACCGCCAGTTATCACCAGTGCTTGTCGTACCTCTGGTGCTTTTTCTAAGACAATCTCAACTTCTCCAAGCTCAAGGCGAATCCCTCTAATTTTGACTTGATAATCCTTTCTACCGACAAACTCTAGTTCTCCATCAGCATTCCAAAAGGCTAAATCACCTGTTTTATATAATCGAGTGGGGGTTAAATCGCCTTTGAATTGGTGATATATGAAGCGTTCTTCAGTGAGTTCGGGATTATTAAAATATCCGCGAGACAGTCCATCCCCTGCGATATAAAGCTCACCTTTGATGCCCACAGGTTGCATGTTTAAATGATCATCAAGCACATAAGCTTCGTAATTCAACATGGGTTTGCCAATGCAGGTCGATTGTTTATTAGGGTTAAACTCCGACATGGTAGCACCGATGGTTGCTTCTGTAGGACCGTAACCATTAAAAAGTCGAACGGTACTAGCCCAGAATTCCATGACATCCCGAGGACAAACATCTCCCATAACCACTAAAGTCTGCAATGAGTCAATGGATTCACGAGGCATCAATGCCAGCACTGCGGGTGTTAATGTTGCGAAGGAAATCTGCTCATCTTTAATAAATTGGTGCAGTTCATCAGGTGATGTGTGAATTTCTTTAGGAGCAATGTATAAGGTGCCTCCATTGAGCAATGCGCCATAAATATCCCAGCCAGCAGCATCAAAACCCAGTGATGCGACATTTAGAATTCGGCTGGATGCTGATAACTGGCATACTTCTGTTTCAGCACGAACGAGATTAACCACGTTTCCATGTTCAATCATCACGCCTTTAGGGGCGCCTGTGCTTCCTGATGTGTAGATAATGTATGCTAAATCTGATGCTTTGGGCTGCGTTTGTTTTATATTAAATTCATATGAATGTTCCGACTCAAGTAGCTCATCGATATAAATGATTTTTGTTAGTGCTGGATCCACGTTGAAATAATTTATCTCTGATGTAGTACTCAAGCAATATAAAGCATGAGTGTCTTTAACCATAGCTGCAACACGTTCACCAGGATAAGATGGGTCGATAGGTACATAACAATAGTTTGTTTTTAGAACGGCCAAGATGGTTGCAATCACAAGAGGAGAGCGGTCCATAGCGATAAGCACAGGACTATCTATGGGTAAATTTAATGAGCTTAAGTACAGCGAAATTCTCTCCGATAAACCATCAAGCTCTTTATAAGTCCATTGTTCGTCTTTAAATACAATAGCGATGTTGTCTGGATATTGTAATCTTATTTGTTCAAATTGATCTATGATAGAGATTTTTGGCACTTCTAATCTAGACGGGTTAAAACTGCGAATCTCCCGTTGCTCATCTTCTGATAGAATATCAATAGTAGTGCAATCCGCTTCAACCAAGACTGCAAGGTGTTCCAACAAATACTGGAATCGAATATCATTGGAATATAAGTCGAGTTCGGTTCCTGACGAAGTTTTTTTTAAAAATAATAGAGCATCTGGCTTTTCAATCCGGTCTGTTGCCGTGCTTGTATTCACATGGATAAGAAATAAATTCGCTTCTTCAAAGTCTTCGAGTTTAGGTTGACCGACATCATAAGTGCCATCTAAATCCGCCCAACTCAAGGCATGTTTTGCTCGCATCAAACAGGCGCTATCATTAAAGTAGCGTTGCATTAACGATGTTAACAAGCCATGCAAGTTGGCTTTAGATTCAAAAAGATATTTAGTATTTATATCTGCAACAGCAGCGGTATGTTGTTGAGAAGAGAGGCTTGATTCGCCTCTGGCCCAGTCAACAATCAGCTCAACAAGTGATTCTTGCAGGGAATGAATAATCTTCGCAGGCTCACATGTTTCCTTCGCAATTAGATGTCCGCACGTTAGTGCGTCACATTGCCGGGCCTATGAATGGTCCAGTGCGCTAAAGATCCTGCTGCTATTGGTAAACTAAAATCACCAGCACTCAGCGAAGGGGTGATAACATATGAGTTATGACTTAAAACATCATTTGAAAACGAGCTTGAGATGATAAAATCATAGGATCTGCTATGGATTTTATTCACGCAATCGATAAGCTCATTGTCGCAAAAATTAATAATCTCTTCTGATTGAGTACAAACGGTAACTCTGTGGCCTAATGCATTGACTTCAAATAGGATAGGAGTAAATATTGGATCATTTGTCTGGATTAAGATATTAAAATTTTGCATTGTACATCCCTACAAAAAGAGAATATTTATAAAACTGTATCCTGCCTGTCCTACGTATGAACCCCTTCTCCTGCTGGCGGGAGAAGGGATTCTTTAAACCATCAAAAATGGCTTAAAGGCCTCTTGAACACACGGAGTTTCAAAAACCTGAGTGCGTTTTAAAAGATTTATCATTTGCTTGGCAACGATATTTTCTTGATTGATGAAATGGTCTGACCATCCGTCATGCGTATCATTAAGTATGATTTGAATCTGATCGGGAGCGATATTGAGTAAGTTCAGAATTTGTTCATCGTAGGCTCGTTGAAATGATGGATTAAAATACTGATGAATTAATTTGGGCAAAAACGGGCCTATGATTTCTTTTTGTTCAATAGGCAACGCTTCCCAGAAAACGGCCAGCAGATGTTCAAAATAGCGCGCATGCCTACCTTCATCTTGAGCATGGTCTTGCATGACGTAGTAGAATGTTCGCGACATGTTTTTTGCTTTCGATACAGCAATCAAATCATTCGTTAGCGCATGTTCTGCAATACAGGTAGCTATTAATTCAAAATTATCGATGCATTCTGTAGGAAGTTCGGCTTTTATGTTTTTAATCGCATGAGATAACGCAGTTTCTTTTGGCAATTCAAAAGCCGATATGGACGTTTTTTCTTCTACCTGGTGCAAAAAATCCAGTGCGACATAGGCGTGATAACTTTCATCAATGATTACCGACAAGGCATCGTGTCTTATGTCTCTTGAGAACTCGATAAAATAATCATTTTTGGTAATTTTATAGGCTGTTTGATTAATGATATCTTTTTCGATGTTAGCGATGTCATTGAGATATTTATAAAGTGAATGAATTAAAATCGTTTTTTTCACTTCTGCGCCCATCTTTTCAATAAGAGGATGAACACATAACGTTTGTTGTTCTGGTGGAAAATAAAACTCGGGGTTTTCCTCATCTGTTAATAAGCGTCTGGGCTTCGAACGTACAGATGCTGTTCTTTCCCATTGGGGCTGATTTGATTGATAAGATTGAATTTTTTGGTTCCATGCTGGCTGGCTCATAAACATCATCCTAGTAAGTAAAATCCATTTTAGGTTTTGTTGGTGATCTTCTATTTTACATGGTAATAAGAAAAAAAGCAGCGTGTACAATAAGAAGGATTTCTTGTCCATTGACTCAAATAGTTTGATGTAGGTTATGCTCTTATAGATGCCATTCTTGACAGACTCCCGCATAAGCCATCCGTCTGGAGCTTAGCGGTGAATCATTGAGAAAGAGAAAAAGTTCTTTACAGACTTCTCCCTGCCTTAAAGATAATCTTCCGTGTGAATCGATGGGGTGATTAAATACCCCGGAATCACTGATCAAATCGCTGGCTCGATACACAATTATTTATAGGGTCAAACATTCTTTGAATTCGATGGCTTGCTTTCTTGGCATTCATCTTTATATTCTTCTATAAGTTTTTTGTGTAAATTCCTTAATCTATTTTGGCTGTTTGTACCAGAGAAAAATACAGCCTGTCCCGTTTTTTTATAGTTAATATAGTGCGCAACTCCAAAAGTTAATGCGGCAATGAAATTCACAGCAGCTTTTAAAATGTATCGCATAGCTTTTGAGCCAGTACTTCTGTCTTTTCCCAGGACATCCTTACAATAGACATCTTTTGCCTGGTTTAGTTCATCAATTAATTTATTTTTATCACCGGCAAGCTTTGATGCTTCATCATGAAAATTCTCTAGTGCCTTAAAAGAAGTCGCGAAATATTTTTTTGAAAAATATTTCGCCTTTTGGTATTTATCTGGGGCATTATCCAGACTTAAAAATATTTCTTCAACTGCATTATGCATTTTGACAATACTGGCACAGAATTTTTTATTATTTGCCATCATTTTTGCTTGCTTATCAGTGAGAGAATCATTGGCCAGATTAAGTATGGCTACAATTGCATCATTCGACAAATCTTCATGATTTTCCAAAATTATCTTACTTACAACAGCATTAGAAGATAAAATTTTTAAGTGTCTATCTTCTAATTCAATGTTTTTATTGTAAAGAATTTGCGTCAATGTAAAAAAATATTTCGGGTTTTTCACGTCATATTTCTGGATTATCCTTTGTCTTAACTCAAAATAATTTTTAGTAATTTTATTGTAATATTGTCTTCCCTTTAAAGAATCACAGTGTTCCATTAAATTACCAAGAGCAAACATTAAGGGTATTGATTTTGATGGATTGACCACCTTCACGATGTTTATGATATTATTTGCTAACGCTGCGGCAATAATTTGTTCTGAAATCGATAATTTTTCACTTTTTTTAGTATTTTGAACAAGCAATTCCAAAGCATGATTTGGTTTAAAATAATGAGCCAGATAAATTTGTGCTGTTTGAATCAAACAATCTATATCATCTGACGCATCAGGACTTAATCGGAATTGATCAGCAACCCTTGCTTTAACTGTCCCAAAATGGCCAAAGCTATCTCTTGCTTCAATGATGCCTTTTGAAGCTTCTTTAAGTTCCTTATGAGAAGACGTGACAAAATACAGCTCTTCAAGATTGGATAACATGTCCTCATGCTTAACAATTTTGCTGGATGCCAAGGATGCCTGGATAAGTATATTTCTTAATAAGGCTCCATTTGTGAAGTGCTGTTGTTTTATTTCCTCAAGCACCTTACCGCATGAGGTACTGATATATGCGCCAATCCGTAAATCTAAATGTTTTGAATAATCTTCTTTGGCGTTTGATTGCATTTCATCAATTATCTCACTGCCAAATTGTTCTTTTGAACATAAGGCAAACATCCGTCCATATTGCGCCTGATCAGCATGAATCATGCCAAATTTTTGGTGGCTTTCGTGAATAATTATGGATAACTTTCCTTGATAAATTAACTCTTTAACTTCTTCGTCTAAAGCAAGATTTTTATATAGGGTGGTTGTGGCATCAATAATTAATGTTGTTGGTTTAGTCCTTTTCTTATCAATAACATTGCGCTTAATAAACTGATTAATATCTACCCCAGGCGTTAAGCCTTCTGGATTGACAATAGGACCTCCAGATAGCACAAAAATATCTGCATCAGATTTATTGGTCGTTTTCGTAATATAATCAAACTCAAAATAACTCGGTTTTAATACTTTTACAGGTGGAGGATTACCTGAGGTTTTCGTCATTTTCAAGGCTAGTTTCATTGCTAGCGCATACGCATTGGTTCCTGACATGGTAGGGCACGCAATAAACGAAGTTTTATCTAGTTTTTTTGGGTCTAACCCTGATGATTGAAGCATTGTATCCTGGGATTCTTCTAAAAAAGCATCAAATCCCTGATTTAAACCCTCTTTATTATTCTGCTCTAGCAAAGATAAACTGACTTCATGGAGTATCGCATAAACAGCAAATGCGAATTTAGGATAATCATACTCGTAAAAAGTATTTGCCATATCAACCATGCAACTAATACGTTGCACCGCTGCAGGTTTTAAGTTTTTTGGCATTTTTTTTAAAATCTTTACTAAACTTTTGGCAATTTTTTGCGTAGGATAGCGTTTGTTTTCTGCTATTCGAGATAATTTATGGATTATGTTGCTTTTAAATAATTCTTCTGTAGTTTTAGGGAGATTTTCATCTAATTTAGTCGTTTTTATGGGTGATATATTATCTTTATTCTTTTTAATATTAACTGCAATTTCCCAGGGAGAAGCAATTAAACCAGAGGCTCTCAATATGCGGACAATATGATTTTTGTTTGGATTATTTCTTGGAATGGCAATAATCCCAATTGCATGTTCATTATCCTTAATTAATTTTGGTTCCTTTGTCATTCCTGATTTAGGGAAAAAATTCTTTGCTATTTCCTCAACCGGTGTATTCTTTAGTAGAGTGACTGGAATTAAAATATTTTCATCTTTTTGTAATTGAGAAATCTTGAATTCTGACAAAAGTTTTTCTAACAATGCGCCAGAAAGATTGTCATCTCGATGATAAAATGCTTTTTTATGGATATATGGATTTTGAATTCTTTGTTCTGATGCTCCTTGTAATTCAGCAACATGCCTTCCAAACATGATACTGGAGAGAAGGCGTTGCTCATCCTGTGGCTCAATTAGAGAAAGATAGGTTTCGTACGGACTTTTGACAAATGCTTGCTTGATTTTTCTTTTTCGCCAAAGACGTTGAATAGCAGTCGCTGCGCGGTTTTTTTTAAAACTCTCCTGCCCTATTGTGAGTTTATCCTTGCTTCCGAGGTTATTGCGTTCTTTTTGCTCCCTGATTTTTTCTTCTTTTATTAATTCGGCTAGTTTTTTTTCAATAAAGCCATTTAAATCATGAAGAGCAGAGCTGTTTTTGATTAATTTCATGGCTTAAGCAAAATAATCTGTATATTTTTTATATTACTAGATTATTATTAAGCAAATATTAACTTACTAAGCACCTTTGGAAGCACCTTGATTGAATTTGAAGGTGAGTTTCCCAAAGAACCAGCAGTAAAATATCCTAGATGCATTGACGGAAAAAATACTTGTCCGCCTGAAGATATAGGCGGCATACCTGGTTATGAAAACTTGAAGGCAATTGTAGCGAATCCCAATCACCCAGAGTACGAATCAACCCTTAAGTGGCTAGGGCTTGCTCATTTTGACCCATTTGCGTTTGCCCCGAAATCAAGCAGATTTGACAGCCCCCCGAATGTGCTTAAGTATGGCGCAGCGGACATAATAAATTTAAATCATTACCCGACAGACTGAATTTGACCTGACAGACACTTCTGAAAAACCGGCAACTGTCAGATCAAGTTTGAACCACTGCAATTATTCTATTAATTCGCTATTCCCAAACAGCGAACAAGTGATTAACTACAAACCAGTCATCCTGGCTAACAAGACCAAGTCCTTTTTTGGATTAAAGATTTCTCATAATACATTGAAACTTTCTTTATTCTCGTCTTCTTTAGTAATGATAACGATATCTTCTTCGCTATCATTTATTTTTATTTGATTTTTCAAATCCCCAAACTGGTATGGTGTTTCATTGGATTTAATTTGTTGAGTTTTGAAAAAAGAGCTGATATAACTTGTAACCTTAGCCATTGCTGTATAAGTATATTTGCCAAAATAATATTCCTGCTGGCGACGTATTTCCTCATTGATTTCCTTCAGATTATCTGCAATTGATTTAGCAAATTCCGTCAGATATTTCAAAGTTTCCTCATCAATATGTTCTTTGGATTTTGCCAGTTCAGAAATTAATAATTGATAGCGCATCCCACGCTGTATGGGCATAATTAAATGAGAATGAAGGTTCAATTTATTTTTATTTTCTTTATGATTAATAATATAAATATTGATGTCCTTAAAATCCTTTGTTTTATTGATTAATTCTTCGCTATAGGTTTTAAACAATGGCTCATACTGGAGGTAGTTAATATAAAAATTTTTTTTAAGCTTTTCTCTTTCATCTCGCAGAGATAATAACTCTTCTTTATTTACTTCATCTTGTGAAAACAAATCACCCAATTTTTTTAAGTGCGTGATTAAATCATTAGATGTTTTTTGTAGATTTAAAATGACAGGCTTTATTTTTTGTAAAGTCGAATTTTGTTTAATATTTTCCTCAACATTAAGAGAAGCATATAGAATAGTTAATGATTTATTATAAGTCTCTTCAGTACTGATGATTTCTTTAAAGGCAGGGAGATCATTCATTTTAAATTTTTTCTCTTCAGACTTCATGCTTACCTCTGTTATGATCAAAAAATATCTTAATTTATAATAAAATGACCATATTTTAGCATTGTCTATGATTAAAATGAACTATAGTTGCCTATATTGGCTAATTTTGGAGAATATCAGCGCTCTCCACCATGCGCCTTGCGCTACAATAATCCTCATGCCGGCGGTTGGATTTTGCTTCTGGTCACTATTAAAATCAATAAGTTGCCCCCACTTTTCAATTGCCGTTGACAATTCATATAGACACGCTTACTGTTCCAATGTCATCTAAAGGGGCGGAACATCATTAATGAATCATACTCTTCCACTCATTACCACAGTAGAAAAAATGCCAAAAGGAATCGCCCCGCTTTATTGGATGCATGGTTTTTCAACCTTTACTTATGCTGTTCTCTATTCATCGCTAACATTGTTTCTCACTAAACAGCTAGGCTTATCGAATACGCTATCAAACAGTATTGTGGCTCTATTCCTGGTCTTTAATTATGTGCTGCGCTTGCTAGGCGGTGTAATCGGCGGGCGTTTTTTAAGTAACCGGGCTGTATTTCTTATTACCACAGTCCTGCAGGCAGCCGGTATCCTGTTACTGGCATTATCCATGCAATCGTTTCTTTATCTGGGGTTGAGCCTTTTTTTGGTCGGCTGCGGGTTAAATGTCACTGTATACAACAGCATACTGACTCAACAGTTCTCACCAACCGATCCTAAAAGAGACAAAGCCTTTTTTTTAAGTTATGCCGCAACGAATGCGGGCTTTCTCGCAGGATATGTTGTAAGCGGTTTTTTTGATAGCTCGAACCAATATCAAAACCTGTTCTATCTCAACATTATCCCAAGCTTAATTGCGCTGATTTTAATTTGGGCTTATTGGCCGAATCTGCAAGACAGCAATACGCCATTCATGAAAATCAAGAACAATAAAATACGGCATCTGAAAAGCGCTATCGGTTGGGGCATCATATTGTTGCTTATCCCATTTACCTTGCTCTGCTTTCAAACGGCCAACCTGAGCAATAGCGTCGTGATTGGCCTAAGTATCATCATGTTTTTTGTGATTCTATACCTGGGTTTCCAGCAAAAATCCGTTCACGATAAGAAAAAAGTCATGACCTTTTTAATCTTGGCCATTACTTCCATCCTGTTTTGGATGAATTATTTCACAGGCCCAATGGGAGTCACCATATTCATTAAAAATAACGTTGACAGGCAACTATTCCATTATGAAATGGCAACACAATGGATTTTAAATATCAATGCCATTGTCATCATAATTGGGGCACCATTGGTATCAATGCTTCTGAATAAACTAAAAGAGAAAGGATACAAAATTTCAGTTTCCACACAATTTATCTGCGCTTTTCTAATGCTTGCCCTTTCCTTTTTCATTTTATCTGCCGGTATTATTTCAGCCAATAGCCATGGATACATCAGCATCTATTGGGTGATGTGTCATTTTACTGTGCAAGCTTTGGCTGAGTTGCTTATTGGTCCTGTAGGTTATGCCATGATCGGCAGGATTTCACCGCCCCAATTGCAAGGCGTGCTCATGGGCACCTGGATGATGGTATCAGGCGTCGCCGCATCCCTGTCTCATTACTTTTCAAACGCCATGACCAAAACGGAATCCACAAACCCCTTGCTATCCAATAGCGATTATCTCCATGTATTTAACCAATTGGGATTATGGGCATTATTGGGTGCGTTTTTCCTCTATCTGATAGCCAGAAAAATCAAACCTGTTATCGAGCAAACGGTAGATTCTGATGTACCTGAAGCCGTTATTTTTTCCACTATCCCGAAATAACCTATTTGCCGGCCTTTAATCAAGCTAACATCTATTTTAAGGTTTTGCCATAAAATTGTGCTATTATTAAACAACAAAAGGATTTGCTACTGTGATAAAGAAAATACAGTTGTGGCTATACGCCAGCATCGTCTTTTCATGCTTGACAATCATTCTTGGCGCCTCAGTGATGATTGGGTGGCATTCAGGGATCACCTTGTTGCTGCAGTATCAAACCGGCAGCATAGCCATGGTTTATAACACTGCTTTATCCTTCGCGGTACTTGGAATTTGCATCATATTGTTGCTCTTTCATTATTATAAGGCTAGCCGGTTTCTTGCCATATTCATTATTGTCCTCTCCTCCCTGGCGCTTCTTCAAACTATTTTTGATATTGATTTGCACGTAGATGAGCTGTTTTTGAAACATTATTATAACGTCGCTAACCACTTCCCCGGGCGAATGGCTCCAAATACCACTGTTTCGTTTATTATGGCAGGAACAGTTATCCTGATTATTGGGCGGGCTCACTGGACCTTCAAGATGGGTGTTCTGGCATCCGTTTTGACCATTTTTCTGCTGTTTATGTCATTGTTATTTGCAAGCGGCTATGCCTCTTCGCTTCAAAATGCTTATGAATGGAGTCGGTTTACCCCTATGGCACTTAATACAGCCTTGGGATTTATACTGATGTCTGTAGCCATGTTATTTGCTCTGTTATATAGGTGCCGATATCACGGTATGTCTGTATGGCCTGCAATGCCCGTGATACTTGGCCTTGGAATGTTTTTAATTAACAGCCTGCTGGCTTTGTCGGTACATAAGGAACAATATGCCAATCAGATAAGCTCATTGCTGCCATTTGTAATTTTTATACTTGGGACAATATTCACCTTGTTATTTACTTTATTGCTTTATTATGTGCAGCTCGAAAGGAAGCGGGCAAGAGAGGAACAAAAACTCAGGGCACTGACAGAAGCAACACTCGATGCGACAGGTGATGGCATTATTGCCTGGAATCATAAAGGGATTATCACCCATTGTAACCATAAATTTTCCGAGTTATGGCAATTGCCTATGGAACAAGTTCAAGGAAAAACCATTTTATATTTACTGAAGGAGATGTCTCACGAAGCAGAAGATGAGAACAGTTTTCGTGAAAATATGAATACGCTTATCCAACCCGCAAAAAACTATAGCCGCATGACCCTGAAACTCAAAGGAAGCCGATTTTTTGAGGCCCATATGCAAACCCAAAAGACGCCAGATCTACCGTTGGTTCAAGTATTAAGTTTTCATGACGTTTCTGATGCAAAAAATCTTGAAAAAGACATGATGCACCGCAATACGCATGATCTTTTAACAGGATTGCCGAATAAAGCCTTGATAGCGGATCTGTTAGAAATGGCCATTCAAGGCGTCTTACACAACAAACATCAAGTGGGTGTATTTATTATTGATATTCATAAATTTACACAAATCAATGACGTATTTGGCCGAAGCAAGGGCGATGAACTCATCCGTATGATTGCCGAAAGATTAAAAATCGGGATTGGCAAATTGGGCACCTTGTGCAGGCTTGGAGGAGATGAATTTGTCGTTATCGCTTCATTAAGCCATGACACCGACAGTCAAAAAATAATTGATCATATTCTGTCTGCATTAAAACCAAATATTGAATTCTACGACGCTCAACTGACCATATCCTGCTTTGTGGGCGTGTCAATTTGTCCTCAAGACAGTATCGACGCAGATGAACTGTTACGCTGCGCGGATATTGCCCTGATTCGCGCAAAAAAACAGGGAAGAAACTCCTTTGTATTTTATGCCAACGAGTTAGGGGAATATACCTATGAGCGTATGCTGCTGGAAAATGAACTTTATGTTGCATTGGAAAAAAAAGAATTTGAACAATATTATCAACCGTTGATTGAGTTGAAAACCAAAAAAATTTATGGCTTTGAGGCTTTATTGCGCTGGCAGCACCCAAGGTTGGGCTTGTTAACCCCGGATAAATTTATTTCCATCGCCGAAGAGTTAGGCTTGATGAATGATATCGGAACCTATGTCGTAAATCAGGTTTGCCATCAATTGAACCAGTGGCGGCAACAGAGGCTGCCGCCTGTCAAAATATCTATCAATGTTACGGCCCATCAATTTAAAAATAATCGTTTGCTTGACGACATCAATGAGGCTTTAATGCGTTATGATTTGCCGCCTTCATATCTTGAAATTGAATTGACTGAGCAAACGCTTCTCGATTGCTCCAGGGAAATATTACATACTTTAAAAATATTAAAAGCAAAAAACATCCTGATCGCTTTGGATGACTTTGGTACGGGGTATTCCAGCCTCAACTACATTAAAAAATTCCCTCTGGACAAGTTAAAAATTGATAAGTCTTTTATTCGAGATTTGTTGCATAGCGAAGATAATAAAAATCTGCTTAAAGCAATTATTCATTTAGCTGAAGCAATGGAGCTCTCAGTTTTATCTGAAGGAATAGAAAATCAGGAGCAGCTGGACTTTCTTATTTCCAATCGCTGCGTTTATGGCCAAGGTTTCTTGTTTGCCAAGCCCATGCCCTCATCTGCATGCTCTAATTTTCTAAAAAAATACAAACATGGAGTTATTGCTTTCAAACTCGATTGATCCATTTTTTGCTCAATTTGAATGAGAGATTTCGCATGAAATAGTCAAAGCGGCTATTGCTCATACTGGAAAACAAGGTAAGCTATGGGCAGCCTGTAACTGCAAGACAATTTGAAAAAGAAGCTTTCGCCTTATTTAAAAACAGGTTGAGTCAATCAGGAATTGCAAGAAAAGTGAGTATTAGTCAAACCCCAGTAAGGCCAGTTTTAGCGCCTCAATAAAATGTGATTGAATTAATTTTAGCAAAGGAAAATAAAGTGAATTCTTTTTTTCAAGAACCATTGTCTGGTGTCTATGAGGTTAAACAGGAGAACCTGATTTTTAGCAGCGATAAAAATAAACTGGATATCGCTTATTTACAAGAGCAGTTATCCTCTTTCTATTGGGCTGAAAATATTTCCTTACCGCGTTTGAAACGCTCATTACTTCAGTCTCTATGTTATGGATTATATGAGGACACCAGGCAATTAGGGTTTGCAAGAGTTGTAACAGATTTTTCTCAAGAAGCAATGCTATGTGATGTTTTTATTGATCGCAAGCACCAAAATCGAGGCCTCGGTACGTTTTTGATAAACAATGTTCTGGAAAGTCCAATCACTCAAGATTGTTTTCGATGGATTTTGTTGACTAAAGATGCCCATCTTTTTTATCAAAAATTTGGATTTGCCCAAAGTGAGTTAGCGATGCTTCGCTTAACAGAACCCAATTATTAGAATTAACAGCTTGGAAAAGACGCAGGAGTTAGACATGATTGCCCACGTTGGAATTTATGTTGAAAATTTGAAAGATAGCAGTGCCTTCTATACCATATTATTGGAAACAATCGGTTGGAGCGTCATATTTAAAAATGATTTTTGTGTTGCATTTGGTAAAGAAAATACACCTTTTTTTGAGATTTATACAGGGAAGGCTGCTTCATCACCGTTCCATATTGCTTTTGATTGCGCCTCGCAGGAAGAAGTGAACACATTTTATAATACAGCCATCAGCTTAAATGCCAGAGATAATGGGGAGCCAGGTTTTAGAGATTATTTTCCAAATTATTATGCCTGTTATGTGATTGATCCGAATGGCCATAACCTTGAGGGATTATATTTTGGAAAATGAGCAGCTCATTAAATTTGATTTAAACATTCACATGAAACGGTCTTTTTCATCAGAATCTGGACCGAATCTTTAAAGTATGAATTTTTACCCAAGAAGGACATGCAAGTAAAATCCCAAAAACAAAAAAATAAAAGGAGCTTGAGTTTTGCCTCCGATCAACAAAAAATCTTGTAGTCAAGACTGGCTTTTTACTTTTTCTCTGGTAACATTGGTAATTTTCTTCCTGTAATTTTCATTAAAATTATCCTGTGGATAATTTTTTAATCATATCGTCAATTTTTATGATTTCAAATAACGCGATTCATAAAAATCCAATGTTGACAAGGACTTTTGGCGATAATTTCTATTCTCTCTTCATTTAATTTATCCACAAAATCTGTGGATAAATCTGTGAACAGCCTATTAAAAGCCTTGAGAAACAAGCCCTTTTCATAGGTGGCTTGCGATTTTCCAGGGTTTCCATTTGGGGTACAAAGTGCCCGCAGCATAGAAGAACAAAATGAAAGATTGCCAGGAATACATTACACTTGATTATATAAATAAATGGAGTCGAATATCTAAAGCCAGGGAATCGGTTTATGAGCAGATCAGGAAAACAATATTGTCCCAGAGACATTATATTGACTCAACAGGAAGAATCTCATGGAGAGCCAAGCTTCTGTTGCATACCGGAGGCGGGGGCATCAAATGATTTTTTTTCGTTTTTGGGTCGCCTGTTCCGGTCAAATCTTGCCAAATGGACTGCAGGCTTAAGCCCTGCCGCGTTAGGATCCTCCTATTCTACCTGGCTTTGGCAGTTGGCACAGTCTCCTGAAGTGTTATGGGAGCTTGCTTTTTATCCTATTAACCATGCCCATGATTGCATGAATAATATCATCTGTGTTGAGCGCGCAGCTGGAGGCAAAGATGTCCGTTTTAAAAAAGACAGCTGGCAGCCTATGCCTTGGCGCTTGTTTGCAGAAGGGTTTTTGCAAGCCCAGGACTGGTGGGAGCGGGCCACGAATGTCCCAGGGTTGTCAGAGCCTGTGAAGCGCACTGTTTCTTTTTGGGCGCGCCAATGCCTTGACGCAGTCTCTCCGTCCAATTTTGTATTGACAAACCCTGACTTATTCCGTGAAACATTACATTCCGGCGGGCTTAATTTGCTTAAGGGCAGCCAAATTGCCTTTGAAGAGTGGCTTGAAAAGATAACTGGCGCGCCTCCTGCTGGTTCAGAACATTTCATCCCGGGAAAACAGGTGGCCGTTACTCCAGGAAGAGTGGTTTTTCAAAATCGCCTGATTGAACTGATTCAATACGAAGCCCAAACCAAAACTGTCTATAAGGAGCCGATATTGATCCTGCCGGCCTGGATTATGAAATATTATATCCTGGATTTATCGCCACATAATTCCCTGGTGAAGTGGCTTGTAAAGAAAGGACACACGGTATTTATCGTCTCCTGGCGTAATCCTGATAAAAAAGACTGCGATTTAGGGATGGATGATTACTATCGCCTCGGCGCTATGGCTGCAATCGATACAGTATCAGCCATTCTGCCTGAAGCCAAAATTAACCTGATGGGCTATTGTCTGGGTGGCACCTTGGCCATGATTACGGCTTCCGCGATGGAAAGAGATAAAGACCGGCGCATAAACAGCCTCACCCTGCTTGCGGCCCAAGGCGATTTTACAGAAGCTGGTGAATTAATGCTTTTTGTTACAGAAAGCCAGGTGGATTTTCTGAAAAATATGATGTGGGATCAGGGTTATCTTGATACCAAGCAAATGGCTGGGTCATTTCAGATGCTGCGTGCCTACGATTTAATCTGGTCTAAAATGGTACAAGATTACATGCATGGGATGCGGCGCGGAATGATTGATTTAACCGCATGGAATGCCGATGCTACCCGCATGCCGTATAAAATGCACAGTGAATACCTTGAAAAATTATTCTTAAACAATGATTTTGCAGAAGGACGTTTTATGGTTGAAGGTCAACCTGTAGCGGCTGAAAACATTCGGCTGCCAGTTTTTGCAGTGAGCACTGAAAAAGACCATGTCGCCCCCTGGCAATCGGTTTATAAAGTCCATCTGATGACAGAGGGAGATGTGACTTTTGTGCTCACCAAGGGGGGGCACAATGCAGGCATCATCAGCGAACCTGGCCATCCCGGACGTTTATATCGCATTCATCAACATTTGCAAAACGATGCCTACCTAAATCCGGAAGGCTGGCTTGAAATCGCAGAAAAACGGAATGGCTCCTGGTGGCCAGAGTGGCATGCCTGGCTTGTGAAGCAATCTTCTAAAAAACGCGTTCCCGCACCAGGCACAGATGCTTCCCTTCCCCTGGCGCCGGGAAGTTATGTGCTACAAAAATAAAAGGAACCGCCTCTGGGGTTCTTTGCAAAACCTAAATAAAATTAAATGCTAAACTGATAAAAAATTAATAGAGAGAATATCATGCAAGCAGGACATCATCACGCTGAAAATCAGCACCGCCCCCTCAAGGACCACAGCGGGCACCACCAACACATGGTAGCGGATTTTCGCAAGCGGTTCTGGATAGCGACGCTTATCACCATTCCCGTCCTTCTTCTCTCGCCCATGATCCAAGATTTCCTGGGCATCAGGGAGTACCTTGCTTTTACCGGCGACAGTTATGTCTTGTTTGGCCTGTCATCTTTCATTTTCTTTTACGGCGGCTGGCCTTTTCTCAAAGGCATATACAATGAACTTCGCGATTTCAAACCGGGAATGATGACTTTAATTGCCATCGCCATCACGGTGGCTTACGTTTATAGCTCCGCTGTGACATTTGGCGTGCAGGGCAAAATCTTTTTCTGGGAGCTTGCAACTTTAATTGACATCATGCTTTTAGGCCACTGGATTGAGATGCGCTCTATTTTGGGTGCAAGCCGGGCACTGAAAGCGTTGGTTAAACTCATGCCGTCCGAAGCACATAAGATCATGCCGGATGGAGAAGTGAAAGACGTCCTTATTGATGAGTTAGAAAAGGGCGATAAAGTTCTCATTAAACCAGGTGAAAAAATTCCGGCAGACGGTGAAGTGGTGAAAGGTGAAACCAGCGTCAATGAGTCGATGTTAACCGGTGAATCCAAGCCTGTTTACAAATCCAGGGGAGCCAATATTATCGGCGGCTCCATCAACGGCGAGGGGTCTATTCAAATTATAGTCAGGAAAACAGGAAAAGAATCATTCTTATCACAAGTCATTGAGCTGGTTCGTGAGGCGCAGGAAAGCAAATCAAAAACGCAGGATCTGGCTAATCGAGCCGCTCTTTGGCTAACCATTATTGCTTTAACAGGCGGCGCTATTACATTACTGGTTTGGTTGTTTTTTACCGCTGAGGATTTTGCGTTCGCGTTGGAACGGGCGGTCACTGTCATGGTCATTACCTGCCCGCATGCCCTGGGTTTGGCAGTGCCTTTGGTAGTCGCCGTATCCACAGCCATTGCAGCAAGCAACGGCCTTTTAATCCGAAATCGCGCAGCCTTTGAACGGGCACGTAAAATCAACGCAATTGTATTTGATAAGACAGGAACCTTAACAAAAGGTGAATTTGGCGTGACGGATGTTTTAGTCCTGGATACAGAATTTTCAAAAGAAGACCTGCTGAATTTTGCGGCAGCGGTTGAATCCCACTCAGAACACCCCATCGCAAAAGGCATTGTAAAATCCGCCAAAGAACAATGGGAGGTCGAGGCATTCAAATCCATTCCAGGCAAAGGAGCAGAGGGAATTGTTAAGAAAAAATCGGTTAAAGCCGTAAGCCCAGGTTATTTAAGGGAACAAGGTATCAAGATAAATAACAACGAGGTTCAAAAACTGACTGCGGAAGGAAAAACGGTTATCTATGTTCTCCTTGAAAATAAGTTAGCCGGTGCCATCGCTCTTGCCGATGTTATCCGTCCTGAATCCTTCGACGCCATAAAAAAACTTAAAGAAATGGGCATCAAGTGCCTGATGCTGACTGGCGATAATAAACAAGTCGCCGAATGGGTTGCAAAAGAAATTGGACTCGATGACTATTTTGCTGAAGTCCTGCCCCAGGAGAAAGTGAAAAAAATAAAAGAGGTACAAAGCCAGGGATTTCTTGTGGCCATGGCAGGAGACGGCGTCAATGACGCCCCGGCATTGGCGCAAGCCGATGTTGGCATTGCCATTGGCGCTGGAACAGATGTGGCCATTGAAACAGCAGACATTATTTTAGTGAAATCCAATCCCAAAGATGCCGTGGCCATATTGGCATTAGCCCGGGCAACCACCAATAAAATAATTCAAAATCTCATTTGGGCAACCGGATATAACGCCTTTGCCATTCCTGTCGCCGCCGGGGCACTCTATACCTATGGCATTTTGTTATCACCCGCAATGGCTGCGATTCTTATGTCATTAAGCACGGTCATTGTTGCCGTCAATGCAAAATTACTGCGAATCAAACAGGGAAGTTAAATTATCCTGCTTATGACTAATCATTACAATAAGCCCGAATAATGGACAATCAGCTAGAACATAGCCATAACAAAAAAGATATCAAGGAACGAATTGCATCTCCTCATCAGCAAAATTACCTGCGGGACTGGATATACGGCGGGATTGATGGAGCGGTCACCACGTTTGCCATTGTGTCTGGCGTCGTGGGCGGGCATCTGTCGGCGCTTGTGATATTGATTCTTGGGTTTGCTAACTTATTTGCGGATGGCTTCTCAATGGCTGTCAGCAATTATATTGGTACCAAATCAGAAGAAGACCAGTACTACAAATACAAATCTATTGAAGCAAAACACATAGATTTAGCGCCAGAGGGTGAAAAAGCAGAAATCAGAGAAATATTTAAGCAGAAAGGATTATCAGGAACCCTCCTGGATTTGGTGGTTGATGAAATTACTTCCAATAAAACCTTATGGATTAAAACCATGCTTCAGGAAGAGTACGGGCTGCCGCAAACGCCCCGCAATCCGGTCAAAGCTGGGATGTATACTTTTTTTGCCTTTCTTTTATTTGGATTAATTCCATTAGTTCCTTATGTTTTAAAACTTACAGATCCTTTTTTCTGGTCTTGTTTCAGCACTGGAGTTACTTTTTTTATCATTGGGTCAATAAAATCTCTTTGGTCCGTAAAGCCATGGTATTATTCCGGCATGCAAACATTGATGCTCGGCTCTGCAACCGCAACGCTTGCCTATCTCATAGGCCGGTTTCTTCATGCTTACCTTGCTTAACCTGAATGACAACAAACTGGCGGCATGGCTTATTCCGGATTGCGCTTCGGGCTTTTATTTCAGATTTTTCGCGATCGCGAAACACCACATAGAATGCATATAATTAACCAAAAATAGAATAATCATTGCGCAGGTAAAAGGATGAATAGCTATCAACAGACTCAACCGGGATTAAGGGCTTACAAACAAATTGAACTCAACAGCACGAAGAATCTTCAGTTTTTTCTGGATAAACACAGCACCAAGGAAGGAACCTGGGGACATCTGAACGTTCATGAAGGTACTGTTGACTTTGTTTTTCTCGATGGCCAGGGAAATGAGCTTTTGCGCCGTACCTTAAATCCTGAATCGCCAACCTTTGTGATACCGCCCGCATCATGGCATAAAATTGCCTCAACAAGCAAAGATTTCAGGGCTAACTTGCAGTTTTACTGCCAACCCCATCGATATTTTGAAAAAAAATATCGTCTTGCGCCTGTTCATCACGATTTATTGTATATCCTGCAAACCTACCTGCAGGAGCGAGAGGAAATGTCTATTTTGGACATTGGCTGCGGCTCGGGACGAAATCCTTTGTATCTTGCCTTATCCCGGCACAGTATTCTCGGTATAGATAAAAATGAGGGCCTGATTCAAAATATTCGGGATATTGCAGAACAAGAGCAATTATCGAATATGGACACCCTCGTTCATGATTTGAATCAACCGCTGCCCATTAGGGACAAGTGTTTTGACTTTATCTACTCGACCGTGGCCCTGCAATTTTTACACCCCGCCACCATTCAGCCGTTACTGACAAAACTGCAATCGCTGACCTTGACAGGAGGAATGCATTTTCTGGTTTTTCCAATTAAGGCTAAACCCTACAGTTACCCCGATAGTTTTACTTATTTGGCAGAAACAAATGAGCTCTATCATTTTTATCAAGACAGCGGCTGGTCTATTTTAGAATACAGAGAAAAACCAGGCCAATTGCATAAGCTGGATGAAAGCGGCAAGCCCAAACAAGGCATGTTTGGGCTGCTGCTCGCCAGGAAGCATTTATAAAACTTCCAAGGGTGCTGATGGCAAAAAGCCTTTCTTGAATCCGAAGATGCCAGGATGGGAGCAATCCCCTACCTCCCCTCTTCAATAGAAAGCAATTCTTTCAAGGCTATTTGGTTATCAAGAATATCCGCAAGCGTGTACCTCTTTAACACAGCCAAAAAACTTTCTTTTGCCTCAAATAAAATACGTTTTAACTTGCAAACAGGCGCGATGCAGCAGGTTGCTTTTTCCTGATTAAAACAAGGCACCAAATCAAAATTTGGTTCGAGCTTGATAACCAACTCCCCTAAATTAATTGTTGAGGGGTTTTGTGCAATCATAATCCCGCCGCTTTTGCCGCGAATGGTTTTAATCACACCCAACTTTGATAGATTGTGAATGATTTTTAGCAAATGATTGGATGATATTGCATAAGCATTGGCAATATCGTTAATGGTGCATAACTCTTTTCTCAATGCAACATAGATCAATGCTCTCAATGAATAATCGGTAAACTGGGTTAACTGCATATAAAATCACTCTAAATCATTTCTTGACTGGTATTATTTCTTTTTATAAGATGCATTTCAAATACATCTTTAAGGAGTATACCATGCCTGAATCATTATTTGAGCGCTTAGGCGGCCAAAATGCCGTCAATACTGCTGTTGATATCTTTTACCGCAAAATGTTAACTGACAATAGGGTCAGTCATTTTTTTGATGACGTCGATATGGAGCAGCAAATCCTCAAGCAAAAAGGTTTCTTAACTATGGTTTTCGGCGGGCCAAACAATTACAGCGGCAAAAACATGCGCGAAGGCCATCGCCATTTAATCAAGCGCGGGTTAAATGACACTCATGTGGATATTGTCATTGAGCACCTGGGAGCAACTTTGCGAGAGCTCGGCGCTAGTGAAAAAGATATTCAGGAAGTAGCCGCTATCGCCAACAGCGTGCGTGATGACGTATTAGACAGGTGATGCTATGACTGAACTGCATTACCATGAGCAAGTCCTCCATTCCCTGGAGGGAGAGTCCGTGCTTGATTGCCTGTTGCGGCATGAAATCGATTATCCTCATGCCTGCCGCTCGGGTGTTTGCCAGGCCTGTTTGATAAAAACAAGTGAAAGCCCAATCGACTCACAATGGCAGCAAGGCCTGCCTGATACTTTAAAATCTCAAGGATACTTTCTTGCTTGTCAGGCCAAACCGGCGAACAAAATCCATTTGAAAGACCCGGATGCCGCGGAATGTGAACAACAAGCCCTGATTACGGAGCTCTCTCCCCTCACTCATAATGTCATTCGAGTCAAACTGCTAGCGGAACACCTGGAAAGCTGGATCCCGGGGCAATACCTCAATCTAATCAATCCTGACGGCATATCGCGAAGCTATTCCATCGCCAATATACCGGCTAAAGAAGGATATATTGAACTGCATATCAAGCTTCAGGAAAACGGAGCGATGAGCGGATGGTTGCGGAAAACAGCGGTTGTTGATATGGCGATTCATATTCGCGGCCCTTTTGGCAAATGCTATTATATGAATCCTGAAAAATCATCATTTGACATGCTGCTGGCCGGAACCGGTACAGGATTAGCCCCTTTATTAGCCATCGCCAAAACTGCTTTAAGCGAAAAGCATCAAGGCAAAATCAGCCTAATCCACGGAGGATGCCAGGACAGTGACATCTATTATGCTGAAGAGCTGCAAACACTGGAGCTATTTTATGAAAATTTCAAATACATTCCCTGTGTTTTAAAATCCAGTGGGCTTTATCCTGAGGCTGATATTTTCGATAAAACGCTCTCTTGCCTGTCTCCTGACATCAACAATATGCAGATATATGTGTGCGGGCCAAAAGAAACTGTAAATAAATTAAAAACAAAGGTGTTTCTGGCGGGTATTCCTTCTGCAAAAATTTTTAGTGACCCGTTTTTCTGAAACGAAAAACAACGAGGCATAGAAGAGATCTCATCATCCTAAACCATGGTTGCATAACTTGGCAGCAACCTCCCGGTAATGCGTTTTTGTTTTTGCTCTTTTATTTATATTGACTCGATTTTACTCAATCAAACATTCTATCGCTTTACAAGCAGCCATGGAGCCGAAGCAAATTTCCACATGTTTAAAGCTGCTTTGTTTCATTAAATAAGCAGATATCGTCAAAAAATCTAAAACTCAAGCCGAATGACTTGTTCTTTCAGGCAAGAAAATCTTGCAGTCAAGGCTGGTTTTTTACTTTTTCTCTGGTAATATTGACAATTCATTTCCGGCTAATTTCATTCAAAATATCCTGTGGATAATTTTTTACTCATCTCGCCAATTTTTCTAACTTCAAGTAATGCAGTTCATCAAAACCCAATATTGACAAGGGCTTCAGGCTATAATTTCTATTCCCTCGCCTTTTAATTTATCCACAAAATCTGTGGATAAAGCTGTGAACAGCCTATTAAAAGCCTTGAAAAACAAGCCCTTTTCAGGAGTGGTTTGCGATTTTCCAGGGTTTCCATTTGAAGTGCAATGTACCGTGCTACGGCTAGCTAGAGCATGTCTTAATCTGGTTCGGTATCGAATTCTGGCCCGCAAAATTATTTAGCCAGAAAGAATAACCAAAAACAATTCATAATAAAGCCATCATTTAAACACTTTGATTTTACCAAATCCAATCATTGTGTTATATTTTAAGCAATCAGGATTAATTTCTTTCTTTTTATTAAAATTAGAGTCAAACTATGGCAAATAAAGACATCAAAACCCAATCCGGTGAGCATTCTGAAACAGTCAGCATCCAACAAGAAAGCCTCAAAGAAGCTTTGAACAATCTTTATGCTAAAGAGGAGATTGTACGCTATCACATTGAGGGTGAATCCCCTGAAATTAAAAAATACAATGAGCTTTTGACGGATTTATTCTGGCTGAATCAACGACGAGCCAACATCAAAAACCTTACCGGAGAACTGGCGTTTAATCCTTCCCTGCTTTCCAGCAACGAGCCTAAAGAAGCCAAATTGCGTAAAGCCAAAGTGGATTTGGTTAAAGGCACAGGATCTGATTTTGGCTTGCAAATCCAGCAACAGCAGCAACAGCAACAGCAGCAACAACAACAGCAACAGACCACTGTGGCAGTCAAAAGAAAGGCCAGAAAAACCAAACCGGAGGATACGGATGCTGATCTTTTAAATAAAGAAAGCGGCAAAGAAGGGATCTATCAGCAATATCTAACCAGAAGTAATCTGATTGAACATATGGCAGCTTTTAATGCCAAAAGCCACCCTGATAAAAGGCCTGATCTATATAAAATTTGGGATAACCTGGTAGGCCAGGGTGTAGAGCGTATTGTTGATCCCAGAAGAAGAATCCATGGCGTTACCCCTGAGGCCATGGAAAAAATTATAGGACAGTATCATGAGTTTTCTTACGGCCTGGTGCTTGATAATTTACCACCGGGATTTTATATCGAAAGACAGGAAAATGAGGAAGGCAACATTAACCAGGTTTTATGTTACAGCGATAAGCCTGAATACCAACATCAAGACAAAACGACCCCACTGACAATTCAGGTGACCGTCCCGCCTGAGCCGCCTCTTCCCACTTATGCGCAATTAGTTTTACTTAAGCTTCAGCAAACTGAGCCTCAGGCAAATGCCGATCGAATTTTAAGCGTAATGTCCGAAAAGGATAAGCAATTCAAATACCCGGACAAAAAGCAATTGAATCTTTTGTTTGATCAAAAAGCAAAACCTGAGCAGAAAAAAGCTGCTTTCTGGCATTTCTATGCGGATTTGAATTCCACTGTCAGCAATGAAGAGGTTGATAATTTAAAAAAACAATGCGAAACGCTTGGTTTTGAAAAAAACCATTACCAAGGCCTGGCCGGCATTTTACTGAATCAAGGCGATGCGGGAGTAAAACAATTTTTGAATCAATTGGCAGGGCTTGAGTCAAAAGGCCTCTACAAAGAATTTAAGCGCATTTTTCTGGACCATACCGGCAATTATCAACAATTCATGAGCAAGGAAGGCCAGGAAAACCTCGAAAAATTCGCAAAGCTCGCCAGTGAAGAGAAGGTATGGTGGGAAGCTTTAGTCAAACAGCACCACGCCGCGGGCAATCGGGTTGATTTTAATGAATTATTTAATGCCTATCAGTATTTTCTGCAGGAAACAAAAAGCCTCGGAATAACGAGGTTAACCAATTCCTGCCCTTTAACCGATATAGGGCATATGAAAACAGCGCTCGACCGCTGCTTATACATTTTAAAAAATGCAGCTGACCCAAAAGAGCAGATGGCTTACCTGCATGCCCTCGATTTCGGACCCCATGGCGCCTATATGGCCAGCCGTTATGATAATTACGCCATCGTATCAAGCCAGATGGCATTAAGCCCACTGTCCGGGAGGCTCCCGCCTTATCAATTCCCTGAGAAAATTAAAGTTTCGGCTGATTTGGGGAAAGCCCCGCAAATCGGTTACTCAAAGTCCGTATTGACCTCAAATGCAGAAGCCGAGCTATTGGACCCTAATGATCCTAAAAATGCCAAAATATATGAGCAATTTCGAGATAAGAACATTCTAAGAAGTAAAGGACTTCAGGATTATAACTATGCAAGCGAGTTTAGAGTATACCGCTGCCCGTTCCTTGCCGGAACCCCTTATTTAAGGATTGGCCACAGGCAAATTGAAACTCAACATCCAGACTCCAAACAAAAAATACTGGCTCATGAGGAAGAATATCAGTTTTTCGAACCAGGCCGCCTCCCGCCTGCAACCTGGGGAGGTGTTACTTTAAATACCAAAGAATCTATTACCCTTGACCCCCACAAGGAAGACCCGCGCTTTCTCGATTATACCCCCCCTGCTCGTGACCAACTTTTTTATCTCGCTTCGAAATTATCTTATGAGGATATGGTTAAAAATTACTATCGCTTTGTCGGTAAACAGGAAGGTTCCTATCCTCTGGAAATTTATCAGGAAATTGAGAACTTGATTAAAAATGATAAAACCCTGACAGATGAGGATAGATGCAGGTTCCTGAGCGTTTGCGCTTTGGTGACCACCAATGATTCTCTCTCCGACAACCCAGCTCTTGAGGCCAAAGCGCTGCTTGAATCGCTTAAAAATATACAAAATCATGGCGGGGATCTGCTTGCCTATCTCGAAGATATCATCATGCCTCAGGGCCAGGAGCAACAATTTTCGCTCGGGGAATTGAAAAATATTGCTGATTTTATTGCTGCCGGGATAAAGAACGTTGAGCCTTCTGAAGCTTCAAATATAATAGGTAATTCCGTAATACAATTGATGAATTTATACGGAAATTTCCCTGGGAATAAAGAGTCTATCGGCATCATCCTTGACAACATCAAGAAGCAACAGGAGCGTAACCCTGCATTATCAATTGCGGATTATTTAGAGGTACATGCAAAAACAGCCATAGCTATACGCTATGGCTTCGACAACCGAAAAGAAGCGATTGATTTTTGCACCTTATTGTCTTCATTGGACCTGGAGCTTGATTCTAAAACAAAAGACACGACTTCTGTTATATACCTGGGCCTGGAACTGGATGAAAATTTCAGGAAATTAGAGTCCGAGGAAAGATCGCTTCTTGTCTCTCTCTTTAAAGAAATCAATATCGAAGAATCAAATAAATTGCTGTCTATCCCGCAGGTTCAGCAATTAATAGACGATATCAACGATAACAAAATTGTTATAAAAAAACCAATCAATGACGAAAGCCGCGAGGCTTTGCTGGAAACGCTGCGTAACCGCTTTGCCCCGGATACTGTCTTTGGTAAAGAGGAAGTGCAGCCCCATGATTCCCTGCAGGAGATAGTCAAAGTCCTCCAGGGCGCTGTACAAGGATTTGATTTAAAACCATCAGAACTGGTTAAAAACTCGCTTGGCGATAAAGAAAGCCCAATTGTGAAAGGCGTCTCAGACGTTCTTGGTCAGTTTGGTTTACCTGGTTTTTTAAGTAGTCAGTTAAAAAACATAGCACAGCAAGTAGTCAATAACTTAAAGGAGGCCGTTCAACCATCTGTTGAAACAATGGAAGAAATTCTGGCTCATTTGCAGGAAAAGAATCCAAAGATTGAAAAATTGATGGACCAGTATGACCGGCTTGAGAAACAATTATTTGAAGTACTTGATAAGCCGCTTTATTCATTCGGCATAAAAATAACTATTAATGGATTAATTAATAACAAACTGACAGGAGAAAGCTTAAAGAAATTACTGATTCAATATGGCGGTGATGATGTCGAGAAATATTATGATCAGGTCTTAAAAGAAAAATCTCTCCTGTTTCTTGTAGAAAAACCGCTCCAGGATAATTACCAGGGCAGATTGACTCACGCCCTGAACTCCTTACGTACAGGCAAGGACTCTTTTAATCAGTATCTCACCGATTATCTTGGCAAACTGGAATTAAAGCATCCCTTGAAAGAGTCTCTTGGGGAATATAATAAACGGTTTAATAGCGCATATGGCTTCATGAATGAGCTCATCAAGATAAAAAACCGCAGCGCAAAAGATTATGCCCAAGTGATTAACCTTTTATCTGAGAACGATAATTCCCGCACCAAACTGGTGCCATTAGATAAGCTTGGCAAATTGCTGGCAGCACTGAATCAACAAAATAAAGTTCCGATCGCGCATCAACTAACCATTGTTTTTGACGCTTTAAATGAAGTGGATGTTAAGAACATAGGACCCAAGCGTTTCAATGAAGTGATTGAACAGCTGACAGAACTGGCAAAACATAAAGACAGCTTAACCCCTGATGCCTATAAAATGTTGCTGAACCTCTCGTTTAGATATAATGTGAGCAACCAAACAGGGGTTTTCCCCATTGAGGAAATCGCGCAATTTAAAGCGATTAAATCCCTACCTGAGGATAAATCGCAAGCGCTCTTTGATAACTTAATGGGCGTTTTGAACCAGGTCAAATCCAGTACCAGCACTGACAAAGAGCTATCCCTGATGCTGCAAGGCATCACCACCGCCATTAAAGCCAATGTAAGCCAACATCCTCAAATTGCCGATTTGATCATTAACCTGCTAAAAGATTGCAAAGGGTCAGAGGAAGAATTAAAAGCCGTTCACTCATTATTAAGCAAAATACCGGACGAAAATAAAGCTTTGTGGTTTACGGTAATGACCGGAGTAAAAGAGTGCCCTGTGAGCAAGCTCATCCAATTAGAGCAAGGTTTAAGCGAGCAGAAAGAGCTGTTACCTGAAGTTGCTTCTTTATTCCAGTATCCCCCTTATCCGTCTGCAGACGCATTGATAGATAATTTGGCAAAAGGAAAAGAAGTAACAAGGCAATTCGTTAATCATTTTGATAAAGACCCGTTAGGAGGCCGCAAGGAAGAAGGCTCTCTTGACAAGCAATTTGCAACAGACCGTGTCCTCCCGGTCGTTACAGAAATCAAACAAATGCTTGAGGGCACAGCATTAAGTTCAGACGAACAATGCAAATTGGCCGAACAACTCGTCTATGTCAATGCCATTGGCAAAGATTATCCAATTCAGATAGGCAATAAAACCTGCCAAAATTTAACTGAAGCTTCCCGCGCTGAATTACGTCAATTTTCTGATTTTCTGATTCAATCATTACGTTCGCCGAATAAACTTCACGGCAAGGATTTTGAACAGAATCAGTTAAAACTCATTGCCGTTATGCGGGAAATGTATTTTCGCAGTACAGGTAAATTCCCCCGCACCACGCAAGTTCTCGCCATGATAATGTCAGTCAATGAAATCGATGACAATATCCTGATGCAAATTAACACAGGTGAAGGCAAGGGGATTACGACTGCCCTGCTTGCGGCCTTGCAATGGGTTAACGGTGGCACAGTGGATGTCTGCACGGCAAACCGAGGCTTGGTTGAACAGGATTATTACGGCAAAGGAAATGTGAATTTCTTTGATTCATTGGGTATTGCCTCATCGGTCGTTTATGCCGATTCGGAATATGGCACTTATAAGCCTGGCGGCATTAATTATACGACGGTCGCTGACTTGTCTTTATACCGCGCGCGGGCAAATTTGGAAAATGAACCCTTAAATATCGTAGATGGCAAAGAAGTCCACAATGATGTGGTACTTGATGAGTCTGATTATATTATTTTAGATGACCGCACCTTGTTTAATTATGCCATAGGCGCTGTAGGCGGCGGTGACAGCACTAAAAATCCCTATGCCTGGATTTACCCGCATATCAATGAATTTATTAATTCACAAGCATTCAAAAATTTGGAAGGTAAAGATGTCTGGACCCGCGAAGAGGATATCCAAAACCTGAAAATTTATCTCGATGAAAAAGCCGACACTTTAGAAAAGAAAACCCAGTTAAGTAACCTCACCGATAAGAAATTTGATAACTGGCTGAATGCGGCCTGTGCAGCGCAACAACTGTCACTCGGCAAAAATTTTATTATTGGAAAAGAAAAACGAATTATCGATGATCTCGAGCGCGACGTGTCAGTTGCCGTTCCTTTAATCAATAATATTCCCCAACAAGGCGCATCCTTTAGCGATGGCGTGCAACAATTCTTGCAAGCGCGACTGCAAAAAGAAAATCCAAATACTATATTCCCGATTGATGCGGAAATGTTGTTTGTTTCTACTGAATCCTGTAAGAATTTTATTGACCACTATCATCGCTCCGGTCGAATTGTGACCATGACAGGTACTGGAGGCACTAAAGAAGAATTAACCGAGCAGCGCTTTAAATTTGGCATTAAAGCATTCAGTATCCCGCCCTATGATGCCAATAAACGTTATGAATATGAGCCTCAGGTAAAAAAATCGGTTGATGCGCAAGTTCAGGCAATTAAGTCCGCAATCAGTGAAGTGACGAATTTAGATGCGGAACTCAGTACTCAACCCATACTCCTCATTACGAAAGACATTAATCAACTGCGTGAGATGCAAAACAGGATGCAGGATTTATCTCCGCCCTTTACCATCAATGTGGTAACTGGCGAGGAAACTACAGAAAAGCGTGAAGATCTAGTGAAGGCTGCAGGGAATCCAAATACAATCACCATCTCTACTTCTTTGCTTGGCCGAGGTACTGACTTCAGCCCCAAGCATCCAGACGGGCTCTTTGTTATCCAGACTTATTTGGATAAAGACCGGGATACGCAACAAATTGTAGGTCGCTGTGCCCGTAATGGGCAACTGGGTAAGTATCGCGCCATTTATGAGGAAAACGGGTTGCTGCGCGAATATCAAGCCAGTTCATTAACCAAGATGAGTAAAGAAGAGCGCATGGCAGCAATTAAAGGCATGCAGCGGCAGATGAATCAGGATGGGGCTATTGAACGTCATTACCTGCAGGAAGTCGATGCCATCAAACAGGTATTGTTGAAACAATTTGATCATTGGTACCATCTGATTCAAAATGAGTTCTCCCCTCAGGAAATGCCGCCTGACATTAGGCAAAATTTACTATCGCGTCGTGAAGAATTAATCAATGGCTTGGGCGATCAATGGAAGCTTCGCCTTGAGGCTTCCGATAAGGAAAAGAAATACCCCAATCCCTATATTCGCCGTGATGCAAAAGGTCAATTAATCACCCAAGATTTAGATACAGCAGTAAAAGAATTTGAACATGATGCCGTTGAATTTTGGAGCGACATTAAGAGCAAGCTTTTGGAAATTACCAGGGACAATTTAAAAAAAGAAATCAATCAGTTTCGCGCCCAATACTTGCATGACGTTGATATTTCTGCTGAATTAAAAGCCCATCATCTCAATATGCGGCAGGAAAGAAAAGACATTGAGAAAGACAAAAAAACATCTGTACAAAATGTAAAACATGCGTTGGATACAGACGGGATTTTTCTTGAAAGAACAGATGCAACAACACTGAACGAAGATCAAAGGAAAACCTTACAGGAACGGTCGAATCATTATCAATTGAATTTGATAAAAGACGAGTTCAACGAAGTTATCAATAAGTTACCTCTTAAACAAGCCGAACGGAATAAATTAGTCATAACATTTGATGAAAATGATGATTATCTTGCCAAGATAAAAAAAATCACTGCTGCTTTTGAAACATATCGAGGCATGTTCGCCAAAGACTTCAGCACTTCAGCTAAAATTCAAGCCGTTGCGATTCAATTTCTCGGTTTCTGTAAGAATTTAATTGACAAGACCCAATTACAACCGATGGAGCAGGACACCATTAAAAGCTCAATGGCTTTAGTGAACCCATATATTAAAGAAACAACAAATCAAATATGCAGCGATTTGGAACAAAGTTTATCCTGGGCCAAAAAAGAAAATCAAAGCTGGGATTATTGGCTGGAGCGCGGCGCTGTTAAAACCGCAGCAGCTGAAATTCTGAAAGCGACTGAGGCGCTTAAAAACGCAAAACCGGATGAGCAACAAGCAAGAATTAAAGACTTGTATAAGGTTTTACAAAAAGAACAAGTTAAATTAAATTCACTCTGGTGGTTTCCCTCTTTTGGCCATAAAGACACCAGAAAACTGATTGCAGAGAGCCTGAAAAAAATGAACTCCCTGCAAAAAACTGCCGCCATTGACCCGGCCTTCAGGTTGGCAGGGCGGGAAGAAGCAGTGCGCGAATTGTTTTTGGATAAATTCAACAGCTCCTTAAGGAAAATAACCCAAAAAGATTCCAGTCTTTTGGGCAATGAAGTGATGCGCATTATCAGCGAAAACAAAAGCCTGTATGTTGTCTACGAATTGCAGCATTGCATCAAGCGTTTTCAAGAACAGTACCCCAACAATAAGTCTTTGCAGGCCTTGCATAGGGATATAAGCAAAAACATTCACGAGATTGAGCAGAAACATCCTGATTTATTAAAGGAAAGCGGCTTTTTTGCAATGAAAGAAAAGCAATTACAAAAGCAGTTAAAAGCTTACCAGGGTGCGGCAATAGAAAACGTGAGCCTCGAACGAGGCCACAACGGTTTTGAGGGATTCTATCATTTAGTCATTAAAGGAACAGGTTTAAATGAGGCATTACTCGAAGGTTTTACACGCATAAATAACAATACACTGCAAAGGCTTGACGATCTTCTGAAAGAAATTAACAAACAAAGAGAAGAACTGGAAATAAAGAACAAAGAAATTCAAGAGATAAAACAAAATATTACAGAGATAATTCCAGGCGAGGGAAATATCAGTGCTTTAAGAGCCATTCATCTTTCCGAATCAACAAACATCAATCATGACATTCAAAACAAGATTAAGGAGTGTAACCAATATATCGAATTGATCAATCTTCAAGAGCCTTTAGCCAGGCAATCTTTCCCTGTAAATTTACCTGCAAAGGCAATTCAATTAAAAGAGCAATATGAAACACTTGAAACAATGAATTTTGCTGAAGTGACTCCTAAAAAAGCCCAGCAATTTTCAGGTTCAGTGCAGGAAAAAATTCATTCTATCGCCGAAGACAAGCAGAATCTGGAGCGTGAGCTTAAGCATCTTGGGGAACAAATCCATCTGTTAGAAACAAAACACAAGGAACTTCAGGAAACACAAAAACAAGAATCTAAAAAAACTGGCCTTTCATGGTTTTGGTCAGCAACTAAACAATTTATTAATGAGAAAGTTTTAGGTTCTGATACAGTAGAGTCTCTAACTCAAGAGATTGATGAACTTAAACAAAAACTCAAGAAAACCACAGAAGAATTAGAGATACTGGGTAAGGCGTTTAAAGATCAAAAACCACAGCTGCTGGATCAGATTAATCAAGAAATCAAGCAAGAAATAACAAATAAATTAGCCGACAAAGCCTCAGAAGTAAAAGAGGCGCTTTCTAAAGAAGAAAACAAAAACAATTCTTCCCTCTACACATTGAATAAAAAATCTGAATTTTTAGTCAATAAATTCGAGGCTGAAAAAGAAAAAACTGGCCTGGCCAGCAAAAAATTCAAAAGCATGGATGAGATTTTTGATTTTGAGGATAAAATTAGAAACGTACAAAAACCCAAACCGCAAAGAGAGCAAAAAAGTTCACTGCAAATAAACAAGCGACCAGAAGAGGTCGCGCTGCCTGAAAATACTAACCTCAATTTACATTAAATGCTGAATCCTGCTTTACTTGACAACCTGCGAATAGAAAATCCATACACGACAAAATTCTGCCATGTACAGAGCGCCTCCATTTGTTGAAAGAAAAAATAATTAAACGTCAAGACTGTTTTTTTAAAATTTCTCTGATAATATTTAACGGCTTGTCGTGTATCTGCCTTTTTGTAAGTTGTGGATATTTTTTTTACCCTCATGTTTATTTTTTAGGTTTTTTTTCAGAATATTAAAAAAACCTAATGAATACAATGACATAGCTAATAGTTTAATGCGTTTGCTTTCTGGTTTATCCACAAATTCTGTGGATAAGATTGTGGGTAGTCTAGTATAACGTATGGTAAATTTTCCCCCTTTTTTCTCATTCGCATGCGGGGGAAACCAAGAGAGGGTGCGATGCTCTAAAGTCATTTTTAAATTTCCAGCGCATGCGTATTAATCTAATGGCTATTATCTTTGAATCATATCAAAAGGAGAATTAAGACATGTTGGTTTGGATTGCTATCGCGCTTTTTATTACTGCCGCTCTTTTGGGTTTAAGAATATTACTTGCAATCCTTAAAGATAAACCGACCCCTAAGCCGTTTGTATTATCCCACGGACCTTTGGCGGCATTGGCTATCGTGCTGCTCATCATTGAAGTGGTTCGCGGCAATACGGATGGTTTGCTGATAACCAGTTTAATCATTTTTATTCTGGCAGCAATCGGCGGTTTTACTTTATATACATTAGACATGCTGAAAAAAGATATTCCCAAGCCCATCGCCATTGCCCATCCCATAGTTGCTGCCACAGGCCTGGCTGTTCTTATCTTTTATGCCTTGCAATAATAAGCAATCCTCACCCAGTGTAAATCTATTTTTTACCAGACGGCAGGTTCTGTATATTTTGTTCTAAGCAGAGAACAATTTAGTCAATTTGTTTGAAATAAAATCATTACATCGGTATACTATTCAATTTTTCTGACCAACAATTTGTTTAATAGTTGGTCATGTCAGACTTTATCAGAGGTTTTTCCATGACTTCCCAAAGCGAAACCGCTAAAAAATACTTATATGCAGGACATGAATATTATCAACAAGGGGAATATCAACTTGCCGAAAATCAATACAGCCTGGCAATTGATGAAGACCCAAATCATGCGGAGGCTTACTACAAACGTGCTTTTTGCCGCATCTGGCAGAAAAAATTTTCAGGCGTCAAGGAAGATGAAAATCAATTGATTCAATTAAAATCGGAATATATTAATAATCTAAGGCAGCTTTCTATCGCTTACCTGGCAGCCCTAGCAGCCCGGCTTTCCAACAATTATATGGCTGCTGAACAACATTTAACAACAATTCTTGGGCTGGATCCTGACAATGTGGGTTCTATTGCGAACCGAGCCGGATGCCGTTTAGCGCAAAAAAATTTCACAGGTTTTGAGGAAGACTGCATGCGGGTAATTAATCTAAATTGCCAAAACTCGCTTTATCAAAATGCGCTGAACATGCTTAGCCAATCCTGCACATACCTGCCAGAGAGCTTGCAGTGCACCAAAATTAAAATCATGGCTTTGATTCATTTTAAACTCAATCAACCCAGTGAAGAAAAAACCATTAAACGTTTGTTATCCGTTGTCAATGACAGCAAGGCAGTCGCGAAAGATGCCGTTGATATCTTTGCGTTTTTCTTGAAACATGGCTTAATGCAGGCCGCAAAGCAGGTCATGCATACCCTGGAGGTGAAAAAAGATGCGTTTTTTAGTCAGGATCCTGAACAGCAAGCCAGGTTCGCAAACCTAAAAGATCACTATTCAAGATTCACTTTTAAGTCCCCTCTTTATCAACAACAAGAAAAGCGCCATTATACAGATATCTGCATCATTGCCGAAAAAACTCAATTCGTGAAGCTAAGCTGATTATCGTCTGTACAACTACAAGTTAATGATAGATGCGAGAAAACAAGAATGTTGTCCGTTCCTTTTGTGATCTTCACTTTAGTGATACAGAAATAACACCAGATAAAAAAACCAGTGGTTATTTCCAATCATGATATCTAAACTAAAAAAAGATTTGGATTTCAGGCACTAAAAGGTGAAACCTGAAAAAAGACAGGAGTCAGCATGAATAACCACAGCTTTTTTACTCGCTCCATAGCAAGGCTTGAAAAAGCTGCGTCGTATATCAATATAGATAAAGATGCTTTAGAAAAACTAAAGCGCCCAAAAGCCAGTTTGCAAGTCAGCATTCCTATCAGAAAAGATGATGGGGAATTAAACATTTTTGATGGTTTTCGAGTCCAATATGAAAACGCAAGAGGGCCGGGAAAAGGCGGAATTCGTTACCATCCCTCCGTCAATATGGCTGAAATTCAGGCGCTTGCTTTGTTAATGACTTTAAAATGCGCTGTTGTGAATGTCCCATTTGGCGGCAGTAAAGGGGGAATTAATGTTTCAGCTAAAGAACTCAATCCCCGGGAACTGGAACGGCTGAGCCGAAAATACATTGAAATGATCGCCGATTTTATCGGACCTGAAAAGGACATTTTAGCGCCTGATCTTTATACCACGCCTAGAATTATGAGCTGGATGATGGATGAATATTCAACCATCGTGCGGCATTCATGCCCCAATATCGTTACTGGCAAGCCCATTGCCCTAAACGGCAGCGAGGGCCGCAGCACCGCTACCGGCAGAGGCGCTTATTACTGCATTAAGGAACTGGAAAAACAAAAAAAATGGTCGCCTGGGGAGATTGCCGTTGCGATACAGGGCTTTGGCAATGCCGCGCAACCCGTCGCTGAATTGTTATATGAAGACGGATATAAGATTGTAGCGGTTAGTGACTCAGGCGGCGGTGTATACAACTCAGACGGGATTGACATCAAGGACTTAATTCACAAGAAAAAGCAATTAGAATCCGTTCATGATGTGTACTGCAAAAAATCAGTCTGCGAATTGCACAATGCCTCAAGCATCAGCAATGAGGAATTGCTAACCCTGGATGTCGATATATTAATTCCTGCGGCAATTGAAGATCAAATCACTAAAAAGAATGCAAACGATATTCGGGCAAAAATCATCATCGAAATAGCAAACGGGCCAACCACCCTGGAAGCAGACGCTATCCTAAATTCCAGGAATATCCTGATTGTGCCAGATATTCTCGCCAACGCAGGAGGCGTTATTGCCAGTTATTTCGAATGGGCACAGAACAAATCAGGCTACTACTGGCAATTGGACACAGTGAATCATCGCTTAAACCATACCATCACTAAAGAATTCAATCATGTATATGATCTAATGAAGAAGCATAAAACAGATATGCGCAACGCAGCCCATATCCATGCTTTAAACCGTTATTATCAAGCCCTTGCCTGCGAAGATTCCTATCTGGATATTTCACCAAAAGATTAATTTTTAGCCTTGATTTAAATGACTCCGCTTCTTCCCTAATTTTGGATAATAATGGACAAAAGAATTAAAAATTGTTTTTTAACTGAAATTTTGGCATAATTTTTAACAAAATTATATATTGGGTGAACATCATGGCTAAAACAACTATTAAATCATCATCTCCAAAGAATCAATCGCCAAAAGAATCCACAGATGGCGAAATAGATAAAATTGAGAAAAGAAAAAGAAGAAATAGAATCACAGCTCAACAATCAAGAGATCGGAAAAAAGCGGAGCTTTTGCATCTTAAAGAACAAAATGAGCAAAAAGATATAATCATTCAGAATCTTCTGGCAGAAGTGGGAAGATTGTCGCAAGAAAACTGTATGTTAAAAGCAAAAGTTAGTGAGCTTAATTCTACATCAAATCAATCCCAACAATTCCAAACCACCCCCCAAAACACAAATCTTAGCCAATTCTCAATGTTTCAGCATTCCGTAAACCCGAAAGAAGAAGTGCTCATTGATCTGCTGACTGATGACGAAATGAAAGAGTTATTACAATATGCAGGTATTTCCGAGCCACCAAAACAAAACTAATTCAACTAATTCAATTCACCCCAGTGCTTTTCTTCCGCGCTTGCGGAAGAAAAGTTGGGGATGGGGATGCGCTCCTCGCTCTCTTTCAGAGCTCTCTAAAATAGAGCATTTTTTGTAAGAGTGGTTTGATCTTGCTCTGATTTGAGTTGTTTGTCCTGAAAAAATCCTAATCCCTTCTTATTCAAATAAACAATTCTCTTTTTACAGGCGCAAGAAGATTGCTGCTGGTGATTGATAAATTCATTAAGATAGCTGCAAACTGCTTCAAAACCTGCCTTTGAGGCCTTCCTTTGCGCGGATTTTAGGATCTCTATATCAAAACTCTCATGGTTTTTGCATAGATATTTAACAACATGCAAATGCCCTCTTTTTGCTGATAATAACAAGCCATTTTGAATTGAACCTTTACAGGGTTTATTGCTATCTAACGTCATTAAGAGAGTTATCGGGAAAAGCTGGCCAAGCGCGCATGCCCTTTCAAATATTTTTTCAATCGCCATCCTTGAAGGGCTATTTTTATTCAAATTCAAAAGAAGCGCCAGCTCCGTGTATTTTTTATTTTTTGCGGCAAGGTTTAAAAGCGATTCAATTTTACAGGCAATCAGATGACATTCTCGTAAATTGCCGATAAGCTTTACAGCATTATAATTTCCGGCACCAAAGGCATGCTCAAGACCCTTGATTAACACCGAATTACAGGGAGACAAAGTATTCAAATCAGCTAGAAACTGTAAAACTTCCAGCTGATTTTTTTCTGCGGCAGCCAGAAATGCTTTATCAATTATTTCCTGTTTCAACAGATCGCAATGTTTTTCATACATTTTTTTAAGAAAATTAGCTTGTCCGCAGGAGGCAGCTAAAATCATTACGGATTTAAATTTTTGCCTGTCAATGCGCTCAGGCTTGAAATTGATAAATAATTCTACCATTTGCCATTGTTTTTTGATGGCAGACAGCTCAAAAACATTACTCAGGCTTGTAGAAGAAATTTCGATTTTTTGATTGTTTAAAATCCATGCGACAAGACTTGTGTTATTTTCTTTCACTGCCGTAATAAATAAACTCGCAATTTTATTATCTAAAATGCCTTTCTCATGAGAATACTTTTCTTCCAATTTACCTATGATTTCACAGCGCGTCTTTTCATCATCAAGGCTTACTAAAATAGCAAACAAAATGCGTTCATACGCCGTTTCCTGATCTGTTTCGAGAGAAGGTTTCACCTCAAGCATATTGGTAAAACGATCGAGACGCCATGTTTCTCCTTGTTGAATCAATAAACATCGAGCAACATAACCCTGCAGCAAATACTTATCTTTAGGTATGTGATGAGAAAACCTGAATAAATTTTTTAAACATGAAACAGTATTTTTCGCCTTAACCCAGGCATCTTCAATGATATGATAATGTTGAATTAAAAAAGGATATTGGCTTGTTTGGCTGATTAAGCAATCATTAAAAGCGGTCTCTGCATCCTTGCATTTTTTTTCAATGACTTTAATTTTGCCTCTATATTTTTTCATGCATTTGTAGATAGCGTCATCATCCAACAATTGCGGCTGGGATATCAGGAGATCGAGAATATTTTCATAAATTAAATCAGCAATTTTTTGATTGCTTTTAGAAAATTCATCAAGCAGTGAAAGCAATGAAGGGAGAAGCTCATAATGCGAGCTCATTTCTTGGCTCATTTTCTGTAAATATTGCTGCACTTCGAGAAAGCCGATTTTATGACAAAGATCTTTTTTGTAAGGAATAAAATGAAGAATTTCCGGAACTTTGTTTTCTAATAATTTTTCAAACTGTTCGTCAGAAAGAAATCCACAAAAAATTGGAAGCAATTCAATGTGGCTTACAGCCAGTTTTCTAATAAGATGAACAAGCTCATCAACGGTTAGTTTTTCCCCAAAAATTTTCTTTAAAAAATTATTGCAAATTATATTTTTTTGTTGTGCATGGGATGCAATTGCAGCCACCAAAAAATCATTACCGAAGAGATGATATAAAGCATTAAAATTGTTAATACTGTATGAAAAGTCATAAACCGGTTTCTGCAAGGTTATTTCTTTTAAATTCTCTTCCCTCTCAAGAGAGCCAACCAACGAATATGCATTAAAGCCTTCCATGCCAGAGCTTATATCCTTTGCAATTTTTATAAGCTCTTTTCCTTCCGAATAGCAGCCCAAAAGTTCATAAAATCGTCTTAATTCGTTATGTTCCAAACCTATTTCCGGCAAGTTGTATAACAATAGATCATGAAGGATTCCAGATTCAATAAGCGCGTTGTTTTCTACCTTACGCTCTAAAAAATAAAGGGTGAACGCAGCATATTTCTCGATATTATCGATATATTGTTTGCAAAAAGGGACGATTCCCAAAGGATTCTTTTGCTCTTTTAAAAGAAGTTTAAGCTCGGTTAAATAGTAATGGGTTAAGGTCTCAGAAAATTTGAAAAAAATATTTTTAGCTAATTGACTGCTTTTATCTTGATATAATGATACGGCCTTTGCTTCGTTGTAGTTTAGATACGATAAAAATAATTTACAGGATTTCTCGTCATGGAACTTTGTTTGTGCCAGGCTTTTAATTGATGAAAAAAGAAAATCCAAACCTAACTCAACCTGGGTGCAACTGCCTTGCTTTTCCAGTTTTTCCAGAGAAAAATCAAGAAAGCGGATAAAGTCTTCTTGCTGGAGAATAGCGATTAAAAGTTCAGAGATTTCATTGATGTGATCGGAGGATATATATTTTGATGGCGCGTATTTTTGGGAACGGTATTTGTAAAGAAGTTGACGTAATACTGTCTCAGCTTGATTTTTTTCGTTTTGAACCTCCGAAAGCGATACTATTTCAGGGTGGATGTCTTTGTCGCCCTCACTCGTGCGCAACCAGGAAAATAATTCGTAGAGCATCATTATCGCTCACTTATAAAGCCCTGACATAATTTATTATTAAAAAAAGTTGGCTATAGAGTCAATCAATGTTCATGTTCTCTTAATGTTTTTTTTGTATAATCTTTTTTAAATCATTAATTGGAGGGCAATTATGGCAATTACCCGGGAATCTGAACATCTGAGCCTTGCCAGTTTACAAAGCATCCATCCAGATTTAACAGGGCATCAACATAGATTGCTTGCTTTGGTGAATCATCAGGCAGCTCAGGATAACATTGATCTCTCCCGCCAATCGCCGAATATGCTCTCTTTGCTCATGCAAAAAATTAAATCGAGCCCACCTCGCCAAGATAGTGAAGAGCAAGCCCTAAAGCTCTATGCATTATTGCGCGAAGAAATGCAAAAACAAACATACCTTAATCAAAAAATGCATCGAGAACAGGGCAACTATACAAATCTCCCCTTGCATCAACGCGCTTTAAAAGACGAGATGCAGGATCATGATATACAGCGCATGATGCCGGAATCTACTGCCGAGATTGAAGTATTTGCTCCTGTAAACCGCTTTGATTCATCTACGGAAGCAGTCCAGGAAGGCATTAAATCGGCCCTTGCCAAGCAAGCAATAACACACCTCTTTATTCCTGTAGGTCCCGGCCACTGGCGCGGCCTTTATGTGACCAAACCTTGTGACAATCAGGATCAGTTTCAGCTTGAAATATTTGACCCATATGGGCCTGCCAATGCTACAGCCATCACTGGATTTGCAAAAAAATTGCTCGAAAACTGCGGTATTGACGACAATAAATTGACCATAACTCACAAGGGCCCTATCCACCCTCAAAAAGATGGATATGCCTGCGGCGATTTCACCTGTGCCTACAGCCATAAAAAAATGAAAATACTGGGCGCTAAACATTATCACAATGAATTAATTTCTACTTTGGATACTTTCGGGAATAGCAATCATGCCCTGCGTAAAGTTACCCGCAGCCTGACAAGCAAATTGATGGGCGAAGAAAAACAACATTTATCTGAGCCGCATCAGTCTAAATCGCCTGAACAATGTCTCAAGCAAGAAATCACCCGGCTCAAAAAGAGCATGGACCCAGTTGAAAAACAAGTATATGAATCAACCATAGCTCTCCCAAAGAAAGCTGCTGTAAGTTACAGGCATGAGGTCGCATCGCTTATTAAATGCCGCGATACCATTTTTGATAAGGCCAATATGGCGATTCAAAAGGAACGGACGCAATCGTTAACTGATGAAGAATTAGCGGCCAAATTACAGGCCGAAGAGCTTGAAAAAGCAGGTTTTCGGCGTCAATAGATGCAGAGCATTAAATTTACGCTTTGAGTCAGCCTTGCAAATACCGCCAGCTGATAATTCCTGCAGGTATGTATTTTGCCTGTCCTTCCCTGCATTGCCCTTGCCCACTCCCCTCCCAAGCTATTCGTAGCTGTAAAAACTGCTGCTTTTCATTCATCACAGACAGCAACCAGTGGTGGCTGCTTCGTATTTTTCTTTCTAACCTGATATTCAGGCAAGAATATTCTTTAAGATCGTTAATATAATATTGATAATTTTCCTGCTTGAACAAAAATCTGCAGCCTTTGCCCTCCTTCAGTTTTTTTAATGCTGATGCAAAATCTGGCTCGGAACAAAAACAGCCTCGTTCTTTAAGAAATACCTTGGACTGAATTAACAAATGGGCAACAGTTTCCAGTGCATAAAACTCCTGGTGATTGCTCGTAAAATGACTGTTGGCTTTGGCATATAAAAATATGGACTGGAATAAAGATAGAACTAATAAAGACAATAAGGCCATCATGGTGACTGTCGAAAGGAGTATCATACCCTTGTCATGCCCGCAACTTCGTATCAAACTGGATGTTTTTGCCATGATTCAGATCCAAAATAATTCGAACCAGGATATTGTCTTTTTTGCGGAGAAGCTGTACCGCCAAGTCATCCACAAAAGGCGCTAATTCATCGAATCGATTCCGTCCATAATAGAGGGCATTTTGGTTTTTGACTTTCCGTATAAAATATTTTTCCTCTAGCCACTCGCCAATATATGCAGGCTGCTGGTAATTGAATATTAACGGGTTCATTAAATCCACAATCTGCCCGTTTCCAATAGCTTTTATACTTTTAACCACCGAAGTTTCAGCATGATAGCAATCAGCTATGAGGATTGTTTGGCCAGCTTTTAAAATCCTTGTTTTTGTTCGTACCTGATTGGAGTCTGAAATGGCACTTATTTCGTCGAACTCTTCATGCATGCGGTTAATAATAAGCATGGTGGCTGGCTTATGTTTTATTGCCAGAGAAAAAAGCGGTTTGCCTTGAACATCACTGGTCAGTAAATGCGGAATTGTAAGGCAGGGTGTAAACCCAGCACGACGAACACTGTCCCGCATCAAATCGATAAGAAGCTGAACTTCCGTATTTTGACCAAGCCATGCTTCAATTTGTTGATGTTCTTTTTTTATCCCAAGATACTGGTTCACCAGAGCCAATAGAATAAAGCTTGATAAAAAAAGACTAATGAGTATTTCAGGTAAGCCAAATCCTCTAGATCCTGCTGCAATTTTGGCAATTTTTTTGACGCGAGGGCTATGTCTCTCTTTCATAAAGCCTTAACTCGCGGCTTAATCGGCATTCATCAGGCAAAGAGAATTTACACTGAATACCAAGCTTTACAGTCGTTTTTAATTTTTTGCGGATAAGGGAAAAACCATTATCGATTTGCCGGTGATTGGCGTCATATAAATACTGTTCTGACGCATTATCCAGTTGCAAAAGCGTATTGGTTTGCCGGGTTATCTGATTCAACAGCTGGTTCGCTTGCCATTGTTGTTGAAGCAATGCCAAAGAAGCCGTGCTCATTAAAAGCAGTGAAATCAGAACTTCGGCCAATGAAAATCCTTTCTGGCGATCCATATACTAATCCTGAGGTTGGTTTCGGTTAAAGAGTATCTCTAATGATGAAGTTTCGCAATCATTATGGTTGCCCAAAAAAATTTATTTTGCCCTCATCAAAAGCATTGGCAAGCAAGGGCGAAGGTTGAATTTTTTTCCTGGGAAGATCAGTCAATAAAGTTGCTTTTGCCTGATGGTTCGTTAATATGATTACAGAATACCTGCTAATTGGATAGAACCATGCCATGTGATTTTCAATTGTTGCCGCACGAGGGGATAAAAACCTTATCGCCCTATATTCCTGGCAAATCCATCGAAGAATTGGCGCGCGAGCAAGGCATCAGCGATATTATCAAGCTCGCCAGCAATGAAAATCCATTAGGTTGCAGCCCGCGAGTTAAAGAGGCGCTTTCTTCTCTCACCAGCCAGAAAATTTCAGCTTATCCAGATCCCATGAACCATCCCCTCCTCGGCAACATTGCTGACAGATTGGGAATAGATCCCAACATGATTACGCTTGGCAATGGTTCTGATGCGCTTTTTCCATTGATTTTAATGTGTTTTGCGCTACATCGTGATAAAGAAGTTTTGGTACCTGACTACAGTTTTATTGCTTATCGTATTTATGCAAAATCATTAGGCATACCGGTTGTGAGCGTGCCAATTAAAACAAACTGGGAAGTCGATATTGATAAGCTGATTGCTGCCTGCCATCCCAATACAGCGCTCATTTTCCTGGCTAATCCCAATAACCCGACAGGTACTTTTGTTAAATTAAACAGCATACAAAAGCTTCTGGACAACATTCCAGAATCAACGATACTTGTTCTTGATGAGGCCTATCATGAATATATTGAGGCAGAAGAAAGCAAACACTCCATTAGATTACTGGAAAAATACTCCAATCTAATTATCACGCGCACATTTTCCAAAGCCTATGGACTTGCCGGCTTACGGGTTGGTTATGCAATAGCCCATCCGGATATTACATCCATTCTTTTACGGGCAACGCAGCCTTTTGCCCTGAACCAGGCGGGATTGGCTGCAGCCCTTGCAGCGCTTGGGGATGAGGCATTCATTGCGGATACAGTACAAACCAATGATCGGGGGCTAGAGCAATTAAAACAGGGCCTGGCCAAATTGCATGTGCCTTTTATCGAGCCATATGGCAATTTCATTACCATTAATTGCCAGCAGGACGCAAAAGGCATATATCAGCATTTATTGCGTCACGGGATCATTGTGCGTCCCCTGCATCCATACGGCATGGCTCATTTTTTGCGCGTGACAGTAGGTACAAGCGAACAAAATAAACGCTTCCTTGATAAGCTCGGCATATGTTTATCCAGCACACATAGCGCTTTACGCCTATAAAGCTTGCGGCTTGACTGCACCGCATCCATTTAGCCATTGCATTTAAGCTCAAAATAATGCCTAATTTCACTTTATATTTCCCTGTTATCCTGAACCTGGAGTGTGATACATGAAAAGCGATTTAAGCAGTAAACACTGCGAAGCCTGCGAAGGAATAGGAGAAGCATTAAACGCTTCGCAAATTCAAAATCTGCTGCCTCAGCTTAAAGAAGGCTGGCAGGTCTCAGATGATCAAAAAGCAATAAAAAAATCTTTTTCTTTCAAAAATTTTTACGAAACCATGGCTTTTGTCAATGCCATAGCCTGGATAGCCAATGCAGAAAACCATCATCCTGATTTGCAGCTAGGCTATAATTATTGCAAAGTGCTTTATACCACGCATGCCTTAAATGGCCTGACTCAAAATGATTTCATCTGCGCTGCAAAAATAGATAAATTGCTGGAAGCTTGAAACGTTACGGAAAATATGAATTGTAGAATCGTAGCCCGGATTAGACGCAGTCGTAATCCGGGATTAGGCATTCAATCTCTGAGATACTAGGGCCGCTCATCCGCTTCTTTACGCTGGGAGGGCAAGAAATCTTTGCGATCAAGGCCTAGCACCACAGCCAAAGCGCCAGCCACATAAATGGATGAGTAGGTTCCAACAACTATACCGATTATCAAAGCAAGCGAAAATCCATGGATAGCCTCGCCGCCATAAACAAACAGCGCCACCACGACAAACAAGGTCAATACAGAAGTCATAATGGTACGGGATAAAGTTTGATTAATGGAGATATTCATGATTTCAATGGGGCTTGCACGGCGGATTTTAATAAAATTTTCCCGTACCCTATCGAAGACTACAATGGTATCATTGAGCGAGTATCCTATGACTGCGAGCAATCCTGCCAATGCTTTTAAATCAAATTCAATGCCAAACATGGCAAAAACCCCGAGTATCAGCACGGGATCGTGCACCAGAGCAACAGCAGAGCTGATTGCCAGGCGATACTCAAAGCGCATGGCGATATAAATCATGGTGGCAAGCAATGAAACGATGATTGCCAAGGCGCCTTTGGTTGCCAATTCCTTTCCAACCTGCGGGCCTACAAAATCAACCCGTTTTTTCACGGCTCCCGGCAATACTGACATAATGCGTTCAACCAGGAGGGTCTGATCAATGTCATCATGGGGCGCGATACTGATTAACACATCCTTTGAAGTGCCATAACTCACAACCTGGGCTTCTTTAAACCCAAGATCATACAAGTGGTTGCGTATCGCAGGTAAATCGGCAGCCTTGGGAAAAGAGACTTCAATTTGAGTGCCGCCTGTAAAATCCAAACCCCATTTTAAACCATTGATGGCTAAAGCCGCGATTGAGCTCACAAAAATAAGCAGGGATAAAAGCGCAGTCCATTTGCGCGCGCCCATAAAGTCAACATTTGAATTTGGATTAAAAAACTCCATCTAGTATTCACCTCTTGTTTGGGAAAAGTTCATTCTCACCAATTGACTGTTTTTAATGATTTTAAATCCCGATTGATAATGTTTTAATTTTACGCCCGCCATAATACCAATTTACAATGGCGCGCGTGAAAGTAATTCCTGTCAGCATCGATGTTAATAAGCCCAGACTGAGCGTAATGGCAAACCCGCGTACAGGTCCTGTTCCCAAAGAAAAGAGCACCACACCGACGATTAAGGTTGTGATGTTTGCGTCGAGAATAGTTGCAAAAGCACGATCATAACCTGCATAAATCGCTGCCTGCGGCGATAAGCCATGGCGTAATTCCTCGCGGATTCGTTCATAAATCAGAACATTGGCATCCACAGCCATGCCAACCGTCAGCACAATGCCGGCAATACCGGGCAAAGTCAGCGTTGCATCAATAATAGATAACAGCGCGCACAATAAAACCAGATTAAGCAATAAGGCAATATTGGCCACCAGCCCGAAAAAGCGGTAGTAAACCAGCATGGTTATTAAAATTAACCCCATGCCCACTTCGAGCGAAATAATGCCGCGGCGAATATTTTCTTTGCCGAGCGTTGGCCCGACAGTCCGCTCTTCAACAGGGTAAATTGCGGCAGGCAATGCGCCAGCGCGCAACAACAAAGCAAGATTACTGGCTTCTTTACTGTCCTTAAGCCCTGTTATCTGGAAATTATTGCCCAGCGCGTTTTGAATCACAGGCGCGCTGATAACCCGCTCTTCACGAACAGTTACTCTCTTTTGAGCACCCTTTTCTTCAATGACGCTGGTTTTGCTTTCTACAAACACAATGGCCATTCGTTTGCCGATGTTTTCACGCGTCACTTTGGTAAAGAAGGATTCACCGCCTCCTCCGAGCTGAACCTGGACCGCGGGAGTTGCGGTCTGTTGATCAAAGCTCGATACCGCGCTGGTTATGGAATCGCCGCTTAAAACAACCTGGCGCTTCAACAAAATTGGCTCACCATCCATCATATAAAGTTTACTGTTAATAGGAACAGCGCCGGTTTGTTTCGCGAGGTAAGGATCATGTTCCTGATCTACGAGATGAAACTGGAGCGTTGCCGTGCCGCCAAGAATCTGCTTTGCCCGTGCCGCATCCTGGATGCCGGGCAGATCTACGGCTATGCGGGTTGCTCCCTGTTGTTGCACCACTGCTTCGCCAACGCCAAGCTCATTGACCCGATTGCGCAAAATGCTCATGGTTTGCTCAATGGTATTTTGGCGAATAGAATTGAGTTCACTGGCGGTTAAGGCTGCGGTCAAGGCATGAGTGGCCTGCGATTTTGTAAATGTTAAACCGGAATGTTTTTGCTTTAATGTTTCTGTGGCATTGTCCAAAGCCTGCGCATCGCGAAACCGGATAGAAATTCCTTTATCTACAATATAGCGAATGCCGGAATAGCGGATGCCTGCTTCCCGTAAATCCTGGCTAATGCTTTTCATTAACCCTTCATAGCGCCGGTTAACCACGCTGTCTATGTCCACTTCCAGAAGAAAATGCACGCCACCCCGCAAATCCAGACCCTGTTTCATCGGCTCTGCCCCTATTGCGCGCAACCAGCCAGGAGTCGATGGGGACAAATTCAGTGCAACAGTATAGTCTTTATCCAAACCATTGCGAATCACATCGCGAGCCAGCAATTGGGTATCGGTTGAGTTAAAACGCACTTCAATCCCATCATCGCCGACAGAAATAGAGCGATAGCTGAGACTTGCCTTATCCAGCAATTCCTTGACTTTTGCTTCTAGGTGATGCGCGTCAATCGGTGTTTGCGATGATACCTGGACAACCGGTTCTTCACTGTACAAATTAGGGATCGCATAGATCAAACCTAATATGGTTACAATAACCAACATCAGATTTTTCCACAGTGGATATTTATTTTGCATTTGTCTGGCTCTATGACTGGCTTATATTGATTTAAGAGTTCCTTTAGGTAATACGGCACTGACAGCATTCCGCTGAAATTTGACCTCAACACCTTCAGCGATAGAGACTTTAATATATTGCTCATCCAGATCAGTCACTTTCGCGAGCATGCCCCCTGACGTCACTACTTCATCCCCTTTTTGCAGCTTGCTGATTAATTCACGATGTTCCCTGGCCCGCTTGTTTTGCGGCCTTATCAACATGAAATAAAACAGCACAAAAATAGCAATAATCATAATCAGGGAAAAAGTCCCATCCGCCTGTGCCGAAGGTGCGCCAGGGGCTGCTGCCAATGCATCACTGATAAAAAAACTCATGATATACTCCTGATTTTATTAATGGCTTTATAGGAATGTCCTAGTGTGCGTGACATAATATCGGTATTTAAGGCTTACGTAAATCCAATTTGCCAATGCTTAACAAGCTTTCTACATAAAAAATATTGTGTTGAATTAAAAATCGTTGCGCCAGAAGAGGCGTATGCGCTAAAAGATGATGCAGATAGGCTCTGCTTAACCCCTGCCGGCAAGTGGGACAAGGACAATTTTTCAGAATGGTTTCAAACTGCCTGGCATATTCTTCCTCGCGGATATTGATGATTCCGGAAGAAGTGTAAACTAACCCAAGGCTTGCGTCCCTTGCCGGCTTATCCGATTCGATATATTGAACACCAAGCGAGTTTAATTTTTCCAATGTGCTTAAATCAAAATCTCCCACAACATAACAAGCTCTGTCTGAATGATTATCATTAGGAAGATTTAATGCATCATGGTAAATGCCATATGCCTTGTTCTCTTTTATTTTTGAATCTTCAAGCACATCGTTTTTGGGAAAAAAAGGGAATGTCGCCTCGGGAAGCCATTGCCAAACCAGGTCATTAGCCAAAAAAGCGCCATGCGGCAAAACCACCATGTCCGGCTCAAGCCTCAGAACAAGTGCCAAAATGTCTTTAAGCGAAAGGCTTACAAGTTTTCCATCCACCGGGGAACGAACTGTATACTCCTTATTTTTTTTATCAGGCACCAATGCGGCATTGAGGACAACCTGGCCTTGCCAACCAGCATAAGCCGCCAAACTGCCCAAGTTTTCAAGTAATTGATAACCAGGCCTTATGAGTAATGAATCCAAATGAAAAGAAACAGTTTTAACCCCGGCCTCAAGCCAGTTTTTTGCCGTCAGGCAACTTCCCGCGGATGTCGTTAAAACAGGTATCATTGGAAACCCTTACAATAATAAACAAGCATCGCCATAACTGAAAAAGCGATAACGTTCTTCAACAGCAATCCGATATAAATTCATCGTTTCTTTATAGCCGATAAAAGCTGAAACCAACATTAACAGGGTAGATTCAGGAAGATGAAAATTGGTGATTAAGCCATCGCAGATTTGAAATTGATACCCCGGGTAGATAAATATATCTGTATCACGGCTGGCCGGATACAAAATTCCATTTTCAGCGGCGCTTTCCAAACTGCGAAGCGCTGTGGTTCCAACAGCAATCACCCGTTTCTTTTTTGCTTTTGTCTGATTCACCAAATCACATAACTCGGGGGCAACAGAAAAATATTCCCGATGCATTTTATGATCTTTGATCTCTATGCTGCGCACTGGACGAAAAGTACCCGCGCCGACATGCAAAGTAGAAAATCCAATCTTTATGCCTTTGTTTTTCAGCACGCCCAGCAACTGATCATCAAAATGAAGTCCTGCTGTCGGCGCTGCAACCGAACCTTTGTGTTGCGCATATACAGTTTGATAACGGCTTTTATCCAGCATTTCATCCTGGCGGGAGATATAGGGTGGCAATGGGATATGGCCAATTTGCTCAAGCATTTCCTCCGCTTTCCCGTTGACCTTGCAATGAAACAAATCATCATCGCGAGAAAGCACTTCAAGTTGCCATTTATCCTGTAAGGTGACAATACTTCCTGCTTTTGGCGGTTTGCTTGCTTTAATGTGAGCTAAAAAACAATCCTCGCCAATCAACCGCTCAACCAGCAATTCAACTTTACCGCCGGAAACCTTTTGGCCGTATAGCCGTGCAGGAATCACCATGCTGTTATTCATGACCAGCAAATCACCGGGTTCGAGAAGATCGGTAATGGCGCTGAAGCCCAGGTGGGCAATTGTCCCTTTTTGCCTCTCATAGGCAAGCAGCCGCGAGTCGCTGCGGTTCGGTAACGGGTATTGGGCAATCAATTCCTCGGGTAATTCAAAATAAAAATCTTGTCTTTTCATTTTACAATCTGTTATAAAAACACAGGAATTATACATCAATAGGTTCGATAAGCGATCGTTTGTTCCGTGATTTTATTTTAAGAAAACAGTATCTATTGACCATCATCGGAATACAAGGAGCAAGCCATGATAAAAAATTGATTTTTATTCATGGCACCTATGCTAAGATGAAAACCTCTTTTACTAATCGTCATGGAGAAAAACATGGGTCGAATTTTAAAAACACTCAGTATTGGGACTCTAGGCCTCACCGCAACGCTTGCAATTGCTGCCCCCCAGAAGTTAATTACTCATAACACAACAGATTATGAATCCAATGCCTATGTTGCAGGCATTGTCCCTTCAACGCATCCTACAAAAGCGCACAGCAAAGGGGTTGTTTCCTGGGTTGAAGTCAGAATGGCATGCTTTGGCCATGATGCGGGCGGCAAATGTTCTGCCTTAATTAAAATGGAAACCAATACGTCCCATCCTGTCGATATCGGCTGGGTCACTCTGGATTTGAATACCGGTGAAATAACGCCCAAAGTCGTTACCGGAAACGGTTATCGCTTAACTGTGAATGGTATCGGCGAGACAACGCTCAGCAAGGATTAATCCTTTACCAGACAGGATATAATGCCCGGATTTGGGCATATATCTTTTTGGTTCGCCTGCCGCTATGATGTCACAAACCCTGCCATATACCAGACTCTTTTACATCCCACTGAAGCACCTTATCTTGTGCTTCCCATACAGTGTTTAAATATTGAATTTAAGGTAAAAATTAAATACAATAATGCTTTTATTTTTGCATTAAAGAGACTAGCCATTATGCCCAGAGTGGAAATCAACTATGTCACCGAAACTCAAACTGCGGTACAAACCCAGTTAGACACAAAAATAGCTGACGATGGGTCATTCACTCTGGTGGGGAAAACAGAATTTATCCGCTTGTTTAATGAGTTATATCCAAACACAAGTTATCAGACCAAAGATTTGGAACGGCTATGGCATCAAATCATTGGCAATCATCCGCGTGCCCCTGAAAGCGGTCAAAATCCAGATGTGCACTATCTGACAAAAGATTCTGCCGAACTCATCATCAAGCATTTTGCGCTTTTTAAATCAGGCCTTGATTATCAAAACCTGCCCAAAGGTTTTTTTCTGGCGAAAAATCCCAATGGCGCAGGCATCCGTGATGTGTTGCACTACAATGAGTTTGTGGCTAAGAATCAGACTCACATCAGCCCTTTAGCAATCACGGTAGGCCCCAAAGACAGTCAGGAAAAGGTTAAGCCTAAAAGTTTTCCAGAACCGCAGGCAGACTGGTATGCTTTTTTGCTTAAGAAAAGCAAAGACCAAAACAACGAGAAACTCTGCAGCCAAAAAGAATTAGATGACGCCTTTATTCATTTTTCTAATTTTATTAAGCATAAAAACCTTGAATTTCATAAATTTGATTTTAATACAATTCAAGGGGATGTTAATCCCATCGTTTTGCTGGGACGATGGTATGCCGTGCTTAACAATCCCAATTTGAAACGGGAGGATCTGGAAGTGCAGTGGCAATTATTGCCCAGGTTGCCGCTCGCCACAGGATATGAAGCCATTCGCGTTTTAACCGACCACCGCCGCTCTAAAAATCCCTGCGGGTTTCTTTTGCCTGAAATGGAACTGACCAATTTAACAGATTTTACCGGTACTTTTGCGGGAGCTAAAACAGTTTCTGATTACCACGACATTCAATCTGTTCGGGATTTCTGGAGATACATCAGTTTTCAGCCGAAAAGAAATACCTTGCGTTTTTACCAGGAGGCCCTCAAATTTATTGACAAGATGGCCGTAGATCATCAACGCCTCCCCATAATGCGTATGCTGGCTGGCGGCACCACAGGTGATAATCACCACCCGGAAACGCGCACGGAAGAAGATGAGCTTAAAATTTGGCACAATGTTTGCCAATTGATCGATAACATTGAAAACTTGACAATAGTTACAAAAGCGATAGCCAGGAAAAATCCAGGCAGTTTAAAAAACAATTTTATTCACCATATCACACGCCTCGCCGAACAGCCCAACATGGCCTTTCTCGAGGCGATGGCTCAGCACATCACCAATTACATCCAAAAACTTGGCGCATCCGACATCCCAAAGATTTTAATGGGCTTTGATCCCCTGAAAGGCCTGGAAGAGTTATCTGATAAGCTCAACCGGGTCATTGGACGTTACCATACTGATTTTTATCTCGGCTCGCGATTTTATCTGGTCAACCGCCAATGGCAGGGCGATATGACTATTAAAAAATACACTGAGCTGCAATCTGAAATCCAAGGCAATATGAAGTGGATAGTCCCTCACCTCAGTACCTTTACCATTCGCTCAAAAAATGATTTACAAGAAGTAGCAGAAGCGCTCGGTGATTTGCAAGAAACCGCACAGCTTAAATTTGTGATGACAGTTTTCAGGGATGCAACAGCCCCCATAGACAAAAAACAATTGCTGGAATTGATTCAAACGCTCAAACAAACCAATTTTACTGAACGTGACTTAACTACAGATAACTACATACAGTTGCTTGATATTTTATCGGGAAATTTTAAATCCTCTTTTCCAGAGAATTATTTTGAACAAAAAAAACAACAGGTGCTTGATGCCAAAGAAGGCTTAAATACTGAACAGGCCGCGCTGCTAGACCATTATGAATTCACCGAGACGCAAAAAAAATCTATTTCCCAGATCGAATCAGCCATGGTTCGGCATAACCATTTCGTTTCAACAGAAACCTTACAGAAACTTAATGATAAATTTTCCCTGCTGCAAGAATTGATTCTTCCGGATGAATATACCCTGTTTCTTAAGCGGCTAACCGATATACGTGAACATCATTTTTCAAGCGATGATCTGGATGACTTGCTGAGCACGCTGATTCAACAAAAATCATTGCAGAGCTTTAACACCGTTTTTCTACAGCAGGTTATCTCCCCCTGCACAAATGGCAACTTATTTGGCAAAATCATTGCGCACATGCGCTCTGCCGCTCATATCAGCGGCAAAGACTTGAACATTGATCCGATTAAACTTCATGAAACAATGGCGCGCATGTTTTTGAAATTGGCCAATGATGAACTCGAAAACACAGGGGACGCTGAAAAGCGCATTAAAGGATTTATCGATACCATGATTACCCTGATTGAAGAGCATCCTCATACGCAAAATCAGCTTCTTGAGGTATTGAATCAAGTCAAGCCGCATGAGATAAAAGGATTTTTGCCTGAAGCAGGCAACGCGCTAAAAGCACTTGAAACTTTGATCAAAATTTTCCCTGCAACAGCGAATTCTTCAGCCAATAAAGAGAATATGCTTATCTTTTATTCTCTTGTATCCCATAACACCCAAACACCTAAACGCCTGGTTGAAATCATCGACATGCTGAAGAAAGGAGAAGACGATTGCAAGCGCTTTTTCCTCACCTATATTTCAAGATTGCTTGACAGGGAAGAAAGCTTGGAAGACATCAGTGACTTGATAGATTTATGCATAGAGGATAGCAATCATCTCAAAACCCTGCAGGAATTTTGTTTTCTTCCTCCCTACCCAAGCATCCAAAGCGCCCTGGATTGGCTGGAAACTGATTCATTCAAGGAAAATTATGAAACCTTTAGCATCAAGCCTTATGGTGAGCGCGTTACGGAATACACTTTTAATTTTCGCCACTATAAAAATCAGCGTTTGAAATTTAAAGGCATCTCAGAAGATTTATTTACTGATCAGTTGGGCCAGGACTTAAATGAGGAGCTGAAAAAGAATCGTTCTAAATCAATGCAGAATTTACGAAACGAGCTGGAAAACTATCGCGGAAAAATTTTGACAAGCGCTGACGAAAAACGGAAAGCGCTCACGCTTTGTGTTGAATTTTTGGCAAGAACCGCCCACCAGGCAAAGCCAGGAAGCCGAGAAGGCGCTATCTCTCAAGAACTCAATACAACCCAAATCATGACGCTTTATGCCATGATGATGCAGGATAATCCGAAAGTATTGAACCAGATTGATACTGGTGAAGGAAAATCAAGAATCATGATGGTGCTGTCTGCCTTAAATGCCCTGCAAGGAAAAACTGTTGATTTTATCACCAGTGATTTGCAACTGGCGGAAAGAGATTATTTCGATTATAAACAGTTTTTTAATGCACTTGGCGTCAGAACTGGTCTGATTACGTTACAAACGCCACCTGCGCTCTACCAGAAAGGCGGCGTCAATTTTTCGGATAACGCCCAGCTGCTCTTGCTGCGCAACAAAAGCGATATTGATGGTTCACCTTATGATTACCTGGATGAAAACCGGGAAAATCGCTGCCTTCTACTCGATGAAGTGGATCATTTCAAACATGACAAAAATAAAGATGCATTCAACTATGCCAGTAAATCGAAACGGTTGTCGGGTTATTTATGGGTTTATCCGCTTTTAGTTGGCTTTATGAAAGCCGAGCTTGAAAATATGCCAAAAGATCAAAGCGAAAAACCTGACTTCAAGCCGCTCATCGAGAAGTTCATGAGTTATGTATCAATCCATGATAATGTGACGACTCACCAGGCAAGCCTTGCATACCTTAAGAAAAATGATCCAGACCAGCTTTTGATCTGGCTGCAGGCGGCTTTTACTGCATTGCGCATGCAGCCACAGAAAGATTATGTTGTAACGGACGCGGAAGATAAAAAACTATATGCGGTGCGCGATCATGAGGGATTCACCCGTTATACCCGTAAAGTTCTGGTATTGGACAATGGCAGGTCCGTGGAAGGAAGCACTTTTGCCGACGGCGTGCATCAATGCCTCTGTGCTATTGAGAATGAAAAAGCAGGCTCCGAGCAATTTATTATTTTGCCCGAGAATGAGACGCAACGCTCATCATATGCCAAAACTTTCATGGGCCAGTATGACAACCTGTTTGGCGTAAGCGGCACAACGCGCTCTGACGCCCCACTCTCTAACGAGTCAATCAATAAAGATAACTACCATTATCTCATCACACCCAGGGAAAAACCCCTGATTCGTGAAGATTTAAACATCTGGGCTGCAAAAGATGAGGCACAACAAATAAGCTTTATCAAGCGGGAAATCTTGAAAGCCGTTAAAGAGAATAAATCTGTTTTGCTGGCCTGCCGGGACGATAAGCAAAGCGAGCGAATATACAAGGCGCTTTCTTCTGATGAAAGCTTAAAAAAAGCGGTCAAACAATGGCAATATCTGCACAGCCTGACAGCGCCCGCTGATGAAAAAGCGATTATCCGGCAAGCCGGAACCCCTGGTTTCTTAACCGTGACCAGCATTGGCCTTTCGGGAAGGGGCGTGCACATCAATACTAAAAATATGGAAACCATAGCTGCATTTACGCCGCCTTTGCCAGATGAAATTCAACTGAAAGGACGCAGTGGACGATTTGGACAAGCTGGCTCTTATCGTATGATCGTCAATTTATCCGATCCGGAACAACCACTTAATGGCAAAACCTACAATATTGCCAACGAAGTCGATAAAGCTCAAAAAACCATGGCCATATCAGCAGCGCTTGAAGAAGAAGTATCAACAGTATATGCAGAATTTCTTGAAAAAATTCATCAGGCATTTTTGAGCGAATATGCGAAGACAGAAAAAGTCGATCAGTTACCCTTGTTAAATCAATGGCAAACTTACCTCGGCAAGCTCCAGAAAGACTGGGAAATCAATAGAATCAACCTATTGACCTTGATGAAAGAAGAAAAGAAAGATGAATTTATTTCGGAGTTTAAAAAATTTGCTACTAAATGGAAAAAAGAAATTCCAGTAAAAAAGAAAGGATTGATTCAAGTCGAAAAGAGCGCGGAAAAAGCCTATCAAAGTTATCTTGCCCAAAAAGGTTTTTTTAAGCATGAGCGTTTACCGATTAAAGTCCAGCGAGACTATGATCCAGCCGATGACGGCCAGGCACGCATTTATTCTTCTCTCTTTGCCCAAACAAGGGCTGTTTTAAGAGGCGAGCGTTCCATTTTCGCCGATTTTTATGCCTGGCGTGATGGGCGTGGCGAATTGTTTCCGGATTTTATGGCCACTTTACGGGGTGAGCGCCCAATATTTGCCAACTTGCGCGCAACGATTGCACGTCTGGTTGAAGAGTTAATCACCTGGTATCAGAATACGTTTCGCTCCGATGAGAATAATGAAGTTGAACCTATCCTGGCAGAGCAACCCCTATTTTAGGGGATTAATAGAGTAGCCCGGATTAGACGCCGTCTAATCCGGGCTCATTTGTGAAATGTCTCCCGCATTACGCTGCGCTAATGCGGGCTAAAGTAATTATTTAGTCGGAGCAATTTCTTTATCGATTGTCCAAACAGCCTGTATGCCGACTAAATGGGCATGTGTTTTACCCGTTGCGTTGACATTGTAGGTTGATGTGCCGAGCGTATCTGTTTTATTAATAGTTGGGTCATCTTTGGCAAATAAATAAGTGTATCCCGCATCAAAGCCAACGCATGGCCAGGCTTGATAATGGGCGCCAATAGATAAGGCCCAGCGGTCAGCGTCTGGCAAACGCACATCCCGTTGCGCATCTATGGTTGGCGTTTGATCATAGCCCCCGCCCAAGCGCATCATCAATTTATCATTAACATGGTAATTGGCGCCCAGAGCAAACCGCCAGGCATTTTGATAATTTTGTACGGTGGTTGAGTTCACAATCACCTGGCCTACTGCGGGAGAGAAGGCCGCGACATTATTCAATACGGTAAGCTTAAATACATCCCAGCCGGTATACACTACTGATCCGAGAATAGCCAACCTGTCATTCACATCGTGATAACCGCTTAACGTCACCACATCCGGGAATTCAATATCATTACTGTATAAAGCATCGCTTCTGAATTTAGCCAGGGGGTTTCTTGTCAATGGATCAGCCAGACGACCTGTTAATTCGCTGTATCCATGAAATGTATGTTTCATTTTTGACTGATAATTCAAACCAATGCGCGTATGGCGGTCATTGAACATGCCAAGAACACCTGCATGAAATCCGACAGCAAATGAATGGCCCTTGTTATAGCTTAAAGAATCAAAGGCGAAGGGAGACAAACCTCCAGCCTGTAATAAAGTGGGTGCGCCTAAAATCCGGTTAAACTTAACCTGCGACCATTGCAAATCGACTCCCGCGCCTACTGAAAAATTATCCGTTAGCAAGCCGCCGATTTCAGGCGAAACGTTTGCGGTCAACAATTCGGTAAATGTCGCCGCATAACGGACAGGAGAGGTGTTGGAATATTCAGTGGATAAGCCAAAAGGTGAGACCACGCTAAAACCAAACACTGCTCTTTGCCCCAGCGGCCGCGCGTAGTGGAAAGCAGGAACAAACGCTGATTTGGATGCTTCCAGATCGCTGAAGCGTTGGCTATAAGGAGGCAAGCCTGGTGTAGAAAACGTGCTGACTCCCGAGATTTTGGTATTGGGAAATACGCCAATGCCGCTGAATACCGCCTGCTGCTCATCAAGCAATACAAGTCCTGCCGGGTTGTACCAGCCAATGGAAGCATCCGAACCCTCAGCCGCAACACCGGCAGCATAATTGCCAATTGCGACTGCACTTCCCTCGGTATATAAGGAAAAACCGCCGGCAAGGGCGGTTGCGCTAGCCATCATCACTGCAAGGCTGACAACCGATTTTAAAGGTTTATGCATGCTTTTCACTCCATACTCCTAAGCTCAATCCTGATGTTTTAAAGCCTGATGATAAATGAATGGCAACTATTTTCAAAGAGTTAAATCGAAATTCGCGTCAACGAGCACATTGAAAAATTTTTTCTATTTGATCTATATTGAATCATATTTTTTGTTGAATTCCCTGTTATTTTGTACTATTTATTCATTATGCTCATTTTTTATTCAATTATTAGTATGAACAGTTATCAGGATATTCAAAAGCAATTGAGTGAGGAGAAAAAAAATGAGCATGCAGAGGGAACCACAAAACTCGAAGTGAAGGGAGCTGAACAACGCGATACAGCCATAACCTTTTTTCAAAAAACAGATGAGCAATACCAGGAAGGCTGCAAGGTCAAAATTGTCTCAAACGCTGTCAGGGTTGAACAGGGTGAGTATGCTGTTTTAAAACGCTCAGAATATTCCCCGCCTATAGGAACCCATCATGTAACCCCTTGCGTTATCATTTGTGTGCAAAGCCAAAATTATTTTGGCTTGGCCCACTTTGATTCTTATAGAAATCCATATGATCTAGAATCCTTTTTTAAGCCTTTTGAAGGTGAACAAACAGTTCAAGTCCAGATTTTTGGCGGCAAACAGGGTTCTGATCCCCTGCGCACAGGCAATGAAAACAAAACTGAAGTCATAAAATATGTTGGCTCTTTCCTCCCGAAAGCATCAATAGCAGTCACTCCTCCCCCCGAAACAGGCTTTCTTGATCTTGTTTTCTATCCTGACGGTAAAATAAAGGAAAAGGAATTTTGTACGGGACTTGGAATAACAGAAACTCACGGCGCAAAAATGCGCCTCGTTCACAATCTTGGCGGGATTGTTACAGCGCAGCAAAGCAGGAGCGGGCAATTCATTCCGCTAAACTTTACTGAAGCTTACACTGGAACCAAGCAGCCGTTTTTGCTGGACCGGTTGGATATGAAGCTTTTTCATGATTTTGACCCGTCGCCCATTAAAGGCGAAGAACAAAGCTGGACACTCGATCCCGGAGGTTATCTTCTCGGCCAGGAAATGAAGCTTGGATATCAACTCATCAAGGAAGAAATCAGCAATCAGCAAAAAATAATGGAAAAATTAATCTCCGAATTCATAAGCGATGAGGAATTGAGAAAAAAAATCATCTCAGCCAGCCCTATCTATATTGGCGAGGGGGCTGAAGAAGCCAATGTAGATATTGTAAAATTGCTGGCAAATATTTACGAAACAACTGATAAAGAATCAGTTTATCCAGAATTTTTATTGCAGGTAAACAAATTATCGCCCTATCCGCTCGTCACAGATATTATTCCTGAAGTTGCCAAGCTCTATCAGATTAAAGATGAACATTTAAAACAAAGCCTGGGCGATAAATTTGGCAATTACAGCAACTTGGCTTATGGAGTCGATATCACGGCGAATGATTTAGCATCCATCATTCAGTCATTAATCATAAAACAAAGGCCAGGCATCTATTTTATCCAGCAGTTAAAGGATAATCTTCAGGATGAAAACGTGAAAAATACCGGCGACTTCATGAAGCATTTGGGCGATATTTATTCCTTCAATTCAAAGAAAATGCTTACAGAAATATGTGATGAATATAATCAGGAATTAAAAAAAGAAGAAAACATCAATGCCATAATAGAGGCGCTCGATGAGAAAAATGAGCTCTCAAAGGGACATGTGCTTCAGGTGCTGCAAAGCACCTATTCTCCTATGTATTTTAAAGTGATTTCAACAAAATACTTTAATGACATTTGGGATGAAGCAAAATCTCCTGTAGCAGCCCTGGAAGCGGTTATCTTTAAATTTCAACCGCCTTCAGAAAGTGATCTTAAATCCGAATACCTGAATTTGGCAAAAATATTCCATTTGGCCCATTTGAAACCACTTAGCCCGGAAGATATACAAAATATGGCGTTTGATGATAAAATACCCGGCATTGCAGGCGTGACTGCTGGAATCCTGAAAAAAACCATCATCAACGTTCTTGGAAAAAACAATGAGTTCCAGAAGGATTTTGAGGCAGAAAAAATAGATAGCATCGCCTTAACCAAAAAATTAAGAGATCATATGCCTTACAAAAAGCCACTCTCAGAATCATTTTCTGAATGTAAGGACAGTAAAATAAGCTTTTATAGGATCTAAATATGGTTATATCAGTAGAAACACAAAATGAATTCCACATACACTGTGCTTGTGCAGACAGCAAGCAGGTCAAATCGTTTTTAGAAAAACATCCAATTGATGTTAATTATAAAAACGGCATGCCTCTCATTCTTGCCATACGCAGCATTCAAAAATATCCCGCACCGTCTGCGGAAAACCGCCTGGAAACCATGAAAACCCTGGTTGAAGCCGGCGCGGATATACATATTCATGATGATGCGCCTATGTATTGGGCATTAAAGCTCAAAAACCATGTCGCGGTTGATTATTTATTTTCTCAGCAGGGAAATTTTTCAATCGACCCGGAAATCATAGATGATTATTTATCCGAAGGCAAAAACCTAAATCAACAAACCGTTGAGCGCCTCACAGATATCAAAAAAAATTCTACAATGAGGCTTGCCTTGTAGGCCATAAAAAAGCCGGCTGAAAATCTTGTTCTCTGCATGACTCCATGCTAATGTGCTTTATTTTTGCACGGATTTTCTATGCAACAAATCGTTACCAAATTTGGCGGCACAAGCGTTTCCACGCGAGAAAACTGGGATAATATTGCACTCATCACCCAAAATCATATAACCAATGGCCTCCAGCCGGTTATCGTCTGCTCGGCGCTCTCGCAAGCTTCCAATAAACTTGAAAAATTGATTGCTGCAGCACTTATCAATGAACATCACGCGCTGGCTATGAATCTTCGCGAAGACTATCTTCAATTGGCTCACGAGATGGAGGTTGATCCAAACCTAATCAGCAAGGACTTAATCCAGCTTGAAGAATGGCTTACAGGCATTGCATTGTTAAAAGAAGCACCCGCCAAAACATGTGCAGAAATCCTAAGTCTTGGTGAGTTGATGATGACCCGCCTCGGGCAGGCATTTTTACAAAAAAAAGGCATCAACTGCCTATGGTTTGACGCGCGCTGCGCCCTCGTGAGCCGCATTATGCCGGGCGGCGATAAAATCAATTATCTGGCTGCCCGTTGTATAGACGGACCCAACCCAAAGATAGCGGAGCAATTAAAAACAAGCGGGGCACAAGCCATTATTACTCAGGGTTTTATTGCCGCAAATAACAAAGGAGATACAGTTTTACTGGGACGCGGCGGCTCAGACACTTCCGCTGCCTTATTTGCAGCCCTTCTTGAAGCATGCGCTTGTGAAATATGGACTGATGTACCCGGCATTTATACTGCAAATCCACATCAGTTGCCCAATGCCCGTTTATTAAAACAACTCAATTATGATGAAGCCCAGGAAATTGCCTCCATGGGCGCGAAAGTGCTGCATCCCAACTGCCTCCCGCCTGTAAGGCGCGCCGGTATTCCAATGTGGGTTAAATATACCCGGCTGCCTAAGCACTCTGGAACGTGTATTTCAAAAGACAGTGATGAAAACGCGCCTTTGATTAAATCCATACAGGTCAAACACAATGTGACGCTGATTTCCATTGATACGCTCCATATGTGGCAACAAGTCGGCTTTTTGGCTGATGTGTTTAATGCCTTTAAGGCCCATGAATTTTCAGTGGATTTGCTTTCCTCTTCCGAATTCAATGTCACCTTATCTCTGGATACCAATGCCAGATTGCAGGATAGGAGCAAACTGGACGCCCTGCTTGCCGATTTAAATCAGTTCGGGCGCGCAAAACTAATTGAATCCTGCAGTGCCGTCAGCCTTGTTGGACATCATATCCGCACGATGTTGCCGAAACTAGGCGCTGCACTGGAACTGTTTGAATCGCAGCAGGTATATCTAATGTCACTGGCATCAAATGACCTCAATCTCACTTTTGTTGTGGAAGAAACCCAGGCGGAACGTTTATGCCAAAAGCTTCATGGACTTCTGATTGAGAATAATCCGCAAAGTTTTTACTATTCGAAAAGCTGGCAGGAAGAGTTTGGCGCGCCGGAACCCCAGGGGGAATGCTGGTGGCAGGAAAAACGTGAGCACCTGTTAACCTTGGGCGAGCAACACTCGCCCTGCTATATCTATCACACGAGGGTTGTTGCCAATAGCGCGGGAAATTTGAAAAAATTAAGCTCGATTGATCAATTGTTTTATGCCGTTAAAGCCAATCCCCATCCAGCCATTTTAAAGACCCTGTTTGCTCATCAAATTGGTTTTGAATGTGTTTCAATGCCTGAATTGCAACATGTCCTAAAGTTGTTTCCTAATCTTTCTCCTGAAAAACTCTTATTTACACCCAATTTTTCCCGAAGGGAAGAATATGAGTTTGCCCTGAATCTTGGCTGCCATGTGACTGTTGACAATCTTTATCCATTGGAGCATTGGCCTGAAGTTTTTCAAGGAAGAGAAATTTTAATCCGCATTGACCCGGGTTGTGGCGCAGGTCATCATAAATACGTTTGTACAGGGGGAAATGAGTCAAAATTCGGTATCCCAAAGGAAGATATCCCCAAAGTGCTGGCTTTAATCAAAACCCATCATGTCAAAGTTTCAGGATTGCATGCGCACTCCGGGAGCGGCATACTGACGCCTGATTTATGGCAACAAACCGCTTTAATGCTAGCCTCTTTTGCCCGCGAGTTTCCGGATGCCTATATCCTCAATTTGGGCGGAGGGTTAGGTGTTGTCGAAAAACCTGGGCAGCAACCGCTTGATATCAAAAAACTGGATGAATTGCTTTTAGCAGTCAAATCACAGCATCCGGACTTTCAATTTTGGCTTGAGCCTGGTCGTTACTTTGTTGCGGAATGCGGCATTATTCTTGCAAAAGTCACGCAATGCAAAGAAAAAGGCAAAGTCTCCTTTATAGGCGTTGAAACAGGGATGAATTCCCTGCTTCGGCCTGCGTTATATGGTTCTTATCATGAAATTGTCAACCTGACTCGTTTTCACCAGGATAAAAAACGGATAGCCCATGTGGTAGGGCCGATTTGCGAATCAGGGGACACCTTGGGCTATAGCCGCTTATTGCCTGAAACGGAAGAAAATGATCTCATCCTCATTGCCAATGCCGGCGCTTATGGGCACTGCATGAGTTCTTCCTACAATTTAAGGCCGCCGGCACAAGAAATTATTCTGGATCATGATGAGCACGAATCATAATGCTTAAAGATCACGCAGCTCGGAGCGAGGCAACTAATCCCGAACAATCTTTTATTGTCCAGGCTCCCGCGGGTTCGGGTAAAACGGAACTTTTAACCCAGAGATTCCTGCGCCTTTTGGCTAATGTCGAAGCGCCGGAACAAATTATTGCGCTGACTTTCACCCGCAAGGCAGCCAATGAAATGCGGGAGAGAATTTTAAAAGCGCTCGCCATGGCAAACAGCGGCTTTAGCGCAGAATCTGCGCATCTCAAGCAAACCCTGACTTATGCCGAGGAAGCATTAAAACGCAATAAAGCAAAAAACTGGAATCTCTTGCAGCAGCCGGGAAGGCTCCATATTTACACCATTGATGCGCTTTGCCAGCGCTTGAATCAAGCCATTCCCTTACAGGAAAAACAAATAGCCTATGCAAAGGTTGCTGAAAAACCGCAAAAATATTACCGCGCCGCGGCAGAAGATTGCCTGAATTACGCAATCCGGCATGAAGAATTTCAACCCGCCATTAAACTGCTCCTAAAACATGTTGATAACCATCAGGAAACTCTTTTATCTTTATTGAGCGACCTCTTGGCCAAACGCGATAATTGGCTTGCGATGATTGCTGACGCGCGCTTGCAGAAAAAAGAAGATTTTGAGAAAGCGTTATCCTTTATTGAAGAACATGAGCTGGCAAGGCTGCACCTCACCCTGCCTGAAGAGCTTGCACAGGATTTAGTCAATCTTGTCAGAAAGCTTGCTGATATAGAAAGCGATCCCGCCTCTCCCCGCCATACTTTACGGAACCTATCTCATTTCAGGGAGCTTAACCGCGAACTAAGTGCTAGCCTTGCAGCGACGCTTTTAACATCTGAGATGAACCTGCGTAAGTCATTTGATCATCATGTCGGTTTAAAACGTGGAATTTGTCCGGACAAGGAATATAATGAGCTTAAAGAACAAAGCAGGAAACTTCTGGAACAACTTGGGGATTATCCGGATTTTTGTGATTGTCTTGTTCAGGCAAAAGAATTACCCGTCCCTGTTTATGACGTGCAGCAATGGCAGGTATTGCAGGCGATTTTTAAAATTCTGCCGTTGCTCGCTGCTTCATTACAATTGGTTTTCAGCAAGCATAATACCCTAGATTTTACTGCTGTTTCCGAGCAGGCTTTACACGCTTTGGGAGATGAGGACAACCCCACTGATCTGACCCTATATCTCGATCATCAAATTCATCATTTGCTGGTCGATGAATTTCAAGATACATCTATCCGGCAGTTTAAGCTCCTGGAAAAGCTCATCGGGGGCTGGGAGCCGCATAGCGGAAAGACGCTCTTTTTAGTGGGTGATCCCATGCAATCTATCTACCGCTTCCGTTCGGCGGAAGTGGGGCTTTTTTTACGCGCGAAAGAACAGGGGATAGGCCCTGTCAAACTGGTTTCGCTCCAGTTAAATTCAAATTTTCGCTCTACAGCCACCATTGTCGATTGGGTTAACCGGCATTTTAAAAACCTTTTCCCCTCGACAGATGATATTGAATCAGGCGCGGTTTCATACCATGATTCAACCAGTATCCACCCTCAAAGTAAAGACAGTTTTATTACAGCTTGCGCTTTAAGGGATGCAGAAGAGGAAGCCTTTGAGCTTGTGCAAAAAATACGGCATGAGCTGTCATGCTATCCTGAAGACAGTATCGCCATTCTAGTGCGGACACGGAATCAGCTGACCCGCATCATGCGCTTGTTGCGCCAATTTGAAATCCCCTTTCAGGGTATAGAAGTTGACCCGTTAGCCAGCCTGCCTCACCTTCGTGATGTATGGTCGCTTACTAAAGCGTTATTAATGCCAGCCAATCGGTTGAGCTGGCTTGCTTTGCTGCGTAGCCCCTATGCGGGATTGCCTATTGCTGACCTGCATGCAATTGCCAATTATGATAAAAAAAAATCGATTTATTTTGCCTTGCAAAACCTGGACGCCATCCGGGGATTAAGTGATGACGGCCGGCTTAGGGCAAACTACGTGTTTTTCATCATGCATCAGGCTCTGGCAGAAAGACATCAGGAACCTCTGGTGAGCTGGATCAGAAAAACGGTTAATCAGCTGCATGGAGAACATATTCATTCTGAAAATGAACTGGAAGATCTGGAACAATTCTGGTGTCTTCTTGAAGAATTTGAACAAGATGGCCAAATTGCGGATATTCATCTATTCGATGCCGAGTTTAAAAATCTGTATGCCAAACAGACAACGCCGTCGAACTTGCAGGTCATGACCATTCACAAGGCCAAGGGACTTGAATTTGACTCTGTTTTTTTACCCGGTTTAAGCGCAAAACCCAACAATCCCGATAGGCCTTTACTGCGTTGGCTTAAATTGCCCACTGAAGATAAGGAATTGCTTCTGGTATCGCCCATAAAAGCATTCGACACAGAGCAATGCTTGCTGTATGACTACCTTGGCCGGCTTGACATGCAAAAAGATGATTACGAGCAGAGGCGCCTCCTTTATGTAGCTGCAACCCGCGCCAAAAAAAGGCTGCATTTATTCGATAACCGGGAAAAAGGCGCTAAAGGCACGTTTAGGTCGTTTTTAGGGCACCAGGAATTTTTAACCCCCAAACAACTGGAAAACCCAATCGATAAAGAGCCAACATTGCCTGAACTCTATGCATTGCCTGGCAATTATTATCAGCAGGCTTTTACGCCTAATCCCCAGCCAAACAGCCGGTTTTTGTTGCCAGCCGAGGACAGTAATCATCGGCTCCTTGGGATTGTCACCCATGAGCTCTTGCAGTGGATTTGCGACAGTCATCCTGATTTTCACTCCATTCCCTGGCAGATGGCTGCCAACCGGCTGTTAACCCTCGGGTTTTCAAGGACTCAGTTAGCGACGGTTCTTGCGGAATTAAAACAACAAATCAGGCGATTATTTGATGATCCTATAGGACAATGGCTCATTGCGGAACACAAAGAAGAACGAAACGAATTTGAGCTTCTCCTGGATGCGAACGGTACTGTTTCTACCCGAATTATTGACCGAACCTTTGTTGAGCAAGGCATTCGCTGGGTCATTGACTTCAAAACCGGTCGTGACGATGTAAACAGCCGTAAAAATCATCAAAATCAGGTTAATGAATATGCAGAAATTTTATACCGCCTTAAGCCAGGTCCAATTTGTTGCGGCATTTATTATCTGGCGAGTAGTCAATGGCTGCATTGGTCCTACCCGGAAGATCATTTACCCTGAGTAAGATCATGCTTACGAAAGTGTCTAAAATTTTCCATTTCCGCGCAGGCAGAAATGGCACAAACAAAGCATTACAGTCAAAGCACAACTTGCCCCTTGAAGTCTCGTAAAAAACCCTCATTACAGGTATTATGCCTTTTTTAAAACCTATCTATCATGGCAATATCATGCAATTGCAAAAAAAACTGCAGCACATTCTAAATCAGATACAAGATAATTTTTTGAATCAGCCGCTTGCGGAATTACCGATTAAACCCATCATCACAGAAAATGGCAATGTACTTGATATTCACCTATCTCTCGGTTTTCCGAGCCATTTCTTTAAAGAGCGTCTATCTCAAACTTTAACTGCCAGGCTTCAAGAGGCATTCTCCGAATATGAAATCAATCTTCATATTGATCATTTGATTAAATCCCACCGCACACAATTGCCCGGCAAAAGTTTACGCGGTATCAAAAACACAATAGCCATCGCTTCTGGCAAAGGCGGAGTAGGCAAGTCCACTGTTGCGGTCAATCTTGCGGCAGCTCTGGTACGTTCAGGCGCCCGGGTAGGAATTCTCGATGCGGATATTTATGGGCCAAGTATTCCTTTAATGCTTGGAAAAGCCCCACCCGTTCAGATAGAAGGCGACCATTACCTGCCAGTACTTGCGCATGGTATTCAAGCTATGTCTATAGGCTATCTGACTGAAGGCGACCCGGCATTAATCTGGCGAGGCCCGATGCTTGCCAAGTCCTTACTGCAAATGCTTGATATCACCCGTTGGCAAGAACTGGATTACCTGCTAATTGACCTTCCCCCGGGAACCGGTGATATACAGCTTAGCCTAGTACAGAAAATTCCCCTGACTGGCGCTGTGATTGTAACCACGCCACAGACTGTGGCGACCCTTGACGCACAAAAAGCCTTGAAAATGTTTGCCAAAACCAATATTGACGTGCTTGGAATTATAGAAAACATGTCGCAGCATGTTTGCAGCCACTGCGGTTTTCAGGAAGCTATTTTTGGTCACGATGGCGCTGAAAAACTCTGTCAAAGTTTTCAATGCCCTCTGTTGGGGCAACTCCCCCTCCATCGTGATATTGGCGACCATTGCGAACAGGGAGAGCCTACTGCATTGCATGGAAAAAATGACCTGGCCATGGCTTTTTGCAAAGCGGCTTTGCGAATGGCTGTCGAGATTGCCAATAAGCCCTTAAATTATGCTGATAAATTTCCGCCTGTAGTGGTCGAGTCATGATTTCGTGTTAAACTTAAGCCAGTGAATTTGATTTTATTTTTTAGCCAATGTCAGAAAATTATACCGCAGAAGCCATTGAAGTATTGAGCGGACTGGAACCGGTACAACGCCGCCCCGGCATGTATACAGATACATCCCGTCCCAATCATTTGGCTCAGGAAGTCATCGATAACAGCGTAGATGAGGCGCTCGGCGGATTTGCCAGCAAAATCATAGTCCGCCTCTATGATGACGGTTCCATTGAAATCGAAGACAACGGCCGCGGCATGCCGGTTGATATTCATCCGCAATTAGGCATCAGCGGTGTTGAAGTGATTATGACCCGCCTGCATGCCGGTGGGAAATTTTCTCATAAGAGCTATGAATTTTCCGGAGGCCTGCACGGTGTTGGCGTCTCTGTGGTTAACGCTTTATCCGAGAGGCTCGATGTCACCATCAAAAGAAACGGCATTATTTATCAAATGTCTTTTGCCAATGGTGAAAAACAAGTTGAGCTTCAGGAAACAGGCATCACGAAAAAAAAAGATACCGGTACCATCATCCGGTTTTGGCCTAATGCAAAATATTTTGACAGCACCAAGCTTTCTTTGAAGCAATTAACCCATGCCCTGCACGCCAAGGCAGTCCTTTGCCCAGGCCTTCTGATTACCTTGATCAATCATCCTGCAAAAGAGGAAACAAGCTGGCGCTATGAACATGGGCTGGCCGATTATTTATGCCAGTCCTTAACCGGCGAACTGGTGCCAAATGAGCCATTTACCGGCGAATTTAAAAGCGCTGATGCCACAGTGGATTGGGCTTTGGTTTGGAGCACAGACTCAAATAATTCAGTTCATGAAAGTTATGTGAATTTAATACCAACAATCCAGGGCGGAACTCATGTCAACGGCTTGCGTTCCGGCCTCTTTGAAGCGCTCAATGCGTTTTGCGAATTAAGAAACCTCCTTCCGAGAGGGGTAAAACTGACGGCAGAAGATCTTTGGGAGCCCTGCCAGTACGTCCTGTCTGTTAAAATGAAAGAGCCTCAATTTGCAGGACAAACCAAGGAAAGATTGAGCTCAAGGCAAACCGCAGCCTTTGTCGCCAATGTGATTAAAGATGCATTTGCGCTCTGGCTCAATCAACACCGCACGTCCGGCGAAATGATAGCCGCTCTTGCCATTGAACGCGCGCAAAAGCGTTTGCGGCAGGCCAGGCAAGTCGCCCGCAAGCGGGTCAGCCAAGGGCCTGCGCTTCCCGGTAAGTTAGCCGATTGCCTGCAGCAGGATTTATCTCAGGCGGAATTATTTCTGGTTGAGGGAGATTCCGCGGGCGGCTCCGCAAAGCAGGCTCGCAATAAAGAATTTCAGGCTATTTTGCCGCTTAGGGGTAAAATATTAAACGCCTGGGAAGTAGACTCTGCCCAAGTCCTCGCCTCGCAGGAAATACATGATATTTCTGTAGCCATCGGGGTCGATCCTGGCTCTGATAATTTAGGCGGCTTACGCTATGGCAAAATCTGCATTCTCGCTGATGCTGACTCAGACGGTGCCCATATTGCAACTTTGATCTGCGCTTTATTTCTCCGCCATTTTAAACCTTTGGTGCAGGCCGGTCATATTTTTGTCGCAATGCCGCCCCTTTATCGAATTGACGCGGGCAAAGAGGTTTATTATGCGCTGGATGACCTTGAGAAGGAGAAAATTGTCGCACATTTAGCCCAAAGTAACCGCGCCAAAATGAACGTTCAGCGCTTCAAAGGATTAGGGGAAATGAATCCTCTGCAGTTACGTGAAACCACCATGGACCCAAATACCAGGCGCCTTGTCCAACTCACGCTTGAAGATGAGCTGGCTTCCAATGAATTAATGGATATGATGCTCGCCAAAAAAAGGGCAGCGGATCGCAAAGCCTGGCTTGAGCAAAAAGGCAATCTGGCTGATTTATAACCCTCTTCTTTCCTAAATAATTTCTTCAGTTAATTCAACCATAGCAACCGCATCATTGTTGAATCGCCCGAGATTTGGCTATGATTAAATTGATGTATGGAAAATCATCAATAACACTAAAAGGGAGAAAAGGAATGTCTCACTATAATTTTTTTAAAACCAATCCCGAAGTCCGCAATTTCCAATACAAATTAAACAGCGCCATAACGCTTATCAGGCAAAACAACGCTCTTGTTGCCAGAAAAGTAATCGAAGCAATAGATGCGCAACAAGTCAAGATTGGTTCTTTTTTTGATTTAACCCCCGAGCATTACGCCTCCATGCGTCGAAGTTTTAAACGAGAACATAAAATTAATCTGCCTGCTTCCTTTCCGCCTGGTGAATTGACTGTCAGAAAAATTGAATCTGTACTTGAAGGAATTATATATGCTGATAAATACATCTACCTGAGCTCAAAAAAAAATGTTGAAGAAATTGCAAGCACCCTGATTCATGAGGTAGGGCATTTCCTGAATTCAGGAATCTTTGATGAAGAAAGCAAATTCAAGGCTCCAAAACTTGCCAGTTACAGTGATGAGGTTCGTTCATTCACTGCTGAAAAGATGTTTGAAAAAAACGGATTTTGCCTGACGAGAAGCGACATAAAAAAAATCCATAACACGGTTTCAACCCTCTACCCTGAGTTTACCGGGCCTGAGGTTGATCCTGATTCCTTAGGATACATTTATGCGAGCTATGATTGGCCGCTTCATGAAAGTCCCTGGGATAATAAAGGATAAAAATTTCAATTTATACGTTAAAAGCCATAGTTTCAGTTGAAGCCGCCTCTTCGATGACGGCTTCTTGCTCGCCTTTTTTCTTGGATGAAGCATTAAATATGCTGAGTCCAACCTGCGGCGAATGCTGCCTATCCCGCACCCTGTTTTGGCTCATGAAGGGTTGTTGGCTATGTTCAGGGGAAAGATCCGAATTTCTTTCAATCCTTGCCTGCTCAAGGGTATTGAATTGCGCTTCCATCGCGGAAGAGATAGCTTGTTTATTCCAATGAACAATTTGATTCTTTGCAAGATACACAAGGCCTATCGTCAAGATTGCGCCAATACTTATCAAAAGACTTGCCGGCATAAAACACCAGGCCGCAATAATTCCTGCAACAACGACTGCCGCCCCGAGCTCTACTAAAACATGATTTCTTCGTTTTCTGAATTCAAATATTAACCTTGTTTTTTTCTGGCAGGATATCAAATCATCGTGTTCATCAATATTTTCTATGTTCTTAAATTTTATTAAAATTTCTATCAAACTGATTGCTTCTTTAACGATATTGACAGAAGCTGCCAGGATAAACAAGCAAGCTGCAACAGGCGTCATGGTAGCAGCAGCTGTAATTAATATGCCGTATGCGGCAAGATTCAACGCGCTATGAGCCAATAAGAAGAAATTATCCCGAAATCGTTTCCAGAGGGGAATTTCAGGAGTAATCAAGCCTTGATAAAAACTATAAGCCCCTACTCCAATTGTATATAAAATGCCGACGACAGGAAAAAAAAGAGTTGCAGCCACAATGCCTTGCAGAATACTGATACCTCCCTCACTCAACAAAGGCAAAAGGAACCATAAAAGCCCTACAAAAAAAGCGCTGCCAAAAAATATTTTCCTGTCCAGCGTTTTATTTTTACTCTCAATCTGAGAAATGAAATGCACAATCTGTTCGTGTTTTTGAAGAGGAAGCTGTTTTAATTCCAGCAAAAAATCATAAACGGTAATGGATGCCCCAATATATCGTCCCCATAAATATGGCGGAACGCCAAGGCTTCGTAAAATTTCTTCAACACATCCTTGAATTTGCTCATCCTGGCAAATTTTTGTGGTATAGAAATCCTGGCGTAATAATGCGCTTCTTGAATCATAAAAATCCATACAGGTTTGTAACCGGAAGGGGTTGCCTGATTCTATGTATGCTTTAAAACCATTTAATGTATTGATTATAGACATATTCAATTTATATTTTACTTAGGCAGTATGTTCGGTAAGAAGAATTTAAATTGCCCAATATTTTAACATATTTCCGCATCAAATCATTTTTCAGCTACAAAAAATCCGGTTCAAATAGCCGGTATTGTTGCTGGAAAATGCAGCAATTAACGATCTGGTTTCGCTTGGTTAATCTCTTCTTCTATTTCATCCAGTTTTTTTGCTGAATCTGTTTTATGGACAAAAAAGAACTGTTTATTGTTCGCAAGGTTAATTCCGCCTTTAATCAACAACCCAATGCCCGCCGTTAAAATTGCCAAGGCCAGATTGGTTAAAAATTCTGACCAACCTCTATGGTTATCCAGTACCTCTCGCGCTGTGCGGATATGGTGGTTGCAATTGTTTTTAAAAACCTTATAGGAACCTATGGTGGCTTCCTGTTGAAAATAAATTTTTCCTTCGCGAACAAGATTATTGTACAACTCAGATGCAGCAATGCAGGCATCATTTAATTGCTTGCGTTGCTTGAGCTTGCCGTTCTTCTCCGCCTGCGCTTTACGCTTTTCAAGATCATCAATTTTGTATCTCAGTAATTCGAGTTTTTCAGCAAACTGAAGTTCAGCCTTAGATTGTTGCGGCTCATCTTTTGTCTGTTCTTGATTGCTTTTCAGACTATCCCCGTCTTCTTCTGACAGGTGTTCCTGGGTTATGTCTTGCTGGTCTGAGCGGATCTCTTGTACTTCTTGATTTTCCAAACCGGATTCGGCCTGTTCTGGATTAAAAGGTTTAATTATGGGCTCAACCAAAGATTGGATGACATCTTTTTCGTATCCTTCAAGATGCGGTTTTTGAGAGGGATGAGCTTTAATCCAGCGTTCATAAATAAGATTCTGATTAACCTCATTGAAGTGATAATGCGCAATAAAGCGTTGTACATCCTGTGGCAGATTGTCCCCAAGCAATTCAATAGCAAGTGCTTTTGGAACATAGGCAATATTAAAAAGGTACCGCTCAATTAAAGCAGCTGAGTAATATAATTGACTAAACTCACCAACCAATTCTTGGTTCTTTGCAATGGCTTTCGCACTCAACTGAATATGTTTTTTTAACAGTTCAAAGCCAATCGGGTTCGTATTTGGATCTTCTCCTAAAAAAGGCAGAAAGGCGGTCAATTGGGTCGTTTCATCCTTTTGGAAATCAACACTGCTTTCCCCATTCCTGGTGCGTTCCCAATGTCCTCCTGATTGTGCGCCGATAACCCCGCCTTGATGGTACATTTCAACCGGTTGAACGGTAACAGAATCATTGGCATTCAACGGTTCATTATTCCCTGCCTCAGCGAAATAATGGATAGAAATCCCCAAATGCTTGGCTACAAAATTGAATACTTCCTGAGGCCCAAGGCTTTCATAACGCCCGGTATCCCTGTTTGTCTCTGTGCATAATCGGATATATTCGTCTTTAGCCACATTCCGTTCAACAGCCATGAAATATAGGCTTTCTTCCCCTGGCATTTTTTCTTTCATGAAGAGCCGCAAGACAGGGCCCAAAATAATTTGGGTATCAAACGCATTGTAGCGCTCGAGAAGATCAGCAAACTGTTTCCATGTAAAGGTGTCAGGCTCAAAACCATAAAAATCGGCAAACGTACGCTTTAAACGATCATAATCAGCATTATGCTGATTCACATAAAGCGCCCTATCCCGAAATTTGATAATTTCAGCTTTTAATTCAGGTGTCAGCGCATGTAGAGGGCAATTATTTAATACTGCCGATAATTTTGGATAAGGCATACAAAAATCCAGATACGGTTATCTTTATTGTATGAAAATTAACTTAAGGAATTCTTAACAAGCACGGGGCTTCCCACATACACTGGACTTGACTGTTCCTACCATCTCAAGATTGGAATCAGGTTTGTGTAATCATCCCGCCACAACAGGCTTTCATTTTCAGCAACAAAGCGCCAGTTTTTATCGCGCAGAAGGCTCGATATCGTCTCTTCATTTTTGGTCAGCAAAACCCATTCAGACGGGAGCTGCCCCTGCTTCCTGTTACCGTTTTGCCTGGTATGCAAAACCGCCATATCCAATTCACGTCCCGCTGCGGTTATCACTGGCAAGACATTTAAATGGCGGTTGCTGATGTTCGCCAGGATAACGCCATTTTCCGTGATTTTTTGCTGATAAAGCTTAAATGCTTCCAAAGTTAATAAATGAACCGGTATTGCGTCTGAACTGAAAGCATCCATCACCAGCAAATTATAGGCATGATCCGGCATATGCGTCAGGGCTAATCGGCCATCATCCCTGATAATGGAAACTTTCGCCGGGCAATCCTGCAAATAAGTAAAAAATTCTGGATTGTTGGCCATCTCAATGACTTGCGGGTCAATTTCCACCATGGTTATCTCATCCTGCTTACGAAATTGGCAAACCATGGTTCCAACTCCCAATCCAAAAATAATGGTTTTAAGAGAGGGGTGAATCTGCTGCAGATACTGAACCACCGGAAAAACCGCTCCATAATAAGCTTCTATTCCCCTGTATTCTTTTTGTTGTTTGTTTTTTATCAATTGAAACCCGTGTAATGTGCTGTGGCTCATAAAAACATGCAAACCATTCTGGGCGTAAACTTGTTTTACCCCATAAAAATTGCGCTGCTGGCTCAGAATAGTTGGCGTTTTAAACCAGGGCATAAAAATAAACACAAATAAAATGCTCATGCTGACAAACAGCGTTTTGGAACTATTTGCAAAAATTAAAATCATTGCCAGGGCAAGTATTTCAAGGATATGCATTGATTTTATCCAATGCGGCCAGCCTTGATCCGGTAAGTAATAATTAATCAGCAGCAGCAAAATTGTCAGTAAAGGCACCCCCCACTGGAAATTTTGCCTGGGCATTGAAATTCCAAACAGCGCAATCAGGATAATTAATGGATATTCCTCGGCATGTATAAAGAGTATTGGCGCAAGCAAACTGTTAAATACCCCTGCCAGAACACCTCCTGAAGCAATACAAAAATAAAAAGTGGTTAATTGGGATACAGGCGGCCGAGAACGAGCCAATTCCCCATGAAATAACAATCCCAGCATAAAAAAGGTTACAAGATGGGCAATAATCAATTGCCACCCTGGCAGGCTGTGTATGCCCGCAATAAAGCCGATGATAGGAAAAATTAAAATAAACAGCGTATTTCTTTGCACCCACCTGTGGGATATAAAGCTTTTACGTGAAAAGGTAATGACATAAGTCAAAAGATAAAGCGCAAGCGGCAATACCCAGAATAGAGGCGTCGCCGCTATATCTGTCGTGATGTAAAATGTTACCCCAAGCATCAAACTGCAAGGCACGAAACTAAGATAAATCCACCACAGTTTTTTAGCAAAAGACACAGTCCCTGCCCTTGAATATGTCTGGATGACAGGCGCATAACGGCTCGTGGTCAAAAGCAAAATCAGTAAAATAAGATATAAAGCATAAGCAACGTTCCAGGCAAAAAATTGTTGTTTAACACTGAAATAACGTTCAATAAGCCAGGGATAACTCAACAGCGCCAGCAAACTGCCTGCGTTGCTGGCTGCGTACAGGTAATAAGGGTCGCTGCTTCTAATTTTTTGATTTTGGCTGAAAGCATATTGTAATAAAGGCGCCGAAGAGCCTATTACCAGCAAGGGCAACCCGAGCTGCATGACCAAAGACTTAAGAATACTGAACTCGGGAATATCGGTTCCCGAATCGGGCGAAAACAATAAAGGCAGAAAAAAAATACTAAGCAGGCTGACTGCAATATGCACACTTCGCCAAAGACCACCATATCTAAATCGGCTTATTGCCCAGACATATGCATAAGCAACAAGGAGCAGGGCTTGAAAAAACAACATGCATACAGCCCATACGGCCGGTGTGCCTCCAAATGCCGGCAACAGCACTTTTGCCGCCATAGGTTGAATCATGAATAAAAGGCTGGCGCTTAAAAGCAAAGCCAGTGGAAAAAGTAATTGCAACACCTTAAGCTGTCCTGCGCAGGGTATCGGATATATTCATCATAACGAAATAATACAGTAAATAAAGCAATTTTTCGGAGCGACATCATGCTTTGATCGCCAAATGCCTTATTTACATCATTTTCGCGAAGCATGAAACGACAAATCTTAGGCGTTAGAGCCTTGACGCGCTTTGTTCCGAGCCGTTTATCCTGACACCCTCATACAGAACTGAATTAACGCTGTTCAACCTCCTGCTTTGGAGGTTGCTCAGGCGGCGTTACATACACCCTCGGGAGTTCAACCCTGGTCTCTGTTTCCGGTACAATGGGAGCTGGTGGAGGCGGAACAGTAACATACCGGCCGCCAAAGACAAAATAAAGTACAATCATGGCCAAAAGTACAATCACGATTACCGCAATCACCATTACCGTATTATTTGCCCTGTATCCTGCCATAACCCACTCCTCTTTTTACTGCAACATTTTTAATAAGAAGAAAGGCTCTTATGGATTTTCTCGTGAAGCGGCAAGCATCCAGCGTGCCTTTTCATGCGCTTCTATCCGGTTTGCCAATAAATTAACAGTTCCTTCGTCATTTTTTTCCTGAGCCATGTTCATGGCTATATTTAAGTCTTTCAGCAAAGCACCGTGATCTTGAGCAAGCTCAACGACCATATCATTGGCGCTGATATCTGAGTTGCCGTCTTTAATGGTTTTCAAACGCTCAAATTCTTTAAAAGTTGCAGGAGCCTTGTGGCCTTTAATCAGGATTCGCTCTGCAACTTCATCCACGGCCTCTGCCAGCGCCAAATATTGACTTTCAAACAGGCCATGCAATGATCGGAATTGAGGTCCTTTTACATGCCAATGATAATTTTGTGTTTTTAAATACAAGGCGTAGGTATCGGCCAGGATAACAGATAACTTATTAATCAAATCACTCATCTTAAACTCCCTTTTGATTATTTTTATGATCAATATGATGGTTTTGAATTACCTTATCCTGAATTAAGGATAGTTGAAAAAGAAAATAATTAAAACCGCCACGCCTCGACCGATTGCAGGTAAATATCAGTTTTTGATGGGCTTATAATCCCGATAAGAGGTTTTGCCGGTTCATTGCCCTTTCCCCTCTAAATCTTGAGTGGTTGGTTAAGGCTCTGCGAACTGCCATTCCAGTGATGATACAGTCGGCCGCCGGCAAAAAGACCCAAGCCGCAGGCTAAAGCCGCAAGACCAGATCCTGCTACAATTAAACCAGCGCTAGCGCTCACCGCAGCCAGGAGTACTATGCCCGAAGCTACGGCGGCCAGTCCCAAAACAGCGACAAATCCACCCAAAACCTGCATGCCGATACCCATTAAAGAAGAAGCAGATTTTTTGGCAGCGCCATTTTTTATATTATCCGACGCCTCCATATTCAAAGAATCCACATTGGTATTTTCTTCTGAAGATTGCGTTTCAAAAGAACCATTGATCTCCGGGTGTGTTCCTATATACCAGCGAATCTTATCCCGCACTTCTTGGTTCTTTGTGGATTCTAAAAGTTCCTTAAAGAGTTTTTTGGCTTTGGATGGAGCCTTGCTGCATGTTTTCCGGCCTTCATTATGGTATACAGCGAGGTTGAACTTAGCCCATTCATGTCCTTTGCTGGCAGCTATTTCTGCCCAGTAAAAGCAGTCTTTTTCAGAACGCACGCTGCAAATGCGCGATAATTTGAACGCATGTTCTGCAGGAATTAAATCAATATGCTTTATAATCTCGGGTTCTAATTGGACAATTACCTGCCTTGCTTTCTCCAATGCGTTTGCTGAAACCATAGTGGCGTTCATCAGAAAATCAAGATTCTTTTCATACTCAGGCAATTTTTTTTCGACGAAAATCTGTTGATGACGTTTATTAAGAAGCTCTTTGTGGTTTTTCTGGTTTTCTTTCGATGTGAGCGACAAATTGAGCAGGGCGGCATTAGGAAGAAATGGAGCGACCACATCTTGCATGATGTCTTGAGGTATATCGGAAAATGGTTTCATAGCAATTAACAATGGTAATTTTGATTGGTAATTTTACAACAAGTAAAAATCACAATCAATATGTCCATTCAGAAATGTCAAGTCAATATAAAAATCATATTTTTTTATTTATCATCGTTTTGTTAGAATCTTCTCATTCTTATTTTACATTTTGCGAATATTTAAGCATGAATCAATATTTATATTCTTTAGATAAAAAAAGTATTTCTGAATTTCAATCACAGGATAAAATGGAAGCCCTTGCTGCGTTAGAATCAGGGAAAGTCGTTTTTCTTCCAAATTATTGTTTTACCCTGAACCAGCATGAACACATGTTTACTGAAAGTATACTGAGTCCAAATCGTAAAAACGTCAGCTATGATTTTCAATCGCGAAAGCTTTCAGGCGTCTGCAAACACCATTCTATTGAGCAGGCCAACAAAGTCCGACAGTTTATGCACCGTTATGCGGAATTTTCCAGGCAGCTGCTCGAAAGCCTCCTGCCCTCATATCAAAATGAATTACGGTTGGGAAGAACCAGTTACCGACCTGCCGAAATTCAAGGAAGAAAAAGCTCAAAACTCAAAGATGATACCAGGTTACATGTGGATTCATTTCCTGCAACACCAGTTAACGGACAAAGGATTTTACGTGTTTTTTGCAACATTAACCCTGAAGGTAAACCCAGAGTATGGCACTTGGGAGAGCCTTTTTCCCAAGTCTTGGAACAATTTTCATCCAAAATACCGAGGTATAATGCTTTGCAAGCAAGGTTATTAAAGCTTTGCAAAGTGACCAAAACCTTTCGTACTCCTTATGATCATGCCATGCTGAATCTTCACAACCTGATGAAGCTCGATGATGCCTACCAAACTGCCGTTAAAAAATTGCGATTCGATTTTCCGGCACAAAGCACCTGGCTGGTTTATACTGATCAGGTTTCCCATGCGGCTTTAAGCGGCCAGTTTTTGCTTGAACAAACTTTTTATCTGCCTGTCTCTGCTATGAAATATGCTGAATTTTCACCGCTTAGGCAATTGGAAAAAGTAAAATCGTTATCACTGGCATAACGTCTTATCTTACGAAACATTTGCTTCCTGCAAAAAAAAACCCGCCAGGCGGCGGGTTTTATTAGCTGGACACATGAAGGCTTACATCATGCCGCCCATGCCGCCCATGCCGCCCATATCATGGGCGCCGACAGCTTCTTCTTTTTTGGGAAGCTCAGCTACCATGCACTCTGTGGTCAGCATTAAGCTTGCGACTGATGCAGCATTTTGCAACGCAGTACGGGTCACTTTGGTTGGATCAAGGATACCCATCTCAACCATATCGCCATATTCACCGGTTGCAGCATTGAAACCAAAGTTGCCTTTGTTTTCTGCAATTTTGTTAACAATCACAGAAGCTTCATAGCCGGCATTGGCAACGATTTGGCGCAGTGGCGACTCAATAGCGCGGCGCAGGATATCAATACCCATGTTTTGGTCATGGTTATCGCCTTTTAACCCGGCCAGAGCTTTTTGAGCCCGGATTAACGCAACACCACCACCGGCTACGATGCCTTCTTCCACTGCTGCGCGGGTAGCATGCAACGCATCTTCAACGCGGGCTTTTTTCTCTTTCATTTCAACTTCAGTCGCAGCTCCGACTTTAATCACTGCCACGCCGCCTGCCAATTTGGCAACACGCTCTTGCAGTTTTTCACGATCGTAGTCAGAAGAAGTTTCTTCCATTTGAGCACGAATTTGAGCAATGCGATCGCTGATGTCTTTTGCTTTACCTTCACCGTCAATGATAGTGGTGTTTTCCTTGGTAACCACAACACGTTTTGCACCGCCCAGATCTTCAAGAGAAGCGCCTTCAAGGCTTTTACCGATTTCTTCAGAAATCACCTGTCCATTGGTTAAAATAGCAATATCCTGCAACATGGCTTTGCGACGGTCGCCGAAACCGGGAGCCTTCACAGCGCACACTTTTACAATGCCGCGCATGTTGTTGACAACCAATGTAGCCAGAGCTTCGCCTTCCACGTCTTCTGCGATGATCAATAACGGACGGCCGGATTTGGCAACCCCTTCCAGTACTGACAGCATGTCACGGATATTGGTAATTTTCTTATCCACGAGCAGGATGAAGGGGTTTTCCAATTCTGCTGACATATTTTGCTGATTGTTGACAAAGTATGGGGAAATATAGCCGCGATCAAATTGCATACCTTCAACAACAGACAGCTCATTTTCCAGGCTGTTGCCATCTTCAACAGTAATCACGCCTTCTTTGCCCACTTTTTCCATTGCTTCTGCGATAATGGAACCAATGGCTTCATCGGAATTGGCAGAAATGGTACCAACTTGGGCGATAGCCTTGCTGTCTTTGCAGGGCTTGGACATAGCATGCAATTCTTTGGTAATAGCCTGAACTGCCTTATCAATGCCACGCTTCAGATCCATGGGATTCATGCCGGCAGCAACGGCTTTATGCCCTTCAACCACAATGGCGTGAGCCAATACGGTCGCTGTTGTGGTGCCGTCTCCTGCAGCGTCAGAAGTTTTGGAAGCCACTTCCCGAACCATTTGCGCGCCCATGTTTTTAAAGCGATCTTCAAATTCGATTTCCTTGGCAACGGATACGCCGTCTTTGGTCACTGTAGGAGCGCCATAAGACTTTTCCAATACCACATTACGCCCTCTTGGGCCCATTGTGACACGTACAGCGTCTGCCAGGTCTTTTACGCCAGCGAGCATTCTTTGGCGTGCGTCATCACCAAATCGTAAATCTTTAGCCATTATTTAGTCTCCTTTAACGATGAATTTATTTTTCAATAACACCCATGATGTCATCTTCGCGCATCACGACGAGTTCCTGCCCATCAATTTTGACTTCTGTGCCGGAATATTTGCCGAACAATACCACATCCCCTACTTTGACAGCCAAAGCGCGGACATCACCATTTTCCAGTACCTTGCCTTCACCGACAGCCAAAACTTCGCCTTGCATTGGTTTTTCTTTAGCGCTGTCTGGAATCACAATACCACCGGCTGTTTTATGTTCTTCTTCCAGACGGCGAACAATAATACGATCGTGTAAAGGACGAATCTTCATACTTGTTTTCTCCTGATTGTTTTATACCCTATTTTATCACTCAGAGCGCTCTCTGACTGCTTAGCGTTATCATCTCGATGACGCTGATGATTGCCATATGGGGATTCAAAGGATAGTTTCAAGGGGGTTGAAAAAAAAAATTTATAGAAAGCTCACCAGAGATTATTTGAGCCCGGGCTTTTTTCTCCATACAATCATGCATGATATAATTTCAATGCAGAAGATTTTCAGGCCCAGGAATCCAGATGACATGGCATACTTAAAAGCACCATTCGCGACTGGGCCTTGCTGAAGCGTGGTTTGCATCCGGCTTCAGACTGGATGAATATTTAACGGGTTTGTCATGAAAAAAATTTTTCTAATGTTTTTATTTTTATTTCAGGCGCTTGCATTTGCAAGCCCCCCTTCTGCTGAAGAGATTTTTCAGCTTTCAGCTAAAAGAGAAGATCCAAACACATTTATTTTAAATTGGTCTATCAAGCCAGGTTATTTCTTATATAAGGATAAAATTCAGCTTCAACCCAAAGGAGACAAACTATATAAGCTTGGCAAAATTCGCTTCCCGAAACCCTTAAGCAAAACCAATAACAGGGGAGAAGAATTTGAGATTTACCGCCTAAAACTGTCGCTCCCTGTCCCTGTTCTCGGTGAGGCGGCGGGAGAAGACCTCATCACTGTGCATTATCAGGGCTGCTCGGATGATGGTTTTTGTTATCCGCCGCAGGCAAAAGAAATCAAATTATCCTTTGATAAAGACCTTGCGTTGGTAAACGCGGAACATGGAGAAAACGCAACAGGGGCCAGCAGCGAAGCAGAACCCAAAACTCAGGTGGACGAAGTGCTTTCATCCAATAGTTTGCTCTGGATTATTCCAGGATTTTTAGGTTTCGGCTTGCTGCTTTCATTCACGCCCTGTGTTCTCCCCATGATCCCGGTACTTTCCGGCATCATTGTCGGTCAAGGCAAGGAGTTATCCACCCGGAAGGCTTTCTTGCTTTCATTAAGCTATGTGCTCAGCATGTCTTTAACTTATGCGCTGGTGGGTGCGGTGGTTGCATTGATGGGCAACAATTTGCAGATTTTCATGCAATCTCCCTGGGTCATCGGTGCCCTTGGCCTTATTTTTGTTGTTTTAGCCTTATCAATGTTTAATTTTTATGAATTGCGCATGCCCGTCTCCTGGCAAAGCAAACTGGCAAGTGTTACCCGCAGTCAAAGCGGGGGGCATTATTTGGGAGCGGCCATTATGGGATGCGTGTCAACGCTTGTGCTGTCTCCCTGCGTAACCGCTCCCTTAATTGGGGTTATAGGCTATATTGCCCACACGGGAAATATAGGCTTTGGCAGCACTGCTTTATTTTTCCTGGGATTGGGCATGGGGTTGCCATTATTATTCATCGGAACTTCCGCCGGCAAGCTGTTGCCCAAGGCCGGTTCATGGATGAATACTGTAAAAGCCTTTTTTGGCGTCTTGCTCCTCGCGCTTGCAATTTATTTACTTGAGCGCATTTTGCCTCAAATTTTAAGCATGGCATTATGGGCGGGGTTATTGATTTTTTGCGGCGTCTTTATCGGCGCATTCAATCAAGCAAAAAGCAATCTTGATAAGCTGAATCAAGGAGCAGGCATCATGCTGTTGGTTTATGGACTGCTCATTCTGATTGGCGCCAGTCAGGGAAACACCAATCCCCTGCTTCCTTTAAAAAATTCTTCTGACCTTGCAAGAACCAGCCGGCAATCTTCGCCACAAGTCGTAACAACCGTCAAGGAAGCCCAAAAAGCATTGGCTGAAGCAAAAGGAACACCAGTCATGCTGGATTTTTATGCAGACTGGTGTACATCGTGTAAAGTCATTGCCGCAACCACTCTGAAAAACCCGGCAATTTTGCAAGAATTAGAAAATATCATTGTGGTTAAAGTCGATCTCACTTCAAATGATCAAAATACAAGAGAGTTGCTGAAGCACTTTAATGTGGTAGCCCCGCCAACATTTCTTTTCTATGACCGAAACGGCAGAGAACTTTCTCACCTTCGGGTAATTGGCGAAGCATCCACGGAAGCATTCATTAGAAAGCTCAATACAATCAAGTTTTAAAATATGATGCGCCCCGCAGATCCATAGGGTATGTGGACAATGCTGGCTGGAAATCGGTATAATTCGCCCACTTTTTTTACATAATTGTCATAATGAATCATAAAGTTGGTTTTGTAAGCCTTGGCTGTCCCAAAGCTCTGGTGGACTCAGAACGCATCATCACCCAATTGAGAGCCCAGGGATATGAATTGGTATCCAGTTATCAGAATGCAGGAGTTGTAGTAATTAACACGTGCGGATTTATTGACTCTGCCGTTCAGGAATCTCTGGAGACCATTCAGGAAGCAATGGCAGAAAATGGGCGAGTCATCGTGACCGGCTGCCTGGGCGCCAAAGCAGACATCATTCGTGATGCCTGCCCTGATGTATTGCATATCAGCGGCGCTCATGCCTATGAAGAAGTTATCCGCGCTGTGCACCGCCATTTGCCGCCGCCTAAAGATCCTTTTACGCAACTCATCCCGCCGCAGGGCATTAAGTTAACGCCAAGGCATTATGCCTACTTAAAAATTTCTGAAGGATGCAATCAAAAATGCACATTCTGCATTATTCCTACCATGCGTGGAAAGCTTAGGAGTTATCCAGTCACACAAGTCCTTTCTGAAGCTAAACGCTTGCAAGAAGCCGGCGTAAAGGAATTATTGGTCATCTCCCAGGATACCAGCGCTTATGGGGTCGATACAAAATTTAAGGAAGCGCTGTGGCAGGAAAAAACCATAAAAACTCAATTTTATGATTTATGCGAGCAACTGGGCAAATTGGGAATCTGGATTCGACTGCATTACGTTTATCCTTATCCCCATGTTGATGATATAATACCGTTGATGCGCGATCGAGTGATTTTGCCTTATCTTGACATTCCCCTGCAGCATGGCAGCCCCCGAATATTAAAAGCGATGAGGCGGCCTGCCAGCCGTGAAAACACCTTGGCGCGCATACAAAAATGGCGGGAAATCTGTCCGGAAATTACGCTGCGCTCCACTTTTATCGTCGGGTTTCCGGGTGAAACCGAGCAGGAATTTGAAGAGTTATTGGCCTTTTTACAAACTGCCCAATTAGATCGCGTTGGCTGTTTCCAATACTCGCCAGTTGTGGGAGCAAAAGCAAATGAGCTGCCAGATCCCGTACCTGAACCAGTCAAGGAAGAACGCTACCATCGTTTCATGCAGACGCAAGCGGAAATCAGCCGCAAGAAATTACAGGCGAAAATTGGTTCAACGCAAAGTGTGCTGGTTGATGAGGTCAATGACAGGCATATCATTGCCCGCAGTATGGGTGATGCGCCTGAGATTGATGGCCTGGTTTACTTGCCTCAATCTTCACAAGTTCATGCTGGAACTTTGGCTGAAGTCAAAATTACAGGCAGCGATGATTATGATTTATATGGCGAATTGCTCGAGGCGAGGTTATAGAAATGTTGACTGAGTGCCCATATCTCTTCTTTGGCAGGATGGGCTTTTTCAGTTTGATATCGCAGTATTTGTTCATGTAATAATTGATGGCAGTGTTGATAAACTCGCCTTAAAAACAACCATTGTTCTTTATCCAGTATATTTTGGCTCAAGAGTTGATTGATCTGCGATAAAGTATGGCTTTTGCGAGCCAGGCGCTCATTGGGATTGGCCAATATCAAATACTGAGTTAGAAATTCAAGATCCAATAATGCGTCAGCACCCGCTTTATGTTCACCAGTTTGCCCAAATTGTTTGATTTTTTTTCTCATTTCCTGAATAGCCGCAGCCAAATGGCGAGTGTTTCTTGGGATAAATAAAATATCTTTTTTTAGCTTGACAAACTGCTGTGTGATGGCTTGGCTTCCAAAAAGCACCCTTGCTTTTAATAGAGCCTGATGTTCCCAAACCCAGGCCTGGTTATACTGATAATCGATATAAGCTGGTACAGAGCTAACCAGTAAACCCGCAGATCCGGAAGGACGCAGGCGGGTATCTACGGCATAAAGCGTACCCATTTGCGTGCGCAGTGTTAATGAGTGGATGATTTTTTGCACAAGCCGATTAACCAAGGGTTCTTTTTCGCAGGGCGCCGTATGCAAAAAAACCAAATCAACATCTGAATCATAGTTCATCTCGCGACTGCCGAGCTTCCCATAGGCAATAACTGCAATATGAGATTTAAGTGATCGAATTTCGGGGAAGCGGCTTTTTAATTCCCGACAGGCATGAAGCAACGTTTCAATAATGATCAATTGCGCGACGTTAGCTAAAAAACGCCCTGCTGTAATTGCATCGACATGGCCATTTAATTCTGCACGGGCAATAAGAAGCCAGCAACGCAATTTGAATTGCCGTAAAATTTCACCCTGTCTCTCCTCTCCTTCTCCATATCCAGGCTGCATTTGCAACATTTGGCGCAGATGAGCATAATCAGGCGGCCTCCAGCTTTCATCTTCATCAAGCAGTACTTCCAGTAAAAAAGGGTATTCAACCAGGAGATATGCAATAAAAGGGCTGACAGCAAAATAACGCAGCAATTCCTGCAATACTTTGGGATTTTCTGTGAGTAATGCGAGGTATGCGCTGCGCGTTACGGTTTTTTCCAATAAGCGGATAACCTGCAGGAGGATAGCGTCTGTTTTGGGAAAGGACGCCAATTCTTGCAATAAAAGCATCATGAATCGCGCCAGCCGCAGGCGCGCGGCCTGTGACAAACGACGGCAACGCGGCGCATGGCGAAACTCCTGAAGTATTTGGTAGCAACGGTCTGCGTTCTCATAGCCCAGGCTTGATAAAACATTGACGGCAAGAGACTCTTCAACATGCCCATGCCAAATGCCTGCCATTTGCGTTGCCAGAAGGCGTGCTTCATTAGTATAAATATCAGCCTGACTTAAAACTGACTGAAATGAGCGTGTGACGATTTCCTGAAAATGACCGAGCTTTTCCGATAATTGCTCCCAGTTATCAAAATTCATTGCCAGAGCCACCTTGCGCTGGATGTCGCGATCATCTGGCAAAGTGTGGGTTTGCCTGTCATTATGAATCTGCAAAACATTTTCAAGCCTGCGGAGAAAGAGATAGGCGTTTTTCAAATCAGGCGCAAAATCCAGCAGTTTCCCCTGATGGAGAGACTCAAGCGTTTGAATGGCATTGGCGCTGCATAAGTTCGGCAATCTGCCGCCGCGGATGAGTTGAAAAGATTGAATGATAAACTCAATTTCCCGAATGCCGCCTGGCCCTCTTTTAATATCGTGTTGCAATGACTTTATGAGCACTTCGCGGGCAATCATTGCTTTCATGCCGCGCAATGATTCAATTACGCTAAAATCAACATAACGACGGTAAACAAAGGGAGCGATAACACGCTGTATTCTTTCAACTTGCCCCTCATTTTCCTGGATGACTCTTGCCTTAACCATTGCGTAACGCTCCCAGTCACGCCCTTGTTCCTGATAATAGGTTTCCATGGCTGATAAAGATGTCACCAGAGGGCCGCTTTCACCATTAGGTCTTAGGCGCAAATCCACACGAAACACAAATCCTTCTTTGGTCATGCATTGCATCAACTCCAGAAACTTTTGAATCAGTTTGGAATAATATTGCTGATTGAATATTTTTTCTCTGCCATTGGTAAATCCCTCATCTGTATAGACAAATATTAAATCGATATCTGATGAATAATTGAGCTCTTTTCCTCCCAGTTTGCCCATGGCAATCGTGTATAACTGGCTAGAAATTCCTGGCTCTGAACAGGGCGTTCCATAGCGGTGCGCCAGTGCCTGATTGCAATATTTCAATGCGTGTAAAATTAAGGCATCAGCACAATCCGACCAGGCACTCATGCTTTTTTCAACATCACAAAGGCGAGCCTGTTCTCTTAATACAATCCTCAATAAATGGCGATGCCTAAAAATACGCAGCCGATACGCAAAAGCCTGGCTGTCGAGATCAAGCGGGATTTGAGAAACGAGCCTAAAATAATCTCTCCTGTCCAGAGGGCCTAGATCATCCTCTGCAACCAGCATCTGTAAAATTGATATATGGCGGCATGCATACTCGCTGATATAAAGTAGCCTTGCCATTGCGTCGCATAATGATCCCTGCAGATCAGGAAAATGTCTGCTGATTAAGTGTTGTTTTACCTCGGGTATCTCATATGAAATATTCTGCTTCATCTCCACTCATAACTAGGAAAAAAGTCTGACTCATCCTATTATATTATAAATACTGAAAAGCATTGAAACCGGCACAGGGTAAAGCCATATCATCTTGATTAAATAATGACTTTCCAAGGTGCCTAAACGGATTAAAAGGATGCAGGGAAAATGAAAAAAATCATATGCTTGTTAATCATTGCCTTTACACTGCATACCCTGGCTCATGCGCAAAATCCGCCGCTTAGAGTAGCAGTCAACCGCTTTGAGCCTCCTTTTGTCATGCAAGGCGCCAATAAGCAGCTGTTTGGATATGATATTAGCATGATGAAATATATTTGTGCGGAAATTCAGAGAGATTGTAATTTTATCCCTATGGATTTCAAAAACCTGATTCCAGCATTAGTCAATAACGAAGCTGATGCTGCCATCGGTGCAATTGGCATTAACGCAGAACGGGCTTTGCAAGTTAACTTTTCAATACCCTATTTGCCGAGCTATTCGCGGTTTTTAACCCGCAGTAATTTAGCCAAAGAACCGTTTAACCCCATGTTTTTGGACAATAAGGCCATTGGGATTGTATCTGGATCTGTATTTGAAAGCGAAATTAGGCGCATGGGCATCAAAAACCCGGATATTCAGCAGTATGATTTTGAAGGAGATATCATTGATGCCTTGGCTAATGAAGAAATCGATCTGGCTTTGCTCGATGCGCCCACCACTCTCTATTGGCAGAGCAAATCATCAGGGCTCCTCAAAGCTTATGGGCCTCCAATGCCCTACGGATTTGGACTGGGTATTGCGGTGAATCGCGATAGCGGGAACTTATTGCGAGAAATTAATCTTGCTCTCACCAAATATTTGAAAAGCAAGGAATTCAAGAAAAATTTCTCCATGTATTTGGAAGAATTTTAAACAAAAAACTTAATGGATGGTGTGCCCTTGAGTCAAACAACGGCTAATCACCTGTCGGGTTACAAAATCTCCTTGATTTGCACCGTACATGGCGCTGAATTGTTGTGCCATTGTCAATACCCAGCTTGCCAAACGCAAATCCAGCCGTTTTTCTTTCTGATCCAGAACAAGCTCAAATAAGCCTAATGAATCACAGTTTTGCTCCTTGGCATACTCTTCCATAATCGTTTGGGCGATATACAGGTCTTTTTCTTTAGTAGGCCAGTCTTTGTTCACAACTCGTTCCTCATTATTATCTCTTATAATCTATATGGGGTTGAATTTTAAAAAAACAAGCACGAATCACCAGGGTCAAACCATTATTTCAATAAGATAAGGTTGGTTATTCAGCCAACCGTTCATGTACGTGTCCCTGGGACTCATACCATAATGTAATAAAAAGTACCATAATGATTGGGCCCAAAAACAAGCCCAAGAGTCCGAGCGTTTCAACACCTCCTAAAATACCAAACAACACGGCAAGAAAAGGCAGCTGGATGGCGCCGCCAATTAAAACAGGCTTGATGAAATGATCGGCAATAAACATCACAAACGTCCCCCAGGCAATGACGATGATTGCTGCAATCATTGCGCCGTTGCTCATTAATATGAGCGCTGCGATAGCGAATACTATGGGAACCACAAAGGGTATCATAGCGGCAAAAGCAGTGATAAATCCCATGAGGGTTGGAGCAGGAAATCCTACGAGCCCGTAGCAGATTCCCATTAAGATGCCAACACCTATGCCTACAACAATCGTGCCGTTTACCGTTGCCCGCAATGCGCCCGGCAGCCTGTCGGCGTATCTGAACCAGCGGCTCCCGAGGCACAGTTCGCCTATGTGATTAATCTGCTGGAACAGTTTTTCGCCATCCCTAAAGAAAAAAAACAGGGTTAAAAGCGTGAATCCCAGTTGAAACCCGCGATGCGCCAAATTCAGGCCAACCTGCTTGATATAATAGCTGGCTGGAGTCAGCGTTAAATGAAGATTAGAGAGAAAGTATTTTACATTACCCGGCTGGCCAATATTTTCATTCCAGTAATTGACCAATTCATTACCTATCAGCGGCAGATCCTTCAGCACGGCTGGAGCCTGGCCTCCTTCCCGGTTAATCAGCTGTAAGTAATTAATCAACAGCTGCAATTCTTTTACAAGAACCGTGATGAGCCAGCTAATTGGAAGAATTAAAAGTAACGTCAGCATGAACGTAAATAAAAAAGCTGCCAGATTATCTTTACCCGAAAAAAATTGTCGCCAATGCTTGTATAACGGGTAAGTGGCTATGACAATAATACCTGCCCACAGCATGGAAGGAATAAAACGATGAATGATAAAAAGCGCCAGCGCTACAATGCTGACAGTCAAGCCAATGCTGATTAATTCTTTATGATTGTCGTTCACGCCTGCTCTCCACAATAAACTAACAGATTTTAGAAGTTACCCATCAAAAGCTGCATGGTATATCAGGAGTGATTCATGCCCATCGCCCGCAAAAGAAAGCCGCTAATTGCAAAATAAACCAGGCCGGTACCGCAGCCAATACATCGTCAAGCATTATACCAAAACCGCCTCCAATCTGTTTATCAATCATGTGTATAGGCTCCGGCTTCCAAATATCAAAAACCCGAAAGAGAAAAAATCCCAGAACCATCCAGCCAAAACCTGGCGGAGCGAGAAACATGGTACAAAGGTAACCAACGACCTCATCCCAGACAATGCCGGAATAATCATGCACACCCAGATCGCTGGATACGCGGTTAGAAACAGCTATTCCCAAAATAAAAGCAAAAACTGTACAAAGCAAATATGTTATCCAGCTGGTTCCGGATAACAGCAGATAAAGCGGAAAAGCAGCCAAGGTTCCAAAAGTGCCGGGCGCTATGGGCGCAAGGCCGCTGCCAAAGCCAAACGCAATAAAATATGCCGGGTCTTGCCATACTCTTTCAGAAAGTTTCATGATATTCATTCCTGATTCCCCAGGGTAAATTAAAAATGGCTGTAGCCAGAAGTTTGAATGGTTTTGGTAGTACCATCCTTTTCCTTGCCGCGCATTCCTTTCTCCTCAGCAATGCACCCTACTGGGAAACAATGAAGCCCCAGTTCGGCCATTGTACATAAAAAAGCCTGGTTTTGTTTTTCAGATACAGTGAAGCACAGCTCATAATCGTCTCCGCCATGTAAAGCAAAATCTATTGCCTTGTCTCCCTGGTAGCGCTTAACTAATGGATGAACAGGAATTGCTTCCAAATTCAGGATGGCGCCAACATCACTTTCCTCACAAATATGATTTAAATCAGCAGCCAATCCATCGGAAATATCTATGGCTGATGTAGCATATCGTAATAAAATCTGATTGAGATCCACACGTGGTTTCGGGTGCATCAGGGCATTCATTAATACCGTTCTGTCATTGGCATCCAGAGACTTGTTATCTAAAAATGCCACTGCCTGAGCCGCGGCACCTATAGGCCCGCTAACATAGACGATATCTCCAGGACTCGCACCGCTTCGAGTCACTGCTTTGCCAGATGGAACGAGGCCGTGAATACAAATGGTCATGGCCAATGGCCCCCGGGTTGTATCCCCTCCTACTAACGCAAGATTGAATTCCCGCATGGCATCATAAAGGCCCTCTGCATAACGCTTAAGCCATGAGGCATCTGATTCGGGCAGGGTTAAGGCCAGCATCATCCAATTAGGATCGCCTCCCATGGCAGCTATATCGCTGACATTAACCATAACCGCTTTATAGGCTATATCGTACGCGTCCCAGTCAGAGAGAAAATGGATATTCGCAACCAGGGTATCAGAGCTTACCACCAAATCATGCCCAATTGGCACGCAAAGGCAAGCTGCGTCATCACCAATACCAAGTACTACATCGGGACGTTTCGCTGACAAGGACTTAAAAAATGTATTAATCAGCTCAAATTCATTCATGTTCACTGCTGATTTCAATTTGCCGGACGTTTTTAGCCAGGTTGTTTAAAACGCCGTTCACATAACGGTGGCCATCCTGAGAACCAAAGGCCTTGGTTAGCGTAATCGCTTCATCAAGAACGACACGGTATGGAATTTCAGGACAGTAAAGAAGCTCATAAGTGCTTAAACGCAGCACAGTCAGTTCGATAGGATTGAGACTTTTGATCGGCCTGTCGAGGAAGGGCTGAAACGAATTTTCTATATCGCATAATTTTTCCGGAACGCCATACAGCAAGCGGCAGAAATATTGACTGTCGACTTTTGACATGTCATTCATGGCGCGAAACTGCGCCTCAATGTCCGATAGATTGCTTGCTGTCATATACCATTGGTATAACGCCTGCAACGCAAGTCTGCGTGCTTTTCTTTTACCTTTAATTGATAGATTATCCACACCAACCTCATGACGATTTATCGTCGTTCATTTGATCAATTGTCATTCTGAATTCACTGATATCTTTAAATCGTTTGTAAACAGAAGCAAATCGCACATAAGCGACATGATCAAGGTTATATAATTGTTCCATTACCCATTCCCCCACCTGTCGGGAATCAATTTCGCGCTCACCTCTACGCCGGATTTTTTGCATAATAGCGACAATGGCTTCTTCAAGCGCATCCCGACTGACAGGCCGTTTCTCCAGTGCCCGCAGCATGCCCGCACGCAGATTCTCGATGTTAAAGGCTTCACGCCGGCCATCACGCTTGATAATAACGGGCATGATGAGTTCAGCCGTTTCAAACGTGGTGAACCGCTCATGGCACGCGAGACATTGCCTTCGCCTTCGGACTTGCGCGCCATCTGCAACCAGGCGGGAATCCACTACTTTGGTTTCTTCTGCATGACAAAAAGGACACAACATAATTAACTGCGATAAACCGGAAAATCGTTACATAACTGCAAAACCTGTTTTCTAACTGAAGAGATAACAGTTTCATTGCTTACATCTTCAAGTATATCCGCTATCCAGTGAGTGATCATTTTGATTTCTTTTTCCTTAAAGCCGCGCGTGGTAACGGCTGGCGTTCCCAAACGCAACCCGCTGGTCACAAAGGGCGAACGCGGATCATTTGGAACGGAATTTTTGTTTACCGTAATGTTCGCACGGCCAAGTGCCGCATCTGCTTCTTTCCCGGTAATATTTTTATCTATCAAATTCAGCAATAGCAAATGATTTTTTGTGCCTCCTGAAACAATGCTGTGCCCACGTTTAATCAGCTCTTCCGCCATGACTTTGGCATTGGTAAGCACTTGTTGCTGATATTCCTTAAATTGGGGTTGCATTGCTTCAGCAAAGGCCACAGCTTTTGCTGCAATAACATGCATGAGGGGGCCGCCCTGAATCCCTGGAAACACTGCCGAGTTGATTTTTTTCTCGATTTCTTCATTTGCCCTGCAAAGAATCAGGCCGCCCCTGGGGCCCCGTAATGTTTTATGCGTGGTCGAGGTTACCACATCAGCATAAGGGAGGGGGGACGGATATAATCCTGCTGCAATGAGGCCTGCAACATGCGCCATATCAACCAGTAAATACGCGCCAACCTTATCGGCAATTTCCCGAAATCGCGCCCAATCGATAATTTGCGAATAGGCTGAAAATCCGGCAATAATCAATCTTGGCCTATGTTCAATCGCTAATGACTCTACCTGTTCATAGTCTATCAGACCTGTTTCAGGATTAAGGCCGTATTGAATTGACCGATAGAGTATGCCTGAGAAATTAACAGGCGATCCATGAGTCAAATGCCCGCCATGAGGCAAGGCCATCCCCAGGACCAAATCCCCCGGTTTCACTAGAGCCATCATTGCCGCGGCATTAGCCTGTGATCCGGAATGCGGCTGCACATTCGCATAATCGGCATTAAACAGTTTTTTGACCCGGGAAATTGCCAACTGCTCGGCGATATCAACAAATTCGCACCCGCCATAGTAGCGTTTGCCCGGATATCCTTCTGCATACTTGTTTGTCAGTACAGAACCCTGCGCCTGCAAGACCCTGGGACTTGCATAATTTTCAGAGGCAATCAACTCAATATGTTCTTCCTGGCGTTTCCCTTCTGCTTTGATCGCTTGCCATAATTCGATATCAAAATTGTCTATTGTATAATTCCTGTCGTACATGACTATTCCTTAACCCGTGAGGAGCAAAACCCGAATACCATAAATACTTTATTAAAGAATCTTCACTTGATAATCAAATCATTGCGGACTTTTTTAACATTGGCAACGCTTGATGCAATTTGTCCCGCCCGTTGCTTAATGGATGCACTGTCCACAAAACCGCTTAGCTGCACTTCATCTTTATAGGTCTTCACCTTGATCTCAAATCCCCGAGCTCCCAGCTGATTTAGCAGTTTAGCCTTGACCTTGGCTGTCACAGCGGAGCTATCTAGATATTCTCCGGTGCTCTCACGGGTAGGTGTGGCAGCGCAAGCAATAATGACTAAAGCCAATAAGGACATGGTCAACATTTTAATGATTTTTATCATTGTTTCTCCAAGTCATGATGGAAGTTGCGTAGCCAGCATTGAGCAGGCAAAAAACAGAGAAAATTTAGAGCAGAAAGCACGCCATAGATACAATTAATGCGTATTTTATAATCAAATTTTCTCTCATTTTAACAATAAAGGCGAAATTGCTTAATGCCGGACTCCGGTAAAATGTCTCAAATTTATCAAGATTACCATGCTGTTATAATAAAGTCATGCACTGGTTTTGTGCGGGCACGGACAAAATCATACTTTTACATCAAGGCTTATTTGCGCAATTTACGCGCGGTCAAAAAGCCCTTGGCAAGCAAACTCAAGAACCATCATCAGAAATAAAGCCCTGCCTGGACGGAAATGCCAAATTTAGGCGTTCATAAAAGCATTATTTAATCAAAATGATATGGTTTTAGCCATAATGCGCATGGGTAGCCCCGGGTTATGACTTAGTCCAAGCCGGGGTACAAGCGGATAATGGGGGCTAAGAAACAGCCTGTCAGGATTTCTGTTTTACTTCGGCGTAAGGTGCGCCGTTCACCGGTAAAACATAGACCGTGGTTCCTCTTGGAGTGTAACCCTTGTAAACCGGATACCCTCTCAAGGTATTGATGTACAAGTCCATGCCATCATGGCAGTACCCATAGTAATACAGCGAAATATAGTGAGGCGCGTCACCGCTATACACGATAAAAGGTGTCAGGCGGCTTCTATCATCAAAAAAACCGGAAACGCGGACATCCTGACTACTGTAATTAATAATTTCAATTTCACAATAGCCAGGATAGTTCATGCTGCTCGTTGCGGCGTTTTTGCTATTGTCATTCGCCTGGGGGTGAGTATGCAGGTTTGCAGCAAAGGCTGAGGAAAAAAGAGATAAAAAACCAAAGAATAAAACGGCTTTCAGTTTCATGATTATACCTTTATTGTGTTGGGTGTATGAATACTATCAAAGAACATTGTTTAGTCAATAAGTTTTTTATTGATCATCATGATGGATTTATATTCTAAAAAATGGCGGCCTCAAAACGTGCTGGCTCAAGATATGCTCATGCAGGGACTCTGCATTTCCCGCATTTAAGTTGCATGCGCTTTTAAGCGGATGATATATTACGGTATTTGTAATTGCCGTGTCCTGTTGGCCCTTTTAAGGACTATTGCCATTTATGAACAGAATCACAAGAAAACGCATGACCATCATGATCATACTTTTGGTCATTGTGTTTGGTGGAATCATAGCGTTTAATGCCTTTAAAGCGTTCATGATGAAGCGATTTTTCGCAAGTTTTGAGCCGCCTGCCGTCACTGTGTCCTCAGTCACGGCAAAAGAGCAAGATTGGGAGCCCACCATTTCTGCAGTTGGAAATTTTGCAGCAATCAATGGCGTTGAAGTGAACTCGCAAGCGGCTGGCAATGTGGTTGCTATCCATTTTGATTCAGGGCAATTTATTGAGAAAGGCCATCCGCTGATTGATATTGATGACTCTGTAGAGCAGGCAACCTTAAAATTCAACAAATCCGATCTTGCATTACAGGAGATAAATTATAAGCGTCAGACTGATCTCTTTAAAAAGGGCGCTACACCAAGCTCAAACGTTGATGAGGCTCGGGCTAAACTATTACAGGCACAGGCCAATGTTGAAAAAACTCAGGCCTTAATCAATCAGAAACATATCACAGCGCCTTTTTCCGGGCAGCTCGGCATACGCCAGGTCAACCTCGGCCAGTATGTTTCGCCCGGACAAACCGCTATTGTGAGCCTTCAGTCGCTTGACCCATTATTTCTGGAATTTTATCTTCCGGAGCAATATCTTAAACAGTTATATATTGGCCAAAACATCACATTCGCTGTGGAGCAAAATCCAAAATACCGGTTTCACGGTATCATTACTGCGATTAATTCCAAGGTTGATGTGAACACCCATAATATTCTGGTACAGGCCACTGTACCCAATTGCCCCGCAAAGGCTGTCGCAATGCCTAAGACATCCAAGCTCGTGAAAATTAAAAAACAAAAACTTTTTACAAGAGAGCTTTTAATTTGTGACACCGACTTAAACACGAAGAATCATGTTACTGAATTTAACTTCATTCCAGGCATGTTTGCTGCCCTGGAAGTTGAACAACCTTCCGTCTCCAAGGTGGTTGTCTTACCCTCCACTGCCATCTCATATAGCCTCTATGGCAATTCAGTATTTGTGATTGAAAAGGATAAGGAGGGGAAAAAAGATGAGAAAGGACAGGATATACTTCGCGTGAAACGCGTATTTGTCACAACTGGCGACCAGCAAGGCAATTACACCATTATTCAAAAAGGAATCGAGCCGGGCCAGGAAGTGGTCAGTGCCGGCGAACTTAAATTACAGGACGGCACGCGAGTTATCATCAATAATGATGTGCAGCTGGACCAAGAGGTCAACCCTCAGGAATTGAGCCAATAAAATTACATTGGAATTAACTTAAATACGTGGATGTGCACGCTTGCCCATCTTTCAGGTAGTCCTTAGGGTGGATTACATTGAATTTGCAGGACAACATGAAATTTACTGATTTATTTATCAAGCGCCCCGTTCTGGCAACTGTTGTCAGCTTGCTGATATTGCTTTTCGGATTGAATGCAATTACGAAGATGCAAGTCAGGCAATTCCCAAGAATGGATAATACGGTTATCACGGTAACGACGACTTACCCCGGCGCGGATGCAAATTTAATTGCAGGCTTTATCACAACGCCGCTTGAAGCTGCAATAGCAAGCGCTGAGGGCATTGACTACATGACTTCTTCAAGCACCCAAGGGGTCAGCACAATCACTTTAAACATTAAACTCAATTTTGATCCCCAAGTTGCTTTCACCGATATCATGAGCAAGGTGCAGCAAACCTTGAACCAGCTTCCTCCCGAATCGCAGCAACCCGTCATTGTTAAAAGTTCTGACGCTTCCACAGCTTTGCTCTATATGAGCTTTGACAGTGAAGAAATGACGCCTCAGCAAATCACAGATTATGCAACCCGGGTTATTCAACCGCAGCTGCAAACAGTTGAAGGTGTTGCGAAGGCAGAGATTTTGGGGGGGCAAACCTACTCAATGCGGATTTTTCTTGATCCTAGAAAAATGGCAGCGCTTGGCGTAAGTCCCGCCGATGTTTTTAATGTATTGGCAAATAATAATTTCCTGACCGCTGCAGGGAACACCAAGGGAGAATACGTTGCCATAAACATTAAAGCCAATACGAATCTTAATAACGCCAAAGAATTTAGCCAGCTCATTGTGCGCAGTGATAAAAATTCAATTATCCGCCTGGGCGATATTGCGAAGGTCATGCTTGGTTCGCAGTCTTATGATACTTCAGTTATTTTTGACGGCAAGAAAGCGGTTTTTATCGGAATAACCCCCACTCCAACTGCCAATCCCTTAACCGTGATAAGCGATGTGCGTAAACTCTTTCCTGAGATTCAACGCCAGTTGCCGCCGTCACTTGAGGCAACAATCGTTTATGATGCCACAGACTTCATCCGTGCCTCTATTAACGAGGTTATTACGACCATTATTGAAGCGGCCGCGATTGTCATCGTTGTCATTTTTCTTTTTTTGGGTTCCATACGCTCAGTTCTTATCCCTATTGTCACAATTCCCCTATCCTTAATCGGCGTTTGTACATTGATGCTATTTTTGGGTTATTCCATCAATTTGCTGACGCTTCTTGCGTTTGTTCTGGCTATTGGGCTTGTCGTTGATGATGCCATTGTGGTTGTGGAGAACATTCACCGCCATATCGAAGAAGGGCTTTCTCCATTTCAAGCCGCCCTTGTTGGCGCGCGTGAAATCGCGACGCCCGTGATTGCCATGACCATTACATTGGCTGCTGTCTATGCTCCCATTGGGTTCATGGGGGGATTAACGGGCGCTTTATTCAAAGAATTTGCTTTTACTTTAGCCTGTGCCGTTATCATCTCCGGCATCATCGCTTTAACGCTTTCCCCGATGATGTGTTCTAAAATCCTGAGTTCAGATAAAAGCAGCGGCAGGTTTGTTCATTTTTTAGATAAAATATTTAACCGCCTGCGCCTTCGTTATCAGAAAATACTGCACAGCCTGTTAGAAACCCGGATTATCATACTCGTTTTTGCCGCAGTAGTTTTATTAATCCTGCCCTATTTATATACACATACTTCCAAAGAAACAGCGCCTGAAGAGGATCAAGGATTTTTTTTCGTGGTGGGGACAGCCCCGCAGTATGCGACACTGGATTATATTGAAGCCTATACCCGAATGTTTGGCGATATTTATCGAAGTTTTCCGGAAATGGAGCATTATTTCGTGATTAATGCCGGCACTCCCATATCAGGTATGGTGCTAAAGCCATGGGATCAGCGGGAGCAGAGCCAGTTTTCACTAAAAGAACCCTTGCAAAATAAACTGGACACAGTTCCTGGTTTAAAATCCTTTGCGGTTATCCCACCGCCTCTCCCGGGAGGAGGCGGCGGTACGCCGATTGAATTTGTGATTAAAACCACAAATGATTTCCAAAGCCTCCTCGAAATTTCAAATAAGCTTCTTGAAAGCGCCCAGAAAAGCGGTTTATTTATCTATCTGGATAATAGCCTGCGGTTTAATCAACCCGAAATAGAGCTGAAGATCAATCGTTCCAAGGCATCTGATCTTGGCTTGGATATGAAAAGTATCGGCAGCAGCCTGGCCAGCGCCCTGTCAGGCGGTTATGTTAACTTCTTTGATCTGCAAGGGCGAAGCTATCAGGTTATTCCCCAGCTCGAAAGGCAATATAGGCTGTCTCCTGAACAGCTTGGCGAGATATATGTACGCTCAGCTAGCGGAACAATGATTCCCTTATCTACAGTGATCACCCCAGTCTCCAAAACCCAGCCCAACAAACTGACTCATTTCCAGCAATTAAATTCCGCAACCATTCAGGGAGTGATGATGCCGGGAGTGACATTGGGCCAGGGACTCGCGTTTTTACAAAAAGAATCCCAGCATATATTGCCCAAAGGATTTACCTATGATTATGCTGGGCAGTCCCGCCAATTCATTCAGGAAGGCACTGCTCTCATTTTTGCCTTCTTTATGGCTATTATCGTGATTTTTTTAGTACTTTCAGCGCAATATGAGAGTTTCCGCGACCCCTTAATCATTCTTATCAGTGTGCCCATGTCAATTTGCGGGGCGTTAATTCCGCTCAATCTAGGCGCGGCAAGTATTAATATTTATACCCAGGTGGGATTGATTACACTGATAGGTTTAATCAGCAAGCATGGGATTTTAATTGTTGATTTCGCCAATCACCTGCAACGGGAAAAGAATTTAACCCGAAGGCAAGCCGTGGAAGAAGCGGCCGGCATTCGCTTAAGACCAATCCTCATGACCACCGCCGCCATGGTTTTTGGCGTACTCCCGCTCCTCATTGCCAGTGGCGCCGGCGCCGTAAGCCGGTTCGACATTGGTCTTGTGATCTCATCAGGATTGTTGATTGGTACATGTTTTACCCTGTTTGTAGTGCCGGTTATCTATACCTATCTCGCAGCAGATCACAGAAAGGATTCAGACGTCCCTGAAAATATTAGTTAGCGAACGGGCCTTGCTTTCATACTGTCGCATCTTCGACCGGATATGTTAAAATCCCCAGTTTTTACAAGACAGGTTATACCATGGAGAAAACATACTCTCCCCACGAAATCGAAAAAAAATATTACCAAAAGTGGGAAAATCACCATTATTTTGAACCTCGAGGTGATGGAGAAAATTTTTGCATTATGCTTCCCCCCCCGAATGTCACCGGCAGTTTGCATATGGGACACGGATTTCAACATACCCTGATTGACACTGTGATCCGGTATAAACGCATGTGTGGTGCGCGGACCTTGTGGCAACCCGGTACCGACCATGCCGGTATCTCTACACAACTCATTGTTGAAAGTAATTTAGACAAGCAGGGATTGTCTCGCAGGGATATGATAAGAGAAGAGTTTTTGGCTCATGTTTGGAAATGGAAAGAAGAGTCCGGCAAAAATATCACAAGGCAAATGCGGCGGATCGGTTCGTCTGTGGACTGGTCACGCGAACGCTTTACCCTCGATGAAGGCTTATCCCTTGCGGTACAGAAAGTATTCATCCAATTGTATAATGAAGGTTTGATTTATCGCGGTTCCCGCCTTGTCAACTGGGATCCGAAACTTGGTACTGCAATATCTGATTTGGAAGTTATTTCAGAAGAAGAAGACGGGTTTCTCTGGCATATTCGTTATCCTGTAGTCGATTCTGAAGAAACACTGGTTATCGCAACCACAAGGCCCGAAACGATGCTTGGGGATACCGCAGTAGCCGTCCATCCCGATGACACACGTTACCAGCACCTGATTGGCAAACAGGTTCATTTGCCTTTATGCGGCCGTACTATTCCTGTCATTGCTGATGAATATGTTGAGCAGGAATTTGGCAGCGGCTGTGTAAAAATCACTCCGGCACATGATTTTAATGATCATGAAATTGGCAAGCGCCACCAATTGCCGGTGATTAATATTTTAACCAAAAAAGCGGCTATTAATAAAAATGCGCCTCTTAAATATCAAGGCATGGACCGCTTTGTTGCCCGTGATCAAATTATTCGTGATCTGGAGGAAGCCGGATTGCTGGTTAAGACTGAGCCGCATAAACTGAAAGTTCCCCGCGGAGAAAAATCAAACGTTATTATTGAGCCTCTTTTGACTGATCAATGGTATGTCAGGACCAAACCATTAGCAGAGCCCGCAATTGAGGCTGTTAGAAGCGGTGAAATCCGCTTTATTCCAGAAAACTGGAGCAAAACTTATTTTCAATGGATGGAACATATTGAAGACTGGTGCATCAGCAGGCAGCTGTGGTGGGGACATAGAATTCCTGCTTGGTATGATAACCATGGCAATATCTATGTGGGATACAGCGAAAATGATGTGCGCTTCAAATACAATCTGGATCCATCCCTCGTATTAAGACAGGATGAGGATGTGCTGGATACCTGGTTTTCTTCAGCGCTCTGGCCATTTTCAAGTTTAGGCTGGCCGGAAAAAACTCCGGAATTTGAACAGTTTTACCCCACTTCGGTGTTATTCACAGGCTTTGACATCATTTTCTTCTGGGTAGCAAGAATGATTATGATGGGGTTGAAATTTACCGGCAAAATTCCTTTCAGGGAAGTTGTCATCACCGGTTTGGTCTGCGACAGTGAAGGTAAGAAAATGTCCAAGTCCAAAGGTAATGTACTCGACCCTATCGACATCATTGATGGAATTGACCTGAACAACTTAATCGCTAAAAGAACCAGCAACCTCATGCTCAATTCCGTGCGTGAGAAAATTGCAAAAGCTACGCGAAAGCAGTTCCCTGAAGGTATTCCGGCATTTGGTACTGATGCCTTGCGCTTCACTTTTTGCTCGCTTGCTTCCAATGCCCGCAAAGTCCGTTTTGATATTGCCCGAGTTGAAGGCTACCGCAATTTCTGTAACAAATTATGGAATGCCTCCCGCTTTGTTTTGCAAAATACCGCTGAAGAGCAGTTAGATTTTGGTGACGGCGCCTTCCAATATAGCCCTGCTGATCAGTGGATTTTATCATTGCTGCAACGTACAAAAGCACAATGCCACCATTATTTCGAAACATATCGTTTTGATTTGCTGGCCAATACGCTTTATGAATTTGTTTGGCATGAATATTGCGACTGGTACTTGGAATTTTCCAAAACAGTGATTTATGATCCCGAGGCTTTAGCGTCAAGAAAAAGAGGAACAAGACGCACGTTAATCCATGTCCTTGATCAAACTTTAAAGTTATTGCATCCAGTTATTCCTTTCATCACTGAAGAAATTTGGCAGCAGTTGACTAAATTGACCAGTGAAAATGGCGAAACCATCATGTTGAGCCAATATCCTAAAGTAGAGGCTGATTTAATCAACCAGCCTGTAGAAGAGGAAATCGACTGGCTTAAAAATGTCATACAAGCAATACGTACCATACGCAGCGAAATGGCAATTAGCCCTTCAAAACAGATTCCCATGAAATTGCGTCATGTGACGTCTGTTGTTCAGGAACGGGTAAGCAAATATGCCCCAACCCTGAAGGCGTTGTGCAAAGTATCAAGTATTGATTATGTCGCAGACAGAGAAGAAATTCCCTTATCTGCCACGGCAGTTATCGGTGAAATGGAATTATTTATTCCCATGAAGGGCTTCATCGACAAGGAAGCGGAAATAAGCCGGCTGGAAAAAGAAATTGCCAAGCTTGATAAGGATATTGCTCTTGCTGAACAGAAGCTTGGGAATCCGGGCTTTATCGACAAAGCTCCGGAAGAGATCGTAGCTAAAGAGCGCGAAAAACTGGATCTTGCTAGAACTGCGAGGGAAAAACTTGTTCGCCAGTATGAGAAAATCAAAACTCTGTGAATAAAACCCTTTCCCGCATTTTTTATCCAACCCCGGGCTTAGACTGCGTCTAATCCGGGGCTCTGGCGATTGTGCTCGAAAAACCGCTTAACGGCGGCTGCATACTTTTTTTTCAATCCACATTGCTAAAGAGATGATCACAACAGCGCTTAGGACAACTCCAAGCGGCTCCCAGGCTGCGCCTACGAGGCTTAAGGCATCAGGACTATGAAATATAGAAAACGGGATAGCCAGCACGATATCCATTAATGCCGCTCCTGCCACCAAGCCGCATGCGATAAGCGTACCAATTTGCAAACGGAGGCTTTTCTCTTCTTTTTGCAAATCTTGACGCTGCAAACGCCAGTTCACTATCATGGCAATCAATCCTCCTAAAAAAAGCGGAAAGGAAGATGAAATCGGCAAGTACATGCCAATCGCGACACCAAGAATGGATATTTGAAAAAAACGCTGTAAATTAAAAAGCTTGTTAATAAAAATAATCGCGAGGATAATCGCTGAGCCAACCAGCATCATAACCCAGGGCAACGTATTGCGAAATACTGCTTCCGTAACAGCAGCAAGCATGGCTGCGGTGGGTGCCGGAAGAGATTGGCTGACATCCATATTTTCATGAGGCACAACCCCGGCTATGCCATATACTTCAAACAGCAACTGCATGACAGGCGGGATAATCAAAGCCGAAATTAAAACCCCCAACAGCAACATGAGCTGCTGTTTCCAGGGCGTTGCGCCAACCAGTTGGCCTACCTTTAAATCCTGGGTATTGTCATTGGCAATAGCTGCTATCCCTGTCACAACCGAACCAATGATAATTGTAATGGCTTCTGCGGCTTTTAATTGTTCAATGGATAAAGGCAGCGGAATCGCCACTTTAATCACTCCTAGCAATAACCAGGCGGCAAGCAATACCCCAGCAATGACCACTGAACTTCCGGGGCTTGCGGTAACCCCAACCATGCCAGAGAAGTATGCTGTAATCACAGAAAACAAAAAGCCAATAACCAATACATAAATGACAGTCGAAAAAATGAGCGTTGGGGCATAATCATTGTCCAGCCCTGCTTTACCCAGAGGAAAAACAAACTGAAAAAATAAAAACATCAGCGCAGCAGTGATGAAGATGCCGATTAAAATATAAGGCATTGGAATATCCCTGTCAGTGCGGGGAAGGTGCTCTTCTGCCCTGCTTTTTGACATAAAAGCGCGCATGGAAAGCCTGATGCTGCTTTTAAGAGGCTTCACCAATTTCATCATTGTCCAAATGCCCGCAAACAGCATAGCGCCAATACCGAGATATCTCATCTCGCTGTTCCACAGCAACAGCGCAGCCTTATCAGTCGGGTATTTGAGTAAAAATTCTGGATAATATTGGCTGACTATCGGCAAGGCTATGACCCAGGAGACAATTGCTCCGATAAATATGCTTAAAGCCATATCATGGCCAATTAGATAACCCGCGCCGATCATGGTTGCAGAAAACCCGGCGCCAAATCCAAAAATAGATCGTTTGAAAACAAACCAATAATTATAGCTGCCGGCCAAAATCTTAAATCCAGTCTGAAATAATTCAAGGACTGCCCCAACCAGGCCGCCCAATACGATATTCTTAAGACCAAATCGGTTAGCAGAAGATTTCAGTACTTCCGCAATCGCGCGGCCCTCTGGAAACTTCAATCGTTCTTCATTGACAAGAATCCTTCGCAAGGGAATAGAAAACAGCACTCCCAAAACGCCGCCGCTCGCCGCTATAAAAAAATTGGTAAAATAATCAAAATGATTCCAGTAGCCTATGATTACCAAGCCGGGAATAGTGTATACAATGCCGCCGGCAACAGCTTCTCCCGCAGAAGCGGCAGTTTGAACCGCATTGTTTTCAAGAATAGTGGAATGTTTAAAAAGACGCAGCACACCCATGGAAATAATGGCAGCAGGGATAGAAGCAGAAGTAAGAATACCGAGTTTCAAGGCAAGATAAGCATTGGACATCGCCAGAATCAGGGTCAGCAATATCGCCAAAACAATGGCGCGAAGGCTCAATTCAGCCAGCTCTTTTTCAGGAGTAACAAAAGTCATAGGCGTGTTGTCCTCTAATAGCAATTTTTCCTATTTTTCCTTAACCCACTGTCCAGCAATCATTTTTTCATGCGAAAAAGGATATCCAAATTGATAACAAAGCTCTGCCGGATCATGGATAGACCAACGCAGCAGATCAGCCTTAAAGCCTTTCTCCAACACCCCTTTTTTGTGGGATATGCCTAACGCGCGCGCTGCCTGGTAAGTAACACCCGCCCAAACTTCAGGCACGGTCAATGAAAACAGCTGGCAGGCCATATTCATCATTAATGGCAAGGATGTCGTAGGCGAAGATCCAGGATTGCAATCGGTAGCAACTGCCATACCGACTTGATGTTGACGCAACAGGCTGACAGGCGGCTTTTGCGTTTCGCGAAGAAAATAATAGGCTCCCGGTAAAAGTACTGCAGTCGTGCCAGCATTTGCCATCGCTTCGATATCCTTTTCATGAAGATATTCCAAATGGTCGGCGGACAATGCCCCATAACGGGCCGCAAGCGAGCTTGCGCCTATATTCGATAACTGTTCCGCATGGCATTTAACCGGCAGATGGTATTTCTTTGCCGCAGCGAATATCTGCTCAGTTTCCATGACCGAAAAGGCTATGGATTCGCAAAACACATCGACTGCATCAGCTAATCCTGATTCAGCAACCGCCGGCAGGACTTCCTCACAGACATATTCTACATAAGCTTTACGGTTATTTTGATATTCGGGAGGAACTGCATGCGCGCCAAGGTAAGTCGTAAAAACATCAACGTCCGCTTCCTGTTGAAGTTGCCTTGCAACGTGCAGCATTTTTAACTCAGTTTGCAAATCAAGTCCGTACCCTGACTTGATTTCAACTGTTAACACACCCTCTTTGCGCATAGCCAAAAGCCTGGGCAGGGACTGCTCGATAAGTTCATCCTTTGAAGCCACCCTTGTTTTCTTCACTGTAGAAATAATTCCCCCGCCTTTATGCGCTATCTCCTCATAAGAAACTCCCTTTAGACGCAGCGCGAATTCATCGGCACGATTACCTGCATACACGAGATGGGTATGGCAATCAATAAGGGCAGGCGTGACAAGTTTTCTTTGGCAGTCTTCAACGTTCCTGGCTGATTCCAAAATGCCTTTGGATAACTCCTCCATAGAACCACGCCAGCCAATGATGCCGGCTTTAATTGCCAAGGCATGATTCGGCAGGGTATGACCCTTGCGATCCAGCAAGGTTGCGTTAATCAACAACGTATCACAATCAATCATCATGCTCTTCCCAGTCAGGCACTTCATATCCCGCAGCAAGCCAGGCAGGATGGTGCGAGCGATCATAAATATCCCATTCTTTAGCGGAATACTGTTCCTTACCCACATCAAGCAAAAGCCAGGTCAAAAAAAGAGCTACCGTTTCAGCTGATAACAATTGTTTATTTGCTTTTAGCCGATGGAAAAATCGCTTTTTATCTTCTTCCATGAAATCGGCATCGCGAATTAATGCCTGCATATCCGTATCAATGATGCCTGGCATGGCTACCGCAAAGTCAATATCCCTGCTTTCTAATTGCCAGCAGCGGGTCAGCATCGCAAGCGCCGCTTTTGACACACAATACCCCCCCCACCCTGCCACAGGAAAATAGGCAGCCCCTGAACCGATATTTAATACCCGCTGATTGGTCAGTTTCCGGCTCAATAGTTGAGTTAAAAATAAAGCAGGTTCTACATTTGTCGCCAAAATATGATGCCATTCAACTTCAGTAATTTCATTGAGCGGCTTAATCGGTTGTATTGTACCTGCATTATGAACCAGTCCCTTGATCACAGGAACATGCTCGAGGTACCCGGCAATCAGCTGGCGGCCTTCACCGGTTGAGACATCAGCTGCCAGATATTCAATGCCGGAAGCTTTAGCTGCGGTTTGCCGCAAGAGATTTTCGCGGCGTCCAATGATTAAAACAGGCTGGTTCCTTCTAGCCAAAGATATGGCTAAAGCCGCACCAATTCCTGTCCCTCCTCCTGTTACCACAAACACCTCAGCCTCCGAATTAGACAGTAAAAAACTTGAGTTCAAGATGATAGCAGACATGTCCTTTTAAGGCACGATTAAAATTTAGCCTGAGAGATAAACGCACAACATGTTTGGTCTAAAATTTACATCCCTGCAATACAATTTTGACTTCAAACATAGATTACATTTCCCTTGTTGTTGAACCATAATATAATTTCGTAACATTGCGCGGGCGGGAGCATTCATGTTATCTGACATGAAATTTTATGAGGCGCCTTCTTCATCCTTATGGCAGGGAAGGAAAGACAGTTTGCCAGAAGAACGCTTTTTTCAAAAAGTCACCTGCTGTGATCTTCGCGGGGCGCACCCAACGCAACCCGAGGAAGCGATAGTTTTGATTGGCTTTGGCAGTGATGAAGGGGTGAGAAGAAACCTCGGTAGAACTGGAGCCAAGGAAGGGCCTGATGCAATACGCCGCCAACTTGGGGCTTTAGCCTCGCATAACAATCTCAACTTAATGGATGTTGGCAATATTATCTGTAACGAAAATCAGCTTGAAGCCGCTCAGGAACATTTCGCGACACTCATTCAACATTTCCAAAATCAGGGATACAAAACAGTGGCATTAGGCGGGGGGCATGAGATTGCCTGGGGGCATTTTATGGGGTTGGCGGCCCAATATCCGGATATTGGGATCATCAATTTTGACGCCCATTTTGATTTACGTCCCAAAATAGAATCTGCAACAAGCGGCACGCCGTTTTGGCAGATTCGCCAGTATTGCATTGAGAACAATCTTGATTTTAACTATTGCTGCCTTGGCATCCAGCCAACTGCCAACACAAAATCCCTTTTTGACAGCGCCCATGAGTTTAAGGTTTCATACTTGACTGCTGATCAAATGCATGCGGAGAGTATTGCCTGGCAAATGGCTTTTCTTGATGATTTTGTTTTGCGACATGAGCATTTGTATGTAACTATTTGTCTTGATGTATTTTCTGAAAGCCACGCGCCAGGCGTCAGTGCTCCGCAGGCCATGGGGTTATCTCCCGCGCAGGTTTTCACCCTGTTGAAATACATCACACAAACTGGCAAAGTGGTAAGTCTTGATATTGCCGAACTTTCACCGCCGCTGGATCAAGGACAACAAACAGCGAGACTGGCGGCAAATCTATTGGCTAAGTTTTTAAATTTAATATATAAAGGAATGTAAACCATGAGAAACACTGTCATTAACGCAGTTTTTTTGGCAATGCTTAGCAATACCCTATATGCTGAGAGCGTCAATCCTCCTGCTGAATCCACAAGCCAGCCCGCTGTAGAACAGCAAGCGCAACCGGCATCTGACCAAACAAAACCAGAAACAGCCGCGGCAATCAATTGCAGCTACCAGATACCGCCAGAGAAAACTGATATTGAACCTTCCATAGTCAACGCTTGGTCAAAACAGGCTGTCATCCAGGCATTTGACTTTAATTCTGCAACTATTGATCAACAACTTGAGCAACTAAAGGCCTGTTTTACTGAAACCGGCTGGCAGGGTTATCAGGAGGCTTTACAACAATCAGGCAATATTGATGCCATTAAGTCACAGAATTTAACCGTCAGCAGTCAGATAGACGGAGAAATTAATATTAACCCTGTGAAAGAAAATCAATGGAAAGCAACCATTCCACTGGAAGTTGTCTATCAGAACAATAAAGAAAAATTAACTCAAAAATTGATGGTGAACATGTTAATTGGCCGAAAAATGACAGGCGAGCTCGGTATCATGCAAATTATTGCTGCTCCCCGTGCCGCAGAAAATGCAGACAATTCGACCAAGGCATCCGAACAAACAGGGCAAGAATAAAAAAATTTTCTCGTCCTGCCCATGTTCAAGCAGGACGACAGGCGCTTTCTCGATTTTAACAAGCTTTCAGGATGATGATGCCTTACTTAATTGCTTTAATCATTTTTCTATTCAACTTCAATACTCATGCCAATGTCATCCAATATTTTACCGGTATAAGCTACAGCAATCCCGCAGCTTTGTTTCAGATAAAACAAAATGAGTTTATCCTTGGCGGTACCGGTATTTATACCAATGCCAGATTTGCAGGAAGCGTACTCAATTTCAACAACGGCCTCTATGGCGAAGGCATTTCTTATTCGCGCACCACAAGCTTCCTGCCTTACGGGCGGATAGCAACGCGACTTAATGATAGTAGCGTATTTGCTGTTGATGTCACCCAGCCTTTTCACTCTAACCTTAATTGGGGAAACAATTCATTTACCCGCTATGCAGCCACACAAACCTATCTCACAGATATTGATGTAAGTCCCAGAGCATCGTACAGTTTCAACAAGCAATGGCACTTTGGAGCAGGACTGAATTTTAATTTTCTGCAAAATAACGAAACGAACTGGGCTTTACCCGTAGGGCCTGCCGCTTTTGCCAATTTGGTTAACCAAACATCGGGGTTTGGATTAGGTTACAATCTTGGTGTTTATCATATGTTTAATCCTACCAATTTTTTAGGGCTAACTTATTATTCTTCAATTAAGCAGGTCACCCGAGGTACCAGCACGCTGCAAAACGGGATGAACACGAATTTGGCATTTGACTTCCGTATGCCTGCCACGACAGTTTTAAGCTATGTTCACCTGTTTAACAAAGACTGGCTTGCCAGCGCGCAAGTATTTTACAGTCAATGGAGCGCAAATCAATTTGCCAATTTTCGCAATACCAGCGCTCCGCCGCCATTAAGCCCCCATTTTTCTTTTAATATGAGTTTTAGTAATTCCATTGCGCTGCTTGGCGTACTGCGCAATCAATACAATGAAAAACTGGGCATGACCTTATTGGGCATGATAGATGACGGGCCAGAAAAGGACCGCTTGCGCACAATTAATTTTCCTGCTGACACCCAGTTTTTTCTCGCCCTTGCGGCAGAATACCACATTAAGAAGAATATGCTCATTGAATTACTGTATGGACATGGATTCTCAAATACCACGATGAACAACAAGGTTGTATTGAATGGGCAAGAGATGCCCTTTACCACAGGAAAAGTTCGCATCCATGCCGATGTTATCGATTTGAAACTAAAAATAATGAACTAGGCGCGTGTCAGTTGAATGACACGCACTGCTGTTAACCGACCTCGTCCTTATCCCCATCTTCGTCCGGATAGGAAAGCACCGTTACAGTCGTGCCTATATCAATAAACTCTTCATTAAGCCATTTTGCAGCACTGGGCAAGACCCGGATGCATCCGTGGCTGGAGTTGTAAGGAGGGACTTCATAAGCTGCATGGATGGTAAAACCACGATAAAAATACATGCAATAAGGCATTTTTGCGCCCCCTTCCGTTTGCACAGGATATTCTCCTGATTTGCAGTTAATGCCCTTTTTGTTATAGACGCGGAAAGTACCAGTCACTGTTCGGCATGGCTTACCCACATCCTCGCAAAAGTCTTTTCCACCAGAAGCGCTGCCGGTCATAATACGGCGCCCCTCAGCATCATAGGCAGCCCATGCCGCAACCTTTGGATCAAAAACAAACTCTTTTTTGCCGGCAGCCTGTTTTTGTTTGGGAAAATAATTGGCTCCACGGTGATCGCGCAGATAATGTTTAGTATGGTGGACAATGCCCGCATCGTCTGTAATATAGGTCGACTCATCAAAATCAACGCAGGCTGTTAAACTCATAGCTAACGCTAAAACCAGCAACAATTGCTTATTCATGAAAAAGCATCCTCATATTCAAAAATTTAATTACATGCGCTGCTCATCATTCTTTTACCTTATCCCGTAGGTCATGAGGGATGTCTGAAATTTGGTAAAATCAAAATCTGTCATCCTTCGCTGGCGAAGGATGACAGGCGAATGAGCAGGATCAATTACGCCGATAAACGACGATATTTAATCCTTGAAGGCCGCACAGCCAAGTCACCGAGGCGGCGTTTTTTATCTTCCTCAAATTCGCTGTAGTTTCCTTCAAAAAATGTCACCTGTGAATCACCTTCAAACGCTAAAAGATGCGTGCAAATGCGATCCAGAAACCATCGATCATGAGACACGACAATAGCGCAACCAGGAAAATTTAAGATTGCCTCTTCAAGTGCGCGCAAAGTTTCCACATCCAGGTCATTGCTTGGCTCATCGAGTAGTAAGACGTTTGCGCCACTCTTCAAAAGCTTTGCCAAATGCACGCGGTTTCGCTCGCCGCCCGAGAGCTGAGACATCCGTTTCTGCTGATCAGAACCTTTAAAATTAAAGCGGCCGACATAAGCCCGTGAAGGCATCTGAAACGCGCCAACCTGAATGATATCATGCCCTTCAGATATTTCCTCCCAGACTGTCTTTTTATCATCCAGAGCATCACGCATTTGATCGACATAAGCCAGCTTAACTGTTTCTCCTATGCGTAACTCACCGCTGTCGGGGGCAATATGCCGGGTTATCATTTTTAAAAAGGTGGATTTACCCGCCCCATTCGGGCCGATGATGCCGAGCACGCCGCCTTTCGGCAAGTGAAAATTCAAATCATCAAACAATAAGCGATCGGCAAATGCCTTTCTGATATTTTTGCCTTCAAGCACCAAGTCGCCCAGGCGTTCACCTGGCGGTATATAGATCTCATTGGTTTCATTGCGTTTTTGAAATTCCTTGGAGTTCAACTCATCAAAACGGGCAAGGCGGGCTTTATTCTTGGCATGCCGCCCTTTTGGCGATGTCCTCACCCATTCCAGCTCAGTTTTCAAAGCCCTGAGATGGGATGCCTGTTGTTTCTGTTCCTGTTCAAGGCGCGCATTTTTTTGCTCAAGCCAGGAAGTATAATTACCTTTATAGGGAATACCTTCCCCTCTATCAAGCTCAAGTATCCATTCTGCCGCATTATCAAGAAAATACCGGTCATGGGTGACTGCCACGACAGTTCCGGGATATTCTTCCAAATAACGCTCAAGCCAGGCAACACTTTCCGCATCCAAATGGTTGGTCGGCTCGTCCAAAAGAAGCATATCGGGGTTCGACAACAGCAAGCGGCATAAAGCGACCCTGCGTTTTTCACCGCCAGAAAGAACCTCTATTTTAGTTTCCCAATCCGGAAGCCTTAACGCATCAGAAGCGATTTCAAGTTTCCGTTCAAGCTCCCACCCCTGGCCTGCATCAATAGCCTGCTGCAATTCCCCTTGTTCCGCCAAAAGGGCATTCAGCTCATCATCACTCATTGGTTCGGCAAAACGCATGCTGATTTCATCAAAGCGGGCGAGGAGAGCTTTCATCTCTGCCACACCTTCTTCTACGACCTCGCGCACTGTCTTATGGGCATCAATTTCCGGTTCCTGAGCAAGATAACCGATTTTAATGCCAGGCTGGGGGCGCGCTTCGCCATCATAATTTTTGTCAATACCTGCCATAATGCGAAGCAGAGTAGACTTGCCAGAACCATTTAAGCCCAAAACACCAATCTTTGCGCCAGGAAAAAAACTTAGCGAAATATCTTTCAGGATGAATCGCTGGTTATCAACAACTTTGCTCACCCGATTCATCGTAAAAATATATTGTGACATAAAAACTCCCAAAGGGTCTTAAAAACCGTAGAAAAATACTGTCTTCGGCCGATTACAACTCACTCCAGTCAAGGATCACTTTGCCAGACTGGCCAGAAGCCATAATTTGAAAAGCGCTTTGAAACTCGCTTATGGGAAAACGATGGGTAATCACAGGGGAAATATTGAGACCGCTTTGTAACATCGCAATCATTTTATACCAGGTTTCATACATTTCCCGGCCATAAATTCCCTTGACAATCAATCCCTTAAATATAACCTGATTCCAATCGAGCGGCGTTTCCTGGGGAGGGATGCCAAGCATCGCAATTCGTCCGCCATGATTCATGGCCTTGACCATGTCGTTTAAAGCCATGGGATTACCGGACATTTCAAGCCCTATATCAAAGCCTTCTGTCATGCCAAGCTCATCAATCACATCCCTGAGCGGCTGATATTTCACATTCACAGCCCGCGAAACACCCATCTTACGGGCCAAGTCTAGGCGATAATCATTCACATCCGTAATCACCACATGACGGGCGCCAATATGGCGAACGATAGCTGCCGCCATGATGCCGATAGGCCCTGCACCGGTTATCAATACATCTTCCCCAACCACATCAAAGGACAAGGCGCAGTGAGTTGCGTTGCCGAGAGGATCAAGTACTGCTGCCTGCTCGTCTGTGATATTGTCAGGCAAAACCAATACATTGCTGGCCGGCAGAACCAAATACTCCGCAAAACTCCCTGGACGATTCACACCTACTCCCTTGGTATTGCGGCACAAGTGCCGCTTGCCGGCCCGACAGTTACGGCATAAACCGCAGGTAATATGGCCTTCTCCAGAAACTCTCTGGCCCGGGCTTATTCCTTTGACTTCCCGGCCAACTTCAACAATTTCTCCATAAAATTCATGGCCGACAGACATAGGCACAGGAATTGTGGCTTGTGCCCAGTCGTCCCAGGAATAAATATGTATATCCGTGCCGCAAATCGCGGTTTTTTTGATTTTAATCAAAACATCATTCACGCCATATTCTGGGACGGGCACATCCTGCATCCAAATACCCGGTTCCCGCTTTGCTTTAACCAATGATTTCATACTATCCTCGATTCATCTCATTTACTGATTATTAAAATTCATTAATTTTTTTAAATAATGCCAAGCTTTTTCCCTACTGACTCAAAGGCATTTAAAGCTTTATCCAAATGATGCAATTCATGGGCTGCAGACATTTGGGTGCGAATTCGAGCCTGCCCCTTGGGCACGACGGGAAATGAAAAGCCGACAACATAAACCCCTTCTTTAAGCAATTCTTCCGCCATTCTTGCAGCCAATGCAGCATCCCCCAGCATGACAGGAATAATTGCATGTTCTCCTGGTATCAGGTTAAAGCCCAATTTCTGAAGACCCGAGCGAAAATACTGGGCATTACGCTTGAGTTTAACAAGTAAATCATGGCTCTTTTCCAACAGGTCCAAAACAGCAATAGAAGTAGCCGCGATTACCGGTGCCAGCGTATTGGAAAAAAGATAAGGCCTTGAACGCTGGCGCAACCATTCTATAATCACTGAATTTGCTGAGGTATAACCCCCAGAGGCTCCGCCCAGGGCTTTTCCGAGAGTACCGGTTATGATATCAATCTGGTCAGTTACACCAAAGTATTCGGGAGTGCCCCGGCCGGATTCACCGATAAATCCAACAGCGTGCGAGTCATCAACCATCACCATGGCATCATATTTTTCTGCCAGTGCGCAAATCTCAGGCAAATTGGCAAATATGCCGTCCATTGAAAACACCCCATCGGTAGCAATAAGACGAAAGCGCGCCCCTTGCGACTCCTTAAGCTGTTTTTCCAAATCCCTCATATCATTATTGGCATAACGATAACGCTGTGCCTTACAGAGGCGAATGCCATCGATGATGCTGGCATGATTCAAAGCATCGCTGATGACAGCATCTTCAGGGCCGAGTAAGGTTTCAAACAAACCAGCGTTGGCATCAAAACATGAGGAATATAAAATGGCTTCTTCCTTACCGAGAAATTGACTTATTTTTTCTTCCAGAATTTTGTGCGGGGTTTGAGTGCCGCAAATAAAACGCACCGATGCCATCCCATAACCATATTGAGCCAGTGCTTTTTGCCCTTCGGCAATCAAAAGGGGATGATTGGCTAAACCCAAGTAATTGTTGGCACAGAGATTAATTAACTCCTGATCATTGACTGCGACATTTGCCTGCTGTTGAGTGGTAATGACTCTTTCCGGCTTGTACAAGCCTTCTTCTTTGAGCTTCAACAACTCAGTTTGCAAATAATCTCTAAAGCGATCAATCACATGAATCTCCTGATAAATAGATAAATTTGCCGATAATATCAAATTTTACACAATTGCACTACGTGCAACCATATTTACGTCAGCGGCCAAAGACCTAAATTACTTCCCTTGATCATGAAATCGTCGCACCAGAGAACAATTCTTGCTAAAATCATGCCATCGTTTTAACCTAGTTTTATAATTTCACCGGCGGGATTACATGAGCAGTCAAATCGCATGCATCAATATGATCAAACAGCAACTGAGGACAGGTGATGTCTTGAATGACAGAATTCTTGATTTATTCAAAATCATTCCTCGCGAAAACTTCGTGCCAAAGGAGTTTAAGCATTTTGCCTATTCTGATATGCGGATTGATTTGCCCCATCAGCAAAAAATGATGGCTCCTTTGGAAGAAGCCACACTGTTACAATCACTGGATTTAAAAGGCACTGAAACGGTATTGGAAGTGGGAACAGGCACAGGTTTTTTAACAGCCTTGCTAAGCCGATTGGCAAAACATGTTCTAAGCATCGATTATTTTTCTGATTTTACAGCCCAGGCCCGGCTCAAGCTTGCTGAGCATCAATGTAAAAATGTAGAGCTTGTTACTGGCGACGCTGCGCGAGGCTGGGTGGACAAAGCGCCTTATGACGTGGTGGTTTTCACGGGCGCTGTACCGGAAATAACCGATACCCACCGGCTGCAGGTTTTACCGGGCGGAAAATTATTTATCATCGTTGGGGACAAGCCCATTATGCCTGCGGTCTTGCTCACGCTCACGCAGGACAATGTATGGGAAGAAAAGCTCATATTTGAAACCTCAATTCCTCCTTTAATTAATAAATTAAAACCAAAAGAATTTGTTTTCTAAGGCATGCAGCAATGAGAGTAATGCGGTATCAGTTGACGAATCATTTTGTAAAGGCGCATCAGCGCATTCTTAACTCGGCTGGGTCTTTCCTCCACAAACTGATTAAGCGGCTTGTTTTATATTCCTGCGCGTTCAGCTTTGTCTTTAGCGTCCGCGCAGCAGATTTGATGGACGTTTATTTACAGGCCCTCGAAAATGATCCTGCATTTAAGGCTGCCTACAGCACTTTTTTAGCGAATTGCGAAGCAGTGCCCCAGGCAAAAGCAGCCTTACTGCCACAGGTTAATGCAACAGCTCAATCCAGCCGAAATGTCATTCGCGTCCATACCGCAAATTTTACCGATGAGCAAACCTACAACAGCAATCAGTGGCAATTTACTGCGTCTCAGGCGATTTTCAATTATCAGGCATGGGCAAAAGTACAACAGGCAAAATCATCCGTCAAAGCTGCCCACGCGACTTTTAATGATGCGGCACAGGATTTAATCCTGCGCACAGCCAAAGCTTACTTCGATGTTTTGTTTGCCAGAGACACATTGAGTTTTGCAGAAGCAAAGCTTCGCGCCAATAAACGCCAGCTTGAACAGGCCCAACAAAGGTTCAATGTCGGTTTAGATGCCATTACCTCGGTTTATGAAGCAAAAGCAGCCTATGATCAGTCTATTGCGCAAGTTATTTCAGCTAAAAACAACCAAATCAATCAAAATGAAAATCTACGAAAACTGACCAACCACACTTACGAATATTTATCGCCGCTGCGTAACAGCCGGATTCCCCTTGTTAAGCCTGAGCCGGAAAATGCCGATGAATGGATTGCCACAGGATTAAAGCAAAATTACAAATTATTGTCAGCCAAATATAGCCTGCAAGCCGCAAGAGAAAACATCAAGGCACAGACTGCAGGCAACTGGCCCACTTTTTCATTGCAGGGCAACAGCGGCAAAACCAATAACAGCGGCGGGCCCGGCAATGTCTTTGTCCCATCTGCTCAAATGAATTCAAGCGTCGCGATTGCCATGAATTTTCCTATGTATCAAGGAGGATTGGTGGCATCGCAAACAAGGCAAGCAAAATTTAATTTTCAAACAAGCAGTGAGCAGTTAGAGCAAACATACAGAGACGTGGTGGTCAACAGCCAGATTGCTTTTAACACCATCATTGACGGCATCAGCAAAGTCAAGGCTGACAGGCAAACCGTGGTTTCACAACAAAATTCTCTGGAAAGTACGGAAGCTCAGTTTCAAGTGGGCACGCGCACCATGGTGGATGTAGTCAATGCCCAACAGCGTCTGTTTGAAGCCCAGCAGCAACTTGCTTCTGATCAATATGGCCTGATTAATGCTATTTTAAACCTGAAATATCTTGCGGGAACCCTGAATGTGAATGATCTTGAAGAAATTAACTCATGGTTAGACACAACGCGCATCAAGGGCTTGCCTGGCAAACTCAATGAAAAGTTAACCCAATAACCTTCTTTTTAACCTGAGCTGTAACTATGATTTCCTCTCCTACTCCTGTTGAAAAAAAATTATTGCACTATACCGGTAAAGCGATTGCTGATTTTAACATGATTCAAACAGGCGATCGCGTCATGGTGTGTTTATCCGGAGGCAAAGATTCCTTTACCTTGCTGACTTTACTTCATTTGTTGCGCGCGCGTTGCAATGAAAAATTTGATTTGCTGGCTTTTACTCTTGATCAGGCACAACCCGGCTGGAATGACAGTAAACTTCGCGAATGGCTTGAATCCAGAAATATCCCCTATGAAATTTTAACCAGGGACACATACAGCATTGTCAAGGAAAAAATTCCGGAAGGAAAAACATATTGTTCATTGTGCTCAAGGTTAAGGCGGGGAATCATTTACCGCTATGCGGAAGAAAACGGCTATAACAAGATTGCCCTCGGCCACCATCGTGATGATTTAATCCGAACCCTGTTGATGTCCATATTCTACAACGGCGACATTCGTTCCATGCCTCCCAAGCTGCTTAGTGACAATAAAAAACATATTGTGATTCGACCGATGTGTTATGTGCAGGAAAAAGACATCATGACTTATGCGAAAGAAAAAGAATTTCCAATTATTCCATGCAACCTGTGCGGTTCTCAGGAGAATCTTGTCCGTAAACGAATCGGCAGGCTGATTGATGAACTTGCCAAAGAAAACCCAAAGATCCCAAGCAACATGCTGCATGCCTTACAAAGCATCAAGCCCAGTCAATTAATGGATCGCAGCTTGTGGCCCTTTAAGAATCTTGAACAAGAGTTGCTTACAGGCAAAAACGCTTTAAAAGAACAACTCATCTTTCCCGAAGACAATTGCCAAGAGCAAGCATTTTTAGAAACTGAAGATACAGATTGTTAAAATCCGAAATCTCTGGCAGCGCTCGCGAAACGCACTCCCATGACAGGGTTAACAGATTAATTGTTTTAGTATAATATGACCATACTTTAAACTGGCCGAACAAATATCCGATGACCGAAGCATTTCAGCAGCAATTGCGTAAACTGCGTGTTTATAAAAAACGTCAATTCAAGTTTGACCTGATAGCCGCCATTGTGGTTTTTCTGGTTGCAATTCCATTATGCCTTGGCATAGCGCTTGCTTCCGGCGCGCCTCTTTTTTCAGGAATTTTAAGCGGGATTGTGGGCGGTATCGTTGTTGGCAGCCTTAGTGGTTCCCAGGTCAGTGTCAGTGGCCCTGCCGCAGGAATGGCGGCAGTAGTACTCGCAGCCATAACGCAGCTGGGTGATTTTAATACTTTCTTGCTGGCAGTAGTGCTTGCGGGCTTGCTGCAGATTGCAGTTGGCAGCTTAAGAGCCGGGTTTATAGCGGATTATATTCCTTCAAATGTAATCCAGGGGCTGCTTTGTGCCATCGGCATATTGTTAATTGTAAAACAGTTGCCGCTTGCTTTTACGCTTTCTTCCAGTCTTTCCGAGCTTAAAATGCATTTGCTGGAAACAACGGAAGGAATAACTTTAAAACCGCTTTATGATCTCTCATTCCATATCAACAGCGGAGCCATGATTCTTTCGATTACCTCCCTTGCTGTCTTGATTTTTTTCGATAAGACGAAAATTAAATTATTAAAAGCCATTCCTGGTCCCATTGTCGTTGTTATTATAGGCATTCTTTTTAACGAATTTTTTATCCTCATCGACTCCTATCTCGCGCAACACAGCCCGCAACTCGTCAATATTCCGCAAAATGACGGCTTGAAAGATTTCATCTCCTATTTGGAATCGCCAAACTGGGCCGCATTCGCTAATCCAAAAGTGTATTTATACGCTTTTGTTTTAGCCACCGTTGCCTCTTTGGAAAGCCTTTTAAACGTAAAGGCAGGAGAAAAGCTCGATAAGAAAAAACGCTATTGCTCCAAAGATCAGGAATTGGTCGCCCAGGGTTTTGGAAATTTAGCGGCCGGTTTAATTGGCGGAATCCCGGTTACCTCGGTGATAGTCCGGACATCGGTTAATATTCAAGCAGGAGCAAAAACCAAATTTGCAGCCATACTGCATGGTCTTTTTATCCTGTTGGCGGTTATTCTTATTCCCAATATGCTCAACCGCATTCCATTGTCTTCTCTGGCTGCAATCCTGATTTACACGGGTTATAAACTGACCAAGCCCTCTATTTACTCCAGCATCTACAAACAGGGCTGGGATCGATTCATTCCCTTTATCGCAACCCTGGTATGCATTGTTATGCTCGATTTGCTGACTGGAATTCTTATTGGATTAATGGTCAGCCTGTTTTTCATCCTCAAATCCAACAGCCAGATACGGTTGGATATCATCAAGGAAATTTATCCAAACGGCATTACGAACCGCTTGATCCTTCCACAACAGACAACCTTTTTAAATAAAGCTTCCCTCGTCGCCGAACTGGATACCATTCCCAGAAATTCACAGCTCATTATTGACGCTCGTTATTCAGACTACATTGATAAAGAGATAGTCGAGTTTTTAAAAGAATTTAAGGAAGAGCAGGCGCCGCAAAAACAAATTTCCTTAAATTTAATCGGCTTTAAGGATCATTACGATATTCATAACTATATTGATTTCATTAATGTCACAACCTACGACGTGCAAGCCATGCTTACCCCTCGTCAGGTTCTCAATATTTTGAAAGAAGGCAATCAGCGTTTCCTGGAAGACACCCGCATCCACCGCAGCCTGAAAAGCGATATCAAATACACCGCTGCCACGCAACATCCCATCGCGGTTGTCCTTGGCTGCATTGATTCCCGGGTGCCTGTTGAAACAGTGTTTGATATGAGCTTTGGTGATTTGTTCTGCATCCGAGTTGCCGGTAATGTTGTCAATGACGATGTTTTGGCAAGCATGGAATATGCCTGCAAGGTTGCGGGCGCCAAATTAATTGTGGTTCTTGGCCATACCCGCTGCGGTGCAATTCAAGCCGCCTGCGATGAAGTTAAAATGGGTCATATCACCCATCTTTTGGGTAAAATTAAGCCAGCCATTCAGGCAGAAACCAAGACCGAAACAAATCGAACGAGCAAGAACAATTCCTTTGTACACAATGTGACTGAACTTAATATTGCCAACACTTTGATGCATATTTATCAGGAAAGCGATATTCTAAGCAAATTAATTGATGCGCATGAAATTGGCCTCGTAGGTGCTGTTTATGATGTCAACACCGGGGCGGTTTTATTTAAAGACTACTCTCCAGTCATTACACGGCTTAATAAAAAAGCGGGAGCAAATCTTTCTGACAAATTATCCCATTTGTTGACTTCTGAAACTGCAGCATCTAAGACTGACTTGCAAGACACTGCTGCTGAACCAGCATAACCGATAAAAGGAGTAACCATGCGGGCGTCCCAATGGTTTTTTGCGACTTTAAAAGAAACTCCAGGCGATGCGGAAATCATCTCCCATCAATTGATGCTAAGGGCAGGCATGATTCGCAAGCTGGGATCTGGACTTTACACCTGGCTACCTATGGGATTGAAAGTATTGCGGAAAGTGGAATCCATTGTGCGGGAAGAAATGAACCGCGCGCAAGCGCTTGAAGTACTCATGCCCGCTGTGCAACCTGCGGAACTTTGGCAAGAGACCGGGCGCTGGGAAACCTTTGGCGCTCAGCTGCTCAAGATGCAGGATAGCGGCGGTAGAAACTATTGTTTTGGGCCGACTCACGAAGAAGTCATTACTGACCTGATTCGTGATGAATTGCAGTCTTACAAGCAGTTGCCGCTTAATCTATATCAAATTCAAACCAAGTTCAGGGATGAGATACGCCCGAGGTTTGGCGTTATGCGGGCACGCGAATTCCTGATGAAGGATGCCTATTCTTTTCACTTAAGCGAAACTTGCCTGCAAAAAACCTATTACGATATGTATCATAGCTATTGCCGCATATTCGATCGTCTGGGCCTAAGATACCGTGCAGTTGAAGCGGATACCGGCGCCATTGGCGGATCTGCATCGCATGAGTTTCAGGTGCTCGCAGACTCAGGGGAAGACCTGATATTTTACAGCGATGAAAGCGACTATGCAGCCAATGTTGAACAGGCAGCAAGCTTTATTCCTGAAAAAGCGGACGCATCGGCAATTCATGAACCGATGATAAAAATTGCTACACCCAATCAAAAAACCATCGCTGATGTCGCTGAATTCTTAAAGATCTCGCCCAAGGATATGGTGAAAACCCTGATTGTTGAAGGAAAAACGCACCCATTTGTGGCTCTGGTTCTCCGCGGTGATGACGAGCTTAATGAAGTCAAGGCAGCAAAACATCCTCTGGTAAAATCCCCACTTGCCTTTGCCGATGAAAAAGAAGTATGCAAGGCATTAGGTGCGCCTTTTGGTTCCCTTGGGCCGGTTAATCTTGGGATCCCGGTCATCGCTGATTTTCAAACCTTGGCCATGCCTGAATTTGTCTCTGGCGCCAATGAGGCAGACCATCATTTTATGCATGTAGTCTGGGGACGCGACGCAGATTATGAGGATGCCTATGATTTGCGTACAGTGCAAGTTGGGGATAAAAGCCCAGATGGCAAAGGCACCTTGCAGGCTTGCCGCGGCATAGAAGTAGGCCACGTATTCCAACTTGGCGCAAAATATGCCGAAGCCATGCATACAAAAGTCCTGAATGCCGAAGGCGAGCTGCAAACCATACTCATGGGCTGCTATGGCTTGGGCATCAGCCGCGTGGTTGCCGCGGCCATTGAACAGCATCACGATGAGCGGGGCATCATCTGGCCTGAAAGCATTGCCCCCTTCCAATTGGTGATTATTCCCATCAATGCCCATCGCTCACAACAGGTTCAGGAAGAAGCAGAAAAGCTTTATCAGTTCGCGCTTGCGGAAAACATCGATGTGTTGCTGGACGATCGGGAAGAACGGCCAGGCGTATTGTTTGCCGATTGCGACCTGATTGGCGTGCCGCATCGTATTGTGATCAGTGAGCGCAACTTAAACCAGGGCCTTGTGGAATATAAAGCACGAAATCAGGAGGATACACAACTTATTGCACTTTCTGAGCTGCCAACGTTTATTTCCAGGCTTTTCAAAGCTGGATTTTAGCTATCTTCATTTTTGACTTAAATCAATCCAAATTGATGGTTTGTCATCCCCACGAAGGTGGGGATCCATGTGCAACTTGGCATATGTGCCCTGAAAGATAGATTCCCTCCTTCACGGGATTGACAATATCAAAAATGGCTAAAGTCCAGTCAAAGATAAAGGATTTTAGCAGAGGAATTATTGATCTTACTGTTAACTTTTTAAGCATTAATTGTTATAATAGCTTAAAAGTGATGCTGATCAAGGTGTAAAAATGCAAACTTACTGGTGTGCAGAAGCTCAAGCCTGGCTGCGATTTGATATGGATAGAAAAGGTGATGTGGACAGCAATACCGTCGAAATTGCAGAGCCTGACGATGAGCATCCCTCAATGGCTGCACCCTGGAAAAAGGCTGATGCCAACCTCAAGCAAGGCTTCTGGACGCTTTATGATGCAGAAGAACAGCGCTACTTTTATCTGAAAGCAGGCAAGTTATATCAAAAAGACGGCATCGATAAGTGGACAGAAAAGCTAAGGATCAGTGAATTCGATGGAACGCACTGGAGGCGTTCAAGGGAAACCCTTGAAGGTTTTACCCTTGCCGACACCCCGCCTGCAAAACTGCCTATGACCCCTGAACAACAGCAGCGGCAATGGAAAGAGTTACAATCGAAAGATTTGGCTTCTCCATATCTTGCAGGCATTAATTCAAAAATCGCAAAGGATTTTGGGATTGGGTTCACCGAGCAGCAATATAACGAAATTGCAAGCTTCCTGCCCACACCTCTGCTTGGCCAGCGTAAAGATGATTTCAGCGATGTACAAAGCTATCTGAAAGCGTATAAAGATGCCATCACGGATGAGAATAATATAATACATCAGCAAATAGCGGGCCAGGCATCAAGAACATTTGATTATACAACGCTTGAAGGCACTGGAATTGATATTCCAACCCAAACTTTAATGAAAAAACAATTGTTTTTTCATTTGCTGACAGCAGAATATAATGAAATCTGTAATGTGTTTGGCCTTTCAGATAAAAAATTAGCATATGCCAGTTATGCCCGTCCCCGCCCCCAAGGCGCAGATATTCGCCAGGAACTTATTCCTCAAGATGACTTCTTTAACCTGCAACAGTGCCAGATTTTATTCCATAAGCTCGAGCAAATCCTTGCTGATTTTTTCAATACACACTTTGCACATACCAGCGACTACTGTGGTGAACTCAATCAAGTGATTCAAAATCAAGAACATGAAATTCATAAAAAAATTGAAACGCAAGCCTATGATAGTTTTCTTACAGAAAATCAGGAGCTTAATCCAGAAAAGGATGAAAGTCTGAAAACTCACATTAAACAGCAAAAAAAGGAATTTTTCTTAAACCTTCTTCAGGCCGAGCATGATCTTATTGCTGCTCAACTCCTGTACGACCTGAAAAAAGCGGTGGCTGGCGCACAGACAAAATACGCTTCCTGGTATGCAGGGCAATCTGATGCGAAACGCGGTAATCACGGATTTTTCACCTGGGCCCGGCATGGCCGTTATGGTCAAAACCGTGCCTGTGAGTTAAAAAACAAAATTGAAGGACTGGAAAAGCTGGGTGTCGCTATTGGCGAAATACAATCATTTCTGACAGACAGCAAAACACGCTATCACCGCCATTCTTTTGCTTCGTTTCTTTTGGATGAATTAACGAAGCATGACGGTTTGCCCTGGCACGCAATCAACAAGAATAGCGGTAAGAAGTATAATAAAAATGACTTGCTTAATCTTAATATAAGACAGGATATTGAGGATGAACATCGTCAGAATCAATTAAGTCATTAATTCCCGCGTCGTCACTAAGATAGACGTAATTTGAAATCCTGGATTACGACCTTCGGTCTAATCCAGGCTATATCATTACAATATGTGACTACCCGCCATAGGTGTTCCTTAGCACGCGCATTAAACAGTCAGGACTGAGGAAAGCAGCTTTTGGGTATAGGGATGCTTGGGATTTTGCAGGATCTCTTTGCAAGGCCCATGCTCGACTGCCTGGCCATTGCGCATCACGAGGATTTCATCGGCAAGGTATGACACTACCCCCAGATTATGGGTGATAAACAAGTAAGCGATGCCCTGCTCTTCCTGCAAGTCCTTCAGCAAATTCAGAATCTGAGCCTGTACAGAAATATCCAATGCGCTGGTTGGCTCATCGCAAATCAAGACCTGAGGTTCTGTGGCCAAGGCCCGCGCGATAGCAATACGCTGGCGCTGCCCTCCTGAGAACTGGTGCGGGTAACGCCCGAGGCTTTGGCTTGGCAAATTGACTATGTCTAATAGTTCTTTCTGCCTTTTTTGTAACTGCTGCGAATTGAAGCTTTTAAACTGCAGTCCTTCTGCGAGGATTTCTGCGATTGTCATCCTTGGATTCATGGAAGAGAATGGATCTTGAAAAATAATCTGCATTTGTTGCCTGAACTGAAAAAGAGCATGGCCGTATAGCGCGTTAATATTTTTTCCGCAAAATTCTATCGCTCCTGAAGTGACAGGCAGTAAACGCAGCAAAGCCCGTGCTGCGGTGGTTTTGCCACACCCTGATTCTCCAACCAAAGCCAGTGTTTTACCGCGGGATAAGGTAAAAGACAAACCATCTACCGCTTTAATAACTTCCTTTTTGCCCGTCAGCCGGTTTTTATGGAGCATAAAATACACTTTCAAATCGTCTACAGATAAAACCACAGATGTTTCTCGAGACGGAGAGCGTTTCGTTACTGCTGACTCCCGGCGCAGGGCTGGCGGCTTTGAATGTTCCGGATACAAATGGCAGCGAACCAGGCGATTCTTGCCGGCTATCTCCTGCAACAAAGGCTCAATATCGGCGCAGGGAGAAAATACGTGCGCGCAACGGGGATGAAACCGGCAGCCGCGAGGCATGGCATTGAGCACAGGGACATTGCCTGGAATTGCCTGCAACCGCTCTCCTCTTTTGGCTAATGAGGGTAAGGATGCAAGCAACTGCTGCGAATAGGGATGTAGCGGCTGGTGAAAGAAATCCTCTATCTCAGCCCGTTCAACAATTTGCCCGGCATACATCACATAGACCCTGTCAGCCACCTTTTTAACAACACCCAAATCATGGGTGATTAAAAGCAAACCCATTTGGTGCTGGCATTGTAACTTTTTCAATAACTTTAAAATCTGCGCCTGGATTGTGACATCAAGTGCGGTTGTTGGCTCATCAGCAATCAATATTTCAGGCCTTGCAGCGAGCGCCATGGCAATCACGATCCGTTGTTTCTGCCCGCCGGATAGCTGATGAGGATATTGTTTTAAGCGTTGTTCTGCATGAGATATTTCAACTTCATTTAACAGTTCGAGCATGCGGTTTTTTAGCTTCCTGCGGCTTATGGATTCATGCTGTTGGATGGTTTCTGCAAGCTGCGCACCGATGCTAAGCACCGGATTTAGAGCTGTCATTGGCTCCTGGAAGATAATGGCAAGGCGCCGACCGCGCATGGAGCGCATGATCTTTTCCGGCAAATCGAGCAGATCCTGGCCCGAAAACAACACTCTGCTTTGGCTGCCGTAAACGGCATGCTCCGGCAACAGCCTTAAAAGGGCAAGAGTGGTCAGCGATTTTCCGCACCCTGATTCACCGAGTAACGCTACTGCCTCTCCTTGCCTTATATTAAACTCAACTTCATCTACGGCTTTGATGCTTCCCCTATCCGTTTGGAAAGCAACACTTAAGGACTTTATATTCAAGACATTGTTCATCACACAGGCGCATAATCAGGAGCAAGAATGATACTGTAACAAGCTGTTACCGGGATTGACAATGCCAAATGAAATCAGGCTCTTGCGTTTTGGTTCAACAGAGCCTAAACATTAAAACGAAAATGCATCACATCGCCATCGCAAACGACATACTCCTTGCCTTCCAGCCGCAATTTTCCCGCTTCTTTCGCGCCCTGCTCCCCGCCAAAGGCAATAAAGTCATCATAAGCAATGACTTCTGCGCGAATAAACCCTTTTTCAAAATCGGTATGAATAACGCCTGCCGCCTCAGGCGCTGTAGCGCCTCGCCTGATAGTCCAGGCACGTACTTCCTTAACACCTGCAGTAAAATAGGTTTGCAGCCCAAGTAAATCGTAACCAGCCCGGATCACTCGGTTCAGACCGGGCTCTGAGAGGCCAAGGTCCGCCATAAACTCCTTGCGTTCATCTTCATCCAGCTCCATAAGCTCGGCCTCGGTTGCGGCACTTATAGCTACAACTTTCGCATGTTCTGTTTGCGCGAGGTCTCGTACTTTATCCAATAAGGGATTTTGTTCATAACCATTGTCATCGACATTGGCTATGTAAAGTACAGGTTTTTCAGTGAGCAAGAACAATCGGCGGCTGACAGCCTGTTCTTCTGGAGAAAGATTTAATGTGCGCACAGGCAGGCCTGCATTTAGATGAGCGCTGATTTTTTCCAAAGTATACTTTTCAAAGAGCGCATCCTTATTCCCACTTTTGCTGTTCTTGCCCGCCTTATTTAAAGCGCGTTCGACAGTTTCCATATCAGCCAGCGCCAATTCTGTATTGATGACTTCAATATCGCTGACGGGGTCGACCTGTCCTTCAACATGGATCACATCGGGGTTTTCAAAACAGCGCACCACATGCGCTATTGCGTCGGTTTCGCGGATATTCGCTAAAAACTGATTTCCCAGACCCTCGCCGCTTGAGGCGCCCTTGACCAGCCCTGCAATGTCGACAAACTGCATCACGGCAGGCACCGTCTGCTGAGGATGCACAATACCTGCCAATGCCTGCAAGCGCGCATCCGGGACTGTAACCACACCCACGTTAGGTTCTATGGTGCAAAAAGGGTAATTGGCCGCTTCTATCCCTGCCTTGGTGAGAGCGTTAAATAAAGTTGATTTGCCAACATTAGGCAACCCGACTATTCCACATTTAAATCCCATACTTACCTCGAAAAAACTATCGGTTCAATTGGCTCATAGCCTGGCTCATAGCCCCATTAAACACATCAGGCATGATGTCCACTCCCCGCCTAACCGCCTCGAGGATTAATTCGCGCTCGGAAATTGAGGGAGGATGCAAAACATAATCGATCACCAGATGTTTGTGGCCTGGATGGCCTACGCCGATGCGCAGGCGATGAAAATCAGGGCTGCCAAGTTGGCTGATGATATCGCGCAATCCATTATGGCCGCCGTGGCCCCCGCCTGTTTTAAGCTTAATCCTCCCAGGCGGCAAATCAATATCATCGTGTGCCACCAGCAATTCACTGACCCCTATTTGATAAAACTGACAAATAGATCGCACACAAATCCCGCTTTGATTCATAAAAACCAACGGCAGGGCTGCCTTGCAGGCATGATGATTCAATTCAAGATGAGCCAATTCCGCATGAAATTTCTTTTCAACTTTAAAAACGGCATCAAAATGGCGTGTTAACGCTTCGACAAACCAGGCGCCCGCGTTGTGGCGGGTTTTCTCATATTGCGAGCCCGGATTGCGCAAGCCAACTATCAATTTAATAGGCATGGATCAATAGACCTGATAAATATACATCGCGCACCAGGCGCAAGACACGGAATTCTGAGACTGCATGTCAACAGGCCAAAAAAACAAGCGGCAATAAATATTATAACCTATTGCCGCCCATATGCATTAAATCAGGGAAGAGCTTACTCTGCGCTCTCTTCAGGCCCTTGTTCAGAAGCTGCTTCGGGTACTTCTTTGGTTTCAGCTTCGGCTTCAGCCGCGCGTTTTGGCTTATGGATGCTCACCACCGGATGGTCATGATCCCCTGCAGGTTCTATCGTCAGCTGGACTCCTTTGGGAAGTTTTAAATCAGACAGGTGCAAGACATCGTCAAGCTGCATGTCACTGACATCCACTTCAATAAATTCAGGAAGATCTTTTGCCTGGCAGCGCACCTCAACCTGATTCATGGTGTGGTTGATCATGCCGCCCGCTTTCACGCCTTTGGCTTCAGTTTCATTCACAAAATGTATGGGAACCATTTTGACCAGCACATCCTTGGCGCCTACGCGTTGCAAATCCATGTGTAAAATGACCGGTTTGTAAGGATGGCGCTGTAAATCTTTCAGGATTACCTGCTCAACCTTGCCGCCCAATTTCAAATCAAAAACACTGGAATATATGCTTTCAGATTCGAGCGCCTTTATAACCTTGTTATGCAGTAAATGAATCGCCTGTGGTTCCTTACTGCCGCCATATAAGATGGCAGGAACTTTGTTCTCAAGACGACGCAGGCGGCGGCTCGCACCTTTCCCCTTGTCAGTTCTTGTTTCAGCTTCTAAAATTAATGTTGTCATGGGTATTCTCCGTTAAAAACAAATTCCCGGGCAGCCGCACGTCTTTCGTGCTCAAAAAGCTCTAACCTCGCGACCAGGTTATGCGGGATACGGTGGCGAAGTATACAATAATTTAAAATCAACTTGAAGTCAGAATTGATATTTTATAGAATGTTGCACTTTGCTGGTATGTGCAACCAGAAGGTATGTTGGAGAAATAATATGTATGCGGTAATTAAAACAGGCGGCAAGCAATATCGCGTCAAAGAAGGCGATGTGTTAAAGGTAGAATTATTGTCCGCTGATGTTGGCAGTAAGGTCGATTTTTCAGAAGTATTAATGGTTGCGGATGGCGATGACATCAGCTGCGGCAAGCCCATCCTTGAAAATGCGGTGGTTCAGGCTGAAGTGCTTGAGCATGCCCGGCACAAAAAAATTAAAATCATTAAATTCCGCCGTCGCAAGCATCACATGAAAACCATGGGTCACCGGCAATATTACACTCAGGTTAAAATTACTGGGATCAATAAGTAAGAGGTAGTTCTAATGGCACATAAAAAAGCAGGCGGCAGTACACGTAACGGTCGCGATTCGAATCCAAAATACCTTGGCGTTAAACGTTTTGGCGGGCAAAGGGTCAACGCCGGTGAAATTCTGGTTCGCCAGCGCGGTACCCGCTTTCATGCTGGTGAAGGCGTTGGGCTTGGGCGCGATCACACGCTTTATGCATTGGTATCCGGCTTGGTAAAATTTAAAGTCCAGGGTGCAAAAAACCGTAAATATGTGATCATCGAAAGATCACAACAAGACAGTTAAGCATTCCTATCCTATTGCTATTTACTTAGCTGCGCTATCATACGAACCGTAGTATTGTAGCCCGTATTAGCGAAGCGTAATATGGGGATTAGGCAGAAAATCCCGGATTAAGACTGCGTCTAATCCGGGCTACGATCAAACTCAATTTTATAGCCACAAATTGCTTTTACAGGCTCGGCAAAGTTTCTTCATGCAGTCAGCCGAATTTACGGCCGTTAAATGAAGTGCTAACAGAACCCCAAACTCTATCCCTAACTAATTGATAAGCATAAAAAAATGAGATTCGTTGACGAAGCGATCATTAAAGTTGAAGCAGGCCATGGCGGCCATGGTTGTTTAAGCTTCAGGCGTGAAAAATATGTTCCTCGTGGCGGCCCGGATGGCGGCGATGGCGGCGATGGCGGCAGTGTTTTTCTTGTTGGTTCTGAAGAACTCAATACCTTGGTTGATTTTCGTTATCAGCGCTATTTTAAAGCGGAAAACGGCCAAAGCGGGATGGGCAGCAACTGTACAGGGAAAAAAGGAGAGGACTTAACCATACCTGTGCCGGTAGGTACCATGGTTTACGATAAAAATACGGGTTTTCTGATGGGCGACATCAAAACAGATGGGGAAAAACTTAAGGTCGCAGAAGGCGGTTTTCATGGCCTTGGTAACGCCAGATTCAAAAGCAGTGTGAATCGCGCTCCCCGGCAAACCACGCCTGGAAAGCCTGGGGAATCTCGAGAGCTTCGCCTTGAATTGCGTGTTTTAGCGGATGTTGGATTGCTCGGGCTGCCTAATGCGGGCAAATCAACTTTAATCCGTGCAGTATCCAGTGCGAGGCCCAAAGTCGCTGACTACCCTTTTACAACTTTGCATCCCCATCTTGGTGTTGTCAAAGTCGCGCCTCATAAAAGCTTTGTCATGGCAGATATCCCAGGACTTATAGAAGGTGCTGCTGCAGGTGCCGGTTTAGGGCACCGTTTTTTAAAGCATTTATCGCGCACCTGTGTTTTGCTGCATGTCATTGACGCCGCGCCGCTTGACGGCACAGATCCCGTAATTTCGGCACAATCCATCATTCATGAACTGGCTGCTTTTAACAAAGAGTTGCTCAATAAGCCTCGATGGCTCGTCATCAATAAAATTGATATGCTTCCCGATCAGGAAACCAGGCAGCGTACCATCCAACATATCATTGACGGCTTGCAGTGGCGTGACAAAGTGTTTGCCATATCTGCCATAAAACGCGAAGGGACAGACGCTTTGGCTTGGGCATTAATGCAGTTGATCGATGAGATGAAGCAGGCGGAAGCATAGCCATTCTGCAGCATGGTGGATGACGGATCGGCTGCGGTATGGGAGCTGATAGGATTCACTGCCTTGCTGCCGGTCGTTTTGGTATTTGATGGTGATATTGCAGAAAGAAGCCTCCTCTTGCGTCCAGTACTCTTCAAGGCCGCTTAGATGAAACTGGACGCGGATGTTCTCATGCTTCTGAAAAAATACCCTTTGATAGGTTTCTGGCTTTTGAAGCAAGGTTTGCAATACTCCCCCTGTCGCTTCATCAACAATCACAACAGGCTCTGATAACTGGCTTAAGATCTGGCATAAACGCACCGAAGCTTTATCGCTTAATTCCCCGAGCAGATAAGGTTTAATCAGCGGCAAAACAATGTCTTGAACCTCAGCGACCATGCTGGCTGGGCAGCGAACCTTAAACTCAAGGTAAGGCGTTTCAAGGCGATATCCGGTATCACAATTTAATCCTGCGAGGGATTTATCGAGAATTTCCGCAATTTCACCTTCAGCGACCCCCAAAAGGCGCCATTTTAATAATTGCTTACCGCTACGCTTTGTTTGCTGTAAAAGAGGCAAGACATGATGATTCAACATGGGCAAGCATTCGGCAGGAGGCCCTGGCAGCATGAAGTATTGCCTGTTATCCGCGCGGCACATGCAACCCAGCGCTGTACCAAAAGGATTTGGCAGCAAGGTGGCATTGGCTGGAAATAAAGCTTGCTTGCGATTCCCGGCGTTCATGGATAAATTGGCGCAGAGAAGGCGCTGCTCAATGTGCAGCAAAGCTTCAGGATATTCTATCAACTCTACCTGAAGAAAACGCGCCAGGGCGAAACGAGTCCTGTCATCGGAGGTAGGGCCAAGCCCTCCTGTAATCACAATGATCTCATGCTGCTTGTGCAAAAATTTAAGTCCTGTGACAATTTCCTGCTCTTTATCCCCGCAGGCCAAATGGCACCCCATTGATAAACCCTCGGAGCATAAAACCTGAGCTATAGCCTGGCTGTTCGTATTCAATGTGTCGCCATGGATAATCTCATCGCCTGTGGCTAATAGTGCAATACTCATAATCTATCCTGGGTGTTTAGAGTAATCATGCGCAAATCGTCAACATGCGGTTTTCCCGGTTTAAATCCTATCCCCCATAATGCCCTTAATGACTCATTTCCGATGATATAGCGCGCATCCGCAAGAATCAGGGGATTACGGCTGACGAGTAACAAATAGCCGTCGGTAAACCAGTTGAAAATAGTCAAATCACGCAATTGATCTCCTGAATGATATACATAATCAGGCAGTTCGTCACCGGAGAATGCAGGAAATAATGCAGTTGAATCAACCTCGCTTTTTGAAAACCAGGGGGTGGCTACTCTGGCAAGAACGAGTTTGTTACCGCTGAAAGCAACGCTTCGCCAATGCGTTGAGCTTGCAAGTTCGGGAAACACTCTTAACCGGCTTATCTGCAGATGATTTTCATGCGCATAGGCTTGAACTGCTGCCAAGGCACGGTGGTGTTGCAGTGCATTCACTGATAAAAACGCACCTGCAAGTATAATGCCCAGGAAAACAGGCTTGCGGTTATCATAAACCAGGGTGCCGATAACACCCGCGCCTAAAAATACAGTAAAGACAGGATCGACAATAGAAATTAAATCCCAGGCGTACCTCGTATTGGCAAGGGGCCAAAATAACACAGTGCCATAGCTGGTACAGGTATCCAGCAATGCATGGGTTGCATAGCCAATGAAAGCAGCCCAAAAAGTCAAACGCCATCTTTCCCGAAATCTCTGGAAAGGAATCAGGGCAAGCGTCACGAGTATCGCGCCAAAAGGGATGAAAATAAAAGAATGGGTAAATTGCCGATGATATATCAGGGTTAGCATCGGATCATTTGCCGAGCGGATGAGCAAGTCAAGATCAGCTGCTGTTCCTCCAAGAGCGCCAACGATCCAGGCATTTTTTCTATCATATTGGTGCAAGATGGCCTGTGAACATGCAGCGCCAAGAGCCGCCTGTGTGACGGGATCCATATTGTTATGCCTGAGGCAGCGACATCTGTCGATAAGGCATTTCTATACCCTCCTTATCAAATACCTGCTTGATTTGCTCATATAATTCATATTTCACCTGATTGACTGTTCCTGTTTCTGCCCAAAACATCAATTTTAATTCAATGGCCGAATCGGTAAACTGGTTAATGACCACTTGCATTGCCGGTTCTTGCAAAACATCCGGATGCGCTTTAAGCAAGGTTAGCAAAATATGTTTTACATGCTCAATCTCAGTGTTATAGGAAACACCAATGAGCATATCCACTCTCCGGGTTTTAAAATAGCTCATATTGATGATATCTGATTTCATAATCGTTTCATTGGGTATGCGAATCCTCATATTATCTGCCGTTTTGATCTTGGTTGATAAAAGATCCATGGAATCGACAACTCCCGCCATGTCTTTTAAACGAATGGTATCCCCTACTTTAAACGGCGACTCAAACAGAAGAAAAATGCCGCTGACCAGGTTGGATGCGGCGGTCTGGGAAGCAAAGCTTAATGCCACTGTAAATACACCGGCAGCGCCCAGCAGAACAGTCATTTTAAAGCCAATTTGTTGTAAAGCTGAAATTAAAAAAAGTAAAAATAACCCATAAAATATCAACCTGCGGCTCAAAACAGCCAGATGGCGGGAAAAGCGTTTGCTGACGGCTTTACCGACTATCGCACCAACCTGCCTCGCAATAAAAAAACCCAATACCGCCACGAAAACCGCATAAACAATATGTAGCCAGTCTATCTTTGACAGCACATCCATGACTCCTCCGGCACCGATTTCATAAACAAAAAACCCCGCAATACGGGGTTTAGTAAGCATCTATCAAAAAAAGCAAACACCTGCCTTTGCAGCGGGCCTTGCTGTTTTTGGGGTATTACTCTTGTGTTTGATTATCAGCAGCGCCTTGGTCTGCGCCCTGATTTTCAGTATTTGTAGCGGCAGGTGCTTGCTCAGGTGTTTGCTCAGGCTGAGTCGCGGTGGTTTCTGTTCTGACTTCAGGCTGTTTTTGCTTATCCTGACCGCCACAGGCTACAAGCGACAAGGCCATAAAACCAGCTACGAACAACATTGCCAACTGTTTCATTTTTTTCTCCCGTTTTTTTTTATTTTTTAAAAGTCTCCCGTTTCAAAGTCTAGCAAAAATTTACTTATTGTGAAGGAGTTAATTGTAATTCTCTTCAGTTAAACCCAAAAACCAGAGCTCAATGAACACCAATAATTCATTATGGATTATTTTAAGGCAAAGAACAGGCGAGATAACCCCTACCTGCTCATTGGTTTGACTATTAGATCTTGGCGCTGAACAAAGCTATTAGGCTGGATTGGTACTGACTTGTCATCTGTCATTTGCTAGAATTTGCACAACTTTACCCAGAATAATAATTAAGATGAGTTCATCCCATACTCCTATGATGCAGCAATATTTAAAAATAAAGGCACTGCATCCTGACATGCTTCTCTTTTACCGTATGGGCGATTTCTATGAGCTTTTTTTCGATGACGCCAAGCGTGCGGCAAACCTGCTTGACCTGACTTTGACTCACCGCGGCCAGTCTGGCGGAAAACCGATCCCCATGGCAGGAGTACCCTTCCATGCTGTTGAAAATTATTTGGCAAGGCTCGTCAAAAAAGGGGAATCGGTTGCAATTTGCGAACAAATTGGCGATCCATCTTCAGCAAAAGGGTTGGTAGAGCGGCAAGTAACCCGCATCATAACGCCGGGAACGCTTACGGATGACGCGTTGCTCGACGCCCGCGCAGATAATATTCTGCTTGCTGTTTATGAGTTGCGGCAACAATATGGGCTCGCCTGGGTTGATTTAAGCGGCGGTCGGTTTCATGTCTCCCATGCAGCAGATAAAGCTCAACTTCATGCTGAAATCCATCGGTTAAAACCTGCGGAAATTTTAGTCAGTGATGCATGCTCTATCCAAATGCCGGATGAGTTTCTCATCAAAATCAGACCTGATTATGAATTTGCGATGGGAAATTCAGAAAAAATAGTATGTGAGCAATTTCAGGTCGTGAATCTTGAAATCCTCGGGTTAAATGAGTTTCCTGCCGCTGTTCCGGCAGCAGGTTGTTTGCTCTCCTATTTGCGCATAACCCAGCGCCAGTCTCTGCCTCACCTAAAGTCGCTGACGCTTGAGAAAAGCGATGATTATTTACAGCTGGATGCGGCAACACAAAAACATTTGGAATTATTTGAAAGCAATCATGGCAAAAATGAAAACTGTTTATATGCTCTGCTGGATAAAACAGCCTCTGCCATGGGAAGCCGCTTATTGAAACGATGGCTTGGGAGGCCTTTAAGGCAGCATGAACCCATCCGGCATCGCCAGGAAGCGATACGCGAACTCATCGCGGAGAAACAAACCGATGCTATTTATAAACTCCTAAAACAGACATCCGATATCGAGCGCATTATCTCGCGCATAGCTTTACAAACCGCAAGGCCAAGAGATTTGCTGCTTTTACGCGAAACGCTGAAATTAATCCCCGAATTTCAAAGGGCGCTCGCCCCCAAGCAAAGCTATTTGTTAAAAAATATCTGCAAACACCTTCAGCCTCAGCCGGTACTGGAGGATTTGTTAAGCCGGGCGCTCGTTGACAATCCTCCAGCCCTGCTTCGCGACGGTGGCGTCATTGCCCGCGGGTTTGATGAGATGCTGGATGAATTGCGAGAATTAAATGACAGCGCCTCGGATAAATTGCTGGATCTTGAACAGGAAGAAAAAAAGCGTTGCGGGTTAAGTTCTTTAAAATTCGGCTATAACCGCGTTCATGGCTATTATATTGAACTGTCAAGGGGGCAGTCAGAAGAGATTCCACCCCATTTTCAGCGCAGGCAGACCCTCAAAAATGTGGAACGCTTTATCACGCCAGAATTAAAACATTTTGAAGAGAAGGTTTTATCAGCGCAGGTAAAAGCGCTTGCTCGAGAAAAATGGCTTTATGAAAACCTCTTAAAGGAATTGAACCAATATATTGCAAGGCTTTCAGAAATCGCCAAGGCCCTTTCAACGCTAGATGTTTTGAATAATCTTGCCGAGCGGGCAATATCTCTGAACTGGCAATGCCCTGTTCTGGTTTCTGAACCTGGGATTGAAATTAAGACTGGCAGGCACCCGGTCATTGAGCAGATCCTGCAGGAAAAATTTATTGCCAATGACTTATACCTTCATCCCGCGCAAAACATATTATTGATAACAGGCCCTAACATGGGCGGAAAATCAACCTACATGCGGCAAAATGCATTAATCATACTTTTGGCGCATATTGGCAGCTTTGTACCGGCACAACACGCCAAACTGGGTCCCCTGGACAAAATATTTACCCGCATCGGCGCCAGTGACGACCTCACATCCGGCCGCTCTACCTTTATGGTAGAAATGACCGAAACAGCCCATATCCTGCGCAATGCAACCCGGCAAAGCCTGGTTTTAATCGATGAAATTGGCAGAGGGACAAGCACTTATGACGGCGTGGCACTGGCCTATTCCTGTTGTGCCTATCTTGCTGATACCGTGAAGGCTTATACCTTGTTTTCAACGCACTATCATGAATTGACCGAACTTCCGCAACGGTTTTCCTGTATCCGCAATATACATCTTGAGGCGGTTAAACGAAAAAACAGCATTGTTTTTCTTTATCAGGTTAAAGATGGTTATGCAGATCAAAGCTATGGCATTGATGTAGCAGCCCTGGCAGGTATTCCTGAAGAGGTGCTCATGCTTGCAAAAGAGTATTTAAATACACTAAAGGCCCATCATCCTGAAGACTCAGGCCAGGACAATCCATGCACTACGGAGTCATTGATTTTGAAAAAACTGGCCAGTGTGGATGTGGATAACCTGACACCAAGGAGGGCGCTTGAATTGCTTTATCAGCTAAAAGCATTGGAAAGCTGCTAAGGCCTACTTTATTCCGGCTGCATATCCTGCCAAACTAGTACCGTTTTCCTTTAATTTTGGCTGGCTTTTATCACCAAGAACGAATTTTTCTAAATGCTCAACAGGATTTCTGCATTGATTCAATACTTCAGCAAAAATGGTTTATTCAGAAAAACTGTTTCCCTTGTGCTTTTCTTTTTGATCCAAAAGAGCGTTTATGCGGCGAATTTTAAAATCACAGGAATTAAAGGCGAACCCTTGCAGAATGTGCGCTACCGTTTATCAGAGTTGTACCAGGATAAACCCTTAACAACAGTACCAAGAAAAGAACTGCAAGCCCAAATTGAAAAAGCCTTGCATCCCTACGGTTTTTTTAGGCCGAAGATATCTTTTGCGGTCAGCAGCGAGGGGACGCCTTTTCGCATTCAAATCACTCCAGGCCCGCAATTACACATCGCAACGATGACGATTCAGGTTACCGGTGAAGGGGCGGATAATGCTGAAATCAGGCAGGCGCTGCGTGATCTCCCCCTTAAGGCAGGCCAACCTTTAAATAACCCAATCTATGAGGAAGCCAAGGAAAATATACAAACAGCTGCTGAACATCAAGGCTATCTGCACGGTATTTTTGAAAAGGCTGAAGTATTGATTGACCTGAATCGATATCGCGCAGATATCACGCTGATTTACAATACTGGCCCACAGTTTTACTTCGGGCAATTGAAATTTGATCCAACCCATATTTCCAAGGAACTTCTCTACCGCTACGTTCCGTTTGAGATGGGGCAGCCGTATTCAACAGATAAAGTTCTTGCCCTTGAATCCAATCTCTCGGCGAGCGGGTATTTTAAGTCAGTCATTGTGAAGCCTGAGATGAACAGCAGGCGGCTCGTGCCCGTGAATGTCCATTTGGAGGCGGTAAACCGCATCAATTACACCCTGGGTATTGGTTATGGAACAGATACCGGACCCAGAGGCCGGGTCGGGTTGCATGTTGTGCCTGTCAACAGCGCCGGACATAAATTCAATGCCATAGCACAGGGCTCTCTGCAGGAAAATGCGCTGTTGGCTCAATATATTATTCCCGGACGGGATCCCTTGCATGACAAATACAGCGTTTCGGCGAGTTTTTCCAATCTGGATTACAGCAGCGGCTATGCAAATTCCGCGCTTTTATCGCTGGCTCATCAGCATCTGAAAACCAATCACCAGCGCGTCATTTCCCTGAATGCCCTGCATGAACGCTTCAATTATACAAATACCCCAAAAACTGAGAAGACCTTGCTTTATCCCAAGGCAACCCTGACCTGGCGGAAGGTCACTGATCAGCTGTTTTCACCATCAGGCTATAATATTACACTGAATGGCCTTGCAGCGAGCAAACTTTTGCTCTCCGAAATCAATCTGGCACAGGCTTCTATTGACGTGAAAGCGGCTCTCACCGTCAAACCAATCCGGACCCGGTTTTTCGTGCACGGCATACAAGGCTTTACCGCGGTGAATGATATTGAAAACCTCCCCCTATCGCTGGCCTTATTGCTTGGCGGAGCCGAGAACTTGAAAGCCTATTCATACAATTCAGTTGGGCCTGGTAAAATTTTAAGTTTTATCGGCGGAGAAATTCAAAAAGAAACGTTTGAGAAATGGTATCTGGTAGGGTTTCTTGATGCGGGGGATGTATACAATCCAGGCATAAAAGATTTTAAATATGATGCAGGCATCGCCCTAATGTGGGTATCTCCCGTGGGGCCCATTAAAGTTGGGGTCGCGCAAGCCATTAATCGCGACTTTCAGAGAATCGACGGGAGAAATCCCAAACTGGTCATCAACATGGGGCCTGATCTCTAATGAAATACCTAAAAACTGTTACTTACAGCCTACTGCTCTTGTTTGTCATCCTGATGAGCCTCTTGGCTTTTTTGCTCACGACCACTCCCGGCATTTATACCGTGATAAAAATCACAGGGCTTTTTTTACCCGGGGATATATCTATCCAAAAGCCCAAAGGGCAATTGCTTGATGAATTCTCTATTGCAAAATTAACCTATACTGATGCAACACTCTCAATAGAAGCAGATGATATTCACATCAACTGGAAATTACTCCCTCTTTTGCAAAAACAGCTAAAAATTAAGCATTTCATTATTGATAACCTGAACATTCATATTAAAGACACGAAAGAAGCGATCGAAGAAACGAGGGATATGGATTTTGGCTTTCCCGCTTTACCTATAGCCCCAAATGTCGGCGAAATCCTGATAAATGATTTAAAAATCAAGCAATTGGGCGTTACACGACACATTAAAAAAGTGCATATTCATGATGCTGTTTTAAATAACCAGCAATGGCTCGTTAAAGAGCTGGGTGCTGATTATCAGGGCTATCAATACCATCTGGTTGCCAAAATCAAGCCAAATATGCCTTATGAGGCGTCAGCCAGCCTCGAATTCAGCCCCCTAAAAAAAGAAGCGGGACTGCATGGCAAGATGAGCCTCTCAGGCGACTGGCAGCTTTATCATTGGCAGGGACAATTTAAGGGGGCTGCCAGGGGCAGCCTTTATGGAACCTTAAAAACAGGGCGGGAAGTCTTTTTAAAAGCCAGCTGGAACAGGGTTAATTGGCCCTTGAATGGCGATGTTCTGTCTGGGAAAAAAGGAGAATTTGTTGTTTCTGGAACCCTGCCTGATTTGGAAATCAAAACGCTTATGAGCCTTGATAAGCCTGTTGCCGCTCATTTAGAGGCCCATGCAACAGTCATCCAGCAAAAGATTGAAGCCCAAAGCCTTATTGAGACTGAACAGGGAAACATTCAGGGCAGGTTTTATTATGATGGCGCAGCAAAACCGGCATTCAAAGGGGAGCTTAAAAGCAAATCACTCAATTTAACGGAGTTTGGCATCCCGATTAAACAACTTGAGTTTAATACCGTTTTTTCCGGGAGTTCTCCTGCAACATTGACTGTTAAAACCAGTTTAACAGCCGAATACCTGGAACATCTCTTAAGGGCAGATATTCGCTATGATCAGCAAACAATCGAAAGCGCCTTCTTTCTTGGCGCCAATCATATCCGGATTAGGGGAACAGTCCCTTACGGCTGGAAACTGAACGCAACGCTTCCTGAACCGGAACTCCTGCACCCTAACCTCCAAGGCTTGCAAACTGCTCTGAAAATTGAGGGCAATGTTGATAGCGCGAACCAGGGAAAAATGCATTTGACCCTGCGCCCCGGCGTTTATCATACGCCGGATAATGATGCCCTGCCTCCTATCCCCTTTTCCGGAGGCCGAATGATCATCAATCTAACCCCAGATGGGTTAACCGCTCAAGGTTCTCTCGCGATTGACGGGCAAAAAAGGCTTGGGCTTGATTTAACCCTCCCCAAATTTCATTTGGGTAAAGCCAGTTACCAAAACCAGCCGCTTACTGGGGAATTAAACGCGCAAATTGATTCGCTTGCATTTTTAAGCAATCTGAGTGAAGCCATTCAAAAAACGAGGGGATCGCTCAATTTAACCCTCAAAATACAGGGAACAGTTAAAAAGCCTGATCTTCGCGGCCAGATAAAGCTCAGGAACGGCAGTGTATTTTTACCGCACTCAGACCTAACCCTAAGTCCTATTACAGCAACAATTGAAACCCAGAATAAACAATGGAATGCCAAAGCAACCATAGGACCGAAGGCAAGCAGGCTTTCTTTAAAGGGAAATGGCCAGTTTACGCCTCTGCTTTCGGGAGAACTGACTTTAACCGGCAAGCAATTCCCTATCTCAAAAACTGCCGAATATACCGTTTTTGTATCTCCGCTTTTAACGTTGGCTTTTGATCAGCAGCATCTCAATATTAAAGGCAGCATTCTGGTTCCAAACGCGAATTTAAAGCCCATATCTTTCAGCAACACTGTCGATTTAACAAGCGATGCGGTATTTGTCAGTGAAAAGAAAGAAACGGCGCCCTTTAATGTCAGTATGGATGTAGATATCCAGATGGGAGAGAATGTCGCACTGGATGTGCGCGGCTTGAAGGGCTACCTGGATGGGCAAATCAGGCTTAAGCAATTGCCGAAAGGTTCAATGCAGGCTCTAGGGGAATTGCGCATCCGTAACGGCGTCTATAAGGCTTACGGCCAAAATCTGGTTATAGAAGAAGGGCAGCTCGTTTTTGGCGGCGGTTCTCTTTGGAACCCGGGCATCCGCATACGGGCTGTGCGCTATTTCAAAAATGCCGCCGCAAGTTTTGCAAGCACGAATGAATTGTTCGATTTTAATCCCAGCAACTTACAAAGCATGAACCTTGGCAATCAAGTCACGGTCGGCATTGAGATAACAGGCCGCATTGATTCGCCTGAAGTCAAGCTCTTTTCGATTCCCGCCAATCTTTCACAGGCAGATATCCTCTCGATGATCATTCTTGGCAAACCTGCAAGCCAGGCAAGCCAGGCCGGAGGACAATTATTGCTGACCGCTATTTCTGCAATGAACCTTGACTCAGGGACAAGCGGCTTGCAGTTACTGGACCAATTAAAGCAAACCCTGGGATTTGAGTTTGACATCAAAACCACATCACAGTTTAACCAGCAGACTCGTGAGGTTACCGACGATACTGCCCTGGTAATTGGTAAATCACTGACGAATCGCCTGCATTTAAGTTATAATATTGGCCTTTTTCAAGAGGACAGCAACGTCTTGACTTTAAAATATCTGTTAAATAAGTTTTTGAGCATCCAGGTTACCGCAAGCGATTCCGGCAGCGGCATTGATTTAATTTATACGCGCAGTAAAGGATAAAATGAACGGTTATTCACTCCCCCTACGTTTAAAACGATTACGCCAAGGCTCCATTGTACGCTCAATGATTCGCGAAACAGATGTTCTCCCAAGGCACCTGATTGCGCCTCTGTTTATTAATGATAATCTGGCCGGGAAACGTGAAATCAGTGCCATGCCGGGCCAGTACCAGTTATCCCTGGCGGATTTGCCTTATGAAATAGAATCATTATCCGCATTTGGAATTCCTGCGGTATTGCTCTTTGGCATCCCCAAATACAAAGATGCGACAGGCAGCGCTTCCTGGCAGGCCGATGGCGTCATCCAACAGGCTATACGTAAAATACGCGGCGTCAATCCCGAGCTTTTAATCATCACTGATGTCTGTTTTTGCGAATACACCGAACATGGTCATTGCGGTGTGCTGCATAATAACGTGATTCATAATGACAAAACCCTGGAACTGTTGGGAAAACAGGCAGTAAGCCATGCAGCAGCCGGTGCCGACTGGGTTGCCCCCAGCAGCATGACGGATGGAATGGTGGCAGCCATTCGCCAGGCATTAGATCATAACGGCTACCAAGACATTGCCATATTAAGTTATGCTGTGAAATATGCATCCGGATTTTACGGCCCGTTTCGCGAAGCAGCGCAGGGAGCTCCTCAGTTTGGCGACAGGAAAACCTATCAGATGGATCCGGGAAACAGCCTTGAAGCGCTCCGCGAGGCAAGGCTTGATATTGAAGAAGGCGCGGATTTGCTGATGGTCAAGCCTGCCATGAATTATCTTGATGTCATTTTCAGGGTCAAGCATGCATTTCCGGAGGTTCCGCTTTGCGCCTATCAGGTTAGCGGAGAATATTCGATGCTCAAAGCCGCCGCTCAAAAAGGATGGCTGAACGAGCAACAGGCCATCCTTGAAAGTTTAACGGCAATTAAACGGGCTGGGGCAGATTTAATCATCTCCTATTTCGCGAAGGATTTTGCGAAATTATATAAGGAGAATCAATAACGGGACGTTGCCTATAATTTTTCCATCACTTCCTCGATGTGCTTAACTGCTTCCACCTCCATGGATAATGTTTTTTTAGGGGCGTTCGCATAAGGGACGATGGCACGCTTAAAGCCATGCTTGGATGCTTCCTTTAACCTTTCCTGGCCGCTCTGCACCGGCCTGATTTCACCAGCTAATCCCACCTCGCCGAAGATAACTGTTTTACTGTCAAAAACCCGGTTGCGAAGGCTTGAAACAACAGCGGCAAGCAAGGCAAGATCACTTGCCGTTTCCGTGACTTTAACCCCGCCCACAACGTTGATAAAGACGTCTTTGTCAAAGGTTGCGATGCCCCCATGACGATGCAGGACAGCAAGTAAAATGGCCAGCCGGTTTTGTTCAAGGCCTGCGGTGACCCGTTTAGCCTGATGCCCATGGGCTTCATCGACCAAGGCCTGAACCTCAACCAGCATGGGCCTGGAACCTTCCCAGGTTACCATCACAGCGCTGCCGGGAGTCGCCTCCGGTTGGCGGGATAAAAAAATGGCCGACGGGTTCGCCACTTCCCGCAATCCTTTGTCGGTCATGGCAAAAACGCCAAGCTCATTAACAGCCCCAAACCGATTTTTAATTGCCCTTATTATCCTGAAACGGCTGTCATTTTGTCCTTCAAAATACAACACGCTATCGACCATATGCTCAAGAACACGAGGGCCTGCCAGTGCGCCTTCTTTGGTGACATGCCCGACGAGAAATACAGCCGTTTGCGTCATTTTGGCGTAGCGGACAAGCTGTGCGGTGGATTCACGCACCTGGCTTACGCCGCCGGGTGCTGCTGAAATGGAATCGGTAAAAATGGTTTGCACTGAATCTATCACTAAAACACGGGGTTTTTCCTGTTTTGCATGGGATAAAATCATTTCTACATGGGTTTCAGCGAGCAAGCGCAAGTGATCAAGCGGCAACTGCAAACGCCTTGCCCTCATGGCAACTTGTTGCAGCGATTCCTCACCTGTAACATACAACACTTTTTCATGCTGAGAGAGAGATGCCAGGGTCTGCAACAGCAAGGTGGATTTTCCAATGCCGGGATCACCGCCAATCAGTACCACAGAACCTTCAACCAGCCCCCCGCCCAATACGCGGTTGAGCTCAGAGAGCCCGCAATCCATTCGCGCTTCTGTATTCATCATCACATCTTGAATCAGAGTCACGGCGGAGCGTTGATTGGCATAGCTGTTATTATGAATATGTTTACTGCCAACGGGTTCTTCAATGACCGAATTCCATGCCCCGCATTGCCCGCACTGCCCTGACCACTGTGAAAAAAAAGCGCCGCACTGACTGCAGATAAATCTGGTTTTTATTTTCATAAAGCCACTCTCAGTTCTTTGAGTGTTTACATTCCATAGCGCCCGATGGCCGATACTGCCTGGCAAAATCAAATGACAGCTATCCGGCTTCCCCTAAAATACAAAACAAACTCATTTGAAAGCAATGAGTAACTCAGTATAATTGCGAATTTGCTATTGTACTGGATAAGGTTAATGACAAAAACCATGCAGTTTGAAAAAACGATTGCAGAGCTTGAAACAATTGTTTCGCAATTGGAAAAAGGCGATCTGTCTCTTGAAGAATCTTTAAAGCAATTTGAAAAAGGCATTACGCTTGCCCGAAAATCGCAGGAAATTTTAAGCAAAGCCGAGCAAAAAGTTGAATTGCTTACCGCTTCAAACTTTAAAGATTTGGACAATGCCGATGAATAATACTTTCATCGACTATTATATCACACGCCATGAGCAGTTATTGCAGGACACCATTGATGCGCTTGTTATTCCTTCCCCTCGCTTAAAAGAGGGCATTGGTTATTCTTTATTTCCCGGCGGGAAGCGTTTGCGCCCCTTGCTTGTATATCTTTGCGGCGAACTGGTTTCAGCCAATATGGCCTGCCTTGATTACATCGGCCTTGCGATCGAACTCATCCACAGCTATTCACTGGTGCATGATGATCTGCCCGCGATGGACAATGATGATTTTCGCCGCGGCAAACCGAGCTGCCATCGAGCCTTTGACGAGGCAACTGCCATCCTCATCGGGGATGCGATGCAGGCGCTGGCAATTGAATTGTTATTAGAACATTTACCGGGGTTTATAACCCCATCGCAAACGATCGCTGTTACCCGCGAGTTGGTCAGTGCCTGCGGCGCGGCCGGCATGGTCAGTGGCCAATGCCTTGATTTAACTGAACTGACCGCAAATCACCCTGTTGATGACATGCGCCTTTCTGAAATTCATGCCCTTAAAACAGGTAAACTGATTTTAGCTTGTGTGAATATGGTGTTGGCATCAACACGCTATCAACCCGAAGAGTGTACTGCTTTACAAGAATTTGCCAAGCATTTTGGCCTGGCATTTCAAATGCAGGATGATTATCTTGATCAATTTGCCAGCAACAACCATGGTAAAAAAAGAGCATCGGATTGTGAAAATCAAAAAACCACTTATGCCGCTTTATATCCCAAGGATACCTTGGCTGCCCTTGTCCAACAGCACTATCAGCAAGCTTCTTCGGCAATCCATATTTTTGCTGCAAAAGGAGAACGCCTTTTAAATTTAATTTCAATGCTGCAAGAGCGGAGCTGCCATCAATCATAGCCCAGGCAACAGCATCCCATTTCATCTTTTCAGCGCCACACTCATCAGGGCGCATCCTTTCATTTCGACAATATCGAGCGTTTGGGCTTTTCCTAGCCCTTTTCATTTAAAATCGATTCTGCTAAGGTAGCTTTTTTTTTCATATAAGGAATTGACTATGCCAATTATCAGCGGTACCAGTTTGCAAAAAAAAGAAAAAATTAAAGCTGAAATCAACAGTGAAATACTCGCCAATATCCAAGCCTATTGCGAGTGGGCCAATATTACTGACCTTGGTTTTTTTATTGAAGAGGCAGCAAGTTTTATCTTTGCCAAGGATAAAGAATGGAAACAATATAAAAAAGCAAAGAAAAAGCGTGCAAACCTGAAACAGGAAGCCTAAACAATCTGATTGCGCCTGCAATCAAAACGATCTATCTGCCGATCATTCGCGTTCGCGTGAATAATTCAATAAAAATTGCTTGACAGCCAGCACGCCGCTCATTAAACTTCGATTCTCTTTCGGGGTTATAGCTCAGCTGGGAGAGCGCTTGCATGGCATGCAAGAGGTCGGCGGTTCGATCCCGCCTAACTCCACCATCAATGCAGATTGATGGTACGATGTGTCCCCATCGTCTAGAGGCCTAGGACATCGCCCTTTCACGGCGGTAACAGGGGTTCGAATCCCCTTGGGGACGCCATTTGCGTGCAGGCTCGCCAATTTTTGTTGCGGCAAGTTGGCATGTGAAAATTTACAATCAGCTCCAGGTCCCCATCGTCTAGAGGCCTAGGACATCGCCCTTTCACGGCGGTAACAGGGGTTCGAATCCCCTTGGGGACGCCATTGATTATTGATCACAGTCTTTCAAAAATCGTCCGCGTGTTAAAGCCAAACAAGCGCTCATGCATGCGGTATGCGTATTCATCCGTCATGTTGGCGATATAATCGCAAATAACCCTTGCGGCTTGATTTGCATCCTGCGCTTCCTGATAAAGCCTGCGGTTTTTATTATCCAGCAGGCTGCCCGGATTTGAGCTCATGGCTTCAAACAGGCGCAACACTACCGTTTGCCCGCCATATTCAAAGGTGCGCGCTTCTTGCGAGTCTATGACATGCTGATATATGAATTGCATCAAATAATCCAAAAGGCGTTGCGCCTCAGGAACGAGAGTCACATTATATTTTAAGAGGCTGTTTTCAAAAGCTTCATGGTTCACTCGAATGTCGGTTGCGGTGATAAAATAGTTGACCATTTCGCCAATTGCCTGCTTACGCAGATGCAATTCCGCGGCAAACAGATTATCCAGCAGCTCGTTCTGCTTTTCCTTCAAGGAAGTATCAGCAATTAACTCACGGAAATGCCGGGTATCCAGTTGCGGGCGCTGTATTAGCCGCAAATGAATCGCATCTTCCAGATCATGTACCCCATAGGCTATATCATCGGCAATGTCCATCACCGAACAGTCAAAATCATGGTAGGCCGCTTTACCGTGAGCCTGTTCTTGAGGCAAGAGGGCCAGTGATTGAAAGAGAGTTTGATCTTCCTGAGAGAAAGGCGATAAAAGCCACTCAACCTCTTCTTTCTCACTGTCAAAATATCCTTTTGGCGGCAGCCAGTCATTGATGCGGATGCTTTTACTGAATGTTTCCCTGACTGCAGGCATTTTAGTCGCAACAACCCTTGACCAGTTAACCGGGTATTTTAATAGTCCCAACAATGCGCGCCTGGTTAAATCAAGCCCGTAGGCTCCGTAACTGCATTCCACCTTGGTCAGGAGACGAAGGGTTTGGCCATTACCCTCAAATCCGCCATGCTCACGCATCATAAAATTTAACGCAACCTCGCCGCCATGGCCGAACGGCGGGTGGCCAATATCGTGCAACAAGCATATGACGCTGATTAAATCATCATTCGGCAACAAGGCACTGAGCGCCTGATATTTGGGATTAAGTTTCAAGTTACGCACAATGCTTCGGCCGATGGAGGCGACTTCCAATGAATGGGTGAGGCGCGTACGATGAAAATCTCCTTCATCGGTGCCAAGTATTTGGGTTTTTCGCTGCAATCTTCTAAACGCGGGACAATGAATAACCCTGGTACGGTCTCTTTCATACGGATCTCGATGATCCTGAAAACCACGTTGATTGGTATGGCCCGAACGGCGGTGAGTCCACATTCTGTACCCTGCCTTGCTGATATAAATCGACTCTGGCGAGAAAGAATACAGGATTAGGAGCCGGATTGTCGATAAGGAAAGGTTATGCCGAATTCCCAAATCTAAAGTTTTTTTGTTGAATGCAGATATAAAGGAAATAAAAAACCCTACCCAACAATGAGCGATAAGGGGCAATGATGATGGACAAAAAAAAATTTCTGGGAGTTGTATTGTCTGCAGCCGGTTTAGGCGGCTGCATGTCATATAATCCCCATGGCTATACCAACTATCAGGCTTACACATACGAAGGTTCAATAATTTACCCTGAAGATTATGAGGGCTATGAAGGCTATGCAGAGAGCCAGGGTTACCGTTATCAAACTGAAGGACGAGGCCAGGTGGTTGTGCCGGAGAGCTATCATGTCGGCTCATATCACTCCCCAACCTCACATAAAGACCGTGACAGGCGCTGGGTAGATCAGCAAAATCCAGGGGGCTATACCATAGAACTGGCACATGGCGAAAAGGCATCCCAGGTAGCAGGCGTACTCTATAAGGCTCCTAAAAAAGACAGGATGGCCCAGATCAAATACCATCAGGACGGCAAAACCTATTACAAAGGGTTATATGGCAGCTATTCAAGTTATGAAGCTGCGCAGCAGGCGCTGAGTTCATTGCCAGAAAATATCAGGCAAAGCGCGCGTATCACATCCTGGGGCAGCGTACAAGGCAAGGTTCAATAAACAATTGAGCCGGCACTAGGCAGCCGACACAACAAGCAACAGCTTCACGATTCCAGGGCTACCCGTACGCTCGACATTCAATTCTTTGATGGATAGCGCATATTCCTGATTTAAGGCAAAAAGCCATTGCAGAAATGGATTAAATGGCACTTCATCGAATGCCGCCTGCACATCTCCTGCGCCTGTTTGCTGCAATTGATAGGAATAGTCCTGAACCGGCGAATCGGCCAATTTCCTGGATAATAAAGCAAGAAACTGGGCATTGCTGATTTTTTTCCCCGCCTGATTCGGCTGGTACTGAAGCTTTATCCGCCGCATCCAGATTAAAGTTTCCTTTTTTTCCGTCAACGCTTGCGAACGATTCTTAATAACAGTCACTAAAGGGGAATAAATGAGGAGATAGATGAGGTAAAATAAACAAAAAAAACCACCAAGCATTAATGCCAGGCGTTCCCTGTCATTTAAATTACGCCAGTACTCCATCATAGGGTCAGCTCCAGGGTTGCCAAAACCTGATTTTCCTTCAAGGAAGCCTGGGTTTGCCTGACGGCTACACCAGACTGCTGAAGTTTATTCTGCAAGGCTTCAAGCGTTGAAAAATCACGCGCGGTTAGCCTTAAATTTAATGCTTGGTTCTGATAACGCATCATCTCAACCTGAACACCCTCAATATCCAGGCTTTGTGATAATTTAGCGTAAAGAAGCCAGAATGCTTTTTCACTGCCTGCGGCACTTGATTTTAACAACTGGCTGATGCGAAATTTGGGATTGACGATTTGCCGGGCATTGGGGAAAAATTGCCGGTAAATTTGCGCGATTTGCTGATCAATCCGCTTTATCTCATGGTTTAATGTATACCATTCCAACCCCTTCATGACCAAAAAACTGAGCAACCAGAGCCCGAATAGTATTGAACCTGTTAAATACCAAAACGACATCGGTCGCCTAATCTGCTCTCTTTGCAATTCCCCCTGACAAAAGTTAAGTAAATCAGCCTGGTTTAACCGTTGTGCTATCCACGTATGTGAATCCTCATCAATGCTTTGATTACTGAATTCTGTCAATTGGGGATCGCTGTCGGCACAGGAAATAACCGTCAAACCAGGAGGTTTTTTTTTAAAAAATTGTTTAGCAAGCAGCGTGCTTAATACGCCTTTAAAGAACGGTTCATGAACCAATAAGCCCTGTTCCCGGATGAAAGCCTCATGAAGTTGCAGCGCGAACCAGTCAATGGTCAAGATTTCAAAGCGGATATTGAAGCGCTCAAACTGTTCAACCCAGGCAGAAAGGATTGCTTTATCGACAGCAGCGACCAGGTAGCGATTGTCTTTATAATGCTTGCGGTCGAAAGCAAAATGAAGGGATTCAATATTCTGCGCTACCTGCTCCTCCAGGGCATAAGGAATTGCCGCACGGGTTTTACGTTCACCAAGCCATGGCAGCTCCACTTCATGCAGGCTGCAAATGTCTGTGGGCAGCACAATAACCGTTCGTGCGCCAGCAGTAATGGCTTGAATGTCTTCAACGGTTCTTATCGTTAAGGCCTCTTCGACCCTCCCTGATGAATCAATCTTTACGACAGGGAATTGGTCTTCACCCAACTGTTTAGCAAACAAATACCAGGTAGCCAAACGATTATCCTTAATGAATTATTGAATGCCTCATCCATACACCCGGCTATGGTTTGCAAGGCTTGCAACCCAATGAGCCTGCAGCTCTTGGGCCAGTAAATAAACTGCCATGGCATACTGCGGGCTCGTATTGTAACGGGTAATCACATAAAAATTAGGATAAGCAAGCCAATATTCCTGCCCTTCGGCTGTGGTTAATTCGATCAAGCCTGCCTTTTTAACGGCATGAATTTTTGAATTCCGGGGCTTAATCCCGACTGAGGCGAGATAGTGGGTATTGTAATCAGGGTGCTTGCTGTTGGTACGGATTTTTTTATACCCCGCACCCTTAATCAGGGCAGGCTGCACAACAATTTCGCCCATTTGCCAGCCATGCTTGTGAAAATAATTGGCGACGCTGGCTATCACATCCTTATCATCATTAATCAGATCCCGTTTGCCTTTGCCTGTAAAATCAACCGCATAGAATCGATAACTGCTGGGCATAAACTGGGGCTTGCCAATAGCGCCGGCATATGATCCCTTATAAGCAACTGGGGAAACATTTTGCTCACGGCAAAGCAGTAAGTATTCTTTTAATTCTTTGGTGAAAAAATCTGAACGCTTGGGATAATAAAATGCAAGCGTACTTAGGGCATCAAGCACCCGGTAATTGCCTTGCCGCTCCCCATAAAGGGTTTCGACACCAATGATTGCCACAATGATATGGGCCGGCACGCCAAATTTCTGCTGAGCCTTTTCAAGTGTTTGCTGATTGGCCCGCCAAAATGCAATCCCTTTTTGGACCCGTTCAGGAGTCAGAAACAAGGCCTTGTACACATCCCAGTTTTTTTTCTCAAAAGGTTTATTCATGGACTCAATAATTTGCGGCTGATATTGGGCCTCCCGCAGGATGCCAATGACTTCCTCGCGCTTGAAACCATGGTTTTTTACCATATAGTTGACAAAAGCTTGGGCATCTTTGCGTTTTAACAACGCCTCATCGGCGTATACTAAATTGGCAAGCTGTGTAAACAATAAAAAAATTATAAGAACACTTCTCATAAGATTATCCGTCATTTTTCTCCGGGCAATCCCTTGATCATCCCTGTATTTTGTTCTTTTTGCAATGGCAAGGTGAGGCCCTGTCTTCTTTATCTCTTTCTGCATGCAATAATTTAGGCTAAAATAGCGCCATTTACCAACAGGTTCTGCAATTGAGCGATTTAACCCGTATTCGAAATTTTTCTATTATTGCCCATATCGATCATGGTAAATCAACGCTCGCTGATCGGTTCATCCAGATTTGCGGCGGCCTTTCCGAGCGGGAAATGGCCGAACAGGTACTGGATTCCATGGATATCGAACGTGAGCGCGGCATCACCATTAAGGCACAAAGTGTTTCTTTACACTATAAGGCAAAAAACGGGACAACCTATCTCCTGAATTTTATTGATACGCCGGGGCATGTCGATTTCAGTTATGAAGTATCCCGCTCTCTTGCTGCCTGTGAAGGCGCGATCCTCGTCGTGGATGCGGCCCAAGGCGTTGAAGCGCAAACTGTTGCTGTTTGCTACACAGCAATTGACCAGGGGCTTGAGGTTCTGCCGGTTTTAAACAAAATTGATCTCCCCCAGGCCGAACCGGAACGCGTGATCGCTGAAATCGAGGATATTATCGGCCTTGAAGCACAAAATGCCTTGAAAGTCAGCGCAAAAAGCGGCCAAGGCGTTGAGGAAGTATTAGAGGCGCTCGTAGAGCGCATCCCTCCGCCCCAAGGCGAGCTGGATGCTCCTTTGCAGGCCCTCATTATTGATTCATGGTTCGACAGTTACCTTGGCGTCATTTCTTTAGTCCGCATTGTTAACGGTTCCTTGCGCAAGGGCAATAAAATGCGGGTCATGTCCACAGGGCGCGCCTATGACGTCGATCAAGTCGGTATTTTTACGCCCAAACGCACCCCCACTGATGCGCTGCGGGCCGGCGAGGTGGGTTATGTGGTAGCGGGCATTAAAGACATTCAGGGCGCGCCGGTGGGAGATACCCTGACCCTTGAAAAAAATCCGGCAAATGCCCCCCTGCCTGGGTTCCAGCGAGTCAAGCCCCAGGTGTATGCAGGGCTTTTCCCCATCAGTTCAGATGACTTCGAAGCGTTTCGCGATGCCCTGGCGAAGCTGAGTTTAAATGATGCCTCTCTTTTTTATGAGCCTGAATCCTCTGAAGCATTGGGATTTGGTTTCCGCTGCGGTTTCCTTGGGATGCTCCATATGGAAATCATTCAGGAACGCCTTGAGCGCGAATATAACCTTGAATTGATCTCCACCGCGCCCACAGTCATCTATCAAGTCATTACAACCAAAGGCGACACCCTGATGATTGACAATCCGTCGCGCCTTCCGCCCGTCCAACAGATCAAACAGATGCTCGAACCCATTGCCAGGGCCAATATCCTGGTGCCCCAGGATTATCTCGGCCAGGTTATTACCTTGTGTGTTGAGCGGCGCGGCGTGCAGGTTAATATGACATACAGCGGCCGCCAGGTTTCAGTCACATATGATCTGCCCATGAGTGAGGTGGTTTCTGACTTTTTTGACCGCTTAAAATCAGCAAGCCGCGGCTATGCTTCCTTGGACTATAATTTCCTGCGTTTTGAGCCTGCTGATCTTGTTAAACTCGATATCCTGATTAACGGGGAGCGGGTTGATGCGCTGGCTGTTATCGTCCATCGCAGCATCGCGCAATCCCGGGGAAGGGCGCTGGTTGAAAAAATGCGGGATCTGATCCCAAGGCAAATGTTTGACGTGGCTATCCAGGCAGCGCTCGGCAGCCACATTATTGCGCGGCAAACCGTTAAGGCGTTGCGAAAAAATGTTACAGCCAAGTGTTACGGGGGAGATGTGACCCGCAAGCGCAAACTGTTGGAAAAGCAAAAAGCCGGCAAAAAACGCATGAAGCAGGTCGGTCAGGTTGAAATTCCCCAGGAAGCGTTTATGGCCGTGTTTCAGACGGAAAAGAAAAAATAATCAGGCTTAAAGCCAGGTTATCCTTGAGATGGAAGGATACTCTCAAAATGACGATTGTCGGTTATACTTAACAAAAAGACGGTTGCTGTTGACGAATCAAATACAGGTTATTTCATGAATTTTGCTTTAATATTACTTATTCTCACGGTTGTTTCAGGCCTTATTTATTTACTGGATGTAATTTTTTGGGCTAAAAAGCGTCCTCAAGAACAAAAGCCCTCGCGTATCATTGAATATTCAAGATCATTTTTCCCTGTTTTTTTTATTGTTTTATTGCTGCGTTCATTTCTGGTAGAACCGTTTCGCATTCCATCAGGCTCCCTGGAACCTACTTTGCTGGTTGGGGATTTTGTGGCGGTGAACAAATTCGCTTACGGTTTGCGCTTGCCGGTTTGGGAGAAAAAGGCGGTTTCCATTGCCAACCCGAAACGTGGCGAAATTGCTGTTTTCCGTTGGCCGCCTGATCCTTCCTATGATTATATCAAGCGGGTCATTGGTGTCCCCGGGGATAAAATTTCCTATAAAAATAAGGTCTTAACCATTAACGGCAAAAAAATGGAACAACGTTTTGTTGAGTACACCATCGATGAAAGCTCAGGCAGAACTGTCGCAAAATACGTTGAAAATTTAAACGGCATTGAACATCATATTTATATTCGACCTGAGGTTAAGGGGTCTGATTTTGAAATTGAAGTCCCTGAAGGCCATTATTTTATGATGGGGGATAACCGGGACGACAGCGCGGATAGCCGATTTTGGGGATTCGTAGCTGACGAATATCTGCGCGGCAAAGCCTTTCTCGTCTGGATGAGCTGGAATGGGAAAAAGGACACAGTTCGTTGGTCGAAAATTGGTAACTTGATCCACTAGGGAATGACAATGAATAAACAACATGGAATGACGCTCATCGGGATGCTCTTTACGGTAATCGTGATAATTTTTCTGGGTATTCTCATCATGCGGATCTTTCCTGTTTACATCCAGCATTACACGGTTAGCCGTTCTATTGAGGCAATGAAAAAAATACCTGAGAGTGATTTTTCCGCCGAGCCTTCGGTCAATGCCATCCTCCTTAAGAAGAAATTGATGAATCAGCTCTATGTTAACGGCGTTGACATCCCCGAAAAACAAGTGGCTGTTAAACCCACAAAACCCGGTATTTATTTGATCACCGTCAAGTACCAGGTGGTCAAGCCCGTGGTTGGCAATATGAGTCTTTTGTTTAAATTTGATAATGCTGCAGAGGTAAAAATCGGTGGAGAATAATTTACAAAGACTTTGCCGTCGCCTGGATTATGAATTCAAAACGCCTGCCTTCCTGAAACAGGCTTTAACACATTGCAGCGCCGGGAAGGTGAACAATGAACGCCTGGAATTCTTAGGCGATTCCATATTAAGCTTCGTCATTGCCAACGCGCTTTTTGAACGATTTCCAAAGCACAGCGAAGGCGAGCTAAGCCGGCTCAGGGCGCACCTGGTTAAGGGCGAAACACTTGCCGAAATTGCGTTTGAATTAAACCTCGGCGATTACTTATATCTTGGCCAGGGAGAATTAAAAAGCGGCGGTTTCCGGCGCGCTTCTATATTGGCGGATGCCCTGGAGGCGATTTTTGCCGCAGTCTATCTCGATGGAGGCTTGCCGTCTGCCCGGCATGTCATTCTTCATCTTTACCAGACGAGGCTTGATGATAACGCGCTTAACTATAATTTGAAGGATGCCAAAACGCAATTACAGGAATTCCTGCAGGCAGAAAAGCTTGCCTTGCCCGAATACACCTTAAACCGCATTGAGGGCGAGGAACATAATCAACTGTTTTTTGTCACTTGTACGGTTCCAACGCTTCGCATCAAAACATCCGGGCAGGGAGCAAGCCGGCGTAAAGCGGAACAGGACGCTGCATACCACTTGCTGAATCAGCTGAAAAAACAAATTTAGCCGGAATTTTCATCAGCAAAAAGCTTGTGCGCCATGCCGGATTCAAAAAGTTTCAAGCGCCTCCATGACTTCAAGCCATGCTTCTTCCGCAGCGGCCAACTCCTTCTCAATTTCCAGGCGTTGCCTCAATATGTTCTGCAAGGTTGTATCTTCGCCTTCTGCATATAGCGCGGCATTGCCAAGCTCCTCTTCAAATGCCGTCAATTGTTTCTGGCAGGAGTCGATAAGCGCTTCAAGTTTTTTTAAGCGATTTTGCAAACTGCGCTTCTCTCGATACCGGGTGCCGCCTTCAGCAGAACTGACTTCATTTTGCGCGTTTCGACCCTGCATCCACTGATAATAATCTTCGAGGTCTCCTGAAAAAGGAGTCACTTGGCCATCATTCACCAGATAAAAATCATCAACTGCCGTGCGCAGCAAATGGCGGTCATGAGAAATTAAAATCAAAGCGCCTTCATAGCTCTGCAGGGCAATTTCAATTGCTGCCCTCATGTTTAAATCCAGATGGTTGGTTGGTTCATCCAGCAATAATAAATTGGGCTTCAGCCAAACAAGCTTGGCCAAGGCGAGGCGGGCTTTCTCACCTCCGGAAAAATAGCGAATGCTGCTGGTTGCCATGTCGCCTGCAAAATTAAACCCGCCTAAAAAATCACGGATTGTCTGTTCTTTTGCATCTGGAGATAAAGGCTGGATGGTTTCCAAAGGACTAAGATCCACATCCAGCTGTTCCAGTTGATGCTGGGCGTAGTAGCCAATCCGCAAATGCCTTGAACGCTCAATGTCGCCCGCGAGGGGTTCCAAATCCCCGACCAGCGCTTTAATCAATGTTGACTTGCCTTGCCCGTTAGGCCCCAATAGCGCGATGCGGGAAGAGGGGTTTACTGTGAAATCCACTTTCTGTAAAACCGGATTAAAAGGCTTATAACCTACTGATATTTTCTGGCATTTTAATAAAGGTTTTGCTGCCGGCCCACAAGGATAGAACTGAAAAGAAAAAGAAGAGTCAATCTGCGCCTGTGCGATAATATCCATCCTGGCTATCGCTTTCAAACGGCTTTGTGCCTGTCTCGCCTTGGTTGCCTTGGCCCGGAACCTCTCGACATAAGACATTAAATGCTTAATCTGATTTTGCTGCTTATTGTATAGCGCTTGCTGTAGCGCCAGTTTTTCAGCCCTGCTTCGTTCAAAATCAGAATAATTTCCACTGTACAAAAACAAGCCCTGCTGCTCGATATGGAGAATATGCGTTACAACGGCATCAAGAAACTCACGGTCATGGGAAATTAAGATGATGGTTTGCGGGCAATGTTTTAACCATTTTTCAAGCCAGATGATTGCTTCCATATCCAGGTGGTTGGTCGGTTCGTCCAGGAGCAACAAATCAGCAGGCTTCATCAAGCAGCGGGCTAAATTAAGACGCATGCGCCAGCCGCCGGAAAAGCTGTTAACGGACGATTCGTGGGCGCTGGCGGCAAAACCAAGGCCTGCGAGAATGGCTGCGGCTTTTGCGGGCTTGCTGTACCCTTCAGTCTCATTCAGCAATGTATGGCAGGCAAGCACTTCCATGTCATCGCCGGCATGTTCTGCCGCTTTAAGTTTTCTCTGCAAGTCGATATATTCCTCATCGCCGGCTAAAACATAATCGAGCGCCGATTCTTCCCCTTCAGGAACTTGCTGGGCGAGGTGGCTGATGCGAAGATGAGGGTTAACAAAAAACTCCCCGGCGTCAACCGCCAATTCCTTGCGCAACAAAGCAAACAAGCTTGACTTTCCGCACCCGTTCTGGCCCACTAAACCCACTTTTTGCTTTTCGTAAAGGCAAGCGCTTGCCTTGTTTAAGAGTATTTTATTGCCGCGCGAGAGTGTAATCTGGTTGAGGGTGAGCATAATTCATGAGTCAAATAAAAAATGCCGGCAGTTTAGCATACATCAGGCTGCAGGGCATGACCTTATTGTGCAAACTGTAATCATCAGGGGCTTATCGTGCCCGCCACATGACATTGCACTTGGCTTTGGCCGAATCTTCCAACAGTCCAATTAAGGGTAATGCCCTGTGGGCAATACTGACTTCCGGCTCTTCATCCTCATCAAGTTGGGCGGATTCAGGGCTCTTTTTGCTCTTTTCTTCGGCAATAGCCGCCTTCAAGCGGGATAACGCTTCAGGGACATCTTGCGCCAGTATGGCTCCTGGAACTGTACCGCTGTGTCCCATCATATTTAATAATCGCCTGGCTACGCTGCCGAACATGGTGATATTCTCATGGGCGTCGCTGCTAAAGGTTACAAGCATGGTTAGTCCTTCCCTCAGAGTTTTGCGTTATTGCATAATAAAAATATACATGCTATTACATAATAAAATAAACAATAAATTCCCCCATGAACCTGTCCTGTTTAAAAACATCATTTGCAGCCCTTGCCGTTCTTGGCATTTTCCATGTAAAGGGTTTGTTTGCCCTCCCTTTAACGCCGCCAGATGAACCCAAGGCTGACAGCTTCTACATTTGCTATGAAAAACGATGTCCAAATGATGTCATTGATACGCCATTTGTCCGCTACACGCGCTTTAAATATATTGGCTGCATCATCAGCCGCCTTCCCTGCCATCTTTGCAGCGATGACAAATTCAACAGCAGGCCAAAACCATTGCATCAATTTCAATGGGTCAATAATTATCCTGATGCGTTAAATTCGTTTTACCGGTGTGCCTATAACTAAGAAATATTTTGGTAGTTTTAAAACAAAAATTCTTAATGTTAACCCCATCTCAAGGTTCCTAATCACAGTATCGAACTTTAGACTTACCTTCTTTTTTTGCTTCATACATCGCATGATCAGCCCGTTGGATAACTTTTTCCAGCGAAGTGTCGTACTCTGAAACACTTGTTGCGCCAATACTGCTCGAAATTTGATATTTATTTTGCAGGCACTGATGCAATTTTTTTGCCTTGGCTTCAGTAGTTGCCCTATCGGCGCCTTCGAGCAAAACAATAAATTCATCACCGCCGTACCGACCCACTTTATCAATGGCACGGAAAACCTTGCGGCAGACATTGGCCACCAGTATTAATAATTTATCGCCCGCGATATGCCCTTTTTTATCGTTAAACTCCTTAAAATTATCTATATCAATAAAAATAAGCCCAAATTTCTGCCCCAGGCTTTTAAAAGCAAGAAAAGCCTCTTCTCCGTACCTGAATACAGTATCACGATTTAACGCTTTGGTTAGCGGGTCAACTTTCGATTTTTTCTCCAATGCGCGATTGAGCTCTTTGATTTTCGTGATATCACGTTCAATCGCGCCTAAATAACAAACTTTCCCTGTATGATCCCGAATGTAAATGATATGAAAATCAATCCAGTACTCGCGCCCGCTTTTGGCATAGTTAAGCAATTCCACGCGGAGCTCCTGTTCTTTTCGCATTGCTTTTTTTAATTGTTTTAAGGTTTTTTTATCCGTTTTCTCACCTTGAAGAATGCGCGGCGTTCGCCCGATGGCCTCTTCTTTTGAATATCCTGTCAACTGCGTAAAGGCGTCATTAACATATAAAATTTTTGGAGAATCCGGCGCTTCAATATTCGCTTCAGTGATAATGACAATATCATTGGTGTTTTCGAGCAGATAAAGCTTTGCTGTGTCAATATCCATATCCTTCCCCCGGTACTTAAAAATTAGTTTTTATCCTGCATAAACACCAAGCGATTATCTCATGAAGCTTGGTATCACAAAAAGGCTTGTTGGAATTGGCGCATCCCGACTAAAAACTTCATGAATATGCTGATGACGTTGGTTTTAAGACAGAACTGAAAACCAGGCGGTGATGACTATATGAATCCCGGATTCTCTCTACATCACAAAAAAATCTGTCATGCGCAGAGTCCCGGATTAAGGCTTCGGCCTAATCCGGGTGACACAATTGAAATGCAAAACAATGATAAATTATTTTTGCAGGGAGCAAAAATGCTTAATTGCCTGTTTCTTTTTTCATCTCAGAATTGGTTTTGGCATCTTGTTCACCATCTGCAGTCGTATCTTTTTTCTCTTCGGTATCAGAAAATACATAATTAATCACAAATTCCGCGCCAATACATTCACCAATACTGTGACCCCATTTGGATACGTTTTCCTGGGTTATGGTGGCAGGCAGGCGATCGTAAAATTTTTTCGAGCACTTATCGGCAATCCCCGGGATCAATTCTATGCATTTTTGCAAATCAATATTCCTGGCCTTTAAGCGGGACGCTATGGTTTCATCCTGCATAAATCCTTTACAGATGGGTTCAGGCACGATTTCCTTGATTTTACTTAACCACTCATCCTTGCTCATTTCCATTTTGGCGTTGGTCGCAGCTGTTGCCAGCAAAGGAAAAACAACCAGCACCAACCCCATGATTTTAGATAATTTTATTTTTGTAGCCATGTTCATCGTCCTTGTGTTTGCTCATTGTAATAATAGACTATCCCGCTTCTGATTGCTGAAGCGGGGTTTTCCTACCTGCTCAGTTTTTTTATGGTATCGTCAAGATTTTCTACCTCGCCTGAATGGTGATAATAAATGCGGTTTTGGCTGCAATCGATAATGCAAAGCGCCTGCTCTGGTTTTCCATTGAATTGCTTGAATATCCAGTAAAGCCCGGCTGAGGGGGTTTGCTTTATTTCTTTGAGCAAATCAAGCATCTTGTCTTCTTCAAACTCATAATGAGTGCAGACAAGCCTTGAAGCCTCACGATATATTTTATAAGCAAAATGTTTTTCTTTCATACCTGCGCCCTTTTTGCTCCGTACAGAAGTGATATCGGACGGATAACAAAAAAGTTGAGAAAAACGCCCCAAACGACAGGGGCGCTCAGGAAGCCTCATTTTGCATGCGATCTTGCAGCCGTCGCAATGCAGTGGACAAGCGTTCAAGGACCCGTTTTTTGCCAAGCAGGGTCAGGGTCATGTCGATTGAAGGCGACGTGCTTGTTCCGGTCACCGCGACACGTAAAGGCTGAGCGATTTTGCCCATGCCCTGGTTAAATTCGGCGCAGATGTCATTGATGCATTGCTGCAAAACATCTCGTTGCCAGTGCTCAACTGCGGCAAATGAAGCATACAGGGCTTTTAATGGAGGGTAGGCTGCAGGAAGCAAATATTTTTTTTCTGCTTCCTCATCATATTGTATTTCATCTTCATAGAAATAAAGGCTTTTTTCAGCAATTTCCCGTAATGTCTTACATCGCTCCGCCTGAATGGAGATTAAATCCTCAAGTTTTGGCCCATTGGCCACATCAATCCCTTTTTGCTCAAAGTGCCATAAAAGTGCCTTGGCCACGGACTCTTTGGCGTCAAATTTCTGATAATGCTGATTGAGCCAATATAATTTTTCGTAGTTAAAGCTCGCTGCGGCGCGACTGATGTTGTTCAGGTTAAAAGAGGCAATCATTTCTTCAACGCTGAAAATCTCCTGATCGCCAAAAGACCAACCGAGCCGTACCAGGTAATTGAGCAAGGCATGCGGCAAAATGCCTTCTTCCTTAAATTGCAAAACGCTAACTGCCCCGTGCCGTTTTGACAGGCGTTTGCCATCTTCGCCGAGAATCATGGGTAAATGGGCAAATACAGGGATAGGCGCATTTAAAGCTTTAAACAAATTGATTTGCCTTGGCGTATTGTTAATGTGATCATCCCCGCGAATCACATGCGTAATACCCATGTCCCAGTCATCCACAACAACCGCGAAGTTATAAGTCGGGTTGCCGTCAGAGCGCAGGATAATCAAGTCATCGAGTTCGCGGTTATCCACATGGATGTCGCCATATACCTGATCTGTGAAAGTGACTGTTCCGCTTTGCGGGTTTTTAAAACGCACGACAAAGGGTTCTTCACGCCCTGGAAAATTTTTTCCGCGGCAATGGCCATCGTATTTGGGTTTTTCTTTAGCGGCGATCTGCTGTTCACGAAGCGCTTCCAGGCGTTCCTTGCTGCAGTAACAACGATAGGCGCAGCCCTCAGCCAGAAGCTGCTCAACGACTTGTCGGTACCGCGGATATCGCTCTGTCTGATAAAATGGGCCTTCATCATGATGAAGGCCAAGCCAGGACATCCCATCCAAAATTGCTCGAACTGATTCTTCTGTGGAACGCTCGCGGTCAGTATCTTCAATACGCAGGATAAACTGCCCTTGATGATGCCTGGCAAAAAGCCAGGAAAATAAAGCAGTGCGCACCCCGCCTACATGCAAAAAACCGGTAGGGCTTGGCGCGAAACGGGTTCGAACAACCATTGAATACTCCATTGTAAGCTCTGAAATTATCGCGATATAATAGCCGACTAAATGCCTGTTAACAAATTGCGCCATCCAGAACCTGTCTGTATGGTTTATGTCCGCAAACGCGTCTAATCGGTCTTACACAGCATCAAGGCAAGCCAACCAGGGGGCATTGCCTCATATTGACGTGATTCTGTTTCGATTAACCAAACATGTTGCGAAAAGGCCCTGGGCGTTTTTTGGTTGAATGACTTCAGGGAGTTTCGTGAAAAGCATTGGCATCAAATACCAGCTGAGAATAATGACTATTCTTCCTGTCCTTCTGGTGGCTGTAATGTTTGCTTTATTCTATAACGGCCAATTCAGCAGGGATCTAGAGCAGAATAACCTGCATCTTGGCGAAGCCTATATCCGCCAGCTGCTTCCCGCAGCACAGCTTGCGCTCCTGCGCCATGACTATCGAACCTTACAGGGCCTGGTCGATGCTTCAACCATTAACCCGGAAGTTCTAACATTGGCTTTTTATAACGCCAAAGGCCAGCTCATCGCTTACCGGGGCGGCAAACATTCCCTCAAAAAGCCGCTGCCTGTGCCCAAGTTCACGGGAGATTATGTTGAAAGCAAACGGATAACCCCTTTGAGCATCAATTTCATAGCGCCAATTACCGTTCCCCGGTTCAACCTGTATGCTTCAACCCCTTTTAAAGCGCCGGCAAGCCCCATCGATTTTCAGGCTGATGATATTCTTGGCTGGCTGTCGATAGACATAGATACCCGCTCAGCCCTGCTCAAACAGTATCAAATGTATATCGTGACTATTTTTATCACCCTGATTGGATTGCTGCTTGGGCTGACAACCCACTTTTTTCTTTCCAGAAAAATTTATCTGCCGATTATCCGCCTGCAACGCAGCATGAAACAAATTTTACGGAATGAATTTGAAACAGAGATTCGTGTTTCAAGCCCCGGGGAGCTGGGAATTATTGAGAGGGGCTGCGCGCACATGCAAAAGGAATATTTAAACATTACCCATGACTTAAACCAGTACATTGAAGTAGCTACCGCGGATTTACAAAAAAATCTTGAACTGCTTGAAGAAAAAAATATTGAACTCACCCTTGAAAAAAAGAAAACGGAAGAAAAAAGCCAACAAAAATCGGAATTCATCGCCAACATGAGCCATGAAATACGCACCCCGATGAATGGAGTGATTGGGTTTACGAATGTATTGCTGGAAAGCAAGCTTGATCCGCTGCAATTGGATTATGTGAAAACCATCCGCTCCTCGGCACAGGATCTGCTCGCAATTATTAACGATATTCTCGATTACTCCAAAATGGAGGCGGGCAAGCTGCACCTCGATTGCATACCGCTTGATATACGTGCCTGCATCGATGAGGTTCTTGCCTTATTTGCTCCCAATGCCCATAAAAAAGGCATTGATTTAATTCCCATTACCAATGTTGCTGTTCCGAAAGCCATGTTGGGCGACCCGCTGCGCATTAAACAAATCATCAGCAACCTCATCAGCAATGCCATTAAATTTACCGATCACGGCTATGTGCTTATCCGCACCCATATTGAAGAAGAAACCGCAAGGGAATATACCGTATGCCTTGCCGTTACCGACACTGGAACAGGCATTGCGCCAAAAGACCAGGCAACGCTTTTTAATGCATTCAATCAGGTGGATACCACAATAACCCGGCGCTACGGCGGCTCAGGGCTTGGGCTTGTGATCTCTAAAAAACTTGCGGAACACATGCATGGCCGTATCAGCCTAAGCAGTGAACTCCATAAAGGCTCTACATTCTCGGTACAGATTAAACTTGCCAAATTGCCAGGCTATGAAGTCGAAAAGCATCAGGCGCACCGCTTCAGCAACCTGAAAGTTCTTTGTTTTGATGATAATCCCCTGCACCTTGAAGCTTTATGCAACGGTTTAGGTCACTGGGGCATCCATTGCATCAAGGTCAACACGTTCAAACAGTTAACAGAGTCCTTTCAGACCCATAAAGACTGCCATCTGGCTTTCATCAGCGTGAATCAGGGGTGTGAGCCGCAAATTGCCGCGATACTAAAGCAACAGCCAGTGCCCTGTGTCCTGGTATCGAAATGGCCTATAGAAAATTATGCCGCTTTAGGCGCAAAAGGGTTTTTATTTAAACCGCCCAATATTCAAAAGCTGCATGGCGCCATCGATTCGCTTTTAAATCAAGCGGGCATCTGCAACAAGTCCGATGAAGCGCTGGACAAGCTAAGAGATGAGCTTTATCGCCAAAAGCCCGCCTTGCTCATTGCCGAGGATAATCCGGTTAACCGGATGCTTCTCAATTCATTGCTGGGGGAAAGGGCTTGCATTGAAACCGTCGCAGATGGCGCGCAGGCTGTCGACTTATGCAAGATAAAGCGGTTTGATGCCATTTTGCTCGACTTGCAAATGCCAAAATTGAATGGGTTTGATGCCGCGCGCCTCATCAGAAAAGCCTCAGTTCTCAACAAAAGCACCCCCATCATCCTCATTAGCGCCAACAATGTTGAAATCAGCAGCGCGCAATCTTCAAAAGCCGATATTGATGTTTGCCTGCAAAAACCCATTGACGAAAAAACCTTGTTGCAGCGCCTTCTCGCCGTCATTCGGAAAGACAATGAATCGGCCATAAACTGGCAGATGTGCCTGCAGAAGGTATCCGGCAATGAGGAGTTGGCTTTGGAGTTTTTAAGCCGCTTTATTGAAGAATTGAAAAAAAACCGCAAGGAATTTGCCCGCTTGTTGCAAAATCAAAATTTAAAGGCATTAGAACATCTCGCTCACAAATTACATGGCGCTTGCTGCTTTTGCGGGGTTCCCCGCTTGCAAAAGCAAGTCGCTCAAGTAGAATCTCTGGCAAGGCAGGCAAAGCACATTCATGAAATACAACTCGCCTTTTCACAGTTGATGACTTGTATCGATGAGGTGCTTGCCGAATATCAAAATACTTTTGCTGCCAATTTAATCCCTCCGGATAAGCTATAGTCAATATGGGAGAAATTATGTCCGTTAAAAATGCAATTTATGCGCAGTCAGGCGGGGTAACTGCGGTCATTAACGCTTCAGCCTGTGGCGTTATTCAAACAGCCAGGCTGCATCGAGATCAAATCGGGACAGTCTATGCCGCCAAAGACGGAATCATCGGCGTGCTGGAAGAAAACCTTATCGATACCGGTTTTGAGAGCGATGGCGACATAGGCAAATTGCTGCATACCCCTGCCGGCGCGTTTGGTTCCTGCCGTTACAAATTAAAAGAAAACAGCAATGATTTTTCGCGCCTGCTTGAAGTGTTTCAAGCGCATAATATAGGTTATTTTTTCTATAATGGCGGCGGTGACTCTCAAGACACTGCCCATAAAGTTGCAAAACTGAGCCAGGAACGCGGGTTTCCGGTAACATGCATCGGCATCCCCAAAACAGTAGACAATGATTTACCGTTTACCGACTCCTGCCCCGGATTCGGCTCTGTCGCGAAATACATTGCCATTTCAACGCTTGAAGCCGGAATGGATGTCGCGTCCATGGCCGCGACGTCAACCAAGGTATTCATTCTTGAAGTGATGGGCAGGCATGCGGGCTGGATAGCCGCGGCAAGCGGCCTTGCCGGAAAAGAAGCGCACACCCCCCCTCATATCATTCTCTTTCCTGAAATCCCCTTTGAGGAACAGCGCTTTCTCGAGCGGGTCAAGCATTGCGTGAGCGAATATGGTTATTGCGTCATTGTCGTATCAGAAGGCATCCGCCGCGAGGACGGGCAGTTTTTAAGCGATTCAGGGCTTCGCGACGCCTTTGGCCATGCGCAATTGGGGGGAGTCGCGCCCGTGATCGCAAGCCTCGTCAAAAACGCGTTAAACCTTAAATATCATTGGGCGGTGGCTGATTATCTGCAACGTTCCGCGCGCCATATTGCCTCACGGACAGACCTCGAGCAAGCCTATGCCCTGGGCAAGGAAGCCGTCAAGCTTGCAATCAGCGGCCATAATGCCATTATGCCTGTCATTATCCGTACACAGGAAGAACCTTACCAGTGGGCAATAAGCCATGTGCCCCTGGCTGAAGTCGCAAACCAGGAAAGAAAAATGCCCAGGGAATTTATCCGAGACGATGGCTTTGGCATTACAGAAGCCTGCAGGCGCTACCTGACCCCCCTGATTCAGGGCGAAGCCTACCCCCCCTATGCCAGCGGCCTGCCAGATTACGTGCGGCTTAAGAATCAACTGGTTGAAAAAAAATTGAACCCGCTGCGGCAGGCATAAGCGCTGCGATAAAAAAAGCCGCCTGCTGGCGGCTTTTGAGCCCAATGTCCTGAATTACGCTCTACAATTGGCAGGAACATAGCGGTTGTTTGCCGCATTTGTTACCCGACAGGCCCAGGTTATTTCCCCAGTGGCTTGTGCAGTAGGTGTTAAAGTCAACACCACATTCTGCGCAGGAGCTCCGTAAGTCACCGTAATCACTCCATTAGCCCCAACGTTAATAGACTGGACATTAGCATTAGCAGTAGCTGTTATCCCCGGATAACCAGCCGAAGCATTATCAGTCGGGAAAGTACCTTGGGACTGCCGTACTTCAGCTACAGCAAGCTTTGCGGCCGCTGCCAGGTTTAACCCCTCGGTGACCCGCGCCCGGATTGTATAATCCTGGTAGGCTGGAATTGCCACAGCGGCCAAAATACCAATAATAGCCACCACAATCATCAGCTCAATTAATGTAAAACCTTTCTGCATCATGACAATCCCCTAAAAAAATCGGTTACACTATTTAATATGCAAAATAGATGCCAGCTCAGAACCCCTTTGTTTGTCGCTTAAAATGCAGATCATGGACGGATGAGGTGACAATTTTTGTCACTATATGACATTATTTGTTCTGCTGTCCAGTTGTTTTTCATCGGCAATTGGCCGGGCGGTATTTGGCCGCGAGCGTCCCGCCGGTACATGTCCAGGTGATTTCCCGGTTGGCTTGAATGTCGGGTTTTAAAATAATCGTGCCGCCCCCTGCCCTGGCAGTATAACGAACCGTAATTTCAGCCGTGCCGTCATCGGCAATCGTAATTGAGCTGACGTCTTCATTGGGCGCGGGGCTCTGGTATCCTGTTTGGACCTGCGTTGCGGGCAGGCCATTGCTTTCCATCACGCTGGAGGCTACGGCAAATTTTGCCGAAGCGGCAAGGCTTAAGCCGTTGGTCACGCGGGCGCGCACAATATAATCCTGAAAGGCCGCAATCCCGAAGGCCGCAACGATGCCGATGATCATGACCACGATCATCATCTCTATTAACGTAAATCCCCGCATGCTTGCCACTGAAAAATGAACCTGTTCATTATTAATGATAATCCAGTTTACAAGATAACGATGCGCCTGTTACGCGGCGGGTATTCGGCATGAGGGGAATTTTAGGGTATACTTAACCCATCTTCCCTGTTAGTTATTGAATCTGCCATGTCACGGAAACAACGCATCTATCATGTGCTTGAAAAAGAGTTAAATCCCCATACCCTTCAGGTCGATGACGAGACTCATCGCCACCATGTCCCCCACCATTCGGAATCGCATTTCAAGGTGATTGCTGTTTCCGAGCAATTTGCTCAATTAAGCCGCATTAACCGGCACCGTTTGGTTCATTCCCTCCTTGCCCATGAGTTTGGCCAAGGCCTGCATGCCCTGAGTTTACATTTGTATAGCCCTGATGAATGGGCAAACCAGGCTTCAGTTGCGGATTCGCCTGCCTGCCGCGACGGGATGAGGCATGACAGAGGATAAGCGCCCTCCCGTTTACTGGCAAAGGGAGCTTGCAATCGCGCAAAAGCCGCGTGGATTTCATTTGATTACCGCAGAGATTGACTCAATCCTGAAAGCGATGCCCGCGATAAAAACAGGCCTTTTGCATTTATTTCTCAAGCATACTTCAGCGTCATTATGCCTGAGCGAAAATACCTGCAGGGAAGTCCGAAGCGATCTTGAACGTTTTTTTAACCGGACGGTTCCTGAAGAACAGCCGCTTTATCAGCACACCCTTGAAGGCCCGGATGATATGCCCGCGCACATTAAGAATGTTCTTCTCGGCGCAAGCCTGACGCTTCCTCTAAAAGACGGGGCAATGCAGCTTGGGCAATGGCAGGGCATTATGCTCTCGGAACACAGAAATCACGCCCCGCCCCGCACGATTATCCTCACAGCGCACGGGATTTTATCCGGATAGGGGGCATCGCAAACAGCATGCCTTCCTTCCGCAAACTGAATCACTTATACTGATGCGGGGCATGCCGGTGCGAATGATGGCATAACCCCAATCAGTCAGGAAATTCCATTCCAAACTGTCTCTTATTCCTATATAATGTATATGTTTTTGCCAAGTAAGGTTTGTTTCCATGAAAGCATGGTCTTCGGAAAAAATTTCAGTGCTCGCTTTGGTTTTATTAATTACCGGAGCAATCGACAGTATACGTAATCTTCCCGCGACGGCCTTGTTTGGTTCTTCATTGATATTTTTCTTTATTTTTTCTGCCCTGGTTTTTCTTATCCCGGTAGCGCTGGTTGCGGCAGAGCTTTCCTCAACCTGGTCGGAAGAAGAAGGCGGCGTTTACAGTTGGGTTCGCCATGCCTTTGGCGATAAGTGGGCTTTTTTTACAATCTGGCTGCAATGGATCAATACCATGGTCTGGTACCCGACCATTCTTTCCTTTATTGCGGGAACGCTCGCTTACCTCATCAATCCTGAACTTGCACAAAATAAATATTACCTAATCGCCGTCATTCTGCTTATATTCTGGTCCTTAACCATCCTGGGGCTCACAGGGCTTCGCGCCTCTGCCGCCTTTGCAAGCTTCTGCGCCATAGTCGGGATGATTATCCCGATGGGGTTTATCATTCTTTTAGCCGTCATCTGGCTCCTGCAAGGCCACCCCCTTGCCATTGATTTAAGCTTCAACAAATTGATTCCCCATTTGCACGATACGCACTCATGGATATCTTTAACTGCCATTATGACTTCATTTCTGGGCATGGAACTTGCCGCAGTTCACGTGCGCAATGTTCATAATCCCCAAAGAAATTTTCCAAGGGCCATGTATTTTTCCGTCCTGCTGATTTTATCGACCATGATATTGGGTTCTCTGGCTATCGCATTTGTGCTGCCCCAGGAAAAAATCAGCCTGGTGCATGGCGTGATGCAGGCCTTCACCAACTTTTTTGCCGCCTACCACCTCGATTATCTAATGCCCCTGATGGTGATTTTGCTGTTGCTTGGCAGCCTTGGCAGCATGATCAACTGGATTATTTCTCCTGCAAAAGGATTGCTTCTTGCTGCAGACGACGGTTATTTTCCCCACTGGCTTTACCGGATGAATCGCCATGGGATTGCCTCCCGCATTTTGATACTGCAGGCGGTTTTAGTCACGCTTCTTTGCGGCGGCTTCCTGTTATTTCCCACCGTGAACGCCATTTACTGGCTGTTTACTGCCTTGAGTACCGAGCTTTATATTCTGATGTATGTGCTGATGTTTTTAGCCGCCATCCGATTGAAAAGAAAATTTGCCGCGCTCCCTCGCCCGTTCGCAATCCCCGGCGGAAAGATTGGTTATTATTTAACCTGCATTATAGGCATCGCAGGATGTACCATCACGCTGGTGGTGGGTTTTTTCCCGCCGGAAAACAGCCTCGATTTTGGCGGGACTGATCATTACCGCATGGTGTTTACTCTGGGTATTTTGCTGATGTTATTGCCTGCATTTCTCTTATACTGGCGCAAAGCCTCACGTGCCGCACACGCAAAAAAAAACTCTTATGAAAGCGACGTTGAATGCTATGGCTGTGAATAAATCCCTTGCTCCAGATACTGGCAAGCTTTTGCCAAATCCTCAGGGGTATTGATGTCCTGCAAGGGTTCAACGCACGCTTCATCAACCTTGATTGGATAGCCATTCCAGAGTATACGCAGTTGCTCAAGGGCTTCTGTGGTTTCCAGCTGGCATGCGGGCCAACTCACCACTTGCCTTAAAAACCCTGCCCGGTAGGCATATAAGCCGATATGGCGGTAAACCTCGCGGATGGAGTCAGGATTGTCGCGGCAAAATGGAATCAGGCTTCGGGAAAAGTAAAGCGCATAGCCCTGGCTGTCGCGGACAACTTTGACCACATTAGGATTGCGGGCGCTTTCAAGCGTATCGACAAGGCGACAGAGCGTTGCCACAGGGGAATTGGCTTTTCTGAGGCTGGCTGCAACCTGGGCAATCAATGCAGGCGCGATAAAAGGCTCGTCCCCCTGAACATTGACGATGATATCCTGCTCGTCAAAATGGCCACGCTCCACCACTTCAGCAAGCCTGTCAGTACCTGAGGCATGATGCGTGGAAGTCATAACGGTATTTGCCCCAAACCCCCGCGCCATGTCAAATATAGCTTGATGATCGGTTGCAATTGTGATGGTTTTGGGATTCGCTTTCAGCGCCTGGCGATATACCCGTTCGATTACAGTGATGCCCTGTATAAGTTTCAGTAATTTACCGGGAAATCGCGTGGAATGAAACCGGGCGGGTATGACGATATGAAATTCAACGCTCATAGCTCGTCTTTTTCTTCAAGGGTTAGCAATCGCGCTTCCTGCTCCAGCATGACAGGAATTCCATCGCGAACAGGGTATGCAAGCCGGTCAAAAGGGCAAATTAACTCCTCTTTTTTCAACAAAAGCTTACCCTTGCATAGCGGGCAGACGAGAATATCCAATAATTTTTTATCCACGTGTTTCTCCTTGGGTAACTTGGTTGCGCACATAGACGGGCAGCGCCTCGGCAGCGCTGACAGGTTGGCAACATCCAGATTGCACTAAATGGATCATCGAGCGAGCATGGGGAAACACAGCCATCTGCCGGATGAGGTTTTTCTGCAAAAGGGGCGGCAATAGGGCAAGATAAGGTTCAAATCCGCTGCCTGCCAGAAGAACAGGCGACTGGACAACATCCACCTCATGAGGATCGGTTACCCGTTCCGGTTTCGCAGCAGTGTTGTCCAAATAATATGCCCAATACACTTGCTGCATGCGCGCATCGATCATCGCCAGCACCTGAGTTTGAGGCGGCAGCTGCTCAACGCGGTTAAACGCTTCATAGGCAATGGCAGCAAGGCTGCTCACAGGGTAAACCGGCAAATCATGGGCATAGGCAAGAGCTTTTGCAACGCTGCAGGCTATCCGTAACCCGGTAAAACTGCCAGGCCCACGCCCAAATATGATCCCATCCAGCTGTTTTACAGACAATCCTGCCTCATCCAGCATCTCTTTTATCATAGGCAGCAGCAATTGGGCATGCTGGCGGATTAAACCCTGTTCTTTACAAAGCATACGGCTTTCAATACTCAAAGCCACTGAAGAAAGTGAGGTCGTTGTGTCAATTGCTAGAAGTTTCATGAGTCAGATTGAGCTGATTAATAAACGTTAAAACCGTATTTTCATGACGCGTCTTTTGCATGTTGGGCAGGCTTTGAAAAATCTCCCGGCCATACTCTCTTGCCACCAGTCGCGGATCGGCTATCATCAATACCCCTTTGTCATTTACATCACGGATGAGGCGCCCAACACCTTGTTTTAGCGCCAGTATGGCATTGGGCAAGGATAAAGCCTCAAACCCTGAAATACCCTGCGCTTTTAAATAGGCCATTTTACCATGCATTACAGGATCTGTGGGACTTGCAAAAGGTAATTTATCAATAATCACCAACGATAATGCATCGCCTTTGACATCCACACCTTCCCAGAACGTTGCGGTTCCCAACAAAACTGCATTGCCGAGCTTGCGAAAACGCGCCAAAAGAATCGGCTTTGCTTCTTCCCCCTGGATTAACAGGGGAAAGCTTAAATAACGCTTTAAACGCTTCGCAACCTGATTTAAGGCCTGGTGGCTCGTAAAGAGGAAAAAACAGCGCCCGCCGCAGGCTTCAACGATTGGCAGAACCCGTTCCAGCAAACAATCATAATAGCGGGCATCTTTTGGATCAGGCAGCGATCGCGGCAAGTAAAGCAAGGCTTGCTTTGCAAAATCAAAAGGACTTGGCAGCATCAGGGTATCGGCATGGCAAAGCCCTAAAGATTGGGTGAATGGCTTGAATGAAGAAGCGACAGTAAGCGTTGCGGAGGTAAAAATGGAAGCGCTGTTTTGTTTTCTCAACAACTCTCTAAATGAATCAGCAATATTATAAGGCGTCATGTGAAAAACAAGAGAATGCTTAAAACGTTCTATCCAGCGGATATATCCGCCTTCTTCGCTGATGAACAGATTAAGGAAAGCAATCAATTCCTGCAGGCGGATTTTGCAACGCATAAGCCCCGGATAGTCGCCAAGATCCATGTCTGAAAAACACTGCATGCATTGGCCGGCAATATCGGCAAGCGACTGATAGGCCGTTTTAAAAGGTGAATTTTTGCCAACCCCCTGTATTGAAAAACGGTCTCCAAGGGTACTGCATGCTTCAAACAGGAGGGTTACGGTTTGATCAAAACGGCTGCGTAAGGGCTTAAGGGGCTGATTGGCAAGATCAAGCACAGGCCATTCGCGAAGCATATCATCCAACAGGTTTTCAAACTGATGGGTACTTAGGCGCTGGCCATAAAAATTGGCGGCAATTTCCGCTAATTGATGCGCTTCATCAAATACCGCTACTTCCACACCAGGCAATAATTCAGCAAACCCTTCATTTTTTAGGCGGCTGTCGGCAAAGTAAAGATGGTGATTGATCACCACGACATCTGCCTCCATGGCGCGTTTTCTGGCATGGACCAAAAAACAGGATTGATGGAAAGTACAATTGCTGCCGAGGCAATTATCTGTCGTTGAGGTCACATAGGGCCAGGCAGGGGAGTCTTCGGCTAGGCTCAATCACCATTTAAATTGAATACAATAAAAAAATCCGTAAACTGTTATTTTTCACAATTTCAAGGGAATAGTAGTC